>CAWJOL010000002.1:0-381303 GCA_963844475.1 uncultured Solirubrobacterales bacterium | reverse complement strand
TTCACATCTACGGGACCGACGTGACGCGCGTCGGGTCCAGCGTGCGGCGCTACTACGACTGATAACCCGGACGCTCAGCCCGCCCGTCCGCCTACCGACGACTGACAGGAGCCAATAAGCCGATGTCCTCCAAGCCCCCGCCCGCGTTTCCGCCGCCCGGAACGCTCAAAGCCAAGCTCGTCAACCTCATTCCCCGGACCAACGTCGTGGTCTACCGCTGGTCCAAGGGGCGCTTCGGCGGCAAGATGCAGGACCTTCCGGTTCTCATCCTGCACACCGTGGGCCGTAAGACCGGCACGCCTCGCCAGTCGCCACTGCTCTACATCCAAGACGGCGAGAACTACGGATCGCGCGGCGGGTCCGACGCGCCACCGGCGTGGTGGCCAACCTCCAGGCCAACCCCGCGACCATTGAGATCCAGGGGGACCAAGCGACCGGTGTCCGCCCGCATCCCGACAGCCGAGGAGAAGGCCCTCTACTGGCCACGACTCGTTGCCGGATACCCCTTCTACAACGACTATCAGGCGCGCACCGCACGCAAGATCCCGGTGATCGTGCTCTCACACGAAAGGAAGCCATGACACTCCGACGAATGGACAACGTCCTGATCAACGTCGAGCACCTTGAGGCCGCCGAGGCGTTCTTCGTTGAACTCGGGATGGAGGTGGAAGGCCGAACGACCGTCGAGGGATCCTGGGCCAGCAAAGTCATCGGGCTCGACGACGTTCGTGCAGACATCACCATGATGCGGACTCCCGACGGCGATGGCCGCGTCGAGCTGTCGCGGTTCCACACCCCGCCTGCGATCAGGGCCGAGCCCGAAGACGCCCCGGCCAACGCCCTCGGCCTACGCCGCATCATGTTCGCCGTCGAGGACATCGACGACGTCGTCGACCGGCTCCGCAGCCACGGAGCGGAGCTGCTCGACGAAATCGCGCAGTACGAGGACCAGTACCGACTCTGCTTCGTGCGTGGCCCGGAGGGGATCCTCGTCGGACTGGCCGAGCAACTCCAGTAAGACATCGCCCGATCACGCCGGCTGAACGTCTAGTCCGAGCCCTGCAGCCCGCGCTAATGGGGTGCCTGGCAGGCCGTGCCCGCGCTGCCGCGATCATGCCCGGCAACGTGGGTGGGCACGACGCCGGGTTTCTTGGCGGGCATCAGTCGCCTATTCAAGAGGTGGGGCCGGAAGCAGTATCGCCTCATCCGCTACGCGAGCGGCCGGGCCCTGCTCTGGCCGAGCGACGTGACTCTCGTCCCCGCCTGGTGCGCTGAGTCTTCGCGACAAACAGGTGTCGGGACCGGAACTCACCTAGGAATCGAGGAACTCAAGCTCGCGGCTGGGATCAGCATCAGACATGTACCGCCCGGCCCTGATGAAGCGATATCCGACATAGTCGCCAAAGCCGTGCCGGGCCAGACCGACTTCGTGATGTCGCCGATCTCAATCCGAGACCCGTTCCTCCTCCGGGGCGATCTCGTGGCTCTAGGAGTCACCACGACCGGACGCTCGCCACTGTTGCCAGACGCCGACGATCGACGAGGCAGGAGTCGCGGGTTACGACCTCCGATGTGGTACCGCCTGTGGGCGCGTGCGGGCACCGCCAGAGCAAGCGTCGACAAGCTTGCCACCGACGTTGCAACCTCGCTCGACGCCCCGGGGCTCCGCGACCACCTGTGCGACGAAGGCGCCGAGCCGACGGTCATGACTCAACCGGCGTTCGCCCGGTTCGTGCTCGCTGAGAGCCAACGCGCCGAGCGGATAATGGAACGGGCGGGATACCGATCGGTCTAACGCACCACCGCGGGGTACCCCTCGCGACACGAAGGGGGACCGAGCGTCGACGCGTGTTGCGTCCTGCTCGTCGCCTACCGCACGTTGCCGGTGCGCCGCGATCTCCCTGCGCACACATCGCCGGCTCGGGGTTCAGGGCCTTTGAAGAAGCGGCCGACGACTGTGCTGCGGATGTGTTTGCATGGAAGGACATGACTGATCCGATGCTGATGAGCGCGTTGGGTCGGGCCGTTCGCTAGGTGGAGGAGACGCATGAGCAGCATCCCCGCGCCAGACGAGCGGACCCACTTCTCATCCCGGCGGGGCGATGCCGACGGGCCGGCTTGGCCGGTGTTCAGCCAGAACGCCCTGGACCTGCTGCGATCGGCCGGTGAAGTGCTGCATCCCGAGCCCGGCGAGCTGTTGTGGGATGCCGGTGACCCTTATGACCTGTACCTGGTTCTCGCTGGCGGCGTGCTTCTTGTCGATCGCCGGGATGACCGGGTGGTGTTCGTCATCGAGGAAGGGCGACTTCGTCGGCGAATTGGGCATGTTGATGGGACAGCGGGCGTTTCTCCCAGGTGTGGCCATGGACGAGACCGTGGTGCTTCGGGTGCCGGTGGAGGAGCTACGCCGGCTCGTGGAGATCTCGGGTGAGCTGAGCGATGTCCTGCTCTCCGCGTTTGACGCCCGGCGGCGAATGTTGAAGAGCATGGGGGAGGGCGGTCTCGTGCTGGCTGGCGACGACGACCGCGACCTCCACCGGCTGCAGGAGTTCGCCGAGCGCAACCAGCTCCCCTATCGCACGGTGCTTCGTTCGGACGCGTCGGCTTGGTCGGAGCTGGCGAAGACCACTGCGCTGCCTGAGGCGGGCACAGTAGTGGTGACGGGAGAACGGCGGGTCATGACCGCACCAACGACGCGCGACCTGGCGACTGTGCTCGGGATCGACTTGTGGGGTCTCGCCGACGACTCTCGATGCGACCTGCTCGTGGTGGGCGCCGGACCCGCGGGGCTGGCGGCCGCCGTCTACGGCGCGTCGGAGGGGCTGGACGTGGTCGTCGTCGAGGACGTCGCCATCGGGGGTCAGGCCGGCAGCTCTTCGCGGATCGAGAACTACCTCGGCTTCCACGGCGGCATTTCCGGGGCTGAGCTGGCGCGATCCGCGATGCTGCAAGCCGTCAAGTTCGGGACGAGGCTGGTGTCACCCCGCTCCGTGACGGCGCTGTCGCCGGTGTCCGCGGGCTTCCGCGTCCGGCTCGATGACGAGCACGACATCGTGGCTTGCGCCGTCATCATCGCCAGCGGCGTCCGGTATCGGCGCCTGGCGTGCCTGGCCTGGCCGAGCTCGAGGGACGCGGCGTCTACTACGCCGCCAGTGAACTCGAGGCCAAGGTGGTGTCCGGCCAGAACGCCGTCGTGGTGGGCGGCGCCAACTCGGCCGGCCAAGCCGCCCTGTTTTTGGCCCGGCACGCCGGACAGGTCCACGTCCTGATCCGACGCGACGACCTCCGCGAGACGATGTCGAACTACCTGGCTCAGCGCCTCATGCACCACGAACGGGTCACCGTTCATCCTCGCTCGCAGCTCTCAGAGGTGCACGGCACGAGTCGGCTGAGCGCGCTGACTTGGCGGGACCACGTGCTCGCGCGGGACGTCCAGCTCGATGCAGCCGGTCTCTTCCTGATGATCGGCGCAGACCCTTGCACAACGTGGCTGCACGAGGCGGGCGTCAAGCTCGACACCAAAGGGTTCGTGGTCACCCGCGACGCCTTCATGACGTCTATCCCCGGAGTCTTCGCGGTCGGCGACGTGCGCGCTGGGTCCATTAAGCGTGTGGCCTCGGCCGTCGGCGAGGGGTCCGTGGTGATCTCTGCGGTCCACTCCTACCTCGACGGCGCCAAGCTGTCATGAATCGCTACATCGAGTTGCCTGTCGCCGGCAGAGCCGGCGGCGAGAGGTACGAGCGGTCGAGCGGTCCGGTCGCTCGGGCTATCGCGCTGGGGTGCGACCCCCGCAGCGCCTAGCGGTCGCGGCGCGCTCCTGCCAATTCCTCATGCGGTGCGCCCACGAGCGCCGTGCCAGCGAGGCTTCCCGCGAGCCGGCAGATCGCTGCAGGCCGCGCAAAGTCGGTCTCTGCGCCGGGTCGCTGCGGCACCCGTACGACACCGAGAGCTGCTGCCAGCAGCAATCTCATCGGACTCCCGCGGGGAGCGGCAGCCGCCTCGGCGGCTGCCGCCTTCGCAGCCGTCGTGACGAGTTTCGTCCCCGCGACCCAAGCATCCACACAGCCGTGTTCGGACGGTGCGGCTGTTGCGCTCAAGGCCATGTGTCGGTGTGCGGCAGCGCGGCGCGGAGGCGGACCGTGGCGCACAGCCCGCCGGCGGCCCGAGGGGTGAGGGTAAGCGCTCCGTCGTGTGCTTGGACGATGGTGTTCACGATGGCAAGGCCGAGGCCGACCCCGGCGTGGTCGGCGCGTATTCGCTGGGTGCCGCGCTGAAACGGCTCGGTCAGGGTGGAAACCAGCTGCGTGGTGAGCTGCTCGCCGGTGTTCTCGACGGTGAGCGCCATGGTGTCGGGGTGAGCGCTGGTCTTGACCCAAACCGTGCCGTGTTGAGGGATGTTGTGGACGATCGCGTTGTGCACGAGGTTGGTGGTCATCTGCAGCAGGAGCGCGTGTGAGCCGCTGGTCCGGGTCTCCTCGCCGCAGGTCTCGATGTTGATGCCGCGTTTCTCGGCGAGCGGGAGGAGGGCTTCCGTGGCCTCTTCCGCGATGAGCGACAGGTCAACGAGCTCTGGCGTGAACGCCCGCTGCTCGGCGCGGCTGAGCAGCAGCAGTGCTTCGGTGAGGTTGATCGCTCGGGTGTTGACGGCGTGGAGGTTCTCGACAAGCTCGGCGTTGACGCGGTTCGGGTCGTTGCGGGCGACATCGAGCAGCATCTGCGCGAGCGCCAGCGGGGTGCGCAGCTCGTGCGAGGCGTTGGCTGCGAATCGCTGCTGTTCGGCGACGTGTGCCTGAAGCCGCGCGAGGAGGCCGTCGACGGTGTCGGCGAGGTCCTTCAGCTCGCCGCGGGGGCCCACAGCGCGAGGCGCTCGTTCAGGTTGCGCTCGGAGATTTGCCGGGTCGTTGCGGTCATCGTCCGCAGCGGGCGTAGGATCCGGCCTGCGACCAGCCAGCCGAGCGCGATTGAGATTATGGTCATGATCGCCAGCGCGATCCCGGAGTCCAGAAGCCCCTGGTGAAGGCCCTGGCTCTCACGTCGCACGGCGGCGTTGTACATCTGGCGCACTTGGCGGAAGGCGTCGGGGTTCGGCGGAGCACCGTTGCCCGCGCCCGGGACGGCGGGCCGATGCGGAATCCCAGTCGGGACGATCAGGTCAACTCCGGTGGTGCTGCGGAAGATCAGGTAGGTAGCCGCCAACAGCGCCACTCCTGAGATGAGGAAGAGGCCGCTATAGAGCAGGGTCAGGCGCAGACGCACCGTTCGAGACGGCAGGTGGAGCATCCGAGCTGGCGCGAGCCTGGCGAGCGAGAGGCGCGACACCGTCAGACCTGGTCGCCGGCTCGGGCGTGATTTTGAGCCGGCCGCTCAGGCTCGGGGCATCTATGCACGCGCGTCACCCTCGGGCTCGTTGTCCGATCGGCTGTCGATGCAGTATCCGACGCCGGGGACGGTGGCGATGATCCAGGGTTCGCCGAGCCGCTTGCGCAACGCCGAGACCGTGATCCGCACGGCGTTGGTGAACGGGTCGGCGTTCTCATCCCAGGCTTGTTTCAGGAGCTCTTCGGCGCTGACCACGCCGCCGTCGGCGGACATGAGCACTTCGAGCACCGCAAACTGCTTGCGGGTTAACGGCACGTACCGGCCGTCGCGGTAGACCTGGCGGCGGAACGGATCCAGACGCAGGCCGGCGATCTCGCGCACGGGCGGCCGGCGGCGGCCGTGCCGTCGGTCGAGCGCTCTGAGCCGCAGCGCGAGTTCTCCGAGTTCGAATGGCTTGGTGAGGTAGTCGTCGGCGCCGAGCCCGAACCCCGTGGCCTTGTCGTCGAGCCGGTCGGCAGCGGTGAGCATGAGGATCGGCATCCCGCTGCCGGAAGCGACGATGTGCCTGGCGACCTCGTCGCCGGACGGTCCGGGGATGTCGCGGTCCAGCACGGCGACGTCGTAGGCGTTGACGCCGAGGAGCGCGAGCGCGGTGTCCCCGTCGCCGGCGATGTCCGCCGCGATCGCCTCCAGACGTAACCCAGCGCGAATCGCCTCGGCCATCAGGGGCTCATCCTCGACGATCAACACTCGCATACGATCAGATGCTGCCAGCCCGGACATATCGTCGGCGTATCGAAAAACACATACGCTCGGGCAACACCACGCCACCTTCACTGGGGGCGTGGCCTTTAGCCAGCCAGCGCGAACAGCAGCTCCGTGGAGCCGACAGAGCGTGTACCGCGTGCGCCGCCGGCGCCTGCCGCTCGGCGTCGTCCTCGTTCTGCTTCTCGCCTACACGGCCGGTCAGCTCCTGACCGACGCGGGCCACGTCCCCACGCCAACGCGCCGCACGCGAGTTGGCGTCCGCCGAACCTACGTGTCGCCGATCCAGTGGCCGCTGCAGGGGCAGGCGGCGCTCGTGCTCGGCGATGGCGGGCCGGCGGCGAGCCCAGGAGAGCGGCCGTTTGCGATCGCCAGTCTGGCGAAGGTGATGACCGCCTACCTGGTCCTCAAGCGCTACCCGCTGAGCGACCTAGAGGACGGGTTCCCGACCACGATCACCGCGGCCGAGGCGCAGGACGAGATCCAGGGCGCTGCGGAGAATCAGTCGGGCGTCGCGGTGGCGGCGGGCGAGCAGCTGACCGAGCGCCAGCTGCTCGAGGCGCTGCTGATCCCCTCCGGGAACAACATCGCCCGAGTGCTCGCCGTCCAGGTTGCCGGCAGCGAGACACGCTTTGTCGCCGAGATGAACGCCGCGGCGCGCTCACTCGGGATGGACTACACGACCTACACCGATCCCAGCGGGTTCGACCCGAGCACGGTCTCCACCGCCGCGGACCAGCTGCGCGTCTTCCGGCAGGCGATCCGCTCCCCCGCCTTCCGTCAGATCGTCTCGATGCCGAGCGTGACGCTGCCGGTCGCCGGCACGCTTACCAACTTCAATCCCCTGATCGCCGAGGGCTACGCCGGCAAGACCGGGTCAGACACCGCCGCGGGCGGGTGCCTGGCGTTCTTTACCGACGTGACGGTCGGCGGCCGCCCGGTTACCGCCGTGGGCGTGGTGCTGGGACAGGGGCAGGGACGCGACACGCGGGCGGTCCTTGGCGCTGCCGGGGAGGCCGCGCAGCAGTTGGTGGACTCTGTCGCCTCCGCGGCCGGCGGGCCAACGATTGCGTCCCCGGGCGTTGGCCCCTCCAGCCAGGACGGACGGTCGCAGCTATTCCCTCCCATTCCCCCGGGCTCGGACTGATGTCAACGCATATACAACCAATAGGAGCACACATGACCCGAAAACGACTTCCCCTGTCCACGCTCGCCCTCATCGCGGTCGTCGGCATGATCGGCGCGTGCGGTTGGGTAGCGCTGACCGGCACGGGCCGTGGCAGCAGCGCCGTCAGTCATCCGAAGGCGGTTGAGCTCGCCGATGCAAGGGTGGCTCCGCCGACCGCACCCGCTGTATGGCTTCCGTCGGGATCGACGGCCTCACCGCATGAGCGGGATCCCTCGACTTCGTCTCGGTCTTCGGCGCCGTCACCCACCGGGAAACTGCCGTCGCCGGCTCACTCGTCGCTTCCGGCGACCCGCAGAGTTGCACCCGGGCCTACGTCGACCAACTCTCCGGCGGGCTCGCTGCCCGGGCAGGCGGTAGGAGCGCCTGGCCCCGCCTTTGCCTCGGGGCCCTCATCGACTGGCGCGGTGCCGTCGACGGCCGGCCTGCCGCCCCGGGCGAACACGGGAACGTCGGCGGACTCGACATCAGCTGGCGCACCGGCGCGCTGGTTGCCCGGCCGATGATGAGCACACCTACGCGGTACCGCGGTCCGCGCATCCGCCCACACACATCTATGGAGCACCGATGATCAGAAAACGACGGCCGTTGGTCGCCCTTGTCCTCATCAGCCTGATCTCGTTTGTCGGCGCGGGTTGCGGTTCCGACACGGCGACCGGAAGCGCCAGCAACACCGGTAGCGGCGTCAGTTCCGCCAGCTCGAGCAACGCCGCTAGCACGCAGGCCACGAAGCGAGAGAAGGCGGTGAAGTTTGCTGAGTGCGTTCGGGCGCATGGCGTCCCGCACTTCCCGGACCCCGACGCCACGGGCAACTTCAACTTCGCAGTCGACGTCAGCGTCGCGACCTGGACGGCCGCCGTCAACGCATGCAAGGCGCTGCAGCCACCGGGCACTCTAAGCGGACACCGGAGCGCGAAGCAGCAGTCGGTGGCACTCAGGTTCGCCGCGTGCGTTCGCGCGAACGGCGTGCCCGACTTTCCCGACCCGGTCAACGGTCAGCCGCTCATCGACACAACTCACATTCCGTCCTCCAATCAGCCCGGCGGCATGAGCATCCTCAACGCCGCGACGGGCAAGTGCGGCAGCGTTTTGGGACCTGACGTGAGGAGGTCCGGAGGGGGGTCAGGAGGATGAGGCGGAAGATCTGGGTGCCCGCGGCCCTGCTCGCTGTCGTGGCGGTGATCGCCGGCGTACTCATCATGTCCGGAGGAAAGCGAGAGGTCGCGGCGGCAGGACCGCTACCGGTGAGCACCACCCGTGTGGAGAAGAGGACGCTCTCGGCGATGGTCTCCCAGGGTGGGATCCTGACCTATCGGGCCAGGTCAGACGGCTCGCCCTACGCGGTGGTCAACCAGGCCCGCGGGACCTACACCACGCTGCCCGCGGTCGGCGACGTGATCTCGCAGGGTCATGTGCTCTACCGAGTGAACAACACCCCGGTGGTGTTGCTGCACGGCACGACACCGGCATATCGGACCCTGTCGGCCGGGATGAGCGGCCCGGACGTCGCCGAGCTCAACGCCGATCTGGTTGCGCTCGGCTACGGCACCCGGGCTCAGCTACGGACGAGGTCGGCGGTGTTCGGGTCGGCCACGACCGCGGGCGTTGAGAAACTCCAGGGCGCGCTGGGCGTGTCCCGTACCGGCAGCTTGAGTCTTGGCCAGGCGGTGTTCGAACCGGTCGTGGTGCGGGTCACCTCAGTTGCGGCCCAGCTCGGGAGCGGCGCCCAGCCCGGCGAGCCGGTGCTGCAGGGCACTTCAACCACTCGCCAGGTACGGGTGGCGCTCGACGCCTCCCAACAGACGAGGATGGCCGTTGGGAACGGGGTAAGCATCACGCTGCCGAACAACGAGACGACTTCGGGTGTTGTCTCCTCGGTGGCGACGGTCGCGAGCTGCCCAACGAGCTCCGGGGCGGGCGGCTCGGGCAGCTCCGCCACGACCGGGACAGACACTTGCGCATCCGGCAGCACGCCGACCATCACCGTCGACGTCACCCCGTCTGATCCGCGTGCCACGGGCACGTGGGATCAGGCGCCGGTGCAGGTCGGTATCACCACCGACAGCGTGCGGGGCGCGCTGGTCGTGCCCGTGACGGCACTGCTGGCCCAGGCGGGCGGTGGCTACGCCGTCGAGGTCGCCGGCGCCGCCAGCAGAATCATCTCGTCCCGGTCTCACTCGGGCTGTTCGACGACGCCGACGGGTTGGTGCAGGTCACCGGCTCGGGCCTCGCGGCCGGACAAGAGGTGGTGGCCCCGTCAACATGACCCCCACGCCCGCACGTGCGCCAGCGAGTACCACGGTCGCGGCCGCCAAGGGCGCCGCCGACGATGCCCGGACGGCTGTGCTCGACATCGACGACGTGACCAAGACCTATCCCGGCGAACCGCCCGTCCAGGCCCTGCGAGGGGTGAACCTCGCGATCGACCCCGGGGAGCTGGTCGCGATCGTTGGCCCCTCGGGGTCGGGCAAGACCACCCTGCTGCAACTGATGGGAACCCTCGACCAGCCCACCAGCGGCCAGGTGCGAATCACCGGGCTCAACGTGGCCACCATGGCCGACGACGAGGTGGCCTATCTGCGGGCCACCCGGATCGGGTTCGTCTTCCAGCAGTTCTTCCTGGCCGAGCATGCCACCGTGCTCGACAACGTCGCCGACGGACTCCTCTACGCCGGCATCCCCATCGATCAGCGCCGCCAACGGGCCCTCGACGCTCTTGATCTGGTCGGTCTGGCTGAGCGCCCACACGCCCGTCCGACCCAGCTTTCGGGTGGGCAGCGCCAACGCGTCGCGATCGCCCGCGCGCTGGTCGGCCAGCCCGCGATCGTCCTCGCCGACGAGCCGACGGGCAACCTCGACCAAGCCACCGGCCACGCCATCCTCGCCCTGCTCGGTCAGCTCCATCAGGCCGGCTCGACGATCGTCGTCATCACCCACGACCATGCCATCGCCGAGCGGATGCCCCGCAAGGTTGAAATCCTCGACGGCCAGATCGTCGCGGACACCCGTCCGGTCAGCAAGGTGCGCTCGTGACCGCCGCGACCGCCACCGCCACCGTTGGCCGGAGGCGGCTACCGGCTTCCGACCTGACCCGGCTGGCCACCGTCGGGCTGCGCACCCGGAAGCTACGCGCCGGGCTGTCCGCTCTCGGGATCGCCATCGGCGTGGCTGCGATCGTCGCCGTGCTCGGCCTGTCGGCCTCCTCCCAGGCCGGGCTGCTGGCCGAGATCAACCAGCTCGGCACCAACCTGCTCGCCGCCACCAACGGCCAGAGCGCCACCGGAGGCGCCGTCGAGCTGCCAACTGCAGCGCCGCCAATGATCGGCCGCATCAACGGCGTCCAACAGGTGCAGAGCACAGGCAAAGTCACCGGCGTGGGCGCCTACCGCAGTCCCTACATCCCCTCAACAAACACCAACGGCCTGACCGTCGAAGCCGCATCCCTCAACCTCCTCCCGGTCCTCGCCACCACCCTCGCCGACGGCCACTACCTCAACGCCGCCACCGCACAGGAACCCGTCGCCGTGCTCGGCGCCACCAGCGCCCAGCTGCTCGGCATCGATCACGTCTACCCCGGCGAACGCGTCTGGGTCGGCGACCAATGGTTCTACCTCGCCGGCATCCTCAAACGAGCCGTCCTTGCCTCTGACATCGACTCTGCCGTGCTGGTCGGCTATCCCGCCGCCGAGAAGTACCTGCGCTTCGACGGGCACCCGTCAACGATCTACCTCCGCGCGCACAACGAGCGAGTAAACGCCGTCGACAACCTCCTCGCCACCACCGCCAACCCGGAGAACCCCAGCGGCGTCAACGTCAGCCAACCCTCCGACGCGCTCGTCGCCCAGGCCGACGCCAAAGGCGCCTTCGACGGCCTGTTCCTCGGCCTCGGCGCCGTCGCCCTCCTCGTCGGCGCAGTCGGCGTCGCCAACATCATGATCATCTCCGTCCTCGAGCGCCGCTCCGAGATCGGGCTGCGCCGCGCTCTCGGCGCCACCCGAGGCCACATCCGCGCCCAATTCCTCGCCGAGGCCGTCCTGCTTGGACTGCTCGGCGGCATCGTAGGTGTCGCCCTCGGCGCGATCGCCACGGTCCTCTACGCCCACACCAAACACTGGGCCACCATCATCCCGACCGAAGCCTGGGCCGGCGGCATCACCGCCTCCGTCCTCATCGGCGCCCTCGCCGGGCTCATCCCCGCCCTCCGCGCCGCACGCCTCTCACCCACCCAAGCCCTGTGGTCCATCTAGCCCACCGACCCGACGCACCCGATCAACCCCACCCGGGACACGCGAGCGCTGAGGCGGTTCCAGTCGCCGTACCTGGAAACGTCCAGGGGCCGGGGACGAACCTCCCCGGCCTGGGGGAACCGGTCCCGGCGTGGCGACCGATGAAGATCGGTTGCACAACGAGTCTCAGGCATCAACGACGATCTGCGAAGAGGAGCTCATGGTCGACGAGACACGGCTGGTAATTGACCGCCTGGGGTTTCCCGAGTCAACGCGGTGGCGAGATGGCCGCGTCTGGCTGTGTAACTGGGGCGCCGGAGAAGTTCTGGCAGTGACACCCGAGGGCGAGTGTGAGCTGACGGTTCGCCTGGCGCCGCAGACGCTTCCTTTCAGCATCGACTGGCTCCCTGACGGGCGGCTGCTCGTCATCGACGGGCCGCGGCGGCTGCTGCTGCGTCAGGAACCAACGGGAGCCCTTGCGACGGTTGCGGACCTGACCGGTTTCGGTGTGGCGCCGTTCAACGAGCTGGTCATCGATGCCGCCGGCAACACGTATGTAAACGGAGGACCCGGAAGCATCGTGCTGGTACTCCCGGATGGGAGCGTCCAGCAGGTTGCCGATGACCTAAAGTGGCCCAACGGCATGGCGTTAGTTGACGACGGCCGCACGCTGGTGGTCGCCGACTCGCACGCCCAACAGCTCGTCGCGTTCCAGGTTGCCGACGACGCGACGCTGGCCGCTCGCCGCGTGTGGGCCGAACTTGAGCACGCGCCGGACGGCATCTGCGCCGACGCAGACGGTGCCTTGTGGGTCGCGAGCGTCCCGGGCCAGCACTGCGTGCGCGTACGAGAGGGCGGCGAAGTGCTCACCACGGTCGCTGTTGACCGCGGTTGTTTTGCGTGCATGCTCGGCGGCGATGACGGTCGGACGCTATTCATTGCAGCGGCGCAATGGCGCGGAATGGAGACCGCGATGACCAAAGGACCGGGGTTGACCGGACGGCTGCTCGCCGCGCCGGATCAACCCGCGCCGCACGCCGGCCGGCCGTGATACGCCGTCGAGCGAGGGACGCAGCGACGGCAAAGCAGGTCCGGCGAAGAGCGATTCGCGCGGACCCGCTCCTCGCCAGAAGCAGGTTTAACCCTTGCACTGTCGCCGCCTGCTTGACGCCAACAGGCTGCGGCAGCCAACAGCAACTCGTCAAAACCGCGAGCGAAGGAGATAGGGCAAGTCAGAGGCAGCGAGGTACGGGCCGTCGAAGCTGGTGCCGATGGCCAGCCAGCTGATGGTGCGACCGGCCCGCGAGCTCTGGGGATCCTGACGCCAGCTTTCCCCGCGCTGCCAGCGCGAGCCTTTCGCTGGCTGAGCTTCGTCAAGAGGTACATCCGTCGTAGTCGCGGTCAAAACGGAACCGTCCAGGGACGTGCACGCCCGGTCGTTGGGCACCAATGGGCACCAGAGGCGCGGACACGCAGCTTCAGTCGCCCGCGGGAGCGATCTCTGTGCCGTAAAAGTGACTGCCTGCAGGCACTTCTCCAGTGGAGCCAGCCGGGATCGAACCGGCGACCTCCTGCTTGCAAAGCAGATCGGTTTGTCCACGCGTGTCTCGTGGTGTCGCGTAAATGCCTGGAAATGTGGCAGTTCTGTTGGCCATGGAAGGACACGAAAGGACGGCGCGGGACAAACTGGTGCCCCCCTGGTGGCCCCTCGGCGTTCGTGCCTTGGGGCGGCGGGAAGAGGGCGGTCCGCGGCTTGCCCGGCTTCGTCAGCTCGAGGATGCGGCCGGGGCCAAGGCCGCTCTTGCGTCGGCGATCGCCGCATGGGCGTCGAACCGTGGCATATCCTCGAACTCGTCCATCACGTGGCCATAGGTGCCGAGCGTGAGTCGCGCGTCGTGGCCGAGCTGGCGGGCGACGTAGCTAACCGAGCGACCCTCATGGAGCAGCAGCGACGCGAACGAATGCCGGAGGTCGTAGGGACGCCCGTGCTCCAGACCCGCCGCCTCGATCGCGCGCCTGAAGGCCCGCCTGCGCCACGACTGGTATGCCGCGAGCGTCTACCCGCACCCTTTCTGGTGACTACGTGGGGGGCGGGTAGTCTGGCCCACCGGCGAGCAAAACCCCAGGTGCGGCGGGGCTGTACGGGGGCTCAACGGTGGACTCCAAGTCCACCCATTCGTCCACACTTCGGTCCACACTTCGGTCCACCCGTTCGTCCTCACCTTTTTGCGGTCCGCCGCAGCGGACTCCGCGTCAACTGGGACGAGAAAGGGGGGCGGACGGCGGCAAGCCCGCGGACGCCGGACACCTCAGGCTCGACGTGCGCAGGTTTGGCGAGATGGACTTCTCTCGCCTAGTGTCTGCGTAGCCTTCCTTTCCGGAAAGCGCAGGCATCGCCGAGCTGACCCGACTGTGGCGCACCTCAGGGCGTCGGGGTCGTAACGATCTGGCCGAGAGCGCTGTTGAAGCAGGAAGGCAGCGGCGGTTTCATCGCTCCCTGGGCGAGGAGCAGCTGACCGCTGTTGCTACGGCCTATGCCGATGTAACCCCACTCCCCGGCCTCGAGGTGCCTGCGGCTCTCGCGTGGCGTGAAGGTCCAGCGGAGCTGGGAAAACTGAGAGCGCTTGACGGTGTACACGAACGCGAAGTTCGAGCGCGGGCAAGTGTCGCTGATGGGAATAATTCGCTCATTGATGCCCAGAGCAGCCAGACGCGCGTTGAGGGGCCTCTCTGCGGTCTGCAAGTTATGCACGGTGATGGTGACGGAGCCGTCGGGATGCTGGACCAGCGCGTAGGCGGGTTGGGTAGTGGCGGTGCCCCCGAGCAGGAGCACCACTGCCGCCGCGAGGGCGGCCAGCAGGAAGCCCCCGGCCAAGACAGCGGGTCGGGTGCGGCTGAGGACACGACGCAAGCCGCGCGTCCGCGCAGGGGGTGGGTGTGGGGCCCGTGCCGCACTGTATTCGCGAGCGGCTGCGTCACGAAGAGCGTCTCGAAGATCAGTGATGTAGTCAGTCATTGGGGGCCTCCTTCAAGCCTGCTTTGAGCCGTCGCAAGCCACGGCTGACGTTCTGGCGAACGAGCTGCTCAGAACAGCTGAGCTGCTCGGCGAGCTCGTGGTATTCGCGCTCGTCGACAACGCGGCCGCGCACCGCGTCACGTTGCGCTGGCGGGAGCTGATCGAGCAGCCCAAGCGCTTCTTGGCCTTCGTCAGCCAGCTGCTCGATGCGCTCGAGATCCTCGTCGCGGAATGCGAGCCGCGGTACGCCCAGCCGCTCACGAGCGCCCGTCTCGACGCGATGTCGTCGAGCGCTCTCTCGCAACTTGTTCTGAGCGATGCCAAGCAGCCACGACGTGGCAGACGGCCCATCAGGCCGAAACCGTCCACAGCTCAACAGCGCGGCGGCGAAGGTCTCGCCCGCCAAGTCGGCCGCCAACTCCGCAGAGCCGGTCCTCTGACGCAGCACGGCGAGGACTACTGCGACCTGCCGCTCGTAGAACCTGCCGAACGCATCAGGAGACCCTGCCGCGGTTGCCACCAACAGCTCCTCATCACTTAGCTGGTCAAGGCGCTCCACACCCTTAAGCTTGCCCTTCGCCCCGTCGCTGTGACAGACGCGACGCGAAGCATGTGCGCAAGCGACGCGATCACCGACGAGTTCCGGGGTACCGCACGCCGGCGTAGGCTCCTCCAGATGATGCGAGGTTCGATCATCGCCGTGATCGCGGCTACGCTGGTTTTGGGTGGTTGTGGAGGCGGCGGCGGATCGTCGAATACCGGAAGCGGGACCACGACGTCCGCGACGGCCGCCGCAGCTGCGGCGGCGGCGAAGACGGTCGGACCGGGCGCGACCCAGCGCCTGCGCTGCGGAGACTTCATCGACACCAGCCTGCCGCCGCATGACTACAGCGTCGTGCTGAACGCGGTGGGCCTGCCCACCAGCCCGCGCTCGCGAGCGCTCCAAACCGCGCGTACGCACGATGTGCCTCCGGCGCCCCGTCTGTTCGCGAAGACGGGGCTGCTGGTCAGAGCCGACTCCAGGTTCTCGCTGTTGGTCCCCCACAGGGAGCGACTCTGGATCGGCTGGGCGAACGGACCGGCGCAGCCACACAAGGCGGTGGTTGTCCGCGGATGCGCGAGGCCATCAGATGCTCGCTCTGGCTGGCTCGCCTACCCTGGCGGGTTTTGGGTTCGAGCGGTGGGTTGTTACTCGCTGATCGTCAAGTCGAGCGGTCGCGAACAGCGCGTGCGGCTCGGGCTGGGCGCTCCATGCTCGGGGCAGAAGCCACCCGAAGGCCCGACCGAGCGCTGAGCCCCAAACGGCACGTCCGGAAGCGCCCTTGCCGGCGGCCACGGCCATGAATCAACCCCCGCCCACTCGATCTCGCAGGCACCCGCTTCGCTCGCGACGCAGACATCTCGGCCGCGTCGCCACCTTTCCTGGTCAGCGCGGAATGCGAGCATTCGCCGGGCTGGCTCAACCGCCGCCGAGCACGGCGGAACTCAGTCCGCGCGATGACGAACCGGGTCACTCAGCCGCGCCCCGTAGCGCTCAGTGTTCTCTAAGACGAATCGAGTCCTACCGCCCGGCGTGGTCGACCTAATGCCCCCGCTATGCCCCCTTTCTCCGTGGACTCGTTCCAATTTTCCTGTCGGTGACGGCGTGCAAACTGCGCGATTTGCGGGGATTCTGTGCAGTGGAGCCAGCCGGGATCGAACCGGCGACCTCCTGCTTGCAAAGCAGGCGCTCTCCCAACTGAGCTATGGCCCCGCGGGCCTGAGTTTATCCGCGTCCCGGCGATGGCCTGAGGGGCGTGGTCGAGAAACCGCTGAGATATTTCGTTTTCTCGACCAGGCCCCGGCCGGGACTGGAAGTAACACGCGTATTAAGACACCACCGCGTCGTTCCGAGCGTGCCGGATGATGTGGTGGCAAGCTCCTGGCAAACGACAGCCACCACCCGCGGGCCCCTAACCGAACCGCTCAGCCCTCGAAGTCGAAATCCTTCGGCGGCCGCTGCTCGAACCAGAGACGATCGTGATCGGGCGTGTCCTGCAGGAACTCTGGCGTCTCCTCGAGTACGTCCTCACCCCCCTGGTCGGGCCCGCTCTCCGGCTTGGGCCGCTCTGCCTCAAGGGCCTCGTCGACTCGGTACTCGACGGTCTCGCCTCCGAGAGCTTCCGTCCGAACGTGGCTGGCGAGCCGGGCGGCATGCGGCGGCGGGGTGCCAGGATGATCGTCCTCGGCGAACGGATCACCCAGTGGATCCTCAGCGAAGCGAATCGGGCTCTCGCTCAGACGGAGCGGTGAACCGCGGCGGCGGCGGGTCATGCCGCCAGCGGCTCCTCGTCGGCAAGGTTGGCTCGTCGGCACAGTGGGCTCATCGCTCACCGGGGGAGCAGCCCGCTCGAACATCTCCGAGGGGGAGTAATGGCGCTCTCTCGGTTGCGGGCGCGAAACCATCGGGTTCGTCCGGCGAAGGGCTCCTCCCAGCCCTGCTCGGCCTCGACGTCGTAGGCGGCGTCCCCCTGGGCGATCGCGTCGGCGGCACTCGGGCTCCGGACCTCTGCGCACCGGGCCCAGAGCTTCGTGCTCCGCACGCTCGACCTCGGTGGGGTCGGCTCCCCGCCGTCGCTTGAGGTCGAGGTGCTCGCGGATCGCGTCGTCCAACAGACCCATGGTTGAAACCTTACTCGCCGGGGACCACGTTCGCTGTCTGCGGCTGGGCCCGCACGGTCTGATTCTTGCCCTGCCGCTTGGCCGCGTAAAGCGCTGCATCAGCCTCCGCGACCAGCAGTTCCTTGTCGCCATCGGATGAGGCGGCGACCCCCAGGCTGGCTGTTATGCGCAGTGGCTTCATGGCCGTCTGAGGCCGGGGATCCGCAGGCCCTGCGATCGCCGTGCGTACGCGCTCGGCAATCGCGTACGAACCCTCAAGATCCGTGTGCGGAAGGATCAGGGCCATCTCCTCCCCACCGTACCGGGCTGGGGAGTCGGCATCACGAGAGGTTTCCCGCAGCACGCGGGCCACCTGCTTGAGTACGACATCCCCCTGTTGGTGCCCATACGTGTCGTTGACGGACTTGAAATTGTCGAGGTCGAGCATGATCAGGCCGACCTGATGGTGATAGCGGCGAACCTGCTCGACCTCGGCGGCCAAGCAGGTCCTGGAAGCTGCCGTGATTGGAGAGTCCGGTGAGCTCGTCGGTGACCGCCTGGCGGCGCACCTGATAGTGAAGTTCGACGTTCTCCACCGCCACCGTCGTCTGGGCGGCAAGCGATCGCAGCAGCTCGCGGTCGTCGTCGGAAAACGCGCTGTCCAGAGCGCGCCACGGTGATCAGGCCATACGGGCGCTCGCCCGGTTCGCCGGCGCCCAGCGCCACCGACATGCACGGTGGATCTCAGCCGCCGCCTCGCCCAGGCGCGTCGCCTGTTCAGCGCGGCACGCTCGGCCTCGTACACCTGCTGCTCGGCCCCAGCCAGCGAGCCCACCCGCGCCGATCTCGGCCAGCGGCTGATCGGCGCCGGCGCGCACGCTGAGACGGCCGCGGTCGGCCTGAACGGCGTCCATCGCGGTCTTCAACGCCAGCTCGAGCAGAGCGGGGCGATCGAGGTTGGAGGCGAAGGTCTGACCGATCCGCCGAATCGACTCGCGTAGTCGCGCGCGTTCCTGCGAGAGCTCGTCCAGGCGGTGGGCCAACTGCGTGGACATGCTGTTGAACTCGGCGCCCAGGGCGGCGAAATCGTCGCGCCCCTCGGTCGGGATCGTTGACGGAGAAGTCGCCGCCGCCGAGGCGCCGGGCCGCCTCGAGGAACCGGCTGATCTGGCCCTGCAGGGCCCGGGAGGCCAGCACCGAGAAGGCAAACGCCAGCAGCAGGAAGGCGGCGATGAAAACAGCCGCGACCAGGCGGCTGGAGTTCACCGAGCTGGCGGTGACCGCGCGATCCGAGAGGACGGTCACCTTGATCCGCCGGCTTCGCCGAACCCAGGAAAGGACTGCGTGACCGCCTGGTAGTTGACGCCCACCGAGCGTGACCGCGCCGGTGCGAGGGGCAGCGAGAGCGCCGGCCCGCCCGAGGGAGCGGACCCGAGCGTGCGCAGCCCGTGACGCACGACCACGCGAACGCCGGAAACGCCGGTCAGATCCCGGGCGAGTTCGCGCCGCGGTCAACGTCGAGGCGGTGACCGTGATCGAGCCGCCCGCCGCCTGCGCTCGAGCTTTGCCCTCCCGGGAGCCACAGCAGTGCGATCGCCAACATCGGCGATCACCGCGTGGCCACGCGTGACCGTGATCCGACTCAACCCGGCCTGACCGGCCAGGGCGGACAGACGAGACCGCAGGTCTGCGTCGTGCTCGGAGCTCCAGCCCTGCGCGATCGTCCGCGCGTCCGCCTGCGCCGCTGCAGCCTGAGTGTTCGTACAGGCTCGCCGCCGCCTTCGCCAGGCCGCTCGCGCGCGCGTCAGCCTTTCCTTGCTCGCTGTCGCCGATGAGGCGGAAGACCAGAACGCCGACCGCGATCATTGGCACGACCACGATCAGGACGAAAAAGCTGGTGAGGCGCGTGCGGAAGCTCATGTGGATGTCCGAGCCGTGTTGAGCCTATCGGCCGGAAATCGAATTCTCGCAAGCGCTGAACCAACTCAACCGACCTGCGATGCGCGGCCCCTCCGAGGCTAAACTGTGCGCGACCGCGCGGATATCCGCCGCCGCACGGGGCTATAGCTCAGTTGGGAGAGCGCCTGGATCGCACCCAGGAGGTCGGGGGTTCGAGTCCCCCTAGCTCCATTACGACAGACCCGCGAACGCGAGGGTGCGCTAACTGGGCACGCCAAGCTCAGCGCGTGCGCTATTGGCACAGACCCGTCAGCTAGATCACGGGGCTGACCATCCGGTAGCGATGCTCAGGGCGACCGGCGGCGCCGTAGTGCAGGTGAAGCTCGATCTTGCCCTGACGGGCGAGATCGGCGAGGTAGCGCTGGGCGGTTGAGCGGCTGATCCCGACCTGCTCGGCGATATCCGCCGCCGACAAATCGTCCGCGGCGTCCCGGAGAAGGTCGCGGACGCGGGCCATGGTCGGCCCGGATACCCCCTTGGGCAGCGGCGCGGGTCCGCGTAAAAGTCCGTACAGGGTGTCGACGTCGTGTTGTTCGGCCTCGTCGATGCGATCGAGGCGTCCGCGCAGGTCGCGGTAGGCATTCAGGCGCTCTTCGAGCTGGGCGAAGCTGAACGGCTTGACGAGATAGTGAACCGTCCCGAGCTGCATGGCGGCGCGGACGCTGGCCATGTCGCGGGCGGCGGTGATGACGAGGAAGTCGGGCCGGTGTCCCTCGGCGGCGAGCGTCTCCCGCACGAGTTCCAGACCGTGGCCATCCGGGAGGTACAGGTCGAGGAGCACGAGCGTCGGCGCGAGTTGTCGGATCTCGGAGCGGGCGCTGGCGGCGGTCGAGGCATGACCGGCCACGGCGAAACCGCGCACCTTGCGCACATAGGCCGCGTGGATCGTGGCGACGTGGTAATCGTCTTCGACAATCAGGGTGCTGATCATGCGCCTACCTCGAGGCCGCCCTGGCCTTGATCGGGAGCACGACCGTGAACGTGGTGGCGTCGGTGCAACTCACGTTGATGGCTCCGCCCGCGCGACTTACGAGCCGGTGCACCAGTGCCAGCCCGATTCCGCGGTGGCTTCTTCCGTCGGGAGTCTTGGTGGTGAACCCGTCGGTGAAGATGCGCGCGCTGAGTTCCTCGGGCACGCCTGACCCGGTGTCGGAGACCTCGATCTTGATTCCCTCCTCGCAGGTGCTCAGGCGCACCGTGACAGTCGCCGGCGGAGATCCAGCCGCGGCGGCGTCGATCGCGTTGTCGACCAGATTGCCGACGATTGAGAGGAGCATGTTCCTCTCGACGTCGGTCTCGGCCAGACGGCTGTCGTCCGACAGCACGAGCTGTACGTCCCGCTCCGCGGCGACCGTCGTCTTGGCGAGCAGCAGCGCAGCGATCTCAGGCGCCTCGACGCGCTCACGGATTGACTCGGCACGGCCGGCGGTGTCGTCGGAGGTCTCCAGCGCGTAGCCGATCGCCCCCTGCTGATCACCGAGCTCGATCAGTCCGGCCACGGTGTGCATCCGGTTGGCGAACTCGTGCTGCTGGGCGCGCAGGGCATCGGTGAGGGCGTCGACACTGTCGAGCTCGCGCAGGAGCCCCTCGAGCTCGGTGCGATCGCGGAGCGTGACCACCGCGCCCAGGTCTCGGCCCTGTCGGCGCACCGGCATGCGGTTGACGGTCAGGATGTGCGCGTCGGTGACCACGACGGTGTCGGACCCGTCGCGCGTCCCGGTCAACAGATCGGACAGGCGCCGGTGAGCCACGACTTCGTCGATCCGGCGTCCCACCGGATCGCCGTCGAGCGGGATCAGGCGTCGCGCCTCGTCGTTGATCAGCGTGACCCGGCCGTCGTGATCGAGGGTGATCACGCCCTCGCGGATATCGTGCAGCATCGCCTCGCGCTCTTGCACGAGCGCGGCGATCTCCTCCAGCTCGAGGCCAAATGTGCTGCGCTTGAGCCGTCGTGCCAGGGTGAGCGACGCGACGACGCCGATCGCCAGCGCACACGCGAAGTACAAGAGCAGCGTCGGCAGCTCCTGGAGGAGCTGGTCCGATACCTGCCCCTCGAGGATCCCGGCGGAGACCTCGCCGATGACCGGGCCGCCGCCATCCCCTCCCGGAGCACGGATCGGCACCTTCGCGTTGGCGGAGATGCCGAGGTTCCCATGATCCACCCCGGTGTGGTTTCGCCCGTCGAGCGCAATCACCGGCTCGGTGATCCGCTGGCCGATCAGCGCCGGGTTGGGATGCGAATAACGAATGCCGTTGCGACCGATCACCACCACGTAGGTGGCGCCGGTATCGCGGCGGACCTGCTGAGCCAGCGACTGGATCAGGTGCTCATCGGCGGGGCTGCTTCTCGCCAGCGCCTCGCGGATCGAGGGCATGGTGGCAAACGTCTGGGCGACCGCCAATGCCCGTTGTTGGTAATCGTGCTCGAACTCGGCCCGCTGCCGGAGGGTGACGAGTGTGAAGCCGACGAGCGAGCTGGCGAGAAGGATCGCGACCACGCTGGCCAGGATCCGGCTCGACAGCTGTCGCCTGCGTCTCATCTCGCACCTCTCCTCACCGTCGAGTCTACGCCTCCGGGGGGTGAGCAAAATGCGCAAAACGCCGGAAATGCGGCTTAACGGCCTTACCCGCATAAGCCTTGGCTGGCGCATGGTCGGGGCCGTACGTTGATGGGGTCTCGACACCTCGTCGAGCGAAGCATCGGTTCACCAGTGAGGAGGAGAGGATGACGATGGTAAGTACCCTGGCCCGGCAGCCGGACTCCGATCCGGCGCCTGTGGAGGACAGCCGCACCCCGACCGGTGCCCGCGGAGCAGCGAAGATCGAGCTGCGCGGCGTGACGAAGCGATTCGTCTCACCGACGGGCGCCTTGAACACCGCGATCAGAGATGTCGATCTGGTCGTCGAGCCAGGCCAGTTCTGCGCCATCGTCGGCCCGACCGGATGCGGCAAATCCACGACCCTCTCGCTTGTCTCGGGACTGGCGCGCCCGAGCGCCGGCTCCGTGAGGGTCGGCGGAAAAGAGGTCGACGGCATCGCCCCTGGCATGAGCTTCATGTTTCAGGCCGACGCGCTCCTGCCGTGGAAGACGGTGCTCGGCAACGTGGCCATGGGCCCGCAGTTCCAGGGCATGAAAAAGAAGGAGGCCCAGTCCGAGGCGCGCGAGTGGCTGCGCCGAGTCGGTCTGACCGGATTCGAGGACCACCATCCGCATCAGCTGTCCGGCGGCATGCGCAAGCGCACCAGTCTGGCCGCGGCGCTGATCAACCGGCCGTCGATCCTGTTGATGGACGAGCCGTTCGGTGCCCTCGACGTGCAGACCAAGGCGATCATGTCCAACGAGCTCCTCGAGCTGTGGGAGCAGACGCGCCCGTCGGTGATCTTCATCACCCATGACCTCGAAGAGGCCGTCGCGCTCGCCGACAAGGTGGTCGTCATGACCGTCGGACCCGGCACCGTCAAGGCCGCGTTCGCGATCGACCTCCCGCGGCCGCGCGGAGCCGTGCAGGAGATCCGCTTCGACCCCCGCTTCCTCGAGCTACATCACCAGATCTGGGACTCGCTGCGCGAGGAGGTCCAACGCGCATACGCGCGCACTGCACAAGCACCGAAGCTCGATGGAGGATCACGATGAGCGCCGTGTCGATCAACACTCAGCTCCCGCGGGTTTCGTCATCGGACGAGGCGACGATCGCCGCTCGGGCGCGTAACCGCGCGAGGCAGCGCAAGCTGGCGGTCTGGGCCGCTCGGGCATTCCTGGCGATCCTCATCATCGGCGGCTGGCAGCTCCTCACCGAGGCGAAGGTCGTCGACAAGTTCTTCTGGGGCCAGCCCAGCGGGATCGTCACACAATTGCGCGATTGGATCGACCACGGAACCCAGTACGGGTCGATCTGGACGCAGATCTGGATCACGATGAAGGAGGCGCTGCTCGGGTTCCTGGTCGGCGTCAGCGCCGGCGTGGTGATCGGCGTGGCGCTGGGCCAGAACCGGTTCCTCGCTGACGTGATCCAGCCCTATATCAAGATCATGAACGCGATCCCGCGGATCGTGCTCGGGGCGCTGTTCACGGTCGCGCTCGGCCTCGGCACCGGCTCGAAGGTTCTGCTGGCCGCGGTGCTGGTGTTCTTCGTGGTGTTCTTCAACGCTTATCAGGGCGTGCGTGAGGTTGACCAGAACCTCATCAACAACGCCCGCGTGCTCGGCGCCTCGAAGTTTCAGGTCACCCGCAACGTGGTGGTGCCTTCGGCGCTGACGTGGATCATCGCGAGCCTCCACGTCGCGTTTGGGTTCGCCATCATCGGCGCCATCGTCGGCGAGTTCCTGGGTGCCCAGAAGGGCCTGGGCCTGGTCATCGCCAACTCGCAGAACAACTTCAACCCCGACGGCGTCTTCGCCGCGATGGTGATCATCGCGATCATCGCGCTCACCGCGGAGGGGCTGATCGGAGCGCTGGAGCGGCGCCTGCTCGCGTGGCGTCCGCCGTCCATCGTCGAAGCCGGCGGTCTGTAGCGCCGCCACGCCCGCGTCCCAGCCTGCTCCGCAGCGCTGGGGCGCCCTCATCCATCACAGCAGTACGCCCGTTCCCACCCCAGAGGAGGAGTGCTAACCATGTACAACCGCAAACTCACCGTCGCGCTCGGAGCGGCCGTCCTGGCCGCTGTGATCGCCGCGTGCGGCTCGAGCTCGAGCAACAGTGGCGGTGTCTCCAACGCCGCCAACACCGGCGCCGACCCGAAGCTGCCGACAGTAAGCATGATGGTCGGCGGGATCGACAAGCAGATCTACCTGCCTTACCAACTCGCCCAGCAGCTCGGCTATTACAAGAAGTACGGGGTCAACGTGCAGCTCTCCACCGAGCAGAACGGCGGCGTCGGGGCCGAGACCGCGATGGCCTCGGGCCAGGTCGACATGGCAGGCGCCTGGTATGTGCACACCATCGATTTCCAGCAGAAAGGCAAGGCGGTCGTCGACGTCGTCCAGCTTTCGGGCGCGCCCGGCGAGCGTGAGATGTGCGCCACGGGCTCGGGGGTCACCTCGCCGGCGCAGTGGAAGGGCAAGACGGTCGGCGTGACCGACATCGGCTCGGGCACCGACAACCTCACCGTGTACCTGGCCGCCCGCAATCACCTGACCACCAAGGAGTTCAGCCGCGCCGCGGTCGGGGCGTCGAGCACGTTCGTCGCCGCGCTCCAGCACAACCGGATCGTCTGCGGGATGACCACCCAGCCGACCGCCGGCGCGGTCGAGACGAAGGGTGTCGGCACCTCGGCCATCAACCTGGCCACCACCGCCGGCGCGCAGCAGTGGCTCGGCGGCGTTTATCCGGCGGCCGGTGTACTGGCACAGGCGAGCTGGGTCAACAGCCACAAGGCAACCGTGCAGAAGGTCGTCAACGCGCTCGTGGCGACGATGCACTGGATCCACTCGCACACCGCCGCTCAGATCGCCGAGGCGATGCCGCCTAGCTTCGTCAACAACGGGCTCACGACGAAGGCGTCCTACGCCGCAGAGCTCGCGCAGGACAAGGGTCAGTTCCTGCCCGACGGAATGATGCCCGCCAGCGGACCCCCGACCGCGCTGGCCATCGACAAGTTCGTCGGGAACGTGACCAAGCCGGCGGACCTCTCCACGACCTACACCAACGCGTACGCCGTGGCCGCGAACAAGCTCCAAGGATACGCGAAGTAACAGGTACCCGGACCCGGGGCCGCCACCGATTGGTGGCGGTCCCGGGTCTCACTACGGATGGGCTCACCAGCGGCCAGTTGTACGCGCCCGACCCGACGAAGTAGGCTCCGCCATCCAGGTTGGTTGCAGGTTCTGAAGGGCGGGACAGATGCGCTGGGTGTTGAACGTAGTTGATCGTCATCGCCGGCTGGCGATGGTGCTGGTGGTAGCTCAAGCCACCGCCGCGCTGGCCATCGGGCTCTCCGGTGGTGGCGCTTCGGCCGGGATCGTGACCCTCCCGGTCAACGACCTGAACGCGCTGCTGGCGCTGACCGGGTATCCGACCCCCACCCCCGCTCCGCTGCAGGAGAACCCCGAGCCGGTGCTGGCCCCTGCCCCGAGGGCGATCTGCGGCCCCGGCTCACACCCGCTGAACGGCGTCCAGGGGCGCGTTCCCAGTTCGGCGATCTATTCCCCGCAGTCCGCGACCGGATGGACCTGCAACCTCTCGCCGATCAGTCATCTCGCGACCCCCGGTGGCTTCCGCGTCTGGCGGTATGTGGATCCTCACGGCCACGAATGCGCGTTCTATGACACCTCGCTGGCGACACCCTTGAACGTGGTCAGCGCGGCCGCGGGTCCGTCCCCCGGCGTCGCCGTGCTCGACATGTCCAATCCCGCGCATCCAGTCCAGACCGACACGCTGACCTCGCTGCCGATGCTGGCTCCCCACGAGTCGCTGAACCTCAACTCTCGGCGGGGGCTGCTCGCGGGCGAACTGGGCAGCGGCGCCACGCTGCCCGGTCTGATGTCGATCTACGACGTCAGCCGGGATTGCCGGCACCCCGTGCTCGACGCCACGACGCTGGGCGCACGATTCGGGCACGAGAGCGGCTTCTCGCCCGATGGCAACACCTTCTGGATCGCCGGCGGCGAGGGAATCGCCGCGGTCGACGTCAGCGACCCCAAGCATCCGCGCACGCTGTGGGACGGCAACGTGTTCGCCCACGGGCTGAACCTCAACGACGCCGGCACCCGTCTCTACGACGCGGATCCGATCAACGGCAACCTGGCGATTCTCGATGTGAGCCAGATTCAGGCGCGAGCGGCTCATCCCGTGGTCAAAGAGGTCAGCCGGCTCACCTGGGGAACGGTGACCATCCCCCAGAACACCGCGCCGATGACGATCAACGGCCGGCGCTACCTGCTGGAGTTCGACGAGTTCGCGTTCCGGTTCAGTGCGCTGCCCCCGCCCGACACCGTCGGCGGGGCGCGGATCATCGACATCACCGACGAGAGCCATCCGCGGGTGGTGTCGAACCTGCGCTTGGAGGTCAACCAGCCCGCCCAGCACCGGGCCGCGGCCGCCGATCCTTCGCCGCTGCCCGAGTCCCAGTTCGGCTACGCCTCGCACTACTGCGCGATTCCCCGCGAGGTCAACCCGGAGATCGTCGCCTGCTCGTTCATCAACTCGGGACTGAGGATCTTCAACATCCAGGACCCGCTGCATCCCCGCGAGGTCGGGTATTTCGTCGCGCCGCCACACGTTCCGTCCTCCGGCGCCGGCCCGGGCGGCGACTTCGCGCTGTCACAGCCGGCCTTCGTCCCCGGGCGGCGCGAGGTGTGGTACACCGACGCCACCTCGGGCTTCTATGACCTCCGGCTGGACGCGAGCATCTGGCCCGATCCGACCGTCGTGGCGCCCGAGCCCCCATCGCGGCCAAGGTGCGGCGCCCCCACCGGCCGTTTGATCGGCTCCCACCTTGGTCCGGTCGCGCTGGGTGCGCGACGCAGCAGGCTGCGCGCGCGGTTTACCCGGTTCTCGACCCGGGGGAGCTTCGACATCCTCTGCCTGCGCGGCTCCGGAATCCGCGTGGGCTACCTGTCGACGAGGTCGCTGCGAAAGCTGTCGGTTCAGCAGCGGCGCCGGTACGCGGGGCGCGCGGTGATCGCCCTGACGGCCAACCGCCACTATGCGCTACGCGGCCTGCGCCCCGGCACACGGCTCGCGACGGGAGCGGCCGCCCGGCGGCGGCTGCACCTGCTCGCCACCTATAGAACCGCCGGCGTGACCTGGTACCTCACGTCCACACGGGGCGCACGCGGAGTGTTCCGCGTCCGCCGCGGCGTGATCACACAGATCGGCGTCGCAAGCCGAGGCTTGACCGACCCCGCCACCGCCCGCTGGTTGCTGGCCGCGTTTCGGTGAAGCCGATCGCGAGCGCTAGGGTCGGTGGCGATGGCCCAAGATGACCGCCGAGCCGAGCAACGCCTGGACGAACTGCGCGCCCAAGCGCAATACGCGCGCCAGCGCCGGGACCTCTACAAGGCAAAGACCTACGGCCCGCGGATGACGAGCCCGGTGCGGATGCGCGAGCTCGAGCGCGAGCACGACCGTGCGCTGGCCGCGCTTCAGTTCGCGGAGCTGGAAGCCAAGCGCGAGCGCGAGAAGCCCGAGCAGGACTGACCGGGCGCTGGGATCAGCGGAACCGCGTGAGGACGATCCGCGCGGTGGCCCGATCAGACCCATTGGTCGCCGTCACCTGGACCGGAAGCTGGTTGCCCTTCGCCCGGGCCAGTGCACTGAGGCCGGCGCCGGAGAGCTTGAAGAACAACGTTCCGAGATCTTGGCCGCCCACATACTCGCTGCCCGCGCGGGCGATGACGAGCTTGCCGATCGACACGGTGGTCGCCGCGTGACAGGGTGCAGCGGAGGCGCAGGCGACGAACAGGCCGGCCAGGCCCGAGGGGCTCACGAACGCGCTGCGGGCCAGGATCCTCAGCGATGTCGACTGGCTGACCGACGTCGCGGGCGCTGACCCGCTGGTGCCGTAGGAGACCAGATTCATGCCGGAGGTCGTGCTCGCGCCGTCGGCGTTGGTAAGCCGCACGCTGACACCCAGGTGACCCCTGGGCGCGCGCGCGAGCAGCGAACGGCCGGCCGGGCTGAGGGAGAAGAAGACCGTCCCTCCGGTGTTTGGCCCGATGAGCTGCCGCCCCGTGCGCGCCAGCACCGTGCGACCGGTGCTCACGGTGGCGGCGATCCGGCACACGGAGGCCGAGAAGCACCCCGCCGAGACGCCGCCGAACCCGCCGCGCACGAAGGCGCTGCTCCCGAAGATTGACAGCCGGGTCCCGCTCGCCCCGACCGTGCGTGACCGAGCTAGGACCTGGCCGGCGGAACCCAGCGCCTCGGCCGCGAAGTAGGGCAGCTCACTGTGCGCCGCCATCGCCGTCTCGAAGCCGCGCTTGGGCAGAACCGCAAAGGTCGAGAGCGAACCGGGCGTGAGCCCGGCCAGCAGCCGCCATGAGGCTACGTTGGTGGCTCCGTTCCAGGAGGCGTAGAGCGTGCTGACTCCGTTGGCGCCTCGGTCCAGCGCGACGTCGGGAGACGTCGGCGGCTGCGAATCCCAGGGGAACCGGTAGGCCCGGTAGTTGGGGGTCGGGGCGTTGAAATGCGCATCGAAGATCAGCCGGCCGGCGGGATCGAACTCGGAGAAGTACGGCTGCTGGCCGTAGCCGACGAACAGATCGCCACCGGGCAGCAGCTGGGCCCCGCCCTCGAAGTTGGAGATCAGCGCCGGTGAATGGTTGTACTCCTTCACCAGGCTGGCGGTCCTGGTCTTGGTGTTGATGGAGATCCGGATCGCTCGCGAGTGACTGTGCCTCACCGGCGGCCCCGCCCCGTCATCGAACAGGGTGTAGGTACCGTCGGGCTGCACGACGAAGTTGTGCTGGAAGGCCGGGGCCACGCCGGGTCCGAGCTTGAAGCTGCTGCGGTTGCTCCCGAGCGTCCAGATCACCGCACCGGTCCGGTGATCAAGCTTGTACAGGGCCCACGTGTTGCGCATCGAGATGATCGGGTTGCCGTCGTGGTCGACCGCGACCGAGTTGAGGTGGTAGGGGTCGAACACGTGTCCCTGGGAGGTGACGCGGAAGTAGGACTCGCTCACCGGAACGTGGTCGAGCGCATGCCACTCGAACAAAACCAGGCCCGTTTTGATGTCGATCTCCTGGATTACCGAGTCCATCAGTGGCTTGCGCGTACCCGGCCACCGCACCGGGGAGGCGACGATGATGTAGGCCGTCCCTGCCGGGGTGAGCTGGAAGTCGTGCAGGTCGGCGCCCTGGAAACCGTTGGCGGCTCGGACCGTGGCGATCTGCCGGTACCTCTGGTCGAAGATCACGTCGTCGCCGCGGCCGCTGCCGTTGTTGATGACGCCCTGCCACCAGGTCAAGACCGGCTGGCCGCCCAGTGTCTGCGTGCGGAAGTCGGTGGCGGTCTGACCGCGCGGCAGCGGGTGAAACCAGACGAGTCCGCCGCCGGCGTCGAGCAGCATCGGGCCGTTCTGGATCGGCCCGGCCTGCGGAGCGACGAAGATGTCTCCGGGTGCCGCACGGGTGCTGCGCCTGGTCACGGTCACTGCCGCGGGCAGCAGGTCGGGACGGGAGCGGAACCGCTGGATTCCGTTACGGCCCGCCGGGACAAGGGGCAGCGGGAGGGGCTTGATCGTCCCCGCCGGCGTGACGACTTGGAAGTGGAAGCTTCCGTTCTGACCGCCGAGCACGTTGAGCGCTGTGCTCACGGTGACCGTCTCGCCGGGGGTGAACGCGACCTTGGGCAGGAAGCTGGCCCCTCCGCCGTCCGAATGTGGGGCCAGCACGCCGGCATGCTGGCCTGAGCGCGATCCCACGACCCGGACCGTTCCGATGCTCGACGCGGTGCTCCCGCGGAAGCTGATCTGCGAAAACGGCTCGGCAGCCCGGGTCCCGGGGCTGGGGAACACGTTGACGGTAGGCGCGGCGACCGCGCTCCCCGCCGTGCTCAGGAGCAGGACGAGGCCGATCATAAGGGCTCTCTTCATAAAGATGATCGAAAGCGCACAACACGGCTGAACCCAGGAAGTTCCGCGTCCGGCGCGAACGTTCTCCTAATCAGGCGCCGGCGAAGCCCGCGAGGCTTCAGCCCGCGAAAGGTTCTGCCGATGGAGAACGTATGGTGGGTTCCCGATCTCGAGCGATGCCTTGGTCTACCTTCATCCGCGCCATGGGCGCCAAACGCAACCTGCGGGAAGTCCCCGCCCTTCGACCCGGCGGCGGCGCGTTCGAGGACTTAGCCGGCCCGCACCGGACGATGATGGGGATCGACGTCTCACCCGTCCACGGACGCCACTGCATCTGCAATCGGTGCGCGATGCTGACCGAGCGCATTCGCATCCGCGACGTGGCCTGATCGCCGCAGCGCCGCTCTAGTCGCCGAGCGCCGCGGCCACCGCGTCGGCGATCGACTGATCGCCGCTATTTACGTACAGGGTGCGTCGCACCGAGCCGGGTGCATGCAGCAGCGCGTGAAGGACCGCCGCAACGTCCTCGCGCGGAATCTCGCCCCGAAACGGTGTCTCCTGGAGCTGGGCCTGCCCCGTGCCGGAATCGTTGGTCAGGCGGCCGGGCCTGAGGATGGTCCAGTCCCGGTCGCTGGCCTGCACCGCCGCGTCCGCCTCCGCCTTCGCTCTCAGATACACGCTGAACACGTCGTCTCCCGGAGGTGGACCCTCGGCGCCGACCGAGCTGACGATCAGATACCTCGGCACCCCGGCAACGGAGGCCGCCTCAAGCAGCTTGATCGCGCCGTCGCGGTCGACGGTCAGCTTGCGCTCAGCGCTGCTGCCCGGGCCGGCACCGGCGGCGAAGAGCACCGCGTCGCATCCCGTGATCGCGTGGGCGACAGCGGCGACGTTCTCTCGTTCGAGGTCGCAGAGCACCGGCTCGGCTCCCAACGCGCGGATGTCCTCGGCGTGGTCGGGATTGCGGATCAACCCGACCACGCGATGTTCATGCCGCGTGAGCATCGGCGTGAGCTTCTGCGCAATCTGCCCGTGGGCACCGGCGATGGCAATCTGCATCCCAACCACAGCGTACCCCGGGTGCCCAGGGCTCAACACTTGCGCACGGCAGGGATCTCACATCGGCGCGACGTGTCTATCGTGGTTTGCATGGCATCCCGCTCAGATCTGCGCAACGTGGCGATCGTCGCCCACGTCGACCACGGCAAAACGACGCTCGTCGACGCCCTGCTGTGGCAGTCCGGCGCCTTCCGCTCCAACCAGGAAGTCAACGATCGCGTGCTCGACTCGATGGACCTCGAGCGAGAAAAGGGCATCACGATCCTGGCCAAGAACACCGCTGTCCGCTACGGAGACGTGAAGTTCAACATCATCGACACTCCGGGACACGCTGACTTCGGCGGCGAGGTCGAACGCGGTCTGACCATGGTCGACGCGGTGCTGCTGCTGGTCGATGCCAGCGAGGGACCGCTGCCCCAGACCCGGTTCGTGCTGCGCAAGGCCCTCGAGGCTCGCCTACCGGTGATCCTCGTCGTCAACAAGGTGGACCGCCCTGATGCGCGCATCGACGCCGTCGTCGATGAGGTCTACGAGCTGTTCCTCGACCTCGATGCCGACGAATCGCAGATCGACTTCCCGATCGTCTACACCAACGCCAAGGCAGGCTGGGCCTCGCTGGATCCGGCTCAGACCGGAACCGACCTGCAGCCCCTGCTCGACCTGCTGGTCGAACACGTGCCGCCGCCCGAGTACGACCCCGACCACCCGCTGCAGGCTCACGTGACCAACCTCGACGCATCTCCCTACGTCGGCCGGATCGCTATCTGCCGGGTCCGCCACGGGACGATCCGCCGGGGCGAGACGGTGGCCTGGTGCCGCGCCGATGGCCAGATCGAACGCGTGCGCATCAGCGAGCTCTACGTGACCGAGGCGCTGGACCGGGTCGACGCCGAGGAGGCCCAGGCCGGTGACATCATCTCCGTCGCCGGCATCCCGGACATCACCATCGGCGAAACCCTGGCCGACCCCGAGGATCCCCAGCCACTCCCGGTGATCACCGTTGATGAGCCCTCGCTCTCGGTGACCATCGGGATCAACGATTCGCCGCTGTCAGGCAGCGAGGGCGAACGCCTGACCGCCAGCCAGGTCAAGGCGAGACTCGAGCGTGAGCTGATCGGCAACGTCTCCTTGCGGGTCGAGCCGACCGAGCGCCCGGAGGTCTGGGAGGTCCAGGGCCGAGGCGAGCTGGCGCTGGCCATCCTGGTCGAGCTGATGCGCCGCGAGGGCTTCGAGTTGACGGTCGGTAAGCCCCAGGTGGTCACCCGCGAGATCAACGGCAAGATCCACGAACCCGTGGAGCGAATGAGCGTGGACGCGCCGGAGGAGTACGTCGGCGTGATCACGCAGCTGCTCGCGTTGCGCAAGGGCCGCATGGAGCAGATGATCAATCACGGCAGCGGCTGGGTGCGGATGGAGTATCTCGTGCCTGCGCGCGGGTTGATCGGCTTTCGCACCGAGTTCCTCACCGAAACGCGCGGGACGGGACTGGTCCACCACGTGTTCGACCGCTGGGAGCCCTGGCACGGTGAGCTGCGGACCCGACCGACCGGCTCACTGGTGGCCGACCGGCGAGGCACGGTGGCGGCCTATGCGCTGTTCAACCTGCAGGAGCGGGGAACCCTGTTCGTCGAGCCCGGCGACCCGGTCTACGAGGGGATGATCGTCGGCGAGAACTCCCGGGCCGAGGATCTCGATGTCAATGCCGTCAAGGAGAAGCACCTGACCAACATCCGCTCATCGACCGCGGACGAGCTGGTCCGGCTCGTACCCAAGCGCGAGCTCTCGCTCGATCAGGCGCTCGAGTTCCTGCGCGAGGACGAGTGCGTCGAGGTGACGCCGGCGGCCGTGCGGCTGCGCAAGGTAGAGCTGGAATCCGGTGCGCGCCGCAAGCTGGCTCGTTCCGCGCGGACCGGCTGAGCCGGCCCGCAAGTGGCGATCCTGCAGGGGCCCAGAGCCGCCATCGGGGGCTAGCGCCGCGAGGGGTGGCCCAGCGCCCGCGATCCCCGGATCGGCTGGGCCGGCACGACCGCTTCGATCGGCACACGCGCATCCGTCCGCAGCGCCCCGCGCTCGCGGAGCGCTGCGGGGAGCATCGGCAGGGCGGCGCTGAGGCCTCGCAGCTGGGTGAGCAGCCGACGCTCGCGAGCCGCATGCCAGAGCCAGCCCAGCTGCCGGTACACCACCAACGGCAGCCAGCGAGCAGGGAACGCCTTGGCGATCAGCACCGGGGTGTTGCGGGCGACGAAGAACCAGTGCTTGCCCGGGAGGGCCTGCGAGGATCCCTCCCCCGCGTGCCTGGCCACAGCAGGCTCGTACCGGCAGCTCCAGCCGGCCAGCCGCAGACGCAACGCCAGGTCCACATCCTCCAGGTAGGCGAAGTAGCGCTCGTCGAAGCCGCCCACAGCGAGCACGGCGTCGCGGCGAAACAGCGCAGCGCCGGCACAGGCCCCGAACACCTCCCCAGGCTCGTCCCAGCGCCCATCATCAAGGCCGAACCGACCCCGCTGCTCGCAGGCGCCGTCGCGGCGTAGGACGTCGCCGGCGTCGTAGACCCGGCTCGGATCGGCAAGGTCGAGCATCTTGCACGCGACCGAGGCCACGCGGTGCTCGGCGGTCAGAGCACAGACCATGCGCTGCACCCAGTCGAGCTCCAGCACCACGTCGGTATTGATCAGCGCCACCAACGGACTTCGGGCAGCATCGATCCCGCGGTTGGCCGCGTGCGCGAAGCCGGTGTTGCGCTCGAGTGCGATCAACCGCACCTCAGGGTGCTCAGAGCGCAGGTATTCGACAGAGCCATCGGTCGAGCTGTTGTCGACCACGATCACCTCATCCGGGGCAACCGTCTGCGCGGCCACCGCGGACAGGCAGTCCGGAAGCCAGCCCCGACCGTTCCAGTTGGGAATGACCACGCTCGGACCGGACATGCCGATCATCCGCGCCGACGCAGAACAGTCATGCAACCAAAGCGCGCGGTAGGCGGGGCCAACGCGGCTACGGCCTGAGCCAGAGCTGGCGGGGTTCCGCAATCAACGATGACAAATTCCGCCCCGCTGGCGCGCAGGATTGCCCGCCGCTGCGCCGGTGGAGTGCCAGCGGCGAAGAACGCCGAGGCAGCAGCCACCTGGGAGGCAGGCTCCCACATGAAATGCCCGTTGTAGGCAGGGTGGCCGGTGAAGGCTGGGACCGAGAGGGCGAGCGGAGTGGTGGCCAACACACCCCCGTTTCCCCCGGTTTGCGCAATGAAGCGCATGACGGCTGCTTGATCGTCACTCAGCACCTGGAGCTCGGTGGCGAACACATGAGTCGGATCGCTCACGTCCAGCCAAACCTGCCGGCCCTTGTAGGCGGCGGCTGGCACGGTCACCAGCAGCACTGCCGCGGCGGCGAGCACCGGTGCCAGGGCGCGCGGGAGGTGGTGCTGGATCCGCGACCAGCCGCGGACAGCGAGGATTGACAGGGGCAGGGTGATCCCACCCAGCGCATGAGGCGGGAATTGGGGCGCCACGAAGTAGACCGCGGCACACGCCGGCACCCACAGGAGCAACAGCAGCTCCCGGTCCGAGGATCGGTCAGGACGTCGCAGGCCGAGGATGGCCAGGAGCAGCAACGGCCCGAAAGACGCCAGCAGCGCCCAAGCCGGGCCGGGCGCAACGCCAATCGTGTGTCGTTGGAACAGTTCCCAAGACGGGTCTGAACGGGCCAGAATCACGCCGTAGAGCAGCGGTAGGACCGTGGTCAGCGCGGCGAGCCCGACGAGCCTCGATCGCCGGCGCGGACGACCCATAACCACCAACCCAACCATCATGATGAGCAGCATCGCCCCCTGCCACGGGCGAAGCCAAGACACCATGGCCCCCGATACTGCGGCTACGGCTGCCCATCGCCGGACCCCGAGCCCCGAGGTCGACCTGGCCCGGTCGAGTGCGATCAAACAGACTGGCATCAGCCCCAGGGCGATCGCGGTGTGGTCAAATCCCCAAAGGTTCAGCGCCGCATTGGCATCATCGCCCGAGAACAACAAGGAATAACGGGCAGCCGTGGACAGGTGCCCGCCCCAGTCCGCTATCGCCAGCACCGGCGACTCGTAGAACAAAGCCAGCAGCACCGCCGCCGCCTGGGCCCGTCGGCGGCCTGGCAGCAGATGCTGTGCGTAGGCCGAGAAGCCGCCGAAGAGCACCAACAGCGCCACCGGCTTCCAAAGCAGGTATGCGAGCTGCACGTTGATGCCAAGACGCGACACCAATCCCGAAAGGAAGAACATCGGATGGAGGTAGTCGTGCGGTGTACCGCCCAGCTGCCAGAGATTCGAGGCCAGCAGGTGATCGTGGTAATCCCGGATCCAGGCCACGTAGGCGAGCTGGTCGTAAGCGTCGTAGCCGTTGGCTCCGGTGAGGACTCCACCGTGGCGCAACACGTGAAGGATGAGATGGCCGAGCGGAAGGAATGCCCACGCCGCCGTGAGCGCGAATAAGAACGGGTGGGCGCGGACCGGACGGACGACAAGACTGAAACTGGCCCGGCTCAGCCTCCCGAGCCGCTCCGATCGGGGATCATCTGGCGATGAAGCCGGTGCGTCTAACCGCAATCGTCGTTGCGCTGGTCTCGTGTGCATGGTTCGCCCTCGGGATCAGGCAGGCGCATGACACTACCCGGGCGCAAGCAATCCTGTCCGCGTCCCGTCCGCTCAGCCAGGCCGAGGCCCACCAGGCGGCGTCGTTGCTGGACCATGCTGGAGTCCTCAACCCTGACCGAGAAGTACAGGTGCTGCGCGGCAGACTCGCCCTCGTGCAAGGCCGGAAGGCCGAGGCCCTCTCGATACTTTCCGCAGTGACGCAAGCCGAGCCTCGAAGCCGCGAGGCGTGGCTGTGGGTAGCGCAGGCCGCCCTGGGCCAGAACGAGCCCCTCCTCCAGCGCGCCCTAAAGACCATCTTCAGCATCGATCCTCCGCCGCCGCGCGCGCGCTAAGGCGGGTACGCAGCCCGATATGGTCCAGCCGTGAGCGTCGTGGCCAGCCGCAGACTCCCGGCCATTGGCGGCCGCCGACTGGCCCAGGCACGCCTACCCGAGTGGTGGCCGGTGTTGGCGCTGACGCTGGCCGTCCTGGTCCTCCGGGCTACCCAACTTCGCCAGAGCCTGTACGGCGACGAGATCTGGACCTATGGGGACATCGTGGGGCACGGGCTTGGCCGAATGATCCACGACGTGTACACGGGGCCGGAGAACTCACCTCCCCTGTTTTTCGTGCTTTCCTGGCTCTCGTCGAAGCTGGGCCATCCGTTGGTCTCGATTCGACTGCCCTCGCTACTCCTTGGCGCCGGCACGATTCCCTTGCTCTACCTGGTCGGCCGTGAGGCGCTCGACCGACGGGCCGGACTTTTGGCGGCCGCGATTCTGGGACTGAGTCCGTTCTCCCTGTACTACGGGATCGAAGCCCGTAGCTACGCCACGATGGCTTTCTGCATCGTCCTGTCCACCTTTGCCTTGCTGCGAGCGGTGCGCAGCGGGCGGCGTCGGTGGTGGCTCGTCTACGCCGCCGCAGCCGCCGCTGCCGCCTACTCGCACTACACGGCGGTGTTCGCATTGGCCGTTCAGGGACTCTGGTCGCTTTGGGCATGCCGGGACCGGGTGCGGGAGCCGTTGCTCGCCAACGCTCTGGTCGTGCTGTTGTACCTACCCTGGCTTGGCCACATCCGCGGCAAGTCCCTGGATGTCATCGGTGCCCTGCGACCGTTGACTGCGGGGAACGTGACCAGCGATCTCCTCTCGGTGGTCCCCGGCTACCCCTATGCCGGACTGCACTTGGTCCCCACCACCGTCGGGCTCATCGCGATATTGGCGCCGGCCGTGGCGGGACTGGTTTGGTGGCTGCGCGCGCTTGCCGCCCAGAGTGGTCGGGTGCTGGACAAGGGCCGGCAAGCGCTCTTGTCCCCCGGTGGCCTCGTAATGACGATGGCGATCGCCACGCCGGTCGGGCTGCTCGTCTACAGCATTCTGAAAACCGACCTGTGGCTGTCCCGTGGGCTTTACGCGTCGGTGCCGTACATCTGCCTCGCCTTGGCCGCTTGTTGCCTGGCGCTACCCCGCCCGGCCCGGGCCGCAAGCGTGGTCGTGCTGCTCGCGGTGCTGATCTTCGCAACCGCCCGCACCATCAGCCCCGATTACGTTCGCACACCGTGGCGTGACGTCGCGCGCTACCTGGACCGGGTCGCCGGGCCCCGGGACCCCGTAATCAGCTACGGCATCTTCGCTGGTCCCGGAACCGCAATCGAGTTCGGCCGCCCGCATCCGGTGTATCCGGCGGCGGCCAGCGAGTGGCAACTGGGCGGGCCCGGAACTACGACCTGGCTGATGTTGGACGATCGCTTCGATGCAGCGGTTCACCTGCCCACTCCACACCCGGCCGGTTTCCAGCTGGTGGCGCGTCGGCATTACCGGGGGCTGCTGCCGATAACGGTCCTCGGCTTCAGGCGTCGCTGAGCCACGCTCAGCGTCAGCGCCTGAGCATGCCGGCCATCCAGTCCAGCAGCTCCGCAGGCAGTGACTGCTCCCAGCTTCGGCTCCATGCCACCGCGCTGCCCCGTACGCGCCGCTCCACGTCCTGCACCTCTGCAGCTGCGCGTCCAATTGCGGCCGCCACCGCGTCAATCTCCGGCTCGGCGGCGATCAAGTTCTCAGAGATCTCAGCCAGGGCGTGCGCGGTCTTGTTCTCGAACGTATTGGTCACGGTCAGCATCCCGGCTGACGCCATCTCAATCGGAACCAAGCTCGGGTGCGGCGTGTACATCAGCGCCAGCCCCAGATCGTGGCCGCGGAGAGTCTCCGCGTAGCGGGCCTGGTCTTCTCTGGCCAGGAGCTTCAGGTCGGTTCCGGGGCCAAGCTCGAGCGTCCGCCGACCGTCGAGGGTGCCGATCCCACAGAGCTCCCAGTCTGAACTCAGCCCACCCTCCGCAAGCGCTCGACGCAAGGCCAGGATCCCGAACTCGAACATGTTGCGGGCAGCGTGAGGTTCGGGTCGAGCGTAAAACAGGAGCCGGGGCGGGCCGGGTCGGCGCAGCTGCGACACCGTCGGCGCGGGCACATCGGTGATGGCGTTTTGAAAGGCCCGCGAGGCCGCTTCCCCGTTGTCCTTCCCGCTTGCAAACACCCCGATTCCGTGGCGCCGAAAGTACCCCCGCAACAACTCGCTGGAGAACAGGGCGAAGTGAGGAAAACGGTACGATTGCTCAGCTAGCGCGGCGTAGGTTCCCATCGGGAACGTAAACGGCTCGTACTCCTGGATCAGGTAGCCAAACCTGCCCCGGCCGACTTCGGTCACAGCCGCTTGGGCGATGTGAGCCGACCACCAGGTCGTCGCCACGAAGGAGTCTTGAGGGCTGCAGACCAGCGGCACGCCGCCGCGGGCAAATTGCATCTCGACACGGTCGAAGAGCCCTCCCAGACCGCTGTATGACTCGATCGTCCGCTGCCAGGATGGGGGCAGGGCGGGCACAGGATCCACCGTGACCACGCGCACGCGCAACCCACGTTCGGCTAGACGGCGGGCCAGGTTGAACTTTCCGATGTAGCCGCCAAAGAAGTGGTCAAGGTCGATCGTCGGAATCAGCAGGTTGACCCGTGCTGGTGCCCGAGGATCGACGTCCAGCTGCAGCGGCGCGATCTTCTCGACGATCTCTCCAGCCGGACTGGAGCTCACAGCGGACGCGACCTTCGGCTTCAAGGTGGGCGGCGGCACCGCGTCGACACGCAGGCGCCCCTGCGGCAGAGGTCTGGCGGTGGCGGAAAGCAGCCGGCGCCAGGCGAAGGCATGGAAGAGCATCCACTCGGCACCCAGCGTCTCCGAAGTTCCCACCAATTCTCGGGCGCCGCGGAGAGCAAGGATCGCCAGCGCTAGCGACGAGCGCTCGGTGGCGAGAAAGCGCGTGAGCGCCCGGCGCCGGGCAGCCGGCATCCGTTCGCCGCATCGGAGCGCCAGCACCCGCGCCAGCAGCTGCAGGCGGCAGCCGTCGACGAAGTAGTGGAGGCGCCAAAGCTGCACCCGCTCGCGCAGAGGTCGCCGGCGGACGAGCCGGTCCCGCAGGGGCGTCATCTGCGTGGCCGCGGCGTGACCCAAGGAGGCGCTGCCGTGTTGGACGTAGTCGTACAAGGGCCGGTCGACATAGGCGATCTCCCCCAGCGCGAGAGCTGTCAGTGCCAGCCAGTGGTCGTGATATTCGGAGAACTGGTCGGGGGGAAAGGGGAGGGCGTCGCGGAGCAGCTCGGCTGGGAAGAGCGAAGCCGCCCCGGTCACCGAGTTGGCGACGAGCAGCGAGGTCAGGTCGCGGTGATTGTTTTGACGTGAACTCCAGTACGTCTCAGAGATCACACGGCCGCCAGAGGAGACGATGCGTGCGTCGCTGTAGACCAGCTGGGCACCGCCGATGGCCCCGAGCAGCCGCTCCAGCTTATCCCTATGCCAACGGTCATCCTGGTCGGCCAGGGCGACGAACTGCGCCCCCGAGGGAACCAGACGGAGGGCCCGCTCAAAGTTTCGGTAGAAGCCGAGCCGCCGCGGCGCACGTGAGACCAGGAACCGCGGATCACCCCGGACCTCGTTCTGCAGCCGCGTCCACGCCTCAGGACCGGACCCGTCATCGCTGATCACGCATAGCCAGTTGGCGTGCGATTGATCCCGGATTGAATCCAACTGCGCTCGCAGCAGCCCAGCCGGCGGATTGAAGGTCGCCATACAGATGGCCACCCGTGGGCCTGAGCCCTCAGCAGGCCAGGGCAACGAGGGTGCGGATGGCGGCCGTTCGGGGAGTATGTGTCCGAGCCGGGCCCGGGCCTGTCCGCCACCCTCCAATTCGGCCTCGAGGCCGACCGTCCAACCGTGCTCGCTCCCAGAACCGGGGGCCAGCTCTGCAATTGCCCAGAATCCGCTCTCATATCCCCGCAGCAGCGGGTCATCAATGGAGTCCGGGTCGCGGTCGCTCTGGACCACGGCATATGGGTCGAGCCCAGGATGCAGGGCTCGGAAATAGTCCAGGCGCGGCATGCCGTGAGCAAGTACCGGCTGGCGGTGGCCGTCGACGGTGACCCAAAGCTCGCGGATCCGCGCTTGCGGGCAGAAGCACGTGCCACAGACGAAGATCGCTGTCCCGCCGCCGACCGCCAGCTCGGCCGGGAGCGGAACGTCAAGCTGGACGTGAAGCGCACAGGGCGACAGAGCCGCTGGAGCGTACACTCGCGCCGTCAGTGGACGAGGCGCGACCGACACCCGACGATACCCCTGAGGCGGTTTCTCAGCGGGAGTTCTGGCGCGCGTTGCGCGCCCGCCACCCGCGGTTGCGAGAGGCACTTGTCGCAGACGCTGCGGTGACCGCGAGATTCCGCGGCGAACGCCACGAGTTCCGCTCCCCTGCCGATGCGGCTCTGCAAATTGCGCGCTTGGCGTGGGTCAGCGACGCCTTCCTGGCTCAGGCGGCCTACCGGGTGAAAGCGCGCCTGCAGGCGCTCGGAGTTCCCGTGTTACCCCGTTTGGCGCATCGGCTGGCGATGATGCTGGCCCAGGTATCGATCGGAGACCCGGTCATCGTCGCGCCCGGGGTCTACATCGTCCACGGCCAGGTGGTACTCGACGGACTGGTCGAGATCGGTCCCGGCGTAAGCATCGCGCCGTTCGTGACTGTTGGGTTGCGGGCGGGCCAGGTGCAGGGGGCGCAGGTCGCGCGTGACGTGAGTATCGGCACCGGTGCGAAGCTCATCGGGAGCGTGCGGATCGGCGCCGGCGCGCAGATCGGAGCAAACGCGGTCGTCGTTTCCGATGTCGCACCGGGGACGACCGTGGTGGGCGCCCCCGCCCGCCCCGTGGGCGGCTGAGACGCCTCCAGCCGCCAACCAAGGGTCCGTTTTTCTTATGGTACGGTCACACGATGTGGAGATTCAGACGTCGGGATCCCGAGATTCAGACAGGGGCGACCGCGCTCGCCGACTGGCCCGACACCCAGTTGTCACCGGAGCTGCTGCAGGACGAGATCGACCGTTTGACCGAGCAGAACCTCGCCTCGCCGAGCGCCGAGATCGAGCGCCGACTGCTGTCGCTGCGCAACCAGATCGGCGTCCTCAGGCTGCTCGATCCACCGCCCGCCGCTGAGCATCCTCAGCCTGCCTTCGACAGCCTGCCTCCGGGCGACCCGTTGCCCGAGATCGCTCCTGCGGCACTGACGCCGGAGCTCCTGCGCGCCGGCATCCTCCGCGACGGCTGCGTACTAGTGCGCGGCTTGATCCCGCGCGAACACGCGGTGCGCTTCGCCGAGCAGATCGAGCGCGTCTTCACAGAGCGCGAGCAACGGCCGCTTGGCCAGTCTGCGAACGAGCGCCTCTACTCGGAGTTCACCAACGATCCCCGTTTCGGGGAGGACTTTGGCCGCGACTGGATCAGGATGGGCGGGGGAGTGCTGGCCGTAGACGCTCCCGGTCCGGCGTTTGAGATGTTCGAGCTCTTTCGCCAGGCTGGGCTGCCCGAACTCGTAGAGGCGTATCTCGGCGAGCCACCGCTGATCACCGGCCACAAGACGACCTTGCGGAAAGCTGAGCCCTCCGTGGCTGGAGCGTGGCACCAGGACGGCAAGTTCATGGGGCCGGTACGCGCGCTCAACCTCTGGCTATCGCTGTCACGCTGCGGCGACGAGTCGCCCGGCTTGGACATCGTGCCGCGACGCCTCGACGCCCACGTAACCACTCAGACCGACGAGGCGCTCCTTGACTACGCAGTGTCACAGCGTATGGCTGAAGCAGCAGCCGGAGACAAGCCGATCGTCAGGCCGATCTTCGAACCCGGCGATGCGTTGCTGTTTGACGAGTTGTTCCTACATAAGACCGGCTCCGATCCCTCGATGCCTAAGCCTCGGTACGCGATCGAGAACTGGTTCTTCGGGGCCTCGGCATTCCCGCGCGAGTACGCACCGCTGGCCGTCTAGGACGACGTCGTGACACCACCGTGGGGCGCCGACCGGGATGCCCGGGTACGGACCCTGGCGGAGATGCTGCGTCATCCCGATCCTGCTCAGCTGCTCTTCCAAGTCTCCGAGATCGCGGGTGAGCTGACTTACACCCGCCACGGGGTCACCGTCCAGAGGGGTGACGTGGTGCTGGATGTTGGAGCCAATGTCGGGGTAGCGGCTGCGTTCTTCGCCCAACTCTGCGGCGCATCGGTTGTGCACAGCTTCGAGCCGGCTGCGCCCATCTTTGCGACGTTGCATCAGAACGTCGGACACTTGCCGGCCTGCGTGCTGCACCCGTATGGGCTTTCGTCAATTTGCCGTTCGGCCTCCTTCACCTACTACCCGCGAGCAAGTGCGATGTCTGGTTTGTACGCCGATCCAGACCGGGACCGGGAGCTGGTCCGGACGGTGCTGCTGCGGCGAGGAGTGTCACCGGCCGACGCCGAGGAGCAGCTGGCCGAGCGCTACGAACCGCAGACGCTCACGTGCGAGTTACGCACGCTCTCAAGTTTCCTGCGCGCCGGCGGCCCGGACCGGATCGACCTGCTCAAGATCGACGTGGAACGAGCAGAGTTGGACGTCCTGCATGGGATCGAGGAGCGCGACTGGCCGCGGATCCGGCAGGTGGCGATGGAGGTGCACGACGAGGACAGCCGTGCAGCCACGATCATCCGGCTCCTCGGTGACCGCGGGTTTGCCGTCAGCCGTGACCGGGAAGCCGCGATGGCGGGCACCCACATAGCCATGATTTACGCGCGCAGGCCGGAGCGATGAACAGGCCCGGCTCATCCCCGTCCCGCAAGCCCGCCTCGCCACCGTTCCCACCCTCGTCGTCCGAGGGCGCGACCCATGACCTGAAGCCCTGGGACTCTCCGAACCATCTCATGGCCCCGTGGTTCGGCACCGCGCGGCGACGACGGGCCGAGCACTACGCTCAGCGAACCCCGCGACGGCACCCGCCCACTCGGGCGCTTGTGACCATCGTGCACAACGAGAGCGTATTCCTGCCGATCTGGCTTCGTTACTACTCCCGCTTCTTCGCCGCCCAGGACATCTATGTCCTGGACCATCAGAGCACTGACGGTTGCACCGCGCAGGGTGCCTTCCAACGCATCGCAGTGACCCACGACAGCGTCGACCACACTTGGATGGTCCAGCGGATCGAGGCTCTTCAGCACGAACTGCTGAAGAGCTACGAACTTGTGGTGGTCACCGACGTGGACGAGATCATCGCGCCCGCGCCCGCGCTCGGCACCCTGGGCGATTACCTGGACCGATTCGACGAAGAATGGGTCAACTGCCTTGGCTACGAGCTGCTGCATCTTCCCGACCGGGAGCCGCGGCTGGACCTCAACCGGCCAATCCTGGACCAGCGGCAGTTCTGGTACTTCAACGGCGCCTATGACAAGGCGGCTGTCGCCACCGTGCCGATGACCTGGCGGCCGGGGTTCCATGGCCGCGCGGATTTCCAGTTCAACCCGGATCCCGATCTGCGGCTGATCCACCTTCACCGGATGGACTACGGGATCTGCCTGCAGCGCCACCGGGTCCGCGGCCAGCTGCCCTGGGCGCCTCTCGACGCAGAGAAACGATGGGCTGTGCACAATCAGATCGTGGACGAGGCACAATTCCATCAGTGGTTCACGCGCGATAGTGGCTTCGAAGGGTTCGCCGGCTTTTCGATGCAGGTCGAGCAGATCGGAGCGCTATGGCAAGGGCTTTTCTGAGCCCGCAGCTGTTCGAGCCGGTCCGCTCCGGCCTCCGGCGGCTCGGGGCGGCCGGCGATCGCCGTCTACGGCCTGAGGCCGCGAACGCGACCGAACAGTGGCAACGTGTTCGACTCAACCAGAGCGTGCGTCGCCACATTGAGACGCTGGATCCGACCACCAAGACGGCAGCGGAGATCAGTGGCAGCGCTCAGGCGTTTCATCCCTGGAAGAGCTTCACCAGCCTGGACTACCCCGAGTTCGACCTCTGCGAGCCGCTGGACGGACATCGCCGGTTCGACGTCGTGATCTGCGAGCAGGTGATCGAGCACGTGGTCGATCCCACCATTGCGAGCGCCAATCTGCGCGGTCTCTGCTCCCCGGGGGGCCACGTGATCGTCTCTACCCCATTCCTGATCCGGGTGCATGAATTGGAGCAGTTCGGTCTCAGGGATTTCTGGCGCTTCACGCCGCGTGGCCTGCGAACGCTGCTGGAACGCGCGGGACTGGAAGTGCAGACCGTCGAGGCTTGGGGGAACCGAAGCTGCATCGTGGGAAACTTCGATCGCTGGCCGGCCTACCGCCGCTGGCATCCCCTCCGCAACGAGCCCGATCTGCCGGTGCAGGTGTGGGCCTTCGCCCGCAACCCGTCCTAGGCTGACAAATGTTCGGCGAGATGATCACCGATCATGTATCGGGCCCCTCCGCGGGCCAGGCCACGGAGGGGCCCGCCGGCCGGAGAGCGCCCGTCGTCGTCCAGGTGCAGGGAGTGAGCAAATCCTTCCGTATCCGGGACCAGAAGATCGACACCCTCAGGGAACGATTCACGCATCCTTTTACGCGCCCCACCTACCGCCGCCTCGAGGCGCTGCGCGACGTTTCGGTCGAGATCCATCAGGGCGAGTTCTTCGGCATCGTGGGACGCAACGGGTCGGGGAAGAGCACTCTGCTGAAGATCATGGCCAGCATCTACCGTGCCGACAGTGGAAGGGTACGGATGGCCGGCCAGGTGGCACCGTTCATCGAGCTGGGGGTCGGGTTCAACCCTGAGCTCACCGCGCGGGAGAACTGCGTCCTCAACGGGGTGCTGATGGGGCTCTCACGACGGGAGGCCGCGCAGCGGCTCGACGCGGTGCTGGACTTCGGCGAGCTGCGCGAGTTCGTTGACCTGAAGGTGAAGAACTATTCCTCCGGGATGATGGTTCGGCTGGCGTTCTCGATCATGGTTCAGGCTGACGCCGACATCATGCTGATCGACGAGGTCCTCGCGGTCGGGGACGCCGCCTTCGCCCAGAAATGCATGGACGTCTTCCACGAACGCCGCGACGCGGGACGAACGTTGATTTTGGTGACCCACGACATGTCCACGGTTCAATCGTTGTGCCACCGGGCCATGGTCATACACGATGGTGAGGTTCTCCACGTCGGGGATCCCGACGAAGCGGCGATGCGGTATCTCCGGCTGAACTTCTCCGGCGGCGGTGACGTGGATCCGCCGTTGGACGCCGACGGATCACCGTCTGCGGTCAGCGTCGGGACCAACGCCAAGCTCGTCGCCGCCGGCCTGCGCGACCGGGACGGCAACCGGGTGGCCAACGTCGAAGAGCAACAACCCATCGGCCTCGATGCCACGGTTCAGGCGGCGCAGGAGCTGACTGACCCGTTCTTCCTATTCCACATCCGCAACGCGGAGGGAGTCGTGGTGGCCGGGTTCCTATTGCGCCATTCAGGCGTGATCGCGTCCGGTCAGCGGGTTCGGTTGACAGGAGAGATCGAGAATCGGCTCGTTCCGGGCAGCTATACGATCGAGTGCTGGATACGCCGGGACCGGCATGACGGCGAGATGGCGCTCCAGTCGATGCGGCTGGTCCAGTTCGTGGTCTATGGCACCGCGCCTCGCCACGGGCTGGTCTCATTGAACGCCGAGCTTCAGGCGCTTCCCGAGCCGCTGGAGGGGACGTGAGCCTCGCCGGGTCAGAGCCGGTGCTCCGGGACGTCCCCGGACCCACCGCGCTGGGTGGAGGGTGGAAGCGCGCGCGGGATCTGCTCGTGATCATCGCGGTGAACGATTTCAAACGGACGTACTCGGGCACGGCACTTGGCTATGTGTGGTCACTCGGACGTCCGTTGTTGCTGTTCGCGGTTCTGCTCGAGGTGTTCACGAAGATCGTCCGATTTCCGACCGTGCCGGACTATCCGGCGTTCCTGCTGATGAACATCGTCCTGTTCGGCCTGTTCCAGGAGGCAACGCTCACGGCGGTCGGGTCAGTGGTCGCCCAGGAGGCGGTGGTCCGCAAGACACAGTTCCCTCGGCTGGTCATCCCGTTGGCCGTGGTGCTGACCAGCCTGTTCAACCTTGCCATGAACCTCGTGGTGGTAACGGTCTTCGTCGTCGCCTCAGGTGTCACGCCCAAGTGGACCTGGCTGCTATTCCCGCTCGTACTCGTCCTGCTGCTCGGTATCACCACCGCGACGTCGATGATCCTGGCCTCACTGTATCCCCGGTTCCGGGACATCTCGATCGTGTGGGCCGTCTTCACCACCGCCCTGTTCTACGCCACCCCGGTGCTGTACCCGCTGAGCGTCGTGGCCCGACACGAGACGCTGCGCCACCTGATTCTGCTCAACCCCCTGACACCGATCTTCGAGCTCGCTCGCAAGTGGATCATCTCGCCAAGCGCTCCAGATCCGGTCACCGCAGCCGGCGGCGTCTTGGGGCTGCTGGCGCCGGCCGCCATCTATGTCGGCGTGTGTGTGCTGGCGGTCTGGGTGTTCCGGCGCGAGGCGCCTCGGATCGCCGAGGAATTGTGAGCGCACACCCCGAAACGAGCGCCTACACTGCGGCTCGCGTGGACTCAAACGGCACTGATCTCGACCCGTACCTTCACGACCCAGCGCACTGGGGAGCCTCGATGGCCCACCACGCGGAGCTCATACGTTCCTGTCTGGAGGCCATCGGCACTCACTCCATCCTCGAGGTCGGTGCGTACGCCGGCGACCTGACCAGGGTACTGGCTGACTGGGCTGCCCACTCAGGTGCTCGAGTGCTGGCGGTGGACCCTTCGCCCCAGCCCGGGCTGGTGAAGCTGGCCGAGCACCATCCCGGCGTGGAGCTGGTCCGACAGACGAGCCTGCAGGCCCTTCCGACGGTTGAGCTGCCCGACGTGGCGGTGATCGACGGTGACCACAACTACTACACGGTCAGCCAGGAGTTGCGCATCCTCGGCGAGCGGGCCCCGGGGGCGCAGCTGCCGCTGCTGCTCTTCCACGACGTCTGCTGGCCCCATGGGCGCCGTGACGATTACTTTGACCCCGACGCGATCCCCGCCGAATTCCGGCGGCCGTTGGTCGGTGAGGAACGGGGAATCTTCCCCGGGGACCCAGGAACCCGTCAGGGCGGGCTGCCGTACCCCAGGTCAGCTGCCCAGGAGGGCGGCGAGCGCAACGGCGTGCTCACCGCGGTCGAGGACTTCGTGGCCGGAGACCCAGACCTGCGGCTGGTCGTGGTGCCGGCGTTCTTCGGCTTTGGGGCAGTCTGGAATACGGGGAGTCCTTGGGCCTCGCGCGTGCAGGAGATCCTCCAACCGTGGGATCGGCACCCGCTTCTAGAGCGGATGGAGAAAAATCGCATCCGTCACATCGCTGAGGGGTTCGCCCTGCAGACCGCGCTGTGGCAGGCGCGCGAGCGGCAGAGCCGCCGGGACGCGCTGCTGCAGCGGCTGCTGCGATCGAGCGCGTTTGGCCTGGCGGAGCACCTCTCCGACCTGCGCACGCGGGTCGGCATCGCTCCGGGCGACGCCTCGGTCTCCCGGGAGCAGATACGGAGCTTGCTCTCTGAGTAACCGGGACCGGAATGGGTTGATGTCTCGGGCCTCAGACGGAGCGCACTGCTGAGTCGCGAGCACTGAAACGCTCTCGGCGCCAGTGGTTGACGTCCCGCAGCGGCCGTGTCAGCCGCCACGACCGGGTGTGCGTCTTGCGGGCCAGCTCACGCTCCAGGTCCAGCACGCGAGCATCGAGCTCAAGCGAACGGGAGAAGGCAAACGCGCGAGCCGCCTCCCTCTCTGCCTCGGCCCGCCGGGCCCTCCGCTTCCACGCTTCCTCGCCGTCGGTACCGGTGACGGCTTCGGTCCACTTCTCGGCTACCTGCACGTGGCCCTCGGTCCAGAGCTCAAGGTTGCCGACCAACTCGAGCGGCGCGTGGATGGTCGCTCCCAGCTCAGCCACCATCAGGCGCCAGCCAGCTGATCGGACCTGACGACAGAAGTCGAAGTCGATGCCGGTTCCAAGATGAAGCGCCTCATCGAAGCGAACGCGCCGCACTACGTCAGGCGAGAGCACCAGGAGCTGCCCGTCAAGTGTCTCCACCTCACCCGGCGCGGGGGCGCCGTCCACCCAGGGGAAGCCGGCCACCTCACCCCCGCCCAGCTCCTGATAAGCGTGGCGAACCCGAGCCACGACGGTTTCCCCCTCCCACCAGGCAATACTCTGAGCCGATTTGGCGCCGGCGATGCCCAACATTCCTACTTGGGGATCGGCAAGCAGCCGGCGGACTTTGGTCGTGAGCTCCGGATCGGTTATCTCAACATAGGGAGCGAGCAACACCAGTGCTTCGAGCTCCTCGAGCTCAGCGGCGGCATCCAGCACCAGGTTCAATGCGCGAGCGGCGGGATGCACTCCGCACATGGCGAGGATTGCCGAGTCCGCCTCTCGGGCGAGCTCCACGCCGGGCTGAGCGTGACGCCGGTAGACCTCAGCGTCAGTCAGAGAACAGCCGAACGCGATCACCGCACCGTGCTCGCCCAGCGCCGTGGCACGTCGGGCTGCGTTCCGTTCTGGTCGGCCTCCAGCCAGCGCAACGGCCGGGTGATCCGCCAGGAGATGCTGTCGCTGGTCTCGGCGAGCGCCCTCTCCAGGTTCCGCACTCGAGCGGCCAGTTCCAGGCGATTGGCGTGCGCCTGGACCCGGGCGGCATCCGCGTCAGCCTCGGCACGCAGCGCCCTTTCGCGCCAGGTGCCCGCTCCCGTGCCGATGCCCATCCGACCATCCCATTTGTCGGCCACTCTGATGTGGGCATCGATCCACTCCGCCGGATCGGGAACCATCTCGAGACGCCGATGGTGGATGGCCCGGAAATCCGCAGTCCTCACCTTGCGGCCGGCCGCTCTGAGCTGCAGGCAGAAGTCAAGGTCGTAGCCATGAAAGCTCCCGAGCGTCGCGTCGAAGCGGACGTTACGAACTGTCCAGGGAGAGAGCACCATCACGAACCCGTCGATCGTCTCGACGTCGCCGAGCCGCGCGTAGGCCGGAGCCTTGTCCCATCGCCACGAGAATGACTCGAGGTCTCCGCCGCCGTGTTCGTCGTAGCGGTTGATGAACGAGGCGAGCGTGACTGAGGCCTCCCACCAGGCGATGCTGCGCACCCCAATCGCGCCTACGCAGCCCACCAGGCCGACGTCAGGATCGCGTAGCGTCTCGCGGACAATCGAGCAGAAGTCGGAATCCACCAGCTCAGCGTCTTGGTGGACGAGCACGAGCGCCTCCAGATCCTCTCGGTCGGTGAACATGTCGAGCAGCGCGTTGTAGGACTCGAAGATCGATCCGACCGCCGGAAACGGCCTGATCTCAGAGTCCGGCTCGGCCGCGCGGCGTAGCCCGGGCTCGGCGCAGCGCCGGTAAGTCTCTGGCTTCGTGATCGCGGTCGCGAAGGCGATCACCAGGGTCCTCCGATCTGCATGCGGCGAGTGTAAACGCCGTCAGCTGATCCCGGTTTATCCGATTCGCCGAGGCCCACGGGGGCCCCGACGGAGTCCCTCGAGCGACGTCTGTCCGTGCGAGGCTCGTCGCTTGGACCTTCGGCCAAGGCCACCAATGTCCCGGCCAGAAGCAATGCGACCAGGGTCAGTGCCGGCATCTCCCAGTCCCAGTCCAGCGGCGCGTGGGCGAAGTAGACCACCGCTCCAGCGATCGGTCCGGCCGCCAGCGCCGGCGCCACCCGAATGGCCGTTCGGGCCGCCAGAACCAAGCCCGCCAAGAACGCCGCCAACAGTGCCAGCCCGACCAATCCCAACTCCGCCAGGGTCTGCAATGGCAGCGAGTGGGCGTCCTGGGCGAATTCGCTGAACGGCCGGTAGCGCAGCCAGTAGACCGACCAGCCCCCAGCGCCGACGCCGCGGACTGGCTCGTCGCCGAAGGCCCGCATGGCCACCCGCCAGTACGCATAGCGATTGCTCTGCAGGGTGGTCAGGCGGGTCGCCCCCGCACTCAGCGGGCGAGTCGAGCTCTCCTTGGCTCCGACCACGATTGCCAACGCCAGACCGGCGCAGATCAGCGCCAGCGCGGCCCATGGCGCCCGCCGCGGTAGGAGTAGCGGCTTGGGTACCTCGCGACGGAGCAACCGCCGCCCCACCAGCACGGCGCCTCCCATCACCACGGCCAGTAGCACCAGCGTGATCGCCCCCTGTCGCTCGCGGGCCGCGCTGCTCCCGGCCAGTGAGGTGACTGAATGCCACGGGGTCGCGCACGCTGCTCCCAGCACGGCGGCCGCGAGCGCCAGCCCACCTGAGCGCAACTGCTCGCGCGAGGGCGCTACGACGGCGAGCGTGACGATCCCCGCGGCGCAGGCAAACAGCGCGCCACGGGAAAAGGACAGGTAGAGCCCCATTCCCAGGGGTGCGGCCGCGGCTGTCGCCGCCAATCGCTGACACCGTCGCCGGGTGGCATCACCAGCGACCCGGAGGGAAACGACCAGTCCGATTGCCGCGAGCTCGCCCATCGCGTTCCAGTACGTCAAAGGCTGCTCCAGCCGGCCCTGGGCACTGATCGAGTGCGAGAAATGCAACACGCCGGGGAGCAGACGGTCAGAGATGCCGTATCCGACCACCAGCAGCGTCCCTGCGACGACGGCCGGCTCGACCGCCCGCTGCCCCGCCCGTCCGCGCAGCAGCGACCCGGCCGCGATCAGGGCACCCGCGTAAACGACCGCCAGCTGGCCCCGGTGATAGGCGTCACCGACAATCGGCGCCCAGGTTGCGGAGAGCAGTGTCCAGGCGGCAAACAACACCAGCCCAGCCAGCGCCAGCCTACCCCCGGTACTCCTTGGCAGCACGCCCGGCGAGAGGAAGGCCGCGAGGGCAACCAGCAACCAGATCACCAGGCCGGCCCAACCTCGGGCCTCGGCAAAATAGCCGCCGCTGAAGAACGCGAGCGCGGCAGGACCGACGAGCAGGACGGCCCGCGCGCCGCCTAAGACGGCCCTGCCCACCGCTCAGCGGCGCGTGCTCTGAAGCGAGCGCGTCACCAGGCGGGTGGAGGCGAGCGGCTCCCGCGCGCCCGCCGCCGGACGCGAGCCGGCCCCGGCGGCGCTGACTTCCTCGAGGATGCCTTGCCGAAAGCTCGGAGCGGCGAAGCGAGCGGCGTTCTGCATGCAGATCTGGGGATCGATCGAGCCGTCGTCGAACGCCAGCACCGCACTGGCCAGCTCCTGCGGACCGCCGGACCAGAAGCAGCCGGTCACGCCGTCGAGGACCGTCTCCAGCGCCCCTCCGCCCCGCCTTGCGATCACCGGACGTCCGGCGGCCTGGCTTTCCACCGCTGCGATCCCGAACTCCTCTATCGAGGTCATCACCAGCGCCCGAGCGCTGCCGAGGATCTCAGCCACTGTGCTGTCCGAAACGCGACCGGTGAAGGTAACCGTCGGACCAGCCTGGCGGCGCAGCGCCCGGGACCCCGGGCCGTCGCCGACGACGACCAGCGGAAGCCGCAACCGGTTGAACGCTGCAATGGCGACATCGATCTGCTTATGGGGCATGAGCTCCCCCACGCAAACGTAGTGCTCACCCACCTGCCCGAGCGAGAAGCGCTCGGTGTCGACCGGCGGATACACGACCTCCGACTCGCGGCCGAAGTAGGCGCGTACACGCTCCTGGGTCACGCGCGAATTGGCGATGTATCGATCGGTTCGTGAGGCCGCGTTTCGATCCCACTGGCGCCAGCGGCGGAAGGCCCCGGCCAGGAAGGCCCGGGTGACCGGGTTGCGGCGGCTGGAAAGCGTGCTCTCACAATCGTTCCAGGCATAGCGAAACGGGTTGTGGCAGTAGCTCACGTGGAGCGTGCTCTGGTCACAGAGCACGGCATGGGCCCAGGCCGACGAACTCGAGACGACCAGGTCGTAGCCCGAGAAGTCGAACGACTCAATTGCCGCTGGATAGAGCGGAAACAGCACGCGGAAGGTCCTCGCCGAGGGGCGAAGGCGCTGAAGAAACGACGTATGGATATTGCGTCCCGAAAACCGGCCATCAGTCCCGTCCTCGTCGTACACCGCGGTGTACACGTCGGCCTCGGGCCACATCCGGCAGAGCTCGAGGAACACGCGCTCGCCACCTCGCAGGTCGAGCAGGAAGTCGTGCACGAGGGCCACGCGAGGCCTGGTGTGGGGCTTGTGCGAGTTGGTCCGCAAGCCCGACAGTCTAGAGCTGGGTACGCTGGCGGCGCCGATGCCCGTAGTCCTGATCATCAGCTACTCCAGGGCGCTGGGCGGTGCGGAGCGGATCCTGTTGGACTTCGCCGACGGCTTGGAGGGCGAGCGAAACCTGGCGTGTCCGGAAGGCCCGCTGGCCCAGGCCGCCCGCGCGCGGGGCATCCGCGTGCTCGGACTCCGAGCGCGCAGCCTGACCGCGCGGGGCTCCGCCGGAGGACGCCTGAGGGCACTCTGGCACCTGGCCGCGCACGGGGTCGAGGCTCGCCGACTGATCGAGGCTCTCGATCCTGACGTGGTGCTGAGCCTGGGGGATGCGCTCGGCGCTGGCCTGTCTGAACGGACCAGCGATCACGGCCCCGATCGTCTTTCAGCACAACGACCTGCTGCCCGGCCCGATGATCGCCCACGCGGTGCGACGGGCCGCCGCGCGGGCCGCGCACGTCCTGGCCCTGTCAAACGCGATTGCGTCGGACCTCGACCCCCACGGGCAGCTGGCCGGTCGGCTTTCGGTGATCCCCCCAGGGATCGATGTGGACCGCTTCACGGCGGCCAGCCGCCCAGCCCAACCGCCCGAGGTCCTGGTCCTCGGCGCCCTGGTGGAATGGAAGCGGCCCGAGCTCGCTCTCGAAGCCGTGGCCCTGGCCCGAGGCCGGCGACCCGATCTGCGACTGCGCCTGGTGGGCAGCGCGTTCGGGGAGGACGGCGACGAGCTGCCCGAGCGCCTGCGTCGGCGCGCGGCGGCCCCTGACCTCGCCGGCGCCGTCGAGTTGGTCGGGCCGGTCGACGACGCCCGAGCCGAGCTCGCTCGCGCTACCTGCGTGCTCCATTGCGCCCCGCGTGAGCCGTTCGGCATGGCAGTGCTGGAGGCGCTGGCGTCGGCGCGACCAGCGATAGTTCCGAGCGCCGCTGGACCGGCGGAGATCGTCGAGGAGGCCTGTGGGCGGCTGTACCCGCCCGAGGACGCCCGCGCGGCGGCCGATGCCCTGGTGGAGATCACCGGCGACCCTGAGCTGGCGGCGCAGATGGGAGCCAACGGCCGCCGGAGAGCGCGGCAGCACTTCGCGCTCCGCGTCAGCCAAGGCCGATTCGCCGCGGCAGTGCAACGGGGCGCTCGGACCAGGCCGCCCGTGTCGCGCGGACCATCGTGCGCGGAGTGGGTGACCGTCGTCACCGTCACCCACAACTCCGCCGCCGAGCTGGGGCGCCTTTTGGCCTCGGTCCGACGTCATCTGCCTGGAACCCGCACCGTGGTGGTCGACTCAGGTTCGGCGGACGATTCGCTCAACGTCGCCCGGACCGCGGAGTCGACCACGGTGATCGCGCTCGGAGACAACCTCGGGTTCGGGCGAGCGTGCAACGTCGGCGTGGCGGCGGTGCAAACGCCGATCACGGTGCTGCTCAACCCCGATGTCGAGCTGGTCGACGATTCGCTGCTGAAACTGATCGACCAGGCGCTGGACGACGATTCGGCGGAGAAACTTCTCGCGCCGCTGGTATTGCTCGGGGACGGCCGACGACAGGACAGCGTGCATCCCGCGCCAACCTCTGCGGCGGACCTGGCGCGGGCGCTGGTGCCGTCAGGGCTGCTGCCGCGTCGGCTCGCCGCCCCGCTCACCCCGTGGCGAGCGCAGCGACCCCGGCGCGTTGGCTGGGCCGTGGGCTGCGCCGTGCTGGCCAGGACCGAGACGTTCCGGGAGCTCGGTCCGTTCGACGAGCACTATTTCCTCTATGGCGAGGACCTCGACCTCGGCCTGCGTGCGGCGGCGCACGGGATCGAGACCTGGTTTCACCCCGAAGCCCGAGTGGTTCACGAACGCGCCCACGCATCACGACGGTCGTTCGGTGGTGAACCGTTCGCGCTGTTAGCCCGTACGCGTCAGGACGCGGTGCGCCGCCGGCTGGGCACCTCTCGGGCACGAATCGACGTTTGCGCCCAGGCCCTCACCTTCGTCTCGCGGGCCGCGCTCAAGCGCGCGGTCGGCCGTCCCTACGCTCGCGAGCTCGCGCAGTTGCGCGCCCTGCGGGGGCTGCGACGGAGCGCCGGGGGATGAGGCGGGCGGGAAGGCGATGAGGCGTCCCGGCCGGTGGGCGGCTGCGCTCGGCGCCGCGGCCCTGGTGTTGGCGGTCATCGCGATCGTGCTTCTGGCGGGAGGCGGTGAGCGACGGCGCGGACGCGGGAGCAGCACGCCAGCGCCGCGCGCGGGACCGCCGGCGCTGCCGGCGCCGGCCAAGCCGCTGCTCGGCCTCAACGTCAACCGCCTGCTGCTGGACCGCACCTACTCGCCCGCGCAGATCGACGCTCAGCTGGCGCGCTCGCCCGTACCGGGGCCAAGGATGCTCGGACCGACGCATTGTGGGAGGCAGCGGAACCGGCTGCACCCGTCGGCGGAGTCCATCACTACGACTGGGCCTTCTCGGACCGGATCGCCTCCGCCCTGGCCCGCCATGGGTTGCGGTGGCTGCCGATCGTCGACTACACCGCGGGGTGGGCTCAGATCGATCCCCGGCCAAGATCATTCGCCCCCGCGCAACGCGTCTTCCTATGCCGCCTACGCCGGGGCGTTCGCCGCGCGCTATGGGCCCGGTGGCTCGTTCTGGGCTGAGCACCCGATGATCGCGCCCCTGCCGGTGACGACCTACGAGATCTGGAACGAGCCCGACGGCGGCCACTTCTGGCTGCCCCGCCCCGACCCGCGACGGTACGCGGTCGTTGTACGCGGCCGCGCGCTCGGCGATCAAGGCGGCCGACCCCGGCGGGCGTGTGCTGATCGGCGGCCTGACCAACCCGCCGGTGTTCCTCCCCGCCCTCCTCGCCGCCGAGCCGGAGCTGCGCGGGCACATCGACGGAGTTGCCGTCCATCCGTACGGGCCCTCGCCGCTGGCCATCCTCGGCGCACGTGAAGACCGACCGCACGCTGCTGCGCGCGCTGGGGCTGCCCGACGTCCCGCTCTACGTGACCGAGTTCGGCTGGGTGTCACGCCCACGTGGCGCGCGGGACTGGATCCCACCGCGTCTGCGGCCGGCGTACATCAGGACGTCCTTTCAAACGATGGCGCACTCGGACTGCGCCGTCGCGGGTGTGATGCTCTACACCTGGGTCACGCCGGAACTGGACCCCGCCAACGAATACGACTGGTTCGGCATCCATCCGCCACGAGGCGGCGCAACCCCCGCCGTTGTCGACGCGGCCGCGCAGGGCATTGCATTGGCCTCCAGTCCACAGCCGGCGTTGCGGATCTGTGGATGAACCTCGAGCTAGTGCTTGCTGCAGCGGGTGGCCAGCGTGGCCTTGACGCGGCAGCCCTCAATCGCCAGCGCCGCCGCCCGGAAGGCGGCCAGAGCGGGCTTGGCCACCAGCCGGTTGCGCTGGCTCATGCGTAGCAGCCCGGCGAACGAGAACGACTTGTCGCCCCGGTGCTCGCGACCGATCCAGTTGTAGTGATAGAAGGCGAACAGGTGCAGCCGGTTGCGGGCCCCCGCCAGCAGCGGCAGCAGCGCCTTGAGGTTGCGGGCCTGGCCGGCCTCCGTCGTCTCGAAGCCGAAGTACTGGCTGGCCTTGCCCAGCGAGGACGGATAGCTGACCTCGCTGGCGATGATCGGCTTGCGGGTATCACCTGCGCGGTTCATGGCGTCCCGAACCCGCTGAAGGATGGTGATCACTCCGGCGGGCTGGGTGGTGAACGGGTGGGCGGCCACTACGTCGAAGTAGTGGCTGGCGTTCGGAACCTTGTAGATCGACGCCACCGCGTCCCAGGAGTTGTTCGGCATTCCGGCCAACACGATCTTGGCTCCCGGATCGACCTTGTGAATCGCATCATGGGCGGCGTGGACCAGATTGACGTAGGCGCCGGGGAACTGCGCGGCCGGCCAGTACAGCGAGAGGTTCGGTTCATTCCAGATCTGCCACAGGCGGATCGGGACCGCGCGCACGCGAGGGTGCGTATGCCAGTAGACCCCACCGGGCCCGTAGCGCTTGGCCAGCTCAGACGCGAACGCCGCATAGCTCGCATCGGATCCTGGTACTGAGTAGCCGGAAGGATTGGGGGCACCCGCGGCCCACTGCGGCGTGAACAGGATCACCGGCATGACCGAGAGGCCGCGCAACGCAGCGGCCCCGACGATCGTGTCGCTGGATGAGAAATCGATCGGGCGGCCATCGGCGTCGGTGAAGCGACTGCGCTCGGCTGCCGGTACGTCGGCCCAGGTAGCGTACGGCTCAGCGCTTGCCCAGTTGAACACGGTGCGCAGGCTCTCGACGCCGGTGCTGACCATCCTGTCCAGCTGACGATCCAGGTTGACCTGACCGGAGAGCAGCTGGCCGTCGGCCATCATGCCCACGAAGCCCTGAGGCACGCGGGCGCCGGCAGCCGCGGGCACGGACCCGAGGAGCGCGATTGACAGCAGGACGGAGAGGAGCAGGCGGGGAGGCCGCATCGGCGGCGAGTGTAGACGCGCCGGCCCGTCCCCGAGCCGGCCCACCGCTAGGACTGCCCGAGCAGCTCGCCGATCAGCCGGTCGGTGAGCGAGGCCGTACGCGCCCAGGGGCACTCGGCGGCGCGGCGCAGGCCGGCGCTGATCAGCTCGGCTCGGCGGCCGTCGTCGCCGCACGCCGTCAAGAGCGCCGCCGCGATTGCTTCTGGGTCCTCCGGGGAGACCAGCAGCGCCGCATCGCCACACGTCTCAGGCAGCGCTCCGGCGTCCGCGGCCACCACCGGAACCCCGCTCGCCATGGCCTCCAGGCAGGGCAGCCCGAAGCCTTCGTAGAGGGACGGCATCACGAAGGCGCTAGCTCCGGCGTAGAGAGCCGGCAGATCCTCATCGGGTACGTACCCGAGCCGCCGCAGCGCGACGTCAGGAGCTCGGAGGTAGCCCCGGTCTGACCCCGCCAGCACCAGTTCGAGGCCGTGCTCGGCCAGCGCCGGGACGACCGGGGCCAGGACCCCGAGGTTCTTCCGGCCCGATGTGGTGCCGAGGGCAAGTACATAGGGACGCGTCAGCTGGTAGCGGGCCCGGACGGCGGTCGCATCGATATCCGGACGAAACCGCTCGTCCACCCCTTCGGGAATCACCCTGATTGAAGCGGGGCGCAGGCCGAGGAAATCGATCAGCTCGCTGCGGGAGAACTCCGAGACGGTCAGCACCATGACCGCGCGCCGCGCAATCACCGGGAGCATCCGTCGTTGATAGGCGACGTAAGGTGCCGAATAGGCCTCCGGATGCCGCAGCGCGGCGGCGTCGTGAATCACCACGACGTTTCGGCGGCTGATCACCGGGGCCAGATTTGCCGGGGAGTACAACAGTGCCTGCTGCCGGCTGGCGGCCGGGAGCACCGTCTGCTCCCACAGGTGTCCGGCTCGGTGCGCGAGCGGGGCGGGCGGCGTGATCAAGCGGTAGCGGTCGGGATTCATCGCGGGCAAGCGCACGGCGAGCTCCCGCGCGAAGCGCTCCACCCCCCCGATCTGCCCGCGAACCGTGGCGCGGCCGTTGATCGCAACGGTCCTCGCTTGACCCGCCGCAGCGGACCTCACTGGCGAAGGGGCACCTATCGGATGTATCGGCCGTGCACCCGCCGGGAGGGGCGACGATGCACCTGACGGCGGACGGCGAGACCCGCGAGCAGCAGCACGACACCGAAGCCGGCACCCAGCCAGGCATTGAATCCCGTGCGGGGCAACGAACCGCTGCTTGCCTGCGCGGTTGTCGCGCTCGGCGCCGAACTCGTGGTCGACGCCGGGGGCGATGCGCTGGCGGTGGTACCGGACGACGAGCTCGAAGATGAGGCTGGGGTCGATGACCCGGAGCTCGACCCACTGGAGGAGCTGTTGTTAGAGCTCCCATTCGAGCCGCCCAGTGGATCCGTGTACTGCTGGTCGCCGGCCGAGGGCCCCGTGGCAAGAGCGGTCGGCGCGAGCAGCATTACCGCGGTCAGCACGACCAGGAGGTAACGGAGTAGACGCATCGCGCGAGTATCGCATCATTGCCTCCAGGCGGACCCCGGCAGCCGCTCCCGAACAGGAGAGCAATCCGTCAAATACCGTTTTTGCAGGATTCTTTGCAGGACCAGGAGGGGGGGCCGACGGCGCGACGGGTCGTGTTAGGGTGCTTTCGCCTGCCCCTCGGAGTGGGTTGCATCGCCGCCGGCGGTCCGTCGCCAGGACCCGGCGGGGACGCTTCTGCACGTGTCCGGCCGTTGCCGGAAAGCGCCCGATGAACCTCGCCGCCGCCAAACCTCTGATCTCGCGGACAGCTGCCGTCGCAGCCGCCTTGGCCGTCGCGCTGCTCGGCAGCAATCTCACGGAGACCAGCGCCGGCGATCTGCAGAGTCAGATCGACCAGAGCCGTTCGGCTGCCGCGTCCGTGCGCTCGTCGATCGCAGCGGAAACGGCTCAAATCGACCAGACCGCCGGCGGCCTGGCGGCCGCCCAAGCAGCGCCTGGCCGCGGTCCAGTCCAAGCTCAGCGCGCGCGAGCAGCAGCTCCGCCTCGTGCAGACCCGGCTGCTGGCTGCTCGTGACGAGCTGGTCAAGCTCGAGAACCGGCTCAGACTGGCGAGCGCCGCCCTTTCGTCGAACCTCGTCGCGGGCTATGAGGGGAGCCGTCCGGATCTGGTCAGCGTGATCCTCGACTCCCACGGCTTCCGGGATCTGCTCGAGCAGGTCAGCTTCTTGCAGCGGGTGGGTCACCAGGACGCGCAGATCGTCTCCTCGACGCAATCCGCGCGGGCGGCGGTGGCGCGACAGGCGAGCACCCTGGCCTCGCTCGAGCAGCGCGATCGGGTTCTCACCCAGCAGATCCTTTTGCAGCGCAACCAGGTGGCCGCGCTCCACGCCGCGCTGCTCAACCGGCAGATCGCACAGATGGGCACGCGCGCCCAGGACGCGTCCAAGCTGCACCGGCTGACCGCCAACCTGCGCTCCCTCGAGGGGCAGGCCGCCGCCGCGGCCCGGCGCGCTGCCGCAGCGGCCGCCGCGGCCGCAGCGCCCAGTGCGAACGCGTCACCCAGCGTCAGGGTCGGCGGGATTGCCGTCAACAGCGGCGGAATGGTGCAGCCCCCCGCCGGAGCACCGGCCGCCGTGGGTCAGGTGATGGCGGCGGGGAACGCGATCGCGACCCTGCCCTATGTCTGGGGCGGTGGCCACGGCTCCTTTCAGGCCAGCGGGTACGACTGCTCAGGCTCGGTCAGCTACGCGCTGGCCGCCGCCGGCCTGCTGAGCTCGCCGCTGGATTCGACGGGTTTCGAGAGCTGGGGGGCTGCCCGGCCCCGGACGGTGGATCACGGTCTACGCCAACGCCGGTCACGCGTTCATGGTTGTGGGGGGATGGCGCTTCGATACGGTCGCGCTTGCCCAGGGGGGAACGCGATGGTCGCAGTCGATGACTGATACCTCGGGCTTCGTGGCCCGACACCCACCGGGCCTGTAGGGGCGCCCGCGAGCACGCTCGAGCGTCTGGGCCCGACGTCGTGATCGACTCGTGAGCGCGCTGCAGGCGCTGGCGATCTTCGGCGCGGGGATCGTCGCCGGGACCATCAACACCGTCGTGGGGAGCGGAACCCTGTTCACGTTCCCGGTGCTGCTGGGCTTTGGCTACGCACCGGTTGTGGCCAACGTATCGAACACGATCGGGCTGGTGCCGGGGTCCGCCGCGGGAGCATTCGGCTACCGGCGCGAGCTGGCCGGGCAACGCCGGCGGCTGATGCCGCTCGCGTTGGCCTCGATCCTTGGCGGGATCGCAGGGGCGGTGCTGTTGCTCAGCCTCCCTCCCTCCGCATTCAAGGCGATCGTGCCGGCGTTCATCGCGATCGCACTGGTGCTGATCATCGCCCAGCCCCGCATGAACGGGCTGCTCGGCGAGCACCGGCACGCCACCCGAGAACGGGTGGGTCCACTGGCGCGTCGCCGGGGTCTTCGCCAGTGGCGTCTACGGCGGCTATTTCGGTGCGGCACAGGGGATCCTGCTCCTGGCGATCCTCGGCCTCGCGGTGGATGACGACCTCCAGCGAATCAATGCGCTGAAGGTCGTGCTCGCCGGCCTGGTGAACCTGGTCGCCGGAATCGTGTTCGTGCTCGCCGCCCACGTCGCTTGGCTGCCGGCGCTGCTGATCGCAGTCGGATCGGTGATCGGCGGGATCCTCGGGGCCAGTCAGGGCCGCCGGCTGCCGCCCAACGCTCTGCGCGGCCTGATCGTCATCGTCGGCGTTGGGGCAATCGTGCGGCTGGTCGCCTGACTCGAGGGCCCTACCGCGTGGGGTGAACCAGCGGGCCGGCCCGTAATACGACGGCAGGTGCCGCGCTCGCCTGGACCGCCTGCGCCGACGTGGCCGAGTAGGCAAGGGAGAACGACGTTCCGCGGAGATTCAAGGCTGACGCCGTGGCCGTTCCGCTCGCTCCGTTGAGGCCGATGAATCGCCTCCCGGTCGGCCTGAGCTGGATCCGGGTGGCATCCCAGCTGCGATCGGAGATGGTCCCGAGGAGCCCGCCCACGGATTGAGCCCGGGTCCCGGCGAACGCGGCTGAGCCGAAGTCAGCCAGAGGCAGCGTCTGCAGAGGTTCGCGGCGGCGCAGTCGGAGGGAGCCTCAAGGATCCATTCGGCCGACGACACGTCGACCGCGGAGGGGTACACGCACCTTGCGGAAGGTTTTGTGTGCGGTCGTGTCGCTCAACGACAGAACGACGCGATGACCGGTGACGCTGACGGTGGCAGACATCGTGTCTCCGGGCCTTACCTTCATGCGGATCGTCCGGGAGGCAGCCGGCACCAACTCGTACCACGCGCTCGAGGACACCTTCCCCGACGATGTGCAGTCCACCTCGGTCCCGATCTGCTCGAGTGCGTTCGAACTCTGTGCATAACCCCCGAGCCCCACCCACATGGCCGAGAAGGTCGGGTTCCGGCGCTGCACCGAGCGTTCGGCTGCGTCCACGTTCCGAGCACCTTGGTGAAACGCACACCGGCGCGGTGAACCGCGTATCCGGCCCAGTTCGAGCTGGATGCCGTGTCCGCCGCGGCGGCGGAGGGCGCTGAGCACAGCGCAAGGGCTACCGCGGCGAGCAGCGCCTTGGGCAGCGACGAACCCACACCACGAGGATTTCGGTATTTGCGCAGCAAACTTGAGCATTGCCCGTCAACCCCCACTGTGGGTGGACGCGGTTTGAATCGCAGCGGCACGTCCGAGGCAATCGTAGATCGTCGCCGTCTTCCCGCTGCTGGTTGGGATCTTCACCGCACGGCACGCCGCCGTGACCGCGTTGATCGCGGACTGGCTGCCGGTCCTGGTATCGCCACGCAGAGTGGGCGCACCGCCCGTGTCCGCCAGGACCCAGCGCAGGCGTCCGGCCTGGACCTCTGAGGCGAGCCACGACGCCGAGACCGAGCTCTCGCGCCCGGAGAAACCACCGATTCCGGCGACATTGGCACGGCTCGAGACGATCTGCGACGCCGCCGAGCCCTGACTTCCCACGGCGATCGTGCCACCACCGTGGGACTTCACATAGCTGACGGCCGCGGTGAGGCTGGCGCTGGCGCCACCAAATCCGCCGCCCGCGGCCGCACCCGGAGGCGGACCGAACGCGCCTGCGCCGGCTGCGCGGCCAACGGGGCCAGCCGGCGGGACTCCGAATCCACCACGCCCACCGAACCGTCCTCCGGGGCCTCCGGGGCCTCCGGGGCCTCCGGGGCCTCCGGGGCCCGCCGCGCTAAGCGGCCCTCCGGCGGGGAATGTCCCGTTGGTGGCATGGCCGAGGGTCTCAGCGGCCCAGGTCGCCGGCGCGGCCAACAGCCCGGCCAAGGCCAGGCCGAGTGCCACTGCCCGCAGGCGCGGAGCCAGTTTCAGTGAAAGCGCAACCGAGCAGCCGACCGCGAGCCCCAATACGAGCGGCGTCGCCCAGCCGAGTTGGCCGCTGAGGTTGCCGAGGACGATCAACTCCGTGGCGGCGCCGCCAGCCACAGCCAGCGGAGCGATCAGGCGCAGCGCCCGCCCCCCTTCGGCTCGCCCGAACGGCGCGGGCAGCATCTCTCCCACGCCGGCGCCGATCAGCGCGGCGGCAAACGGTGCGAGCAGAGAGACGTAGTAGGGATGGAAGATCCCGCTGGCCAGGCTGAACACCACCGCGGTGCAGAGGAAGGCCCCGCCCACCACGATCAACCACCCGGTGCGCTGGTCGCGGCGGCGAAGCCGCGTCAGGACCAGGAGTGCCAGTCCCGAGACGAGCGCGAACCCGAGGAGCCAGCCCGCCTGGTCACCGAGGCCGGACTGGAGCAGGCGGAAGGGACCGGTGGAGCCGCCGAACAGCATGCTGCCGCCACCGCCACCACCCGGTCCGCCGCCGGCAGCCGGGCCGCCGGTCTGCCCGGCGACACGCCCGAGGCCGTTATAGCCGAACATCAGTGACCAGATGCTGTTGTCCGAGGTGCCGGAGATCCACGGGCGATCCGAGGCCGGCGTCAGCGTCACCAGCAGCGGCCACGCCAAGCCCACGCCCAGCATCGCCGCTCCGCCGGCCAGCAGCTGGCACATCGCCCTGAGCTTCTCGCGCATGAGCGGGCGGCTGAGGACGCGGGCCCAGATCCACGCGAGCGCGATTCCCGGCACGACCATCAGCGCCACGCCCATCTTGGTCTCGAAGCCGAGACCGACCGCCACGCCGCTGAGGATCAACCAGCGGGTCCTGCCGTCCTCGAGCGCGCGCAACGCGCACCACAGTGCCGCCACCGAGCAAAGCACCAACAGCTCGTCCGGATTGTTGTGACGGGACACCGCCACCACCACCGGGGTGGTGGCCAGGGCCAGACCGGCGACGAAGCCCGCGACGCGGCCGAAGCGCCGGCGCGTCAGGTCGTAGAGCAGCGCGGTCGCGGCCACGCCCATCAGCGCCTGGGGCACGAGCAGGCTGAGCGGGTGCAGGCCGAACACCCGGGCCGAGAGCGCCTGGACCCAGAGGCTCAGCGGGGGCTTGTCGACGGTCATCAGACCGCTCTGGTCCAGCGAGACGAAGAGGAAGTTGTGCCAGCTGGTGCTCATCGAGCGGACCGCGGCGCTGTAGTAGGTATTGGCCCATCCATTGAGGCTCAGGCTCCAGAGGTTCAGAACCCCCGAGACGCCGAGCAGGGCAAGCAGTTCCGGACGCGCCAGCAGGCGGCGGACGCGGAGTCGCCCGAGCCCGCGGGCAAGCAGCCGCGCCGGCCGGGGAGCGCCATAGGCGATCGAGTCCGTGCTCATGGCGCAAGCATCGGGCTGCGGCGTGAGATCAAGCTAAGACTTGGTGCGGGGTGCCGCCCGGCCAGGCGAGCCACGCCACGGAGGTCGGCCAGCGCGGTGGCCAAGATGTCCACGCGCGAATCGGCGTCCTCAACCCAGTCGACGGGTACCTCGTGAATGCGCAGCCCGCGGCGCTGGGCCAGCACCAGCAGCTCGGTGTCAAAGAACCATTCCTGATCTTCGACGAACGGCAGGAGTGCGGGCAAGACATCAGCACGGACCGCCTTGAAGCCGCACTGGGCGTCGCTGAACCGCGCGCGCAGGGCAACCCGCAGCAGCCGGTTGTAGGTCCGCGAGATCAGCTCGCGGCGGCGACTGCGGGTGACCTTCGCACCCCAGGCCAGGCGCGAGCCGATGGCCAGGTCGCTATGGCCTGAGAGCAACGGCGCGACCAGCGGAAGCAGCGCGTCCAGTTCGGTCGATAAATCGACGTCCATGTAGGCCCGGACCGGAGCCGCGCCGCGGGACCAGACTGCTCTGAGTGCCCGCCCACGACCCTTTTCGGCCAGGTGCACCACCTCAACGCCCGCCAGCTCATAGCTCAGCCGTCGGGCCAGGGCCAGCGTGCTGTCGGTACTCGCGTTGTCGGCGATTACCACCTGCCACGAGAACGGGAACGCTGCCCGCAGATATCCGTGCAGGCGGCGAATCGCGCCTTCCAACGCCTTCTCCTCGTTGAACACGGGCACAGCGATTTCGACGTCGATGTCGACGTTGCGTGGGCGCGGCGTGCGGCCGTGGGCCGGAGCGGTCAGTGTGAGCTCGCTGACCATGGTCAGGGCTGGTCGGGCGCGCGGTGTGACTCGGCGTACAGCGCGGCGGCGACGAATGCGCCGCCGGCCGCGATCGCGAGCCGTGCGGTGGTGCGGGCGAGAAATGTCATGGTGTTGCTCCTGGGGCCGGATGACTGATGCTGAGCAGCATCGAGCCTGGCCCGAAGGTCGGTTGAAGACGTCCCTAAGACCCGCGTAGGAGGCGAGATCGCCAGGCCCCGCCTAGAGTTAGGGCTAACATCAGATCAGGAGACCCAATTGACCGAGAACAGCTTCGACGCCAAGGCCAGCCTCACCGTCGGTGAGCAATCGTTTGAGATCTTTCGCCTCGACGCTTTGCAAGCCAAGTACGACGTGGCACGCCTGCCGTTCTCGCTCAAGATCCTGCTCGAGAACTTGCTCCGCAACGAAGACGGCGAGTCGATCCGAGCCCAGGACATCGAGGCGCTGGCCAGCTGGGACCCCAAGCAGGAGCCCAGTCAGGAGATCGCCTTCACCCCCGCCCGAGTGGTGATGCAGGACTTCACCGGCGTCCCGGCGATCGTCGATCTCGCAGCGATGCGTGACGCGATGGCCGAGATGGGCGGCGACGCGGCGAAGATCAATCCGCTGGTTCCGGCCGAGCTGGTGATCGACCACTCCGTCCAGGTCGACGAGTACGGCACTCGCCGAGCGTTCCAGCACAACGCCGAACGGGAGTTCGAGCGCAATCAGGAGCGCTACGCGTTCCTGCGCTGGGGCCAGGGAGCGTTTCACAACTTCAGCGTGGTGCCCCCGGACACCGGCATCGTCCACCAGGTCAATCTCGAATATCTCGCTCGCGTGGTGTTCGTCGACGAGGAGCGCGGGCTGGCCTACCCCGACACCCTGGTCGGCACCGACTCGCACACGACGATGATCAACGGGCTAGGCATTCTCGGGTGGGGCGTTGGCGGGATCGAGGCCGAAGCAGCGATGCTCGGGCAACCGATGTCGATGCTGATCCCCCAGGTGCTCGGCTTTGAGCTGATCGGCACACTGCCCGAGGGCGCCACGGCCACCGACCTGGTGCTGACGGTCACCGAGATGCTGCGCGGGCACGGGGTGGTCGGCAAGTTCGTCGAGTTCTACGGCCGCGGTCTGGCCAACCTTCCGCTGGCCGACCGGGCGACGATCGGAAACATGTCGCCGGAGTTCGGCTCCACCTGCGCGATATTCCCGATCGACCAGGAGACGCTCAACTACCTGGAATTTTCAGGCCGCCCCCCCGAGCTGATCCAACTGGTCGAGGCCTATGCCAAGGAGCAGGGGCTCTGGCACGACGAGCATTCCGAGGAGCCCGTTTTCAGCGACAAGCTCCAGCTCGACCTCGGCGAGGTGGTCCCGAGCATCGCCGGCCCCAAGCGCCCGCAGGACCGGGTCTCGCTGACGGAGTCGAAGGCGGCGTTCCGGATGTCGCTGGAGGGGTTCCTGCCCGACGAGAGCGAAGAGGACGAAGCGGTTGAGGAGAGCTTTCCGGCCAGCGACCCCGTCTCGACCCACCACGCCAACGGCGCCGGCCACGAGCCCGAAGGCGGCACTGGCGGAACGCAGGTGGCAGACCGCGTGCAGACGCGGGCGCCCGTGACGCTCGCCGACGGCACCGAGACCGAGCTTGACCACGGTCATGTGGTCATCGCCGCCATCACCTCGTGTACGAACACCTCCAACCCGTCGGTGATGATCGGGGCCGGCATCCTGGCCCGCAACGCCGTCGAGAAGGGGCTCAAGGTCAAGCCCTGGGTCAAGACCTCCCTGGCCCCCGGTTCGAAGGTCGTCACCGAGTACCTCGATCGCGCCGGTCTGACCGAGCCCCTGGAGGCGCTCGGCTATCACCTCGTGGGCTACGGATGCACCACCTGCATCGGGAACAGCGGTCCGCTGCCCGAGGCGATCTCCGATGTGGTCGGGGCAGAGGACCTGGCCGTCGTATCGGTCCTCTCGGGCAACCGCAACTTCGAAGGCCGGATCAATCCGGATGTGAAGATGAACTACTTGGCCTCACCCCCGCTGTGTGTGGCCTATGCGCTGGCGGGGACGATGGACATCGACCTCTATGACGAGCCGCTGGGCGAGGACGCCGAGGGCCAGCCCGTGTATCTGAAGGACATCTGGCCGACCGCCGCCGAGGTGGCAGAGACGGTGCAGAGCGCAGTCCAATCCGACATGTTCCACAAGAGCTACGGCGAGGTCTTCGACGGCGACGACCGCTGGAATTCGCTGGAGGTGCCTACCGGCGACAGCTTCGCCTGGGACTCGGATTCCACCTACGTTCGACGACCTCCTTTCTTTGAAGACCTGCCCGCCGAGCCGGAGCCGGTGACCGACATCGAGGAGGCGCGGGTGCTTGCGGTCCTCGGTGACAGCGTGACGACCGACCACATCTCGCCCGCGGGTTCGATCAAGCGCGACGGTCCGGCCGGGGAGTACCTGACCGAACACGGCGTGGAGGTCAGGGACTTCAATTCCTACGGGTCGCGGCGGGGCAACCACGAAGTGATGATGCGCGGAACCTTCGCCAATATCCGCTTGCGCAACCAGCTGGCGCCAGGCACCGAGGGCGGCGTCACGCTGCACCTTCCCGACGAGGAGGAGATGCCGATCTACGACGCGGCGATGCGTTACGCCGAAGAGGACACACCGCTGGTCGTCCTGGCCGGCAAGGAGTACGGCTCGGGATCCTCGCGGGACTGGGCCGCCAAGGGCACGCGGCTGCTCGGCGTGCGGGCCGTGATCGCGGAGAGCTTCGAGCGGATCCACCGCTCCAACCTGGTCGGGATGGGCGTCCTGCCGCTCCAGTTCAAGGACGGTGATTCGGTGCAGTCGCTCGAGCTGACCGGACACGAGACCTTCTCGATCGGCGGTTTGAGCGAGGGCGACGAGATTCCCCGTGAGGTGACCGTGCACGCCGATGATCGTGAGTTCACAGCCACGGTCCGGATCGACACGCCCCAGGAGCAGCGCTACTTCCGCCACGGCGGGATCCTCCAGTACGTGCTCAGAGAACTACTGGCGGCCTGAGTCCACCAATCAGGTGTTATCTGGTGCGTCGCTGGGTAGCCATCGCCCGTGACGCCGCTCATGCACCTCGCGCGATGGCTGGCCTGGCAACTCAGGGACATCGATGTCCCCACCTCGCGGCGGCCCGCGCGCATCACCACCTTCTCCACCGCGGATCCCCAGCGCGTTGGACCCCAAGGCGCCTGAGGGCCGGCGTCCCGCAGCCGGGCGTCAGCGTCCGGATGAGAACCTCCATTAGCCTGTGTGCCGGTGTCCCCGCCTGATTTCCTCACCCGCCTGCTGACGGCCTCTGGGCCGTCCGGCCACGAGACGGAGGCGGCTCGGGCGTGGCGGGAAGGGTGCGCCGCGTTCACCGACCAGATCGGCAGCGACACCCTGGGCTCCTCCTACGCCCGCGTCACCGGGACTGCGGGCGGACCCACGCTGGCGGTGATCGGTCACATCGACGAGATCGGCGTTCACATTTCGCACATCGACGACGGCGGCTTCCTGCGCTTCGGCGAGGTCGGTGGCTGGGACCCCGTTGTCCTGGTCGGCCAGCGCGTGAGCATCACCACCCGCGAGGGTTCCGTGACCGGCGTGATCGGGCGAAAGCCGGTCCATCTGCTCAAGGAAGACGATCGCAAGCAGGTACCCAAGATCAAGGATCTCCACATCGACATCGGTGCCGTCGATGGCGACGAGGCTCGAGGCCTGGTGCGCATCGGTGACGTGGCGGTGATCGACGTCGGACCACTCGAGCTGCGACACGGCCGAGTGATCTCCCGCGCGCTGGACAACCGAGTTGGCTGTTATGTCGCCGCGGAGGCGGCCCGGCTGGTGGCGGAGACGGGTGGCGCTCCGGGCGACGTGGTGGCGCTGGCGGTGGTACAGGAGGAGACGACGTTTGCCGGGTCGCGGACGAGTGCCTTTGCTCAGGAGCCCGACGTGGCAATCGTGGTCGACGTGACGTTCGAGACCGACCAACCGGGTGTGGAACTCGGGGAGATGACCAAGCATACGTTCGGCTCAGGAGCGGTGATCGCACGCGGCACCACGCTGCATCCGAAGGTGTTCGAGCTCCTGCACGACGCGGCGCAGGAGCAGGAAATCCCATTCACCGTCGAGTCCCTCGGCCGCGGGACCGGCACCGACGCCGACGCGGTCCACCTCAGCCGCTCAGGCATTCCCACGGGCCTGGTCTCGGTGCCGAGCCGGTACATGCACTCACCGGTGGAGATGGTCGCGGTGGCCGACATCGATGCGGCAGCGCGGCTGATCGCAGCTTTCGCGGCCCGCCTGACAAGCGACACCTCGTTCCAGCGCTGAGCGCTCCGGCAGTGCTGCTGCTGCTGTTCGACATCGACGGCACATTGGTGTCTGGGGCCACCGAGGCCCACCGAAAGGCCCTGCATGAAGCGCTGCGTGCGGTCCATGGGCTCGAGGTCGACCCGCGGCGCGCCCTGTTCTCGCCCGCCGGACGCACCGACGGCGAGATCGCGCGGATCCTGCTCCTCGACGCCGGCGTCAACGCCAAGCGCATCGACGACCGAGCTGCCGATGTGCGCGCGGAGTGCTGCCGTGTCTACGCCCGCCTGGCAACGGAGGATCTTTCCCACACCGTCCTGCCCGGTGTGCGCGAAATGCTGGATTCGCTGTCGGTCCGTGACGATGTCAGGCTCGGGTTGCTCTCCGGTAACTACGGGCCGGTGGCGAGATTGAAGCTGGACCGCGCGGGCATCGGACACTTTTTCTCCACCGGGCTGGGCGCGTTCGGTTCCGACTCGGAAGTTCGCGCGGATCTCCCGCCGATTGCGCGCCGGCGCGCAGGGAAGGCAGGCTTGCCGTGGCCGCGTGAGCGGACAGTCGTGATCGGCGACACTCCGCGTGACATTGCCTGCGCCCGTGCGGACCAGGTCCGCTGCCTGGCGGTGGCTACCGGCTCGTATTCAGCCTCAGACCTGTCGCATGCCGACGCGGTCGCCTCCGATGCCCACGGGCTGTGCCGATGTATCGAAGCGCTGATCGGGACCTGAGCGGTTAAGAAAATCCCACGAGCGCTGGCGGGACTGTAGGTTGTGCCTCACCGGGGGATCTGGGAAACGCTTTGGGGGTGTGAGTTGCGTCGGCTGCTCGTCTTGGTCACGGTTGTTCTGTTGGGCGTCTCACTTGAGGCGTCGTTCGCGCTCGCCGCGAAGAAGGGCGCGCCGACGGCAACGCAGCAGTACGCGCAGGCGACCCAGCTCCTGGCCGCGATCCCCAAGTCGAAGTTCGCGCGCGGCCGGCGTGCCGGGCTACTGGGCAGCGCCCGAGGCGGCAGCCGAATCGTCAAGGGGCGGCAGGCCTGCCCTGCGCTGCGCACGATTGATCGCGTGCTCGGTTCGCTTCGCAACCCGGCGAACTGGAAGCAGCACAAGATCCCTCGCGCAGCCGGGCAACCGCTGAAGCTTCTGCGCCTGGCCGAAAAGGCGGTGCTGCGCAAAGCCGGCAGCAGGTGCGCCAGACCGATGGCCACCAAGCGCCCTATCGCGGTCCAGGGCGGCGACATGACTAAGGTGCCTCCGCCGGACGGAACCACCGAAAACGACCAGGGCAGCGACGTGGCAAAACCGCTGCCGGCCGGGACGCTGCGAGTGCCGAACTCCATAGGCGCAGGCGCTGGACTCGGTGGGGACCCCTACGAGCCGGGGCTGAGCCCATCCGGCGATCCGCTGGCCCGGCCCGCAGCTGACCCGCTGACCTTCTTCCGCAGCACCGATGCCGGCACGCCGACCCGCTCGGCCACCCCGATGGAGCCGACGAGCGCGATCGGCCGACACGTGGTCTGGTTCACCGGGAACACGTCCGACTCGTTCTCGACCAACGACGGGCGAACTTTCACACAGCTCGACCCGTCGACGGTGCTGCCCGACAACGGCCTTTCCTACTGCTGCGATCAGGTGGTCTCCTACTCGCGCTACTACCACATCTTCGTCTGGGTCTCTCAATACTGGTGCGCGACGGCGTGCTTGAAGCCGTTCGTCAAGCCCGACAAGACCACGGGTCAGCGCTGCCCGACCGGCACCCAGACCAACGGCTCCAACCGGATCAGGATCTCGGTGGCCAGGCCGGAGGATCTGATCAAGTTCGCGTCGAACCCGGGCCAGGCCTGGCACTCATGGGACTTCACCCCCCAGGCGTTCGGGCAACCGGCGAACGCGTGGTTTGACCGCAGCGACCTGAGCCTCAACTCGAGATCGGCCAATTGGACGGTCGACGTCCTCTGCGGCAACACGAGTTCGATATTGGGGCGCTTCTCGCTCGCCGCTCTGGATAGCGCGATCGGCGGAGGGAGCCCGACCTTTTCCTACATCACCGACACGCAGCAGCGGATGGCGATCGCGCAGGGGGATAACACGACGACGACGTATTTCGTCGGCAACAACAGCGCCAGCCAGGCCCGGATCTGGTCCTGGGACGCGTTCTCGGACACGGCGTTCCGCCACGACATCGACCACTCATCGATCCCGCAGTTGAACTCTGCGGTGCCCGGCAGTGACGGCAACGATTGGTACAGCCGCTTCGGGATCTTCCCGGGGGCGGTGGAGACCGCGACGGTGAGTGGAAACACGCTCTACGTGGGCCAGGGGGCCGGCCGCGACCTCTGCACCGATCAGTGCGGCGCCGGGCAAACGCCGACGATCAAGCACATGTTCGACCGACCGGCGATCTTCATCTCCCGCTACGACGTGAACAGCTGGAAGAACGCCGGGGAGCGATGGCTGTGGAACCCGACGTTGGCCTTCGGGTGGCCGGCGGTGCAAACCGACGCCGCCGGCGACGTCGGGATCGTCTTCCGCTCCTCGGACACTTCGCACAACGCCCAGCCCGTGGCGGGCTTCCTCACCCCCGCCGAGCAGTTCACGTTCGCTCTGCCCGAGGGCCAGCCGCACGTCACCGGCGACTACTACAGCCTGCGCACCGGTCGCACCCCGACATCGTTCGTAATGACCGCACAGAACGTCCAGGACGACCCCGGCGGCCGGGGCACGATGCACTGGTACTACCTCGAATACGGCCACGGGCCCTCGCCGTACGTGTCTGCGCCGAGTGTGCACATAACGACTCCGACGGACCTGTCGCAGTTCGCCCAGGGCGACAGGGTCGACTACGCCGCGAGCGCCACCGATCAGGTCGATGGGACACTGCCCAGCCAGGCGATCGTCTGGAGCGAGGACGGAACGCTGATCGGCCGCGGACCGACCATCGGCCACTTCGAGGACACGCCTGGCTCGCACGTGATCAAGGTCACGGCGACCAACGGGGACGGGAAGTCAGCCAGTGACCAGATCACCATCCGGGTGCAGGGGACTCCGCCGGCGCCGGGCGCGCCCAGGGTGGCGATCACCAAGCCGCTCGACGGCACCCACTTCGCCGGCCCGTATGACACCAATCCGAAGAACTACTGCGTGAACGTGCTGTTCTCGGCCTCGGCCAGCGGCGGTTCAGGCCCCCTCAGCTACCGCTGGACCGACACCATCCAGGGGAGCTCCGGCCCGGTACTGGTGTCGACCAGTCTCTCGCCGACGCTGAACCTGTGCGCCCAGGGACTTGGCTCGAACCAGCAGGTCCGGCACGACCTGACGCTGACCGTGACCGATGGCAACAGCACCGCCACCGCCGCGGTGGCGGTCTACATCGACTCTCCGCACATCGGCTGAGGGCCGCCGGCCCTTCGCCGAGTCCTACGGCTTCGGCGTAGGGAACTGCGCGCGCATGATCAGGTCCCACATCCGGTCCGGAGTGAAGCGCCGCTGATTGATCATCAGGTGGGCGCTGGGCGTGACCGGGTAGCGTGCACGCGGGCGCTTTGAATCGAGTGCACCGGCGATCGTCCTGGCCACCGCCTCGGGTCCGGCCCCGAGCTTGGTCATCGGACCCTTGTAGGCCTCGGTGGTCATTTTGGCCACGGCCTGGTTGAAGCCCGCATACGGCCCGCTGGCGTCCGGCGCCACGGTTGCCGTGGCCGCGTCGGCGAACCCGGTCACGATCAGGCCCGGCTCGACGAGGACCACCTTGACCCCGAAGCCGCGGACCTCGAAGCGCAACGCGTCACTGATCGCCTCGACCGCGTACTTGGTCGCGTGGTAGATGCCGCCGCCGGGGAACGTGACCTTGCCGCCCATCGAGCCGATGTTGACGATCCTGCCCCAGCGCTGCTCGCGCATGCCGGGCAGCACGAGCTGACACATCCTGATGAGCCCGAACACATTGGTCTCGAACTGCCGGCGGATCTGATCGATCGGCACCGTCTCGACGGCGCCTGACTGGCTGTAGCCGGCGTTGTTGACCAGCACGCCGACCGCGCCTTCCGCTTCGATCACCTGATCGACGGCCGCTTGCATGGACGCCTCGTCGGTGACATCGAGGGCCAGCGTCTTACAGCCCTGCTGCTCCAGGTCCGCGATCGTCTCCGGGCGCCGCGCGGTTGCGTAGACATTCCAGCCGCGCGCGGCCAGCATCTCGGCCGTGGCGTGGCCGATGCCGGATGAGCAGCCGGTGATCAGAACGGCTTTGGACGGGTCGCCCGACACGTGTGCGCGGAGCCTAACCGCGGACGAGCTTCTTGTAGGTGATTCGCTTGGGCCGATCCGCCTCGGCACCGAGGAGCTCGTGGCGAAAGCTCTCGTAGGCCTCGAAGTTGCCCTCGAACCAGCGGACCTGCGAGTCGCCCTCGAAGGCCAGCACGTGGGTGGCGATCCGGTCCAGGAACCAGCGATCGTGGGAGACGACCACCGCGCAGCCGGCGAACGACAGCAGTGCCTCTTCGAGCGCTCGCAGCGTGTCGGTGTCCAGGTCGTTGGTGGGCTCGTCGAGCAGCAGCAGATTTCCGCCTGAGCGCAGTAGCTTGGCCAGATGCAGGCGGTTGCGCTCTCCACCGGAGAGCTTGGCCACCTTGGTCTGCTGGTCGGTGCCCTTGAAGTTGAATCCGGCGACGTAGGCGCGGCTGTTGATCATCCGGTCCCCGAGCGGGATCTGGTCCGCGCCGCCGGAGACCTCCTCCCACACGGATTTGTCCGGGTCCAGCGCGTCCCGTGACTGGTCGACGTAGGCCAGCTCCACGGTGTCGCCGAGCTTCAGCGTGCCGGCGTCGGGCTGCTCCTGGCCAGTGATCATCCGCATCAGCGTGGTCTTGCCGGCACCGTTGGGGCCGATCACGCCGACGATCCCGCCGCGGGGCAGCTTGAATGAGAGATCCTCGATCAGCACCCGGTCGCCGTACGCCTTGCGCACGCCCTCCGCCTCGACGACGACGTCGCCCAGCCGCGGGCCGGCCGGAATGTGGATCTGCACCTGATCGAGCTTGACGTTGCGATCCTCGGCCAGCAGCGCCTCGTAGGCATTCAGCCGCGCCTTCGGCTTGCTCCGCCGGGCGCTGGCGTTGAGGCGCACCCATTCGAGCTCCTGCTCGATCATCCGTTTGCGGGTGTTGTCCTGGCGAGCCTCCTGGGCAAGCCGTTCCCGTTTCTGCTCGAGCCAGCCGGAGTAGTTGCCCTGGTAGGGAATTCCACGACCACGGTCGAGCTCGAGGATCCAGCCCGGCGACGTTGTCGAGGAAATAGCGATCGTGGGTGATCGCGACGACGGTGCCGGCGTAGTCGTGCAGGTGCCGTTCCAGCCACCCGACCGATTCGGCGTCAAGATGGTTCGTCGGCTCGTCGAGCAGCAGCAGATCGGGCTGGCGCAGCAACAGCCGGCACAAGGCCACGCGGCGGCGCTCGCCGCCGGAGAGCTTGGTCACGTCGGCGTCGGACGGCGGGCAGCGCAGCGCGTCCATCGCGACGTCAAGCGTGGTGTCCAGGTTCCACCCGTCGACGTGGTCGATCTGTTCCTGGACCCGGCCGAACTCGTCCGCCGTCTCCTCGGAATAGTTCATCGACAGCTCGTTGAAGCGGTCGAGCAGCGCGCGGATCTCCGCGGCTCCCTCCTCGACGTTGCCGCGGACGTCCTTGGCGGGGTCAAGGTGGGGCTCCTGCTCGAGCAGGCCCACCGTCGCCTTCGGCGCCAGCTGCGCCTGGCCGTCGAACTCGGTGTCAAGCCCGGCCATGATCCGCAGCAGCGTCGACTTGCCGGCGCCGTTGTAACCGAGTACGCCGATCTTGGCCCCCGGCATGAACGACAGCGAGACGTCGGTCAGCACCTCTTTGTCGGGCGGGAACCGGCGGGTCAGCTTGTAGGTGGTGAAGATGTACTGCGAGGACATCTGTCCGAGGGTAGAACACGTGTGGTGCTACGTGCTCTCGCCGCCATCCTTGCCCTCGTGGCGGTCGCCTGCATGGCGCTGGCGATCGTCGGGATGGTCACGGGACGCCCGGGCGATCGGGCCGGGCTGTGGATCCGGGTCGTCGCGGTGGCCTGCTTCGCCGCCGCGGTCGCGCTCAACGTCGCGTCGCGGTGAGGCGCAGGGCGCCCACCGGGCGCCGGAGACCGAGGAACGGACCCAGCAGGGCGAAGCAGACGATCACGGCCGCGGCCTCGATGCCGGCGATCACGCTGAACGCCGCCAACGCTCCGGGCAGTTCGGAGAGCGAGCCCGGGCGCTCAACCAGACCGTGCCCGGCGCCCGCGCAGACGCCGGCGGCGAGAGCCACGACGAACCCCGCCCGCCATGGGTGCGCGCGCAGATTGAGCCAGCGCGCCAGCGCACGTGGGACGCGCACATCGCCCGCCATGCCCTCGAGTGCGCCGGCGGGCTCGGCCAGCCACGGGTGCCAGCGCGCCCAGGTGCGCGCCTGTCCGAGCACAGCGACGAGATCAGCGGCGAGGTCGTCGGGCACCTCGCCCCCGGCGTCGTCGCCCGGCACGAAGGCGTCGAGCGTCCGCAGGCGAGCGTGAGCCCTGACGATGCGTCCGAGAGCCAGCCCGGCGAGTAGCGCGACGCCGATGCCCACGACGACGGTTGCGGGGTGCCACGCCCGGGCGCGGTGGCCCAGCGCGGCTCCGATTGCCTCCACCCCGATGCTCACGAGGATCACCGCGAGTGCGATCTCGTTGCCGCGGAGGATCCAGCGCAGCTTGGCGGCGGCGACCGTGCGCTCATCGCGGTGACGCACGCAGCGGACGAAGCTGACGGGCAGCAGCAGACGAACGCGATCTGCACGGCGAACGGAGCCCAGGTCGCGGCGGCCCAGCGAGCGGGACCGAGGAGGCCGAAGATGAAGCAGAACGCGATCGTGGTCAGCGAGACGACTCTGGTCACCCGGTGTGCGTCGTCGGTGGCCAGCTCCTCGGCAAAGCGACGGGCCACCGACCGGGGCGAGCCGAAGCGAGCCGTCGCTGCGTGTTGAGCAGCCGATGCGGTCCCGGCGCCCAGCGGGTCGAGATGCTCGGCGGCCAGCTGCAGATGGTCCGCCGCCTCGGCCACCACCCGCTCACGCAGGCGCGCCGGCCCGGTCAGCTCCTGGCGAAGTTCGCGCAGGTATTCCTCGATCGGTCCTCGGTCGTTCACGCCGCTCCCTTCCAGACCGCCTCGGCCGCCCCGGCGAAGGCCGACCAGGCCTCACGCTCACGGCCCAGCGCCCGGCGTCCGCGGGCGGTCAGCTCGTACACGCGCCGGCGGCGCGCTGAGGCCTGCGACCAGCGACTGCTCAGCAGTCCCTCTCGCTCCAGACGGTGCAGCGCGGGATACACGGTGCCCTCGGGCAGGGTGAAACCGCCGCCGCTGCGGCGGCCCAGCTCCTCGATGATCGAGTAACCGTGCAGCGGACCCGGTCGCGGCCAGCACCGCGAGCAGCAGTCCGTCGAGGTGGCCTTTGATCATCTCGGCTCTCATACCTAGGTAGCCTAGGCTTTGGATGGCTAGGTGTCAAGGCCAGGGGGTGTCCGGGGACTAGGCTTGGCTTGTCCAGCCCCATCTTCACCCCGCGGAGGAACCATGGCCAAGACCATCTACACAGCAGAGGCGAACGTGACCGGAGGTCGCGCCGACGGGCACGGCCGCACCACCGACGGGGCACTTGACGTGCAGCTGCGGCTTCCGCAGGAGATGGGCGGCCAGGGCGGCGGCACGAACCCCGAGCAGCTGTTCGCGGTCGGCTACGCCGCGTGCTTTGAGGGGGCCCTGGGAGCGGTGGCGCGGCGTGAGAAGGCGGAGGTGGGCGACGTCTCGATCGACAGCCAGGTCAGCCTCCTGCCGACGCCCGAGCGCGGGTTCAAGCTCGCGGTCGAGCTCGACGTCACGCTGCCCCAGGTCGAGGATGCCCTGGCCGCCAAGCTGGTCGAGGCCGCGCATCAGGTGTGCCCGTACTCGAATGCGACGCGCGGGAACGTCGAGGTCAAGCTGACCGCCAACGGCCAGCCGGTGGGCTGAGCAGACGTCAGCTTTCCGGCTGCCATCCGCTCACCACCCAACGTCCCGGCGCGAGCTGGGACACCGAGGCGACGGCGACGTGCCAAGCCGGGCGCAGACCCTGGTAGGCCGAGCTCAGGCGTGGCCGTGGTCGACTCGCGGGTGACCACGACGTAGCGCTCCGAGATCCGAGTCCCCTGGCCGGTGGGACGCAACGGCGCCACCGCCTCCACCGTTCCGTGGTTGGCGATCCCGCCGCGCCGCAGCTCGTAGTCGCCGGCGGTCTGCGCCGCGGCGAGCTGCATTGCCGAACGCGCCTGGCCGACGCTGCGCTGGGCCAGGCCGCGCATCGTCGCAGCGACGGTGAGCGCGTCCCAGTTGATGTAGCCGACGGCGAAGGCGCGCACCGCCTGAACCGCCGAGGCGGACGGGGCGGCGGCGGTCTGAGGCCGCGGCGGCGGTGAGGGGTACTCGTGCGTGGCCTGAGCGCGCGAGAGCTGGGCCGCGCTTCTGGTCGACGTGCCGGTGCCCGCCGCGCTGCCCGACGGGCTGCCCAGCGGGCTGCAACCGGCGAGGGCCGTGCAGCTCAGGCCGATCGCTGTAGCCCGTCCCAAGCGTCCCACCTACAACCCCACCGGATGCCGGGCAACGAATCCGGCCGCGCTGCGGACGAGGGGGTGCCACCCGATGCCGGAGCTCCCGTCGCCCGGGCCGGCCGCATTGTGGGTGTCCCAGCGCAACCCCGCGACGTACATGAACACGTGGTCGGCGCTCGCGTAGAGCGTGACCCAGTGACCTGGTCCGGGTGCGCCGAAGCTCTCGAGCTGGCTTGACGGCGCTCCGTAGGTCACGGGGAGCAACCTCGCGCCGTACAGGAGGTGCTCGACGCTGCTCGAGCAGTCATAGCCGGCCGCGACCTCCGACAGCGGCGCTCCGTGCGCGCCGCCGTAAACGTAGGGCTTGCCGACGATCTGATTTCCGGCCGCGATCATCTCCTTGATGGCCAGCGGCGCCTGCGCAGGAGCGGCGGCAAGCCCGCCGGGCAAGCAGGCGCGCTCGCTCTCCGGGCGTCAGCGCCACTGCGCTCATAGCGCTCGGCGCGCAGGCGGCCGGATTGAGCGCGGCGGCGTTCGGCGCGACCAGCGTGCCGGGGGCTCCGGGCGCTCCGGCGGTCGGGCCGATCAGGTTGCCCGCACCCGCGGCCGGCGGACGGCCGATCCGCACCGCACCCGACCACAGCCCACTCTGGTAGGGGATTCCGAGCCGGCCGGCGAGCTGCCACCAGAGGTCAATGACCCGCGGCAGCCCCGCCACCGGGCCTCCCCCCAGCCCGAAATCCCGTTTGTAGGCGAGCGCCGAGCGCGCCCCCCAGGTGATTCTCAGCGGGGTCATGTATCCGAGTCCGCCCATCGCCGTGGCGGTCTGCCAGGTCAGGCCGCCGAGCTCCGCATAGGTGTCCGGATGGGCGATCAGGTTGTCGCCACGGGCCCCGGTGACCCCGGAGCTTGGGTCCCCGGGACCGCCGTACTCAGTCGCGCCGACGAGCTGCCCGCTCCCGCGGGCGCCCAGCACGATCGACATCGCCGCGCCCGCGGGCCCTCCCGACGAGCAGCCGGCGGACGACTGCAGGACGCTGAGCAGCAGCACGAGCATGGCCGCGCCCAGTCCCGAGGCGAGGATCCCAGAGATCAGTGCCGTCCCGAGCAACATTCCGCCGCCGAGTTGAGGAGCTCGATCGAACGGTCACGCGCCGATCGTAGGCCTATTCAGTCTGTTCTGAGCTCATTTGAGACTAATTTGTTGCACTTTCTCAGTGCCCGATCGCCTGGGCCAGGCCGCTAACCTCGGTGCTTATGCCTCGGATCCTCGACGTTGAGCAAGCGATGCTCCTGCTGGAGCTCGAGGCTCCGTTTGACCCGCGGGCAGTTCAGCTGGCCCGGCGCAAGATGGCCAAGCGCTGGCACCCGGACATCGCGCCCCCCGGGCGCCAGCACGAGCACCAGCGCCACCTCCAGGCCATCAACGAGGCGGCCGACCAGCTGCAGGAGCTGGCCGAGAGCTCCCGCGGTGGCCGCGTCAGCCGCAACGCGGTCAAGGTCTCCGCTGCCGCAACCCGTCGTGCGCGCGAAGAAGCCGGCCGCCGGGCCTACGAGGAGGAGCAGCGCAAGCGGGCCGCTGCGCACGAACGCGCCACCCACGATCCGTTCGGCTCCCGGGTCCCCGACCACTCGGTCGTGCACCGCTACGCCCGGTGCCTGTCCTATCCGGAATGGGGGGTGGGAACCGTGAGCGGCATCTATTTCTCCGGCGACGGGGACGACGTGCAGCAGTGGGCGAGGCTTTCGTTCTCGGTCGGGATTCGCACGGTCCCAGCGGGCTCGCTGCAGTTCGTCGATTTCTCCAAGCCCGACCCGGGAGCCGATCGGGTCCAGCGCTTCATGACCGCGGCTCAGCACGCGCTGGCCGAGGGAAATGCCGCCCTGGCGGCACAGCGTCTGATCTACGCCCGCGACGCGGAGCCGGCCAACCCGGCGGTGCTGAGACTGCTCACCGTCGCCTTCTGGCAGGCCGGGGACCTACCCGCGGCCGCGCGCGCGGTGCGCGATTGGGCGCGGGTCGAGGGCGATCGGCCGACTCCGGAGCGGTTCGCCTCCCGCATCTACGAGGACATGGGTGCGCTCGACCTGGCCTCCGAGGCGGCCGAACGAGCCGCCGAGCGCGGCCCTGCCGACCCCTCGGGCTGGGAGCGACTGGGCCGGCTGCGCCTGCGCCTGATGGACCGCACTGGGGCGATCACGGCGCTCGAGCGAGCCCGCCTGCTGGGACCCTCGCTCGAGGGCCTGCTCGACCTTGCACTGGCCCACCACCTCGCCGGCGATGTCGGCGCCGAGGTATCGGCCGCGCACGCCGCGACCCTGATCGACCCGGAGTCGCAGGCGGCCTGGTCCACCTACGCGCACGCGCTCGCGCGTACGGATCGGCTGCAGGAGTGCATCGCGGCCTGTGACCGGGCCCTCGCGCTTGGCGCCGATGCCGAGGTCGCCGACCTGCTGGCGCGGGTCGAAGCGCTGCGGCCTCGAGAGCTCTCCGAGCGCAGCGCGGCCGCCTAACCGCCGCTCTAGGAGGGCGTGATCGAGCCCTCGCGCCCGCAGACCGGGCACGCTTCTCCGCTGTCCAGGCCGCGACCGCCGCACAAGGGACAGTCCTCGGCCCGGTCGAGCACGCCCAGCAGCTCGCCCACACGGCAGACCAGCAGACGCTCCTCGTCGACCTCGACCCAGGCTCCGGCCGCGGCGGGGAAGACGACGTGATCGCCGGGCTTGACCGGCATCCGCACACCGACGTGATCCCACCAGTCGAGGCCCGGCCCGACCGCGAGCACGATGCCGTGCTGGGGCGGCGGCTCTTCGCTGCCCGCCGGCACGACCAGCCCGGAGCGCCGGACCCGGTCAGGGTCCAGTTCCTTGATGACGACGCGGTCGAACAGTGGTCGAAGCTGGTTTCGCATCATGTGTCCGCCCTTGATTCTAGGGTGGCCAGATGCGTCTGATCGTTGCCCGCTGTGAGGTGCGTTACTCCGGCCGTTTGACCGCGCTGCTTCCGCAGGCGCTGCGCCTGATCATCGTCAAGGCCGACGGCTCCGTGCTGGTCCATGCCGACGCGGGTGGCTACAAGCCGCTGAACTGGATGACCCCGCCCACGGTGATCGAGGAGAGCGGCGAACGGATGATCGTGCGCAAACGCGCGGGATCCAGCGAGGATCGCCTGGAGATCGAGATCGCCGAGGTGCTCTCAGACGTCAGCCATGACATGGGTTCTCCGGACGACGATGCCGCGCTGGCCAAGGACGGGGTCGAGGCCCACCTGCAGGAGCTGCTGGCCGAGCAGCCGGGCTGGTGCGGCGAGGGCCTGCGGCTGGTCCGTCGCGAGTGGGCGACCGACATCGGCCCGGTGGATCTCATGTGCCGTGACGGCGAAGACGGCTGGGTGGCGGTCGAGATCAAGCGGGTGGCGGGGATCGAAGCGGTCGAGCAGCTGTCCCGCTATCTCGAGCGGATCCGTTGCGACCCGGCGTTCACATCGTGCCGCGGCGTGCTTGCCGCGCAGGCGATCAAGCCCCAGGCGCGAGTCCTCGCGCAGTCGCGAGGGATCGACTGCGTCGAGGTCGATCTGGCCGTGCTGCGCGGCGAGCGCGAGCCGGAACTGAAGCTGTTCGCGGCATGAGCGACCAGCCGGCGGTGCTGACCGAGCGCCGAGACCGCGTGCTCGTCATCACGCTCAACCGGCCCGAGCAGCGCAACGCCGTCAACGCCGCGGTCGCCGCGGGGATCGCCGCGGCATTGGACCGGCTCGACGACGATCCCGACCTGTCGCTCGGCGTGCTCACCGGTCAGGGCAAGGGCTTCTGTGCGGGAATGGATCTGAAGGCGTTCGTGGCGGGCGAGTCCCCGTACGCCGGGGATCGCGGGTTCGCGGGGATCACCCGGCGGGCCTCGGTGAAGCCGTTGCTGGCCGCGATCGAGGGCTTCGCGGTGGCGGGCGGACTCGAGGTCGCGCTGGCCTGTGACCTGATCGTGGCCGCCCGCGGGGCAAAGCTCGGGATTCCAGAGGTCAAGCGATCACTGGTCGCCGCCGGCGGCGCGCTGCTGCGGCTGCCACGGGCGATCCCGCGCGGGATCGCGATGGAGCTGGCGCTGACCGGCGACCCGATTTCGGCCGAGCGAGCCCACGAGCTCGGTCTGGTCAACCGCCTCGCCGACCCCGGGCAGGCGCTGGACACGGCCCTCGCAGCTGGCGAGCGAGATCTCGGTCAACGGCTCCGCTGGCCCTGGCCGCGACCAAGCGGATCATGGTCGAGTCGGTGGACTGGCCCGAGCACGAGTTCTTCGAGCGCCAATCGGAGATCGCCCATCCGGTGATGGCCTCCGAGGATGCGCGCGAAGGGTCGCGCGCTTTCGCGGAGAAGCGCGCACCGCAGTGGCGCGGGCGCTGAGGCGCCTACCGCGGCCTCCCCGGACAGCGTGGCCACGATCGTGCGTGAGCCGCCACGATTGCGGTGCTCGCACAGGTAGATCCCCTGCCACGTCCCAAGGGCCAGCCGTCCGTGGGAGACCGGCAGCGTCAGCGACGGTCCGAGCAGCGAGGCCTTGATGTGGGCAGGCATGTCGTCGGCGCCCTCGAGCGTGTGGGTCCAGTAGTCGGCGTCTTCCGGGACCGGCTCGGTTGAACCACGTCTCAAAGTCTCGGCGCACATCGGCTGAGGCGTTCTCGTTGAGGGCCAGCGAGGCCGACGTGTGGCAGATCAACAGGTGCAGCAGCCCCACGCCGACATCTCCGAGCTCGGGCACCGCGGCCAGTACCTCACGGGTGACCAGGTGAAAGCCGCGGGGGCGTGGGTCGAGCGTGATCTCGTGCTGCGCCCACACGGTCAGCGCGCCCTGCGACACACTAGAGGGGCGCCTCGGGGAGCCGCGCGGCGCGCATGTCGACACGCTCGCCGCGGAACGGGACTCCCTCGCGCGTGAGCAGCTTGCGCTGCCGCTCTCCCTGGGTCAGCGTTCCGTCGGCGCGGACGATGCGGTGCCACGGGACCGACGGATCGTGCTGGCGCTGGAGCGCCCTGCCGGCCAACCGCGGCGCCCCGGGAGAGACGTCACCGTAGGTGCGAACGAATCCGGCCGGCGTCGAGCGCACCCGCTCGAGGATCTCTTCGAGGCGCGATGGTTCCACGCAGGGCAGGATAAGCCGCGCCGTGGTTCACCGTCCTGATAAGGTCGCCCATGCCGAATTCCCTGCTCACAGCGGGGAAGCGGGGGACCCAGGTTCCTCGGGGCGAGTCGCGGTCTGGTGACCGTGTAGCGCTCATCTGGACTCGAGCGCGAGCCCGACAGCTAACCCCGTAGGCCAAAATCGCATGACTCTTCGCCGCCGATCTCCAGTGTTCAGGCTCGCCGCCCTCATCGCGGCGGCGTTCGCGATCCTGGCCACGACGGGCACGGTCGGTCCCGCCGCCGGCGCCGATCTGGGTCAGCTGAGCTCACAGTTGAACGCGCAGCAGGCGCGCCAGCAGGGCCTCTCCGCCAGTGTCGGCCGGCTGTCCGGCCTGATCGCCTCGCTGACCTCGCAGATCTCGCTCGTGCAATCACGCGAGACGGCGGTGCGCAGCGAGCTGACCCATGATCAGGCGGTGCTGGCCTCGACGCAGGCGACGCTGCGCCGACAACGGGCACGGCTGGCGCTGCTGCGCGCGCGGCTGGCCCGCGCTCAGATGATCCTCTCCCGCCAGCTGGTCTCGAGCTACGAGGGCAATCGGCCCGACCTCGTCGGCGTCGTGCTCAGCGCGCACGGCTTCAAGGACCTGCTCGAGACGCTTGACTTCCTGCATCGGGCCGAACAGCAGCAGCAGTCGATCATCACGCTGACCCGGCAGCTGAAGGCCCAGGCCGACAGCGCGGCTCACCGCCTCGCCCGGCTCGAGGTCTCAGATCGCCAGCTCGTGCAGGGAGCCGCCATGCGCGCCCGCGCGCTGGCGGCCATGAACGGGCTCCTACAGTCCAAGCAGGGAGCGCTGGCCCAGGCCCGCGCAGCCCAGGCGGGCGCCCTGGCCGCCAGCCGAGCCCGTGCGGGCCAGCTCCAGTCTCAGATCTCCCAGATCAGGGCGCAACAAGCGGCAGCACAAGCGGCGGCGGCCGCGGCGGCACGCGCGGCAGCGGCAACTCCCGCCCCCAGCTCATCGTCCTCCTCGGCGCCGACCTCCTCCGGACCGGCGCTCGGCCCGTCCGGAGGTTGGGCGATCCCGTACGCGATCGTGCTGTGCGAATCCGGCGGCCAGAACCTTTCGCCCAACAGCGCGGGAGCGTCCGGCTACTACCAGATCCTCCCCAGCACGTGGAAGCTCTACGGGGGCAGCGGCCCAGCCGCGTACCTGGCCAGCAAGTCCGAGCAGGACGCCGTCGCGTCGCGCATCTGGAACGGTGGCTCAGGTGCCTCGCAGTGGGTCTGCGCAGGGATCGTCGGCATCCACTAGCGGTTCCCCCAACTGGCCCCCGACGCGCCCGCTGGGGGCAGGCTGCCGCTAGGCGGTGCGCCAGTCCGGCGTGGTGGCAAAGCGCCGGTGCCGAGCAGCGGAGATCGTCAGCTGATCGAAATGGTCCAGCGCCTGGCCTGAGCCGAAGGCCACGCAGGTCAGCGGCGACTCGGCCCGGAACACCGGCATGCCGGTTTCGGCGGCGACGAGATCCGGCAATCCTCGAATCAAGGTGCCGCCGCCGGCGAGCAGGATCCCGTCGCGGGCGATATCGCTGGCCAGCTCCGGAGGCGTCTCCTCGAGCGTGTCCCGGATCGCCTGCAGGATCTCCTGGATCGGAGCCCGGATCGCGCTGCGCACCTCCTCGCTGCGCAGCTGCACCGCCGTGGGCAGCCCGGTGATCAGGTGCCGCCCGCGCACCTCGATCGTCTCCTCGGGTGCCAGCGGCACGACCGAGCCGATGGCGATCTTGATCGACTCAGCGGTCCGCGAGCCGATCGCCAGCTGGTAGGCGCTGCGCAGGTAGTGGGAGATCGCCTCGTCCATCTCGTAGCCGCCGACGCGGACCGAGCGGGAGATGACGATGCTGCCGAGCGAGATCACCGCCATCTCGCTGGTGCCGCCGCCGACGTCGACGACCATGCGGCCGATCGGCTCCTCGATCGCGATGCCGGCGCCGATCGCCGCCGCGATCGGCTCCTCGATCAGGTGCACCCGGCGCGCGCCGGCGGCCAGCGAGGCCTCCTCGACCGCCCGCTTCTCCACCTCGGTCACCCCCGAGGGCGCGCACACGATCAGGCGCGGGATGGGCGCCCCGGCGGCTGAGCACCTTGCGGATGAAGTAGCGGAGCATCTCCTCGGTGACCTCGAAGTCGGCGATCACGCCGTGGCGCAGCGGGCGCATGGCCGAGATCGTGGCCGGTGTGCGGCCGATCATCCGCTCGGCCTCCGAGCCGACGGCGTGAACCTCGCCGGTGTCGACGTCCGAGGCGACCACCGATGGCTCCGAGACGACGATCCCGCGCCCGGCCACGTAGACCAGCGTGTTCGCCGTGCCGAGGTCGATCGCCATGTCGTTGACGCCCATGCTGGGCGTCAGATGCAGGCGAGAGGTGTCACGGCGTGAGCCGTCTCGGCGGAAACCCATCCGAGAAGGGTTGCAGACGCGAGCGTTTTGCGCCGTGTGCGGCGATTTCTGTGGCCGCTGAGAACCGATCCTGCCTGCCGAACGGTCGGAAACGACCCGCGGCGGCCGGAACCGCCTAGCCCAGCGCCAGGAGCACCTGGTTGGCCATGTTCTGCTCGCCCATCTGATTGGGATGCAGCGGATACGCGAGCGAGGTCGGAACGATCCCGTTGACCCAGGCGACGCCGGGCGCCTTGCAGGCGTCGTGACCGATGCTCGAGTTCCACGTGTCGACGAACGTCGCCGCATTGGACGCCGCCGCCGAGGCGATCACCGAGTTCAACCGCTGCTCGAGCGAGTTGAAGTAGGTCACGTCACCGTTGGACAGCGGGACCAGCGGCCAGCAGCCATGACCGTTCACGGGCAGGCCGTCCGGATAGCCGACGATCACCACGCGGGCTGCAGGCGCGCGCGGAGTGGATCCCCTGGAGCACGGCCGCTACCTTCGGGCCGGTGGCGTCGATCCGGGCCACGTTGGTATCGGACCCCGAGCGTTGTAGTGGTTCTTGCACGCGGTCCCGAACGGCTGGTAGGAGTCGAGCGTCGCGCACTCCTCGGCCACGCCGACGAGGCCGGCGTCGTTGCCGCCGATGCCCACGGTGACCAACGTGTCGGCTGGCGACAAAGCGTTGAACTGCGGCGCGTTGGTGCCGCCGAAGGGCACCGACTGCGGCTGGGTCATGTTGTCGGTGGTGGCGCTCCCGCAGCTCACGTCGGTGAACGAGCTGGGGTGGATCACCCGCGTGACGTCGGATGGGTAGTTGCTGGTCGAGCGCCCGCAGCCGATCGGATTGCCGGTGGGGATCGGCACCAGCGGCGCCGAGGTGTAGGAGTCCCCGAGCGAGACGTAGGGCCCCGTCGGAGCCGCGGCCCGCGCGGCGCCGGCGAGCAGGACCACCAGCAGCGACGCGGACAGCGCCAGCGACAACGCCGAGCCGCGACCCGGCCCGGACAAAAGACGGACGGCATCGATTCCTCCCGTCGACGCAGATTGACCTCTCGACTCCGGCCGCCGCAGGGCGGCGCGCGAGAAGCCTAGCGCGGCCCGCGCTTGTGTGGCTAGCGCTCGCCCGGCAGCTTGCGCGGGTACATCGAGACCGGCTCGGACACGTTCAGCGCGGTGCTGACGATCCGGTTCTGCTCGAGCGAGTGGGCGATCGGATAGCCCTCGCCCGAGGCGGCTCGCTCCTGGCGGCCGATGTAGCCGAAGTCCAGGTGCTCGGGCAGGATCTGCAGCAGCCGCGGCGACATGAAGGCGCGCGCGCCCATGTTGCGCGGCTCCTCCTGCACCCACACGACCTCGCGCAACTTCGGGAAGCTCTCGACCAGCTTCAGCACCTCGCCCTGCGGGAACGGGTACAGCAGCTCCATCCGGGCGATCGGCGATGTTCGTGGCGGCCGCCCGATCGGCGTGTCCGACGAGGTCGTAGTAGACCTTGCCGCTGCACAGGATCAGCCGCTCTACGCCCGCCGGATCGACCCCGGGCTCCGGCAGCACCGGCTGGAAGCGGCCGTCGGCCAGCTCGCCCAGGTGACTCGTGGCCTGCGGCAGGCGCAGCAGCGACTTGGGCGTCATCACGACCAGCGGCCGCTGCTTGGCGATCCGGGCCTGGCGGCGGAGCAGATGGAAGTACTGCGCCGGGGTGGTCGGGTTGGCGACGCGGATGTTCCCCTCGGCGGCGAGCTGCAGGAAGCGCTCGAGCCGGGCCGAGGAGTGCTCGGGCCCCGAGCCCTCGTAGCCGTGGGGGAGCAGCAGCGTCAGGCGCGAGGTCTGGCCCCACTTGGCCATGCCGGAGACGATGAACTGATCGATGATCACCTGGGCGCTGTTGACGAAGTCGCCGAACTGCGCCTCCCACAGGACCAGCGTCTCCGGGCCCTCCTGGGAATAGCCGTACTCGAAGCCGAGGCAGGCCATCTCCGACAGCGGGCTGTTGTGCAGCTCCATCGGCGCCAGTGACCCGGGCAGGTGCTGCATCGAGCAGTGCTGCTGGCCGGTCTTGGGATCGTGGAGTACGAGGTGGCGCTGAGAGAACGTGCCGCGCTGGGCGTCCTGGCCGGTGAGGCGGATCGGGATGCCCTCGGTCAACAGCGAGGCGAACGCGAGCGACTCGGCGTGCGCCCAGACGATGCCGCCGGCCTCGGGCTCCAGCGCCGCGCGTCGCTGCTCGAGCTGCTTGACCAGCTTCGGATGCACGGTGAACCCGTCGGGCACCGAGAGCAGCTCCTCGCCGAGCACCTGGAGACGATCCTCCGAGACGGCGGTCTTGACCTCGGGTGAGGCGGTGCGGTCGAGCTGGTACTCGCCGGTGGCGTGTTCGACCTCGCTTGCGCCGCGGCGATTCGCTCCTTCAGCGTCTGGTGGCGCTCGGTCAGCAGCGCCCAGACCTCGTCGGTCATCTCGGTCGATTCCTGCTCGGTGACCACGCCCTGTTCGATCAGCTGCTTGGCGTACAGCTCGCGCACCGGCGAGTGCTTCTTGATCACCTGATACATCTCCGGCTGCGTGTAGGCCGGCTCGTCGGCCTCGTTGTGGCCGAAGCGGCGGTAGCCGATCAGGTCGATCAGCACGTCATGGCCGAACTCCTGGCGGAAGGCGAACGCCAGGCGCACCGCGGACACACAGGCCGCCACGTCATCGGCGTTGACGTGAATGATCGGGACGTCGAAGCCCTTGGCCAGATCCGAGGCCCAGGTGGTCGAGCGCGCGTCGTCGGGATCGGTGGTGAAGCCGACCTGGTTGTTCTGGATCAGGTGAACCGTGCCGCCGACCGTGTAGCCGTCGAGCGCCTGCAGGTTGAGCGTCTCCGCCACCACGCCCTGACCCGGGAAGGCGGCGTCGCCGTGCAGGATCACCGGCATCGCGGCGTTGGTGTCACGGTGGGCATGCGGGCCCTGGCGGGTGGTCTGGGCGGCGCGGGTGGCGCCGGCCGCGACCGGGAGCGACGAACTCCAGGTGCGACGGATTCGACTCCAGGCGCACGATGATCGACTCGCCGTCGCCCAGCTGGTAGGAGCCCTGGGCGCCGTGGTGGTACTTGACGTCGCCGGTGCCGCCCTGGGGGATCGTGGTGATCGGCTCGAGCGTCGAGGCGCCCTCGAATTCGGCGAAGATCGTGTCGTAGCGCCGGCCCAGGTTGTGCGCGAGCACGTTCAGGCGACCGCGGTGGGCCATCCCGATCACGACCTCGCGAGCGCCGCGAGTGGCCGAGAGCTGAATCAGCTCGTCGAGCATCGGCACGGTCATGTCGAGGCCCTCGATCGAGAACTGCTTCTGGCCGAGATAGGCCTTGTGCAGGAACCGCTCCAGCGCGTCGACCTCGGTCAGCCGCTTGAGCAGGCGTCTTGTTCTCGTCGTTGGTCAGCGGCTTACGGAACTGACCGGACTCGATCGCCTCCCGCAGCCACAGCCGCTGCCGATGGGAGGAGATGTGCTCGATCTCGTAGGCGATCGGCCCGCAGTAGGTCTCACGCAGGTGGGGCAGCGCGTCGGCCAGCGTCGCCCCGGGCACGTACATGCGCAGGATCCGCGCGGGGATCTTCGCCATCAGCTCCGGCGTGAGCCCGAGCGGCTCGGGGTCGAGCGCCGGATCGCCCTCCGGCTCCCGGCCGAGCGGATCAAGCCGCGCGGCCAGGTGGCCGTGGGTGCGGTGGGCCTTGAGCAGCGAGGACGCCGCCTGCACGGCCTGGAGCAGTTCTTCGTCGGGCTGGCAGCGACGGTGGCCGGCGATGCCGGCTCGGGCGGGCGCGGCGGCAGCCGCGGCGGCAGCGGCCGGGCGCGGGCGGCGGCGGAAGCTCGGGCAGCTCGACCCCGAGGTCGGCGAACACGGCCTCGTAGAAGCCGTCGTCGCCCTGCAGGTAGGCCTCGATGCGCTGCAGGAAGCGGCCGGATTCGGCGCCCTGGATGATCCGGTGGTCGTAGGTGGAGGTCATCGTCATGACCTTCTCGGCGCCGATCATCGAGCCGACGTTGCCGAGGCCGACCGGGTAGGCGATCGAGCCGGTGGCGACGATCGTGCCCTGGCCGTTCATCAGCCGTGGCACCGAGGCAACCGTGCCGATCCCGCCGGGGTTGGTCAGCGAGACGTTGCCGCCGGTCAGGTCATCGGCAGTCAAGGTGTTGGTGCGCGCCTTCTCGACCAGCGCGTTGTAGGCGTCGAGGAACTGGGCGAACGTCATCCGGCCGGCGTCGCGGATCACCGGCACCATCAGCGTGCGGGAGCCGTCCTTCTTCTCGACGTCGACGGCGAGGCCGAGGTTGACCGCACCGTCGTCGACGCGGTTGGGCTTGCCGTCGATCTCGGCGAAGTGATGGGCCATGACCGGCATGTCGTCGGTGGCCACGCGCGCGATCGCGTAGGCGATCAGGTGGGTGAAGGAGACCTTCCGGCCGGCGTTCTTGAGCTGCTTGCGCCGCTCGTCGAGCACGGTCACGGTGAGCGTGCGGAACGAGGTCGCGGTGGGGATCGACAGGCTCTGGTCCATGTAGCGCGCCAGGGCCGCGGCGCCGCCCTTGAGCACCTGAGCGCCCGCCGGAGCCGGTGCCGTTTGGGTTGGGCGGCCTTGATGGACCCGGCTGCCGTGGCGCCGTTGCCCGTGCCGGCGCGAGCACGTCGGCCTTGGTGATCCGCCCGCCGCGGGCGCTGCCCTGGACGCCGGTGAGGTCGATCCCCTCGGCGGCGGCGATGCGCTGGGCGACCGGGGAGGCGTTGGCGCCGTTGCCCGGTGCGTGGTGTGCGGCCGCGGACCGGCGCTGGCCGGGATGTCCGCGGGCGGAGCCGATGGCGCGGAGCTCTGCGCGGACGCGGTGCGCATCGGCGCTCGGGCTCATCCGCGCGATCACCTGCCCGACCGTCACCGTCTCCCCCTCCTCGGCCAGGATCTCGGTGATCGTGCCGTCGGCGGGCGCGGGAAGCTCCATGTCGACCTTGTCGGTCGAGATCTCGACCACGGTGTCGCCGTCCTTGACCGTGTCGCCGACCTTGACCGACCACTCGAGGATCGTGCCCTCGGTCACCGACTCGCCGCCGGTCGGGGTGACGATGTCGATCACCCCGACCTCGAGCGGTGCCTCGGCGGCGGCTTGGCCCTCGGCCTCGGTGGCCGCCGCCTCGGGGATCTCGTCATGCGCCGGGCAGCGGCGACGCCTCGGAGGCCGGGTCGCCGACTCGCCGGTCGGCGGGTGGCGGGGGCGTGCCGGCGCGCGGCGCCGTTGCCGTCGCGCCATCGTGGTGGCGATCTCGGCCAGCAGCGCGCCGACGGCCACGGTGTCGCCCTCGGCGGCGTGGATGCGCACGATCGTCCCGGCGACCGGCGAGGGCACCTCCGCGTCGACCTTGTCGGTGGAGATCTCGACCAGCGTCTCGTCGACGGCGATCGAGTCGCCCTCCTGCTTGTGCCACTCGAGCACCGTGCCCTCGGCCACGGAGTCGCCCATGGCCGGCATCACAACCTGGATTGTGCTCGCGTCGACCGCCATTTCGTTCAACTGTAACGCGTGCGAATCGGCACAGATGCGTCCGGCTCGTCGCCGTGGCGGCGTTCGACGACCACGAAGGCGATCGAGCCGGCAAACGGACCCGAGGCCGCCCGAGCACGGCCACCGTCACCGCGAGCCAGAACGGGATGATCCGCATCCGCGCGGCGACGATGCAGACCAGCGACATCGCGATCCACATCAGCCCGTGCGCGAGTCCGAGGATGAACGTCTCGGGCTGCGGGTTTCCGGCCGCGAACGCGCACACCAGCAGGGCCAGGTACACGGCCGAGTGGGTGAAGGACGCGACCTCCAGCCGACGGAAGGTGATCACGCGCACCTCGCTCACCCGGCCGCGAGCAGCGAGGCCATCCGCCGCAGCGGCTCGTCGGCCTCGGCCGGCCACTGGTCGACGTCGGCCGGCCACCAGGCGAACTCGTCGTGCTCGTGATCCGGGGTGACGCTGGCGCCTTCCGGTAGCCACGCCTGACCGACCAGCAGCACCACCTCGCTGGGCAGCTGCACCAGGGCCTCGATCTGGAGCCGGTCGGGCTGCACCGACCATTCCTCCTGCAGCTCACGGCTCATCGTCTCGGTGGGGTTCTCGTCGACCTCGACCGCGCCGCCGGCGCCCAGCGCCCAGCGGCCCGCCCACGAGGCCAGCCATGCCGCCCGGCGCCCGGCCAGCCAGCGGCCGTCCGCGGCGCGGACGATGCACAGCACCGACATGCTCTGCGCCGCGTCCTCGGACAGCAGCCGGACCGCCCAGCGCACCCGCTGCAACTCGAGCTGCAGCCTGCCGTCGCTGCTCGCTCGTAGCCCGCCATCCGCGCGGCAAGTCCGTCGTGGCTAGGCGAGCCCGCGCTCGCGCAGGGCGTCGAGCGCCGCGTCCGCGGCCTCGATCGAGCTCGCCGGCGGCGCGATAGGTATCCGCGCGCCACGACGACGTCGACCTGGTCCGGTTCCCAGGGTCCACGAGCCAGCAGTGCCGATGTGGTCGCCACGCCGGAGAACGGTAGCGGGGTAGGCTGGCGCCTCCGTGGCACAGAGCACTGAAGCACTGGGGCTGGGGATACGAGGACGAGCAGCCCTCGCCCGACGAACAGCGCGCGACGGCGGAGTTCCTCGCTCGCGCACCTCGGCTTCGGCAGCACCGAGCTCGAGCAGCCCGCGCCGCTGCCGGCGCTCCCGGCGCCCAGACTGGCGCCCACCGGTCGCGCTGGACGAGCATCTGCTTCTCCGATGACCGCGAGCGCGCGCTGCACGCGCTCGGGCGCTCCTACAGCGATGTCGTCCGCGGGTTCCGCGGGACAGTTCGAGCACCCGCCCGACGTCGTCGCCCGCCCGCGCGACGAGGCCGAGGTCCAGGCCGTGCTCGAGTGGGCGCTGGGCGCCGGCGCCGCGGTGATCCCGTTCGGCGGCGGCACCAGCGTGGTCGGCGGGGTCGAGCCGCGGATCGACGGCGACTACGCCGGCGTGGTCAGCATCGACATCAAGGCACTCGACCGCGTGCTGGAGATCGACCATGTTTCACGCGCGGCCCGGATCCAGGCCGGAGCCACCGGGCCCGGCGCTGGAGTGCCAGCTCGGCGAGCACGGCCTGACGCTGCGCCACTACCCCCAGTCCTTTGAGTTCTCCACGCTGGGCGGCTGGATCGCCACCCGGGCCGGCGGCCACTTCGCCACGCTGATCACCCACATCGACGACCTGGTCGAGTCGGTGCGGGCGTTGACCCCGGCCGGGGTGTGGGAGTCGCGCCGGCTGCCCGGCTCCGGCGCCGGGATCTCGCCCGACCGAATGCTGATCGGCTCGGAGGGGATCCTCGGGGTGATCACCGAAGCCTGGGTCCGCGTGCGCCCGCGGCCGACCCATCGCGCCTCCGCCGGCGTCCGGTTCGCGGACTTCGCCGCCGGCGCCGAGGCCGTCCGGGCGCTGTCGCAGTCGGGTCTCTATCCATCCAACTGCCGCCTGATCGACCCGCTCGAGGCGCGCATCACCGCAGCCGGCGACGGGTCAGCCGCGCTGCTCGTGCTGGGCTTCGAATCCTCCGAGCACGATGTCGAGCCCTGGATGTCGCTGGCGTTGAACTGCTGCAGCGACCACGGAGGCACGTGGGAGCGGCGCGGGAGCGGGGCGGCCGGCGACGGCGCCGTGGGCAGCTGGCGGGACGCGTTCCTGCGCGCGCCGTATCTGCGCGACACGTTCGTGGCCATGGGCGTGATCTCCGAGACGTTCGAGACCGCGGTCACCTGGGACCGCTTTCCCGCCTTTCATGCACGCGTGATCGACGCCGTTTCCGAGGCGCTGCGCGAGGTCTGCGGCGCCGGCACGGTGAGCTGCCGCTTCACCCATGTCTACCCGGACGGACCCGCGCCCTACTACACCGTGCTCGCGCCGGCCCGTCGCGGCGAAGAGCTCGAGCAGTGGGCCGAGATCAAGCGCGCCGCCTCCGATGCGCTGATCGCCGCGGGCGGGACGATCACCCACCATCACGCCGTCGGCCGCGATCACCGCCCCTGGTATGACCGCCAGCGCCCGGACCCGTTTGCGCAGGCCCTCCGGGGCGCCAAGGCGGCGCTGGACCCGCGCGGACAGCTCAACCCGGGGGTGCTGATCGACCCGCTCCGGCCGCCTGCGCCTGGGTGATCCGCCAGACCGCGACGGGCATGCCCACCAACGGGTCGTGGACCTGCTCGGATACCGACATGCCCAGCTTGCGCGCGACCGACTGAGAGCGCGCGTTGTCCGGATGGATGATCGAGATCAGCTCGGGCAGCTTCAGCGCCGCGAAGAGGTGGTCGCGGGCGGCCACTGCTCCCTCGGTGGCCAGGCCGCGACCCCAGGCGCCGCGGGCCAACCGCCAGCCGATTTCCACGCGCGCAGAGAGCGCAGGGATGAAGCTGGGGTGCCCAGCACCGATGAAGCCCAGGAACGCCCCGTTACTGTCCGGCTCCCGGGACTGCACCGCCCAGAACCCGAATCCGTGCTCGTGCCAGTGGGCGACGACCATCGCGTAGAAGGCTCGAGCTGCGCCGGCGCCGACCGGGCGGTTCAGATAACGGGTGACCTCGGGATCGGAGTTGATGTTCGCCATCGCGACCTCGTCGCTCGGCCGCCACTGACGCAGCAGCAGCCGAGGCGTCGCGAGCTGGGCGTCGACCGGCAATTCAAGCTTGCTCAAGCAGGCGCGCGAGCACGGCGGGCGCCGAAGGAGCGAACGCCTCCGGAATCCGAGGCAGCAGCTCGAGCCACCCGGGCTGGATGGCGATCGCCGCCCGCACGTCCTCGAGTGCGGTTTCGAAGTCCCCCGCCTGGGCCGCCCCGAGGCCGGCCCAGAAGCGAAGCTCGTGATTATCGGGCGCAAGGTCGCTGGCGCTGCGGTACATCGCCGCCGCCTCGGCATGGCGTCCCTCGGCCACCAGCGCGTCGCCCGCATTGGCCAGCTCGTAGGCGTCGTGGAGGACGAGCAGCCGCCGCAGTTCCTCCAGCGGCTCGGGATGGTCCTCGACCCGCAGTGACACCGTCGTCTCCCAGGCCTCGCCCCGGGCCGGCACGACCAGGATCGCCGCCGACTGGCGCCCGCGGATGTCGCCGCCCTCATCCCCGGCAGCATCGAGCGCCGCCAGCATCCGCACGGCCAGCGCTCCCTCGGTGGCTTGATAGCTCTCCAGCATCGCCGGCCACACCCGCTCGGAGGCCATGATGTTGGCCTGGCAGGAAACGCCCTCGCCGACGACGTGACCGGCGTAGGCGATGCACTCTCGATCCGGTGTGCACGGCCACCCCGCCGGCGGCATCCACCACCGCGACCTGTCGGCTCGCCGCCGCCTCGTCCGCGGCCACCAGCTGGGATAGCGCCTGCTCGGCCGAGGCGCCGGCCTGCATCAGGTCGAGCGCGTGGGGCCGTACGCCGGCTCGACGTTGGACTGCGTTGCGACGGCACCGACGCCGGGGCGAGCCCACGGCACGATCGGCCCGACCGAGAACCAATGTGATTGCACGGCTACACCAAGCTCCCCGGTGCCCGGATCCCGCGCGACGATCGAGTACGTGCCCTGGCGGGCTCGTTGTGGGTGTTGCTGGCGCGCCGCGATCGCGCGAGGATAGTCAATAGCCTGCGAGCCATGACCAGCATCGCGGTCCTCGGTCCTGGCGGGGTGGGCGGATTCCTTGCCGGCGCGCTGGCGCGGTCCGGCGAGGACGTGATCGTGGTGGCGCGCGAACCGACCGCCGAGCTGATCGCTCGAGCCGGGATTTCGGTCAAGAGCGTGCTCCTGGGCGACTTCCATGCCCAACCCGCCGCCGCCGCCTCCCTCGAGGACCCGGTCGACGTCCTGATCATCGCCACCAAGGCCACCGGCCTCGACGCAGCGCTCGAGCGTGTCCAGAGCACACCGGGGCTCGTCGTCCCGCTGCTCAATGGGCTCGACCACGTCGACCGGCTGCGCAGGCATTTCCCACCCGAGCGAGTGGCGGCCGGAACCATCCGGATCGAGGCCTACCGCGAGCAGCCGGGCCGGATCGTGCACACCAGCCCGTTCCTGCAGGTTGATGTCGCCTCTGAGCGCCCCGAGACCGTAGCCGCACTCGAGCGGCTGGCCACGATGCTGGGCGGAGCCCAGGTGCCCGCCCGGGTCGGCTCCAGTGAAGCTCAGATCCTGTGGTCCAAGCTCGTGCGCCTGAACGCGCTGGCGCTGACCACCAGCGCCTCGGGCGAGCGAATCGGCTTTATCCGCTCAGACCCAGCCTGGCGCGCAGCGCTGCTCGACTGCCTCCAGGAGGGTGCGGCGGTGGCCGTCGCCGACGGAGCCACGCTCGACCCGGCGACGCCGCTGGGCGAGCTCGAAGCGGCGCACGCGGAGCTCGGATCATCGATGCAACGCGACCTCGCCGCCGGACTCACGCCGGAGCTCGACGCGATCGCGGGGTCCGTCCTGCGCGCCGGCCGCCGGCATGGCATCGCCTGCCCGACGATCGAGCGCCTAGCCGGCGTGGTCGCTAGAAAGGCGGCTTGATCTGGGGCGCCTCGCCGGGGGCCCCAGGCGCGTGAACGGGCTCGGCCAGCTCCTCTGAGGCGACGGCGTCGAGTACCTCTTCCTGCTCCTCCTCGATCTCCTCGTCGTGGTCCCCGTCGCACAGCACGCGGAAGGCGCCGGTCACGCCGCCGTCAGCCTGCAGGACGATGCCCGGCAGGATCTGCTCACCCTCCTCCAGCCCGAGGCGTTCGATGTCGAAGTGCGACATGCCGACTCCCCAGGTGTGGTGCTCGGGGTTCTCTCGGTCGTGCGCCGCCACGCCCTGGGCGAGGCGCTCGAGCAGGTAGGCGATCTTGCTGGTCGGCGCCATCTGCATAAGGTAGCCGCCGGAGCAAGAGACCGCGCCCACTCCCGACCCCAATAGCGAGGTTCATCAAACATGATCACCGGACTCGACTTCATCGGCATCCCTTCGCAGGACGCCGACCGCGCCCGCAGCTTCTACCGCGACACGCTCGGCCTCCGGCCCGATGAGCACGCCGCCTATGAGCAGTGGGCCGGGGATACGTGCTTCGGCATCTGGGAGCCTGGGAAAATCGGGATGCCGTTCAGCGCTCAGAAGGGCAATCCATTGCCGCTAGCTTGCGACGACGTCGCAGCCACCCGCGCCGAGCTCGAGGCCAAGGGCGTTGAGTTCGCAGGTGACACCCTCGACACCGGCGTCTGCCACATGGCCCTCTTCTCTGACCCGGACGGCAACGATCTCATGCTCCACCACCGTTATGCGCCCTACGCCTGACCGTGACGGCGTTGGGATTGACGCGGCGGTAGGCGGTGTTCTGAGCTGGCGCCAACTGACCGTCGCTGATCTTTCCCGGTTGGGCGAGTGGCTCCGGGATCCGCTGGTCGCGCGGTGGTGGAACCACGAGTCGAGCGCGGAGGCGGTGCAGCGAGACTTTGGACCGAGCGTGCGTGGCGAGGAGCCAGGAGAGGACCTAGTCGTGTCGCTCGACGGGCGCCCGATTGGGTTGTTGCAGCGTTCGACCATCAGCGACTACCCCGAGGATCTCGCTGAGTTCGAGACGTTCGTTGAGGTGCCGGAGGGCGCCGTTCAGCTGGACTACCTGATCGGGGAGCCCGCCCTACGCGGTCGGGGGCTCGGGACAAGGATCATCGCCGCTGCGATCGAGGACACTTGGAGCGCGCACCCAGCGGCGCCTGCCGTCCTCGTCGCCGTCGTGGCGGCGAACGTGGCATCGTGGCGCGCGCTCGAGAAGGCCGGTTTGCGGCGCATCGCCCAGGGAACCAAGCCCCCTGATAACCCGATCGACGATCCTCTGCACTACGTCTACCGGTGCGACCGACCCTGATTCGCCGGCCGCCGCCTCGCGGCGGTTACCCCTGCTCGATCAGCTCGACTCGGTAGCCGTCCGGGTCTCGGACGAAACACAGCCGCGAGCCGTTCTCGCTCACGGTGTAGGGCGGCCGCTCCGGCTCGATGCCCTGCCCGGCGAGCTGGGTCAGCGCGGTGTCCAGGTCCGGGGTGGTGATGGCGATGTGCCCGTAGCCGCTGCCGAGGTCATAGGGCTCGGTCTGGCCGAAGTTGAACGTCAGCTCCAGCCGAGGACTGTCACCGTCGTCGGGCTGATTCATGAACACGTTGATCGCCTCGTCGCGGATCGGCAGGCGACCGACCTCGCGGAAGCCGAGGGCCTCGTAGAACGCCACCGAGCGGTCGATGTCGGTGATCCGGTAGCAGGTGTGGATCAGACTCATGCTGACGAAGAGGATACGCTGCCAGACGATGATCATCGAGCGTTCGATGAATGACCCCTGGCTGTCGAACACCTATCTGGTCGCCGACGAGCAGGGTTCCCAGGCCGCCCTGATCGATGCCGGCGGACCGGTGGCCCCGCTGCTGGCGGTGATCGACCGGATGCGCTTTGAGCTCAGCACGTCCTGCTCACCCACCACCACCACGATCACGTCGCCGAGCTCGATCAGATCCTGGCGCGTCATCCCGGCACGCCGGTGCTGATCCATGAGCTCGAGCGTGATCAGGTTCCTCAGGCCACCGGCACGATGACCGCTGATCAGCCGATCTTCTGTCGGCGCCCTGGAGATCCTGCCGCTGCACACCCCCGGGCACACCGCCGGAATGCTGTCGCTGCTGGTCAACGGCACCGACGTGTTCACCGGCGACACGCTGTTCAAGGGCTCGGTCGGCGGCGTCCGAGCGCCGGGGCACACGACCTACGCGGACCTCAAGAGCTCGATCATGGACAACGCTGCTGAAGCTCCCGCCGCAGACCCGGATCCATCCCGGACACACCGACCCGACCTCGGTGGCCGACGAGCTCGAGCACAACAAGTTCGTCCGCATCTGGCGCGGCGTCGATCCCGAGGGCGATCAGCCGACCCAGGCGATGGGTGAGCCGGCGACCCTGATCCTGCTCGGAGACGATTACGACGGCGGGCACAAGGCCTGGGTGCGCTGGCCGGACGGCTCGACGACATCGTCCCCGGATCCCAGGTTCAGCAGCCCGCGGCGTAGAATCGTCTGTAGTGGCGAAGGACAAGATCCCCACCTCCCGCGTGGGGCGTACCGCCAAGATCGGGGGACTCGCGGCAGGACAGGCGATCCGGCAGGCGGGAACCCATGCGGCGAACGTGGCCCGCACCAAGGAAGGGCGACAGGTCGCCCTGGAGCGTCGGCACGTCGAGGCCGCCGAGCAGATCGTGGCCGCGCTGGGGACGATGAAGGGCGCCGCGATGAAGGTCGGACAGGTCATGTCGTTCCTCGACGTCGGGGTGGTGCCCGAGGAGTACCGGGAGGAGTTCCAGCGCAAGCTCGCCGCGCTGCGCGACGCCGCGCCGACGGTGACCTTCAAGCAGATGGGCCGGGTGATCGAGGACGAGCTGGGCGAACCGCTGAAGGACGTGTTCGCCGAGTTCGACGAGGAGCCGATCGCCGCCGCCTCGATCGGGCAGGTCTACCGCGCCCGCCTGCACGACGGACGCGAGGTGGCGGTCAAGGTGCAGTACCCCGGCGTGGCGGCCGCCGTCCGAGCCGACATGCAGAACCTGGGACTGATCCTGCGGCTGGCCAAGCGGATCGCCCCCGGGATGGATCCGAAGGCCATCGGCCAGGAGATCCGCGACCGGATCGAGGAGGAGCTCGACTACGAGCTCGAGGCCCAGAACCAGCGGGCGCTGGCGCGGATCTTCCGCGACCATCCGTTCATCGTCGTTCCCGAGGTGGTGAGCTCGCTCTCCCGCGAGCGCGTGATGGTCAGCGAGTTCGTGCAGGGAACCGGCTTCGAGGAGCTCAAGACCCGCCCCCAGGAGGAGCGCGACCGGATCGGCGAGATCCTGTTCCGCTTCTACTTCGGCTGCCTGTACCGCCACCACCAGTTCTCCGGCGACCCCCACCCCGGCAACTCGATGCTGCTCGACGACGGCCGGATGGCCTTCTTCGACTTCGGGCTGTTCAAGCGCATGCCGGCCGCCGCGGTGGAGCTGGAGATGGCGGTCGCCCGCGCGGTGATGGAGGGCGATAAGGACACGATCATGCGCCTGGGCACCGACACCGGGTTCTTCCCCGAGCCCGAGAAGTTCGATCCGGACAAGGTGCTCGAGCATTTCCGCGCCGCCACCTCGTGGTACACGGTCGACGAATACATCGAGCTCACGCCGGAGTACGCGACCCAGGTGCTGATCGACATGAGCGATCCCCGTTCGGAGTACTTCGGCCAGCTGCGCCACGAGTCCGCCCCACCGGACCACATCTTCGGGCGGCGGATGGAGGTTCTGACCCTCGCCGTGATCTCCCAGCTGCGCGCGCGTGGCAACTTCCATCGCATCGCCCGGGAGTGGTTCTACGGGGACGAGCCGTCCACCGAGCTGGGCGAGCAGGAAGCTTCGTTCTACGCCGGGCGCGCCCGCGTAGCTAAACGCGCTGGACCTGCAGCATGCTCGTCGTGCCCGGGCGCCCGCTGGGCAGCCCCGCGGTGATGCCCACGCGCGCGCCCGGCTTGACCCAGCCGAGTTCGACCACGCGGTGGGCGGCATCGGCGATCAGCGCCTCGGTGATCTCGTGGCGGCGCATCGAGGCCGCCTGCACCCCCCACATCAGCGCGCAGCGGCGCACGGTCTCCCGCCCCGGCGAGAGAGCGAAGATCGGCACCTGCGGGCGGTGGGCGGAGAGCAGCCGCGCCGAGCGCCCCGACAGCGTGGGAACGACCAGCGCGGCGAGATGCAGGTCCCGCGCCGCGGCGCAGGCGCTGTAGGCGATCGTGTAGGCCGGGTCGCGCGCGTCACGCCGGACCCGATCCTCGTTCCAGTCGCGGTAGGGCAGCGAGTGCTCGGTCCGCTCGGCGACCGCGGCCATCATCTCCACCGCCTGCACCGGGTAGGCACCGACCGCCGTCTCCTGCGAGAGCATCACCGCGTCGGTCCCGTCGAGGATCGCGTTGGCCACGTCGGCCACCTCGGCTCGCGTCGGACGCGAGGAGGACACCATCGAGTCGAGCATCTGGGTCGCGGTGATCGACGGCCGCGCCAGGCGCCCCGCCGCGCGCAGCAGCTGCTTCTGGACCATCGGCACGTCCTCGATCGGCAGCTCGATTCCCAGATCCCCGCGCGCCACCATCACGCAGTCCGCGGCGCGGATGATCTCGTCGGCCGCGTCGACCGCCTGCGGCTTCTCGATCTTGGCGATCAGCGGCAGCCGGGTGTGCCTGCGCACGCTGGTCACGTCCTCGGCCGTGCGCACGAACGACAGCGCGATCATGTCGACGCCGATCGACTCGCCGAAGCGCAGCATCTCGAGGTCCTCCTCCGGGACGGCCGGGAGTCCGCGCGTCGATCCGGGGATGTTGAGCCCCTGGCGGGAGGCGACCGTGCCGCCGATCTCGACCAGCTGTCTCGATCTCGCCCTCGCCTTCCCGCACCACCTTGACGCGGAGCCGGATCGCGCCGTCGGCGAGGTAGATCACATCGTCGGGATCGACCGCGGCAGCCAGGCCGCCCCAGCTGACCGACATGCGTTCGTCGGTGCCCTCCGCGTCGGAGCCGCACTGGAGGACTAGCGTCTCTCCCGGCTTCAGCTCGGCCAGGCCGTCCGTCAGTGCGCCGATGCGGATCTTCGGGCCGGGCAGGTCCTGGAGGATCGCCACCTGGCGGCCGGCGGCGTTGGCGGCGGCGCGGACGCGCTCGGCGTTCTCGGCGTGCATCTCCCGGTTGCCGTGGGAGAAGTTGAACCGCGCGACGTCCACGCCGGCCTCCACGAGTCTCTTCAAGGTCTCGGCATCCCGTGAGGCGGGTCCGATGGTGGCGACGATCTTCGTGCGGCGCATGAGGCAGGAAGCTACTCCACGAACTTTCCGGACTCGTTAACGACTTGTCCATCGGCGCTCAGGCGGCCGCCCGCACGGAGATCGCAGATCAGATCCCAGTGCAGCGCGGACTGGTTGGTGCCGCCGGTCTCCGGATACGAGCGTCCGAGCGCGAGATGGACGGTGCCGGCCATCTTCTCGTCGAGCAGGATCGACCCGGTGGGCCGGTCGATGCCGGTGTTGGTGCCGATCCCGAGCTCGCCCAGGAACCTCGCGCCGGGATCGGTGGCCAGCGCGGACTCCAGATACTCCTGACCGTGTTCGGCCGTGGCCTTGACGACCTGGCCGGCCTCGAAGCTGAGCTCGACGCCGGTCACGTCGACCCCGCGGGGACTCGAGGGGATCGTGAAGCGCACCGTACCCTCCGCGGAGTCCTCGTGCGGGCCGGTGAAGACCTCGCCGCTGGGCATGTTGTGGCGGCCGTCGGAATTGATCCAAGTCCGGCCACCGACCTTCAGGCGCAGATCGGTGCCCTCGGCCTCGATTCGGATCTCCTCCGCGCGTGTGAGGCGCTCGACCAGCCGGGCCTGCCGAGCGCTCAGGTCCCGCCACGCCATTACCGGATCGGCCTGGTCGAGGAACAGCGCCCCACGGACGAAGGCCGCGTAGGCGTCCTCGCTCATCCCGGCCTGCTGCGCCAGTGCCGGGGTCGGCCATAACGTGCCGCACCAGCGGGTCGCGAGCCGCGCCTCCTGGATCGGCCCGCGCGCGCGGGCCGCGCGGGTGATCAGGCTCGGGTCGATGCCGGCCAGCGCCCGGGTGTTGGCCGGCGCCATGATCCCGATCTGGGCGTCGGCGTTCCGTGCCTCGGTCAGCTCCAGCGGGGCGTAGCCGTCGAGGTGGGCCTCGCGGGCGTGCGTGTAGAAGTCGGCGCTCAGCCACGGCGGCGCCACCCGTACCAGCGGCCAGGCCTCCCGCTCGAGCACGGCGCGGTGCAGCGCGCGGACCAGTGGCAGGGCGAGCGTGGTGCTGCCGATCACCACCTGGTCGCCGGCCTCGGGCCTCGACGCACCAGTCGCAGAGCAGGGCGGCGAAGGCGTCCGGATCGATCACGGGGCCTTCAGTTCCGGGAAGTTCTGTTCGAGGTGCCGGCGGATGCTGACGCGGATGAATTGGCGCTCGCTGGCCGAGGCCACCCGGTAGCGAGCCAGCAGTTCCTTCTGGCGGCGAGTCGGCAGCCCGGCGATCGTCCACGACACCGCGAGACGCTCGAACAGGAACTCGAGCGCCCGCTGCCAAGCGTCCTCCTGGTTCAGACCGGCCTGGGTGACGTTCTGGTACTCGCGGCGAGTGGCCGGGCTGAGCGAGCCGCGGAGGACCAGCATGTTGTCCTCGCCGTCGCGGTACTCGGTCTCCGGAGCCGCGAGCTTTTCACGCTGGCGGTTGCGGCGACCCACGGTGGCGGTCAGGTGGCGGGCGCGAGCGCCGCGGCTTCGAGCTGGCTGGCCGACGTCACCGGTGACGGGGTTCGCATGGCCGGCCCACGCGGACACCGGATCCAGTCGCGGCCAGCTTGCGGATCGATGCTCGGGCGGTCTCGGTGTCGTGGTTGAACGCCGCGTGCGGCACGTGGGCGGCGTTCTTCATGCCCGTCTCGGGGTTGACGGTGTAGAAGCAGTCGGACACCAGTGCGAGCCGGTCGGACTCTCGGAACAGGCCGATCAGCCCTGGCGCGTGGCCGGGCAGTTCGACGACGCGGAAGCCCGCGACCTCGTCGCCCTCGTCGCACCGTTCCCTCGATCGCCACCGCGCCGCCGTCCCAGGTGCGTCAGCAGCTTCGGATAGATCGGCCGCGCGTAGGCCGCGAGCTGGCGAGAAGTCCCAGTAGGGCCGGAAGGCGTCGTTCGATTCCGCGGCCGGACGCTCGGCCGGATGGCAGTACACCGGAGCGTCGAGCCCGGCCGCCGCACCTCGGTGATCGCAGTCGGCGTGCCCGAGCACGATCCGCTTGAGCCCGCCGAGCCGCGCGGTGATGCTCCGCAGCGCGCCGGTCATGTCGGAGATGCCGGCGTCGAACATGGTCAACCCGCCCTCGTCCTCGATCAGGTAGACGTTCATCGTCCGTGGGCGTCCGCCGCGGACGATCCACACGCCCTCGGCGATCGGCTCGGGCTCGGCGCCGTGCATCCAGGTATGGATCTTCGTCCGTACGTTGGCCAGCTTGGCCATCTGGGTCTCGGCCTTGGACCCCGCCGGGGGCAGAAAACCGAGCTGGCGGGCGATGTCCGCCGGTGTCGAGGTACGCGTCGTTGCCGGTGATCAGGTCGTCGGCCACCGTGACCACGTCGCAGCCCTCGATGGCGATCCGGTCGCGCCGTTGGGGAGAAAGCCCTGGAACATGCCCGGGCCCGGCGAACGTGGCCTTGACCTTCCAGCGCACGGCGCAGCGGTTGCGCGCGGTGGTCAGGTCGCGGATCTCGAACTTGAAGTCGGGGAAGGCGGCGAACACCATGCTGAAGTACTCGCGAATCCCGTTCGGGGCGACGAGCTCCTCGCCCCCGACGAACCGGTCGATCGAGCCCGGCAACCAGCAGGCCACGGCGGCGTCGAGGTCGTGCGCGGAGAGGGCATCGAAGTAGCGCCGGGTGATTTCAGACGAGGAGGCCACCGCGGCGCGCAGTCTACGCCCCGCCAATATCGTGCGTCGTCGTGACCAAGCAGCGAGAACTCGGACGGGGCGAACGCGTGCTCCCGGGCCTCTGGCGCCTGCGACTGCCACTGCCCGTGGCCGGGGGTCCCCCACTGCAACGCCTGGGCGATCGCGTCCGGCTCGGGAATCGTGCTCGTCGACACCGGCATGCACCTGCCCGGGTTCGCTGGCCCAGCTCGAGCGCGCGATGGATCAGGTCAACCTCCGCCTCGAGCACGTGCGCCTGCTGGTGGTCACCCACGCCCACTCCGACCACTGGGGACAGGCCGCTCCGATCCTCGAGCGCGCGGGCTGCGAGCTGTGGATGCACCCCAACCACGCGCATGCGGTGCGGTCGTTCAAGGATCCCGAGGCGGCGCTGGAGCGGCGGATCGAGGTCGGGCGCCAGAGCGGAGTGCCCGAGGCAGCGCTGTCGCGCTACGCCGATCGCGCGCGGGAGATGCCGTCCGGCGTGGCCGCGCTGGTCGAGCCCGACCGCGCGCTGGTTCCCGGCGTGGTGATCGAGAGCGATCTCGGCGACTGGGAGGTGTTCGAGACCCCGGGGCACGCGCCGTCCCATGTCTGCCTGTTCCAGCGCGAGCGGCGGGTGCTGATCTCCGGCGACCACCTGCTCGGGCGCATCTCGCTGTTCTACGACTACGGCTGGACCCCGGATCCGGCGGGCGAGTTCCTGTCCTCGCTGGACGTGGTCGGCGGGCTGGACGCGCGGCTTGTGCCTGTCCGGGCACGGGCGTCCGTTCACCGACGTCAGCGGCCACATCGAGGGCAACCGTCGTCTGGTGGCCGAGCGACTCGATGGCGTGCGGGCGCGCGCTGGCGCGCGGGTCCGCTGCGCGTGGTCGAGGTGATCCCTCGGGTCTACGGCCAGGAGATGACGCGAGTTCACGGCGTCGTGGTGGCTGTCGGAGACGCTCTCGTACCTGCGCCATCTGGAGGTGCTCGGGCGAGGTGGTCCGTGAGCCGGACGGGTCGGCCGAGCTCTGGCGCCTGGGCTGAGCTGAACCGCGGCGAACCTTGACACGACCGTGTCAAGGTTGATATGGTCCGCGCCCGTGAAGATCGACGAGATCATCGCGCAGAGCGACGGGCCGGTCTTCTCGTTCGAGTTCTTCCCGCCGAAGACCGACGAGGGCGAGCGCAACCTGCGGGCCACGCTCGAGGACCTGCGGGCGTTCGAGCCCGACTTCGTCTCGGTCACCTACGGCGCCGGCGGCACCACGCGGGGCCGGACGGTCGAGCTGACGCACTGGATCAAGCGGACCTCGGGATCGAGGCGATGGCCCACCTCAGCTGCGTCGGGTCGAGCCGAGAGGAGCTGCAGGAGATCCTCGACGGGATGCAGCGCGCGGGGATCGAGAACGTGCTCGCCCTGCGCGGTGACGCTCCGCGCGGCGAGACCGAGTGGCGCCCGCACCCCGGCGGCCTGCACTACTCGACCGAGCTCGCGGCGCTGATCGTCGAGCGCTATCCGTTCAGCGTCGGCGCGGCGTGCTTCCCCGAGGTCCATCCCGAGGCGCCGGATCTGGCCCACGACCTGCGCTTTCTCAAGGAGAAGGTCGACGCCGGGGCCTCGTTCCTCATCACTCAGCTGTTCATGGACAACGAGCTGTACTTCCGCTTCGTCGACGAGGCGCGCGCGGCGGGCATCGACGTGCCGATCCTGCCCGGGATCATGCCGATCACCGACGTCAAGCAGATCAAGACGATCACCGGCATGTGCGGCGCGAGCCATCCCTCCCGCGCTGCTCGAGGCGCTCGAGTGGCGCGCCGAGGACCGCGACGCGGTGCTGCAGCTCGGCGTCGCCTACGCCACGCTGCAGTGCGCCGAGCTGCTGGCGCGTGGCGCGCCGGGGATCCACTTCTACACGCTGAACCGCTCGCCGGCCACGCGGGCGATCCTCTCGGCGCTGCGGCTGCTGCGGCCGTGGGTGCGCCGCGAAGTCGTCCGGACCTGAGCCGAGGCTCGCGATGCAGTCCGGCGGCAGGATGATCTCGCAGCGCGTGGGCGAGCATCGGGCGCCCGTCGCAGCTCGTAGCGCACGTCGACCTCGTCGTTGCGCTTGTAGGTCCCGATCCCCCAGGCGCCCATGAACCAGGCCCAGGCGCCGAGCTTCGCTGCCGCACGAGCTCGCGCTCGAAGGTCAGCTCGCCGCCGGAGACCCGGAAGTCGACGCCGAGCTCCTGGCGGACGCCGTTGACGTAGACCTCGAACGGCGGCCTGACCCCCGCCGGCAGCTTCACGCGCCAGCGCGGCGTCACGGCAGCAGATCCCCGGCCAGCAGCGGACAGGATCGCCAGGTCGACGCGCCGCCCGCGGCGCTCACGCTCGTAGCCGCGCAGCACCCCCTCGAGACTGAAACCCGGCCGAGCGAGCGGCGGCCAGCATCGCCTCGTTGTCCGGGTGCGGTGAGGATCTGCAGCCGCTCCAAGCTCGCAGGCCGAGAACAGCCAGTCCACGCCGAGGCGCAGCGCCCGCGGTGCGTAGCCGCGGCCGCGCACCTGCGGAGCCAGCCACAGCCCGAGCTCCGCGCGCCGGTGCTCCCAGTCGAGGTGCTGGACGGTCAGCTCCCCGCGGCAGCGGTCCGATCCCGGCTCGAGCACGGTCAGCGTCGCCCGCAGACGCCGGCGGCACGGTCCGCGGCGGCCCGTTCTGAGCGGCGACCGAGCTCGGCGCCGCTTGGCGGCCGCTCCTCGCCGAGACGGAACATGCAGCTGGGGGTCGTCCTGGTAGGCGATCAGGACCTCGGGGATGTCACGCTCGGCGCCGAACCGCAGCGAGACGGTCCCGTCGCTGAGCGGCTCGGGCAGCTCGGGAATTGCGGGCATGTCCGTACCGGCACCGTACCCTGTCCGCCGTGGAGCAGATCGCCTACAACGTACGCCGCTCCGAGCGCGCGCGGCGGGTGCGGGTGACCGTCGACGCCGCCCGCGGTGTCGAGGTCGTGCTCCCGCGGCGCGCGCCCGAGCGAGAGGCGGCGGCGGCGATCGTCGAGCTGCGGCCGTGGATCGAGCGCCGGATGCTGGAGCTGGAGCGGCCCGTGCGGCCGTGGCCGCCCGGGGTCCGACGCGTGCCGTACCTGGGCGAGATGCTCGCGCTGATCGAGGAGCGCGGCCGCAGCCGGGTGCATCGGCGCGGCGATGCGCTGCTCGTGCCGGCCGGCGCGACACGCGACGGAGGCGCTCGAGCGCTGGTACCGGCGCGGGCCCGGGGCGGAGATCGCGCCCCGGCTGGACCGCGCCTGTGCCGCCGCAGGCCTGCGCTACGAGAAGCTGACGATCCGCGGACAGCGCACGCGATGGGCCAGCTGCTCACGCGCGGGCGCGATGAGCTTCAACTGGCGCCTGCTGCTGGCGCCCGAGCCGGTGCTCGACTACGTCGTCTGGCACGAGGTCTGCCACCTTGAGGTGATGGACCACTCCCCGCGCTTCTGGGCGCTGCTCGGCGCGCACTGTCCCGAGCTACCGGGAGCAGTCGCGCTGGCTGCGCCGCCACGGCGCGACCCTGGTGCTGCCCTAGTGCAGAGCGCCGGATGCGTGCGCTGGCCATCGTCCATCAGCCCGATGCCGGGCCGGGCGTGTTCGCCGATGCGGCGCGCCGGCAGGGCTGGGAGCTGCAGGAATGGTCGATCGCCGCCGGCGGGCCGCCCCCGGACGCCGTGGCGAACTTCGAGGCCGTGATGGTGTTCGGCGGCTCGGTCAACGCCGACCAGGAGGCCGCCCATCCCTGGCTGCGCGACGAGAAGCAGCTGCTGGCCGCGCTGCTCGGCGCGGGGCATGCCGCTGCTCGGCGTGTGTCTGGGCGCCCAGCTGCTGGCCGAGGCCGCGGGCGCGCCGGCGCGCCGGGCCGCGGCGCCCGAGATCGGCTGGTTCGAGGTGCAGGTCAGCGACGCCGGGGCGATCGATCCGGTGATCGGCCCGCTGGCGCCGGGGTTCGGGCGTTCGACTGGCACAGCTACGAGTTCCCGCTGCCGCCGCGGCGCGGTGGCGCTCGCGCGCTCCTCCACCTGCCTGCAGGCGTTCCGGATCGGCGAGTCGGCCTGGGGGATCCAGTTCCACGCCGAGGTCACGGGCAGCCGATGCGCGGCTGGATCGACGAGTACCGCAGCGATCCCGACGCGGTGCGGATCGGGCTCGACCCGGCGGCGCTGCGCACGGAGACCGACCGCGCGATCGAGGGCTGGAACGCCGTCGGGCGCGCACTCTGCGAGCGCTTCCTGGACGCCGGCCGCGCGCTCAGCGCTGAGGCTTTCGAGGCGACGCGCGCGCCGCAGCGCCTTGTACGGGGTCTCGCCCTTGCGCTGCTTGACCACCTCGCGCCGGACCCGGCCGAGGTAGGCCTCGGTCGAGCCGTCGCCGCGGACGTCGATGCCGCCGCGGATCGATGGGATCAACCGCTCGGGCCCGGCCAGCTCGATCCGCGCCGCCACCTGCTCGACCGGCTCGAAGCGCTTGTAGCGCAGGTCGACGGGCGCGGCCGGAGCGGTGTCGGCGAGCGATCGCGCGCGGCCCTCGGCGGCCTCGAGCGCCTCCTCGAGCGTGTCGAAGCGCAGCCGCTCGACCTTCGGCCCGGCGCGGACGGTCAGCTTCCACGGCACGGCGGCGATGATCGCAGAGCCGGCGACACCGGCTCTAGGACGGCGAGATCGACTTCGATCTCGTCGTCGCCGGCCCGGCGCTCGCGCCGCGACCCGGCCGGGCAGGCCGCGGACCAGCCGGTGAGCGGGGCGGTTCTCGGCCAGCACCGTCGCCCGGAAGCGGGTGATGCCGCGCTCGGCGGCGCTCAGCGCCAGGCGCTCCATCAGCCCGTGCCGATCCCCTCCTGCTGGAAGGCGTCGCCGACGACGATCGCGAACTCGGCCGTCCTCGGATCCTCGGGCAGCGCGCACGAACCGGGCCACGGCCAGGATCCGGTCCGGATCCTCGACCGGCGTGGCCACCATGGCCACGTGGTCCTGTCCGTCGACCTGCACCAGGTAACGCGCGTCGGCCTCGGTCAGGTGCGGCTTCGGCGCCAGGAAGCGCCGGTACTTGGACTGCGGCGAGAGCCGGTCGTGGGCGGCCTCGAGCGCCGGCCCGTCACCTGGCGCGGATCGGGCGGATGGTGATCGTTCGGCCGCTGTGCAGGCGTATTTCGTCCATGCCATCAGGCTACGCCGAACACGCTGTTCCCTTCTGTGGGAAGCCGCACACGGGCGCCGCGGAGTTCCCGGCGCGCCGCGGGCTCGGTGGCGCCGAGCGCGGCGCGCTACGAGCGCTCGTGCATCGGCACGTAGTCCTGCCCGCGCGGACCGGTGTAGATCTGCCGCGGGCGGGCGATCTTCTGCTCCTTGTCGTCGATCATCTCGAGCCACTGGGCGATCCAGCCGCTGGTGCGGCCGATCGCGAACAGCACCGGGAACATCTCGACCGGCATCCCCAGCGCCTCGTAGATCAGACCGGAGTAGAAGTCGACGTTCGGGTAGAGCTTGCGGGAGATGAAGTAGTCGTCCTCGAGGGCGATCTTCTCCAGCTCGGTGGCGATATCCAGCAGCGGGTTCTTGCCCGTCACCTCGAACACCTCGTCGACCGCCTTCTTGATGATCTTCGCCCGCGGGTCGAAGTTCTTGTACACGCGGTGACCGAAGCCCATCAGGCGCTCGTTGCCGTCCTTGACCCCCTTGATGAAGTCCGGGACGTTCTCCGGGCGTCTCGATCCGCCGCAGCATCCGCAGCACCGCCTCGTTGGCGCCGCCGTGGAGCGGGCCGTACAGCGCCGCGACGCCGGCGGCGACCGCCGAGTACGGATCGACCTGGGAGGAGCCGACGCCGCGCACGGCGCTGGTCGAGCAGTTCTGCTCGTGGTCGGCGTGGAGGATGAACAGGACGTCGAGCGCGTGCTCGAGCCGCGGGTCGGGCTCGTAGCTTCAGCTCGGTCATCTTGTAGATCATCGAGAGGAAGTTGCCGGCGTAGGACAGGTCGTTGTCCGGATACACGTAGGGCATGCCGCGGTTGTGGCGGTAGGAGAACGCGGCCAGGGTCGGCATCTTGGCCAGCAGGCGGATCGACCTGCATGTAGCGGATCTCCTCGTCCTTGATCGCGCTGGCCTCGGGATAGAACGTCGACAGGGCGCCGACCGACGCGAGCAGCATCCCCATCGGGTGCGCGTCGTAGCGGAAGCCCTGCATGAACTCCTTGATGTTCTCGTGCACGAACGTGTGGATCGTGATCTCGTGCGTCCACTCGTCGAGCTGCGGCTGGGTGGGCAGCGAGCCGTGGATCAGCAGGTAGGCGACCTCGAGGTAGCTCGACTTCTCGGCCAGCTGCTCGATCGGATACCCGCGGTACTCGAGGATGCCCTTGTCGCCGTCGATGAACGTGATCGCCGAGCGACATGAGGCGGTGTTCATGAACGCCGGGTCGTAGGTCATCAACCCGAAGTCGTCTTCGTCGACCTTGATGTTGCGAAGCTCGGTGGCCCGGATCGTCCCGTCCTCGATCGGGATCTCGTACTGCTTGCCGGTCCGGTTGTCGGTGATGCTGAGGGTGTCGTTCGACGTCTCTACGTCGGCGCCATCCTTCTGCTCGGTCTCCGTCGTCATGGCACTCCTCTCGCTATGGCCGGGTGGTCTCCACGGCCCGTCTGAGCGAGCGCGGCAACCAGGTGCAGACTCTAGTACCCAGATGCCGCCGAGGAGAAGCCGTGGCCGAGCGCCGCGAGCGACGACCGCGGGGCCTACGGGTCGGTGACGATCGCCATCGCGATCGCCAAAACCACGAGCAGGAAGCTGAGGCCCATGACGGCGCGGGCCCCCCGCCGTTGCCGGGGAAGCTCGGGCGGGTCAGCCCGACCGCCGCCAGCGCCACGGCGTAGACCGCCAGCAGCCCGCCGGCGATGTAAAACGGCGCCTTCGACGGCTCCGCGGCGGCGAGGATCAGCGACAGCACGGCGCGAGCCTATCCAATCCGGCTCGCGTCCGGCGCGCTGGCGCGGCCGCCTTCGTAGCGGCTTTCGGTCGCGGCCCGCTGGCCCTGGTAGTGGCTGCCGAGGTCGGGGCTGCCGTACGGCCGCTCGGCCGGCCGGTCCAGCGACATGAACGACAGCTGGGCGATCTGCAGACCCGGGTAGAGCTTGATCGGAATCCGGGTCAGGTTGTTCAGCTCCAGGGTCAGCGTGCCCTTCCACCCCGGGTCGCAGAAGCCCGCGGTGGCGTGCACGATCAGGCCCGAGGCGACCGATCGAGCTCTTGCCCTCGATCCGCGCGACGATGTCATCCGGCAGCTCCACCCACTCGAGCGTGCGGCCGAGGCAGAACTCGCCCGGGTGGATGACGAACGACTCATCGGCTCCGATCACCACCTCCTCGGTCAGGCCCGAGGGCGGTTCGCGCAGATCGATGGCCGACGCGCGGTGGTTGTGGAACACGCGGAACGAGTCGCCGAGGCGCAGGTCGACGCTGGCCGGCTGGACCAGCTCGGGTCCCAGGGATCGATCCGGATCCGGCCCTCCTGGACCAGCTGCAGGATCGTTCCGTCGGAGAGAACCGAGGCGGGTGCGTCACTCATCGCGCGCAAGTCTGCCAGCGGGCGCGGACTTGTGGCCCCTCACGGTTAGGCGCGGTTCGCAGGAGCACCACTCAGGAGGCTCAGTGGCCGAGTGTGCGCGCGCGGGCCCGGACGGTGCGCACGCGCGCGGGCGGCAAGCGGCGCCGGATCGCCGTGCGGGCCCCGGCGCGGACGGCGCGGGAACGGCTTCGGCGGGTGCGGCCGGGGGCGCTTGACGCCGCCGTCGTCGTCGCGCGCCTGCGCTTCCTCGGGCTCCTGCTTGATCGCCCACCAGACGAGATAGATCAGCGCCGCCAGCGGGATCTTCAGCGCGAGCATCAACCAGATGAATCCCCAGGTCACAGTCGGGCGATCCTACCCTGATCGCGTCCCGATGTCACCCCGTACGCGACGGGTTTTTCAGTCGCGCAGCGCCACGGGCTTCTCGGTGAAGCTCGTGATGCGCTGGAGGTCGCCGACCCGCTCTGAGATCTCGTCGCTGGTCAGCCGCGCGACTCGCTCGGTGCCGAACTCCTCGACGTTGAAGGAGGCCAAGGCGGTGCCGTAGGCCATCGCCCGGGCGAGCAGCGCGTGGTCGAGCTCCTCCTGGGGGTGAGCGGCCACGTAGCCGACGAACCCGCCGGCGAAGCTGTCGCCGGCGCCGGTCGGGTCGACGACCGTCTCCAGCGGAAACGCCGGCAGCCCGAAGAACCCCTCCTCGGTGATCATCGCGGCGCCGTATTCGCCCTGCTTGGCCACGACCACCTTGGGTCCCCACTCGCGGATCTGCCGGGCCGCGCGGACGAGGTTGGGCTCCTTGGTGAGCTGCCGCAGCTCGGCGTCGTTGAGCAGCAGGCAGTCGACGCCGGAGATGGTCTCGATCAGCGACTCCCGGGCGATGTCGATCCACAGGTTCATCGAGTCGAGGGCGACGAAGCGGGCGTTCTCGCACTGGGCGCGGACCTCGCGCTGGAGGTCCGGCTGGATGTTGGCCAGGAACAGCACGTCGGAAGCCCGTGACTGCTCGGACAGCTTGGGCTGGAAATCCGCGAACACGTTCAGCTGCGTGTCCAGCGTCTCCCGGTCGTTGAGATCCCACCCGTAGACCCCCCTCCAGAAGAACGTCCTGCCGCCGGCCACGTGCTCGATGTCGTCGGTCTTGACGCCCCGGCCTGCGAGCACGGCGAGCTCATCGGCTCCGAAGTCGTCGCCGACCGGGCCGACGACCCTGACCTGGTCGTCGAAGAACGAGGCAGCGAGGGCGAAGTGCACCGCGGATCCGCCCAGCATCCGCTCGCGGGTCCCGAACGGGGTGGTGACCGCGTCATAGGCGATGGAGCCGACGACCGTGACCGACATAGGGCGCGGAGGGTAGCGGCGGGTCGATGTGGGCGCGGCGCGGGGCTCAGCCGCGCACCCGCTGTCCCTTCGGGTCATACAGCGGCTCGGGCGCCACCTCGCCGGCGACCCAGGTGCCGAAAATGTCGACCTCGACCGCTGCGCCCACGGCGACCGAGGCCGGCAGGTAGGCGTAGGCGATCGAGCGGGCGACCGTGTAGCCGTAGCCCCCGCTGGTCACCCGGCCGCAGATCTCCCCGTCCACCCTGACCGGCTCGTTGCCCAGCGCCACCGAAAGCGGGTCCGCCAGGACGATGCAGCGCAGCCGCCGCGTGGGCTCGGCCAGCGCGTCGGAACCGATGAACTGCTTGTCACGTGCGCACGCAGAACTCCAGGCCGGCCTCGAGCGGAGTCTCGTCCGGCGTGATGTCGGCGGCCCAGACGCGGTAGCCCTTCTCCAGACGCAGCGAGTCGATCGCCCGGTAGCCGCAGGCCCGCAGGCCGGAGCGGCTGACCGGCCTCCCACAGGGTCCGCCACAGACCGGCGCCGTACTCGGTCGGGCAGTAGAGCTCCCAGCCGAACTCGCCGACGAAGGTGACGCGCAGCGCGCGCACCGGGCACGTCGCCCACCGCGATGTCACGCATCCGCATGAAGCCGAAGTCGAGCGGGTCCGGACGTCAGCGTGGCGAGGATCGCCCGCGCACGGGGTCCCCAGAGGCCGAAGCACGCCCAGTCGGGCGGTTACGTCGCGTCAATCGCACCGAGCCGTCGTCGGGCAGGTGCCGGCGGATCCAGCCAGCGTCGTGATTGCCGAACGCTGTCCCGGTGACGATCGTGAACACATCCTCGGCCACCCGAGTGACGGTGAAGTCGCACTCGATCCCGCCGCGGCGGTTGAGCATCTGCGTGTAGGTGATGGCGCCGACCTCGCGGGCGACGCGGTTGTCGCACAGATGCTCCAGCAGCGCCGCCGCGCCCGGGCCGCTGAGCTCGAGCTTGGCGAACGAGGACTCATCGAACAGCCCCGCCGCCTCCCGCGTCGCGCGGTGCTCGGCGCCGATCGCCGGCGACCAGTGCATCCCGGCCCACCCTCGCGGGCGCAGCGCTTCATCGCCGTGCGCCGCGTTGCTGTCATACCAGTTGACCCGCTCCCAGCCGGACTTCTCGCCGAACGAGGCCTGGTTCTGCAGGTGCCAGCTGGTAGGCGCTGGAGATCCGCAGTGGGCGCCCGGCCTGGCGCTCGTGACCCGGGTAGCGGATGTCGTAGTAGGTCTCGTAGACCTCCTTCGCCCGCTTCAGCGTGTAGGCCGGCGAGCGGTAGTGCGGGCCGAAGCGGCGGATATCCATCTCCCACACGTCGTGGCCAGGCTCGCCGGCCACGATCCACTCTGCCATCACCTTGCCGATCCCGCCCGCGCCGGCCAGTCCGTGGGCACAGAACCCCGCGGCGACGAAGAAGCCGGCGACCTCGCTCTCGCCGAGGCAGAACTCGTTGTCGGGGGTGAACGCCTCGGGTCCGTTGATCAGACGGGTCACCTTGACCTCCTCCGCCATCACCGGCACGCGACGTGAGGAGTTCTGCGCGATCTCCTCGAAGCGAGGCCAGTCCTCCTCCAAGCAGGCGCCCGTTGAAATCCGGCGGGATCCGATCGACCAGATGCTCGTCGAGCGACCACGGGGCGCTGTCGCGCTCGTAGCCGCCCATCACCAGGCCGGCGCCCTCCTCGCGGAAGTAGATCAGCAGATCAGGGTCGCGCAGCGTGGGCAGGTGCTCTCCGGGAGCGCGGTCCCGGAACGGCTGGGTGACCAAGTACTCGTGGGCAAACGGAACGATCGGCACGCGTACCCCGGCCATCCGGCCGATCTCGGCCGCGAACATCCCCCCGGCGTTGACGACGACCTCCGCCTCGATGTCGCCCCACTGCGTCTGCACACCCCGCACGCGGCCGTCGGCAACGTCGATCCCGGTCACGCGGGTGTGGGTGAACACCCGGCATCCCCCGGCGCGCGCCCCCTCGGCCAGGGCGTAGGTCAGCTGCGAAGGATCCAGGTAGCCGTCAGTGGCCAGGTAGGACGCGCAGCGCACCCCGTCGGTGACCATCAGCGGAAACAGCTCGCGCGCCTCCTCGGCCGACAGGAGCTCGAGCGGCAGGCCGAAGGTCTTGGCCCAGGCCACCTGGCGCATCACCTCCTGCTCGCGCTCCGGGGTGCAGGCCAGCCGGATGCCTCCGCACTCCACCCAGCCGCAGTCGAGCTGCCGGTAGAGCGCCACCGAGTCCATCATCATCCGGGTCAGCGGCACGCTCGAGCGCAGCTGTCCGACCAGTCCGGCGGAATGGAAGGTCGAGCCACTGGTCAGCTCGTTGCGGTCGAGCAGGACGACGTCCGCGCTCGCCGAGCTGGGCCAGGTGGTAGGCGATCGACGCGCCGCCGACCCCGCCGCCGATGATGACGATCCGGGCGCGCTCGGGCAATTCACGGGGTCGGGGCATCTAACGCGGCAACGCTAGTGGTTCTCGGCCCGCGGGCTGTGCCTCCACAACGCCCACGCCGCGATCGACGTCGCGTCGGACAGGTCGGCCGGCAAATCCGAGATCAGCCGCGAGCCGACCTCGATCTCCTCGTCCTCGTCGGGCTGACCTTCGGCGAAGAACAGGTCACTCGCCTCGAACACGTGAACGAGCTCGGTCGAGTAGGCCGGGGCGGCCCAGAAGCGGCCGAGCGCACGCCACGCCCCCGCCGCCAGTGAGCATTCCTCGCGGAGCTCGCGCGCCGCGGCCTGCGCAGCGGACTCCCCGGGCTCCAGGCAGCCGGCCGGCAGCTCCACCGTCGGCTCCGCTCGGTCCCAGCCCGGCGCTGCACCACGACGACCAGCGAGTCGTCGCTGAGCGCCACGATCGACACCGACTCCGGGTGGCGGATCAGACCGCGCGCTCACGCGCGAGCCGCCGCCAGCCAGTCTTCGAGCTGCGGGCTCTCGGCTTTGGCCAGCAGCCGCTCGAAGTGCTTGGACGCATAGGCGTCGAAGTCGAAGTCAAGCTCCGAGATCACCGACTGGATGACGCCCCAGGCGGCCTCGCGGGCGTCGGACATGATCCGCATCAGCGCCAGCGCAGCCCGGCGCTCGGTCGGTCGGCGGCTCGTCGAAATAGGCCTGCGAGCAGCCGGTCCTCCGCCGGGGCGTCGAACTCGTTGTTGACCGCCAGATTGCCCAGATCGAACAGCGGGTGACCCATGCCCGCGTACTCCCAGTCGACGAGTACGATCGCCCCGCCCGGAACGAGCGCCAGGAGGTTGGCCGGCAGCAGATCGTCGTGGCACGGGAGCGGGCCGCCGCAGCGGTAGCGACCTGCGCGATTCGCCGCGCGAGCTCCTGGGTGGGCGCATAGGCCTCGGGCAGCGAACCGCCGCGCTCAGCGACGATCGCCGCATACTGGTCGAGCAGCTCCGGCACCCAGAAGCGCGCGGGCAGCTCCACGCCGGACTCGTGGAACGCGCGCAGGGCGCGCGCGACGCGACTCCGGTGCGGCCCGCAGCGCATCGGCGATCGACTGGCTCGCAGACGAGGAACTCGGTGACCAGGCAATCGTCATCGCCCGCGGCAACCGCGGGCGCGAAGCCGAGCGCGGCGGCGGTCTGGTTGGCCATGCGCTCGGCCGTGCGGCTGATGCCGAGCAGATTGGTGTCGCGCCCCGGGCAGCCGAACCACGTAGTCATCCCTCGCCGAAGCTCACGCGGTAGTTGCGATTGGTGATGCCCCCGTCCAGCGGCTGGGGCGAGCCGGCGACGTCTCCCCAGGTCGCGTCCTGAAGCCAATCGATGATCACGGCCAGCTCCGCCATGGGGGAAACCTAGTGGTTGCGGACCACTGGCGATTAAGGCTCGGTTCCTATACCTTCAGCCCGCGCGATGACGCTGGAGGAGCTGAGGGCGCGGATACAGCGGGGGGAGATCGACACCGTTCTGCTCGCGCTGACCGACATGCAGGGCCGCCTCCAGGGCAAGCGGACTGACCGCGCGCCATTTCCTCGACGAGGTGGCCGAGCACGGCGCTGAAGGGTGCAACTACCTGCTGGCGGTCGACGTCGAGATGGCGCCGGTCGAGGGCTACGAGATGTCCTCCTGGGACCGCGGCTATGGCGACTTCGGCATGCGGCCGGACCTGAGCACCCTGCGACCGGTGCCGTGGCAGGAGGGCACCGCGATGTGCCTGGCCGACCTCGCCGTGGGCCGACGGCTCGGACGTCGTCGCCTCCCCGCGCCAGGTCCTGCGCGCCCAGCTCGCTCGCCTGGCCGAGCGCGGCTGGAGCACCAACGCCGCACCGAGCTCGAGTTCCTCGTGTTCCGCGACACCTACGAGCAGGCCTGGCACAAGGGCTATCGCGACCTGGAACCGGCCAACCTCTACAACATCGACTACTCCCTGCTGGGTACGGCCAAGGTCGAGCCGCTGATCCGGCGGATCCGCAACGCGATGGAGGCCACCGGAATGGTGGTCGAGAACTCCAAGGGCGAGTGCAACCTGGGGCAGCACGAGATCAACTTCCGCTACGCCGACGCGCTGCGAACCGCTGACGACCACGCGATCTACAAGAACGCGGCCAAGGAGATCGCCGCCCAGGACGGGATGTCGATCAGCTTCATGGCCAAGTTCAACGAGCGCGAGGGCAGCTCGTGTCACATCCACTTCTCGCTCTCCGATGATTCGGATCCCGCCCGCCCGGTGTTCGCCCGCGACCGCGCGATCTTCGAGCAGTTCCTGGCCGGGCAGCTGGCCTGCCTGCGGGAGCTGACGCTGTTCCTGGCGCCGAACATCAACTCCTACAAGCGCTACGCCGAGGGCTCGTTCGCCCCCACCGCGGTGGCCTGGGCGGAGGACAACCGCACCTGCTCGCTGCGGGTCGTCGGACACGGAGCGGCGCTGCGATTCGAGAATCGCGCCGGCGGTTCTGACCTCAACCCGTACCTGGCGCTGAGCGCGATCATCGCCGCCGGGCTGCACGGCGTGGAGAACGGCCTCGAGCTCGAGGCGCCGTATCGCGGCAACGCCTACAAGGCGACCGACAAGCCCCGGCTGCCCACGACCCTCCGGGATGCGCGCGAGCTGTTCGCCGCCAGCGCGATGGCGCGCGCCGCGTTCGGCGAAGAGGTCGTGGCCCATTACGTGCATGCCGCAGACGTCGAACTCGAGGCGTTCAACTCCGCGGTGACCGACTGGGAGCGCATCCGCGGATTCGAGCGGCTGTGAGCCAGGTCGCCTCGCTGGAGTCCGTGGCGGCGCTCGAAACGGTGTTCGCGCCAGTCCATTCGCAGACGGCGTTCGAGGAGACGGTCGAGCGGCTGGGCACGGCGATCCGGCTCGGGCTGCTCCCCCCGGGGACCCGGCTGCCGGCCGAGCGTGATCTCTGCGAGAAGCTCGGCATCGCTCGCTCGACGCTGCGCCAGGCGCTCGTCGCGCTGGCCCAGAGCGGGCACCTGCGCGCCACCCGAGGGGCCGCGGCGGCGGCACCTTCGTCGCCGACCCGCAACCGCCGGCCCGCCCACCCTCACGAGCGCTGCTGGCGTCGTGGCGCTCAGTGTGCGACGAGCGGATGGCGGTCGAGGTCGGGGTGGCCGTGCTCGCCGCCGAGCGCGCGGACGCGCCAGACCTGAGCGCATTGGACGCGCTGGTGGTGGCACTCGACGGAACGCTCGAGGACTTCCCGGCGTATCGCCACCTCGATGTCCGCTGGCACATCGCCTTGGCCGAGGCGACAGCGAGCCCGCGTCTGGTCACCGCGATGACCGAAGTGCAGGGCGTGATGACCGAGCTGATCTCCCATATCGCTCACCCGCCCGAGGTGCTCGATTCCGCCAACGCACAACATCGCCGCGTGCTGGCCGCGGTGCGGCGGCGGGACGAGCCGGCGGCGGCCCGCGAGATGGCCGAGCACCTGCGCGGAACCGAGCACGTGCTGGCGGGTTTGCTGCCCGCCGGCTGAGGAGCCCTTGACTTCCTCGAGCGTCGCGGACATATGGTTCCGCGGCTAAGGACGGACCATCAGACCTTTTATCGAGGAGGGGGCGGATGAGCACTGGCGCACAGGCACTTTCGAGCGACGAGCAGCGACTGGCGGAGCTGGGCTACAAGCAGGAGCTCAAGCGCGGTTGGAGCAGCTTCTCCAACTTCGCCATCTCGTTCTCGATCATCTCTGTGCTGGCCGGCTGCTTCACGAGCTACGGACAGGCGTTCAACAACGGCGGTCCGGTTGCGATCTCGATCGGCTGGCCGGTTATCAGCCTCCTGATCCTGACCGTCGCACTGTCGATGTCAGAGCTGGCCTCGGCGTTTCCGACCGCCGGGGGTATCTACTTCTGGGCCTCACGGCTCGGGGGCGCGGGCTGGGGCTGGTTCACCGGCTGGTTCAACCTGATCGGCCTGGTCGCCGTGGTCGCTTCGGTCGACTACGCAGCCGCGAGTTTCCTGCAGGCCCTGCTCGGGCTCTACAACGTGAACTTCATCTTCAACTTCGCCTCGACCAACGTGCACTACATCGCCCACGTGGTGTTTGCGCTGTTTGCCCTGATCCTGCTGCTCCACGGTCTGATCAACGTCTTCTCCGGGCACTTGGTGTCGATCTTCAATGGCGTCTCGGTGTGGTGGCATGTGATCGGCGTCACGGTGATCGTCGTGCTGCTGATCGCCGTGCCGGCCCACCACTCGAGCTTCTCCTATGTGTTCGGCCATCGCTCGTACGGCATCGGTGGCTTCAGCCACGCCATGTACTGGTTCTACGTGTTGCCCCTCGGCTTCCTGCTGACCATGTACACGATCACCGGCTACGACGCCTCCGCTCACGTCTCCGAGGAGACCCACGGCGCCGACCAGTCGGCGCCCAAGGGCGTGTGGCGATCGGTGGCCTACTCAGCCGTCATCGGGTGGATCCTGCTGCTGGCCCTGACCTTCGCCGTGCAGCAGAAACAGATCAGCACGATCAGCACCGCCGGCTTCCCAGCGCTGGCCATCATCACCGGCGCGCTGAGCTCGGCCGCGGCCAAGGCGGTGATTTTGATCTCCACGATCGGGCAGCTGTTCTGCGGAATGGCCTGCGTGACCAGCGCGTCACGGATGACGTTCGCTTTCTCACGCGATGGCGCGATCCCGGGCCACCGCCTGTGGCGCAAGCTGGGCAGCAACGGGACCCCGACGTACGCCGTCCTGTTCGTCTGCCTTGCCGCCCTGGTCGTCACCCTCCCGGCCTACTTCCCCAACTCGGCCGGCTACCCAGTGGCCTTCTTCGCGGTGATTTCGATCGCCGTAATCGGCCTCTACATCGCTTATACGATCCCGGTGTTCCTGCGCTGGCGGATGCGCGATGGCTTCGAACCGGGTCCGTGGACGCTGGGCCGTCACTACCGGTGGCTGAACCCGATCGCCTTCATCTGGGTCGGGCTCTGCGTGATCATCTTCTGCCTGCCCACCAGTCAGGCAGGGGTGTTCTTCAAATCCGGCTTCAGCTGGTCCTCGGTCAACTACGCGCCGATCGTGACCATCGTGGTGATGCTCGCGGTGACGATCTGGTACCTGGTCTCGGCCAAGCGGACGTTCCGGGGTCCGGTGAACACGCTGGAGTTCGCCGACGACGGCGTGACCGTCGCCCAGCCGGGGCCCGAGCTTGCCTGAGGGCACCCTGGAGGTGCTGGAGCCTGCCACCGAGGCGGTGCTCCAGCAGGTTCCTCGGGCGGACGCGGACGACATCGACGCGGCGGTCGCGCGGGCCAGGGCGGCGTTTCCGGCCTGGCGGGCGATCGCCCCAGGCGACCGCGCGGCGCACCTGCACGCGATCGCCGACGCGGTGGACGCCCGCCGGGAGGAGCTCGCGGTGCTGGAGGCGCGCAACGCTGGCAAGCCAATCGCCGATGCCCGCGGCGAGATGGAGATGGTGGCGGCCACGTTCCGCTACTACGCCGGCGCGCCCGAGCGCCTGCTCGGCGACACGATCCCCGTGGCCGGCGGGCAGGCCTGGTCGGTGCGCGAGCCGCTGGGCGTCGTCGGACTGATCGTGCCCTGGAACTTCCCGCTGACGATCGCGGCGTGGAAGCTGGGGCCGGCGCTCGCCGCCGGCAACACGGTGGTGCTCAAGCCGGCGGAGCTGACGCCCCTGACCGCGCTGCGCTTTGCCGAGATCGCCACGGCGGCCGGGCTCCCGGACGGGGTGCTGAGCGTCGTGGTCGGTCCCGGGCGGACCTGTGGGCAGCGCCTGGTTGAGCATCCCGACGTGGCCAAGATCGCCTTTACCGGATCGACCGAGGTCGGTCGCTCGATCGCCGCCGGCGCGGCGAGCACGATCAAGCGCGTGACGCTGGAGTTGGGCGGCAAGTCCCCCAACGTCGTGTTCGCCGACGCGGATCTTGAGGCCGCGGCTGCGGCCGCCCCGGGCGCGGTGTTCGGCAACGCCGGCCAGGATTGCTGCGCGCGCTCGCGGATCCTGGTCGAGTCCACGGCGCTCGATCGCTTTATGGGGTTTCTGGAGCCCGCGGTGCAAGCGATTCGGGTCGGTGATCCGCTCGCTGCGGACACGGAGATGGGCCCGCTGATCTCGGCCGGACAGCGGGAGACGGTGTCGTCGTTCCTCGAGGACGACTCGCCGGTCGCCTTCCGCGGCAGCGCGCCGGACGGCCCCGGTTACTGGTTCGCGCCGACCGTCATGTCCCCGGTCGACCCCGCCGCGCGCGCCGCCCGGGAGGAGATCTTCGGGCCGGTGGCCACGGTGATTCCGTTCCACGACGAGGAGGAAGCGGTGCGTCTGGCCAATGACACGATCTACGGGCTTTCCGGTTCGATCTGGACCGAGAACGGGGCCCGCGCGCTCCGGGTGGCTCGGGCGATCGACGCGGGCGTGCTGTCGATCAACTCCAACACCTCGGTGCGGGTGAGCACGCCCTTCGGCGGTTTCAAGCAGTCCGGTTACGGCCGCGAGCTCGGGCCGCACGCGCTTGACGCGTACACCGAGGTCAAGTCGATCTTCTACGCGACATGAGCCGGCTCGGAGACAAGGTCTGCGTGATCACCGGCGCGGCCGGTGGGATCGGCGCGGCGACCGCCGAGCGGTTCACGAGCGAGGGCGCGCGGGTGGTCGGAGTCGATCTGCGCGAGCACGAGGTCGGCGAACTTGCGCTGCAGGCCGACCTCACCGACGAGGCGAGCGTCGAGGCGCTGTATGCCCGCGTCCACGAGGAGCTGGGACGCGTCGACGTGCTGTTCAACAACGCCGGCATCTCGCCGACCGACGACGCGTCGGTACTTGAGACCTCGCTCGAGGCATGGGAGCGCGTGCAGGCCGCCAACCTGCGCAGCGTCTTCCTGTGCTGCAAGCACGGGATCCCGCACCTGCTGGCGGCGCGGCGGCGGCTCGGTGATCAACACCGCCTCGTTTGTCGCCGTGATGGGGTCAGCCACCTCCCAGATCTCCTACACCGCATCCAAGGGCGGCGTCCTGGCGATGTCTCGCGAGCTCGGCGTCGAGTTCGCCCGCCGCGGCGTCAGAGTCAACGCGCTGTGCCCCGGGCCGGTCGACACGCCGCTGCTGCGCGAGCTGTTCGCCAAGGATCCCGAGCAGGCGGCGCGACGGCTGGTCCATGTCCCGATGGGCCGTTTCGCCCGAGCCGAGGAGATCGCCAACGCGGCGCTGTTCCTGGCCAGCGACGAGTCAAGCTACGTCAACGCCACCTCGTTCCTGGTCGACGGCGGGATCAGCGGGGCGTACACGACGCCGCTGTAATGCCCCTTCGCGCATGATCGAACGGAATCGGTTCAACCCGCTGCTACCCGCCGGCCGCTTCGGGCGATGGCGCTCCCGGCAGCGATGGCTCGACCCGCAGCCAGCGCGCCGGACGCGCCGGCAACCACCAGTTCCAGCGCCCGAACAGCGACACCACGGCGGGTACCAGCAGCGCCCGGATGATCGTCGCGTCGAGCAGGATCCCGGCGGCGAGGCCGGTGGCGAACACCTTGATGTCGGTTTCCGGACCGGAGGCCATCGAGACAAAGGCCAAAAACAGGATCAGGGCTGCGCTGGTGACCAGGCGGCCGGTGCGACCGATACCGCGGACGACCGCGGTGTCGGTCGACCCGGTGCCGTCGAACTCCTCGCGCATCCGGGCCAGGATGAACACCTCGTAGTCCATCGAGAGCCCGAACAGGAACGCGAAGATCATCAGCGGGATCCATGCCGTCACCGAATGCGTGGCGGCGATCCCCCACAGCAGGCTCGAGCCGTGGCCCTCCTGCCAGACCAGCGTGATCACACCCCACGCCGCCGCGACGCTGATGATGTTGAGCACCACCGCCTTGAGCGGAAGTAGCAACGAGCGGAACGCGCGGGCCAGGAGCAGGAAGGTGAGCACGGCAATCAGCGCGATCATCACCGGGAAGCTCCCGTAGATCGCCGAGACGAAGTCGGCATTCTCGGCTCCGATCCCGCCGACGCGCACCTCTGGGCCGATTGAGTGAGCCGCGTTGCGCACGGCGGCGGTGGTGCCGCGCCCGGCCGCGCTGGAGCCATCGGCGTGCGGAATCACGTCGACCAGTGCGGTCCCGGCACGTTGCCATTGCGGTCCGCCGGCGGCGAACGCGCCGGCCACGCCCGGAACTCCGCGCAGCCTGGCGGCGACGGCCTGGGAGTGGCCCGCGGCAGTGAGGATCTCGATCGGCTCCAGCGCGCCGCCACCGATGCCTGAGCGCTCGAGCGCCACCAGGCCCGCGCGCGCCTGGCCGTGCTTGGAGAGCGTGTCGAGGTTGGGACTGCCCGGCTGCAGCGACAGCGCCGCGATCGCTAGGGCGGCCAGGACGACCAGCGCCAGGCCGGCAGCAATCCAGCGACGACGGACGACGAAGGCGGCCCAAGCTGTCCAGGAGCGGCTGGCCTTGTCGTCACTGCGGATGTGCGGCCAGTCGAGACGGTTGCCCACCTTGAGCAGCACGATCGGCAGCAGGGTGATGGCCACGATCACGCTGACCAACGGGATCAGCATTCCGGCATAGCCGATCGAGCGCAGGAACGGCAACGGCAAGACGATCATCGCCAGCAGGCCGATGGCCACCGTCGTCCCGCTGAACACCACGGCGCGGCCCGCGGTCGACATCGCACGGACCACCGCCTCCTCCCCGGTGTGCCCGTGGGCTCGCTCCTCTCGCCAGCGGACCACCACGATCAGCGAGTAGTCGATCGCCACGCCGAGTCCGATCAGGGCGACGAGGAATTCGACGATCATCGAGACGTCGGTCACCGCGCTCACGCCCCAGAGCACGAGGAAGGTGGTCATGATCGAAACGATCGCCATCAGCAGCGGGACAAAGGCCAGCAGCGACGCGAACACGAACCCGAGCACGACGAGGGCGCCGAGTCCACCGAGGACCGACTCGAGCAGCACGCCGGGGCCGCCGCCCCCGCCGGTCTGATTGCGCAAGGCATCCACCCCGGTGAGCCGCACGGGAGCCCCGGCCACGGTCACCCCGCCCAGCGCTGCCGTCGCCGCTTTGGCCGCCTTGGTGTTGTCGCCGAAGGATTCGTTGTCCGGAGGCGGATAGGCGAGGAGGAACGTGGTGCGGCCATCGGCGGATACGAAGGCGCGATCGCCGGTTGAGGCAAACGAAGCGGTTCTGACTCCCGGCACCGCCCGATGCAGCTTGGACTCGACCGCCAGCACCTGGGACTTGACCTGTGCGGTGTCAACCGAAACGCCGCGCGGCAGCGTGATGACCGGCACCAGTGGCGCGCCCCGCCCACCCTGGTGATAAATACCCACGATCTTGCTGTTCGTCGTGAACCCCTCACGCCCGGGCACCGTGAACTTCTTACTGAAGGCGCTGGTCGAGGAGCCCACCGTGGCAATGCCCACCAGGGTGATGGCGACCCAGGCGGTGGTGACGAGGCGCCGATGCGCGAGGACCCAGCGGGTGATTGAGGTCAGCATGGGGCGGCTGGCTCCTTGGTTCAAAATTCGTTTACAAGTTGGATCTTTGCCTGCGCGGATCATTTGTACCAAAAACTATTTCCGTGCGCCACCGTCATCGCTACACTTTTTTACGGAATGACTGTTCCCCCGCAGAGCATCTCCGGCCCCCCGGGGCTGCACAGCTCGCTGATGCGCCATACGGGCTTTCTCATCAGCCGGATGGGCATGGTGGCGCAGAAGCGGTTCGCCGAGCGGTTGGAATCCCTCGGGCTGACCACCCGGATGTGGGGAGTGCTGAACGTCCTCGAGGCCGAGGGAGAGCTGACCCAGCATGCGCTGGGCAAGTGCGTGGGCATTGATCCGAGCTCGATGGTGTCGACGATCGACGAGCTCGAGGCCAAGGCCCTGGTCGAGCGCCGGCGCCATCCCAACGATCGTCGCGCGCACGCGCTGCACCTGACCGCCAAGGGCAAGCAGACGCTGACCCGCGGACGGGAGCTGGCCCGCACCGCGCAGGAGGAACTGCTCGCTCCGCTGGACGCACGAGGAGCGCCAGCATCTGCACGACATGCTGCTGCGGCTCGCCGAGGCGACCCGGCACGTCGGCAAGCCCGAGCCGGAGGCCGCCGAGCCCGAGGATCGCGGAGCGACGCGCTCAAGCTGATCGGGCTGGGTATGTTCGAGCGATTGACGATCCTCGGCGGGGGTGGCTGGTTCCCTGCACACGGCCGGCACACCGCCTGCGCGCTTCTGCGTCACGGCGACAGCGCGATCATGATCGACGCCGGCACAGGAGTCGGACGCTTGGTCGAGCAGCCCGAGTTGCTGGACGGGATCACCCGCCTGGACATCGTGCTCACGCACTTTCACCTTGACCACATCGCCGGCCTCGCCTATCTGCCGGCGGTCGGGGCCTGCGAGCAGACGACCGTTTGGGGCCCGGGCCGGCTGCTCTATGACACGCCCACGCAAGAGATCCTCGCGCGCCTGTCTCATGAGCCGTTTCATCCGGTACCGCTCGAAGCTCAAGAGATCGAGGTGTGCGACCTACACGGAGCCGAGATCGAGCTCGCGGGCGTGCGCGTCGGATTGCGCCGCCAGGACCGTCACTCAGCGCCAACCCTGGGCCTTCGCTTCGAGCGACACGCTGGCCTGGATCACCGACACCGCCTATGACGAGGGTTCGGCTCCGTTCGCGGCGGGCTGCCGAACGCTGGCCCACGAGGCGTGGTTCACCACGGCACAGCCACGCAACGCGGACATCCATTCCTCCGCGCGCGAGGCCGCGGAGGTAGCTCGGCAGGCCGAGATCGAGCGCCTGCTGTTGATCCACCTCCCGCCGTTCACGCCCTCCCTGGACGCGCTGAGGCTCGAGGCGCGGAGCTCGGCGGGCGCCCAGACGTTGACCGCAGACGACGGCGCCGAACTTTCCGCGCTGCTCGCCTGACGCTCAGGCCGGGACGGCTTGCACGCGCCCGGTCGCCGGTGCCGAACCCGCCTGCGTCCGAGGGGCCGCGCGGGCCAAGGCGAGTCCGATCGCCAGCAGGGTCCAGGTGACCGGGTCCTCCAGGAAGTCCGCGTAGAGCATGGTGTGGAAGATCAGGGCGAGGAAGGCTGCGGCGATGGCCGCCCGGGCGGGGTCCGAGCGCGCGCCGCGAACCAGCGTCACGGCGGAGACGAGCACCAGGGCGATGTAGGGCAGCTCGCCGAGCAGACCCTGCTCGGCGCCGATGGTCACCGGGATCGTGTGTGAGGCCGACAGCGTCGTGCGAGCTCCGGGGGTGCTGCACGCGGTACTCATGCACGAACGAACCCGAGCCGTAGCCCCACAGCGGCCGATCGCCGAACATGTGAATGCCGCCGGTGACCAGGTCTGCGCGGCCGCTCGAGGCGCCGTTCAGCCCCTGGTTGAGCCCGAACGTCTTCGGTGAGATCGGCCACCGCGACGCCGCCGATCGCCACCACCGCCGCCGCCAGCGCCAGCACCCGACCAGCCCGCCACCGCAGTGCGGCCAGCGCGCCGAGACCGACGAGCAGCGCAGCCAGGCTCGAACGGGACAGCGTCAGCACCAGGCCCACCCACAGGATGGCCAGCACGGCGATCGCCAGCAGCTGCTCCCGGCGCTCGCGCTCGTAGAGCAGCAGCGCCGCCACGGCGATCATCACCAGCGCGAGGAAGCCGCCCGAAGATGTCCGGGTCGAAGAACACCGAGTTGACCGTGAAGTAGGCGTGGACGTCGTTGGCGGCGACCAGCTTCGGGTTGAGGAAGATCGTCTTGGTGGCGTACTCGACGAAGCCGACGCCGGCGAACAGCAGGGCGAGCACGACGACTGTCTTCAGGCACGTGCGGATCAGCTCGGGCGTCCAGGTCAGGCGGCGGAGCAGACAGAACAGCAGCGAGAACGGCACGTAGAAGAACACCATCTGCTGAAGCGCCTTCTCGAAATCGGGCGAGTACAGCGCCTGCACCGCGTAGAGGACGACGTAGAGCGCGAGCAGCCGCTCCGGCCATCCGGCGCGGTCCGCCGCGTCGCTGCGGTCGTTGCGGTCGTGGTTCAGAGTCGCGCGCGCGAGGGCGGGAACCAGGAATGACAGAGCCCGGCGGCGACCACCAGATACAGGGGCACCAGCAGGTTCGCGCTGCTGCCGCCGGCCGCAATCGGAACCCGGAACGGCAGCGCGATTACCGCCAGCGGTCCCAGCAGCGCCGGGCGCCGGTTGATCAGGAGCGGCGACGGCGGCGAGCACGCACAACGCCAGCAGTGCGGCGACCGCGGCAACCAGTGGATGACGGTGCACGACGCTCAGCTGCGGCGAGTGCCAGATGTCGATCAGCAGCAGCACCGGCGCGAGGACCAGCGCGCCCAGCATCGCGGCCGCCGCTGCGCGATCGCTGGCCGACGAGCATTGCCGCCGCAGCGCAGGACCGCGACCAGGATCACGCCCAGTTTCGGCATCGTCCCGCTCAGCACCGCGAACGTGATCACGGCGCGGGAGGGTAGAGAACGCCCCAGCGGCGATCCTCTACGCTGGCGCGGCATGTTCTCTGTCGAAGCTCGCGGCCGGCCTGCGTGCTGGCCGCGCTCGTGCTGTCCGCGTGCGGATCCACGGCCAAGCCGGTGGCCGGATCCGCGGACGTCTCGGTGCACACGGCGGGAGCGCGTGGCGTGGTCGACGACCCGCGCGCGAAGCACCTCAAGTGCCTGCAGGGCCTGGGCGTGCCGGTGGTCAAGCGCGGCAAGACGGACCTCATCATCGGCACCGGGCCCAACCAGGTCGCGGCGACGTTCGAGCCCACGCCCGGGGCCGCTCAGAACGAGCAGTTCACCGGTCACGTGCAGGCCGCGGAGGTCATCGGCAGCGCGCTTCTGTACCCGGGCAGCGCATCTGACTCGGCGCTGAAGCCGATCGAGGATTGCCTGGCCCAGGGAGTGTCCGGCTAGCGCTGTGCTGGACCGCGCGCTGATCGCCGCGCTGGCCCTCGTCGGCGGCGCCGTGGCCTCTGAGGTGCCGGCACCGTCGACGCCTGGTCATGGCCCCGCCTCGGGCGTCCGCGGCTACCGCGGCCGCCCGGCCGGCCGCCGGCGCGGCTCGCGGCATTTCCGCCACGAAGCTGCTCGGGCAGCGGATCATGGTCGGGATGCAGGGCACGCAGCCGGACGCCGGCCTGCTGCGCAGCGTGCGCGAGGGCCGGTGGGCTCGGTGATTCTGTTCAGCGCCAACATCTCTAGCCGGACGCAGCTGCGCTCTCTCACCGGCTCGCTGCAGCGCGCCGCCCGCGCGGGCGGCAACCCTCCGCTGCTGATCGCCACCGACCAGGAGGGCGGACAGGTCAAGCGCCTGGCCAATGGCCCCCCCGATCGCTCCCCGCCGCAGATCGTCGCGAGCGGGGGCCCTTCGCTGGCGTTCAGCGAAGGACGAGCCACCGGCCGCTACCTGAAGGGTCTCGGGATCAACTGGGACCTCGCTCCGGTGACCGACGTGCCCGACGTTCCGCGGCGCGTTCATCTGGCGCCAGGGACAGGGCGTTCTCGTTCAACGCCGACACCGTGGCCAGGTACGCGACCTCGTTCGCCCTCGGGCTCCAGAACGCCCACGCCGCGGCGACGGCCAAGCACTTTCCCGGAGTCGGCTCCGCGGCCATCGACACCGACAACAAGCTGAACGAGCTGCGACCCACCAGCGGCTCAGCGTGACGCGGCGCTCAAGCCTTACCGAGCCCTGATCCGCCGCGGGCTCGACAGCGTCATGCTCTCGACCGCGGGATTTCCCGCCTATGACCGCACGGGCACGCCGACGGCGCTTTCGCGCACCGATCGTCCAAGGCCTGTTGCGGCGCGGCCTGGGCTTCTCCGGCGTGACGATCACCGACGCGCTGGGCACGCCGACCGGGCACGACGAGGTCACCGCCGGCGTGCTGGCGGCCCGCGCCGGCGCGGACGTCCTGCTCTACACCGACTCCGCGCCAGGGGTGCTAGCCGCCCTGCAGCGGGCCTCTGGCCACGCGGCGCGCTGAGCGCTGCCGAGGCCCGAGCTTCCTACAACCGGATCGTCGCGCTGAAGCGCCGCGTGGCGAGCGGCTGAGACGACGCGCGCCGGAGCGGCTGAGCGCGATCGGTCGCGGGCCGACTAGAATGCCCGGCCCTGCCCGCGCGACGTGCGCGGGCTCGTGCCTCTTGCCGCGCATCGTCTTCGAGCTCGTTGAGCGCGGCGCCAGCCTGAGATCCGTTTGTGTCCGTTCCCACTGCCGACGAGCTGACTGCGCCGGCCGCGGCCCAGCGTAGAACCTACCCCGCGGCCATCACCGCGCGCCTGACCGGCGCGAGGCTCTACGCCGCGCTCGCCGGCGCTGGCCCTGGTGGTCGGAGCGCTGTCGCTGCTGCTGCCCTCCACCCCCAGCTACGACCCGTGGGCGTGGCTCGTGTGGGGCCGCGAGATCGTCCATTTCAAGCTCCACACCACGGGCGGTCCCTCGTGGAAGCCCCTGCCGGTGATCTTCACCACGCTGTTCGCCCCGTTCGGCAAGGCTGCGCCGGACCTGTGGCTGGTCGTGGCCCGCGCGGGCGCGGTGATGTCGGTGGCGATGGTGTTCAAGGTGTGCGTACGGCTGACCCGCCAGCTGGCCGCCGTGGTCAGCGCGGCGGGGAGCAGAGCCTGGGCGAGCGTGGGCTGACCGCGCTGGGTCCGGCGCTGCTGGCCGGGCTGATCGCCGCGGTCGGGCCTGACCTTCTCGGGCGGCTTCATCAGCGACAACGGGCTTGGCTACTCCGAGGGGCTGATGACGGCGCTGGTGCTGATCGCGGTCGACCGCCACCTTGACGGAAAGCGCCGTCAGGCGTTCGCCATCGGCTTCCTCGCCGCGCTCGACCGACCGGAGATCTGGCTGTTCTGGGGCCCTTACGGGCTGTGGCTGTGGTGGAAGGATCCCGAGGCCCGGAAGCTCGTCGCGGCCCTGTTCGTGCTGCATCCCGGTGTTCTGGTTCCTGCCCGAGTACTGGGGCTCGGGTCACTTCTTCCGCGGCGTCAACCGCGCCCAGCATCCACGCTCGAACAGTCCCGCGTTCGCCAAGTTCCCGTTCTGGACCGAGCTCGCCGACCACGCCTGGCCGCAGGTGCTGCTGCGGATCAAGATCTTCACCGCGCTGGCCGTCGGCGCGGCCGGCGTGCTGCTGTGGCGCGGGCACCGCGTCGCGCGGCAGCTGGCGGCTGTCGACGGTCCGCGAGCACGCCCAGGCGGGAATCATCCTCGCCGGCGTGCTCGGCGCCGGATGGTGGGTCGTGATCGGGATCATGACCCAGGCCGGGTTCTCCGGAAACAATCGCTACCTGGTCCTCGGGGCCGCACTGATCGAGATCGCCGGGGCCGTCGGCTGGGGTTGGCTCGCGCTCGAGCTCGGACGGGCTGCTGCCCCGCTACATGCCGGCGCTTCGCTCGGCTGGCGCACCGAACCCTGCAGCGCGGTGCGCTGGGGTGCGCTCGCCGCTGGTCGCGGCGGTGTTCCTGCTGCTTCCCAACTGGGTGGGCACCAACCTGATCGACATCCAGCGCACCCACCGGTCGCTGACCTACCAGGCGCACCTGCGCGAGGACATCACCCAGGCGGTCAGCCGACTCGGCGGCCCGGCGCAGGTGCTCCGCTGCGGCACGCGTGATGACCGAGGGCTTCCAGGTCCCGATGCTGGCCTGGACGCTCGGCGTGCACACGACGCAGGTGCAGGCGTCCCCCGTGTCCTCCGCTGGGCCCCCGCCGCCGGCTCCCAACGTCATCTTCCAGACCCGGGCGCAGCGCAACGCGCACCTGCTTCCGCTGCTGCAGCACCTGGCCGAGCACGCCCTACCACCTTGTTGGCCGCGTGCGGACCTTCCGGGTCTACGAGCACTGCTCCACTAACCTCACCCGCTGATGGCCACCGTCGCCGCACCTCGCCGAAAGCGCCGTACCGGACTTCGATCTGCACACGCCGTCGTGGATCGAGCGCTATCCCCGGTGGCTGACCGTCGGCGGCACCATCGTCGGTGCTCACGCTGCTCTCGGCGTTCCTGCGCAGCCGTTACCTGACCGGCCAGTTCTGGATGGACGAGGCCCTGTCGGTGGGGATCTCCTCGCACTCGCTCACGGCGATCCCCGGCGTCCTGCGCCACGATGGCTCGCCGCCGCTCTACTACCTGCTGCTCCATGTCTGGATGAGCGTCTTCGGCTCCAGCGAGGGCGCGACCCACGCGCTGTCGCTGATCTTCGGGATCCTCACCATTCCCGTCGGCGCGTGGGTGGCCTGGAGCCTGTTCGGAGTGCGCGCCGCCCTGATCGCGGCGGTCCTGTTCGCGTTCAACCCATTCCTCACCGCCTACAGCGAAGAGACGCGGATGTACACGCTGATGGCGCTGCTGGGCCTGCTGGCCACGGCCGGATTCGTCCACGGGTTCATCTACCGAAGACGGCGCTACCTGATCCTGTTCACGATCTGCCAGGCGCTGATGTTGTACACGCACGCCTGGGGAATCTTCTTCGGTGTCGGCGCTGCCCTGGCACTGATTCCGGTCTGGCGGGCCAGCGACGACCGGCGCGCGCTGCTCAAGCGACGCGATCCTGGCCTTTGGGGCGGCCGCGGTGCTGTATCTGCCCTGGGTCCCCACGCTGCTCTACCAGGCCAGTCATACCGGATCCCCGTGGGACTCGGCGCCGAACTTCGGCGCCCCGGTGCAGATCTCACGCAACCTGATGGGCGGCGACCGCGCCACCACCGCGCTGGTGCTCGGCGCAGCCATCGGATTGGCAGCGCTGTGGGCGCGCGGACGCCGGACCTCCCGCGAAGGACTGACGATGTGGGCGCTCATGCTCTTCCCGATCGGGACGCTGGCATTCGGCTGGCTCGTCTCCCGCTTCTCACCCGCCTGGCAGTACCGCTACTTCGCGCCGATCCTGGCGGCGCTGCTGCTGCTGGCCGCGTGGGGCCTGGCCCGCGCTCGCGGCGTCGGCCTGATCGCCCTGGCGCTGACGGTCATCTTCTGGGCCAATCCGGCGTCCTTCACCCCTCAGTACAAGAGCGACATGCGTGACGTCAGCGGCGAGATGGCGCAGTACCTGCATCAGGGTGACCTCGTCGTCGTCGGTCAGCCCGAGCAGGTTCCTCTGGCCTGGTACTACCTGCCCTCCGGGCTGCGCTTCGCCGACGTCACCGGCCCCTCGAGCGACCCCCAGTCGATGAACTGGGTCCACGCGCTGCCGCGACTCGAGCACGCCAACCCGCAGGCCACGCTGAGTCCGTTGATTGCTACGCTCAAACCCGGCCAGCAGATCCTGTTCGTGCGCCCGATGACGGAGGGTGCGCAGAGCTGGGAGGCGCCGTGGACACAGCTAGTGCGGCGGCGCTCTGCTCAGTGGGGAGCGATCCTCGCGGCCGATCGGAGCCTCCAGCCGGTGTGGGTGGCCCCGCACAACTACCGCGGTGCCTGCTGCGTGGGCGACAGCGCCGTCCTCTACAAAAAGATCGCGTGAAGCCGGACATGAGCGAAACTTCTCCCCCAGACAAGCCCGGGACGGGCGCTGATGTAGCGCCGCAGTGGCCACCGGGACGGGTGGCGACATCACTGCCGAGCATCCCGTCGTCGTCCTCGGCGGTGGCCCGGCCGGACTGACCGCCGGCTATCTGCTGGCCAAGCAGGGCAAGCCGGTCATCGTCCTCGAGTCGACCGATCAGGTCGGCGGCATCGCCCGCACCGAGATCCGTGACGGCTACCGCTTCGATCTTGGCGGCCACCGCTTCTTCACCAAGGTCAAGGAGGTCGACGACCTCTGGCACGAGATCATGAAGGAGGAGTTCCTCAAGCGCCCGCGCCAGTCCCGCATCTACTGGCGCAGCAAGTTCCTCGACTATCCGCTGCAGGGCATGGACGTGATCAAGAAGCTCGGACCGTGGGAGCTGATGCTCTGCGGCCTGTCCTACCTGTGGGCGGCGGTCAAGCCCAAGGGCCGCGAGGACACCTTTGAGCAGTGGGTGACCAACCGCTTCGGTCGGCGGCTGTTCAACCACTTCTTCAAGTCCTACACCGAGAAGGTGTGGGGCGTTTCCACGAACGAGATCCGCGCCGAATGGGCCGCGCAGCGGATCAAGGGCCTGTCGTTCTTCAGCGCCGCCAAGTCGGCCTTTTTCGGCAACCGCGGCAACAAGATCAAGTCGCTGATCTCGGAGTTCAACTACCCCCGCTACGGCCCGGGCCAGATGTGGGAGCAGATGCGCGACGACATCCACGCCCACGGCGGCGAGGTGCGCATGAACGCGCCGGTCACCCGGCTGCGCGTCGACCCGAGCACCGGGCGCCTGACCGAGGTGGTGGCCGGCGGAGAGACGCTGACTCCCTCCTACGTGATCTCCTCCCTCCCGCTGCGCACGACGGTCGGGATCACCGAGCCCGACGCGCCCGGCGAGGTCCGCGACGCCGCGCGCGGCCTGCGCTACCGGGACTTCCTCACCGTGCTGCTGGTGATCGACGGCGAAGAGCTGTTCCCGGACAACTGGATCTACATCCACGAGCCCAACGTGACGGTCGGCCGGATTCAGAACTTCCGCTCCTGGAGTCCGTGGATGGTGCCCAACGAAACCGACGGCTCGATCGGGATGGAGTACTTCTGCTTCGAAGGTGACGAGCTGTGGAACATGGACGACGACGACCTGGTCGCCCTGGCCACGCGCGAGATCAAACAGCTCGGCCTGGTCACCACGCAGAAGATCAAGTTCGGCTTCACCGTCCGCGTCCACAAGGCGTACCCGATCTACGACTCCGAATACGCCGAGCGGATCGCCGTGATCCGTGACTGGCTCGAGGGCGTGCCCAACCTGATCCAGGTCGGCCGCAACGGGCTGCACCGCTACAACAACTCCGATCACTCGATGCTGACCGCCATGCGAGCGGTCGACAACATCCTCCTGGGGACGAACCACGACATCTGGGCGGTCAACGCCGAGAGCGTCTACCACGAGGAGCACGAGGAGCCCGAGCAGCCGTACATCAAACCGCCTGACACCAAGGCGATGGAGCAGCCGCTCGCCTCAGAGCGCTGAGTGATGCGGCGGTTTGCTGTGGGAGCGTGGTCGGGCTTGAGACTGAGAGCGGTGTTGGTGTTGGCGGCCGTCGTGCTGGGGTCTGCGTTGGCGCCGGCCGTCGGCGGCGCTGGCGGCCGGCGCCCAGGCCAAGAGCGGGACTTCCACAGCCGCCGCCGCGGCTGCCTCGGCGGCTGCCGCCGCCGCGGTGCGGGCCCGTGCCGCCGGTGCGCCGCTGACCGGCGCCGGGACGACCGGAAGTCCGTTTGCCCCGGGCGTGCCGCAGTCCACGGGGGCGACACCGACCACGAGCACCGCGCCGGTGATCGCGGCGCCCAGCGTGAGCACCACATCCACCGGGCAGCGGCCTCAGCGGCAGCACGGCGGTGGGGATCGGCGTTGGCGCGATGGTCGTGCTGGTCGGCATCTCGCTGTTCATCTGGCGTGACGCACGCCGGCGCGCACCGGTCCGCCATCATGCGGCCGCCGAAGCGGCCACCGCGGCCAGTCGGGCAGCGGCCAAGGCAGAAGGCCAAGCCGCGCAAGCTGAGTCCGGCCGAGCGACGCCGGCGCAAGCGGGGCCGCGCCCGGCGCTAGGCGGTTGGCAGGCGGTGCGCGGCTGGCGACCTCGACGCGCTGCCGCCGGCCGTCGCGCGGCGCCACCGCCTCGAGCCGCACCGGGATCCCGTTCAAGAACGCCATCCCGGCCAGCCGCTCGAGCTCGGCCGGATCGGAGGAGGCGAGCAGGTTGACGTTGACCCCGCCGGCGGCGTTGGCCTGGCGCCAGCCGCCACGATGACCCCAACCGTGGGGCACGGCGACGGTGCCGAGCATCACCTCGTCGGTCAGCTTGGCCGGCAGCTCGATCGAGCCCGAGGCTGAGCAGACCCGGCACGGCGCCCCGTCCTCGATCCCTGACGCGGCCGCGTCGTCGGGATGCACCCGTGCGGCGTGCACGCGGTCGCCCTGCATCAGCTTCGGGACGTTGTGCATCCAGGAGTTGTGCGAGCGTAGCTCTCGCAGCCCGATCAGGCGCAGCGGGAAGGCGGGATCGTGCCCGTTCGCATTCTCGAGTGCGGACACCTCGGCCATGATCTCCGCCGGAGCCAGGTGGACGCGCTTGTCGCGGTGGAAGACCTTCTTGGCCAGCACCCCGACGGGATGCCGGTCGGCCAGTTGCAGGCCGTGCGGATGCCGGCGCAGCCGGGCGACGCTCAAGCCGCCGCGGCGCAGGCCGAACAGGTCCCCGCGCGGCCCGAGCCGCAACCCGAGGTCGATCAGCCGCCGGGGCGAGATCCGCAACCCCAGGCGGCCCAGCGCCCGCAGCGGCCAAGCGCTCGCCGGCGTCGTTCCGATCCGCCGGGCGATGTCCTCGATGATCTCCCACTCCTGGCGTGCCTCGCCGCGCGGCGCGAGCACCGGATCGGTCCACTGCACGAACGGGGTGGTGTGGAAGGTGAGAAACGCCGACGGGAAGTCCTCGCGCTCCAGGAAGGTCGTCGCCGGCAGGATGTAGTCGGCGTGGCGGCTGGTGTCGGTGACGTAGAGGTCGATGGCCACCGTGAGCTCCAGTTGCCCGCCATCGCCGCGCTCGAGCTCGTCGCCGTCGGGCACCGACAGGACCGGATTGCCCGAGGAGACGAACAGGGCCCGAATCTGACCGGTCCCCGGGGTGGTCATCTCCTTGGCCATCAGCGACGCCGGGAGCTGACCGAGCACGTCCGGAAAGCCGCCGACTCGCGAGTGGACCTTGCCGTAGCTGTCCGCGCCGATCCGGTGCAGCAGATCCTCGAGCTGGATCGGGCCGGTGCCGAAGATGGCGCCGCCCTCTCGGTCAAGGTTGCCGGTGACGACGTTGAGTGCGTCGAGCAGAAACGAGACCAGCGTCCCGTGGCGCCCGAGGCACGACCCGGTGCGACCGTAGACAGCGGCGGCGCCAGCGCCGGCCAACGCCGCGGCCAGCGCGCGTGCCTCGGTCGCCGGGACGCCCGTGCGCGCCTCGGTCGCCTCGGGAGGATGCTGCTCGACGAGGCGCCGTAGGTGTCGAGCTCCAGTGGCCTGCCGCGCCAGGGTCCCGCGGTCCTCCAGGCCCTCGGCGAAGATGACGTTCAGCAGCGAGAGCAGCAGCCAGGCGTCGGTGTCGGGCTTGATCGCGACGTGTTCAAACGCGCGCGCCGTCTCTGAGCGGCGCGGGTCGACGACCACCACCCGTCCGCCGCGAGTCGACGATCGCGTGCAGCGAATCCTTGATCCGGGGAGCAGTGAGCACGCTGCCGTGGGAGACCAGCGGGTTGGCGCCGACGATCAGCAGGAAGCTCGGTGCGGTCGAGGTCTGGAATCGGGACGACCAGCGGAGATCCGTACAGCAGCTGGCTGGCGACGAAGCGGTTGTTGACGTCCTGCGAGCCCGGCGCTGAACAGGTTCGGGGAGCCGATCGCATCCATGAATCCCTTGACCCAGATCGGGTGCGAGTAGGAGAACGCCGACGGGTTGCCGAGGTACCAGCCGACCGTGCTGCCGCCGTGGCGCGTCGATCAGGCGCTTGCAGCCGCACGCCGATGTCGTCCAGCGCCTCGTTCCAGCTCACCCGCTCGAAGCTGCCGTCCGGGCAGCCGGCGCTGGGGATAGATGACCCGGTCGGGATCGTTCTGGACCCCGGTCATCGCGATCCCCTTCGGGCAGGCGAAGCCCTTGGACAGCGGATGATCCGGGTCGGGCCGGAGCTTGACCAGCTCGCCGTCCTGCACGGTGGCGACCAGACCGCACAGCGGCTCGCAGATCCGGCAGTAGGTGACGTGCTCCTCGGTGGCCATGCGGCGCGGGCACCCTGCCCGAGCCGATCCTACTCCGTGGCGCTCGCGGCCTAGGCCGCCGCGAGCAGGCGCACCGACCGCTTGGCCCGCAGCAGCTGACGCTCGACCGTGCGCAGGCTGTAGCCCGTCTGGAGCGCAATCTCCGCATAGCTGAGGCCCGAGAGCGTGCAGCCACAGGACCCGCTGCTGGCGCTCGGGCAGCGCAGCTGACCACCGCGAGGCGCTGGCGCTGCTCGAATACGTTCCTCGGGACCCGGCCCAGCGGTCGCCACGGCCGACCAGAACCTCCCCGTCCGCCAGGCCGCATCCAAGCGAGAGGTCCCGTCCGTCACGGCGGACGAGCTTGACTGCCTCGCGTCGGGCGGTCTGGGCCAGCCAGGCCAGCGCGCACTCAGGCTGCACGCGGTGCGCGTGGTGGACCAGTCGGCTCCACGCGAACTGGCACGCGTCCTCGATCACCTCCTCCGGCGCTCGCACGTCGGCGCGGACGATCTGCTCCAGGCGGCGTCCGATCGACGCGATAGAGCGCGTCGACGTCGAGCGGCGTTGAGCCCGGTCTGGATCGGTGAGGTCAGATGGTCGGATCAAGATCTAAAAGAAGCAAAGTTGATACGAATGAACCTAGCAAGACTCGATTAGTATTGCTAGGTTCAGCATCATCAAATTAGCTTCAATTAGACTCGGAGGCGGAATGGACCACGATCGCGAGCTGGATGACGGGCGATCACGGCCCGGCGGTCACTGCGCATCCCAATCTCACGGGCCTGCCGGGGAGCAACGTGCTCCAGCAGCTGGTCAACGGTGCCGAGGCCTGGGCGCTGGCCATCGCCCTGCTCGGGGCGTTCATCGGAGCCGGGCTGTGGGCGGTGGCCTCCCACAGCCACAACCACCACTACGCCGCGCCGCGGGCGGATGGCGGCGCTGATCTCGGCGGCCGCCGCGCTGGTCGTCGGCGCGGCCCCGGGGCTGGTCAACTTCTTCCAGCATCTCGGGACGAAGGCGAAGTGATGGTGCCCCGCAACCACCACCGCGCTGCCGGGCGTCTGGCTCGCGCTGTGCTTCGCCCTCGCGCCGTCTGTCGCCGGCGCCGACGCCGCCGATCGCCGCGGCGTTCAATCCGCTCAAGCCGGTCTGCGGCGTCGTCGGCTGGGTCAGCGGCATCGCCGGCAAGGCCTGCGGCGTCGTTCAGCACGGCGACAAGCTCCTCGGCGCCGGCAAGAAGCTGATCACGGGCCACATCGGCGGTGCCGCGAAGGCGCTCGCCGGCGGCGCCGGCAGCGCCGCCAGCGGGTTGGGCGACCCACGCTGCCGCGCTGGTCGGGCTGGCCGCGGTCGGCGCCTGGGTGCTGGGCGGCGCCAAGACCGCGCTACGCGACACGGCCACGGTGCTCGACAAGACGACCAGACCGCAGCTGACGAGCACCTGGTTCTCCTCGACCTACTGGCGAATGGCCGGCATCGCCGCGCTGCTGACCCTGCCGTTTCTGTTCGCGGCAGCCGTTCAGGCGCTGATGCGCTCGGACCTCGCCCTGCTGGCCCGCGCCTCGTTCGGGTATCTGCCGCTCTCGCTGCTGGCGGTCAGCGTCGCGGCGCCGTTGACCATGCTGCTGCTGGCCGCCTCCGACGAGATCTCGGCCGCCGTCGCCTCGGCTGCCGGCGGCGCGGGAACCCGCTTCCTGGCCCAGCTCGGACTGGTCTCTGGAACGCTCAGCGTCCTCTCGCGCTCGCCGTTCGTCGCCTTCTTCGTTGGCCTGCTCACGGTGTCCGCAGCGGTGCTGCTGTGGGTGGAGATGCTGATGCGAGAGGCGGCGGTCTACGTCGTCGTGCTGATGCTGCCGCTGGCCTTTGCCGCCTTCGTGTGGCCCGCACGACGGGTGTGGGCGATCCGGGTGGTCGAGGTGCTCGTGGCGCTGATCCTCTCCAAGTTCGCGATCGTGGCGGTCCTCGCGCTCGGCGGCGCGGCCCTCGGCCACCGGGGCTCGGGCGGCGTCGGCGGCATGCTGGCCGGGCTCGTGCTCGTCTTGCTCGCGGCCGCCGCGCCCTGGGCCTTGGTCCGGCTGCTGCCGATGACCGAGCTCGCGAGCGCCGCGGCGGGACAGCTGCGCGGCGAGGGCGGACGGATGCGCGCCATCCACGCGGCCGCCGAGGCCGCCGCCGGAGGCGCCGGGGACTGGGCGGGATCGGTGACGGCCGGTATGCGCCGCCAAGCGGCCGACGCTGGCCGGGCCCGGCAGGTCCGGACGCCAGCGCGCCGCCCCCGAACGAGGTCGAGAAGCTCCGCTCCGCGGCGCGGAGCGCCGAATCCGGGCAGCGCGAGCGGGCAGACCGAAGATGCCGACTCGGAACTGCTCCGGCTCGGTCGTCGGCAGCCGGCGAGCCGGACGCCGGCCGCCGCAAGCGGGAGCGGTGCGGCGGTGCCGCCGACGCGGCGCGGGCCGGCCAGCGACGGGACAGCCGGGCGCCCCCGTGACGCCGGCTAGGACCGCGGTCGATCAGCGGCTGCCCGGGCTGCCGATATGTACCAGCAGGAGAACGGCACCTGGGACCCGATCGAGCTCGGCCCGGAGTCGTTCCCGGCGCGAGCCGCTGTGGGACAAGCCCTGGTGGCGCTGGTCCGCCGCACCGGATGCTCGCGAATCCGCGGCCCCGATGAACCGCGGACGCCGACGCGGGCGCCGGCGAGGGCGGCGATGCCCGGTGAGCGCGCCGCGGCTGACCTATCGCTTCGGCCCGCTCGAGCGGCGCGGCATCCTTGGCCCGGTCCGCGCCGGCCAGGCGGCCTCGATCGCCACCGGCGCGCTGCTTGGCCATCGCGATCCTCAACGCGCTCCCCGACGGCGAGTCGGCGCCCTGCTGGCCATTGCTCGTGTTCGCCCTCGGCTGCGGGATGACGGTCGTTCCGATCGGCCGCCGCAGCGCGGAGGAATGGGCGCCGATCGTGGCTTCGTTCCTGACGCGCGCGTGCCACGGGCGGTCGTCGCTTTCGCTCGCGGCTTCCGGCCGACGGCTTTCGCCTGCCGAGCCGGAGCGGGCAAGCGTCGACCCGACCGTCCCTCGCACCGACGACCCGCCGGCGCTTGCGCGGCGTGCGGATCAGGGCCGCGGCCTACCGCGAAGGATCGATCGGAATCCTGGCGGAGCGCTCCGGTCGTCGGCTTGACCGCGGTGCTGGCCTGCCGGGTGGGCTCGTTCTCGCTGCTGGATCCCGAGTCCCAGGAGCGGCGCCTGGCGCGGTGGGGGCTCGTGCTCTCGAGCGCGTCCAGCACGCGCGATTCGGAGGATCGGATGGATCGAGCGAACGGCGCCCGCCCAGGGGGATGAGCTGGCCCGCTGGCTTCATGCCGAGCACGATCCGGCCATCCCGTTGCGGGGCACGCCGATGATCGAGTCCTACCTGGAGCTGATCGGAACGACGGCGAAGGTCACGCAGGAGCACGAGATCCTCGTCGCCGTACAAGTCGAGGCGCGGCCGCGTTCGTGAGCGCGGGCGACGATGCCGTCACCCGCGCGCTGGTCGAGTCGACCGAGCGCGTCGCGCAGGGTCTGGAGGCGGCCGAGATCGACCGTGCTCGGCGCGCTCAGCCCGGGCCAGCTCGCCCGGGCGCTGCGCACCGCCTTCGATCCGTACGCCCGCGCTGAGCTGACCACGCTGGAGACGGCCGACCCCGGCCGCGACGGCCTGGCCGAGGCGAACGCGTGGCCGCTGGGCGCGCTGGAGTCCTGGGACCATTACCGCAGCGATGGCGCGCTCCACGCCACGTACTGGATCGGCGGATGGCCGCGGGTCGATGTCTCACCGATGTTCATGGACGCCCTGCTCGGCCGCTCGAGCGTTGTGCGAACCGTCGCGGTGAGCTTCGAGCCGATCCCCCCGGAGCGCTCGACCCGTGACGTCGAAGCCGCGATCACGCGTGACCGGGCCGATCGCGACCTGCGCCGGCGCTTCGGGCAGTCCGAGACGGCGCGCCAGCGTCAGGCCGAGGACGCCACGGTGCGGCGGGAGTCCGAGCTGGCCTCGGGCCATTGCGAGGTCCGCCTGGCCGGGTTCGTGACCGTCTCCGGCCGAGACCTCGAGGACCTGCGTCGGGCCAGCGCCGAGGTGCTCGAGCACGCCGCGCGGGCTCGGCTCGAGCTGCACAGGATGTACGGCCAGCAGGCCGAGGCGTTCACGTTCACGCTTGCCGCTCTGCCGGGGGCTGAAGTGAACTCGGCGAGGGCGATGGGCGCGCGATGAGCCTGCGCGCGGCCGAACGACCGGGGCACCGCGTGACGACCCGGCACGCCCAGGCGATCTATCCCTTCATGGCGCCCGGGCGGCCTGGGTGGCCGGGGGGTGTTCATCGGCCGTGACTCGGCCGGCGGCGCGTTCTGTTTTGACCCGTGGGTGCTCTACGGCGAAGGCACGCTGGATGACCCGAACGTGATCGTGCTGGGCAAGCTTGGCCAGGGCAAGAGTGCCCTGGTCAAGACGCTGCTGTGGCGGATGCTGCTGTTCGGCCGCCGAGCGTTCGTGCTCGACGTCAAGCGCGAGTACGGGCCGCTCTGCGCCGCGGTCGGGGTGAAGCCGATCTCGCTCGTTCCCGGGGCCGGAGTGCGACTGAACCCCCTGGCCTCGCGGCCCGAGGAGCACGCTCAGCTTGATCTGCTGCGCGCGGTGACGGTCACCGCGGTGGGCGGGCCGCTGACCCAGATCGAAGCCGCCGCGCTGCGTGAGGCGCTGAGGACGGTACGGGCCCACGGCGGCGCGGAGCCGACGCTACCGGACATCGCAGCGCTGCTGTTCTCCCCGGTGGCGGCGATGGCGGATCGCCTGCGCACGAGCGTCCGAACGGCTGGCCGGTGACTCGCGGCGCGCCGCGCTCGCCCTCCAGGATCTGTGCGAAGGACCGCTGCGGGGCATGTTCGACGGGCCGACTACCCCGGGTCTGGATCTCGACGCCAAGCTCGCTGGTGCTCGATCTGCATGCCGTCCGCGACTCGCCGGCAGTGGGAATCCTGATGGCCTGCGCGACGGCCTGGATGAGTGCGCTGCTGGCGCAGATGGCCGAGCGCCCGGGCCGGGAGCGGATGATCAACGTGGCCGACGAGTCCTGGAAGATCGTCCAGCACACCGGGCTGGGCGAGTGGTTTCAGTCGAACTTCAAGCTGGCCCGCCAGTTCGGCGTGATGAACCTGGTCGTGCTGCACAAGCTTGCCGACCTGCAGGCGGCCGGCGACGCGGGCTCGCGCGCGGCGCGGATCGCCGAAGGACTGATCGCCGACGCCTCCACCCGGATCGTCTACCACCAGGACGAGAGCCAGGTACCGCTCACGCGCCAGCTGCTCGGCCTGTCGGAGACCGAGGCCCGGCTGATCTCGCTGCTGTCAGCCGGCCAGGCGCTGTGGCGGGTGGGTTCACGTTCGTTCGTGGTCCAGCACTACCGCTCCCGTCTGGAGACCGGGCTGACCAACACCGACACCGGGATGCGGATCAACGCGGAGGACTCGGGGCGCCGGTGAACCGCAACCGCTCTGAGGGCATCTCCGATGCCGCCATGCTCGCGCTGATCGCGTGCGGTGCTGGCCGTGGCCGGGCTCGTCTGGCTGTGGGGCGGCATTGCCGGGACGGTGTTCGGCGGCCGGCTGGCCGAGGGTCGGGCGTCGGCGCAGCTCCTGGGGTGCTGACCCGGCTGCCGACGCGGCTGCGGTGATCCTGCCGCCGCGTGGCCGACGATCGCCCGTGCGCGTCTGCCCGGGCCAGCCGGCTGCTACGGCGCGCTCGGCCTGCTGGTCATCCGCCGTCGCGGCGGGCCTGGCGCGCGCTCTCGCGGACGGGCTGGATCGGACGCCACCGCGGCGGAGCGGGTGGCGCCCGATGGGCCACCGCGCGGTGAGCTGCGCGCGCTGCGCTCGCGCGGCGATGCGGAGCGCTCGTCGCTCGCCGGAGCGCAGCGTCGCACGGCTCGCCCTCGGACGCCACAACGGTCGCCTCCTGCTACGCCGAACAGCGGCACGCGCTGGTGGCGTTCGGGCCCCCGCAGTCGGGCAAGTCGGCCGGACTTGGCGATTCCGGCGCTGCTCGAGTGGAACGGACCGGCGGTGGCCTCGTCGATCAAGACCGACCTGCTCGCGGCGACGGTTCGCCGCCGCCGGCAGCTGGGCCAGGTGTTCGTCTTTGACCCGTTCGCCCTGGCCGGCGTCGCCTCGCACACCTGGTCCCCGCTGCGTCAGGCGCGGACATGGGACGGGGCGCTGGAGGTCGCCTGGCGGCTGGCGGCAGCGGGCGAGCTCGATCGGCGCAGCGTCGAGGGTGGCGACTTCTGGGCGCTGGCCGCCGAGCAGCGACTGGCGCCGCTGCTGTACGCCGCCTCGGTGACCGGAGCGAAGATCGACACCGTGGTCAGATGGGTCTACGGACAGGGCGGCCGTGAGCTCGATGAAGCACTGGCCCAGGCCGCCGGACAGGCGAGCGATGAGGCTGAGCTGGCCGACGCCCATGCCGCCTATGACGGCGTGCGGGCGTTCGAGATGCAGGCTGACCGCACCCGCTCCTCGATCGAGGCCACTGCGCAGGCGCTCCTGCGGGCCTATCGCTTCACGCGCGTGGCCCGCTCGGCGGCCTCGTGCGAGATCACTGCCGATCGGCTGCTCGACGAGGCGGCCACCCTCTACCTGATCGGCGACGCCAAGGCCTCCAAGCTCCTGCGGCCGATCTTCCTCGCGCTGCTCTCCGAGGTCGTCGACCGCGCCTACGAGCGAGCCACGCAGGGCCGGCGGAGCGCTGGAGCGCCCGCTGCTGCTGTGCCTCGATGAGGCCGGCAACGTGGCCCCGCTGCCCCAACCTGGCCGAGATCGCCTCGACCGCCCCCAGCCACAACATCCAGCTGGTGTCGATCTTCCACGACCTCGCTCAGGCGCAGAACGCCGCTACGGGCAGCAGGCCGAGACGGTGGTGAACAGTCATCGGGCGAGGATGCTCCTGCCGGGAGTCGCCGACCTCGAGACGCTGCGGTATTTCGCCGGCCTCGTGGGCGAGGAGGAGGCGCCGGACATCACGCCGCACCACCGGCGCCGGCGGGACCACGCGCTCCGTCGGCGCGCCGTCGCCGCCCGCTGATCGCGCCCGAGGCACTGCGACAGCTCCCGCAGGGTCAGGCCCTGCTGCTCTACGGGCGGATCGCGCCGGCGATGATCCGCCTGCGCATGTGGTTTGCCGACCGGCGGCTGCAGCGACTGGCTGGAGGGCCGGCAGGGACTCAGTCGTGAGCTGGTCCGAACCCGGAGACGAGGGCTTCGACCCGCACGAGGACGACTGGACCCAGGCCGAGGGCCGGCGCTGGCCGCTCAGCTCGCACGGGCTGCTGCCCCGGGAGCGCTGGCTGTGGTTCGAGCAGCTGTGGACGCGATGTCTGCACGCTGCGCGCGCGCTACCGCTTGCCGGTCAGAGCCGGCTGGTGGGAGGACCAGATCCAGGTCGAGGCGCTGGCCGCGCTGGCGGCGTGGACCGAACGCTATGACTCGGGGGAATGGGATGACCCACCGGGAAAGCTCGCGCTGCTCTACGACCTCGAGCGGGTGAGCGCGCTGCTGCGAGACGGCAACGATCCATTCCATCCCGATCGTGACCGGATGGCGTTCGTGCGTCATCTCGTGGACATCGGCTGCCAGCCGCCTCCGGTGGGATGACATCCTCGGTCGGATGCCCGTCCCGGATCGCGCGTCACGCCGCAGGTCGGTACCCGCTCGGCGCGCGGGTCACCGTGCAGGAGCTCGACGCCGATCCGCATCCTCTGCTGGCCCGCCTGCGCGAGCGTGAGCCGGTGTCCTGGATCCCCGCCCTCGACGGCTGGCTGGTGACGCGCTACGACCTCGCTCTGGAGGCGATGCGCGACGCGAGCACGTTCACGGTCGACGACCCGCGGTTCTCGACCGCGCGGGTCATCGGCCCGAGCATGCTGAGCCTCGACGGCGAGGAGCACGCCCGCCACCGGACGCCGTTCGTGGCCCCGTTTCGGCCGGTCGCCGTGCGCGAGCGGTTCGCCGAGGCCGCTGCGCAGGAGGCCGAGCGCTTGGTCGACGAGCTCCGCCGCGCCGGGGAGGAGGCCGAGCTGCGCCGCGCCTTTGCCGGACCGCTGGCAGCGGCGATCGTCACCCGCGCGCTGGGTCTGGATGCGGCCGAGGTCCCGGCCGTGCTGCGCTGGTACGAGGCGATCGTCTCGACGGTGACCGAGATCACGGCCGGGGCCGAGATCGACGCCGCCGGGACACAGGCGTTTGGCGCTCTGAGCGAACGGCTGACCGACGTGATCGAGGAGCCGGGCAGCGACTCGCTGCTGGCCGCGGTCGCCCAGGTCGTCGACTCTCAACCGTGAGCAGATCGTCTCCAACGCCGCCGTGCTCCTGTTCGGCGGGATCGAGACGACCGAGGGGATGATCGCCGGGGCGCTGCTGCACCTGCTGGAGCGCCCGGATCAGCTGGAGCTGACGCGCGAGCGGCCCGAGCTGCTCGACGGGGCGATCGAGGAGTCGCTCAGGCTGGAACCCGCCGCGGCGGTGATCGACCGCTACGCCACCCGAGACGCCCGGCTCGGCGGCGCCCAGATCGCCGCCGGCGACCTGGTTCGCCTCTCGCATCGCCGCCGCGAACCGGGATCCGGCCGTGTTCGATCGACCCGGACCGTTTCGATCTCGGGCGGCCCAACGCCCGCCGGCATCTGGCCTTCGCCCACGGACCGCACGTCTGCGTGGGTGTTCATCTCGCCCGGCTGGAGACCCGAACCGGCCTGGCCGTGCTACTCCGCGCGCTGCCAGGACTGCGTCTGGACCCGGCGCAGCCGGCCGAGTTCCGCGGGCTGGTGTTCCGCAAGCCACCCGCGCTGCACGTGCGCTGGGACCCAGCGGGTCCTGGTGCCGATCAGTCCGCCGGTGCCGGTGAATCCAGCCGCTTCTCGTAGATGATCAGCTCGAAGCGGCCCATCCGGCCGGTGCCGATCTTCGTGAAGCCGCTTTCCTCGTACAGCGCCTGGGCCGCGGTCTGGCCCGTCGTGGTGTCGAGCCGCAGCCGCCGGTAGCCGAGTTCACGCGCGCGCGCCTCGAGCCCGGCCAGGATACGGCGGCCGAAGCCCTGCCGCTGGTAGTTGAGATCGACGCGCATGCGCTTGATCTCGCCGGTGGTCGGCCCGGCGCGGAGCAGCGCCCCCATGGCGACGAGCTTTCCGTTCGCCTCGCCGACCAGGAACTCACCGCCGGCCTCCAGATAGACCTCCTGGACGTTCTGGAGGTCCTCGTCCCAGGCCCCGTTGCCGCCGTGGGCGTCGACCAGATTCAGGCTGTTGTTGTGCAGGGCCCAAACCGCCGCTGCATCAGCGTCGGTGTAGCGCCGCAGGCGCAGTGACCCACCGTCATCGGATTCGTGCAAGATCGGGAGCGGCGCTTCGGAGCTCAGGCTGTCCTGGGCACTCTGAGGGGATTCCTGCAACCTGACTTCACCTTTCGCCCCTCTCGCTGCTGTACATGCCCGCGGCACCTGCCGCTTCGCTCAAGGTACCACCTGCGCGATGATGCGGACTGACCCCCTCTCAAACCAAGGAGATCCAATGGCGCTCAGCCCGCACCGAGGCCATCACCACCGCCGAACGGCGCAGCCCACTCCGGTCCATCGCCCCGATCGGATGCCGGAAATGCCTTCGACGGAGCTACCGGAGCAGGGACTGGGGCTTGACACGGCCTATGAGATGATCTCCAGCGAGCTGCTCCTCGACGGTCAGGCCCGGCTCAACCTGGCGACGTTCGTGACCACCTGGATGCCCTCCACCGCGGGGAAGCTGATGTCCGAGACGGCCGACAAGAACATGATCGACAAGGACGAGTACCCGCAGACGGCGGCGATCGAGGCCCGGTGCGTGAACATCATCGCGGACCTATGGAACGCCCGTGAGGACGAGTCACCCATCGGATGCTCGACCACCGGTTCGAGCGAGGCGGCGATGCTGGCCGGAATGGCGCTGAAATGGCGCTGGCGGGAGAGGATGCGCGCGGCGGGAAAGCCGACCGACCGCCCGAACCTGGTCATGGGGGCAAACGTCCAGGTGTGCTGGGAGAAGTTCTGCCGCTACTGGGAAGTGGAGCCGCGGATGGTGCCGATGGAGGGCGAGCGGTTTCATCTGGGCGCCGAGGAGGCGGCCGCGCGGTGCGACGAGAACACGATCGGTGTCGTGGCCATCCTCGGGTCGACGTTCGACGGCAGCTACGAGCCGGTCAAGGAGATCGCGGCGGCGCTCGATCGCCTGGAGATCGACAGCGGGACTCTACGTGCCGCTGCACGTGGACGCCGCATCGGGCGGCTTCGTCGCACCGTTTCTGACCCCGGAGCTCGAATGGGACTTCCGCCTGCCCCGGGTGCAGTCGATCAATGCCTCAGGACACAAGTACGGGCTGGTCTATCCCGGCGTCGGATGGGCGCTGTGGCGCAACGAGGAGGCGCTGCCGAAGGACCTGATCTTCAACGTGAACTACCTCGGCGGGAACATGCCGACCTTCGCGCTCAACTTCTCCCGGCCGGGGAGCGAGGTGATCGCGCAGTACTTCATGTTCACCAGCCTGGGACGTGAGGGGTACCACCGAGCGATGCAGTCCGCGCAGGACGTGGCCCACCACCTCTCCGCCGGCATTGCCGGGATGGGCCCGTATCAGCTCATCAGTGAGGGCAGCGATCTGCCCGTGTTCGCCTTCACGCTCAAGCCCGAGATCCGTAACTACACGGTGTTCGACGTTTCCGACCGCTTGCGTGAGCGCGGCTGGCTGGTTCCCGCCTACACCTTCCCGGAGAACCGGCAGGACCTGAGCGTGCTGCGGATCGTCGTCCGCGCGGGAATGAATCACGAGATGGCGAACCTGCTGCTCGACCACCTGTGCGACCAGACCGAGTTCCTCGAGTCACTGGAGGCTCCGCTTCCGGCCCCGAAGCCCGAGGTGCGCCAGGCGTTCAAGCACTGACAGAAAGCTCAAGGCCCGCTCGAGGGCGTGCTGAGTGACGTTGGACCCGAGCCAGGAGTGTTCGGGGCTCAGTTCCGCATATGGACACTAAGGCCCAAAGGTGGCGCAGCGCAGTTATCAGCGTCCGGGTGATCGCCCGTGAGCCATTAGCGTCATCACAGCGCCTGGCCCCCTGACGCGATAGCGTCCGCAGGTCCGGTGCCCGTTCACGGTCACCGGGTCTGGAGAGGCGCCGCGTAGATGAGTACGAGCGAGTGGCTGAAGCTGATCTCGATCCCGTTCTTCACGGGCGCGGTCGGCTGGCTGATCAACTGGACCGGGCTGATCATGTTGTTCAACCCGGTCCGCTTTCACGGGGTCAGGATTCCGGGGCTGCAGGACCTGGCCACGCTGTTGCCCCGCAAGCTGCAGGAGATCCCGGGGATCATGCAGGGCGGAATCGGCTGGCAGGGCATCGTTCCGGCGCGGGCGGCGAAGATGGGCAGCATCTCCGTCGACAAGGCGATCGCCAAGCTCGGCACCCCGGCCGAGTTCTATCAGCAGCTCGATCCCGACGAGATCGCCGACCACATCGTGTCGATGTTTCGTCCCGAGGTCCCGTCGATGGTCGACCGCAACATGCGACGCGAGCACCCTGGGCTGTGGCAGAACGTCCCGCCGCGGGTCAAGCAGGCGGTGTACGAGCGCGTTCAGGAGCAGCTGCCGCAGATCGTCGGGCAGATCACCGACGAGATCGGCCAGTACATCGACCAGCTTCTGGATCCGAAGCTGATGGTCATCGACCACTTCGAGCGCAATCCCTCGCTGGTCAACCGCGTGTTCAAGGATGTCGGCCAGAAGGAGCTGCGGCTGATGGTCAACTTCGGCTTCCTGTTCGGCTTCCTGTTCGGGATACCGGTGGCGATCATCGACCACTTCGCCCACCAGTGGTGGCTGCTCCCGATCCTCGGCGTGTTTGTCGGGTGGATGACCAACCTGCTCGGGATGTATGTGATCTTCGAGCCGGTGGACGTCCGGCGCATCGGCCCGTTCAAGCTTCACGGGCTATTCCTGCGCCGCCAGAACGAGGTAGCGGACGTGTACGCCGGGATCATCGCCGACGAGGTAGTGACGCTTGAGAACATCGGCAACTTCCTCCTCGACGGGCCCCGCGGTGACCGGACGCGGCAGATGCTCGAGGAGGCCATGGGTCCAGCGATCGATCGGGCAGCGGGACCGGCGCGGGGGGCGGTACGGGTCGCGGTCGGCGCACGGGAGTACGACAGCATCCGAGACTCGGTGGCGCAGGAGGCCGCCGGCTACACGATGAAGCCGTTCCGCGATCCGGAGTTCAGCCGCCACCAGGGCGAAAAGATCCGGGAACTGTTCGCTGCCCGCACCCGAGAGCTCCCCTCCAAGGACTTCGTCGAGATGCTGCGCTCGGCGATCAAGGAGGACGAGTGGATGCTGTACCTGCACGGAGCGGTGATGGGGTTCGGGGGTGGGATCATTCACCTCCTCCTGTTTGGAACATGAGCGACGACTTCAAGCCACGCCCGACGGGCGAAGAGTACGAAGGCCCGGAGGGCTTGGACGCCATCCCGGGGATGGCGAGAATTGCGCTCAGTGCATGGTGGCGCGCCACGGGATGGGCCATACGCAATTCGGCCGGCGTTCCCTTCCGGGCACTGGAGCTGGCCCGCGATCCGGAGAAGGCGCTCGAGTTCGCGCGAGCGGTCAGCCGCTCGGTTCCGGGCATGCCTGAGCCGACCGCGGGCGACATGCAGGCCGCCGCGAACTTCGTCGACGGCAATGGCCGAGCCGAGAACCAAGCCGAGCGGGTGGCTCAGCTCGCTACGTGCAGAGGGTGAGCTGCTACTGCACAAATCTCGGGACGTGCGTTACGAGGACGAGGCGCACCCGGCCTACGAGCGGATCCTCTCCGAGCTTGCGCCCGATGAGGGCCGCATCCTGCGGCTGCTGCTGCTCGAAGGTCCCCAACCGTCGGTCGACATCCGCACCGGCGGACCGATCGGGATGGTCCGTTCGCGGCTGATCGCCCCCGGGCTGTCGATGATCGGCGCCCGCGCGGGCTGCCGCTATGTCGAGCGGGTCCCCTCCTACCTCAACAATCTGTTCCGGCTGGGAATGGTCTGGTTCTCCCGGGAGACGCTGCGCGATCCGCTCAAGTACCAGGTGCTGGAGGCCCAGCCTGACGTGATTGAGGCGATGCACTCCGTCCGTCAGGCCAAGGTGGTGCGCCGGAGCATCCATCTCACGCCGTTCGGCGACGACTTCTGCCGCGTCTGCTTAACGCCCGAGGACCGGGAGCTCGAAGGGCTCCCGGTCCACTCGACGCCTCCGGCGGCGACGAAGTCACCGGGACCACCGTCGGACACCACCGGAGAGATATGAGCCAGGCGAGTGCTATGCCACCAGCCTGGGAGCCGAGCGCTACTGCGCCAGCCGCTTGACGGCGACAACCTTCACTGGCGCGGGTGCCCCGGTTCCGTCACCGGGCATCCGAAACAACAGCCACATGTTCATGCCGCCTCCTCTACGTAGTCCAGCTTCAGCTAGCTCCACCGGAGCCGGTTCGGCCAAGGCCAGTGGCTGCGACTTGAGCACGACCGCCGCTAGGCCGACCGCCACCAGGATCAACACCGCGCCGACGGTGAAAGCCAGGTGGTAGCCGCCCAGCAGCGAGGCGTTGACCGAATCACCGGCCCCGCGCAGCGTGTTGCTGCGCGTAGTCGACAGCGTCGCCAGCACCGCCAGTCCGAGCGCGCCGCCCAACCTGCTGGGTGGTGTTGACCAGCCCCGAGGCCAGACCGGAATCCTCCGGAGTCGCCGCGGACATGGCCAGCGTCATCAGCGAGGGAAAGGCCAGGCCCGCACCTACCCCGAGCAGCACCATCGACGGCAGCAGATCGGTGACGTAACTGGCGTTCTCCGGGGCCCGGCGGAACAGCGTCAGCGCCAGTGCCGCAAACGCCAGGCCGGGCAGCAGTGCCGTCTTGGCGCCGAAGCGGGTGATCACCCGCGCCGAGACACCGAGGGACATGACCGCGATGCCCAGCGCGACGGGCAGGAAGGCCAGGCCGACCTGGATCGCGTCGTAGTGGAGGACCCGCTGCATGTACAGCGCGCCGAGGAAGAACATCCCGAACAGCCCGGCCACCATCAGCACCTGGATCAGGTTGGCGCCGGTGACCGTGCGAGAGCGGAAGATCCGCAGCGGCACAAGGGGATCCTTGGCCTGGGTCTGCCGGACGACGAAGCCGGCCAGCAGCGCCACCGCCGCGGCTCCGAACCCGAGCGTGTGCGCCGAGCCCCAGCCGTAGTTGCTGGCCTCGACGATCGTGTACACCCCCAGCATCAGGGAGCTCACGAGCAGGATGGCGCCGGACACGTCAGCCCCGTGGCGCAGCCCCAGACCCTGCTCGCTGACCAGCAGGCGGGTCGCGAAGAAGCCGGCGGCCAGGCCGATGGGGATGTTCACGAAGAAGATCCAGTGCCAGTTGATCCCCTGCGTGATGATGCCGCCCAGCAGCAGCCCGAGCGCGCCTCCTGCCGAGGCCACGAAGCTGTAGACGCCGATCGCCTTGGCGCGGTCAACCGGCTTGGGGAACATGGTCACGATCATTCCGAGGATCACCGCGGAGGTCATCGCGCCACCGACGCCCTGTACGAATCGTGCGCCGATCAGCATCGCCTGGCTCTGGGCCAGGCCGCAGACCAGCGAGGCGAGGGTGAAGACCGTCAGGCCGGCGAGGAAGATCTGCTTGCGTCCGATCAGATCGCCCAACCGGCCGACCAAGCAGCAGCAGACCGCCGAAGGCGATCAGGTAGGCGTTCACGACCCAGGCCAGATTCGACTGCGAGAAGCGCAAGTCGGTCTGAATCGACGGGAGCGCGACGTTCACGATCGTCTGGTCAAGGATGATCATCAGGAAGCCTGCGCACAGGACGACGAGAGCGATCCAGCGCTGCCGATCCTCGCCGGTCTGAAGTTGCTTCACGTTTGTCTCTGGACTCTGCATCAGACATTTCTCCGGGTCGATTGCGAGAAGGTACCGTAGCAGATCGTCTAGAACGGATCTATCTCGTTGGAACCGATCCGTTCCCAGAAGCTCTGCTCCAGCTTCAATCTGAGCATCGACTAGGGCGTATGCCCGCGCATCGGGAGATCGCAGCGAGGTCTGCTCGACGGGCCCTTAGCCGCCGTGCGGAAGAACTTAGGCCCGCCGCGGACCCAGGCCGACGACGTACCTCAGGGGCCGGTCAGGCGCGGCGGCGCACGGTGTGCGCACAGGGCACTGGAGCGGACAGGCGCCCACTGGCCAGTTTGCCCAGGCAGCGCAGGAACACCTCGCGCTCCTCCTCGGGCAGACCCTCGAGCACGTCTTCACGCACCCGGTTGAGAATCTCGTCGGCCGCGGCAACCTTGCGCTCTCCGGCCGGAGTCACCTTGATCACCCTTGCGCGCCGGTCGGTGGGCGAGGGCACCCGTTCGGCGAGACCGGCAGCCTCCAGCTCGTCGACCGTCACCACCATCGTGGTTTTGTCGAGACCGATGGTCCGGGCGAGCTCGGTCTGCGTGTTCTCACCGCACATCGCCGCAGTGAGCACGGCGTGCTCGCGCGGCGAGAGCTCAAAATCCTCGAGCGCCGCGCGTGAACTCCGTCATCAGCGCGTGGCTGGCCCGGGAAAGGAGCCAGCAGAGATCGCCGGAGAGCGCCGCGACGGTCGCTTCCGGGCCTTCGGGGGCTTGCGCGACGACAGACATGTTCACAATGTTACCAGCCGGTAGTTCGCTGGACAGAAAGTCTGGCTACAGACGATCGAGGGCCGGAAGCCCGTCGATGCTGTGGGCGTTCTTCTCGCGCTGGTACGCGAGCAACGCGTCCTCTCCGCCAACCCGGATCCGCTTCGCCGCCCACGCGGCCTGATGCGGGCGCAGGCCGTCGTAGCGCATCAGCGGCACCCCGTAACCACACGAGTCCGCGATCCGCTGGACGTCGACGCTGACGATCGCTCGTCTTGCCTGGGGTACCGCGGGCTCGTCAAAGTCACAGCGGGCGAGCAGCTCGTCGAACCCCGGCTCCGCGGCCGTCAGGACCTCACCCGCGGCCGTGCAGACGCACGATTCTCGGCGGGCCGTCGAACGCGCAGAGCATCAGGACGACCCGTCCGTTCTCGCGCAGGTGGGCGACCGTCTCTGCGCCGCTGCCGACGAGATCTAGGTAGGCCACGGTATGGGGGTCCAGCACCCTGAGCGTGCCGATCGGCCCTTTGGGCGAAACGTTGACGTGGCCGTCCTGCGCCAGTGGCGCCGTGCCGACGAAGAACAGCGACTGCGCGGCGATCCAGCGCCGGAGGTGATCGTCGATCTCGGTGAAGACCTTTCCCATCCTCAGGGGAACAGTAGCTCGGCCAGCGCGCGTCCGGCGTGCTGCAGCTGCGATTCGGTCCCCGCCTCAAGGATCGCCTCCAGATCCAGGATCCGCTGGCCGAACCGGTCAAGTTCGGACTCGCCCACCACCGCGTAGCACGGCACCCCGGCCTGGCGCGCCCGGGTCGCGACCTCCGAAACCGCCTTGCCGGCCAGGCTCTGCTGGTCCAGCCTGCCCTCCCCGGCGATGACCGCGCGGGAGGCACGCATCCGCCCGTCGAACCCGAGGGCATCGAGCACAAACGCCGCCCCGGGGATCAGCTCGGCCCCAAACGCCGCCCACAGCCCTCCGGAGAGCCCCCCAGCGGCGCCGGTCATGGGCACCCCGCGCGGGTCACGCTCGAACCGCCGCGCGAGTGCTCCCAGGCGCCGCGTCAGAGTCTGCACCGGCTGCCCCATCCGCGCCCTTCTGAGGTCCGAACACCCTGGCCGCCTGCTCGAACGGCGTGCGCACGTCGCACAGGACGACCAGCCGCGTATTGCCCAGCCCGCTCCCGCGCCGGATCGCGCGGATCGCCCCGGCACCGCCGTCACTGGTGGCGCTGCCTCCGACGCCAACGTAGACGACCTCCGCGCCGGCGTGCACAGCCTCCAGGATCAGCTCGCCGGTGCCAAACGTGCTGGCCGCGACGGCGTCGCGCTCGGATTCAGCGACCAGCCCGAGGCCACTCGCGGCCGCCACCTCCAGGACCGCGGTGGCCGCGCGTGCACCGTGCCGGGGCGTCAAACCGAACTCGGCGCTGACCTCCCGTCCGAGCGGGTCGTGCACGACGGCGCTCCGCAGCTGCGCCCCCATGGCTTCGCGGAGCACCGCCAGCGTGCCCTCGCCTCCGTCGGCGACCGGGCAGAGATCAACCTTCACGCCCGCGTGCGCTCAATCCGGCCCCGATCGCCGCCGCCACCTGACCCGCGCCGATCGTCCCCTTGAATGAGTCCGGCGCGACGAGCACGGTGGTGGGGATGGCGCGGTCAGCCGGCACCTGCGGCAGTATCGCGGGCCGTCCGCGCGGGCAGCGACGTCAGGGGTGGCCCGAACCACCCCTAGGGCCTCTGGGCGGCGGCGCCGGTGACTCGTAGGTTGCTCCTACACACCAACCGCTTCTCACCTGGAGGATCCAAATGTCTCGCACCATCACCCTCAAGTCTCGCCTTCTCCCCGGCCTCGTCGCCAGCCTCAGTGCCCTCGCGCTGATCCCGGCCGGCGCGTCCGCCGCCACCAGCTACTTCGGGTCCAGCCTCAACCACGATCCGGCCAACGCCGGCGCCAGCTGCAACCCTGACTTCTCGGCCCCCTCGCCGAACTGCACGCACGTCGGCTCCTACTACCCCGGGTTCTCAGGTCACGCGAAGGCCGCCAGCGACGGCACGATCACCAAGATCAAGGTGCTGGCCGAGGGCCCGATGACGATGAAGTTCAAGCTCGTCCAGGTCCGCAACGTGTCCGCTGACCATCGCAGCGGCGAGGCCAAGGTCGTCTACGCCGGTCCGACCCTGAACGTCACCGGCCCCAGCAGTGATCAGGCCAGCAACGGCATCTACCCCGTGCAGTCCTTCCCGGTCCACATCAAGGTCAAGAAGGGCCAGGAGCTGGCGATCGACACCAGCAACAACCAGGCCGAGTACTGCTCGGACAGCACGCCCGGTCAGCTGACCTTCAATCCGATCCTGAAGGCCGGCCAGGGATTCCACGCCTCCACCGGCGTCGATGGATGCCTCCTGCTTGTGCAGGCGGTGGTCAAGCACTAGCGTTCGGGAACAAAGGCAGACCACATAATGGGCGGCCCCTCCGGGGGCCGCCTTTTATTTGGCTGCTCGTGCCTTCAGCCCGCGCGGTGGATGACGGCGTCGCCCAGCGCATCGATGGCGACGCAGAACGAGGACGAGGAGCACGACACCGCCACCATCCGGCGGCGAGAATCGATCGACGCGGGCGCGCTCCAGCTGTGTCCGTCGTAGCTCACCGCGTGGCCGTGGACGTCGACGGCAACGCAGAACCTGCCCGACGTGCAGGAAACGGACATGGTTGTCCCGGCGCTGTCGATCCGCGTCGGCCGGCTCCAGGAGCGGCCGTTGTAGATCGTTGCGCGGCTCGTCTCGTCGACCGCGACGCAGAATCGCGCGCCCGCACAGGACACCGACTCGATGTTGTGAGACATGATCCGGCGCTCGCGACTCCACGAGCGGCCGTTGTAGATCCTGATGAAACCGAAGCCTCCGGTGTTGGCGCCGATGCAGAACCGGGCCGACCCGCAGGCGAGCGTGGTCATCCGCACGCTCGAAGACAGCCGGCTCCAGGAGCGACCGCGGAACGTCGAGACGCCCTCGTCTGAACCGTAGAGGCAAAACGTGCGCGATCGGCAAGACACCGTGTTGTAGTTCGGGATGAAGTGACTATCGACCACTGCCGGCCGACTCCAGGCGAGCCCTCCGAAGTGGACGAGGCGGCCACTACCGGCGGCCGCGCAGAATGAGACAGAAGCACACGAAACCGACGTCTCGTGTGCGCGACGGTCGAGTTTCACGGGTGCACTCCAGGAGCCTCCGCGCAGCGTGACGGCATCTCCGGCGTCGTCGACGAGCAGACAGCGTCCGGTCGCCGGGCACGACAGCCCCTGTGCGCCGCTGCCGGCGATGGCCTGCACCGTCCAGGCGCTGCCGTCAAAGCGCAGGCCGTTGCCCGCGTGGTCGACGGCAACGCAGTTGGACGCCGCGACACACGAGACGGCCGCCGTCGCGTCTGCGTTTCGGTCGACGCCGCGCGCGACCGCCCAGGCCACGCCGTCGTAGCGCGCCGCGTCACCCACGTCTGAGACTGCGACGCAGGCTGACGTCGAGACGCACGAGACCGAAACCAGTTTTGCGAGCTCCCGCTTGATCACCACGGTGCGCGCGCTCCAGCTCGTGCCGTTCCAGGTCACGGCGCCGGCGCCGTAGTCCGCGACGCCGCCGTAGTCGACGGCGGCGCAGAAACTTGAAGACGAGCAGGAGATCGCTGTCAGGCCGACGTTGTCGACGGCCAGCGGGGCGGACCACCCGGTGCCGTTCCACCTCACGACTTGTCCGGACTTGTCGCCAGCGGTGCAGAAGCTGGCCGACGGACACGAAACCGCGGTCAGTGCAGCCGCGTCGATCTTCACCGGCGCCGACCAGGCGGCCCCGTTCCAAGTCACCGCTCGCCCCGCGCCGTCGACAACAACGCAGAAGCTGGGACTGGCGCAGGACACCGCCACGGCGACCGCGTCATCGATCACCGTGGGGGCGCTCCACCTGTGGCCGTCGTAGGTGATTGCCTGGCCGCGACCAGAGACGCCGACGCAGAAGCTGGCCGAGCCGCAGGAGACGCTCTGGTAGCCGGAGGAAATGCCCAGATTGCGAAGGGTCGGATCTCCGCCCGAGACCTTCGTCCATGACGTGCCGTCGAAGGTGCTCGTCTGACCGTCGACGTCCAGCGCAGCGCAGAAAGCGCTCGAGGTGCACGACACCGACATGAACGATGCGCCTTCGTCGGCGGGCCCCGGCGCGGACCAGCTGAGCGCCGCTGAGGCTCCCCCGGGAACGGCGACACTCAGGCCGATCAGGCCGAGGAGCAGACAAATTCTGGACGAGGCGATGATCCCCCTATAACGCGTGATCGGACCGATGGTTGCGGCGGACCGTCAGCCGACCGCGTGCGCCGCGGCCCGGCCGGCGACCCGGCCCGAGAACAGGCAGCCGCCGAGGAACGTGCCCTCGAGCGAGCGGTAGCCGTGCATGCCGCCCCCGCCGAAGCCGGCGAGCTCGCCGGCGGCGTAGAGACCCGGCAGCACCGCGCCGCCAGGTCGCAGTGCTCGGGCGCTGAGGTCGGTCTCGATCCCACCGAGCGTCTTGCGGGTCAGGATCGAGAGGCGCACCGCGATCAATGGCCCGGCGCCGGGGTCGAGGATCCCGTGCGGGGTCGCCACGCGGCTCACGCGGTCGCCGAGGTACCGGCGCGCGCCGTGGATCGCGGTGATCTGACTGTCCTTGGTGAACGGGTTGCGCAACTCCCGGTCGCGGGCCACGATCTGGCGTTCGAGCTCTCCGGCGTCGAGCAGCGAGTCATCGACCAGGGCGTTCATCCGCCGCACGAGTTGGCGGAGATCGTGCTCGACGATGAAATCGGCGCCGTGACGCTTGAACGCCTCGACCGGTCCGGGCGCCCCCTTGAGGATCCGGCTCGCCAGCAGCTTGCGGATGCTCCGGCCGGTCAGGTCGGGGTTCTGCTCGGAGCCTGACAGCGCGAACTCGCGCTCGATCATCTTCTGCGTGAGTACGAACCAGGTGTAGTCGTGGCCGGTCTGCATGATGTGGGCCAGCGTGCCCAGAGTGTCGAAGCCGGGGAACAGCGGCACCGGCAAGCGGCGGCCAGCGCCGTCGAGCCACAGCGGCGAAGGTCCGGGCAGGACCCGGATTCCGTGTCGGGTCCAGATCGGGTTCCAGTTCTCGATCCCTTCGGTGTAGTGCCACATCCGGTCGGGGTTGATCAGACTCGCCCCCGCGCTCCGCGTGATCCCGACCATCCGGCCGTCGACGTGATCAGGCACCCCGGAGAGCATCCGCACCGGAGGCCGACCTAGACGCGCCGGCCAGTTCTCCCGCACCAGGTCGTGGTTGGCCCCGATGCCGCCGGCGGTGACGATCACCGCCTCGGCGTGGAGCTCGAACTCCCCCGTCTCCACCCGGCTGCTGGGAGCGCCGCGGACGACAGGGCTCGGCTCGAGCACGGTCCCGGCCACCCCGTCGACGGTCCCTGCGCTCAGGCTCAGGCGATCGACCCGGTGGCGGTGACGGATCGAGACCAGCCCGCGGGCCACCCCGGCACGGACGCGGCGGACGAACGGCTCGAGCAGCCCAGGACCCGTCCCCCAGGTGAGGTGAAAGCGCGGCACCGAGTTGCCGTGGCCGGTGGCCAGATAGCCTCCACGCTCGGCCCAGCCCGGGTACGGAAGAAAGCGCACGCCCTGCTCGTGCAGCCACGAGCGCTTTTCTCCTGCGGCGAACTCCACGTAGGCCTCAGCCCAGCGTCTTGGCCAGTGATCCTCGGGACGGTCGAAGTCCGCCGTCCCGAGCCAATCCTGCCAGGCCAGCTCCGGCGAATCGCGGATCCGGAAGCGACGCTGCTCGGGGGAGTCGATCAGGAACAGACCGCCGAAGGACCAGAACGCCTGTCCGCCGAGCGACGCCTCCGGCTCCTGCTCGATCAGGATCACCCGCCGCCCGGCGTCAGCCAGCTCGGCGGTGGCCACCAGTCCGGCCAGGCCGGCACCCACGACTAGAACGTCCGCGTCCAACTAGCCCACTAGCTCTGCATCTGCTCGAGCCGGCATTCTCGCGGAGCCTTGTCTTCACGCCAGCGAAGGATCTTGGTGCCATGGCGGATCCGGCCGCCGCTGGCGTGATCGAAGGTCACCTCGACGACCAGCTCGGGCCGCAGGGAGATCCACTCGAGGTCCTTCTCGCTCTTCCAGCGACTCGGGTCTCCATGACCGCGCTCGCCGGTCTCGTACGGCGCCAGGCGCTCGACCAGGGCACGCTTCTCGCCCGCCCGCAGCCCCGAGGAGTGGCCGACCACATGGAGCTGCCCGCCGTCGTCGTAGAGACCGAGGATCAGCGACCCGACGGTGTCTGCCTCCTTGCCCGGACGGTATCCCGCCACCACGGCATCGATCGTCCGCACCCGCTTGACCTTGACCATGCCGGTGCGCTGTCCCGGGCGATAAGGCGCGCGGCGGTCCTTGGCCACCACGCCTTCGCCGCGCAGCAGCCACGGCTCTGCCTGGGCGGGATCACTGGTCAGCGGGGTCAGCGTTACCGGCTCGGCCACCAGCGCCTCCAGCGCGGCGCGGCGCTCGGAAAGGGGAAGCTCCAGCAGCGCCTCGTCGTCACGGGCCAGCAGATCGAAGGCGACGTAACGAGCCGGCGTCTCCTCGGCCAGCATCGCGATGCGTGACTGCGCGGGATGGATCCGCTGCTGCAGGGCACCGAAATCCTGGATTTGCTCGTCGTCGCCATCGATCACGATCTCGCCGTCGAGCACGTAGCGCCCGGGTGGGAACCGGAGCTCCGGGAAGTAACGCGACAGCGGCTTGCCGGAGCGCGACTGGATCATGCATTCGTCGCCGTCGACGAAGGCGAGGGCGCGGAAGCCATCGTATTTCGGCTCGTACACCCAGCTCTCGCCGAGCGGCAACTCCGGTTTGGAGCGTGCGAGCTGCGGTTCGATCGGCGGTTTCAGCGGCAGGCTCACGGGGAGACGATCCTAGTACCGCGTCTCTGAAGCCGCGTCCTCGGCCGGCGGGGGGCCCGGTACGATCCGACGATGGCCGCCGAACACGCCACGCCCGCCGAAGAGGAGTATCTCCAATCGCTCTACTGGCTCTTCGAGGCAGGGCTGCCGATGACCGGGGCGAACCTATCCCGAGCGATGCAGCTCTCCGGGCCCACCGTCCACGAGATGCTGGGACGACTCGAGCGCGACGGCTATGTCGTCCGTGACAGCGAGCGGATGATCAGCTTCACGCCGACCGGGCGGGAGCATGCGGAGTTGGTGGTCAGTCGCCACCGGACGATCGAGCGGTTCCTCACCGACGTGGTCGGGGTTCCATGGGACGACGTGCACGAGGAGGCCGAGCACCTCGAGCACGCGATGACCCCGCGCTTCGAGGCCTACGTGCGCTCAGCGGTCGGTGATGCCCAAACCTGCCCCCACGGACATCCGATCAAGCTCGGGGAGCGGATCGACGGCGTTCCACTGGCGGACTGTGAGCCCGGAGCGCGAGTGACGATTTTGCGCCTGGAGAACGAGGCCGAGGACCTCCTGCACTACCTCAAGCAGGCCGGCATCGAGCCGGGGCTGACCGGCGAGGTCGACTCCTCCGATCAGGAGATAGTCGCCGTCAGGACTGATTCCGGCCTCGCCACGCTGACGGCGAGCGTGGCAGAGACCGTCTCCGTGATCGCCGATCCGTCGCCGCCTCCGCGCATCGCCCTGCCGGAGCAGCTAGTGCTCGGCCGCGAGCGCTACGGGCGCTGAGCTACTGAGTCCCTGCCGGTAGCTCAGGTCGGCGCAGCCAGTCGAGGATCTGGCCGAGCACGACCGGATGGTCGAGCAGGTCGAAGTGGTGAATGCCGCCGATCTCCCGGTAGCTGTCCACGGGAAAGCGCATCGGCTGGCGGTCGCCGGGGTGCGCCCAGGCGCTGTTGCGCGATACGACTAGGTCGCCCAGCAGACGACCGGCGCGGCTGCTCGGGTCGCGGGCGATCGAGGCGGACACGAACAGATGGCGGACGTAGGGGAGAAACGGCGTCTGCGAACCGCGTCCTGCGTCCTTGAGCCCGGCGCTGCGGAGCTCCAGCGTGCGGCCCGCGGCGCGGGTCTCAGGCAACCGGGACAGCGCTCCGCTCGCGACTTGCACCGCCTGCTCGAGCATCGAACCGCGGTGCGGCGCACCCAGCGTGATCAGGTGACGGAGTTTGGCCGCCCATACCTGCTCGGAGCCCACCTGGCACGCGCTGCGACAGGCGAGCGCCCCCGTGGCGTGCCCGATCAGCGCCAGCTCGTCTACTACGGCCGGCCAGCCGCGGACCAGGAGCTCCAGCAGCTCGGCCAGCTCGCGGCCGTTCTCCTCGACCGAGCGACCAGTGTTGTAGCGCACCAGGACGGGCGTATAGCCGAGCTCGGATCGCAGCCGCGCCGGATACGGGGTCCGCTGCGGACTCTGCGGCTGCCAGGCGTCCTCGGTCTGGCCCAGACCGTGGACGAAAACCGCCAGGCGCCCTCCGGCGTTCGGGAAGCTCTGCGCGAGTGAGTCGCGGTTCACCGGGACGTCCTGCCCTCGGTGGCGCACGGTCATGGGCAGCTCTAGCGGACTTCCGAGACGGTGCAGCGTGTCTCCGAACGCCCCGTTGAGCGCGCCGAGGACGCGCCGCCCGCCCGCCCCGTCGCGCAGTGACTTGCCGCCCGGGCGTTCGCTCGCGCCCAGGGCCCGAACGCCGCCGCGCAGCGTCGCCCGGCTCAGCGCGCCAACGATGCCGTAGACCGTCTCCGCGATCCCATCATGCACGACGCGCACTGGCAGCGCCGCGGGCCCGACTGACCTGAATGCCCGTCGCGCGATCGCGCGGTGGGTGTCCCTGACCGTGCTGGTCAGTCCGCCGGCGGCCTCCCCGGCCAGCTCGCCGAGGGCGGCTATCTCCTCAGGCCGCATCGGCGCTGCGCGCCGCGGAGACCTCGCGGTAGGCCTGCGCCAGCCGGCGCACGCCCTCCTCGATCTCCTCGGGCGTCACGCCCGAAAAGGCGAGCCGCAAGCTCGACACGGGACCATCCAGGAGGAAGTCCGAGCCCTTGACGAACTGCACGTCCCGCTCGGCCGCCGCCGTGAACAGGGCGGCCACGTCGGTTCCCTCCGGCAATTTCACCCACATGAAGTAACCGCCCTCCGGTGGGACGAACTCGGCATCGGGAAGCTCACGCTCGAGCGCCTGGGCGAGGGTCTGCACCCGCTCACGCAGCGCCGCCTTAACAGTCTCAATCGAGCGCTCGAGTGCGCCGGAGCGGCAGAACTGGTTGACGATGGCCTGGGAAACCATGTTCGGAGAGATGTAGGTGTTGGTGGCCAGCTTGGCCACCTTGGCGATCAGCTCTGCCGGTCCGACGAGGTAACCGACGCGGATGCCCGGGCAGACCGTCTTCGAGAACGAAGAGGCGTAGACCACGTGTTCGGCGCCGGTCGAGAGCATCGTGGCGAGCGGAGCGCCGCTGAAGCGGAGCTCGATATAGGGATCGTCCTCGAAGATCATGAAGTCGTGCGCCGCGGCGAGCTCGATCAGCCGGGTTCGCTTCGCGGCCGACAGGGTGTAGCCGGCCGGATTCTGGAAGTTGGGGATGATGTGCGCGAGCTTCGGTTTGAGGCCGTTGACGAGGCCCTGCTCAAGGGCGGCCACGTCGAGACCATCCGCTTCGAGTTCGATCATCTGAACGTCGGCCCCGCGCTGGCGCAGCGAGAGCAGGGTTCGGTCGTAGGTCGGCCGCTCGACGACCACCGTGTCTCCGGGTGCGACAAGGGTCTCGAACAGGAAGGCGTCGGCCTGCATCGACCCGTTGGTCACCAGCACCTGCTCGTGAGCAACCTGATGGCGCTCAGCGATCCAGTCACGCAGCGGCTTGTATCCAACCGACGTGCCATAGGCGGTCACGCCGGCCGGATCGTCGGCGAACGCCTGGGCGGCGGAGGACTTCAGGGCCTCCACATCAATGATGTCCAGCGAGGGTGCGCCCCGAGCGAAGGAGATCGGTTTGGCCATGCCTGAAGACTACGCGTTCGGCTCGGATATCCGCACGTCGAACATGGCACGGTCCTCTCCCTCGTAGCCGCGGAGCACGACCTCGCTCACGCCGGGGATCCGCAGGAGTGCCTCCTCAAACCCGCGCACCGCTGCGGTGTCGGGGAACGGCCCGACCGACAGCGCCACCGGCGGAGGCTCCCCGGGGCGCACCGGCTCGGCGGCCACCGGTAGCTGCTGCAGGGTCCACCCGTAGGCGTCCAGGAGATCCCGCATCGCGGACAGCAGCTTCGCGTGCGTCTCAGGGGAGACCCCGCCAAGGTCCGCACCGCTCGCGGGGGCGCGGGGCGGGGGCGGCCGGCGCGAGGACCGCTGCAGCAGCGAGGCCAACGGCCCGGAGCGGCCCTTGGTGCGCGGGGACGGCGGATCCGGCGGCGGGGGCGGTCCTTGGGGCGGAGCTTGAGGTGGGTGGGGCGACGGTTGCATCGGCGCCTCTGCGGACACGTCGCGGGCGTCAGGCGTTGCCTGCGACGGCGCGGGCTCGCGTCCCGGATCCAGGTCAACCTGAATCTCACGCAACTTGCGGTCAATCTCCGCCAAGCGCGTGTCCAGCTCAGACGGCCCTCGGATCAGCTCCGGCATCAGGTTTTAGGAGGTTACCGCTCTGCGCGGTCGCCCCAAGGAGGATTTAGCGCCGGTTAGGCTGTGGCGCCGAGCAACGAGACCGCTGCTTCGGCCACCTGAGTCGGCGTGCGCCCGACCTTGACGCCCTGGCTCTCGAGCGCTTCAGCCTTGGCGCCGGCGGTGCCGTGGGAGCCGGAGACGATGGCCCCGGCATGCCCCATCGTCTTACCCGGCGGAGCGGTGAAGCCGGCGATATAGGCGATCACCGGCTTGGACACGTTCTCGGCGATGTACTGCGCGGCCTGCTCCTCGGCGTCGCCCCCGATCTCGCCGCACATCACGATCAGCTCGGTCTCGGGGTCCTGCTCGAACATCTCGATCACGTCGATGAAGTCGGTACCCGGAACGGGGTCGCCACCGATCCCCACGATCGTCGAGTTGCCGAAGCCGCGCTGGGCCAGCACATTGCCGATCTGGTAGGTCAGGGTGCCCGAGCGGGAGACCAGACCGACGTTGCCCTCCTTGAAGAAGGACGCCGGAATGATCCCGACGCTGGCCTTGCCCGGCGACAGGATCCCCGGGCAGTTCGGCCCGACCAGCCGCGAGCGGCCGTTCTTCTTGATCGTGTTGTAGACGCGCAGTTCGTCGTGGGCGGGTATGCCCTCGGTGATCGCGATGATCAGCTCGATGCCGGCGTCCTCAGCCTCGAGGATCGAATCGGCGGCGAACCGCGGTGGCACGAAGACCATCGCCGTGTTGGCGCCGGTGTCCCGCACCGCGTCATGGAAGGTGTTGAACACGGGGATCCCCTCGACGTCCTGTCCCCCCTTGCCGGGGGTGACGCCGCCCACCACCTGCGTGCCGTAGTCACGGTTGCGCAGCGAGTGAAAGGTTCCCTCGCGCCCGGTGATCCCGGACACGCACAGCTTCGTCTCGCGACCGACGAGGATGCTCATGCCGCCGCCGCCAGCTCGACGACCCTCTGGGCCGCGCCATCCATCGTGGACTCGGTGTGGACGTTGGGCAGGTTCGCCTCAGCCAGCAGCTGCCGGCCCTCCTGGTCGTTGGTTCCGTCCAGGCGCACGACGAAGGGAACCGTCGGCTTGACCTGGGCGAACGCCTCGATCAGGCCCTTGGCAACCTCGTCGCACCGTGTGATCCCGCCGAAGATGTTGAACAGCACGGCCTTGACCCGGTCATTGGACAGGATCACCTCCACCGCACTGGTGATCGCCTCTGCCTTCGAACCGCCCCCCGCGTCGAGGAAGTTGGCGGGGTGTCCACCGGCTTGGTCGACCACATCCAGCGTCGACATCACCAGCCCGGCGCCGTTGCCGAGGATCCCGATGTCACCGTCGAGGCTGACGTAGGTCAACCCGCGCTCCTTGGCCATCCGCTCCTGGGGGTCCTCGCCGGAGAGGTCACGCAGCGCGGCGTTGTCGGGGTGCCGGTACAGCGCGTTGTCGTCGAGCGTCACCTTGGCGTCAAGCGCCTTGACCTCGCGCTCAGGCGTGATGATCAGCGGGTTGACCTCTACGAGGGTCGCGTCTTCGGCGATGAACACCTCATAGAGCTTGGCCAGCATCGAACCGACCGGGCGGACGACGTCGTCGTCGACACCGGCCTCGAAGGCGAGCCGGCGCCCGTGGAAGTCCTGAAAGCCCAGCAGCGGATCGACGTGCAGCCGGGCGATCGCGTCCGGGTCCTCATCGGCGACCGCCTCGATATCCATCCCGCCCTTGGTCGAGAGCATCACCAGGGGAGCCTTGGCCGAGCGGTCGAAGATCACCGAGGCGTAGTACTCGGAGGCGATCTCGGACGCCTCCTCGATCCAGAGCTCATGAACGGTGAGGCCGCGTATGTCCATGCCCAAAATGGCTTCGGCGTGCTCACGAGCCTCGTGTCCGTCCTTGGCGAGCTTGATGCCGCCGGCCTTCCCGCGGCCTCCGATCTGGACCTGCGCCTTGACGACGACGGGGTAGCCGATCTCGTCGGCCGCAGTGACTGCCTCCTCAACCGTGGCGGCCGGCCGGCCGCTCGGAACGGGCACACCGTGGCGCGCGAACAGCTGCTTGCCCTGGTATTCGAGTAAGTCCATGGGGTCGATCAGCACTCTACTTAATGTCTCGCCGTGGCATCATGCCCAAACCCATGGCGATCCCAAAGCAAATCTCGTTCGTCACCTTCGACGTATACGGCACGCTGATCGACTGGGAAACCGGCGTCTACGAAGCGTTCCAGAAGGAAGCCGAGCGCGACGGCTTCACGATCGAGCGCGACGAGCTGATCCCGCTTTTCCACGAGGTCCAAAACCGGATCATGTCGGGGTCCTACGAGCTCTACGCCGAAGTGCTGCGCCGGACGGCGGTGGAGATTGCCAAGACCCTAGGCTGGCCGCTGGAGCCATCCCGGTCCGGGTTCCTGCCGGACTCGGTACCTCGCTGGAAGCCGTTCAAGGAGACCAATCCAGTCTTGACCAAGATCGCCAAGAAGCACAAGACCGGCTTGATCTCCAATATTGACGACAAGCTGCTGGGACAGACCCGTCGCCACATCCCGCTCGACTTCGACCTGGTCGTGACGGCACAGCAGGTCCGCTCCTACAAGCCAGATCCCGCGCACTTCACCGAGTGCGAGCGGCGCATCGGCGGCAAGAAGGGCTGGATCCACGTGGCGGCCAGCTACTACCACGACGTCGAGCCGTGTCTGAAGAAGAAGATCCCGGTGATCTGGGTCAACCGCAACAAACAGCAGCTCGAATCAGGGCAGAAGAAGCCGGACGCCGAGGTGTCCACGCTGCGCGAGGCGGCCAAGCTGATCGGCGTCGGCTAACCCGACCGGTGCGGGTTGTAGCGCTCCATCCTGACCTGATCGTCTTCATCAGCCGCGTCTGGCAAACCACGTGCACCGCCGTGCGCGCCGGCGGAGAGGGATTCGTGCTGGATTCGCCGGTCTACCCGGACGAGCTGGATGCCCTGCCGAGCGTGCTCGAGCAGGCGGGCTTCCCGGTCAACGGCCTGCTGGCCACCCATGCGGACTGGGATCATTTGCTGGGCCGGCTCGCGTTCGGAGACCTGTCGCTGGGCTGTGCGGAATCCTCCGCCCAGCGCCTTAGCGCAGAGCCGGGAGCGCGCGCAGCGTTCGCTGCGCGACTTCGATCAGGAGCACTACGTCGCGGATCGAAAGCCGCTGTCGCTAGCCGCAGTGCAGTCTCTCCCGGTGCCCGGACGACTGGCCCTGGGCTCCGACGGCGTCGAGCTGGAGCTCCACCCGGCCGACGGTCACACGGCGGACGGCGCCGCCTACGTGATCCCGTGGCTCGAGGTCTTGGTCTGCGGCGACTACCTGTCGCCGGCTGAGATCCCGATGATCTCGGCGGGCGGCTCACTTCGAGGCTTACCTGGCCACGCTCGGCCGGATGCAGCCGCTGGTCGAGGCGGCGCGAACGGTCATCCCCGGCCACGGAGGACCGCTGGGTCGCGACGAGGCGCTCGGAGTGCTGGAGGAGGACCGCGCGTACCTCCACGCTCTGGCAACCGACGGCGCAGACGCGCCGCTCGCGCCCGGACGACGGACGGCGGCGCAGAAGCGGATTCACGAGCAGAACGTCGCGCGGATCAGCTGAGACGCCGACGGCCTGGGCTGGCTACTCGGCCGCTTCGGAGCTGATCACAGCCAGCGTATCGCCTGAGGCCACGGAGGCCCCGACGGCGATCGGCAGCTCAGCCACCTTGCCGGCCTTGTGCGCGGTGATCTCGTTCTCCATCTTCATCGCCTCGATCACGCACACCAGCGCGCCCTCCTCGACGCTGGCGCCCTGCTCCACCGCCACCTTGAGGACAGTCCCCTGCAGCGGCGAGGCCAGCGTGTCGCCGCCACCGGAGCCGCCGCCACCGGCGGCGCGCTCTCGGCGCGGGCGGCTTGCGGGCCGCGCCCGCTGTAGGCGCGGAACCGTTGAGCGCGCCGCCACCGCCGCGCGAACGCGGGGCCGATCACCTTCACGTCGAAGCGCTTGCCGGACACCTCGACCGTGTAGGTCTGCTCGAGCGTCTCCTCCTCCTCCTCGTCCGCGGCCGGCGCCGCCGGCGGCTCGAAGGCCAGCTGCTTCAGCCACTTGCGATCCTCGATCAGGTCACGGCAGGTCTCGGCGTTGGCCCATTGCTCGGTCTGGAGGATTGCCTCGTGAAACGGCAGCAGGGTTTTCAGCTCGCCGATCTCGTACTCCCGCAGGGCGCGGACCATCCGCTTGGTCGCCTGCTCGCGATCGGCGTCCCAGACGATCAGCTTGGCCACCATCGGGTCGTACATGGGCGTGATCTCGGATCCCGGACCCGACGCCGGAGTCAACCCGCACGCCCGGCCCGGCGGGCTCCCGGTAGGCGCCGATCTTCCCGGGCGCGGGGGCGAAGTTCTTCGAGGCGTCCTCGGCGTTGATCCGGCATTCGATCGCGTGGCCGCGCAGCACGACGTCGTCCTGAGAGATCGACAACGGCTCGCCCGTGGCCACCCGGATTCCCTCCTTGACGATGTCGATGCCGGTGACCATCTCGGTGACGCAGTGCTCGACCTGGACGCGCGTGTTCATCTCCAGGAAGAAGTACTCGCCGTCCTGGAGCAGCCCCTCGATCGTGCCGGCGCCGGTGTAGTTGACCGCGGCGGCCGCCTCGGTGGCGATCTTGCCGATCCGCGCGCGCAGCTCCTCGTCGACCGCGGGTGCCGGAGCCTCCTCGATCAGCTTCTGGTGGCGCCGCTGCAGTGAGCAGTCACGTTCCCCGAGGTGGATCACGTTGCCCTGGGTGTCGGCCAGAACCTGGACCTCGACGTGGCGCGGGTCGGGCAGATAGCGCTCCAGATAGACGGTGGAGTCGCCGAAGAACTTCTCGCCCTCCCGGGCGGCGCCCTCGAAGGCATCCTGGAGCTTGTCCTCGCTCAGGGCGACCCGGAAGCCCTTGCCCCCACCGCCGCCGGCGGCCTTGACCGCCACCGGGTAACCGATCGTGTCGTTGATCACCTTGCGAGCGTCCTCGACCGTCTCGACCGGCTCCGTGGTCCCGGGCACGATCGGCACGCCGGCCTTGGCCATCAGCTCGCGGGCCTTGGTCTTGGAACCCATCGCATCGATCGCCGACGGCGGCGGCCCGATGAAGGTGATCCCCTTGTCCTCGAGCGCCTTGGCAAACGCGGCGTTCTCGGCCAGGAACCCATACCCGGGATGGACCGCCTCGGCGCCCGAGCGCTCGACGGCATCGAGCAGCTTCTCGATCGAGAGGTAGCTCTCGCTGGCCGGGCCGGGCCCGAGCAGATAGGCCTCATCGGCGCGTTGGACGTGGATCGCGTCGCGGTCGAGCTCGGAGTACACGGCCACCGTGGCGACGCCCAGCTCCTCGCAGGCGCGGATGATTCGGACCGCGATCTCGCCGCGGTTGGCAATCAGGATCTTCGAGAACATGGCGCCGCAGGACTTTACCTGCGTGTCGGATTCCAAGGCGCTTCGGGCGCGCGCCGCGACGGCCCTCAGGCCCGTCGAGCTTCCGCAGCTCTGCGCGAGCGCGCCCGGCAACGCCTCCGGACTCCGGCCTGAGTGCTCGCGCGCGAACTTGGAGGCCCGGTGACGTACTCCAGCGCCGTGATCAGGGCGCGCGCCGCGAACACGGCGACGAGCGTGTAGGCCCAGCCGAGCACGATGTCGGAGAAGTAGTGCTCGCCGGCGAAGATCAGCGAGAAGGCCATCAGCAGCGGGTACGCGGCGACGAGCGGGCGCAACCACTTGCGCTTGCGCGGCCACAGCGTGATCGCGATCAGCAGCGAGAACGCCGCGTGCAGAGACGGAACCGCGGCGACGTTGTTGGCGTAGTGGTAGCCGCCCTCGAACAGCGAGCCGGCCGACTGGGTGCCGAGGCTGAGCAGGACCTGGGGGAAGATCCGGGTGATCGGCGCGATCAGATGTGCGTCGCTGGCCATCCACGGCGGCGCGGCCGGATACAGCGCGTAGGTGATCAGCCCGGCAAACGAGAGCGTGGCCACAAACACGGCGAACACCCGGAATCGCTGGCGGTCGATCTTCCACAGCACCGCTGCCAGCAGCGGGGTGGCGAGGAAGTGGGTCAGGTACACGCCCCAGAAGATCACGTCGTACCAGACGACGTGTCCATGCCAGAGCCAGTGCTGGAGCGTGACCGTCGGCGTCGTTCCACCGAACAGCCAGGAATCGGCTCTGCAGCTGCGGGAGGTAATGCACCCCGAACAGGTGCCCGGCGCTGCCGCGCAAGCGAGTCGTAGGCGATCAGGATGGCGAAGAACGGGACCCACTCCAGCAGCACACCGCGCGCGTAGCCGCGCAGGTCCGAAAGCGAGAAGCACAGCAGACCGAGCAGCACCCAGACGGCAACCAGATCGCGCTGGTAGGGCACGCCGAACACCACCACCAGGGCAGCCGTGGCGACGAGGTAGGCGCCGAGTGCGAGCAGCATCGCGCGGCGTGGATGCGAACGGGTCACAGCAGACACGGAACGGTCAAATATAAAGGCGCTCCAGCGGAGCGCCGCGGAGGGTAAACCGAGTCCTAACGCGCGCCGAGAACCATGCCGGCGGCGACGGTGTCGTTCGTGGCCTCATCGATGAGGATGAAACTGCCGGTGGTCCGGTTACGGGCGTACGGGTCGACGACCAGCTCGGCGCTGCAGCGCAGCTGCACCCGCCCGATCTCGTTGAGCCCGAGCTCAGCGGCCGGCTCGTGGCCCGAGCGAGTTCACGTCGACCTTGTACTCGATCTCCTCCAACACCGCGCGGGCGCTGCGCGTCGTGTGCTTGATCGTGTACCGGCCGCGGGGGCGCAGCGGCTGCTCACTCATCCAGCAGACCATCGCGTCCAGCTCGCGCGCGGCCACGGGGGCGTCCTCGGAGTTGACGATCATGTCCCCTCGGGAGACGTCGACGTCGTCCTCGAGGCGCAGCGTCACGGACATCGTCGGGAAGGCCGACTCAACGCCGCCGTCGTAGGTGTCGATGCCGGCCACCTTCGTGCGCCGGCCGTTGGGTAGCACGAGGACCTCGTCTCCGGCGCGCAGGACGCCACCCGCCACCTGGCCGGCGTATCCGCGGTAGTCGTGGTGCTCGTCGCTCATCGGACGGACGACCCACTGCACCGGAAAGCGGACGTCGGAAAGATTGCGATCGGAGGCGATCACGACGTGCTCGAGGTGATAGAGCAGCGGCGCGCCGCCGTACCACGGCATGGCCCACGACCGGTCGACGACGTTGTCGCCTTGCAGGGCGGAGATCGGAATGAAGGTGATGTCGGGGATCTGCAGCCGTGCCGCCCAGTCGGTCATCTCGTCCATGATCCGGTAGAAGACCGCCTCGTCGTAGCCGACGAGATCCATCTTGTTCACGCACACCACGAGGTGCGGGATGCGCAGCAGCGAGGCGATGTAGGTGTGCCGGCGGGTCTGCTCGCTGACGCCCTTGCGCGCATCGATCAGCACGATCGAGAGGTCGGCGGTGGAGGACCCGGTGACCATGTTGCGGGTGTACTGCTCGTGGCCTGGGGTGTCGGCGATGATGAACTTCCGCCGCGGGGTCTGGAAGTAGCGGTAGGCGACATCGATGGTGATGCCCTGCTCGCGTTCCGCGCGGAGCCCGTCGGTCAGCAGCGCGAGGTTCACGTATCCGTCCCCGCGCCGTTCCGAGGTCTCGACGACGTGCTCGAGCTGATCCTCGAGGATCGACTTCGAGTCGTGCAGCAACCGTCCGATCAGCGTGGACTTGCCGTCGTCGACCGAGCCCGAGGTCGCGATTCGCAGCAGCTCACTGGTGCGGGTACGGAGGGCGTGCCCGTTGCTTGCCGCGCCGGGGGCCATGAGACTAGAAATACCCTTCACGCTTCCGGTCTTCCATCGCCGCCTCGGTGACGCGATCGTCCGCGCGGGTCTCGCCGCGCTCGGTGATGCGAGTGGCGGCGATCTCGGTGACGACCTCCTCGAGCGTGTTGGCGACTGAGCGAACCGCGCCGGTGCAGGTCATGTCTCCAACCGTGCGGTAGCGCACGGACTCCTCGAAGATCTCCTCGCCGTCCATCAGCTCCATGTGATGGTTGGCCGCGTAGAGCATGCCGTCGCGCTTGAACACCTCGCGCGTGTGGGCGAAGTAGATCGGCGGAACACCGAGCTCCTCCTGGGCGATGTACTGCCACACGTCGAGCTCGGTCCAGTTGGAGATGGGGAACACCCGAACGTGCTCGCCCTTGCGGATGTTCCCGTTGAACAGCGACCACAGCTCGGGGCGCTGGCGCTTGGGATCCCACTGGCCGAAGTCGTCCCGGAAGGAGAACACGCGCTCCTTGGCACGGGCCCGCTCCTCGTCTCGCCGCGCGCCGCCGAACGCGGCGTCGAAGCCATGCTCCTCGATCGCGTCCAGCAGGGTGGTCGTCTGCAGCCGGTTGCGTGATGCCCGCGGTCCGGTCTCCTCGGCCACCCGGCCGCTGTCGATCGAGTCCTGGACGCTGGCCACGATCAGCCGCTCGCCGAGCTGGCTGACCAGACGGTCGCGGAACTCGATGACCTCGGGAAAGTTGTGACCGGTGTCGACGTGCATGACCGGAAATGGGAACCGTCCGGGGCGGAAGGCCTTCTCGGCCAGCCGCATGAGCACGATCGAATCCTTGCCGCCGCTGAACAACAGCACCGGCCGCTCGAATTCGGCCGCCACCTCACGGAAGATGTGGATCGATTCGGCCTCGAGGGTCTCCAGGTGCGAGAGCTCGTAGGTCAACGCGTTCATTTCGTGCCCTCGCTGAGCTCGACGTGGATGCCGCATTCGACCTTGTCCTGGCCGGCCCAGCGACCCTCGCGGCCTTGGCCAGGCTGGGTGCATGGCGCACACCCGATCGACGAATAGCCCTGATCGTGCAGCGGGTTGTAGGGAAGGTCGTGCTTGAAGATGTAGCGCCAGAGGTCCTTTTCGGTCCAATCCGCCAGCGGGTTGAACTTCCAGATCTCACGCCGCTCATCACGCTCGAGCTTGGGCGCCGCGGCGCGGGTGCTCGCCTGCTCGCGCCGAATGCCGGTGATCCAGGCGTCGACATCCGAGAGCGCTCGCTCGAGCGCATCGACCTTGGCGGCTCCGCAGCAGTTCGTCACCGTCCACGGCTGATCCGGGCTGCGCGCGTCGAGAACCTCGATGTTCATCCCGAACCGGTCCTCGAAGCGCTTCCAGGTCTCGAGCGTCTCTCCGAACAGCACGCCGGTGTCGATGGTGAAGAGGCGGGCCTGGGGCTCGATCTCGCTCATCATGTGGATGAGCACCGATTCTTCCTTCTGAAACGAGCAGGCCATGGTCAGCCGCGGGTGGAAATGCTCGACCGCGTAGGCCAGCACCTCTTGGGTGGAGGCACGTTCGAGATCTGGGGCGGTGACGCTCATGACCTTGTAGAGGCTAGACCGCGCACTCGCCCTCACCGCGGACGACCTCGAACGGGGCATTCTTGGTCCAGTCGATGAAGTAGCTCATGTTTTGCAGGTTGAATTCGACGGGCATCGACAAATCCTTGACCCGGGCCTCGAACTCTGCGGTTCCGACCCGGTCGACAAAGGCGTTGAATGTTTCCTCGCCGTCGCGCTCGGACTCGTAGTAGCGGACCCACCGCTCGATCGCATCGGGTACGCGCTTAGCCGGTAGCCGGGCCTTCAGCCTCTGCCCATAGCGCACGTCGCCGCCCTCGTAGGAGCCCCCGATGTGGGCGATGTACGCCGGGATCGTGTGCTCGCCCACCTTGATCGAGGCACCGTAGAGCCCGATGTTGGCGATGTGGTGCTGGCTGCAACCGTTGGGGCAGCCGCTCATCTTGACGTGGATCTGGCGGGTCAGCTCGTCGTCGAGTTGCATCTGGACGAGCCGTTCGTGAACCGCCTGGTTGAGGCCCATCGAGCTCGTGATCCCGAGCTTGCACGAGTCGGTCCCGGGGCAGCTGACCACGTCCGTGATCTCGTCCGCGCCGGCGTCGCCGAGCTCCAGCTCACCTAGACGCTTCCAGACCTCGTAGACGGCCTCGTTGCGGACCCAGCGCAGAACGAAATTCTGGTGGACCGTCGTACGCGCCGCGCCGCCGGTGTACTCGCGCATGATCTGGCCCAAGCCTCGCAGTTGCTCCGGCGTCAGGTCACCGCGGCGAATCGTGACCTCAACGGTCGAGAAGCCGTCCTGACGTTGCGGCTGAACGTTCGTCCGGGCAAACCGCTCGTACTCACGCAGATCGCCGTTGGGGCTGGCGTAGGTCTCGGCCTTGGTCGCGGCGTTGGCCGCTTCGTCGACCTCGTACATGATCGCGTCGAGCGAGAAGTCGCGCTCGGCCACCCAGTCGCCCTCGAGCTCCTCCTCGACCTGCTCCCGGAACGCGTCGATTCCGATCTTGTCGATCAACACCTTGATTCGGGCGCGAGCACGGTTGACGCGCAGAAAGTCCTGGCGGTCGAAGATCCGCATGCACGCCTCGGTCACCTTCAGATAGTCGCCGTTGTCCAGTTCGACGAACTCGTACAGGGTCGGCGCGATCCGGGGCATGATCGAGGTGCCGCCGCCCACCTTGACCTCGACGCCTCGGACGCCGTCGCGCTCGCGGGGAATGAACGCCATGTCATGTATCCCGGTGATCGCGTTGTCATCGTCGGTCGCCGTGAACGCCGTCTTGACCTTGCGCGGCATGGCTTGGGTCGTGGGGTGGCGCACGAAATAGCGCACGTAGGCGCCGGCATACGGCGTGATGTCGAACAACTCGCCCTCGAGCGTGCCCGCGCGTGGGTCGCCCGTGACGTTGCGCATGGTGTTGCCGCAACCCTCGCGGGAGGAGAGTCCGGCCTCGGCGATATCACGGATCAGCTTGGCTGCGTCGGGAAGCGGGACGTGGTGCATCTGGATGTTCTGCCGCGTGGTCACGTGGCCCTTGCGCAGCGGCACGTATTGCTCGATCACAGTGGCGAAGGCGTCGAGCTGGTCCGGCGTGACGCCGCCCATCGGCAGCTTGACGCGGATCATCTGTACGTCCGGCTGGCGCTGACCGTAGACGCCCTGCTTGAGGCGGAACTTGATGAAGTCGTCCTCGCGGAGCTCGCCCTTCAGGAAACGGGTGGACTCGGTGTCGAAGTCATCGAACTCCCGCTCAAGGATCGGGATCACGTGCCCCGGCACGTCCTCGAGCACCTCGGGATTCTCAAGCGAACCGCTGCGAGGGGACTTCGTCTTCGTGCTGTCTAGCGATGCAGGCTCCATCCGATTCCTCTAAGTAGCCGACACGGATCAATCAGGGAATGTACCAAAACCCGATCTGGATATGGCTGTTTTCAGGCGGTTGGGAGGATTCGCTCCCTGGCCCGCGGTCCCCAGACACGGGTTGCAACCCGGCTGGCGTGTCCGAGGCCGGTCAGGACCAGGGCAGCGGCAATTGGGGCTCGCGCGCCACACCCTCGTGAAGCGCCGCCTGCTGCCAGCGATCTGGCACTTCGGTCGGCGGCGCGGGGGTCGGTGCGGTCGCCCGCATGAATCGCTCGATGGCAGCGACGACAGCGGCTGCTTCCTCGGGCGAGGCGTCGGGCGCGACGATCGAGAGCTGCGGACGACGGTTCATCTCAGGTGGCCAGGGTATCGTGCGCGAGCGGTGCCTGAGCTGCCCGTTCTGGATAACGACGCCGTGCTGGCCGCCATCTCTCCTGAGGTGGCGATCGAGCGCGTGGAGAAAGCCTTAGTGCATTTACACCGCGGTGAGTGGACGATGCCGGCCAAGGTTTACCTGGACAGCGCGCCGTACGGCGACTTCCGCGCCATGCCCGCGCTGGGCGACGGCTTGGCGCTGCTCAAATGGGTCACTTCATTTCCGGGCAACCCTGCCCACGGACTACCGACGGTGACCGGAATCGTGTGCCTGTCGGACGCGCAGACCGGCGAGCCGTTGATGCTCGTCGATGCTCGGTCGGTGACGGCGCTGCGCACAGGCGCTGTCGCCGCCGTCGCCGCCCGAGTGCTCGCACGAGCACAGGCAAGCAGCGTGGGAATCGTTGGCTGCGGCCTGCACGGCGCCTGGACCGCGCGCTGCCTTGCCGCAGCGGGTTGCGGTCCAGGCGTGTGCCACGATCCGCGTGCGCCGGCCGCCGCAGCTCTGGCCGGCGAGCTCGGGTGGAACGTCGGCTCTCTGAGCGAAGCGACGGCCTGCGAGATCGTCAACTGCGTGACTCCAGGGGCTCAGGTCGTGGTCGATACCGCCGATCTGCGGCCCGGCCAGCACCTCAACATGCTTGGCGCGGACGGCCCTGGCAAGGCGGAAGCAACCGTGGATGCCGTCGCCTCATGCTCGTTGTTCTGCGACGAGTGGGAGCAGGCCTCTCACGGCGGGGAGCTGATGGGCGCGGTGGCAGCAGGCCGGGTCACGCGTCAACAGGTCACCGAGCTTGGCGCAGTCCTGGCCGGCGAGGCGAGCGGGCGCTCTGGCCCGGATGAGGTGACCCTGTTTGACTCGACGGGCCTGGCGATCCAGGATCTGGCCGTAGCCGGCGCGGCGTGGCAGGCCTGGCGTGAGGGTCGGGTCGCGGCTCAGACGGTTCGTCTCTAGCTGGCCTCTCGGAGGGGCAGTCTGGCTTCCGGTTGCCCTGGCGCGCACCGGGCGGTTGGCTTTAGAGCGGAATGTTGCCGTGCTTGCGCCGCGGACCAAGCTCGCGCTTGGTCTGGAGGGTTTCCAGCGCGGTGATGATCTTCGGTCTGGTCTCGTGCGGGATGATCACGTCGTCGATGTAGCCGCGCTCGGCCGCCGCATAGGGATTGGCGAAGTGGGCTTTGTAATCGGTGATCAGCTTCTGGCGACGGGTGTCGGGCGTCGGCGAGGACTGGATGTCCCGGCGGTAGATGATGTTGACCGCGCCCTCGGGTCCCATCACCGCAACCTCGGCCGTCGGCCAGGCGAAATTCATGTCCGCCGCGAGGTGCTTTGATCCCATCACGACGTAGGCGCCTCCGTAGGCCTTGCGCGTGATGATGGTGATCTTCGGCACCGTCGCCTCGGCGTAGGCGTAGAGCAGCTTCGCCCCGCGCCGGATGATCCCGCCCCACTCCTGGGTCGTGCCGGGCAGGAACCCCGGGACGTCGCAGAAGGTGATGATCGGGGTGTTGAACGCGTCGCAGGTCCGGATGAAGCGTGCGGCCTTCTCGGAGGATTCGATGTCCAGCACGCCGGCGAGCTGCGCCGGCTGGTTGCCGACCACGCCGATGGCGATTCCGTTCAGGCGCGCGTAGCCGCAGACGATGTTCTTGGCGTAATGCTCATGCACTTCGAAGAACTCGCCGTCATCGACCACGAGGCGGATCACGTTGCGCATGTCGTAGGGCTTGTTGGGGCTGTCGGGAATGATCGAGTCGAGTTCCTCATCCATCCGCAGCGGGTCGTCAGTGGGCTGCACCCGTGGCGCGATCTCGAGGTTGTTCTGGGGCAGGAACGAGAGCAGATAGCGGCAATCCTCGAGACATGTGTCCTCGTCCTCGGAGGCGAAATGGGCCACCCCGGATTTCGTGTTGTGGCTCATCGCACCGCCGAGCTCCTCGAACTCAACCTCCTCGCCGGTGACCGTCTTGATCACCTCCGGCCCGGTGATGAACATGTGCGAGGTCTCCTTGACCATGAAGATGAAGTCGGTGATCGCCGGCGAGTAGACGGCGCCGCCGGCGCAAGGTCCCATGATCAGGCTGATCTGGGGGATCACCCCGCTCGAGCGCACGTTGCGTAGAAACACGTCGCCGTAGGCTCCGAGGGACACCACCCCCTCTTGGATCCGCGCCCCGCCGGAGTCGTTGATCCCGATCACCGGGCAGCCGATCTTCGCCGCCAGATCCATGATCTTGCACATCTTTTCGGCCATCACCTCGCCCAGCGAGCCGCCGAACACGGTGAAGTCCTGGCTGAACACGCACACGCGCCGGCCGTCGATCGTGCCGTGGCCGGTGACCACTGCGTCGCCCCAGGCACGGCTCTTCTGCATGTCGAACTCATAGGTTCGGTGGCGCACGAATGAGTCGAGCTCTTGGAAGGAACCCGGATCGAGCAGCTTGTCTATCCGCTCGCGGGCGGTGTACTTGCCCTTGGCGTGCTGCTTCTCGACCGCGGCCTCAGACCCGGCGTGGACGGCCTCATGCTTTAGCTCCTCGAGCTGAGCGCGCTTCTCTTCGTAGGTCTCAGGAGCTTTGTCGCGCATGGGATGCGCGAGTGTACTTAGGCCCTGCGCGCGAGGCCGATCCGGCCCCGGGACCGCGATCAGCCGCGCGAGAACGGACGGTGATGTGCCTGCCCGAGGCTGTCCAGCGCTGCCGTCAGCGCCTCATCGGCGCCAGGAACGGCGGGGACTAGGGCTTCAGGCCTCGACGTCGGAACCAGCTCTGATACCGAATCGATCCCAGGCTGTACCACTGCGTTGGTGCCGGCTGCGGTCAGGGGGTCGGGCACGGGCTCGGGCTCGGGGACGGGCTCCGGCTTGAGCACGATCTGCTCTGGGTCCGGTCCGAAGCCGAAGAAGTCCCGCAGCCAGGCCATTGCACCTCGCTTGCGGCTCGGGCGCCTCTCCATCGGCGCCTGCATTGCTTCGGGCACCAGGACTCTGGTCTGCTCCGCCGGAGGTGGTTCTATCGCCGGCGCAGGCACTCGCACCGGCTCTGGCTCCGGGTGCAGCGGTCGAGGCTGAGCGGCCATCGATTCCGCCGGCGCCGCCGGGGCCGCGCCAGGTCGCTTTACGGTCAGGATCACCTTGGTTCCCCATCCTGTCGGCTCGAGCCGCACCGTGCCGCTGATCTTCTCGCCCTCCCAGGCGACGGCGGTTTCCGGCTCGAGCCTCGTGATGCGAATCTCCCCGAACTGCCCGAGGTGCCGGGCGAGCGAAGCCGCTTCGCTGCATTCGGCCCACAACTCGGGGGGCGACTTCACCAGGGTTCGGCTTGCCTCGTGCTGTGTCATGCCTTGGGGTTCGCCACCCTCCAGGGTGACTCCTTCCGAGCGATGAACGGTGCACGACTGGCCCCGAAGGAAGACCGGCGCTCAGGCGCCGAGGTGAAGCGCCATGAAGAACACCGTCAACACGATGATCAGCAGCAAGATCCATCCGACGGTCAGGACCTGCTTCTTAAGCGCCTCGTATTCAGCGCTCCATTTGACCTCGGCCCCAGACGCGGTTGCAGCCACGTCGCGTGCGGCCAGCTCGGCGAGCCTGCCCTCCCGCGGGCCAAGGAAGCCACCGCCGATCCCGCCGATGACGACGACCGCGGCCAAGCCCCACTGCACATAGAACTTGCTCCACTGGTGCTCATGTGAGGCCAGGTAGATGCCGGCGACCAAAATCACCACCAACCCCGGGCTGATCAGCCGCTGACCGAACAGCTGCTGCATCCGGTGAAACCACGGCATCGCGCGGCGATCGAGCTTGGGCCCGGCGAGAAAGAAGATTGGATAAGCAAAGATCACGCCGAATCCGACTACCACGGCAAGAATGTGAATCGCCAGGATCGCGTCGGAGAAGCTGGCCGCGGAGGTCAGCATCAGAAGGTCGGCTTGTACTCGCCGAACACGTCCCGCATCGCGCCACAGACCTCGCCCATAGAGCAACGGTCCTTGAGGGCTTGGCGGAGCACGGGCAGGAGATTATCGGTGCCCCCGGCGGCCTCGCGGACCTCCCCGAGTCGCCGCTGCACCAGCTCGCCGTCACGATTGGCCTTGAACTGCTTCAGGCGCTCCAACTGCTGATGCTCTGATTCCGGATCAACCCGCAGGATGTCCGGCACCTCGGGAGTGTCCTCGACGAACTTATTCACGCCGACAACGATGTCCTGCTCGAGCCGGTAGCGCTCGTGGTAGCCGAACGCCGACTCCTCGATCTCGTTCTTGACGAAGTCGATCGCCTGAACCGCGCCGCCCAGCTCATCGATTTTGGCGATCAGCTCACGCGCACTGGACTCGATCTCGTCAGTCAGGGCCTCCACGAAGTAGGAGCCCGCGAACGGATCCACCGTGTCCGCCGCGCCCGACTCGTGACCGATGATCTGCTGGGTGCGCAGCGCGATCTTCGCCGCCCGCTCGGTCGGTAGCGCCAGTGCCTCGTCGAAGCCGTTCGTGTGCAGCGATTGGGTCCCACCGCAGACCGCGGCGAAGCCCTGGAGGGCGACGCGGACGATGTTGTTCTCAGGCTGTTGGGCCGTCAGGGTGACACCCCCGGTCTGCGTGTGAAAGCGCAGTCGCCACGACCGCTCGTCCTGAGCGCCGAACCGCTCGCGCATGATCTCGGCCCACATCCTCCGAGCCGCACGGAACTTGGCGACCTCTTGGAAGACATTGTTGTGACCGTTGAAGAAGAAAGCGAGCCGCGGACCGAAGCGGTCGATCTCCAGTCCGGCATCGAGCGCCGCCTGCACGTAGGCGATCCCGTTGGCCAGAGTGAACGCTACCTCCTGGACCGCTGAGCACCCCTTCTCACGGAAGTGATAGCCGCTGATCGAGATTGTGTTCCATTTCGGCACGCGCTCGTTGCAGTAGGCAAACAGGTCGGTGGTGAGGCGAATGGCGCCCTCGGGCGGGTAGATGAAGTTCCCCCGTGCGGCGTATTCCTTGAGGATGTCGTTCTGGGTCGTACCGCGCAGCTGCTCCGCCGGCACGCCTTGCTCCTCACCGACCAGCTCGTAGAGGAGCAGCAGCACGCTCGCGGGAGCGTTGATCGTCATCGAGGTCGAGACCTGGTCCAGCGGGATGTCGTCGAATGCGGTCCGCATGTCGTCGATCGTGTCGATCGCCACGCCGGTGCGGCCGACCTCTCCGAGGCAGCGCGGGTCATCCGAGTCGAGGCCGAGCTGGGTGGGAAGGTCGAAGGCCATCGACAAGCCCGTCGAGCCGTGCTCGAGCAGGTAGCGGTAGCGCAGATTTGACTCCTTGGCGCTGGCGTAGCCAGCGTACTGGCGCATCGTCCACAGCTGCTTGCGGTACATGTCCTGGTGGATGCCGCGCGTAAACGGATACGTGCCCGGCTCGCCCAGGCGCTGCGAAAGCCCCTCGGGAAGATCGCTCTCGGTGTAGAGCGGCTTGATCTCGATGCCGGAATCGGTAAACCGGCGCGGGTCGTCGGGGCCGACTATCGGGGCGATAGTCCGGTGGTCATCGGTCGTAGCCATCCGCATCAGAGGTTACCCGTGCGCGCGCTCATGAGGAGCGCACCAGAGAGAGACCGATCCGACACTGACAACAGCGTTCCCCGGGCCTAGGTTGGCGGCACCAAATTCAAATGGGGGTCTTGCATGATCGTTGTAGTTCGCAATCCGATGTACCGGCTGATCGCACTCGGGGTGTCCGTGGCGATCGTCGTGATCATCTACTTCGCGGTGATCAAGCCCAGCAACGACACCGCCAACACCGCCCTCAGGCAGGGCGAGCAGCAGCTTCAGCAGGCGGTCAGCAGCGCCAACAAGTCCTCGGGTGGAGCGGTTCCCGCCAGTGTCACCAACCTGACCTCGTGCATCGCCGCGGCTGGGACGGACACGGGCAAGATCCAGGCCTGCAGCGCGAAATACAAGCCGTAGCGCGTCGGGAGCCGGGGCGAGGGTTTCACACCGGGGGAGCCGCATTCCCAACGATGCGGGAGCGGGGCTTCAACCGGGGACCCTGCCTCGATGCGGTACGCCTACAGCACCTTGTCCAGGAACGAGCGCGTGCGCTCGTGCTGCGGGTTATCGAGCACGTCGGTCGGCTTGCCGGCTTCGATCACGACCCCCCCGTCCATGAACACCACCTCGTCGGCGACTTCACGAGCGAACCCCATCTCGTGCGTGACGACGATCATCGTCATCCCGTCGCGAGCCAGCTGACGCATCGTGTCCAGCACATCGCCAACCAGCTCGGGGTCCAACGCCGACGTGGGCTCGTCGAAGAGCATCAGCTTCGGCTGCATGGCCAGCGCCCTGGCGATTGCCACCCGCTGCTGCTGGCCGCCCGAGAGCGCCACCGGGTAGGTATCGAGCTTGTCGCCGAGGCCGACCCGGCTCAGCAGTTCCCGGCCGCGCTTTCTCGCCTCGTCGCGGGAGACTCCGGCCACCTTCATCGGCCCCAGCGTCACGTTGTCCAGCGCGGTCATATGCGGAAACAGGTTGAAGTGCTGGAACACCATCCCGATCTCCGCCCGCTTGCGCGCGACCTCGCGCTCGTGAAGCTCGTGCAGCTTGCCATTGGCCTCGCGATAGCCGACGAGCTCGTTGTCGACCAGCAGCCGCCCCGAGTTGATCTTCTCGAGGTGGTTGATGCAGCGGAGGAAGGTGGATTTACCCGAGCCGGACGGCCCCAGCAAGCACATCACCTGTCCTCGCGCTACCTCCAAATCGATTCCCTTGAGGACCTCCAGGCGCCCGAAGCGCTTATGCACGGACTCGGATTTGACCATCGCGGTCATGCGGACGGCCGGCCCCCGAATCCCAGCCAGCGGGCGCGCATGGTCACCCTCTGGGTGCGGGAAAAACCGCGCCCGTAACGACGCTCGATGAAGTACTGGCCGACATAGAGGACGCTGGTCATGGCCAGATACCAGATGCTGGCCACGATCAACAGCGGGATCGGCTGGAAGCTGACGCTGTAGATCTGCTGCACCGAGTACAGCAACTCGGTGTAGGCGATGACGCTGACCAACGAGGTGTTCTTGAGCATCGAGATCGTCTCGTTGCCGGTCGGCGGGATGATCACTCGCATAGCCTGTGGCAACACGATCAGCCGCAGCACCTGCAACCGGCTGAGCCCAACCGACGACGCGGCCTCGCTCTGGCCCTCGTCGACCGACAGAAAGCCGGCGCGCACGATCTCGGCCATGTAGGCCCCCTCGTTGAGGCCCAGGCCGAGCAGCGCGGCGACGAACGGGGTGATGGCGCTGACCGCGTTGATGTGAATGAACGAGGGCCCAAACGGGATCCCCAGATCAATCACCTTGAACAGGTTGCCGATGTTGTACCAGAACAAAATCTGGACGAGCAGCGGCGTCCCCCGGAACAAGTAGATGTACAACCAACTCGCGCCCGAAACCACGGGATTCGGTGAGCGACGCATGATCGCCAGCACCACGCCGAGGATCACTCCGAGCAGCATCGAGAGGACGGTCAGCTCGATGGTGACCACCACACCGTGGAGGATCCGGGAGTCGAACAGGTATTGGCCGACCACATGCCACTGGAAATTTTTGTTCTCGATGATCGAGCGGACTACCGACGCCCCGACGGCGACGACGATTACCGCGGCGATCCATCGCCCGGGGCGGCGGACCGGGACGGCCTTGATGTCCTCAGGCCGTCCCGCCCGCTCTTCTGATAGCTCGGAGGTGCTCACCTCAGAGCCCCAGTTTGCCGGTTAGCTCGTTGCGCCGTTGATCTTCGGCGTCTTGATCGCTCCGCTTTGAACCCCCCACTTGGTGAGGATCGTCGTGTAGGTGCCGTTCTTGATCAGCAACTTCAGGGCGGCAAGGATCGGCTTGTCGAGGCCGCTGTTCTTCGCCACGGCGAGTCCGTAGGGCGCGTTGGCGAGCGACGGACCAACCAGCTTGAACTGACCGTTGGACTTCTTGACCTGGTAGGCGGCAACAGGCGAGTCGACGAAGCCGACCTGCGCCCGCCCGCCGGACACCGCCAGGTTGGCGCCGTTCTGATCCGGGAACGCCAGAACCGTCACGGTCGGCTGGCCGGCGCTCTTGCACTTGGTGCCCTGCGCTCCGGCGTCTGTCTGCTCGGTGGTGCCCTTCTCGACCGCCACGGTACGGCCGCACAGTTGGCTCAGCCCAGTGATCGTTGTCCCGCCGGAGGCCTTGGTGTAGAACGACTCCCCGGCGACGAAGTAGTCGTCGAAGCTGACCTGCTTCTCGCGAGCCTTGGTGTCGGTGAACGAGGAAGCGCCCACGTCGTACTTGCCGGCGGCTAGGCCCGGGATGATGCTGTCAAAGGTCTGATTGGCGACGCTGACCTTCAGCCCCATGGCGGCGCCGATGGCCTTCATCAGGTCGACATCCATCCCGATCACGGTCTTGCCGTCAGGGCCGATGAACTCGTTCGGCGCGTAGCTGGCGTCGCTCGCCACGGTGAGCGTCCCCTTGGACTTGATCGCCGCCGGGACGAGCTTGGCGACGGCCGGGTCGGCAGCTGCGGTGGGCGTGGACGAGGAGCTGCCGGACGACGAGCTGCCGCCGGTCGCCGAGCTGCTGCTGTTACTGCTGCCGCATCCGGCGACCACCCCGATGCACAGCACCGAGAGCAGCGAGGCGAGGACGCTCTTCCTTGTACGCATTCATTCCTCCTGTTGAAAAACCCCGAACCGCCAGGATATGGAACTTTCGGCCTGCCGCGCTGGAGTGTTAACCGCCTGTCAACACTCCGGCCTGGAGGGATAGCCTTGTGCCATGCATGTTCGCGTCCGTCTGTTCGCCATCTTGCGCGAGCGGGCGGCCACCGACGAGATCGAGTTGGAGTTGCCCGAGGGGGCGCGCGTCGGCGATGCGCTTGACCGCGTCGGCGAGCTGACCGACGGTCTGCCGGTTGTGATGGCCCTCAACCAGGAGTACGCCGAGCGAGACGCGGAACTGCACAGTGGTGACGAGCTCGCGTTGATCCCGCCCGTGTCCGGCGGGTCAGTGGGTTCGCTGCACGTGCGGGTCACGACCGAAGCGCTGCTCCTGGACACGCTGGTGGAGCGGGTCAGAGACCCGCGCGCTGGTGCCGTGGTCACATTCTCCGGCGTTACGCGCGATGTCTCCGAGCTCGACTACGAGGCTTACGTGCCGATGGCCGAGCGCGAGATCGCCGGCATCGTCACGGCGGCGATCGAGCGATACGGACTTTGCGCGGCCGCGGCGGAGCATCGCATCGGGAACGTGCCGCTCTCGGAAGCGTCGGTGACCGTGGCCGCTTCCTCGCCGCACCGCGCCGCGGCATTCGCCGGAGCCCGGGAGATCATCGACGAGATCAAGGCGCGGGCCCCGATCTGGAAGAAAGAGGAGGGCGCTTGGGTGGCCGGGACGAAACCACGCCCGCTGAGCTGAGGGCGCTCCCGGCGGTGCACGAGCTGGCCGCTGCGCTGCGGGCCGGGGGCGCGGCGCCGGTCCTCGCCGTCGCCGCGGCTCGCCAGGCGGTCAACGAACGACGGGAAGCGCTGCTCAGCGGTGACTCTGCGAAGTCGGATCTGGGCGCCCGGGCCGCCGAGCTGCTTGATCGGCTCGAACGCCGATCGCTGCGCCGGGTGATCAACGCCACCGGGGTGATCGTGCACACGAACCTCGGTCGTGCCCCGCTCACCAGCGCCGCCCGCGACGCGGTCAGCCGTGCGGCCAGCGGCTACTGCAACCTCGAGCTTGACCTCGAGACCGGTGCTCGCGGCAGCCGACAGGCCCACGTCGAAGCTCTGCTCCGCGAGCTGACCGGCGCCGAGGCCGGGCTGGTCGTCAACAACGGCGCCGCCGCCGTGCTGCTGGCCGTCGCCGGCGCGGGAGCACAGGCGATCGTCGTCTCCCGGGGCCAGCTGGTCGAGATCGGGGGCGGGTTCAGGATCCCCGACGTCATCGCCCAGTCCGGCGCGAGGTTGATTGAGGTCGGCACGACCAACCGCACACGGCTGCGCGACTACGAGGCCGCACTGACCGAGGCTGACGGCGAAGCCGTGTCGATCCTGCGCGTCCACCCATCGAACTTCCGCACGGTCGGGTTCGTCGAGGAGGTGGCGATCGAGGCGCTCTGCGAGCTCGGCGTTCCCGTCATCGACGATGTCGGCTCTGGCGTACTCGGAGGGGCCACCGGAATTCCGGCCCTCGCCGATGAGCCGCCGGTCCGCCGGTCACTCGAGGCGGGAGCGGCGCTGGTCTGCTGCTCAGCCGACAAGCTGCTCGGGGGCCCGCAGGGTGGGTTGCTCCTAGGGTCCCGGGCGGCGGTCGATTCCGCCCGGAAGCATCCCCTGGCCCGCGCGTTGCGGATCGACAAGCTCTCGGTCGCCGCGCTCGAGGCAACGCTGATGCAGTACCGAGACCCGGCGCTCGCCCGCCGCGAGATTCCGGTCCTGGCGATGCTGGACGTGGGGCAGCGAGCGCTCAGTGCCCGGTGCAAGCGGCTGGCGGACGAGCTCGGGCCGGCGGTGGAAATCGTCCGCACAAGCAGCAAGACCGGCGGCGGTGCGCTTCCGCTGCTCGAGCTCGAGGGACCAGCCGTCGCGCTGAACAGCGACACGGACCCGATCGCATTGATGGCCGCCCTGCGCGCCGGCGATCCGCCCGTGATCGGACGCATCAGCGAAGGCCGGGTCCTGCTGGACCCCAGGACGCTGGCCGACGGAGAGATCTCGGACACCTGCGCGGCGGTTCGCGCGGCGCTGCGCCGGTGAGCACTCCGTCCCCGCTCACCCTCGGCACGGCCGGCCACATAGATCACGGAAAGACGACGCTGATTGCCGCACTCACCGGAGTCGATACCGATCGCCTGCCCGAGGAGCAGCGACGCGGGATCTCGATCGAGCTCGGCTACGCCCGCCTTCCGCTTCCCTCAGGACGGGTCCTGTCGGTGGTCGACGTTCCCGGACACGAGCGATTCGTACGCACGATGGTGGCCGGTGCCACGGGGATAGATCTCTATCTGATGGCGATTGCGGCCGACGACGGGGTCATGCCACAAACCCGCGAGCACGCGGCCGTTCTGCGGGCGCTCGGCGTGCAGCGGGGAGTCGTGGCGGTGACCAAAGCCGATCTTGCCGACCCAGAGCCCGTGACCCAGCAGGCACAAGAGCTGATGCCGGGCGCCGATGTCCTCGCGGTGTCGGCCCGTAGCGGGCGGGGCCTTCTCGAGCTAGTCGCTGCGCTGGAGCAGACCGCCGCGCCGGCGCCGCGGCGCTTCGCCGACCGCGACGCTGCGAGCTTGCACGTCGATCGCGTTTTCAGCGTCCGCGGGGCCGGCACCGTGGTCACCGGCACGCTCTGGTCGGGTTCAATGGCGCCTGGCGACCGGGTTGATCTGCTCCCCGCGGGTACACGCGCCCGCGTACGCGGGGTGCAGGTCCACGGCGAGCCAGTCCAGAGAGCGGAGGCGGGCCAGCGGGTGGCGGTCAACCTGGCCGGGGTGGCGACCAGCGACGTCTCCCGGGGCGACGTGATCACCTCGGCCGGCTCGGGCCTGAGGCCGAGCTTCCGGTTGGATACCGCGCTTGAGTTCGGACCGCACGAGCCCGGCCACGGCGAGCGCGTCCAGGTGCACCACGGTACCCGCGAGTCGCCCGCCCGCGTCACCTGGCTGGGTGGGCGCTTCTGGCAGCTTCGGCTGGAGCAGCCGCTGGTCGGCGCAGCAGGGGACCGAGTGGTGGTTCGCCAGATCGCCCCACCTGACACGCTGGGCGGCGGGGTGATCCTGGATTGCGCCCCGCGCAAGCACGGCCCCAGCCGCGATCTGCTGGTCCGCCTGCAAGCGCTTTCCCGCGGCGAGGTGCCACCGCGATCTGAAGCGGAAAGTGCCCAGGTTCCGGCACGCGGCACGGAGGCTTTCGAGGCGCCACGGGTGCCCGCGCTGAGCGAATCAGCCCTCGCGCTCGAGCGGCGGCTGCGCGATGCCGAGCTGGAACCACCGCCGGATTCAGAGCTCGACCCGGTGGACCTGTCCGCTCTCCGAGCCGCCGGACGGGCGATCCGCGTGTCCCAGACCCTCCACTATCACCCGGAGACGCTGGCCCTGGTCCACGGTCGCGTGCGCGAGCTGGCGTCGGAGACCGGCGGCGCGATCACCCTGGCGCGGCTCCGCGACGAGCTTGGCACCTCACGGAAATTCGCAAAGGCCCTGCTCGAGCATCTCGACGCCGAACGAGTGACAATCCGGCGCGGAGAGGCCCATCACCTCCGCAAGCCCCGTCGTCCGGGTTCAGCGGACTGACTCCGACGCAGGCGGACCGGTAGATTCAAGGGCATGGCCACATGTCTCGTTACCGGCGGCGCCGGCTTCCTTGGGTCGCACCTGTGCGACGAACTGCTGCGCCGCGGCAACCGCGTGATCTGCGTCGACAACCTCGAGACCGGATCGCTGGCCAACATCGAGCACAGTCGCGGTGCGGACTTCGTTTTCCTGAACCTCGACATTATTCAGCCGTACTACGTCGAGGAGACGGTCGATTTCGTCTACCACCTGGCCTCGCCGGCATCGCCGATCGACTATCTGCGTCTTCCCCTGCACACGCTGAAGGTCGGCTCGTACGGGACCCACCACACGCTCGGCTTGGCCAAGAAACACCGCGCGCGATTCCTCACCGCCTCCACCAGCGAGGTCTACGGCGACCCGAAGATTCATCCCCAGCCTGAGAGCTACTGGGGTCACGTGAACCCGATCGGCCCGCGCGGGGTCTACGACGAGGCCAAGCGCTACGCCGAGGCGCTGACCATGGCCTATCACCGTCAACAGGGCGTCGACACGGCGATCGTGCGGATCTTCAATACCTATGGGCCACGGATGCGCCCGCACGACGGGCGCGCGATCCCGACCTTCCTCCGTCAGGCTCTGCAGGACCGTCCGATCACCGTGTTCGGCGACGGTTCGCAGACGCGTTCCTTCTGTTACGTCGACGACCTCATCCGCGGCATCATCGCGCTCTCGGAATCCGGTTACCACGATCCGGTGAACATCGGCAATCCGAACGAGTTCACGCTGCTCGAGCTGGCCAACGCCGTCGTCGAGATCACCGGGACGCGCTCTGAGATCATCTATGAGGCGCTCCCGACCGACGATCCACAGGTCCGGCAGCCGGACATCACGTTGGCCCAGGAGATCCTTGGGTGGGGACCTGAGATCGACCTTCGCGATGGTCTTCGCCGGACCATTGAGCAGTCCGGCGTCGAGGCTCTGGTCGGCGCTGCCCGTTAGCCGTCCGCCGGCGGTAGGAGGCTATCTGCGGCGAGCCAGGGTCTACTTCGTAACTTCGATGAAAAGATACCGTTACCGGGGTGGGGGAGACTCAAAACGCCCTATGACATCGTGACAACGGAGCAGAGAGAGGCGACGCCGCGGCAAGCAAACGGGACCCATGGAGGTCCCGTTCCGTTGGCGCGACCGCCCCGCGACGTCCGCCGCAAGCGCCCACCGGTGCTGTCCTTTCTGCTTCGGCTCGAGACGCTCCGCCGTGTGGCCAGAGTCGTGTCGCTGCTCGCGCTGGACTACATCGGCGTAGCCGGAGCGCTGGTCACCTCGCTCGGGCTCAAGCTGGTCTTCCGCGGCGAGTTCAACCTCGGCAGGGCCTGGCACGAGGCGAAGCCGTGGATGGCCTTCGCCTATCTGGTCACCGTGCTCATGTTCGCTCGAGCGGACCTCTATGCAGACCGCCCGCGTCGACCCGGGCTGGGCCGGATCTTCGGTGCGCTGTTTCAGACCATGGTGATCGCGTTGGTCTTTGCCCTGGCCAACGGAAGCCACTTCTCGAGCTACTTCATCTTCTACGGCTCGCTCGTGTTCGGGACGATCTACATCGGCGCTCTGCGAGAGTTGCATCTGCGGATCACCGGTTGGATGCTCGAGCAGGCCGGCTATACGCGTCGCGCGCTTCTGGTGGGCTCCGGCAAGCACATCGAGGCAGTGGCCCACGCACTGGCCGACCGCGCCAAGACCAGCGTGGTCCTGGTCGGCTACGTCTCGCTCACTCCCCGGCCTCAGAACGGTCTGCGCTCCCTCGGCCGATTGGAAGACCTGTCGGAGATCCTGGCCGCAGAACGCGTGCAAGAGGTGATCATCGCCGATCCGGACTTCCCGCAGGAATCGGCCGTCGAGCTGGTCGACCTCTGTCACCGCCGCGGCGTCACCGTCCACGTCGCCCCTTCGACGATGGAGATCCTGATCGACCGGGCCGAGTTCGTCCCCGGTCAGACCGTGCCGCTGTTCACGTTGCGTCCGCCCGTATTCGCGGGCATCGATTACGCGTTGAAGCGGGGCTTCGACCTCGTGCTCGCAACGGTCGGCTTGATCGTCCTCTCGCCAATCCTGCTGGCCATCGCGTTGTCGGTGAAGCTGAGCTCGCGCGGGCCGGTCATCTACCGCTCGGTGCGTCCGGGCATGGCCGGCAAACCGTTTGCCTGCTTCAAGTTTCGCACCATGCGAGAGCACGCGGACCAGGTCCAGGCCGATCTTGAGCCTCTGAACGAGAAGTCCGGTGCGCTGTTCAAGATCCGCCACGACCCTCGGCTAACGAAGATCGGGCGGGTTCTGCGCCGCTTTTCGCTCGATGAGTTGCCACAGCTGGCCAACGTTGTCCGGGGCGAGATGTCTCTGGTCGGCCCGCGGCCGCTGCCGATGCGCGACTTCGAGCGACTCGAGGAGTGGCACAAGAAGCGCTACCTGGTCCTGCCCGGGATCACCGGTCTATGGCAGGTGTCCGGACGCTCGGAGCTCGACTTCGACGATCTCGTCCGGCTCGACTTCCTCTACCTGGAGCGCTGGTCGATGTTCCTGGATCTGTCGATCCTGCTGAAGACGATCCCTGCGGTGCTCACCCGGCGCGGAGCGTTCTGAGGGAAGCGGCGCGGGCGTCCCCGGCGCGAGACGCTAGGCTCCCACGCCGATGCCGCCCACCGATCGCTTCGTCATCAGCTTCGCCGCCGAGCCGCCGCAGGAAGGGCTTCCCTACGGGCGCTGGGGTGACACCCTGCGAGAGCACTTCCTCTCCGCCTGCCGGGAGATCGAGACCGACGGCGAGGAGATCGGCGTTCCGGGTGAGGTGGCGTGGTTTCCCGATCGCTCGTATTGCGGGCGGACCTATATTCCCGCGATCGCCCGGACCAGCGAGAACTACGAGCTGTTCGGGTTCGTGTCCTTCACCGAGGGATCCGGGGGCCCCGGCAACTTCCAGGCCCGGGCGGATTTCACCTCGGAGCTGGCCGAGCAGAACCCAGATTGGAAGCTCGATCTCAGCGACGATGTGATCGGCGCCTGGCGCGGAGAGGAAGGCAAGACGGCCGATATGACCCTGGTCTGGGGTGTGCCCCTGATCGCCGGCGGCGCTACGGTCACGGCCGAACTGGCCAACCTGGCCGTGGACCAGTGCCACCTGGTCGACGAGCGCTTCACCCTGATCGCCCCGGACAACTACCGCAGCGATTACCTCGAGGTGAAGCTGTGGGGCAAGCGCGGCGACGAGCTGGCGGTTGAATCGTTGTACGTCGACGACGAAGACGACGGCGACGCCGAGACCGGCGACGCCACCGCGGCAGCCGGCTAGCCCGCGGGACGACCCGCTCCGGTCAACGCCGCGGGCAGGCGCGTGCTGACCTCCTCGCGGGTCAAAGGGAAGTGACAGGCGGCCCGGGTGCCGCCGCCCTTGTCCTCGAGCGGCGGGTCCTCGACCGAGCAGATCTCCTGAGCCTTCGGGCAGCGGGTGTGGAAGCGACACGCACTGGGGGGGTTGGCGGGGCTGGGGACATCGCCGGTTAGCAGCGCGCGTTCGCGGCGCCCGCCCGAGGGATCCGGCACCGGCACCGCCGAAAGCAGCGCGCCGGTGTACGGATGGCGGGGGTAGGTGTAGAGCGCGTCGCTGGGCGCAACCTCAGCCACCTTGCCGAGGTACATGACGGCGACGCGGTCGCACATGTGCCGCACCACCGACAGGTCGTGGGCGATGAAGATGAGCGTCAGACCCATCTCGCGCTGCAGGCCACGCAGCAGGTTCAGGACCTGGGCCTGGATCGAGACGTCGAGGGCCGACACAGGCTCATCGGCGACCAGCAGCTTTGGCTCCAGGGCGATGGCCCGGGCGACGCCGATCCGCTGGCGCTGACCGCCGGAAAACTCGTGGGGATAGCGGTTGTAGTGCTCTGGGTTCAGGCCGACGCGGTCCATCAGCTCTTGTACGCGTTTTTTGCGCTCTCCTTCGCCGGTGAGCAGTCCGTGGATGGTGAACGGATCGGCGATGATCGAGCCCACGGTCTTGCGTGGGTTGAGCGAGGAGTACGGATCCTGAAAGATCATCTGGATCTCCCGGTGCAGCGCCTTCAGTCGCTCTCCCCGGTGCTGAGCGATGTCCTCGCCCTCGAAGCGGATCTCTCCGGACGTGGGATCCAGCAAGCGCACGAGCAGCTTCGCGGTCGTGCTCTTACCGCAGCCGGTCTCGCCTACGATGCCGAGTGTCTCGCCTGAGAGCACGTCAAAGGAAACGCCATCCACCGCCTTGACCGCGCCGGTCTGGCGCTGAAACAGGATTCCTCGCGTGATCGGAAAGTGCTTGACCAGATCACGAACTTCGAGCAGCGGGGTCCCGCTCACCGTCATTCGCCCACCTCCTTCGCCAGCGGGCGGGCCTCAGCTGCCCGACTTGCTGACCTGGGTTCCGCGAGTTGGCGAAGCGAGGCAGGCGAACGACCGCTTTGCAGTCCCCGCCAGATCTCTTCCCGGGTGCCATCTTCGAGCAGGCACGCGACTTGGTGGTTCCGCTGACCCGCAACGGGAGTCAACGGGGGATCGATCCGCTTGTGGGCCTCACGCGCGTATGGGCAACGGGGATGGAAATGACACCCGGACGGACGGTTGATCAGACTCGGGGGACGGCCGGCGATCGGCACCAGTTCCTCATCACGGGGGCTGTCAAGCCGCGGAATCGACTTCAGCAAGCCCCACGTGTAGGGATGCTGGGGCGAGGCGAATATGCGCTCGGTGGTGCCGCGCTCGACGATCCGCCCGGCGTACATGACGGAGATCTCGTCCGCGATCTCGGCCACCACGCCCAGATCGTGGGTGATGATGACGATGGCCATCCCGAGCCGGCGCTGCAAATCCTCCAACAGGGCCAGGATCTGTGCCTGCACTGTCACGTCGAGCGCGGTCGTGGGCTCGTCGGCGATCAGCAGTTTGGGTTCGTTGGCCAGGGCCATGGCGATCATCACGCGCTGGCGCATCCCGCCTGAGAACTCATGCGGATACTGGTCGACTCGGCGCCGGGGATCCGGGATGCCGACCAGCTCGAGCAGCTCGATCGCCCGGTCGCGCGCGGCCTTTTTGGGCACGCTCTGGTGGGTCAGCACCGCCTCCATCAGCTGGCTACCCACTTTGTAGAAGGGGTGCAGCGAGGACAGCGGGTCCTGGAAGATCATGGCGATGTCGTTGCCGCGAATCTTTCGCAGCTCGTCGTCAGACATGCTCACCAGATCCTGGCCGGCGAACAGCATCCGGCCCTCGATGTGGGCGCCCTGGCTTCGGGTCAGGCCGAGCGTGGTCAGCGACGAGACGCTCTTGCCCGACCCGGACTCGCCGACGATCCCCAGCGTCTTGCCCTTGTCGATCGAGTACGAGATCCCGTCGACGGCATGAACCACTCCGTCCTCGGTGGGAAACGCGACGCGCAGGCCTTCGACCTGCAGCAATGGCCCGGTGGCGGTCACTCGTAGCGCACCCTCGGGTCGAGGTAGGCGTAGGCGATGTCGACGATGATGTTCGCCACGATCACGAATATGGCAGCGAGCACGACGGTGCCCTGGATGATCGGAAAATCACCATGGTTGATCGCGTCGAAATTCAGCCGGCCAATCCCCGGGATGTTGAACACGACTTCGACCAGCAAGGCACCCCCGAGCAGGATCGCCGCGTCGAGGCCGAGCACGGTGACCAGGGGGGTGATCGCCGAGCGCATTCCGTGCTTCATCACCACGCGGCGCTCACGCAGGCCCTTGGCCCGAGCGGTGCGGATGTAGTCCTCCCCCATCACATCGATCAGGCTGCCCCGCAGCAGCCGAGCGTAGATGGCGGCGGAGCTCGCCGCCAGCACGAACCAGGGCATGATCAACGATTCGAACCAGTGCACCGGGCTGACCGTCAGCCCCACGTAGCTTCCGGCTCCGTGTAGGAACGGCACCGGGAACCGACCGATGTCGGACGCGAACAGGAACAGGACCACCAGCCCAAGCCAGTAGACGGGCGCCGAGACCAACACCAGGGCCGTTCCCATCGCGGAGCGGTCGAGGGCGCTGCGGCGCTTGATCGCGGAGATGATGCCAACCGGGATCCCGGCCAGCAGCCAGATCGCCACGCCGCCGATCGCCAGCGAGATCGTCGCCGGCAGACGGTCCAGGATCAGGCCCTTGACATCGGCCCCGCTGTAGAAGCTGAAACCCAGGTCGAAGTGCAAAACCAGGCGCTTGAGATAGTCCCAGAACTGCGTGTACACGGGCTTATCCGTGCCCAAGTTGTGCGCAATCTCCGCGATCACCTTTGGGGAGGAGTTTCGTCCGGCGCGCAACTGAGCCGGATTGACGTTGGGCAGCAGATAGAAGAGCACGAAGGTGATCGCGATGACCGCGATGACCAGCACCACTCCCCACAACAGCCGTCGGATTACGTAGCGAAGCATGCTTTGTCGTTTTCAGTAGCTCGACGCGCCGGGGCCCCGCCGCAGCGGAGCCCCGTGCCGCGCGCCGTCGTTTCCTACTTCAGGGACGTGTAGTTGTAGTCATACTCACCGATGTCCCACAGGTCGTTGACCGGGCGAACGTCCTTGGAATTGATGTTGCCCTGCTTGTCGAACACCCAGGGGATCGCCACGGCCTGATTGACGAGCTGGTTGTCGATGTTGCCCCAAGCGGCAGCCCGGGCCGTTTCGCCAACCGTCTTCTCGGCCGCCTTCATCGCCTTGTCCAACGGGGTCGTGATCGCGCCCGGACTTGTCCCGGTAGGGAGCGTCCTGCCAGCTGACCTGCCCCCAGTTGGAGTTGTTGGTGGTGACGATGTTGTAGCCGGCGAAGATCGGATCCAACAGGGTCTGAGGGATCAGACCAGTCACGGATCCAGCCCACGTTCGGGCACACGTCGATCTCCTGCTTGGGGTCGCCGCAGTACTTCTGGTACATCACCGACTGGTCGACCAGCGTGAAGTTGGTCTTGAAGCCGAGGCTCTGGACTGCGTTGTTGGCGATCGCCGCGGTCTTGGATGCCGGTTCTCCGGTCGAGCCGACGACTTTGACGACAGTGTTGCCGGTGTACTTTCCGCTCGGGTACCCAGCCGCCTTCATGTACTTGGCCGCCACGGCCGCGTTGCCCGACGGATAGTTGTTGAAGTCCACGTTCGGGCCGTGGTCGCCACCGGACTGGGCGTACCCCAGCGAGGTCGGGTAGATGAAGTGCGTCCCGACCTGGGCCACGACCTCGCCACCATCGGCCTTGATCATCGCCGTCCGATCAAGCGCCGCGAACAGGGCACGGCGAACGTTGACGTTGGAGAACGGACCCTTGTGATTGTTGAGCGCCACGTAGTGGTTACCGGCGCCCGGCACCGCGATCAGCTGGTTGTAGTACTTCTGGTAGGCCAGCTTGATGATCGGGCCCGCCGGGGTGTCGTTCTGCAGCACGTGGGTGCCCGTCAGCACCTGCCGACCGATCACGTTCGGATCGCCGCCGATGTTGATGTTGATCTGATCCAGATACGCCGGACGCGCATCGGTGCTGGCCTTCCAGTTCGGGTTGCGCACCAGCGTCGCGGACTTGCCCGGTTGATAGCCGATGCCGAGGAAGTCGCCCTTGGCGTCAGCCTTCAGCATGTACGGACCAGTCGCGACCTCGTATTTGTCGCCGTACTGCGTCGGCTTCTTGGCGTCGAGCGGTGCCGCAAACTCCTTCGGCACCGGGGCTGAGAGCGGCAGTGACAGCGCGCCGACGAAGAATGTTCCATACGACCCGACGAGGTGGAACACGATCGTGTACTTGTCGGGAGTGGTGATGCCGGAGATGGGACCGCCCGTGGCCTTGCTCGCCCCGACGATGTAGTTGAAGTAAGCGGGGAAATAGGGGTTGGCGACGTTCGGGTTGGCCCCGCGCTCGATCGCGTAGGCGACATCAGCCGAGGTGACCTCACGGTTGACCGGCGGGCTGTAGTGGACACCCGGGCGGATGTGGACGGTCACGGTCTTGCCGCCGTTGGAAACGGTCGCAGGCCCGGAGGCCAGGTCGGGCATGATCTCGGTGGTGCTGTCCGGCTTGAACTGGAACAGGGGACGCGAGGTCGCGTAGATGACCTCATAGTCGAGCGAGAAATAGGACTGGCCCGGGTCGAGATGCTGAAAGTCCTCGTGGTCGTACACGGTCAGGGTCCCACCCCGCTTGCCGTCGGTCAGGTTCTGTCCCGAGCCGGTGATGGCGGGCTTGAGCGTCGCGCTGCCGGAGCCGCCGCCACTGCCAGAGCCCGAACCGCTCGAGCCGCAGGCCGCAAGCGCCAGCGCCAGTGCACAGGTGACTCCCGCAAGGGAGACCCCCTTGGCGAGTACCTTCATGTGTCCTCCTCGTTGCGTTAATTGGCCGCTCATCTGTCGGCCTTCGGGTTAAGTGCGTCTTGAAGTGAGTCGCCGACGAGGTTGAACGCCAACACCGTCAGCAGCAGAGCGATCCCGGGAAACAGCATGTACCACCAGACGGCCTGAAAGTTGCCGCTGGCGTCGGCGATCATCTGACCCCAGCTCGCCGTTGGCGGCTTGACGCCGACCCCCAGGAACGACAGTGCAGCCTCGAACAGGATGTTTGTTGGAATCAGCAGGCTGGCGTAGACGATGATGGGAGCGACCAGGTTCGGAAGGATCTCCCGGAACATGATCCGGAGGTCGGAGGCCCCGAGTGAGCGCGAGGCGTCGACGAACTCCTTTTCCCGCAGGGACAGGACCTGGCCTCGGGTGATGCGGAAGATGTAGGTCCACCCGGCGATCACGATGATCGCGATGATCACCGTCACCCCGGGCTGAATCAGCCCGCCGAGACAACCGTCGACGGCGCACGCTGCCGCGATCCCAATACCCAGCAACAGAATCGGAAACGACAGCACGACATCGGCGACCCTCGAGAGCAGCGTGTCCACCCAACCGCGATAGAAGCCGGCGAACAAGCCGAGCACGACCCCGACGAACGTAGCCAGCGCGGTGCCGATGATCCCAACCTCCAGTGAGACCCTCGTGCCGTAGATCACGCGCGCCATCACGTCCTCGCCGAGGGGATCGACGCCGAAAGGATGAGCTCCGGTCGGGCCGATCGGCGTGCCGAAAGCGTCGGTCAGGTTGGTGTTCTGGACCGACGGCCCGGGCAGCCCGAAGAGCTTGACGATGAGCGGGGCGAAGATCGCGATCAGAATCAGCAGCAGGATGAAGCCGGTGGAGATCATCGCGACCCGGTCTGAGCGAAAGCGGCGCCAGAAAAGTGCCGTCGGAGAGCGCGCGCTGATATCCCCGCTGACCAGCTCTACGGTCTCCACGGTGGTCTCTTTGCCAGGGAGCAGCTCTGAGGCGCCGACGCTCATGGGCTGGTCAAGGTATTTCCGCGCGGCACCAAGGGTCCCTCCTCCACCTCCTCAACATAAATGACTCCTCAACGCTTGTCACGCCGAGTTAATCGGCGGACAACGAAGGTGGACGGCCTGGATAACCTCTGGCGGCGCGGCCTGCCGGCCGGTCAAGCCGACGGATTGACGCCCTCAGGCCCTCGTAGCTCAATGGATAGAGCACGCGCCTCCTAAGCGCGGGATGCAGGTTCGATTCCTGCCGGGGGCGCTGGCCCGGGGGGCAGCAGCTTCCCTTTAAACGCCCCTGATAGTTTCCTTCGTTCTCGTGTCTGAGAGCACGCTGGAAGCAGCGGCGGTTCCAGAGCCACAGGTTCCCGAACTGCCGCCTCAACGACGCGCGCGGATCCCCGCGCCAGTCCGCCGACATCCATGGTGGATCGGTTCCGCGTGCCTGGTCCTATTTTCGTTCCTGCTCGTGAGGTGGGCTGGCACCCGCCCCGGTTATGACCCGTACGGGTGGATGATCTGGGGCTACCAGACGCTCCATCTGAGTCTGGATCTCGGCGGCGCGCCGTCTTGGAAGCCGCTGACCTGGCTGTTCGATGTCCCGTTTGCGCTGTTCGGGCGCGCCAATCTCTGGCTGTGGATGACCACGAGCGTGTCGATCGCCCTGGCCGGCTCGATCTTCGCCGGTCGCGTCTCCTACCGCCTCTCACGTCTGGCCGGCGTCGAGCACACGTACGCCCTCGTCGGTGGCCTGTTCGCCGGGCTCTGCCTGCTGGGGATCGAGGACTACTTCCACTACCTGCTCAGCGTCCAGTCGGACCCGATGATCGTGACCTTCTGCCTCGCGGCGATCGACTGCCACCTGTGCGGGCGCTACCGCTGGGCGCTGGCGCTAGGGGTGCTCGCCTCGCTGGGGCGCCCGGAGGCCTGGCCGTGGGTCGGGCTCTACGGGCTCTGGCTGTGGCGAAAGTTCCCGGCGATGCGCTGGCTGGTCGCAGCCGAGCTGCTGGTGATTCCGGCGCTCTGGTTCGGCGTGCCGACGATCACCAACGGGCGTCCCTTCGTGGCCGGCCAACTGGCCCTGCTGTCTCCTCGCGAGTTGCACCAGAACAAGATCATCGGCACCCTGCACCGCTTCACCGCCCTGATGTACCTGCCGGTGCAGTTGCTCTCGCTGCTAGCGCTCGCAGTCGCCGCCAGGCGCCGGAGCTGGCTCCCGCTGATCGTGGGCGGCGGAGCGCTCGGCTGGATCGTGGTTGAGCTCGCGTTCGTCCTGCACGGCTGGCCCGGTGTGCCCCGCTACCTGTTCGAGCCCGCCGGCGTGATGATCGCGCTGGGCGGGGTGGGGATTGGGCTGATCCTGCAGGAGGCTCCCAAGCTCCAGCGCTACCGGGTACCGAGCTGGGCCGGGATGGTGGTGGTCGGGCTGATCGTCGCCAGCCTGGTCCCAGGCGCTCTCGACCGCGTGCGCAAGGAGCACAAGGACCTGAAGCACGAGCGGGTGCGCACCTCGGTGATCGGGCGGCTGAGTGACACGATCAGGGCTGTCGGCGGTGCGCAGCGCATCCGTGATTGCGGTCACCCGGTTACCACGGTCCAGTACGTGAGCATCCTCGCCTGGTACACGAACCTCAACGATGGGGTGGTCGGGCACCGGCCCAAGTTCGAGCTCAAGCAGAAGAATCCGAGCGTCTTCTTCGAGCCGCTGCACAGCGGCTGGACGGTGCTCCCCTGGCACACCGCCCCCGCAAAGGTTGCGGCCTGTGCGTCGCTGAAGACGAGCTTCATCTACTCGCGTCACCACCCCAACGGCGTGCTCGCTCATTACATCGCGGCGCCGTTCAACTGATCCGGCGATTTAGTCGCTGATGCCGCCCGTGGCGCCCCGCACGATCGAACAGACCCCGACTTCCTCGTCCTCCCCGGCCCAGGCGCGGCCGGCGAGGCGCGTGGCCTGGTTGCCGAGTGGCCGTGTCCACCCGTTGCTGTGGGCGCTGGCCGGCGTACTGATCGTCTCGATCGCGTTGGTGCTCTGGGCGCGCACGCGGCCGGGCTTCGATCCCTACGGGTGGCTGGTGTGGGGTCACCAGACGATCACCGGCTCGCTTGACACCAATGCCGCGCCGTCGTGGAAGCCCCTCCCCTATCTACTCACGGTGCCGTTCGCGCTGGCCGGCCATTACCAGGTGTGGCTGTGGATGTTCGCCTCGGTTGCGGTGTCGCTGAGCGGCGTCGTGTTCGCGGCCCGCATCGCCTACCGGTTGACCGCCGCCCCCGCGCATCGACGCTATGCCGGCCTGGTCGCCGGAGGCTTCGCCGGCCTGGCCCTGCTGGGGATCCAGGACTACTCGCATTACGTCCTCAGCGGGCAATCCGATCCGATGATCGTCGCCCTCTGCCTGGCCGCAATCGACGCCCATCTCTCGGGTCGTCCTCGCTGGGCATTCGTGCTCGGGGCCCTTGCGTCGCTCGGCCGGCCAGAGGTCTGGCCGTTCCTGGGTCTGTACTCGGTCTGGGCCTGGCGCGCGATTCCCTCGATGCGTAAGTTGATCGTGGCCGGGTTCGTGGTCGAGCTGCTGCTGTGGTTCGGGATTCCGGCGCTCACCTCACGGAGCGCGTTCGTGGCCGGGACGAATGCGCTCAAGTCCGGCCGGGCGCTGCACAGCAACAAGATCTTCGGCACCGCCGGCCGCTTCCTGGATCTGCATACCGTGGTGCTGGAGATCGTCGCGCTGGCCTCGCTGGGCTGGGCCATCTGGCGGCGTGATCGTACGACGATTGCCCTGGCGGCCGGCGTGGTCGCTTGGGTGGTGGTTGAGATCGCGTTCGCACTGCACGGATGGCCGGGTCTGCCGCGCTACATGTTCGAGGCCGCCGGCGTGATGGTGGTGATCGCCGGTGTTCTCATCGGCCGGCTGCTCGCCGAGGGCATCCCGGTGATCCGGGCGCCCTCCTGGGCCGGGATTCCGGTCGTGGTGCTGATCGTCGCGGCGCTCGCGCCGAGCGCTCTGTCTCAGGCCCGGACCGAGCACAAGGACCTGAAGATCCAGCGAGCCCGCACCCAGCAGGTCAACCGGCTCACGACGACGATCAACCGGCTCGGCGGCCCGGGCCGGTTCAGCCCGTGCGGCGAGCCGCTGACCCGGCTCGAATGGCAAACCATCCTGGCCTGGAACCTCAGGATCAACGTGGTCAAGATCGGTTTCAAATATGGCCAAGCAATTCAGCGCGGGCTACCGATCGTGCTGTTCACGCCGACTTCGAGAGGCAACTGGCGGGTCCAGGCACTGCACCAGCACGTGCCCAGCTGCCGGTCGCTGCCGCACTAGCCGCCGGCGACCGGTCAGCCCCGGTCGGGACGCTCGGGGTAGACCTCGTCGATCGTGGTCAAGCTCAGATAGGGGACGCCGCCGGCGCGCTCGATCTCCTCCCCGCCGCCGGCCAGGCGGTCGCAGATCGCCAGTACGCCGCAGATCTGGTGGCCCTCGCCTCGGACGGCCTCGAGCGCTCGGACGGTTGAGCCGCCGGTCGTGACAACGTCCTCGACGAGCATGCAGCGATCATCGCCCTCCAGCAGCGGGCCCTCGATGCGACGGGAGAGTCCGTGCTGCTTGACCTCCTTGCGCACGAAGAAGGCCTTGACCTCGGCCCCGCCGGCCAGCGCGGCGCAGGCGATTGGGTCAGCCCCCATGGTCATGCCGCCGACCGCGGTGGCCGCCCACTCGCGCGCCTGAGCCGCGACCAGCTCCGCGAGCGCCAGAAAGCCCGCAGGCCGGAGGATCGCGCGCTTGACATCGACCAGGTACTGAGCCGTCCGGCCGCTGGTGAGGACAACGTCGCCAATGACCAGCGCATGAGTCCTCAGCTCCCGGAGAAGCGTTTCCCTGGCGGTCGTCTGAGCGTCGAGCTGCATGCGCGGCGGCTCATGCTAGCCGCGCCAGCGGCCGATGACTCCCATCGTGATCCATCGAATCCTGGTGCTGCTGGCCCTGGCTTGCTCCGCCCTGGTCCTGATCTCGTTTGCCCTGTTCGCCCGTGATCAGCTGGCGGGGGCGTCAAAGCATCAGCAGAGCGAACTGGCCTCCGGGACCAGCCCGGTCCCCGGCACCCTTCCCGCCATCCATCACGTCGCGCAACCACGCCGCTTCATCGACGGCGCGGCGCACACGCTGGACTCCCCATTTGCCTCCATCGTGCAATCGGACACGCCGTGGGTGGTTCGCGGCGTCCCGACGATCTTCGCGCTGCTGGTCTACGGGATCGGGCTCGGCTACCTCGCCCGGTACTCCAGCGGTCGCAGCTGAGATCTAGTAGTAGACGTCGACCCAGTTCCCGAACGTCAGCCAGTTGTAGGCCGTGATCGCATCGGCGATCGGCAGCCTCATGCAGCCGTGGCTGGCCGGATAGTCTGGCGCGGGGTTGAAGCCGTGGATCGCGTATCCCCCGATGAAGAAGCTGGAGAAGTACATCCCGTCCGGGAGGTAGCCCGGGTCGCGGCGGTAGACCCTGAAGTCACCGAGCACGGTGGGTGTCGACGGCTTGCCGGAGCTGATCGGGAAGATGTACTGGACCTTGGAGCCCACGGCCAGGGCCAGCAGCTGCTTGCCCAGGTTGCCCTCGGCGTGCCGGCCGTGTCCTGGAAAACGGATGTTGAACGTTCCGAATCCGTTGAGGAGCCGGCTGATCGTGGCACCGCCCAACGTCTGCGAGGTACCCCAGCCCAGCAGCCGGTGGTAGGCATCGACGGCCAGCCCGGTCCCGCTGTCGTAGACGCCGGTCTGCGGGATGTAGAAATGCAGCGCAGCCAGGCGCTGCTGGATGAGCTGGACGAAGCGCCCGCTGGAGCCAAAGCCGATGTTCTCGGCCAGAGCCGAGAATCTGCGGTGGTCGCTGAACCCAACCTGAGCGGGGGTGCGGTCATGGGTCGCCGTCACCGTGACGGTTCCGACTCCAGGGCTGGCGATCCGCTCCGAGAAGCGGCCGAAGGTGTGTCTGCGGGAAGCCTTGATGCGCAGGTGATCGGTCTTGATCAGCCGTCGTCCCAGATATGCGCGCACGGTGACCCACTGCCCCGAGACGAATGGGCGGACGAGCCCGTCGACATGCACGGTCCGGCCAGGCGTGCTGACGGCCTGATGGCTGACGAAAAACGCGTCGGGCAGGAAGAGCGTCACCGACCCCTTAGCGGGCTTGGGGACCACTGGGGTGGTGGTCGAAGTCGTCGAAGTCGTCGTTGTCGTCGTCGAGGTGGTGGTGGTGGTAGTGGCGGCGGTCGTAGCCGCGGTGGCGCTGGCGGAACAGGCCAGGGCGGCCGCGGCAGACAGAGCCAGAGAACGCTTCAGGGTCCGGAACATGAAGGCAGAGTAAAGCAACCCGCAACGACGGCGTGAACAGCGCACGAAATCTGCCGAAGACCGGCTAGCTGACCGCCGGTTCCGGCGCCCCGGGGCGGGCAGCCAGCGGGGCGGTGATCGCCGCGATCACCGCCAGTGAGCCGACGATCAGGCCGAGGATCGCCCCAGCTGACCAGTGCAGCTGGTTCACCCCCAAGGCCAGCGAGTTGTTGAAGGAGTGCAACGCCATGCAGGGATATAGCGAGCCGGTGCGCCAGCGGATCAGACAGAGGACGAAGCCGAGAAACCCGAGCGGAACCAGATATTCCGGCGACGCCGACCCCGTGTGGGCAAGCCCGAACAGGATCCCGACGACGCCGGCCGCAACCAGCGTGCCGGCATCGCGCCCGAATACGACGATGTGCCAGCGGCGCAGCACCCCGAACAGGAATCCGCGGAAGAAGAACTCCTCCGCCATCGGCGCGATCACACAGACGAAGACGGCGGCGCCGACCAGCGCCGCCGTGCTGTGGTTGACGCCGAGCTCGCTCGGCAGCTTGTCCTTGCCGTGGAGGTTGAAGATCGCGGCATAAGCCCAGGTCAGCAGGTAGTAGCTGGTGCCCCCGAGCACGACCCAGGCCACCGCTCGCGAGGTGCGCGTGCGCCGGAACCCAAAATCCTGCGGACGAGCGTGACGTTGGACGGCGGCCAGGTAGACGGCCGCGGCCACGAACCCCAGGTCGGCCACGATGTCGCCGATGATGCTGACCGCCGGCGAGGGATGGGCCAGGCTCGACCCCCCGGTGGCCTGCCCGACGATTCCCACGATGATCACCCCCACCTGCCCCAGCACCAGCCCCAGCAGGACCGCAGCTGGGGCCATCCACAGGCGCCATGGCGGCGAACCCGTTTCCTCGGGCGACCCAGCCCCGGGGGGAGTCGGCGGATCGGCGAGCTGCGGCGGCGGGATGCTTGGCATCGCCTGTGGAGATTAGGGCCCGACGTCCAGCTCCAGGAGGCTCGAGATCACCCGGACCCCGGTGCAGACGGGCGGCTGCCCACGGGCCAGCAGGATCGGCTCGATGCCCGCCGCCCGAGCGCCGGCAACGTCCTCCTTCAGGCTGTCGCCCACGTGCAGCGCGTCGGACGCGGCGACGCCCGCGAGCTCAAGCGCGCGATGGAAGACCGCCGGTGCGGGCTTGCGTGAGCCCACCTCGGCGGAGGTCACCACCCCGTCAACGAGTCCGATCAGACCAAGGCGTGCCAGCACCTGGTGCAGCGAGACGTCCCAGTTGCTGACCACCACGAGCCGGCAGCCGCGATCGCGCGCCGCATGCAGGGCCGGCGGGACATCCTCGAATTGCCTGAACTCAAGCGAGTCCAGCAGGACGGCGACCATCGACTGTGGACCGATGCCGCTCAAGCGGGAGGACACCGGCAACGCGGCACGCAAAACCTGCGCGCATCGATCACGTAGCTCAGCCAGGCTCTCCTCGTCCCTGCCCGCGTCAAGGTGCGCGCGGTAGAACGCGATCTCGGCCGCGACCGCCCGCTCGGCCTGGGCAAGCGTGATTTGGACCCCGAAAGCAGCCGCCAGCCGCGCGCGCAGACGCGGCGCGGGCGGCTCGAGCGTGACCAGCGTGCCGAGCGCGTCCAGCAGCAGTGCGCGGGTCCCGGAGGTCCCGATTGGCCGAGGGTTGTGCACGTGGTCATGCAAGCAGTTCGCAGGACCTCTAGGTGGCGGGGCGAACCAGCGATATGGCTACACTCGAGCCCCGTGGCGCCGAGACCGGGCTCGAGCGTCAGCCGGAGCTTCAGTCCATGAGTCGACGCGACAGACAGCGCCGCCGCAAGCGCAACCGCGGCTCCCCAGTCAGGCGAGTGATCGTTCTCACCGCGGTGCTCAGCCTGGCCGGAATCGCCCTCGGCGTAGCCGGTGTAGCTGGCTGGGTGGTCAGCGTGGCCGACTCAGCGCCGGACATCACCCAGCTCAAGCCACGCGATCAGGGTCAGGTCTCGGAGGTCTTCGCCAGCGACGGCAGTGTGCTCGGATACATCTCCTCGGACACGCTGCGCAGCTATGTCGCCGCCCCCCAGATTCCCAGGGTCCTGAAGAACGCGACGATTGCCATCGAGGACCGGCGCTTCTACCACCACGGCGGCATCGATTACCAGGGAATCCTGCGAGCGGGCGTCAGGGATGTGTTCGGTGGAGGTGGCGCGATCCAGGGCGGGTCGACGCTGACTATGCAGCTGGTGCGAAACATCTACCTGCCCTACCAGCTCGCCGACACCAGATCGCTGAAGCGCAAGATCATCGAGGCCAAGCTCGCTCAACAGCTGGAGCAGAAGCACTCGAAGAATTGGATTCTCACCCAGTACCTGAATGACGTCGACTACGGCACCCTCGGTGGCAAGACAGCGGTCGGCGTCGGGGCGGCATCGCAGCTGTATTTCGATAAGCCGGCAGCCAAGGTCGACCTTGCGCAGGCCGCGCTGCTCGCGGGGCTCCCGCAGGCACCGTCGCAGTACAACCCGTTCCTGGCGCCGGACCTGGCCCGCCGGCGCCGCCACGAGGTCCTGAAGGCGATGCTCCAGTCGCACTACATCACCCCGGGCCAGTTCGCCCGAGCCGACGCGTCGTCACTGCAGACCAAGCGCAACAACGCATACACGCTCAAGCGCCAGCCGTACGTGTTCGACTACGTCAAGGAGTCCCTGATCAAGCGCTACGGGCTGAAGACGGTGCAGAAGGGCGGCCTCAAGGTCTATACGACGATCGATCTCAAGCGTCAGCAGGAGGCCCGCACAGCCCTGCTGACCAACGAGGGCCAACCGGGCGATCCGGCGGCTGCCCTGGTCTCGATCGACCCGCAGAACGGTCACATCCTGGCCATGGCGACGACTTCGAGCTACGACCAGACGAACTTCGACTACGCCACGCAGGCGCGCCGGCAGACCGGCTCAGCCTTCAAGGTGTTCGTGCTGATGACGCTGATCCACGACTTCCACGGCGACCCGAACCAGACCTTCTACACCTCCAAGGAGCTCACGCCGGGTTGGTTGCCCGGCTACCCGACCTACCACGTGCAGACCTCGGAGAAGAGCTACCAGGGCACAATCAGCGTGGCAAAGGCGACCACCATCTCCGACAACACCGTGTTCGCACAACTCGCCCAGGACCTCCAGATGAGCAATGTCACCGCAATCGCCCACGCGATGGGCATCACCTCCCCGCTGCCGGGCTTCCCGTCCGAAGCGCTGGGCGCGGTCTCGGTGTCGCCGTTGGAGATGGCCGACGCCTACGCGACGCTGGCCAGTGGCGGAGTCCACCACGACGCAACCGCGATCAGCAAGGTCGTGTTCCCTGACGGCAGCGTCAGCGACATCGCTGCCACCTCCAGCCGGCGCGTCTTCACCGAGGGCGAGGCATACGCCGCCACCCAGGTGCTGAAGACGGTGATCCAGAGTGGAACGGGCACTGCCGCCGGGTACGGCTGTCCCGCGGCCGGCAAGACCGGGACGACGAGCAACTTCACCGACGCGTACTTTGACGGTTATACCCCCCAGCTCGCGACAGCGGTGTGGGTCGGTTATCCGAAGTCGACGATCTCCATGACCGACGTCAACGGGCTGGGTCCCGGCTTCGGGGGCACGCTGTCTGCGCCGATCTGGCGCGACTACATGAGCGCGGCGAGCAACGGCTACTGCGGCGACTTCACGGCACCCGCCGTTCCGTTCAGCGGGACGCCGTACTCCGGCGCGTTTTCCGCCGCGGGCGGGGCCAACTCCGGCAACTCGTCGACCAATGGCAACGCCACCACCACGGGCGGGGCGACCACGACATCCCCCTATAACAACCGGAGCCTGTACGCCCAGCCGCCGCAAACGGCCCCGGCCGGTAACGGGAATGCGAACGGGAACAATCCTCCCGCCGGCTTCGGTAACGGGCACAAGCCGAACACGGGCGGCGCGGGCGTCAAGACCCACTAGTGGGTCCCGGCGCGACCCACCAGCCCCCTGCTAGCGTAGGCGCGCAATGCCGAAAGAAGAAAAAGTCGAGCTCGAGGGCGAGGTCGTCGAGGCCCTGCCCAACGCGATGTTTCGGGTCAAGCTTGACAACATGGACCGGGTGGTCCTCGGCCACGTCGCGGGCAAGATGCGGCGATTCCGGATCCGCATCCTGCCCGGGGATCGCGTCCGGGTAGAGCTCTCGCCGTACGACCTCGACCGCGCGCGGATCGTCTACCGCCACCGCTGAGACTCGCCCCGTGCGCGAGCTCGAGCTGATCGAGGCGCTCGAGCAGGTCCTCGTCTCCGGGAGCGCCCGGACCGTCCGCGGACTTGGCGACGATGCCGCCGTCGTGCGGACGCGGCCCTATGCGGTCACCTCGGTGGACGCGATGGTCGACGGGGTGCACTTCCTGCGCTCGAGCATGTCCGGCGAGGAGATCGGCCACCGCGCGCTGGCCGGAGCGCTGTCTGACCTAGCCGCGATGGGCGCCGAAGCGGGCGAGGCATACCTCGCGCTGGGGCTGAGCGCTGACAGCACTCCTGAGTTCGCGCGCTCGCTGTTTCACGGAGCTCAGTCCCTCGCCGCGCGCCACGCCGTGACCATCGCGGGTGGCGACGTGACCCGGGCGCCGACGCTGTTCGTCTCCTTCACGGTGGTCGGCTGGAGCGATGATCCCGGCCTGCTCGTCGGCCGCGACGGTGCGCGCCCTGGAGACCTCGTCGCCGTCACCGGGACGCTGGGGGGGGCCGGCGCCGGCTTGGCCGTGCTCCAGGGCGAGGCTCAGGTCGACGCCAACGAGCGGCGGCTCGCGCTGCACGCGCGATACGCCCGCCCGGAGCCGCGCCTACGGGAGGGGTGGCTCCTGGCTCGTGGGGGCGCCCACGCGATGATCGACCTCTCGGACGGCCTGGCCACGGATGCGGGCCACCTGGCCCGGCGCAGCGGCGCCCGGCTGGAGCTGAGCCTGGGAGCGTTGCCGCTCTCCGACTCCGTCGCCGAGGTGGCCAGACAGCTCGACCGAGATCCGCCGTCGTTTGCCGCCAGCGCCGGTGAAGACTACGAGCTGCTGGTCTGTGCTGCGCCTGAGGCCCGGCAGACGATCGAGCGCCTGCTGGCCGCCGAGCCCACCGGCGCTCGGCTGACCTGGATTGGCGAGGTCGCCCAGGGGCCGCCCGGAGTCGTCTTCACGGACGCAGACGCGCCGCTGACCGGTTACGAGCATCGGCTCTGAGTCGCCCGTCCGGCCGCGCGGCGAGACCGGAATGCAGCAGCTGCGCCCGGGCGTCGGCCTGCTCGCGGAGGCGGCGGAGAACCGCATCGGCCACGGCGACCGGATCGATCTCGTATTTCCCGTGCTGGAGTTTCGCTTTGATGTCGGCCACCTTCTCGGGATCCTCATCCATGGGGTTCACCTCCAGCATCGGCAGCGATCCGACCGGCCTGCATCGGGTCTGGACCCTACTCAACCATCTACCCGTTCCGAGGGCGCAAAATCAGGCCGTCCGGGGCCGCAGCCGGGGCGGCACGGTGGCCAGGCGGGTTCCAGGGCTGAGTGACACAGGTTGCACTTCTTGGAGGCGGGCGAACACGATGATTCGCTGAGCCGCGCTGTAGAGCGGATTACAGGCCGAGAGGACAAGCCGGTCGTAGCCGGCGTTCTTGATCACCCAGAGCGCCGTGGGCAGCACGATCTTGCGGCTCTGTACGACGTAGGTGAAGCGGGCGTAGGGCATCTTCACGACGATGTGGTCGCCACTGGCCAGCGCGTCGATGTGACGAAACGGTGCCAGGTAGGTGGTGCGGTGGCCCGCGATCGCCACCGTTTGACCCAGCCCGGGGAGCGATGTCGAGGGGTAGTGGCCAGGGCCCTTCTCCAGACTGGAGGTGTCGGTTCCCTGAACGATGTCGAAGTTGGCGCCGATCTTCGAAATCGTGATCTTGCCGATCGCGGCTCCGGTCACCACCAACCGCTGCTCTCGCCGCGCCAGGTAGCGGATCCGCGCGTCCATCGAACGCAGCGATCCAAGCGCGTGCTGGTCCAGTCGGGAGAGCGGGGCGCTCCTGAAACTTAGAAAGCGCTGGTCGATCTGGCTGCGCTTGATCATCGCGATGACCGCCGTGACCGGCTCCTGCCAGAGCAGCGTCACGCCGGCGTCGACCACGAGCAGTAGTCCCGAGATGATCAGGACCGACGATATGTCCCGGAGTAGCCGTCTCATCGGCGCAGTGCCGACTCGGTCCCTCCGAGTGAGCCTGGTCCAGCGTAGGAGACCGGGCCCCGGACGGTGACCGGAGCGTCCTCGGGCCGGGGCTGGCGCTGGATCCGCACGCCGATCACCACCACCGAGACCACACAGCCGAGAATCAGGCTCCACTCGGCGCCGGACAGGAGACCGACCTGGCCACCGGCGATCAGCAGGACTCCGTGCCAGACGGCGTCGGCCGGACCCAGCCCCTGCGTGCTCAAGGTGTACAGCAGCACCAGCACGACCGGGACCAGCCCAAGAAGCAGGAGCAACGCGCTGAGCAAGGGATGCGGGCGGGCCTCCGGATCAACCACCCACAGCCACAAATGCAGTGCCGGAATCATCAGCAGCGCCGCGAACTGATTGACCGCCCACAGCGCGAGGGTGGCGATGAACAGAACGATCAGCACCCCGATCGAGCGGCCAGGGTCCACGGGCTCGGCCTGCGTACGGCGTGGCGTCCCCGTGAGCGCGTCGACGATCCTGGGCATCGCCCACGAGAAGCCCAGCAGCACCAATGCCAGCACGGCGATAACGGCGATTCCGGCAGCATGCAACGGCACCTCACCGGGCGCCAGCGGACCCGGCGGCGTAGCGCTCAGGGCACCGGTCAGCCGCGCGCCGATGATGACCAGCACGCCGAGCAGGAACGGGACGCAGGCGGCGAGAACCCTGATCAGGCCCATCACGACCGAATGTCCGCGCCTGCGGACCCGGGCAAAGCCGTCGATGATCGCCAGCAGGACCGGGGCCATCAGCGCCAGGACCAGCAATTTGATCGCCCAATCCGGCACGACCTTGCCGGAGAACAGCAGGTAGGGCGACGCAGCCGGGAACCCTGGCCCGTTGTCCAACGCATTGATCGTCTGCAGGACCGACCGGCCGAGCGCGTTGATCCGGGCGGAGCTCGTCGCCTCGTTGGCCGGAGCGGGATGATCGCCCGAGAGTGACAGGGTCACGGCTGGAACCCCCAGCGATCCGAACGGCGCCTGGTCGCTCAGCGTCAGGGGGAAGGCGAGGTGCGCGAGTTGGCCCCCCAGACTGGTTCCGCCGGGCCGCAACCCGGCCTGGGCTCCGAGCGCTGCCGCGAGCGTGTTTCGCAAGCCGGGCGGAGCCAGGTTGGGCCCGGTTGACCAAGGCATGACTACGGGCTGCCGAGCCCGCAGGCCGGCGAGGTCACCAAGCGCGATCACCGCGTCCACCGGACCGGCGAGCGACCGCGCGAGCTGGCTCGCGCCGGCCAGCCCCGCTGAACCGCTGGTGGATGCCAGGACGATCGTCCGGTGCTGCGTCTCTCCGGCCAGAACCCGGGCGAGCTCCAGCAACGTCGCCGTGCCGGACAGCTCCGCGGCGGCAGGCCCGCGGAGCGCGTCTCGATGAGATAGCACGACGATGCTGCCGGTGGATGAACCCGTGCGCACCCCGGTGACCGTCTCCAGCGTTCGCCTGCCGTCGACGGTGTGCGCACTGAACAGGTGGCGGTCGACCTGGTAGCCGTATGAGGCCAGCTTGGCGCTGACGTACGCGGCGACATCCTCGTCGCCGGTCGAACCGGGTCGGCGGTCGGGGTTGTTCTGGGCCAGCGCGGCCATCGTCGCAAAGGCGTTCTGGCCGTTGAAGGCGTCTGGAGCTAGTGAAGCCGTGAGCGGTCCCTGCTGGTCGAGCAGGGAGAAGGCGACAACGACCACAGCCAGCGCGACCGCGACGAAGCCCGTCCGGTAGATGCGCGGATCCAGCATCGGCAGCTAGAGGTTATCCAGGGGAGCGGGCGGGGCCTGACCAGCAGGGGGCACTAGTCTTGTCCGCAGAGGCAGATCCAGTGACCGATCGATCAGCTCGCATCCTGCTCGTGGACGATGAGCAGTCGATCCAGGCGCTCCTTTCGTACCCCCTACGCAAGGAGGGCTACGACGTCGTCCAGGCTACCGACGGCCGTCAGGCGCTGGATCGCTTCGATGAGCAGCCCTTCGACCTCGTCGTGCTCGACTTGATGCTCCCCAAGATCGACGGCCTCGAGGTCTGCCGGCGCCTGCGCAGCCGCAGCTCGGTCCCGATCATCATGCTCACGGCCAAATCCGAGGAGATCGACAAGGTGCTGGGGCTCGAGCTCGGGGCCGATGACTACATCACCAAGCCGTTTTCTCTGCGCGAGTTCTCCAGCCGCATCAAGGCGGCACTGCGGCGCGCGGAGATGAGCCGCCCGGTTGAGACGGGCGCCGATGAGGTGCCGCTGCTCGTCCGTGAACTGCGAATCGACTTCCCCAAGCGCACAGCGCGCGTGCGCGGCGACGACTCGCAGCTGACCTTCGTGGAGTTCGAGATCCTGGCGGCACTTGCCCGGGCGCCGGGCCGGGTATTCACGCGGGACATGCTGCTGGCGCGGATCTGGGGAGACTCCGCATATCGTGACCCCCGAACCATCGATGTTCACATCCGCCATCTGCGCGAGAAGATCGAGCGTGACCCAAAGGATCCTGAGTACCTGTTCACGGTTCGCGGTGTCGGCTACCGGTTCCGGGACACGGAGCTGTAGCGGCAGCGCGACCGGACGTCGATGACGATCTCGCTCAGCAACCGGCTGGCGCTGGTGTTCTCGGCCATCACGTTCCTCGCCATCGGGGCGCTCTACGTCTACGTCGCCCCGGGTCTGCAGACGCGACTGATCAACGAGAAGCTGAGCGGGCTGGCCACCGCCGCGCGCAGCAACTCCGGGCCGATCATCCGCACGGTCGGGGCCTCCGACACACGCAGCGCGATCCAGGCTAAGGTCAACAGCGCGGCCCTGGCCTCCGGTGCGCGAGTGACCCTGATGTCGGTCTCGTTCGCGGTGGCACCCGGAGGGGGCCAACTTTCGCTGCTGGCCGACTCCAGCAATCCGAGCGCTGCGGCGCGACTCGGGTTCCCCGTGGCCGACCGCGCCGTGGCCACCGGCACGATGCAGACGGGCATCGAGCACGCGGCCGGGGGGACCGTGGCCGAGGCCGCCTACCCGGTGACCTTCCAGGGACGCGTCGTACGGGTGATCGTGTATTCCGATCCGGTGTCGGACATCGTGCGCAATGTGGGCACGGTGCGCCACGAGATCCTCGTGGCCGGCGGCATCTCCTTGCTGCTTGCCCTGATCGGGGGGTACGTCGTGGCACGCGCTCTGGCCCGGCGGGTCAAGCGCCTCGAGCGAGCGGCCGAGCGAGTCGCCGCGGGCGAGTTCGAACATCCGATCCCGGTGAGCTCGCGCGACGAGCTGGGGCAGCTGGCCAAGGCATTCAACGACATGCAGCGCCAACTGGCTCAGCTCGATATGGCGCGAAAGAAGTTCATCGCGACGGCATCACATGAGCTGCGGACCCCGATCTTCTCGCTCGGGGGGTTCCTCGAGCTGCTCGAGGACGAGGACTTGGACGCCGAAACGCGTCGCCGGTTCCTGGATCAGGTGCGCGACCAGGTTGAGCGGCTGCGCAAGCTCTCGGTGGACCTGTTGGATCTCTCAAAGCTCGAATCCGGATCGCTCGAGCTCCGTCCCGAGCAGGTCGATCTGGGTGAGCTCACCCGCTCGGTCTCAGGCGAGTTTGAGCCGACGCTGGCCCAGCACGACTCCCACCTGGAGCTGCGCCTGACCGCCGGGCGCGTCGAGGCCACCTGCGATCCGGTCCGCGTCGCGCAGATCATGCGGATCTTGCTCGACAACGCCCTCACCCATACGCCCTCGGGCACGCAGATCGTCGTGACCGCCGCCCGCGAGGACGGGCGCGTGCGATTGGCTGTGCGCGACGACGGCCAGGGCATCGAGGTCCACTCCCTGTCGCGCATCTTCGAGCCGTTCTACACCGCCGACGATGCCCAGGGGTCCGGGCTGGGCCTGGCCATCGCCTCCGAGCTCGCGGAGCGGATGGCCGGACGCCTGACGGTGCGCTCGGCGCGCGGCGAGACGACCTTCACGCTCGACCTCCCGGCCTGAGCAGCATGGCCCCTCAGCACTCTCCGTCGTAGTAGTCGACGTTGCCGTCACGGCGGCGCAGCATCGCGTGATCGGCCTCGTTGCCCGACCAGACGCCGATCTTGTCGCTGTCGGGATAGACCGCCACCGAGGGCTCGCGGGCACTCGAGAACATCAGCGCCCGGACGGTGTCATCCGCACGGTTGGTCAGCTTGTGCGCGCCGCCCGGACCAGGCGGGAAGCAGACGAGCTCGCCCGGTTGCAGCTCTCGCTCGGCGCCCGGCTCGCGCAGGGTCGGCGAGCCGGTCAGCACCAGCAACCATTCCTCCTCGTACTCGTAGTGATAGGGGCAGATGCTCTGCCCAGGAGGGAGTTCATAGAGCTTGACCTTCAGCGCCTGCCCGCCGGCGGCGTCACCGATCGCCGCGCACCCGGCTCGGTAGCCTTCGGGATCGGTCGGGTCGTAGCTGAGCTGTGTCGTGTTGATGTTGGCCTTGTGCATCGCACGATCCTCTCAGGTCGGGATTGGACCTCGACTCGCCGGCGGCCCGAGGCTGAGGCTCGCGTAGGTGTATCTTGGCGCCGCCGCCGCTCGCACCCTTCGCCATGCTCCAGCCCGTCGCCGTCGCCCACAAGCACCTCTCTGATTACGCCAGCATCGTTGGGCGTCCGCTGGTGGAGGAAATCCGCGAGCGCGCCGAACGGCTGAAGGGCAAGCGCATCGTCCACCTCTCGGCCACCGCATTCGGCGGGGGCGTTTCCGAGATCCTGTACACGCTGGTCCCGCTGATGATCGACGTCGGCCTCGAGGTCGAGTGGCAGGTCATCTACGGGCGCGAGGAGTTCTTCAACGCCACCAAGGTGATGCACAACGCGCTGCAGGGTAATCCTCAAGATCTGACCGACGAGCAATGGGATATCTGGCGCCGCTACAACGAAATCAACGCCCGGGAGTTGTCCGAGGGCTGGGACGTGTGCATCGTCCACGATCCCCAGCCCGCGGCGATGTGCTCGCTGGTCGGGGAAAAGGCGCGCAACTGGATCTGGCGGTGTCACATCGATCTCTCCTCCCCCAATGCGGCAACCCTTCAACAGCTGCTGCCATCGCTCAACTGCTATCCGGCCGCGGTCTTCCACATGCCCGACTACGTGCCGGCGGGGCTGGACGCCGAGGCGAACATCGTGCCGCCGGCGATCGATCCCCTGAACCCGAAGAACATGGCCTTCGCGCCCGACGATGCGAGCTACATCTGCGAGCAATTCGGGATCGACGTCGACCGTCCGCTGCTCTGCCAGGTGTCGAGATTCGACCCGTGGAAGGACCCGCTCGGCGTGATCGATGCCTACCGGATCGTCAAGGAGCAGGTCGCCAACGTGCAGCTGGCGCTCGTGGGGTCGATGGCCACCGACGATCCCGAGGGCTGGGACTTCTTCAACGCGACCGTGGCCCACGCCGACGGAGACCCCGACATCCACATCCTTAACAACCTCAACAACGTCGGGGCGATCGAGGTGAACGCGTTCCAGTCGCACTGCGACGTGGCGATCCAGAAGTCGACCCGGGAGGGCTTCGGGCTGACCGTGTCCGAGGCGATCTGGAAAGGACGACCGTTCATCGGCGGCAACGTCGGCGGGATTCCGCTGCAGGTCTCCGATAGCCAAACCGGATTCCTGGTCTCGACCGTGGAGGAATGCGCAGCCCGCTCGATCGAGATCCTCGCCGATCCGGAGCTCGGCAAGCGACTTGGCCGGGCCGGTAAGGAAGCCGTGCGCCGGCGATTTCTCACCCCTCGACTGCTCCGCGACTGGCTCGAAATGTTCGAGCAGCTCGGCGTCTGAGCACGGGGACCTGACGATGGCCGACTCCCCGCTCGTTCTCGTCTCCAACCGGGGACCGGTCACCTTCCAGCCGGGCGGGGAGGTCAAGCGCGGCACCGGTGGCCTGGTCACGGCTCTCACCGGGCTGGCCTCCCATCGGGAGGTCACGTGGATCGCCTCGGCGATGACCGATGAAGACGTCGAGGTGGCCGAACGGCACGACGGGCGCCCGTTCCCCGTGCGGGCTCCTGACGGTGGGGAGTACAACGTCAAGCTCGTCGCCTCCGATGGCGAGGCGTACGACCGGTTCTACAACATCATCGCCAACCCGCTGCTGTGGTTCATCCAGCACTATCTGTGGGACCTCTCGAACGCTCCGGACATTCGCCGCAACGAGACCGAGGCGTTCGAGTTCGGCTACAACGCGGTCAACGAGGATCTGGCCCGGGCGGTGCTCGAGGAAATCGAGGACGTGGAGAACCCGGTGGTGATGGTCCACGACTACCACCTCTACACCCTTCCGGGCCTCATCCGGCGCGCCCGCCCCGACGCGTTCCTTCACCACTTCGTGCATATCCCCTGGAGCCAGTCGGACTCCTGGCGGGTGCTGCCCTCGATGCTCCGCGAGGAGATCTACGACGGGATTCTGGCCAACGACATCATCGGCTTCCATACCCGCTCCTACCGGCGCAACTTTCTCCAGTGCTGTGAGGACCTGTTCGACTACGAGGTCGACCACAAAGGCGGCGTGGTCCGCTGCAACGACCGCGAGGTCTGGGTCCGGGCCTATCCGCTGCCGATCGACTCCGGTGCGGTCCAGGCGGTGGCCCGGCGGGACCGCACACGTCGCTTCGAGGACGAACTGCTGCGCCGCCGGCGCGATCACCTGATCCTTCGCGTCGACCGCGCGGACCTGTCGAAGAACGTGCTGCGCGGCTTCGGCGCATTCGACGTGTTCCTTGAACAGCATCCCGAGTTCCGGGAGAAGGTCACCTTCATCGCCCAGCTGATGCCCTCGCGGACCGACGTTCCCGAGTATGCCGAGTACCTCGAGCGGATCGAGGCGGTGGTGGCGGTGGTCAATCACCGTCACGGCACCACGGACTGGATGCCGATCCAGCTAAAGCTCCGCGACGACCTGGAGGAGGCCGTGGCGGCCTACAAGCACTACGACGTGCTGATGGTCAACGCGATGTTCGACGGAATGAACTTGGTGGCCAAAGAGGGGCCGATGGTCAATGAGCGTGCCGGGGTCTCGATCCTGTCCGAGAACACCGGCGCCCACGAGGAGCTGGGGGAATATGCGTTGTCAGTCAACCCGTTCGACCTCCAGGAGCTGGCCGACTCGATTCATGCCGCGCTGACGATGCCCGTGCATGAGCGCGAGCGGCGACATCAGGGCCTGAAGTCGATCGTCACCGCGCGCGATCCCGGGGACTGGATCGACGATCAGCTGGAGGACATCCGCCGCAAGGGCGAAGCAGTCTCGTAGGGCGTCGCCCTCGGCCCCGGCGATTGGCAAGGCCGTTGCTATAGTCGGCCGCCGCCCGCAAAGGGCATTCCGCCATGGCCAAAGAACCGACCATCTACGACCTCGTCCTCCTGCTCTCCGAAAGCAGCACCGACGAGGAGCGCGCCAAGATCCTGTCCGAGGTCGAGGCATCGATCGCCAGCAGCGGCGGCTCGATCGAACGCAATCAGGACTGGGGTCGCCGGCCGTTGACCTACCAGATCAACCACCAGGGCGAGGCGGAGTACCACCTGCTGCAGTTCCAGGGTCCGACCGCGTTGCTGGATTCGCTCTCACACAGCCTGCGGATCTCCGACGGTGTCCTGCGCTTTCGGATCATCAAGGTCACTCCAGGCACTCCGCCGGCGCCGGACTCTGCCCCACCGCTGGTCGCACCGGCCGGCGCAGCCACCGCAGCGCCGGCAGCCGCAGCAGCGGCACCGGCGGCGCCCGCCGAGGCACCCGACGTGCCCGCGGCGACCGACGGCGACGACGAGTCCTGAACTGACTGGTTCGGTGCCGGGCACCGTGCCGCGTCGGCCCGGAGCGACCGGCTTTGTGACGTGTTGGTGCCGCGCGATCACGGGAACGTGCCTGCTCTGCAACGTTTCTGTCCATTTTCCGAGGAGATCCCGGTCTGCCGTCTGGCCCGCGCCTAGACTCGGCCACAGGCTTTCATCACGTTCCTCGAAAGGAGCCTTGGCATGGCTGGAAACATCAACCGGGTGATCATCACCGGCAATCTGACTCGGGATCCCGAGCTGAGCACCCTGCCCGCGAGCGGGACTGCCGTGTGCAGCCTGCGTATCGCCTGCAATGGTCGTCGTAAGAACAACGAGACCAATCAGTGGGAGGATCAGCCCAACTACTTCGACGTCACGGTGTGGGGCGCGCAGGGCGAGAATTGCGCCAAGTTCCTGAGCAAGGGACGTCCCGTGGCGGTCGACGGACGGCTGCGCTGGCGTGAGTGGACGACGGGCGAAGGACAAAAGCGCCAGGCTGTCGATATCATCGCTGAATCCGTGCAGTTCCTCGGCGGGCGCGATGACGCCGGTAATGGGAACGGGTTCTCCAGTAGCACACGAGCGACGGAGAGCGATGTTCCGATCGACACCGGCGATTTCCAGACCGCTCCCGTAGCTGCCGGAGCTGCCGACGACGACATTCCGTTCTGAGACAGCGACCCGAGCAAGCAGCGACAGTTAGGTGATTCCCAGTGGCAAAGCAACGTAGACGACCGGTTCGCCGGCGCGACAGGAAAGGTGGCCCGACTTCCACCCGTAGGAAGCCGTGTCCGTACTGCCGTGACAAGGTCGAGCAAGTCGACTACAAGGACATCTCGTCGCTGCGCCGGTTCGTTTCCGAGCGGGGCAAGATTCGTTCTCGCCGGATCACCGGGGCGTGCCGCCGGCACCAGAGTCAGGTCGCTCGCGCCGTCAAGCGCGCGCGTGAGCTTGCCCTGTTGCCGTATGTCGCCGAGGGCGGCAGTGATCATCGTGAACGCGGTGGTCGCGGCGACCGCGACCGTGACCGGTAGCGGAACGGACAGCTGAACATGCCGCAGGCGATCCTCCTCGAAGACGTGGACGCGCTGGGAGAGCGCGGTGCCGTGGTGGACGTGTCCGCCGGGTACCTGCGCAACTACCTGCTGCCGCGCAACCTGGCCGAACCCGCGACGAAGGGCTCGATCGAGGCGGCCACGCGCCGGCAGGAGAGCGCGGAGCGTGCACAGCGGGAGGCCCAGGAGCGCGCGCAGGAGAACGCCGCCACACTGAGCCGCACGGTGCTGACCATTCCGCAGCAGGCCGGCGACGATGGACGGCTGTTCGGCTCGGTGACCACCCAGGACATCGCGGATGCCATCCGGGACGCGCGCGCCATCAAGGTCGACCGGCGCAAGATCCACCTGGAGGAACCGATCAAGAATGTTGGCACCTACATGGTCGTGATCGAGGTCCAGGACGACGTGACCGCCACGGTCAAGACGATGGTCGTCGCCGCCTAGCCTGACGCTGCGGGTCCGGCTGGATCCGGCTGTGGACGAGCCGGTCGGAGGGATGGTCTGCCTGCTGCGCTCGCACAGGAGAACCGATGCCCGGGTTCGCCACGTCCGGAGCATCACGTCCGGAGCATCGGATCACGAACTTTCTTGCTGTGTGCGGGAAGAGCTGATCCGAGCCGCCTGTCGCCAACCTAGACTCGACTGCGTAGATGAGCGCCGTTCAGAACATCGCCGTTCCGCCCCACAATCTGGAAGCCGAGAAGTCGGTGCTCGGCGCGGTGCTGCTCGATGAGCGGCACCTGTTCGCGTTGCTGGTCGAGGAGCACCTGCGTCCCGAGCACTTCTACCGCGAGCAGCACGGCGCCGTGTTTGCGGCGATGCTGGAGTTGCACGAGACCGATCGGAAGATCGACCACCTGACCGTCGCCGAGACCCTGCGCCAGCACGGCAAGCTCGACGACATCGGCGGTCCGGATGCGATCGAGGAGTTGGCGGGATGGGTACCGGCCGCCGGCCACGCGCGCGACTACGGGCGGATCGTGCGCGACCACTCGCAGATGCGCGCGCTGCTGACCGCGTCCTACGAGATCCAGGCCAGTGTTCTCTCCCGGGAGGCGCCCGCGCGCGAGCTCGTCGAGCAAGCGGAGCGGGCGATGCTGGAGGTCGCCCACGACGACCGGCAGAAGAAGATCCGCTCGATCGCGGACATCCTCCACGAGGAGACGGACAAGCTGCACCGGCTGTCGGTGCTGAAGACGGCGCTGACCGGCACCCCGTCGGGGTTCAAGGACCTCGATGAGAAGACGGGCGGCTTTCAGCCCGGCAACCTGATCATCATCGCCGCGCGCCCCTCGATGGGTAAGTCCGCGCTGGTGGCGAACGTCGCCGAGAACGCGGTGCTGGCCGGACATGCGGTGGCGCTGTTCTCGCTCGAGATGTCCGAATCCGAGCTGGCGCAGCGCTTTGTGGCCTCGCAGGCTCGGATCAAGGGCGAGGACCTGCGGCGGGGCAAGGTGGCAGAGCAGCGCTGGCCGAAGATCCTCGAGGCGTGCCAGCGACTGGCCGACGCCCCCCTCTACGTCGACGACTCCAGCGACACCGGAGTGCTCGAGGTGCGCGCCAAGGCACGACGCCTGCATCACCAGATCGATGGTGGCCTTGGGCTGGTGATCGTCGACTACCTCCAGCTGATGCGCCACGAAGGGCGCGTGGAAAGCCGAGTCGAGCAGGTCAGCCAGATCTCTCGCGGACTGAAGGGGCTCGCGCGCGAGCTGAACGTTCCGGTGATCGCGCTCTCGCAGCTGAGCCGCGGCGTCGAACAGCGCGGTGGCGACAAGAAGCCCGTGCTATCGGACCTCCGCGACTCGGGCGCAATCGAGCAGGACGCCGACCTCGTGATGTTCATCTACCGCGACGAGTACTACGACAAGGAATCCGAGCGGCCCGGCGAGGCAGACATCATCATCGCCAAGCACCGAAACGGTCCCGTCGGGGAGGTCGTGCTGACCTTCCAGAAGGAGTACCCGAAGTTCATGAACTACGCAGGCGAGCGGTTCGCGGCATGAACGTTCACGCCGGCGTGCGGTTCGCGGCATGAACGACTGTGCCTTCGAGCTGTGCGACGGCTCCGGGTTCCTCTACGACGACGCCACCAATACCGCCTATGACTGCCGATGCCGCCCGCAGATGGTCGCGCAGGCAAAGGCGCGGAGCCTGTCTGCGGTGATCCCCCGGCGCTACCGGGATGGCTCGTTCGAGCGGGCACCGGTGGTCGATATCGAACCGCGAGCAGTGGTCAAGGAGACGCAGAAGTTCGTCGACCGGATTGACGAGAACCTCAATGCGGGGCGTGGACTGTGGTTCGTGGGGCCCCCGGGAACCGGTAAGACCACCCTGGCCATGCTGGTCTCACAGGCGGCGCTCAAACAGGGGCGGTCGGTGGCGGTCTACTCACTGCCTCGGCTGCTCAACGAGATCCGGGACACCCACCGCGCGGAGCGTTCACACGTCGATCTGCTGGACCGCCTGACCGCCGTGGATCTCCTCCACCTCGACGATGTCGGGGCCGAGCGGACCACGGATTGGGTGCTGGAGGAACTCTATTCGATCGTCAACGCGCGCTACGAGGATCAACGGTCGATGGTCATCACCACGAATCTTGATCACGACCAGCTCAGCAGCCAGATCTCCGACCGCACGGTTTCCAGATTGACCGAGATGTGCATGCAACTGCCGCTGCATGGTCACGACCGGCGGATGGAGCTGAGGCTCGCCTAGCCGGGGAGCTCGTGCTCAGAGGTCTCCTGCTCCTGGAGCTTCTCGCGTAGGTAGTCCGCCTTGTCCGCCCGGCGCTCGTGCTGGGCGGCTTCGTCAGGTTCGGGCGAGGTCCGTGCGAGGCGCTCGCTCGCGCTTGGCCCGCGCCTGCTGCTCCAGCTTCAGCTTCTGCGTGTTTGACTCTTCGTCCATCACGAAAACGGTAGCGCGGGTCACGCCTCGCTCCCTCGTACACTGGAACCCATGCCGGGAATCGTGATCGTCGGCGCCCAATGGGGCGACGAGGGCAAGGGAAAGCTGACCGACCTGCTCGCCGAGCGGGCTGACGCCGTGGTGCGCTTCCAGGGCGGCAACAACGCCGGCCATACGATCGTGCGGGGAGGCGAGACCTGGAAGCTCCACCTGATGCCCTCGGGGATCCTGCATCCCGGCAAGTTATGCGTGATCGGCAACGGTGTGGTGATCGATCCGAAGGTCCTGACCGACGAGCTGGACGAGCTGCGCCGGCGCGGGGTCGACACCACCTCGCTGAAGATCTCGGCCAATGCGCACCTGATCATGCCGTACCACATGATGCTCGACCACGCCGGGGAGGCGAAGCTGGGCAAGCTCCAAATCGGCACCACGCGGCGCGGCATCGGCCCCTGCTATGCCGACAAGGCCGCCCGGCTTGGAATCCGCGTGCAGGATCTCCTCGACGAGAAGATCCTCAAGAAGAAGATCCTCGCTGCGCTGGAGCCCAAGCGGCTGTCCCTACGCCCATACGCCAAGGATCCGCGCCTGGATCTCCAGGCCATCACCGATGAGTACCTGACCTACGGACACCGTCTGGAGCGCTACATCGCCGATACCAGCCGGATCGTCCTGGAGTCGCTCGACCGCAATCAGCTGGTCGTCTTCGAGGGTGCCCAGGGAGCGCTGCTGGACATCGATCACGGGACCTATCCATTCGTCACCTCATCCAACCCGCTCGCGGGGGCCGCTTGCGTCGGAGCCGGCGTCGGTCCCAAGGACATCGACGAGGTCTGGGGCGTGACCAAGGCCTACAGCACGCGGGTCGGCGCAGGCCCGTTCCCCACCGAGATGGAGGGTCCCGCCGCGGACGATCTGCGCGAGCGCGGCGGAGAGTACGGGACGACCACGGGCCGGCCCCGGCGAGTCGGCTGGATCGACCTCGTCGCGCTGCGCTACGCCGCCAGACTGAACTCCCTGACCGCGCTGGCGATCACCAAACTCGACGTGCTGACCGGAATCGACCCGATCCGCGTGTGCACTCGCTACCGCGGAGCCGAGGGCGCCGAATTCGACTACTTCCCCTACCACCAGACCGTGCTGCACCACTCCTCGGGGGAGTACGACGAAATGCCTGGCTGGACAGAGGATCTCCGCGAATGCCGGACTGAGGACGAGCTCCCGGCCGCAGCCCGGGACTACCTTCGCTTCATCTCCGAATTCGTGAGGGTCCCGATCGCACTGATCGGGGTGGGACCCGGTCGCGACGAGGTGATCTGGACCCAGGCCGGCGCCGAGATGGAGGGCGCGGGCGGCCGCACTCCGGCCGCGGCCGGCGCATAGCCGCGCTCAGGGAAGACCTCAGCCACGCCGCCCACCGGCAGCCGAACCGGTCGGCGCCCCGCGCGAGGCTTCGAGCGACTGCTGCAGCTGCTCGAGCACCCGAACAACGCGCAGGCCGCTGGCGCCGTCGGACCGCGGCGGTTCACCGGAGCGAATGCATTGCACGAAATGCTCACACTCCAGCCGCAGCGGCTCGACGTTGGGGATCCGAGGCGAAAAGATGTCTCCGCTGCGAGTGATGTACTCGCCGTAGCCCTGCGAGTCCTCGTCGAAGCCCTTGTCGTAGACGGTCAGCTTCCCCTCGAGCGCCATGTCGTCGAAGGTGGCCATGCGCCGTGAACCGACCACCGTGAAGCGGCGCTCCTTGTGCGGATCCAGCCAGGAGAGGTGCAGATGCGCCGAGAGCCCGGAGGGAAACCTCAGAAAGCAGAAGACGACGTCTTCGATCCCGTCGCGGACGTACGACTCGCCGTGGGCCACGACCTCCCACGGCTCCTCTCCGGCCAGGTGCAGCACCACCGAGACGTCGTGCGCACCGAGGCTCCAGAGCGCATTCTCATCTGCCCGGAGCTTGCCCAGGTTGAGCCGGTTGCCGTAGATGTAGTAGATCTCACCGAGATCGCCGGACTCGCTGAGCTCCTTGAGCTTCTGCACCCCAGGGTGATACTCGAGCAGGTGACCGACCATCAACACGCGCTGGTTGCGCTCCGCGGCGGACACCGCGCGCTCGGCATCAGCTACCGACTGCGCGAGGGGCTTCTCGACGAAGCAGTGCTTGCCCGCCGAGAGCGCCTTGACGGCGAGCTCGGCGTGGGTCGGAACCGGCGTCGCGATGACGATCGCATCGAGGTCCGGATCGGTCAGCATCTCATCAATCTCCGCCGCCATGCGGGTGCCGGGAAAGCGAGCGGCCATCCGTTCGCGTGCCTGCGGATTGGCGTCGCAGCACCAGGCCAGCTCGCAGCCGGGCAGAGAGGCAAAATTGCGGGCCAGGTTGGGGCCCCAGTAGCCGAGGCCCACGACGCCGACCCGCACCGCCCTAGCCGTCGTGTCCTGATCAGGGCTCATCCGAGGTGCAGTGTAAGGGCGTCACGGACCCGCTCCCCGGCCCGGCCGTCGCCGTAGAGCGGCGGCCGCTCCTTCGGCGCCGGCGCATCCAGAGCCCGGATAGCCGCCGCTGCATCGAGGTCGACCAGCACGTTCCACCCGTGCTGCACCGTTTCCACCCACTCGGTGCTGGGGCGCAACGTCACGCACTTGGTGCCTGCGAGGTAGGCCTCCTTCTGCAGTCCCCCGGAATCGGTCAGGATCGCCCGCGCATTGCACAGCAGCGCGGTCAGCTCGAGGTACCCCAACGGCGGCGTGATGACCAGGCGAGCGCTGTCGCTGAGTCGATCTAGCAGACCAGCCTCGCGCAGCCGCGCTCCCGTGCGGGGATGGAGCGCGAGCACCACCGGCGCCGGCACCGAAAGCAGCAGCTCCACGAGCCGCTCGAGCCGATCCCGGCGGTCGACGTTGCCCGCTCGATGCGCGGTCGCCAGCACGTACTCGCCAGGAACCAGTCCACGGCCGCGGACGAGGTCGACGCGCTCCCGGGCGCGCGGCTGCACCTCGAGCGCGACGTCGACCATCACGTCGCCGACCAACTCGATCGTCGCGGCGGCTCGCTCCCGCCGGAGGTTTTCCACCGCGACCTCCGAGGAGCAGAGCAACAGCGCACTGGCGTGATCAACCAGCACCCGGTTGAGCTCCTCGGGCATCGAGCGGTCAAACGACCGCATGCCCGCTTCCACGTGGGCGACCGGGACACCACGCTGGGCGCCGGCCAGGGCGCCGGCCAGGGTGGAGTTCGTGTCCCCGTAGACCAGTAGGGCGTCTGGTCTGACCTCGTCGATCAGCGGTTCCAGCGCGCCCAGCATCCGCGAGGTCTGCGACGTGTTGGAGCCCAGCGCGATGCCCAGCTCCCGGTCGGGGGCCGGGATACCCAGCTCCTCGAAGAACACCGTGGACAGGTCGTCGTCGAAGTGCTGCCCGGTGTGGACCAGGATCTCCTCATGAACCTCCCGCAGCCGAGGAGAGACGGCCGCCGCCTTGATGAACTGCGGGCGGTTGCCGATCACCGAGAGAATCTTCACCCGGCGCCGAGCTCCGAGCGGATCCTGTCCCGCAATCCGATCCGGGCCTGCTCGGTCAGCGGCCCGTCCTGCGCGAAGGTGATGTCGTCGACCGCGGCGATCGGCTGCACCTCACGAATCGTCGAAGCGAGGAACGCCTCTTGCGCCCCGGCCAGCGTGTCCAAGGTGCACTGCCGCTCGATCGCGCCGGTGAGCTCGATCACCGCCGCGCGGGTGATCGAGGCGAGGATGTGCTCGTCGAGCGGCGGCGTCAGCACCTGGCCGTCCTCCACCCAGAAGATCGAGCTCGTGGGCGCCTCGAGCACGCGGCCGTGCGGAGTGACCAGCAATGCCTCGTCAAATCCGTTCTCCCGGGCCAGCCGACTGGCCAGCATGTTCGCAGCATAGGAGAGCGATTTGACCCCATCCAGCAGGCGGGTGGGCGAATAGGTGACCGTCCCGAGCCGAATGCGCGGCGGGGTGTGGTGCAGCGGCTCGGTCAGCAGAAGCCGGCGGCCACCGCGCGTCAGCACGATCCGCAGCGCCTCGTGATCGGGTCCGGGGCCGGCGTGGGCAAGCAGCCGGTTGGCGTCGGCGCGCACCGCCTCCACGTCTACCGCTAGGCGCAAGTTCGCGCCGGAGCGCTGCAACCGCGCGAGGTGCTCATCGAACGCGAACGGCAGGCCGTCGTAGACGCGGATGACCTCGAAGATCCCGTCGCCTCGCAGCAGCCCTTCGTCGGTGGCGGGAATCATCGCCTCGCCGGCGAGCATGATCTCGCCGTCCAGGCACGCCAGCGATCCAGAGACACTCACGCTGCAAGCCTACTCAGACGGTCTGCGGCGCCGCGCTCGACGATTCCGCACCCGCCCACACCCCGGCGAGCCGGACGACAACCGCGGCCGCGGAGGCCATGTCCTGGACCGAGGCCCACTCGCGCACCGAGTGGTACTCATGTCCGCCGGTGAAGATGTTGGGGGTTGGCAGCCCCATCTCGCTGAGCCGGGATCCGTCCGTGCCGCCTCGGACGGGGGTCCGGATCGGTTTGATTCCCTCGGCCCGGATCGCCTCCTCCGCCGCTGCGGTGACCTGCGGCACCCGGTCGAGGTAGCGGCGCATGTTGCCGTACTGGGTTTTGAGCTCGAATTGCATTCGGGCTCGCGGCTCCGAGGCCAGCACCTGCTCAGCGGTGCGCCGCAGCACCTCGACGTGCTCGGCCAGCCGGTCATCGTCGAAGTCACGCACGATCGCGCGAAGCTGGGCGCGGCCCGCGGTGGCGCTCAACTCGTAGGGGTGAATGAACCCCTGACGGCCTGCTGTGGCCTCCGGCGTCAGCTCGGGCGGAAGCGCGGCCACGATCGAGCCGGCCAGCCGCAGTGCATTCACGAGTTTCCCGGTGGCCTGCCCCGGATGAACGTCGACGCCCTCGATGGTCACGATCGCCTCCTGGGCACTGAAGGTTTCGTCCTGGATCTCCCCGACCTCCGAGCCGTCGATGGTGTACGCGCACTGCGCCCCGAACCCAGCGATGTCGAACAACGTGGCGCCTTCGCCGATCTCCTCATCGGGCGTAAAGCAGATCCGCACGTTTGCCCGCGGCAGGTCCGGGTCGCCGGCCAGTCGCGCGACGGCGGCCATGATGATCGCCACCCCTGCCTTGTCGTCGGCGCCGAGCAGCGTGTCCCCGCTGGCCGTGACGAGGTCGTGGCCGATCTTGCCGGCCAGCTCCGGCATCTCCTCAGGATCCAACCGCGTGCCGCCGCGGGGGAGTTCGATCATCTCGCCGCCCCAGCGACGGTGAACGATCGGCTCCACGCCGTGGCCGGGAGCGTCAGGGCTCGTGTCCAGATGCGCGACAAGTCCGATCACCGGCCCGGTTCCGGCCAGCGACGCCGTCACGTAGCCGTTCTCGTCCTGTGAGGCATCCTCCAGGCCGGCCCTGTGCAGCTCCTTGACCAGCAGCGCGCCGAGTTCAAGCTGACCGCGCGTGCTCGGCGAGCGCTCCCGGTCCCGGCGCGCCTGCGTGTCGATCCGCACATAGCGCCCAAAGCGCTCCAGCAGGTCCTCGGCGAGCTCCTGCGCCAGTGGTGAGGTATAGCCAGAGGCAGTCATGGGGGCTTCTCAGTATGCCCGTCCCGCGACCCGGGCGCCCGCCCGCTCGTGACGATGCACACACGAACGCATGTTTGTATATCGGTGCGGCGGGTAGGCCTATATGTGGGCAGGGCACGGGGGTTTCCTGACTTTGAAAACGACCTCGAAGAGGAGGGCAGCTAATGGCGACACAGACCACCACCCAGCGACAGGCAGCGGCCAAGAAGGCTGCGGCAACCCGCAAGCGCAACGCATCCAAGCGGAGCACCTCAGCGGCCAAGAGCTCGGCTCGGGCCACGCAACGCTCTGCAACCGAGACCACCCGGGCTGCCGAGCGCACCACCCGCCAGGCGACCCGAGCCACGGGCCGGCGGCTGGAGGCAGCTGCCGCGCGTCTCGACGCGGTCGGCCGGCAGGCCGAGCGGGCCCTGCTGATCCAGGTCGGCGCAGCAGCCGAACTGCGTGATCGCATCACCGAGACGGCACAGACCTACACGAGCCTCAACCGGGTAACGCGCGAGCTCAACCGGTTCGAGCGTCGCGGAGCCACCGTCCTGAACCGCAGTGAGCGCGCGGCCAAGCGGCGTCGGCGCGACCTCGAGCACGAGGTCCGGGACGTCAAGCGTGAGGTTTCGCGCCGGGCCAAGCGCGTCGCGTAGGTCCGAGTCATACGCGCATCACCAAGCGGGTCCGCCCTGAGAGGGGCGGGCCTTCTTTCTATCCGGATCCGCGCCGTGCTTGAGCCAGGCGCTCCGATGGGTAGCTCCCGCGCATGTCCATGAGCGCTCCCCGACAGCGACTGCGACGCTCAGACTGTTCGGGACCGGGTCTGCGTCGCGTGCGCCGGGGCCGCGGCTTCAGTTACCACGACGCCGCCGGCCGGCCGATCCACGACACCGAGGTGATCGACCGCGTGCGCGGGCTTGCCATCCCGCCGGCCTGGAAGGACGTGTGGATCTGCACGGACGAGTTGGGACATCTACAGGCCACGGGCATCGATGCCGCCGGTCGCAAGCAGTACCTCTATCACCCGCGCTGGCGCGAGCGGCGTGACCGCGAGAAGTTCGCTCGGATGGAGCGCTTCGCTCGGTCGCTGCCGCAGCTGCGCGAGCAGCTCGAAGTGGACATCGCGGGCGAGGAGCCGACCCGTGAGCGCGTGCTCGCCGGAGCGGTGAGGCTGCTCGACGTGGGACTGTTCAGGGTCGGCTCTGAGGCGTACGCCGAGGACGACCATGGCGTCGGGCTGGCCACAGTCCGCAAGGACCACGTCACCCTGCGAGGGGAGGCGGTCGTGTTCGACTATCCCGCCAAGGGTGGGATCCAGCGTGTGCAGGTGATCGAGGACCCGCTGAGCGGGGAGCTCGTGCGCCAGCTCCGGCGCCGCCGGGGCGGCCCGCCCCAACTACTTGCCTACCGTGAGCGGCGTCGCTGGGTCGGCCTGCGCTCCAGCGACATCAACGACTACCTCAAGCGTCACCTGGGGGAGGAATTCAGCGCCAAGGACTTTCGCACCTGGAACGCGACCGTCCTCGCTGCCGTTTCGGTTGGCGCTGACGCACCGAGCGCGGCCACCAAGACGGCCCGCAAGCGCGCGATTGACCGAGCCGTGCGCGGGGTCAGCGAGATGCTCGGTAACACCCCCGCCGTGGCGAGGCGCTCGTACATCGACCCGCGGGTATTCGACCGCTACCTCTCCGGATGGACGATCGCCGGGGCGCTCGTGCACCTCGATGACATCGATATCACCGATGCGGGGGATCGCGCTGAGCTGGAACGAGCAGTGCTCGACCTACTCGAAGATGACGAAAGGTCCTCAGCCCTATACCAAGCGCCCAAGGCGAAGGCGGCCTGAACAGGTAAGGGTCCAACGTTCCGGGCCTGACCGGCGTTAAAACGCACCCAGGTCTCCACCAGGCCCCGGACGTGTGGTAAAAACGACGTGTCTGCATTCGATCGAGGAGGTCAGCGATGTCGCTGACGTCGATGTCAACCGAACCCGTGGCAGCCGCCGCCTCCGCTGAGTTGTTCCATCGGTGGCGCGCCTTGGAGGATCGGGGGGCGCGTGACCGGCTGATCGAGCGATTCCTGCCCCTCGCCCGTAAGCTCGCGCGGCGTTACTCGTCTTCAAGCGAGCCTTACGAGGATCTCGTCCAGGTAGCCAGCCTGGGGCTGGTCAAGGCGGTTGAGCGATTCGATCCCGACCGTGGTTACGCGTTCACGTCGTTTGCCGTGCCCACGATCGTCGGCGAGCTGAAACGCTACTTCCGCGATTCCGGGTGGGCGCTGCACGTCGATCGCAGCGCGCAGGAGCGGGCCCGCCGGGTCCTCGACGCACAGCAGCAGATCAGCTCCCGGACCGGCCGGCCGCCAACCGTCGCGGAACTCTGCCAGTACCTCGAGTGCAGTGAGGAGGAGGTGCTCGACGGCCTCCAGACCGCGGAGGCCTACGACGCGGTATCGCTGGACGCGCCCTTGCAGGCGGAGCCAGAGGGAGCCTCCAACCGCCTCGAGACGCTCGGCTGCGATGACGATCGTCTGGAGCTCGTTGACGTCCAGGCGACGGTCTTCGCCGCGGCCAAACATCTGCCTCAGCGGGAGCGCGAGATTCTGTTCCTGCGCTTCGGCGCGGACCTCACTCAGAGCGAGATCGCCGAGCGGGTGGGCGTCTCCCAGATGCAGGTCTCGCGGCTTCTGCGCAGGTCGCTTCAGCGGCTGCGCGAGCTAACGAGCGACCGCCGCCGGCTCTGACCCGCCGGCGGCGTCATCACACCGGCCGCCTCTACCAGCGGCCGTACCAGCGGCGTCGGCCCACGCCGGATTCGATGCCGCCGATGAAGAAACCGAGCACCCACAGCACGAGTGCGGCGATCAGCACGATCCACAGGATGTGAGCGGCAAAGCCAAGCCCGCCGAACAACGCCAGGATCAGGAGCAGCACTATCAACGCGACCATCTGGCCTCCTTGTCCGATGCGATCGGGCCTCCCAGGCGCCGTAGCTGGGGAATACCCGGCTCGGAGATGACTCAAGCGTGCGTTCGCCGCCGAGCGGCGTCAGCCCCGACGATCAGGGCTCGTCGTCCTCGAGCTCACTCGAGTACTCGGCGTCCGCGTCGCCCCCCTCGGCCGCCCGAGGGTCGTCAACCTCGTCCGGTGCGTCCTGGATCGCGCGGCGCGCGGCGCGCATGTCGCCGTGGCTGGCGTGCTCGATGAGTTCCTGCTCGGCCAGTTCAAAGCCTTCGGACTCACCTTCGCCCGCCTCCTCAAGCGGACGGTGTGCCTCATCGACGCGGTCGATGGGATCCGGCTCGGAGCTGACGTGGCCTCCGATCGCCGCCGCCTCCGCGGCAGCGGCGTCAATTTCCTGCTGTTCACTGCTTCGATCAGCCATAGACGCGAGGGTACCCGACGCCAGCGCGGGCAAACGCGGCCCGGCCCGCGGCCGGCCCCGAACGGCCCGCGTCGCCTAGCCGGAGGACCCGCTCGGCGCCGTGGCCCAATAGGTCGCCGCCATGTCCTCATCGCCATGGCCGTCGTCCTCGGCGCTTCGCAGTCGTGACAGCACCGCCTCCATGACGGGAAGTTTCAGATGCTGGTCGGAAGCCGCCGTCAGCACCAGCTCAGCATCCTTGCGAGAGAGCGACAGGCGGAAGGAGGGATCGTCGAAGGCACGCTCGATCATCGCTGACCCCTTGGCCCGAGCGTACGGAAGGTCAAGCGGACCGCCCTCGACAGCTTCGAAGAACCGCTCCGGATCAACGCCTAGCGCCTGCGCCAAGGAAACCGTCTCCGCGAGCACGGCGACGACACCGACGATCCAGCTGTTGACCACGACCTTGAGCCTCGTTCCGGCTCCGGCCTCGCCGAGCCAGAGCGTCCGAGCGCCCACGGCTTCGAACACGGGGTCGCAGACCGCCCGCGCCCGCTCCGGTCCGGAGGCCAGAATCACCAGGGCACCCTTCTCAGCCGGCTCACGCGTGCCCAGAACTGGGGCATCGACCATCGTCACGCCGGCCTCCTCGGCCAACCTGAGGCATCGCTCCGTGCCCTCGATGCCGATCGTGCTCATCTGAATCCAGGTTGCCTCGGGCCGCATCGATTTCAGAGCCGCCGACGCCGTTTGCAGCACCGCGTCCGCATTGCTCAGCATCGTCACCACGACGTCCGCGCCATCGACCGCCTCGGCCGGATCGTCGGACAGCTCTGCTCCATGATCGGCCAACGGCTGAGCGCGAGCAGGCGAACGGTTCCAGGCACGAACGGCGAAGCCCGCATCCTTGAGGTTGCGCGCCATCGGCAGACCCATGGTCCCGGTGCCCAGAACTGCGACAGTCGTCATCGGGCTTTTCTACCCCCGTGCCCGCCGGGGCAAAACCGGGGCAGCGAGGCAAGACAACCTGCATATCAGTAGGCTCGCCCAGCGTGCAGAGCCACTTCCGCGTAGAGGTCCATAACGAGGGCCGGGCAAGCGTGATCGCGGTCAGCGGCGAGCTTGATCTGGCTTCAAGCGCGGCCCTGGAGGAGGAGCTCACGCGCGTCATCCAGTCCTCCGTCGCCCTGGTGATCGTCGACCTTCGAGCCCTGGAGTTCATGGATTCCACCGGCCTAAGCACATTGGTCAAGGCGCATCAGCGCGCCGACGAGGCCGGTCAGCGGTTTGTTCTGACCCGCGGACCGCAGCAGGTGCAGCGGCTGTTGAGCCTCACCGGCGTGGCCGAGCGCCTCGAGCTCGCCGACACGCCCGAGGAGCTGCTGGCCGCCGAATGAGAGGCTGGGTCAGGACGCGGCGTCCGCCAGCCAGCGACGGTGATCGATCATCACCACGCGCAGCAGCTCGCCCCCACCGGCCACCGGCTGCACCTCGAGCACATCACTGAGCATCCCCAGCGGCGAGCGGCGGCCATCCGCGGTTGCCTCCTGACGAATCTGTTCCCCACTGCCCGCCCGCAGCGGCCCCACCACCAACTCGAGGCGGCGGGCGCCGGCTCTGAGCGCAAAGGCAACGCGCTGATCGCGGGCCGCCCTCTCCGTGTGCGCAGCCACGGCATCGGTGACCAGGTAGACGTCGGAAAAGCGGTCCAGGGAGAACCGTGCCGTCGCGGCGAGCGTCCGGGCGAGGCGTCCGAGCACCGTCCCGAGCAGAGCCACCGGGGATACCGACGCCACTGCGTCACCACTCAGCTGGGCCGACCAGCCGTCGTCGGGCATCGCCCGGGTCGGCGGATCGAACAGGCGCTGGCTCTCTCGTATCCCGCTGAAGCGCATCGACACCTGCGTCCCGCCGCCTGGCCGGGCGCGGAAATCGGATAGCTCGGTCAGTGCTCTGATCACCGGAATCCCGACGCCCTGGGAATTGTCATCGGCTAGAACGCCTGCCGGGATGCCGCGGCCATCGTCACAGACGGTTACCGCCAGCGAGTTCTCGAGCGCGTAGAGCTGGACGGTCAATGTGCCTCCCGCGCCTTCGGCGTAGGCGTGCAATACGACGTTGTTGCATGCCTCACTGACCGCAGTCTTCAGATCGTCCAGCAACTCGGGGTCCACCGCCAGCAGTTCGCCCACGCCACCGAGCATCCCGCGGACCAGGGTAAGCGTCTCCGGGCGACTGTGCAGCTCGAGGCTGACGGACGGGCCATCCAGAATTCCCACGGCGGCGCCGGTTGCGGTCATTGCGGAGCGTCGTTTCCGGGTAGCCGCATCAGAGGACAATGCCTGCGTGCGTACGTGCCATATACAGAATCCAGGCCGTGGACGATGCTCCCGCGCATGCTCGGGCGATCGTCGATCACGAGCTGGCCACGGTAATGCCGCGTCGACGGCTGGAGGAACTCGAACTGATGGTCAGCGAGCTCGTCACCAATGCGATCAAGTTCGGCAGCAGGAATAACCACCAGCCACTCACGCTGGACTTGCGCATCGACGATCGCGTCCGCTGCGGCGTAATCAGTCATGGCCCGCCGTTTCGAGCCGGCGATGCCATCAGGCAACCCAACCGCTGGGGACTGAAGATGGTCGCAGACCTAGCGGATTGCTGGGGCGTGGACCCGGTCGCAGACGGCACCCAAGTCTGGTTCGAGACTCGCCCGGGACCCGAGCCGCCCCTGCCGGTGAAGCAGCGTGCGCATTCCCCCCTGCGCTGAGGCGGGCTGCGCCAAGCCAGGTTGCTGGGGGAGATGATCACCGACAACGACGCCGTCGTTGGGTACCCGGCTCACCCGTTGGCAAACGCTTCTGGAGCCGGCCGCGGGCGAGCGACCAAGCGCCCGCCCATCGGCCTGACCCTAAGCCTCCAGCTGCGTCTGCGCCTGGGTGAGGTCGCGCAACTGCTCAAGGGCGCGCCGCAGGATGCGCGAGACCTGCATCTGCGAAACGCCGATCATCTCGGCGATCTGGCTCTGCGTGAGGTCCTCGACGAAGCGCAGCAGCAGCACCCGGCGTTCACGGGCGCCAAGATGCTTGGCCGCCGCGGCGATCGTCACCTTCGCATCGACCAGCTCAAAGCGCTCGTCGATCTGACCGAACGCGTCGGCCAGCGTCCCGGAATCCTCTTCGCCATCCTCGCGCGGTGAGTCCAGCGAGGCGGTGTGATGCGCGCCGGCGGTCTCGAGCGCCTCGAGTACCTCCTCGATGCTCAACTCGAGGTATTCGGCGATCTCGGGCACGCTGGGCGGGCGTCCTGTGCGGCTCATCAGCTGCTGGCGGCCGTCTTCGACCTTCAGCGCCAGCTCCTGCGCTCCGCGCGGGACGTGCACCGACCAACCGAGGTCACGGAAGTAGCGCTTCAGCTCGCCCAGGATCGTCGGGACGGCGAAGGATGAAAATGCGGTACCGCGACTGGTATCGAAGCGGTCGATCGCCTTGACCAGGCCCAGACTGGCTACCTGGAGCAGATCGTCAAAGGGTTCGTGCGCGCCGCTGTACCGCCGCGCCAGCTTGCGAGCCAGCGGGAGAAAGCGCTCAACCAACTCCTCGCGCGCCCGCGAGTCGCGGTCCTGCTGCCAGCGGACAAACAGTTCATTGGAGTGAATCCGGTCAGCGGTAAGCACTGACTTCATCGTACCTTCGCGTTGCAACGTTGACGCCACGTTAGGTCCTCCTATGTCCGTCGTGCCCCTCAGATTCCATGTCGTTGGTACTTACCCACGAGTCAATTGGCTAAACATGAATTTCTACCGGTCGAATTCGGGCCCGAAGACCCTGAATGCATGCTAAACGAGCCGGAGGGGAAGCCAGGCTGCGTGGGCACCAAGGATGACGTGCGGATAACCCCCTACCGCGACGGGCCGCTGCTCGTCCGCGGACCATTTGACCTGGTTGCCGCAGATGGCGTGGCTGTCGACAGCCAACGCAGCATCGTGGCGCTGTGCCGCTGTGGCAAGTCCCGAACGCGCCCGTTTTGTGACGGAACGCACAAGCTCACGGGTTTCACGGCCCCGGCCGGGGCCGAGCGCAGCACCTAGGGCCCGGAATGGGGCAGAGGGGCGCTAGGCGCTCAGCGACGGTTCCGGCTCACGGACCGGGTCGCCCGACTGCTCGCGGCGCAGCGAGGTCCGATCCTCCCGCCAGCAGCCGAGTACGTGCTCCGCCCAACGAGAGTCGAGTTCCGCAAGCGTCTCAGCTCCCCAGAGCAGATCTCCGCACAGCGAAGGGTCCTGGCGGACCAGGCCGCCGGCCAGATCGACCGCCGCGACGTTCTCGTGCACAGCGTCCGCCTCGACGTGGACATCGAAGAACAGCGTGGCGTCGCCGCTCAGGCCGAGGCGCCTCAATCCGTCGCCGTAGCGACGGTTCGGAATCGAGGACGTCATCTCGAACAGAGCGAGATGGCCGACGATCGCCCCGCGCCAGTGGCGCTGCAGGCCGAATAGAGACATCAGGTTCACCGTAGCCAGCGTCACGGCTGGGATCTGATCCAGATAGGCGCCGTAAGTGCGGTCGAGTCCGGCCGCGGCCATTGCGCGGGCGAACAGCTCGGCGTGGACCCAGTCGGGCCGTCCCCCACCGTATTCGTCGCCTTGGATCTCCACCAGCGCCGCCTTGGGCGCGCCCCAAAGCCGCGGAATCGCCCACGAGTGCGGATCAGCCTCCTTGAGCTGGTAGGCGGAGCGATGCACGAGGAACTCACGGACCTGGTCAAGGTCGGCGCTCGAGCGGATGTAGTTGGACAGGGGCGGCGACTCACGCTCGGCGATCTCCCGCAGGGCAAGATCGATCTCGTCGGCCGGGACGTCCGCCTGGGGCGGGGGACGGCGTCCCTGAGCGCGCGCTCGAACCGAGTCTCAAGCTCCCGGCGGAGCGCCAGCAGCGACGGCTCCCACTCCCAACGGTCATCCACCCCTGGAAGTCCCCGGTAGTGCAGCTCGTAACAGAGGTACAGCGCAAGCTGAAGATCTTCGTCCGCGAGCGGATCTGCATCCTCGGGGGCAGCCACGTGTCCAAGGCATGAACGTCCAACGCCAGCGCGGGGAGCAGACGCTCGGTGATGTCGCCGCGGGGGCGGAGCTCTGAACTCATCGCGCCGGTGCTACCCGCCCGGGGCCTCCGAGAAGCGCTGGCCGAGCCAGGCCGCCACTTCCCGCGGTCCCGAGGCGGTGAAAATCCGTCGCTGGGCGAGCGCGCCGTTGTGGTCGGCCATTTCGTGGGCCCGTCGCAGCGCCGCTGCGGCGCCCAAACGTGCGCCGAGGGGTGCGACGCGCTCGATCAACGCATGGAGCAGCTCGGAGGTTGCGCTCTGAGTGCCGGTGCTCAGGTCAGCCATCGTGCCGGTGACCCCGTGCCGGCAGGCTGACCAGCGGTTCTCCTCGATGCGCCAGGTCGGGGCTAGGCTGAACCGCTCTCCCGCGTCGTGGCGCTCGGCCAGATCGACCACCAGTGCCTGCGCAAGGGCGGCCACGGCGATCGCGTCGGCCACGGAGCTCTGGCCATCGGGAACGCGGAATTCCAGCGTGCCGTAGCGAGGGTGAGGGCGCAACTCCCACCACCAGGTGCGTGGCTCCGCGAACGCTCCCGCCGCGGCTCCCCAGCGAAACGCGTCGGCCAGGGTCTCCCAGCTTGCGAGCGGCGGCGGAACGCCCTGGCGTGGCAGCAGCCCGCAAAGCTTGGGACGCACTGAGGCAAGTCCTGTGTCGCGCCCCTCGTACAACGGCGCGTTGGCCGCCAGCGCAGCCAGCAGCGGAAGATAACCGCGGACCGCGTTGTATACCGCAAGCGACCGCTCGGCTCCCCCGACCGCCACGTGGACCTGAAGCGCGCAAACCAGCTGTCGCGAGGCGATCGCGCCGTACTCCTCGGAGGTCTGCCGGTATCGATCCAGCTCATTGAGCTCGCCCACACCGGAGCTGAACGGATGCACCCCGGCCGAGGCGAGCTTGACCAAGCCGTCGGCGTGGGCGGCCGCCGCTCGTCGCGCCTCGAGCAGTCCGGCACCGACCACGGAGACGTCGGTGCTGACCGGCGCGAGGATCTCCAGTTGTGAGGCGGGCAGCTCGAGCTTGAAGCGTTCGTCGCCATTCAGGCGCTCGAGCAGCGCGGGGGCCACCGGCGCCAGCTCGAGCGACTCGGGCTCCAGCAGCATCACCTCGTCCTCGATGCCCACCGTGTACGGCTGCGCCCGCTCGAACGCCTCGTGTAGAGCATGGGCATCTGGCGGCTCGGGGTTTGGCGGCGCAGGCGCCGGGATAGGACTTTGGGGGGATGCGGCTTCTTCCATTGCCAGGAGTGTTTCAGCCTCCGAGTGACAGCTGGATGCTCGTCGATCAGCTGAAGCGCGAGAGGCTGCCCTGCGGTGCGGTGGGACTCGACCTCTGTACGGGCAGCGGCGTGCTGGCGATCGCGGCGGCCAGACACGGCTGCGCCGAGGTGACCGCGATCGACGTCTCGCGCCGGGCGGTGCTCGCGGCGCGGTGCAATGCGAGGCTCAACGGTGTTCGGATCCGGTCGGTGCGCGGGGACCTGTTCGACCCCGTCGCCGGTCGGCGCTTTGATCTGATCGTCTCGAATCCTCCCTATGTCCCGACCCCCACCGGCGAGATCCCCGTGCGCGGCTTGGCGCGGGCCTGGGAGGCCGGCATCGATGGTCGAGTCTTCCTCGACCGCATCTGCGCTGGCGCCGCGGCGCATCTGCGTCCGGGCGGGGTGATGCTGGTTGTCCACTCGTCGATCTGCGGCGAGCCGGCCACGATTTCCGCCCTCCGGGCGCAACGGCTGTCGGTCAGCGTTGTGCACCGCCACCGGGGCGGGCTGGGTCCCATCGTCCAGGCTCGGGCCGAGTGGCTGCGCCGCCAACAGCTGTTGCCCGAGGACGGACAGGAGGAGATGGTGGTCATTCGGGCGCAGGCACCGGGCGGCAGCGCCGGGACGGTGAGCGAGCTGGCGGCCGAACCGGTAGCCGGCTTGGCCTAACCGTCAGGGCGGTGCATTGGTGCCCGGGCGGCCGGGTAGTCGTCAGTCATGCGAGTGGTGGTCATCGGCGCTACCGGGAACGTCGGCACAAGTGTCATGGACGCCCTCAGCAGCGATCCGCGGTTCGACGAGATCGTCGCCGTGGCGCGTCGCCCGCCTGCGATCGCGTACCCGCGAAGCACCTTTGTCGCCGCCGACATCGTGACCAGCGACCTGACCCGGTTGCTGCGCGGGGCCGACGCCGTGATCAGCCTCGCGTGGCTGATTCAACCCGGACGTGATGAGTCGGTGACCGCCGCGGTCAACCTGACCGGCAACGAACGGGTGTTCCGCGCCACCGCGCAGGCGGGTGTGCCGGCGCTGCTCTACGCCTCGTCGGTTGGGGCGTACTCGCCGGGGCCGAAGGATCGCCTGGTCGATGAGTCCTGGCCCACCGACGGGATTGCCACGTCGTTCTATTCGCGCCACAAGGCCCTGCTCGAGCGTCGGCTCGACGAGCTGGAGCGCGAGCAGCCGCACCTGCGCGTCGTGCGCATGCGGCCGGGTCTGATCTTCAAGCGAGAGGCGGCGACCGAGATCCGTCGCCTGTTCGCGGGTCCGCTGCTCCCGGGGAGCCTGCTGCGACCGGGGTTGGTCCCGGTGGTCCCGGATCTGCCGCGCCTGCGCTTTCAGGCCGTTCATTCACTGGACGTCGGGCAGGCTTTCCGGCTGGCCCTGCTGAGCCAGGCGCGCGGAGCATTCAACCTCGCCGCCGATCCGCCGATCGGAGCCGCCGAGTTGGCCCGGGTGTTCCGCGCCCGGCCGCTCAAGCTTCCTGCCGCCCCGGTCCGCGCGCTCGCAGCCGCGGCCTACGCGCTGCGACTGCAACCGAGCGAACCAGGGTGGCTCGACATGGCACTGGCCGTTCCCCTGATGGACTCCACCCGGGCACGTACCGAGTTGGGCTGGGCACCGCGACACTCGGCCCTCGATGCCCTCAATGAACTTCTCACCGGAATGCGAGAGGGCGCGGACCTTGACACACCACCGCTGTCGCGGGCGAGCAGCGGCCCGGCGCGCCTGCGGGAGCTGTTGACCGGGGTGGGCGGGCGACCCTAGAGGGGTCTACCCCGGCGCAGTCGCTCTGCTGGCGGCAGCTTCTCCCGCGCCAGCAGGTCGAAGAACAACATCGCTGTGGCCAGCGCGGTGAACGAGCGGGCGATCGTCACCAGTGCGATGCCGAGTACCACCGGCCCGACGCGTGCGCCGGTCCCGGCGAGCGCCTCCCCGCCACGGGCCAACGCGTAGTCGACGACCGACGTTATCGCGAGTACGCCGAAGATATGCAGGTAGTGGCCCCCGGTCAGCCGGTGGCTGCGGCGCAGCGCCCCCTGCCAGTCGGTCCGTTCGGTGGCCGCCACCTGCGCCACCACCGCCCAGCGGAGCGCCAGGATGATTCCGGGCAGCACGAGGGCGATCAACCCGAGCCCGATACCGAGGCCGGCAATGATCTGCGCGGCGGCCACGACCGGCAACACGCGCAGACCCTGCTGGGCGACGCTCACCAGCTTTGCTCGCTGCCCCGAGCCGATCAGCCTGACCGCGTTCACGTGCAGCGCCGAGACGAGCGGGCCGACCAGCGCGAAATCAAGCAGAAACAGAATGAACGCGGTTGACGCCCGCGTGTTCTGCTGCCCGAGCGGGGCCGCGTGGGTTACGGCGAGAACGATCAGCTCGTAGGGCCCGATCACCGCGAGGGCGAGCGCTGCGAACAGGAGCGGATACCGCGCATACAGCGCCAGCGCGCTGCCCACCACCTCGAGCACCGAGCGCGGCCGGGTCAGATCGACAACTGAGGACTGCCCTTCGATCAAAGCTGCCGGCGCCTCACCGCGTGCAGTGTGGCACCTACGGCTGCAGCAGGATCTTGACCGCTCCGTCCTGCTTCTTCTGGAAGATCTCGTAGGCATGAGGCGCCTCGTCGATCGGCAGGTGGTGGGTGGCCAGCCCCTCGACATCGAGCGGGTCCGCGTCGCCCTGGAGCAGCGGCATGATCTCCGGGATCCAGCGCTTGACGTTCGCCTGGCCCATCCGCAGCTGGATCTGCTTGTCGAACAGATCCATCATCGGCATCGGATCCGCCATGCCGCCATAGACGCCACTCAGTGAGACGGTGCCGCCGCGGCGGACGGCGTCAATTGCGGTGTGCAGCACGCTCAGGCGGTCGATTCCGGCCTTCTCCATCATCTGCTGGGTCACCGCGTCGGGAAGCAGCCCGGCCAGCTGATGCGCGAGCTTGCCCATCGGCGATCCGTGAGCCTCCATTCCGACCGCGTCGATGACGGCGTCTGGCCCGCGCCCGTCGGTCAGCTCACGCAGGGTGACCGCCACGTCCTCGATTTCGCTCACGTCGATCGGATGGACCCCGTGCCGGCTGGCCATCTCGAGCCGCTCGGGCACCAGATCGATCCCGTAGACCGTCCCGGCGCCCTGATGGAGTGCGATCCTGCAGCTCATCTGGCCGATCGGCCCCAGGCCGAATACGGCCACGCTGCCGCCCTCCGGGACGTCCGCGTAGGCCACGGCCTGCCACGCCGTCGGCAGGACGTCCGACAGGTACACGAAGCGGTCATCCGGCGGTCCCTCGGGCACCTTGATCGGGCCGAAGTGGGCCTGCGGGACCCTGAGGAACTCGGCCTGCCCGCCAGGGACCTGACCGTAGAGCTTGGTGTAGCCCAGCAGCGCGGCCCCCTTGCCCTGGTCTTTGACCTGGGTCGTCTCGCACTGCGAGAACAGGTTCTGGTCGCACATGAAGCAGTGCCCACACGAGATGTTGAAGGGGATCACGACCCGGTCACCGGGCGCGATGTGGGTCACGGCCGACCCGACCTCCTCGACCACGCCCATGGGCTCGTGACCAAGGATGTCTCCTTCATCCATGAAGGCCCCCATCACCTCGTAGAGATGCAGGTCCGAGCCGCAGATACCACTCGAGGTGACCCGGATGATCGCGTCGGTGGGTGCTTCGATTTTCGGATCCGGCACCTGGTCGACGCGGACGTCGCGCTTGCCGTGGAAGGTGACCGCCTTCATGTTGATTCCTTTCGATGTCTGGCTTACCGCGCGCGCCGGCGCGTCTCTTGTCCTCGCCCCTGATGGTCTCCTGGGGCTGACCGGTTGAAACCAACCTCTGCGCGGGTAGCGCCTGAGCGACATGCCTCGCTCAATCTGGAACGGGACGATCACCTTTGGCCTCGTCGCCGTGCCGGTCACCGTCCACTCGGCGGTGGAGGACCACAGCGTCCATTTCCATCAGGTCCACGCCAAGGACGGGGAGCGAATCAAGCAGCGGCGGGTTTGCAGCAAGGAGGGCAAGGAGGTGCCCTACAAACAGGTGGCGATGGGTTACGAGGTCCGCAACGGCGAATACGTGGTGCTGGACAAAGACGAGATCACCGCTGCTGCCGGCGAGCAGTCGCACCTGATCGAGTTGGAGGAATTCGTCGCTGCCGCGGAGATCGACCCCGTCCATTACGAGCGGTCCTACTACCTCGGGAGCGGCAAGAACGGGCAGGACGCCTACCGCCTGCTCCACGATGCCCTCGGTAAATCAGCGCGCGCGGGAATCGGCCGCTGGGTGTTTCACAACCGTGAATACCTCGTGGCCGTACGGGCACTCGAGGATGTGCTCGGGCTGCATACGATGCACTTCGCCGACGAGCTGGTCGATGCCGAATCGCTGGAGATCCCCGAGCCCGGTCGGGCCCCCAGCGCACGCGAGGTCGAGATGGCGGGGAAACTGGTCGAGTCACTGCACGCTGAGTTCAAGCCTGAAGCGTTCAAGGACAGCTACCGGGACCGGGTGCTCGAGTTGATCGCCGCCAAGGCCCGGGGCGAGGAGCCCGAGGTCGCCCCGCAGCCAGAGCCCGAGGACGCGCCGGATCTGGCCGCCGCGCTGGAGGCGAGCCTCGGCGACGGCCGGCGTTCGCCGGCGCGGCGCGGCAAGCGTTCAGCCGGCAAGTCCGCAGGCAAATCCGCGCGCGCCAGGGCTTCAGGCGCCAAGACGAAAGCGAAGCGCTGATGGCGCGGTCGCTCTGGACAGGGTCGCTCAGCTTCGGGCTGGTCAACGTCCCGGTGATGCTGGTGAGCGCCACGATGGATCTCGATCTGCACTTTCGCCAGCTGCACAAGAAGGACGGAGCACCGATCGAGACCCAGCGGTGGTGTCCCAAAGACGACGCCGAGGTCCCGTACGAGGAGATCACCCGCAGCTACGAATGCGAGGACGGAACGCAGGTGACGATCTCCGACCTGGAGTTGGAGGCGATCGAGCCGCGCAAGACCCGCACGATCGACATCGAGCAGTTCGTGGACCTTTCAGACGTCGACCCGATCTACTTCGACCATCCGTATTTCCTGCTGCCGTCCTCCGATGATGACGGCGCGACCCGCGCCTACCGCCTGCTCGCCGAAGTCATGGCCCAGACCGACCGGGCCGCCCTTGGACGCTTCGTGATGCGGGCCAAGGAGTACCTGGCGATCGTGCGCGTACGCGACGGTGCGTTGACGTTGACCACGATGCGCTTCGCCGACGAGATCCGCGCGCCCAAGGACGTCGACGCGGCGACCCAGAAGGCCCACAAGCCGACGGCAAAGCAGCTGAATGCGGCGGTCGCGGTGATCGAGGAGCTCTCGACCGAGTGGGAGCCCGGCAAGTACAAGGATCGCTACCGCCAGCGGCTGCGGTCGGTGGTGGAGCGTAAGCGCAAGGGTCAGACGATCAAAGCTCCGGACACCGTCAAGGAACCGTCGCCCGCGCCCGATCTGATGGCCGCCCTGGAGCAGACCCTGGCCGAGATGAGCGTGGAGCCGGGTACCAACGGCAAGAGCAAACGACAGGAGGCGAGATGACGCACCGCGACGATGACGAACGATCAACTGAGCAGAGCTCCGAAACCGCGGCCCAATCGAGTGAGGCCCCTTCCGAGACCTCGGGAGCCGACGCAACACCGGAACCCGAACCCGAACCCGACGAGCGGGACCCCGAGGTGGCGGAGATCGAGGACGATCCCTCGCGCAATCCAGACAACGAGCTCCTGCGGGACATCAAGGGCGGCTAGTCGCCGCTAAGCCGCCTTGTCGAGTGCGACCCAGGCCTGCTGGAGATAGTCGGCCCCGGTCACCACGGCGAACAGCGAGGCGGCGGTCCGGACCAGACGCGGCTGCCAGAGATAGCCGGCGACGAAGGCCGTCGCCACCCACTGCCCGATGCAATACGGGCAGGCCAGTAGCTCGCCGATCGCGCGATGCAATCCGGTTCCACGGGCCGCCTCTGACACCTCAGCGGGTCCGGCGTCGCCCTGGTAACGCGTGAACGGCGCTCGTATCGCGGCGGTCACCTTGTCCTTGGTGATCAGGCGGCTGAGCTTGAACGTCCCGATGCTCAGCAGCGCGATATCGCGGGCGGGAATCTCCTCCGGCAGCCGGCGGCGCGACTTCAGGAATGCGGCGGTGAGGGCCGCCACGAGCAGGTTGAACACGACCAGCAGGATCGCGTAGCCACCCAGAGGCTTTGGATCGGCAGGGGAGTACGACTTGGCGCTGGGCATCAAAAACGTCTACCCGCTCTGACGGCTTTGACGCTTGCCGTCTCGGGGTTTCGGCCCGGCCTCACGCTTTCAGCGGCTGCCCGCAATGCACGAAGATGCTGACCGTCCCGACCTGGGACACGAGCCGGTAGCGCGGATGTCTGGGCACCGCCGGGAGCAACGGCGCGCTCACCGCGTTGCGTGCCTGGATGATCACGTCGCCACGGGAGCCCGAGATCGACGCGAGCTCCAACCCCAAGGTCCAAGCGGTCAGCGGGGCCTCGGAGGGATTGGTCTGGATCTGCCCACACGTGATCAGCGCCGAGGCGCCGCCGGCCAGCTCAACCGCCTTCGGGAGATCACGCCTCAGATCGGCCTGGTAGCGCAGCGAGCTCTCGGTCGGGCTGACGCTCAACAGGGGCCCGCTGTGCGGCCGGGAGACCAGCAGTACACCCGGGGCAAACAGCGCCACCGCGGCCAGGACTCCTGCCGTCCGTCCGCCGAGTCGCATCAGACGCATGCCGACCCAGCTCAGCGCGCCCGCCCAGGCGACGGCACCGAGGACGACGATCACCGCCGCTGCCGCGATCAGATACCGATCGTTGCCGGAGAAACCAGCCTGCGTGAGGGCCGCTTCCTCCAGGAACCAGCTGAGCCCGAGTCCCCCGACCAGCAGAACGACCCGTTCCCAGTAGGTGGCACTCACGCGCAGGGCCGCGATTCGCCGTCCGGGGGTGGACCGCACGCGCGCGGCGAGGCGGAGGACGATGAAGGCGAGCAGCGCCAGGGCCCCGAGCCTGAACGGCGTCGCCACGAGCTGCCAAGCGTGTTCGGTGAGCTCAGTACAGAACGGGCAGCGCGCGAACGTGGCGCTCTCTGGGCGCGGATGCTGGGCGGTCTGGACGCCGCGGATCAAAGATCCCGACCCCAGTAGCTCCGGGATGAACCAGAGTGGGAGAACCGCCGCCGCTAAGGCGCCGGTGAGCTTGCGTGCCCGCGGATCCCGGCGCCAGACATAGACGGCGTAGAGCCCGAAGAACGGCCAGGCCTCCGGCCGATCCAGAGCGGCGACAAACGCCCAGAACAGCGCTTGGCGCGGGGCGCCGTCAAGATGGCGCAGGATCGCCAGCAGCGTCGCCGCGGCCAGTAGCCCCTCGGAGTCACCCAGGGCCACGTAGTCGATGTACTGGGAAAGGATGAGCAGGCCCACGGCGGCCCCCAACCCGGCGATCACGGCGGGGAGCAGGCCGGCGGCGGGCTGCGGTTGCGCCCCGCCCGGCCGCGCATCACTGCCGGGCGCGGGACGGGGAAGCGCACGGGCGAGGCGAAAGGCGAGCGTGAACGCGAGCGCCAGCGCGGTGATCCCCCCGGTGCGAGCCACAATCAACCACAGCTGCGGCGCGTCTTCGCCGAATGGAGCGAACAGCGTGGTGAACAGCACCGGCAGCGGCTTCCAGGTCGGGCCGCCGGTCGTCACCAGCTGTAGGTGCAAGATCTCCCGTCCCCAGATGATCCATGACCACGGGTCATAGGCCGGGGTCGAGGGGAACCGCAGCGAGACGACGGCCAGCACGAGCGCGAGGAGGGCCCAGGCGGCGTAGCGCACTCCTGGAGCTGCCGTGCGGACACGGTGCAACACCGCTCGGGCAGGGCTCAGACTGTTCCCGTCAGGTGAAATCACCCCCGGAACGTATACCGGGAGGGTGACGCCGGTCGGCGCCGCGCCAGAATGCCGCCATGCTCGCCAATCCCGGACCGCTCGTCTACGGGACGATCACCGTCGGCGCCCTGCTGGCCGCCGAGAGCGCGCAACGGGAAACCTTTGCCAGCACGATTGGCGCGGTCGTGGTTGCCCTGACGCTCTACTGGCTCGCCCACTCGTATGCCGAGTTCACCCAGCGCCGGTTCAAGCACGACGCCCCACTCAAGCTACGGGGCCTGCTGGAGACCATGACCCACGAGCTGTCAATCCTCGTCGGTGCTTCGTTTCCGCTCCTGGCGCTGGTGATCGGCGGGGTTGCCGGAGCCAAGCTGGAAACCGCCGTCGCGATCGCGACGTGGACCTCGGCCGGGATGGTGGTGGTCATCGAGCTGGCCGTCGGTGTCCGCGAGCGCCTGGCCCCGCGGGACTTCGCCGCTCAGACCGCCTTGGGGATCCTGCTGGGCTTGCTGGTGATCGCGCTGCGGACATTGCTCCACTGACGCGAGCCCAACAGCGTTGCCGCCTGGACGAGTAACGCGGCCACCGTGGCGAGGGCAAAGCCGAGCGGAAGCCCCGCGGAGCCGAGGACCAGCACGAGGACCTCGCAGAAGGCCACGAAACCGGCCATCCCCGCCAGCATCCCCCGGAGCAGCGTAAGCGCCGAGACGGCACCCTCGCGGCGGTGAGTGGCCACAGCGAGCACCGAGGCCAGCGCCGGCAGCGAGGCAAGAATGCCGCCAGCCACGGCACCAAACGCCCGAGACGCGGCCGCCAGCACGGTCACCAGCAGGGCGGTGGCCAACATCCGCGGCAACAGCGATCCGGGGGCCGGGCCGGCGGCGAGCGCGTCCGCTGGTGGCGCGGCTCCCAGCAACCGGTGCGCGCCGAACAGCGAGAGCCCGGCCACCACCAGACCGGCCGGCGGCCCGGCCCGGCCCAGGAGGAGCACCGTGGCTGCCGCGACCGCGGCAGCCGACCACGCCGTCAGCAATGCGACCCCCCATCCAGCGCGCTGCGCCACGCGGGCGTAGCAGAACGCGAAGGCGCTGAGCGCGACGAGGCCGAGCAACGTCCCGTTGGCGGCGCGAGCCGCGAAGCGGGCACCGTGATCCAGCGCGGCGATCAGAAGCACAGGCCCGACAATCGCCGGAAAGGAGCTGACCACTCCCCCGGCGTGCGGTCCCCAGCGTCGGCCGGCCATCACTGATGCGCCGACCAGCGACGGGGCTAGGACAAGCTCGATGATCGTCTGGAGCACGCCTCGAGGCTAGCCGGAAGACCGCTTTTCAGCTGACGTGCGAGCCTCTGCTCGTCTTGATCGAACTGGTCATCTTCGACTGCGACGGGGTCCTGGTCGACAGCGAGCCAATTTCCAACGCCTCGCTGGCGCGGGCGTTGACCGGGATCGGACTTCCCACCTCGGCCGACGAGGCGCTGCGGGAGTACAAGGGACTGATACTCGGCGACGTCGTCGCCCGGGCCGAGTCTCGTCTCGGCGGGTCGCTGCCAGACGATTTCATCGAGGCATACGAGCGCGATCGTGAAGCCGAATTCCGTCGGAGCCTGCGGCCGGTTCCCCATGCCCGCGAGGTTGTGGAGCAGGTCCGCGCGGCGGGCCTGAAGGTGTGCGTGGCCTCTCAGGGGAAGCTCGAGAAAACCGAATTTAGCCTGGGCCTTACCGGGTTACGTTCGCTGTTCTGCGACTCCGCGCTGTTCTCGGCGCACAACGTGGCCCGGGGAAAGCCATTTCCGGATCTGTTCCTCCACGCCGCGGCCACGATGCGGGTGCAGCCCGAGCACTGCCTGGTGGTGGAGGACACGTCACTGGGCGCGCGAGCAGCGACCGCAGCCGGCATGCGGGTGGTCGGCTATGCCGAGGATGACGAGCAGGCGCTGGCTCTGGCTGAGGCCGGCGCCGCGGTGATCCGTTCACTGACCGAGCTGCTGCCGCTGCTCGGCACGGCAAATGTTGACCGGACTACGGCTCCGAGCTAGCACGCGGTCGCCGCCCGTAGGGAGCAATCGGCGCCGCCGCCCGGATTTCTGCCAGCAACCGCTCGGTGAACTCTCCAGGGGCTTCATCTTCGCGCAGGCCGCCCCCAGCCGGCGTGAAGAAGCGAACCCGCAGCTCCGGGCGCTTGGGGAAGCGCACCACGTCGACGGTGCCCTCGACCGTGCAGCAGACGATCTGCGCCTCGGGCACGGCCTGGGCGATCCGCCCGAAACCGCTCCGGGCCCGCAGCGTCCTGCCCTTCGAACGCGTCCCCTCGAGGAAGATGCCGATGCAGGCGCCGGCCCGCAGCGCTGTGATCGCGCGCTCGAGAGCATGTGCGTCGCCCTGGCCCCGTTCGATCGGTATCTGTCCCATCCCGTCGAGCACCTTGGCGACCAGCGGGTTGCCCCAGAGCGAAGCCTTGGCCAGGGCCTGGATCTGGCGGCGCTCCAGCGCGGCGCTGCCGATGACGATCGGATCCCACCACGAGTCGTGATTGCCGGCCAGCAGGGTCGGCCCGGAGGCCGGCATGTGCTCGAGACCGGTCACCTTCAAACGACCCCAGGCCCTGACGACCGGCGACGACGCTGCCATCACGGCCCGGAACGCAGGGGGCACCTCGGGAGCGGCTGGCATTGCCGCATCCTTTCAAGAAGTGGTGGTCAGTGGCGTAAGGTGCCGTCCGCCCATGCTTGACACCACGTCCGCCGCCGAGTCCCTGTGGCTCGACACTGCTCCACCAACCGACTATCCGGCGCTCGCGCGCGAGATCGAGGTTGACGTCGCCATCATCGGCGGAGGAATCGCCGGCCTGACCGTGGCGCTGCTGCTCAAGCGCGACGGTGCGCGCGTGGCGGTACTCGAGGCGGGCCGCGTGGCAACCGGCGTCACGGGTTGCACCACGGCGAAGGTGAGCGCACTCCAGGCGACGATGTATTCAACGATCAGCGAGCGCCACGGCGCCGACGCTGCCGCTGTCTACGGAGAGGCCAGCCTGGCCGGCGTCGAGCGGGTCGCGGCGATCGTCGGCGAGGAGGGGATCGCCTGCGATCTGCAACGGCGACCAGCCTTCACCTACGCGGCCGACGAGTCCGAGCGTGAGGCCGTCGAGCAGGAGCTCGAGGCGGCGGGCCGCGCCGGCCTGCGCGCCGAGGCGGTAGACGGACCCGACCTTCCCTACGCGACTCACGGCGCGGTCCGCCTTAAGCAGCAGTTGCAGTTGCAGCCAGTCCGCTACGTGCAGGCCTTGGCGGCGGCGGTGGACGGGAGCGGGTCTCACGTACTCGAGAACTCACGGGTGCTCACCGTTCAGGAACGCCCGCCTGTGCGCGCGGTGACCGCCGGCGGGACGGTCCGGGCTGAACACATCGTCGTGGCGACCCACTACCCGATACTCGACCGAGGGATGTACTTCTCGCGTCTGAAGGTGCAGCGCTCGTACTGCATCGCGGCCCGGCTGGTCGGCGGCACACCGCCACAGGGGATGTCGATCAGCGCCGGCAGCCAGAGCCGTTCGATCCGCTCCTTCGCCGAGTGGCTGATTGTCGGCGGGGAGGGACACCCGTCCGGTTCCGGCAAGGCCAAACCGGAGCGCTTCGAACGGCTGGCGGCGTTTGCCCGCGAGCACTGGGACGTCGCCACCGTCGGGCACCGCTGGTCGGCTCAAGACCCTGTCCCGTATGACCACTTACCGATGATCGGGCCCTACCGCCCTCGATCTTCCCGGTTGTGGGTGAGCACCGGCTTCATGAAATGGGGTCTGTCGACGGCGACGTTCGGCGCGGCCATCCTGGCCGACCGGATCGCCGGACGGCCGAACGCGTGGGCGGAGACCTTCTCACCGAACCGGCTCTCGCTCCGATCGGCACATGAGGTGATGCAGCTGGGGGCAAAGTTCAGCGCCGATCTCGTCGGTGACCGGGTGCGACCACCGCAGGCGCTGTTCACCGACAGCATCCCGGCCGGAGAGGCTCGCGTAGTGGCGGACGGGCTGGGCAAGAAGGGGGTCTTCAGAGACGACTCCGGGCAGCTCCATGCCGTCTCCCTGCGCTGCACGCACCTCGGGTGCCTCCTGCGCTTCAACGCCGCGGAACGCTCATGGGACTGCCCCTGTCATGGCTCCCGGTTTTCCGTCGACGGGACGGTCCTTGAAGGCCCGGCCGTGCATCCGCTTGACCGCCGCGACCCCTGATCGGCGCCACCGGTCGCGGCCCAATGAGGGGCCCCGGTAGGACGACCGAGGCGGACGGCCGCCCTACCGGGGCGGAGAGAGGGGAGAGATACCTCTCTTACCTGCTAGCCGCTTGGGCTGGCAGCTTGCCGTCCTCCCATCGCCCGGTTCGGCAGGGAGGCGGAAGCTCGATGGAACCCTGGGTCGGAATCGGTCTGGTCGTCCTCGAAGACGAAGAGGTCAGTCACGCCCGTCAGCTCGAGGACACGCTGCACATCGGGGGCTCCGCGCCGAAGCGACAGACGCCCCGCAGCGCGCCGATGCGCCTCGACCAGCAGATGGATCCCGGTGCTGTCGATGAAGGCCAGTTCGGCCAGGTCGACGACTACTCGGCCGGAGCTTTCCTCGGCCCCCCGGAGGGCTTGCTCGAGGGCCGGGCGAGAGGCGAGGTCCAGCTCGCCGCGCAGGATCAGCGTTACGGCGTCCCCGTCGGAGCGCAGTTCGATCATCAACTCACCGGGTCGCGGCGAGTTCCGTAACGGCGAGCCCGTCGGCGTGCTCATCGCGCCCATCCGGCCAGCTCCGCCCGCCGGCGAGCCGCGGGCGGGTCGATTTCGATGCAGTCGCCGCCGTGGTAGTAGTCGCCCCGATAACGCAGGAAGGCGTCGCCGGCCTGAACCGGCCGTCGACAGGCAACGCAGGTGCCCAGTGCTCGGTCCCCAGAGCTGTTCGACAGCAGGAATCGGCCTGCTCCCAGAGCAAGCCGCGCCAGCGACCGAGGGACGAAGAAAACCGGAGAAATCGTGGTTGCCAGCAGACGCACGGACCACACCCCAACACACTTGACAGGAGTTGATCCACGCGGCGCTACTCGACGCCTACGAGTCTCTAGCGATGTGCAGAATACTACCCATGCTGGCTATGTCCAATCTCACGGCCTGCCCGCTCAGCGCTTCGGATGCAGACGCCGGTACAGGCGCCGAACGGGAGCTCGCAGACCGTGGCGGTAGCGGTCGCTGAGGCTGCCGAGCCGAAGGAGATTCACGACGGCATGGCCGGCCGGTGCGGGTGCCGTCCGGCGCGTGAACAGTCCGCAGGCGCCGAACACCCCGTCGAAATCGCACTCGCGCGCAACCCAGCTGCTGTGCACCGTGGGCCGCACCTTGATTGTCGTGCAGCTGGCGTCCTCATTGAGGGGATCGTTGAAGTCGTGGAACAACAGCCGGCCGCCGGCGGGCACGAGCCCCCGCAGCGCCGCGAGGTCCCGTTCAACGCCGGCGCGGCTGTGGTCGCCGTCGACGAAGGTCAGCGCGGGCCGCAGGTGCGGATAAGCGGCGGCGAAGGCGGCGAGCGTACCGTGCACGAAGACGATCGTCCCGGCGAGACTCCTCGCGCGCGCGTGCTCTGAAGCGACGTCGATCGCTGCGCGGTCGACGTCCACGGTGTAGATCGGCCCTCTCCGTTCGGCTGCTCTGAGCGCCGCCGCCATGATCAGGGTCGACTTGCCGTGGTACGTGCCGACCTCGAGGATCGGCCCGACGGCAGAGCCGGCCAGCGCATACAGCTTTTCGGCGTCCTCGCGCAGCAGCCAACCCGGTATCGACTCGACGAGGGCCAGGGCCTCCATGCCGCGACCGTACAGAAACGCGAGAGCGCCCGATCCGAGGACCGGACGCTCTCGCAGGGGGGATAGCTGTGAGCTAGCTCTGGGTTGTGGTGGAAGCGCTCGTCCCGCCGGCCCCGGCACTCCCGCCCGGCGAGCAGTGGCCGCCTCCGCGCTGGGCCGCGCTGGTGCTGAGGACAGCGAAGCTCGAGTCCTCAATGACGACCACGTGGGAGCCGTCGGCCTTGGTCAGGTGAACCTCGTAGGCCGCGCTGGTGCCGGAGCTGTCGGTCTCCGTGGTCGCCCGGTCCACGGTCGCGCCCGGCACGGCGGCGATCGCCGCTGCAGAAGCGGAGTCCAGGGTGGCGCCGGTCAGCGCGGTCTCGCTGGATCCCGTTGAGGTCGTGGACGAGCTCGATGAAGTGGTCGACGTGTTCGTCACCTTGTTCTTGGCGTGGTGCTTCTTGTGGTGCTTCTTGGCGGCCATTGCCGGAGATGCACCAGCCAGCGACATCGCCACGATTGCGGCTGAGCTTGCCAATGACCTACCGAGTGTGATTCTCATGGTGTGAATCCCCTTCTTGGTTTGAACCGGACACATGGGAAGACACGGCACGGCGCCCGGAACTCACGTAAGGGCAACGTAGGAGCTGATTGCCGGTTTTATTGATGCGCCGGCTGCGCCGCGGGGCCTCGGCTCGGGCGGGGACCCGTGGAGGTGGTTGCGCTCGGCGAACTGCCACTCGACGGGGCCCTCGCTGAGCTCAGGCCCATCGTCTGGTGCTCGTCCGGAGCGGTAGAGCCGGCCGATCCGCCGAGCCGCGGCGGCGGCGTGCGCGCGGCCGAGCCCTGGCCTGACGGCGCCGCGGGGGATCGGCCGGGCGCTGAGGTATGACTCGAGCCGGGGCGCTGCGGGATCGCCGCAGTCGGCGGGGGCGAGGGCCGTGCGGATTTCCGTGACACGGTAAGCCTGCTGCTCGTCGTGGCCGGGGCTGCATTCGACGACGCGAACACTGGCCGCGAGCCGGAGCGGCCGGATGCCACCGCGGCAGCGAAGTGGCCGGTGCCGCTACTAGGTTGCGCGGTCTGGCCCTGCACGGCGACGAGCGGCCTGATTGCACGCCGCGGGGAGGGTGAAACAGAAGCGCTGAGAACCAGCGCCGCCGGCAGCGCCGTAGCGCAGAGCTTGATGCTGATGGCGCAGCCTCCGGTGAGCGCCCCGACCCGGGCCGCCCCCTCACCGGCGCCGTTGCCGACAAGCCAGCGCAGCACCGGCTCGAAGCCGGCCAGCGCCCCGACCCGGGTGCGCACGGCGCCGCGGGCCCGGTTGAGCAGTTGGCGGACAGCTCCGTCGCTGGCGTCCAACCGGGCGCCGATCTCTTCGTAGCTGCGTCCCTCGAACTCACGCAGAACCATGGCCTCGCGCTGGCGCGTGGGGAGCGATGCCACAGCGCTCAGTACCTCCTGCAACTGCTGGCGATGTTCAGCGGAGGAGTCGGTCAGATGTTGGCCCACTCCGTCGAGCTCAGAAACGGTGGGACGACTGCCGCGAGCCCGCAGCATGTTCAGACCGGTGTTGCGTGCCACCGTGCGGAGCCAGGGATCCAATGTCCGCACGGCCTGATGGCCACCAACGATGGCGGCGTAGGCCTTGAGCAGGGCTTCCTGAACGGCCTCCTCGGCATCCGCTTCCCCAAGGATGCGGGCGCACTGTCGCACCAGCGACCGCCGATGGCGTGCCACGATCGCCTCGAACGCGGCCTCGGATCCGTCGCGAGCCAGTTCGGTAAGCCGCTCATCGGGCAGAGAACGCAGGACGGCAGGGGAATAAGCCCCGCGTGTGGATCGGCGCGTGTTCATGGGCCGCCGAAGCTAAGCCGGGCTTGTAAGGCCGATGTAGGAGAGCGGGTTACTGTGCGACGGCGATGTCGTCCGGATGGCGCCGAATTTTGAAAGCGGGAGATGGGGAACCGGCGGCCCTGACCTCCGCCGTGCGGCAGGCGGCCACGTTCGATCGCCGGGGCGTCTCTGTCACGGCTGGGCTCTTGGCCACGATCCCTGTCGTCGCAGTGCTCGGGGTGAGCATCGCCGCCGGCGCACCTGTGGCCGGAGTCACCATGGGGGCGGGCGCGATGCTGGTGGGAATCGCCTGGAGGACCGGCGGCGGGCGCCCGCCGATCGCCCTGATGGCGACGGACGCGGCGGTGATGGGGGCCTCGACGTTCGTTGGTTCGGTTACCGGATCGGTGACCTGGCTGCACCTGGTCGTGCTCTGCATGTGGTCGATGTTGGCGGGGTTGCTGGTCGGCGTCGGTACTCGTGGCGCCGTCGTGGGCACGCAGGCGATCATCGCCCTGGTGGTCTTCGGTCGGTTCAGCGAGCCGGCCCTACAGGCGCTGGGGCTTGCCGGACTCGTGTTCGCCGGCGGCCTTGCCCAGGTGGTGTTTCTGAGCATCGTCCGCTGGCCGACCACCCTGCGCGCACAGCGGGCCGCCACCGCGGGGGCCTATCGACGGCTCTCCGCGCTGGCCGCCGGCTCCCCGGGAAGTTCGACGCTTCCCGCCGCGGTGGCGTTCGATGGTGCCGAGGCAACGCTGTCCTCCCAGACGCTGTTTGGAGATCCGGCGCTGATGACCCTGCGCAGCCTGGTCAACGAGGGACGGCGGATGCGCATCGCGCTGAGCGCGGTTCACACGCAGCTCGGGCAGCGGCGCGGCGCCGAAGCCTCCACCGTTCCGCCCGCGCTCGAGCTGGCAGTCACTGATGTCCTCAGGCTGAGCGCGTCCGCGCTCGAGCTGGCGGCGGCGGCAATCGAGGGCGACCGGCGCTCCGCGGCTGCCCTTCCCGGGGAGGTGGAGCGGCTCAGTGTCGAGGTGGTGGCGCTGAGCTCAGAAGCTCAGCCAGACGCACATGGGGTCCCGGCAGCCGTCGTCCCGATCGCGCGCGGGCTCTCTGCGCTGGCCGGACAGCTGCGCGCCGTCGCATCGCTGGCGCCCGCAGCCGGGAAGGACGGCGGCCTGCGCAGCCGGCGGCCGTTCCGCCGGACAGATCCCCCTCTGGCGCGGATTCGCTCCGACCTCGCGCTGATCCGGGCCAACGCCTCGCTCCAGTCGCCGGCCGGCCGCCATGCCCTGCGGCTCGCGGTGATCGTCCCTGCTGCCGCGGTGATCGCACGTGTCCTGCCGTTGCAGCGCGGCTATTGGATGGTGGTTGCCGCTGCCACGGTGCTGCGACCCGAGTTCGGCGCGACGTTCACCCGCGGGACCGAGCGCGCGCTCGGAACCGGTCTCGGCGTCGCCCTGGCGGGGGCGATCTCGGCCGGGTTGCATCCCTCCGGCGCCGCGACGGTGGCGCTGGTCGGTGTGCTGGCCTGGGCGGGCTACGCGACGTTTCCCGCCAGCTTCGCGGTTGGCTTCGGCTTCATCACCGCGGTGGTCGTGTTCCTGCTCAACGTGATCAGCCCCGACACCCTGTCCGCCGCCGAAGCGCGGCTGCTCGACACTCTGGTCGGCGGCACGATTGGCCTCCTCGCGTACGCCCTCTGGCCGACCTGGTCACACAAGCCGGCTCGTCACGCGCTGGCCGAGCTGGTCGACGCCCAGCGCGACTACCTGGGCAGATCACTGGCGGCGGTGCGCGACGGGCGCCGGATCGCCGAGCGCGAGATGGGTCCTCTGGCGCGGCGGGCCCGGCTCGCCCGGACCAACGCCGAGGCGACGGTCGCACGTTCGCTGTCGGAGCCGCAGACGCGGCGGATCGACGCAGACCAGAGTCAGGGAATGCTGGGTGTGCTGCGGCGCCTGATCCAGGCCGCCCACGTGCTGCGATTGGATGTTCAGGAGGATCGCGAGCGGCTGCCCCTGCCGGCACTCGGGCCGCTGGCCCAGGACGTGGACCGGCAGTTGGGCACCGTCGCTGAGTGGCTGAGGTCAGCGCCGCGCGAACCTCTGCAGTTTGCGCCACTGCCCGATCTGAGGGCTGACTACGCTGAGTTCGCGCCTCAGTGTCCGCGTGATCCAGGCGGCGTGGCCCTGCTGGTGGAGATCGACGAGATCGTCGATGCCGCCAACTCCCTCGCTGCGCTGGCCGGGCTATAGCCCGCGCTCGGGGCGGACCCGGTTGACCGGGCGACGAGGATCAACGATAGGCTCGGCCTCAGATGGCCGTGGAACAGGCGTTGGGTGCGCTCACCCGTCCCGTGGTGGTGCTGGGGGCCGGCGGAACGATCGCCATGCGCGGAGAGCGGGCGACGCCGACGCTCGACACCGATCAGTTACTCGCGTCTGTTCCGGCATTGAGCGCAGCCCCGAGCTTGGCGGCGGAGACGCTCCTGTCGCTCCCCAGTGCGCATCTCTCGCTGGCCGACGCCCTCGTGCTCAGCCGTCGTGCCACGGCGGTCGCCTCCGCGGGAAGTGGAGTCGTGTTGACCAGCGGGACCGATACGCTCGAAGAGCTGGCCGTCCTGTGCGCGCTGAGCTACGCAGGCGAAGCGCCAATCGTCCTGACGGGCGCCAACCGGCCCGCCTCGGCGGCCGGCGCGGACGGCCCGGCAAACCTGGTCGACGCCGTAGCGGTGGCCGGCTCGGAGCGCGCCAGCGGTCTGGGCGCGTGTGTGTGCTTCGGCGGAGAGCTGCACGCCGCGATGACCGTCCGGAAGGTCGACAGCACCGGACCGGCGGCATTCGGGTCACCGACCGCGGGACCGTTTGGACGCGTGGTGGAGGGACGGCTGTGGCTACACGCGCGGCCGCTGGCCCCGCCCACGATCGCACCGCAGCAATTGGCGCAACGCGTCGACATCGTCGTCGCGGCGCTGGGGGACGATGGGGCGGCACTCGCCACCGCGGCGCGCGCTGCTGACGGCGTGGTCCTCGTCGCCTTCGGCGCCGGTCATCTCTCGCCGGCGCTGTTGCGTGAGCTGCGTGCCTCCCCGGTCCCGGTGCTGGTCACCAACCGGCCCGAGCGCTCGTCGATGCTCTTCGAGACCTATGGGTTCGAGGGGGCAGAGCCTGACGTGCGCGCCTCGGGCGCGGTCTGCGTCCCGTTCCTCTCCGCCCCGGCCGCCCGGATCGCGCTGCTGTGCTGTCTTGGCGCCGGATTTGAACGCACCGAGATCGCCGCCGCACTCGCCGCCTACGACGCGCGATAGATACGCCACTGACCGGCGTGGAGGCCTGTCTCAGGAGAGCGCGTAAGCAGCGTTAACCGGTCGTTTGCAGTTGCTCAGGCTCGGCCTGCAACGATCTACGGGTGAGCGTTCAGGACTCCACTCGTCATTGGATCGAGCTCGACGGCGCCGTCAACGCCCGTGCGGTCATACCGGGCGTGCTGCTCAGAGCCGACAACCTCCAGGACCTGAGCGCGAGAGACGTGCGGGCACTGGTCGACGAGCAGGCGCTGGAGGTGGTCCTCGATCTGCGCACCGACGTCGAGGTCGAGCTTGAAGGACCGGGGCCGCTGAGCCGCGAGCCCGCAGTGCGGATCGAGCACCGCTCCCTGTATCCGGACTCCGGTGGCCACACCGATCTCGACGCCGACACCGTCCGGCCGTGGAGCCCCCTGGATGACGACGACCTGCCCGGTGAGCGGCCGGTCGTCCGTGCCTACATGAGTTATCTGCGCCGTCGCCCGGACTCGGTCGTCGGTGCTGTACGCGCGATCGCCCGGGCCGATCGTGCCGTCCTGGTCCATTGCGCGGCGGGCAAAGACCGGACCGGCGTGGTCGTCGCGCTTGCGCTCGACGCAGCCGGGGTGGATCGTGAGGTGATCATCGCGGACTACCTGGCCACCCGTGAGCGCATCGAGGCCGTGATGGCGCGCCTGGTCAGTTCCTCGACCTACCGCGCGGAGCTGGAGGGCCACGACGCGCAGAAGCACGCCCCGCTGCCGGGAACCATGGAGCGCGTGCTTGAGCTCGTCGACGAGCGCCTGGGCGGCTCCGTGCGCTGGCTCTCCACACACGGACTGATGCAAGCCGACCTCGTCCGGCTCCGGAACCGGCTCGGGCCCTCACCGGTCGCGACCACGGCGCAAGCATGAGCGAGATTTCACCGCAGCGAGCCGCCGCCCTCCGAGAGCGCATCGGCCGGGTCGGGGTGTGGCTCGGTTCGATCGCGCTGACACCGGCCAGGGAGGAGCGCGATGGCATCGCCCGCATCGAGCGCCTCGGCTACAGCGCCGCGTGGTACGGCGAAGGACCCGCCAACCGTGAGGCGCTCTCACATGGTGCACTGTTGCTGGAAGCCAGCTCGCGCCTGGTCGTCGCCACGGGCATAGCCAACATCTGGGCCCGGGACGCGGCGGCGGCGATCAACGGCGCCAACACGCTCAACGAGGCGTACGGTGGGCGCTTCCTGCTCGGCCTGGGCGTCAGCCACGCTCCGCTGGTGCACTCTCGCGGACACGACTACGCCAGACCGCTGACTGCGATGCGCCGCTACCTGGAGGCGATCGACCAGCACACCTACGCAGCGCCCAGCCCCGCCGAGCCCTCCCTGGTCATGATCGCGGCGCTGCGGCCGAAGATGCTCGCGCTGGCGCGGGAATTGACCGCGGGAGCGCACCCCTACTTCGTGCCACCTGCACATACGGAGAGGGCACGTGAGATCCTCGGTCCGGCGCCGATCCTCGCTCCCGAGCAGGTGGTCGTGCTCGAGCCCGACCCGACCCGGGCGCGGGAGCTCGGGCGCCGGCACATGCAGGGGTATCTGAAGCTGCCCAACTACGTCAACAACCTTCGCGAGCTGGGCTACGACGACGAGGACTTTGCGGACGGGGGCAGCAAACGACTCGTCGACGCGATCGTCGCCTGGGGCAGCGAGGAAGCCGTTACCGCACGCGTCCGCGATCATCTCGATGCTGGTGCGGATCACGTTGCCGTTCAGGCCTACGCCGACGATGCCGGCACCGCGCTGACGGCGCTCGAACGCCTGGCGCCGGCCCTCCTCGAGCTCTGACGGGGGAAATCGAGAGCAGCCCGGTGGCCGGCAGTACGATGGGCTCGGATGGGGCTGCTATGTCCGCTGATACCCGACGGGAGCCGGCGCGGAGCGAGAGTCTGGCGGCGGGTGCGCGGCATCGCCGTCGAGGTGGCCGCGTTCCTGCTCGTCTCTGTGCTCTCTCCGGTGCTGGTGATTGCTGCGCTCGCGGTTGATCTGGCCCTGTGGCTCCGGCGCCGGAAACCATTCATGGCGCTTCGTTTGCTCGCGATGCTGTGGTGGTTTCTTCTCGGTGAGCTATATGGACTCCTTGGGCTGGGTGCGATCTGGGTCATCTCAGGTGGCCGTGATGGCGCGCGCCGGCGCGATCAGGTGTATCGCCTCAAACGCAGCTGGCTTGGAAGTCATCTGGCGGGCATCCGCGTGTTGTTCGGACTTCGCTTCGAGGTCGAGGGACTTGAACTCGCTGGGCCGGGACCGGTGATCGTGATGATTCGCCACGCGAGCATCATCGACAACACCCTGCCCGACGTGGTCGTCGGCGGCGCGCACGGTCTGGGCTTTCGCTTCGTCATCAAGCGCGAGCTGCAGATGCTCCCGACGATCGACATCGGTGGTCGTTGGGTTCCGACGCTGTTCGTGCGCAGAGCCTCGGGCGACACCGCCGTGGAGCTCGAGCGGATTCGCGTGTTGACGATGAACATGTCCTCCCGCGACGGTGTGTTGATCTACCCGGAAGGCACCCGCTGGACCACGGAGAAACTCGCGCGTGCTCAGGCGATCATCGCCGAGCGCCAGCCCGAGATCGCGCCCCTCGCCGCTCGCCTGCGCTACGTGCTGCCGCCTCGGCTCGGTGGCACCCTCGCCCTGCTGGAGTCAGCGCCCGGCGCCGATGTGGTCGTCTTCGGTCACTACGGGCTCGACGGGTTCGAGTACGTCAGTGACATCTGGTCCGGCGGACTGGTTGGCACCACCGTTCGGCTCAAGTTCTGGCGCTTCGCCGCGGCTGAGATTCCGACCGACCGCGAGGAGCTGATCGTCTGGCTTTATGAACGCTGGCAGGAGCTTGACGACTGGATCGAGGCCGCGCGCGCGACCAGCGGCTCGGGCACGCCCGCCAAGGCCGCCGCCTGAACCCGGCGGGGGCCTCGGCTGCGGGAGGTCTTGCTTAACGGCGCTCGGCTGTTAGCGTGGGTAGAGCAACGCCGCTGCGCTCGGCTCGTTTCTTCCTCCCGGCCCCCCGTCGCGTTCGACTTCTGAGGGAGCTAAGGCGGGCGCATGTCTGAGGTTTCAGCAGAGCCGCGGTCAGAGCTCATGGCGATCTCAAACGCCATGGTGGCCCTGCACAAGGAGCAGTTCGGCCGGGGACCCACGAAGGCCCGCTCGGACTTCGCCGGACCGGACTCGCTGGTGTGCGTGCTGAGCGATGTGCTGCTTCCAGCGGAGCTCAAGCTCATCCAGATGGGCAGCGCCGAACGAGTAGTTGACTCACGGACATCATTTCAGGCAGCCACCCGAGCCGACTTCATCGCAGCAATCGAGGCAATCGTGTTCCGAAAGGTGATCGCGTTCGCCAGCGGAATCGACCCGGACAACAACACTGTGTTCGAAACCTTCACGTTCGAGCCTCGCGGGCCAGCCCTCAGCAGCGAGGATGGTGCAGGCGCGAGCTAGGCCCCTCGGAGCCCGGGCGGTGGTTCGGCGCCGGATCCGCTAGCGCGACGAGGACTCGTTCAGGCTGACGGCAGCTCGAATGAGGGCAACGAAAGCCTGCTCATCGATCTCATCGTTCTCGCGGACGTCGATTGCGCGCCTGACCTTACCTTCGAGGCTGGAGTTGAAGAGGCCCGCAGGGTCCTCCAGCGAGGCGCCCTTGAAGAACGTTAGCTTGACAACGCTCTTGTACGTTTCGCCGGTACAGATCCCACCTCGGTGAGACCACACCGGAACCCCCGGACTTGATGCCTTTCTCCATTTCCACTCCTCCACCACGTCGGGATCGGCCTGCCTGATCAGGTCGCGAAGCCGGGAGAGAGTCGCGCCCCGCCAGTCGCCCAGCTCCCTGATCCTTGCCTCGATCAGCTGAGATGGAGACTCGTCGCTCTGCGTGGAGTTCGTCATCGTGCAGACGTTACCGCGCGCGCCGGCACGGACGGGGTCGCTCGTCCTGGTCGTCTTCTACCTTCCGGGCATCGTGCGCGCAGAGGCCCGTCGCTATGGCATGGTCTTCAACGAGGCCGCCGATGAGTACGACCGTCACCGGCCGGGTTACCCGGACGCGCTGGTCGACCAGGCGTGCGGGACGGGCCGTCTCGGTCCCGGCGCGGCAGTGCTCGAGATCGGCTGTGGCACCGGCCAGCTGACCCGCAGCCTCGTGTCCCGGGGCCTGCGCGTGACCGCGGTCGAGCCAGGCGAGCGTCTGATCGCACGGACAGGCGACCAGCTCGGCCACGGCGATGAGGTGGAGTTCGTCAACAAGCGCCTCGAGGAGGCGGCGTTGACGAACGCGCATTACGTGGCGGCGTTCTCCGCCTCCGCGATTCACTGGGTCGATCCGGATGTCAGCTGGCGCAAGGCTGCCAACGCGCTGATTGATGGCGGGACCCTCGTGCTGCTGTCCTACTTCGGACTGCAGGACCGGCACAGCGCAGGCGATCAGCAGGCCGTGCGCGACGCGATGGCAAGGGTCGCTCCTGAGGTTGCCGCTGGATGGCCGACCTACCGCGACCTGGACAGTACGCTTGCCGGCGCCCATGAACGGCGGGGCAATGTGTCTGAGGTGTGGGCGTGGCTGGGGGGCTATGAGCTCGCGCGGGGGTATGCCGCAGAGCTCTTTGACGACACGCGGGTCACGGCATTGTCGACACCGCTTGAGCACACGGCCGACGAGCTCAACGCTCTGCTCGGCACGATGTCGTTCTGGCCGAGACTCTCACCGGGTCAGCGCGACGGACTTTGCGCGGAGAACCATGCGCTCCAGCGAAGGATCGGCCGACCGATCCGATCGAGCACAGTCGCCTGCCTGGTAACCGCCCGACGCGCTCCGCGAATCTGAGAACCCGATCTGGCGACGTCCGGCGACAATCCGTCGCTTCTCGCTCGGTACCGTGCGGGGTCGATCTGCGCGCCATCGAAGGGAAGCCTCATTAACCGCAGCGGAGGCAAGCAGGATTGTCGCTAGCCTCCCTTCGGGATTTCTCAAGACGACGATGCAGGAGGCCCGATGAGTGCTTACGCAGTGGCGCACCTCGGAGAGATCGACGAGATCAGCGACGGCCGCTGTCCTTCGCGACCGATCCGCTACCACTTCGGCATCACGTCCTTCGGCGTCAACGCCTGGACCGGTCGCGAGGCGGGCGACCGGATCATCAATGAGCACGACGAGTGCGAGGACGGAGAGGAGGAGCTCTACCTCGTGCAGTCCGGTCGCGCCAGGTTCGAGCTCGACGGCGAGTCGGTGGAGGCGCCCGTTGGTACGTTGGTCTTCGTCCGGCCCGAGGTCAAGCGCACGGCGTTTGCCGAGGAGCCGCGGACGACGATTATTGCCCTCGGCGGCACGCCGGGGAAGACGTACGAGCCCAGCGGTTTTGAGATCTGGGCGCCGCTCGGGCCGCTCTACGAAGCGGGCAAGCACGCCGAGGCCGCTGACCGGGGACGGGAGCTGATCAAGGCGCACCCCGAGTACGCCGGGCTGCTGTACAACGTGGCGTGCTGCGAGAGCCTTGCCGGACGAAAGGCCGACGCGATCGCGCACCTCCGGCTCGCCATCGAGCGTTCGGAAAGCTGCGCCTCGCTCGCCGCCAACGACTCCGACTTCGACCCGGTACGCGACGACCCCGCGTTCAAGGAACTGGTGGGTTAGCGCGCCCGCAGCCGTCGTGGATTCGGCGAACCAGAGACTGCGCGCTTATTCGGCTAAGCGTGGCAGCCTCAACCAGCGGAGATCTCCATCGTCTCCGCGTCGCGCGTACGTCGTCGCTACCGCCGCGCGCGGCGAACGGTAACCTGCAGCTTGTAGGTCTCAAGGCACCCGGGAATCGAAGGGGTCGACTCGCAGAACCTCACCGTGGTCCGTCCCCTCGCGACCGCTTGGTAGAGGAAAAACTGCGTGGTGGTGCCATCGGTGTTGCTCGTGTTCTCGTAGCCGCCGCGGACGTACTTCAAAATCTTTTTCGCCGGCCGGCTGGATACCCCCCAGGTGGGAAAGATCTCGCCCTGTGTCCCGATCTGGAAGCCAACGTTGATTCGCTGGCACGGCGTTACGGTGACCTTCGACTGTTTGGGGGTCGAGACGCGGATGGTGCGGCACACGGATTTCGCGCCCGCTGGCGTACTGGCGGCAAAGAGCCCAATCCCTGCCAGCACGGCCGGGACCGCCAGTGCTCTGTATTTCAATCGATTGCTCACAGGCAGGAACGTACAGCAGTACGGCTCGTCGGGGCACCGTCGCGTCTGCGGACCTGGCGAACTGACTGAGCCGGCCGCGACTGCCGCGTTCCGCCCGGCCGTTACGCGCACGAGCTGAGGTCCGCCTCAGTGGTGAGTTCGTGCTCGACGCCCGTGCCGGGCGGTCGGGTATGTGGTCAAGCGCCGGATAAGGACGCGCGCGCTGTCGCATTTAGACCAGTGCACGCGATAGCGGCAGCCGCGCGAGAGTGCCGCTTTAGCCGTAACGGTGATCTCGGTTTTGAAATGCTGGCTCACCCCTGGGGCGCGGTGTCGTCACGTCGCAGCGTGACGACCCGTTCCGCATTGCCGCGCAGAAAGAGGCCGCGGGTCTCATCGTCAAGGCCAAGCTCGTCGAGCTCGTCGAGCGCCTGTGCATGCCCGATCATCGGAAAGTTCGTCCCGAACAAAACCTTGTGGCGGCCACCGCGCCCAGTCATGTATCGCACCAGCTCGGGCGGGAACCGGCGGGGAGTGTAGGCCGAGGAGTCGATGAACACGTTCTCGTGCTTGCGACAGACCGCGATCATCTCTTCCGTCCAGGGGTAGCCGATATGCCCGCCAACGATGCGCAGCTCAGGGAAGTCAAGCGCAACCTGGTCGATGTAGGGAATCGGACGACCGGTCTCCGATGCACGGAGCGGGCCGGTATGGCCGACCTGGGTGAAGAACGGCACGTCAAGTTCCACACATGCGGCGTACAGCGGGTAGTAGCGCCGGTCGGTCGGAGGAGCCTCCCACAGCCACGGGACGACCCGTAGGCCCTTGAAGCCGTAGTCCTCGATGCAGCGCCGCAGTTCTCGGACTGCCTCCATCGGGCGGTTGAGGTCGACGGCAGCGAGACCACCGAATCGGGATGGATGCTCATTGACCCATCCGGCCACCTCTTCGTTTGAGATCAGCGGCGCTTGGTGGGGTGCCGTCCACGCTGACAGAAGCCCGAAGTCAACACCCGCACCATCCATTGAGCCAAGCGTGACGGCGATCTCCGGCTGCTCGGAGGGAATCTCAGCCCCTGTCCACCGACGGAGCGAGTCGAACATGTCGTGGGCGAGGAACCGCAACGTCGGGTGTTGCATCCATACATCGATCGTCACCGGCCACATTTCAGCAAGGTCCCAGCCCGGCTGTCTCCGGGCCTACGAAGTGGCAGCGTCGCCGCCAGAGTCGTGAGGGGTGTTGCTTTCGAGGTTCATCGCTTCGGGCTAGCGAGAAGTTGACTTTTCATCGTTTCGGTCAGCCAGGTGCGAAACAGGGTGCGTGACCATCCGCGTTGCTCGACGAGGAGGTGGTACAGGCCGGGGTCATTGAGCACCCAGAGGATGTCGGCGGCGTGGCTGGCATCGAGCGGCGCGGGTAGGTGGCCGCGTTGTTCCAGTGCTGTGACCACGCGCCCCGCTCCGACACGACGCTCGCTCTGTAGCTCGTCCCAGAGCTCGGCGGCTTCGTGATCGGCGCGGGCGGCCGCGCGGATCGTCTCATAGAGCGGGGACAGCCGCGGCGCGATTTCGGTGCAGACCTGGGCGTAGCCCTCAAGCAGCCGGGCAGGGTCAGGTTCCGATTGGATCGTGCGACTGCGTGCTTGTTGGCCGAGGGGGATATCCGGATGCTCGCCCCGCACCGCCAAGCGGTACGCCGCTCGGAGCAGGTCGGGCTTGCCGCCCACCGAGTTGAAGACTGTCGCGCGGCTAACGCCCGCTCTCTCGGCGACCGCGGCCGCGGTCGTAGCGGTGTAACCACGTGCGGCGAAGAGGCTCGCCGCAGCCGCGATTACGTCCGCCCGGGTGGCTTGCGCCTTCGAACGTCGTGCGGGGCTGTCGTATGGCCGTTTGACTGGCTGTCCCATAATCGCTAGACTGATAGTCTACTCAATCGTGGTCATAGAAAGAGGGCGCATGGGACCGATCAAGAGCTCGATTGAGATCGACAGATCCACCGAGGATTTGTTTCGTTATACCGCCGACCCAGCTTTGCGCCGTGAGTGGCAAAGCACGGTCCGGGCCATCGAGGTCCAGAGTCAGGGCTTGGTAGGAGTCGGAACGCGCGTCCGGGAAACCCGGGCCGTCACTGGCGGTGATCGAACGTTCGAGTGGGAGTACAGCCGGTTCCGGGCGCCGAGTGTTTGGACCTTCAAGGGCCTGGGCGGCCCAGTGCGGCCGGTCGGCAGCATGACATTCGCCGAAGTGGATGATTCCTCGACGCACGTCGAGATGGAGATAGATTTCGAGGCCGACGGGATCGCTCGGGTGTTGGCGATGCTGGCCAGACGCGACGCGCGCAAGCAGATACCCAGGGAGCTTTCGGCTCTCAAACAGCGGCTCGAAGGCTCCAAACCGGCGTAGTCCGTCCTCGTGCTCGGATCGGCAGACGATCTATGTCACTGGGTCGCGATCGACTTGCCTTGGTCTGGTGGCGGCGTTTCGATGCCGTATGCCGGCGCCTTCGCCGCTGCGCGCTCTAGCTGGCTTCGGCGCTCGCGGTCACGGAGCTCGGGTGCCCCCAAAGTCCGGGGGGGTACTGGGTCGCCGAGAGGAGGTTCGACGCTCGTTCCGCCGAGACCTGAGCACACGGGCCGTTAGGGCGCAGGCAGGCACCGGGAGCAACCCCCCACGAACGCAAAGCGGGGGCGCCGACGTGGCGCCCCCGCAGACGGTGCAGTGGCCGGCCGGCGCCTAGGCGCAGTTCGACACCGCGCTACTCGCCGACGCGACCACAACCTCTGTCCCCAGGACCGTCCTGACGTGAACCGCATTGACCGTCAGGCCGTTCTGTATCGGGGTCTGCTCGTTGAGCGTGATCGAGCCGAGCACGCCGAGCGGAATCACCGTGTTCGGGGGTGCGGCGACGTCGTACGTCGTGCCATTCACCGTGAGCGTGCCGAGCGCACTACTCCCGCTGCTCGTCCGGTGATTGCGGCACGAGGTTGTCGACTTGGCCGAGATCAGGCTGCCGGAGATCGCCGGCAGCCCCGGGATCGTCAGGCTAAGGCTCGCGACGTCGGCGGCGGCGGCGGCCCTCTCGGTCGTGCTCGTGGTGGTGAACGAGGAGTCCAGCAAACTCCCGCTGCCGTACGACGTGCTCAGACTTCCTGCATGAAGAGACAGCGCCGACGGCTGGTTCGTCGAGATCTGACCCGTGTCCGGACCCGCGGTGACCATCGTCGACAGCAGGCTCGACTTCGCCCCCACATCGTAGGCCCGACCACTCATGACGTTCGTCGGGTTCGCTGAGGCCGCTGCCGGAACAGCGAGCGATGCCAGCACCCCGCCGAGGATGAAGCGCCGCATGACCGGACGACCCACACCATGCAACCGTGCTGCACGTGACATGTGTTGCCCCACTTGTTTGTGAGCCGCGACTACGGCTCGATTCCGAGCCCTAGAGACAGCCACCGGGTAAAGCACACCTGGATGAAGGCGAGAACCCGGCCCTCTGCCCCTGCCAAGAGCCCCAGTGACAGAGCAGCCTAGCTATTGAAGACCCCCACCGTCAAGGATTCTGACAATTGTCACGCCGGACTTCGGAAGATCGGTTCTCCCGCTTTCGGGGCTTTCCGATGGGCCGTGGAGGAATCGAACCTCCAACCTTGGGATTAAGAGTCCCCTGCTCTGCCAATTGAGCTAACGGCCCTTGAAGTCGGTCGATGTTACCCACCGGCCGCTCGATGTGAACCCGCGCGCCAACCGGGCGCGACCTCGATGAATGCTCAGCAGCCCTGAGCGATCTGGGGGTTCGTCTTGGCCTGATTGAGGGCTTGAGTCAGGGTCAGGCGAGCGGCCTTCGGCGTCAGGCTGATGGCCTTGGCGGCGGCCAGATCGCCCTTGCGGGTCTGCTTGGCCGCGTAGGCGTTTGCGGCCAAGCACTGATAGCCGTGTGACGTCGTCGGATCGGCCAGGGTCTCAAACTCCCACGCTGCCGCGGCGCCGGCGTAGTTGCCAAGAATCGAATAAGCACGGCCGGCCAGGATCGCCGCGGTCGAGTCTGGCTTCTGGGTCAGCTTCAGATAGTGCTGCCATGCGTCGGCCTCGGCCGCGAATTCCTTCTTGCCGGCGGCCGTGACGGTGCCGGTGGTGGGGTCGAAGTCCTGCTTGGCCGCAGAATCGCGAGCCTGAATCAGCGCGATCCAGGCCTGCTGATCCGTGGGACGCAGCTGGGTGGCGCGCAGGGCGGTCTTCTCGGCCTGGCTGATCACCGGTTTGCTGTTGCTCGAGCCGCTCCCAGTGAACGAGTTGAGCAGACCGCCGAACCCGTTGCCGGCACCCACTCCGAACAGGACCAGACCGCCACCGAGAATGATGGCGAGGCCGAGGTAAACGGCTTGGACGGTGCGGCGACGGCCGCGGCTACGTAGATCGAAGAGCATGGGAGCTAGGTGACGTCGAGCCCGTCGCCTGCTTGCGAAAGCTCGGCTTCGGCCCGCGCAGCAGCGCGGCGGTCGGCGATCTTTAGCATGACGATACTGGCCAGATAGAGCACTACGAGTGGGGCCATTTCGAGCCCTGTGGTTACGGGATCAGCCCCGGGCATGGCGGCGGCGATCACCGCCATGAGCACGGTAGCGTAACGCCAGTTGCGGGTCAGCGTTCGGGCATTGATGGCGCCCGCGCGCTGGAGGCCAAGCAGGCCGATGGGCACCTGGAAGGCCAACCCGATTCCCAGCATGGTGAGGATTTCAAACGTGTAATACGTCTTGGCTTGGACGAGGATGTCGAAGTTCTGGCTGTTGTAGCCCTGGAGGAATCGCACCGCCGGCGGGAGCACGATTTCGTAGGCGAAGGCCACGCCGGCAATGAAGAGCAGCGGCGCGGCAACCATCAGCGGGATCGCGAGTCTTCGCTCGTTTGGGTTGAGCGCCGGTATGACGAACGCGTAGCCCTGGTAGATGAGCACCGGGAGGGAGAACAGCAGCGCGAAGTAGAACGCGACCGTGAGAGTGGTAGTGAACGGCTCGCCGATGCCGATGGTGATCGGCAGCCGCTTCGGGGTCGACTGCGGCAGCGCTTTGGCGGCCTGGCTCGCGCCTTGGCTGAGCTGCTGGAAGAGTTGGCGGTCCGAAGCCGACTGATGCTTGGACTGAGCCAGCGCCGAGGCAGCGGCGGCCGCCTTGGCCAGGCCATGTGCGGCCCGGACCGAATCGTCGGTCAAACCCGACAGGTGGTTGGCGCTGGTCTTCGGGGTAGTCGTCGGCAGGGCGCGGTTGAGCACGCTGAGGAGGGCGTGGTTCTGCCAGAAGCACCCCGCGAACGCGATTGCCAGCGCGACGGCGCAGATGATCAGGCGGGTCCGAAGCTCGTCCAGATGGTCGACAACGCTCAGGCGATCCTCATGCCCGATGGGCCGTATGACCGTCGGCATCGCCGCCCTAACCGTCCGGGCGCGCTACGAGCGACGCTCGGGGGATTCCCCGGGAGTGCCTGCCGTCGGCACAGGCGAAGACACGGGAGGTGTGGCGGCGTCGTTGGCTGAGGCTCCGGGTCGCGGCGCCGGAGCGTCGTCTCCCCGGGGGAGTCCCGAGCGTTCGAACTCCTCCTCGGACTTCGAATCCCCGGTAATCGAGTCCTTGAACTCTCGCAGCCCCCCGCCGAGCGACCGGCCCAGGCCGGGTAGGCGCTTGGGCCCGAAGATCAGCAGGACGATGACCAGAACGACGATCAGATCTGTGGTGGGGCTGCGAAACATTTCCTGGCCTCCGGACGGGTGCCCGCAAGGGTAGCGGGCGCGTCTGCATTGGGTGGGATAGCGCGCTCAAGCTTGTCGGCAGCCCAGCCGATAGATGCCTTATCCAGGAGGTGTCTATGAACCCGAAGCCAGAACAAGATTCACAGCAGCATTCAGTCCGTCGGATCGTCCTACCCAGCGGCCGGTGTATCGAGGTCGTGCGCTTCTGCGAGCCCGAGCGGGTTCCGCGTGAGCTGCACCGCTGTACGGCCTGCGATTCCCATCTCGTACAGCCGATCGCCTGGGCCGAGGCCGGCGAGGACCAGTGGGAGCTGACCCTCGAGTGCCCGAACTGCGGCCTGGCCGAGACCGGCGCGTTCCACCGAGATGAGATCGAGCGGCTCGAAGAGCATCTCGATGATGGCCTCGCCGAGATGCTCGACGATCTTCAGCGTCTGACTCAGGCCAACATGTCGGGCGAGCTCGACCGGTTCGCCGCTGCGCTGCGGGTCGATCTGATCCTCCCCGAAGACTTCTGAGCCGCGCGGCGCGCTACGCGTAGCGTTCGACGACGCCGTCAGCCACCAGCTCGAGGGCAGCGTGCTGTGGGGCTGGCATCGCCGGCAGCTGCGACTTGGCGCCGGCCACCAGCTCCAGTGCCTGCGCGCGTGCCGCCTCAAGCGCTCCGGTGGCCGCAATGCGCTCGCAGATCTCTCTTGCCCGCTCGGGGTCGGTCACGGTGCGCAGGTCCACAGCGGCCAGCTCCCCGTCGCGCTCGCGTGCCACGATCAAGGGCAAGGTGATGGTTCCGTCGAGCAGATCCGCACCCTGGGGCTTTCCCGTCCGCTCGGCGGGACCGGACACGTCCAGCACGTCATCGAGCATTTGGAAGGCCAAGCCGATGCGCTCACCGAACGCGCCGAGCCCAGGGGCGTCGCCGCCGCCGCTCAGTGCCCCGAGCTCACAGGCCGCGCGGAACAGCACCGCCGTCTTGAGCCGGCAGCGTTCCAGGTAGCGCGCACGTGAGACCTCCGCGTTCCAACTGTCGGCCCGTTGCATCAGCTCGCCGGCGGCCAGCTCGGAACTCGCTCGGGAAAGGACCCGCACGGCCTCTGGCGCTCCGCCAGCGGCCAGCTCGGCGAACGCCCGTGAGAACAGGAGGTCGCCCGTGGCGGTGGCGATCCGGCGGCCGGCGCTCGCCACGACCGTCGGACGGCCCCGACGCAGCCCTGAGTTGTCGAGCACGTCATCGTGGACCAGCGTCGCGGCGTGGACCAGCTCAACCGCCACGGCCGCACGCACCAGCGCATCGCTCTCCGGTGGCGGGACGCCAGCGGCAAGAAAGACCAGCAGGGGGCGCAACCGCTTGCCGCCGGCGGCGATCGTCTCTCCGGCGAACCGGCCCAGCAGCGGACCGTGTCCGCCGGCCAGCTCGCCCATCCTGTGCTCGACCCGCTCCATCAGCCGGGGGACCTCGGCCCCGCCGGCCTGCACCACTGCCTGGACTACGGACTGAGCCGACCCTGCGCTCACCGCTTCACCCCGACGTGCAGGGCGATGATGCCGCCGGCGGTGAGGACGTAGCGGACGTCTACCAGGCCGCAGCGGGACAGCGTTGCCGCCAGCGCCTCAGGGCCGGGAAAGCGCCGGACCGAATCCGGCAGATAGCTATATGCGTCGGGATCGCCCGCCAAACGGCCCAATGACGGGACGATCTGGTCAAACCACACATGGAAGAAGACCGACAGCGGGGGCCGTTGCGGCGTCGTGATCTCCAGCACCACAACGCGCCCGCCGGGGCGGACGACCCGGGTCATCTCCCGCAGTCCCGCCTCCAGATCGGAGAAGTTTCGGGCCCCGAAGCCGACGGTGGCAGCAGTGAACTCGCCGTCGGCGTAAGGCAGAGCCAGGGCGTTTGCCGCTTCAAAGCGCAACCCGGAAGAGTGCGGCTCGGCCGCTCTGCCCGTGGCCTTCTCCCTGGCGATGCTCAGCATCCGCTCGGAGAAATCGCTGCCCACCACCGTCCCGCCCGGCGAGACGCGCCGCAGCAGCTCGAACGCCAGATCCCCGGTCCCGGTGGCCACGTCCAGCGCCCGGTCACCCGGGGCCAGGCCGGCCAGGTCGGCCGCACGAGCTCGCCACTGGTGGTGCAGTCCGGCCGTCATCACCGTGTTCATGCGGTCGTACAGGCCGGCGATGCGGTCGAACATCGCCTGGACCTGGTTCTCCTCGAGCGTCCCCGGACGCGCCGGCGGACCGGATCCTGCGCTCGCCGTCACGCCAGCGACACGCGGAGCTACTGCAGCTCGGAGAGGAAGCTGACCAGGTTCTGGAACTTCTGCGGGGACTGCTGTGCCAGGCCCTTGAACGAAGGCATCGGAGCCGTCGGGTTGCGCAGGGTCGAGGCGATCGCGCCCGGACGAAGCTTTGCCCCGACGTGCGTCAGCGGCGGGCCGGGCCCGCTGTTTCCGTTCTCACCGATCTGGTGGCAGGCCAGGCAACCCGACTGAGCGGCGACCAGCTTTCCGGCCTGGAAGCTCGAGACCTGCGACGCACTGAGACTGGCCGGGGGCAACATGTCGATCGAGTTCGGCGAGCCGGCCGCAGCGCCCTCGTAGGTCAGATAGGCGATCGCCAGGATGGTGGCCAAACCGGCGGCGAGGGCAATCGGCCGGCGCTCGATCCGGCGCTCCGGGCTGCGGTCATAGAACGGCAGCATGAACAGCAGGATCATGCACAGCGTCGGCACGCCGATGGTGGCGAGCGGGGTGAACTGCGGCGGCTTGATCACCCGGAGGAGTTCGAACAGGAAGAAGAAGTACCACTCGGGACGGGGCACGTAGGTGGTCGTGGTCGGGTCGGCCTTGGGCCCGATCTCGGCGCCGAACATCAGCGAGAGCAGGACGATCACGATCATCACGATCACCGCCATCGCGGCGTCCTTGGCCACGATGTAGGGGAAGAACGGCTTGCCTGAGTTCTTCAGGATCGAGTAGTCGCGGAGGTATGCCTCCTTCTCAGCCTGATTCATGGCTTTGCGGCCTCGGCCGCCGGCACGGTCATATCTGAAGTCACGGCCACTTAGACCTCGGCTCGCTCAGGTTGCAGCTCGGAATCCGGTGCGGGGTCAGGCTCGACCTTGAGCCACGGCGGCGCGGAGATCCCGAGCTTGGTCACCAGATACAGATGAGCCCCGATCAGCGCCGCGATGGCGCCGGGGATCAGCAGCATGTGGATCGCGTAGAACCGCGACAGCGTCGTGGCTCCGAAGTCGGGGCCGGCGCGCAGGAAGTCCGACAGATATGGACCGATCAGGGGGCCGGTCCCGTTGATGTTGACTCCGACGATGCTCGCCCAGTAGGCGCGCTGATCGAACGGCAGCAGGTAGCCGGTGAACGACATGGCCATGGTCAGGATCAGCAGCGTCACGCCGATCACCCAGGTCAGTTCACGCGGATACTTGTAGGCGCCGAAGAAGAAGGTCCTTGCCATGTGGAGGAAGATCAGGATCACCATCACCGACGAGCCCCACTTGTGCATGCCGCGGACGAACTGCCCGAGGAACGCCTGGTCGGTGATGTAGCGGATCGACTCGTAGGCGCCGCCGGTGGCGTCCGGCCGGTAGTACATGGCCAGGAAGACGCCCGTCACGGCTTGGGAGAGGAAGGCGAACATCGTCGCCGAGCCCAGCGTGTAGAACCAGTTGACGCCGCGGGGAACCTTGCGGAACAGCATCCAGCGAACGCCGCCGGACAGCGACGTCCGCTCATCGATCCAGTCCACAACGGTGAGGCCGCCCTCGACCGCGGCGTCAGCCGGCGAGAGCTTCCCGTTGCCCGATCCGGGGCGGGCGGGCTTGGGCTGGAGGATCTTGGGAAGTGGGGGAGCGGGGAGACGGGGCATGCTGGCTGTCAGTCCTTCGGCAAAACCGAGGTCGAGAATCGCTTGGGATACAGGTACTGCCCGATCCCGTCGAGCGGCTCACCGGGATCACGGGGGGAGAAGCGGTGCAGTTCGGAGTTGACCGAGTAGCGAGGGCCGACTTGGACCAGGCCATTGTGCACGCGCGTGTAGAAACGGTCGAGTGGACGCACCGGGGGGCCGCCGGTCCGCATCCCGCGGAAGTCGTAGACGCCGCCGTGGCAGGGACAGATGAAGCGCCCGGCCGCGGGCGTGAAGCGAACCGGGCAGCCCAGGTGCATGCAGCGCGAGGACAGCGCCACGAAGTGGTTGTACTGATCCTCGGGCTCGGTGTCGATCGAAGGATTGCGGGCGCGGACGTAGGCGACGGTCTTGCCGACCTCCCCCACGCCGGGCGTGATGGTGAAGACCTTCGTCACATAGGTGTCGTTGGGAAAGTCGGACGGCACGCCGATCGCCTGCCACTGGAACGGTACGCGGCTGAACAGCGGCCCGAGCGCGAAGCCCAGCGCCGGAAGGGTGAAGGCGGCGGCGGCCACGCCACCCATCGTGTGCACGGAGGCCGTCATGAAGCGTCGACGCGTGACGGTCTCACCCTCGAAGGATCCGGGCATGTCCCGGCCCTCGGTGTACTTGGACTTTACGTTCTTATGTCTATCTGCCACGTTTGCCTCTGCCTGGGTGCATCACCATTGAACGGGGTGTGAAGGGTATCGTCAACATCGAGACGAGCGTCACGAGCCTCCGTCCCGACCCGGAGCAGCCAGCGCGGCAACGCGCAGGGTCCTCGCGGCCCGGGGGTCCCCGGCCCGGGCCATCGCCTTGGCCCTCTGCAGCTGCTCGCTGCCCCCCCAGCCGATCGCCGTCGCACCCGCACCCCACACCGCATCCGCCAGCTCCTGGTCGTCGCTGGCCTGTGCCTGAGCGAGCAGCGAGATCGTGTCTCCGAGCTCGGCGACCGCGTCGAGATCACCGAGCGCCGCCAGGCGGCTCAGCCCGAGCGCGTACAGCTGATCGCCGAGCAGGAGGGCCAGGTCCGGATCGCTCACACGGACCACGCGAGGCTCGCCGTAATGCAGCAGCAAGCCCTCACGGATCATCTCGAGCAGGAGCTCGTATTGCGCCTCGTGCCCTGCGGCTCGGGGCCCGCTCGCCGCGAGCTGCGCCGGGCCGGGCCGGGCGTCAGAGCCGGCCAGCTCAGACGTGCTGGCCAGCACCTCAGCCAGGGTGCCGCCGCGCTCGGCCAGGGCGTCTCGCAGTGCAGCGACGGAACTTCTAGGCGAGCCGAGACTCATGCGATCTCGGTGAACGCCTCTGCGGCCGCATGAACGGTCCGCTCGATCTCCTTCTCGCCATGGGCCAGCGAGGGGAACCAAGCCTCGAACTGCGACGGGGGCGGATACACCCCGCGGGCCAGGAGCGCCCGGCACCACGCGCCGTAGGCCGCCGTATCGCAAGCTGCCGCGCCGGCGTAGTCGGTGACCGGGGCGGGCGAGAAGAACGGGGTCAGCAGTCCGGGCACGCTCTGCACCTGGACCTGGATCCCGGCGCCACGAGCGGCCTTGCTCAGCCCGTCGGCCAGCTTTCGCGTCACCTTGGCCAGACGGACATAGGCTGCCTCGTCGAGCAGTTCCAGCGTGGCCATCCCCGCCGCCACGGCGAGCGGGTTGCCGGACAGTGTGCCGGCCTGGTAGACGTCGCCGGCCGGGGCGATGCGCTCCATCAGAACCGGAGGCCCCGCGTAGGCCGCGGCCGGCAGGCCCCCACCGAGCACCTTGCCGAGGATCGTGAGGTCCGGGATAACACCGTAGAGGTCCTGAGCGCCGCCGCGCGCGACGCGAAAGCCCGTGATCACCTCGTCGAACACGAGCAGAGCCCCAGTGTGATCGGCCTGCCTGCGCAACAGCTCAAGGAACCCCTCCGCCGGCGCCACGACGCCCATATTTGCCGGCACGGGCTCGGCGAGGATCGCCGCCAGCGAATGCTGCTCGGTGGCCGAGATCACCGCCTCGGCGTCATTCCAGGGCACGATCACCGTCGCCTGGGCGGCAGCGGCCGGGACGCCTGGACTCGCTGGGATTCCCTGGGTGGCCAGCCCGGAGCCCGCCTGGGCCAGGAGCCCGTCGACGTGCCCGTGGTAGGCGCCCGCGAACTTGAGCACCAGCTCACGCCCGGTGACCGCTCGGGCGAGCCGAAGCGCGCTCATCGTGGCCTCCGTACCTGAAGAAGTCATGCGCAGCATCTGCGCCGAGGGGATACGCCGCGAGACCTCGGCGGCAAGGTCGACCTCAGCTTCTGTCGGCGCGCCGAACGTCGTGCCCTGAGTTGCCGCGCTGGCGACGGCATCGACGATCGCCGTGTGGGCGTGTCCGGCGATCAGCGGACCCCAGGAGCCCACCCAATCGATGTACTCGTTGCCGTCGACATCGACAATCGTCGGGCCCTCCCCGCGGGCGATGAAGATCGGGTCGCGGCCGATGGCCTGCATCGCCCGGACCGGGGAATTGACCCCGCCCGGAAGCAGTTCGAGCGCGCGGTGGTAGAGCTCGGTGGAGCGGGTGGTGAAAAGTGCGGCGCTCACACCCCGGCGTGCTGGCGTTCCCAGGCGCCAAATTCGCCGGTGAAGTACTGCAGCCGGATCTTCTTGAACTCGGTCGAGGAATAGAGCGTCGCGCGGTCTGAGATCCCGGTCTCCAGGGCGATCGTGTCCAGGATCGCGTCGCATTCCTCCTTGGAGCGCCCGTGGGCCATGGTGAAAACCGAATAAGGCCAGTCCTGGTAGGTCGGACGCTGGTAGCAGTGCGAGATCCCCCGGTAGGAGGCCATCTGAGCCCCGAGCTCCAGGATCCGCTCGTCGGGGACCTTCCACACGCCCATGCCGTTCGCGCTGAAGCCGGCCCTGCGGTGAAACAGGATCGCCGCGACACGGCGCAGCAGCTTGCGCTCGCGCATGCCTTCAAGGTGGGCGAGCAGGCGCTCCTGCGGCAGGCCGAGCGCCTGCGCCGCGGGTGCGTAGGGCTCCGAGATCACCGGCATGTCGCCCTGGAGAGCCCGGATCACCTCGATATCGAACTCGTCATAGGGCTGGCGCTCGGTTTCGACCGGTTCGGCCGCCTCGACCGACTTCGACAGTGCATCGGTGCCGCCCTCCATCTCGAGGTCCATCCTGATCTTGAACAGCTTCAGGGTCGGCAGCTGGCGCACTGACTCCGCGCCGGCGAGCTCAGCGAGCACGTCGAGCGTGCCCTGGAGGCCAAGCGGAGAGTCCGGCTCAGTGGCGATGGTGAACCAGATGTTGAACTCGTGGTTTCGCAGGTAGTTGTGCGAGACCCCGGGGTGCTCGTTGATGATGCTCGCGGCGCGCCACGGGTTCTCAGGATCGACCTTCGCCGCGACGAGCATCGAGGAGTAACCGAGCGCACGGGTGTCGAAGATCGGGGTCACCTGCCGGATGATTCGTTCCTGGAGCAGGTGCGTCACGCGGGCCAGCACCTCCTCCTCGCTCACCTGGGCCTGCTCGGCTACGTGCAGGTACGGCCGCGGCGCGATCGGAAACGAACCCTGCATCAGGTTGAGCAGACGCTTGTCCAGATCGTCCAGGGCGATGGCCGCCCCCTGCTTGCGGCTGCGGAGCTTGGGGCCATGCTGACTCCCGGTTGCGGCGGGGGGATTGGTCCCCTCGGCCGGGCTCGAGCCTATTGCAGCCATCGCGCGGCCTCCTTTGCGTAGTAAGTGACGATGATGTCGGCCCCGGCCCGGCGGATGCTGGTCAGGGTTTCCAGAACGGCGGTCTGCTCATCTATGTACCCCGCGGCCGCCGCCGCCTTCAGCATCGAGTACTCGCCGCTGACGTGGTAGGCCGCGAGTGGCATTCTCGTCTGGTCCTTGATCCGGCGCACCAGATCGAGATACGGCAGCGCGGGCTTGACCATCAGGATGTCCGCGCCCTCGTCGACGTCAAGGAGGGCCTCGCGCACCGCCTCGTCCCCGTTGGCGGGATCCATCTGGTAACCGCGGCGGTCGCCGAATGCCGGCGTCGAATCAACCGCCTCGCGGAACGGCCCGTAGAAGGCCGAGGCAAACTTGGCGGCATAGGCGAGGATCGGCGTGTCCGAGAAGCCCTCGTCATCGAGCGCGGCACGGATCGCCCCCACGCGGCCGTCCATCATGTCGCTCGGCGCGACGATGTCGGCACCGGCCCGGGCCTGGGAGATCGCGGTGCGGGTGAGCAATTCAAGCGTCGAATCGTTGTCGACCCTCCCGTCGGGGGACACCAGGCCGCAATGTCCGTGGCTGGTGTACTCGCACAGGCACAGATCGGTGATCACGATCAGCTCGGGCAGCGCTTCCTTGATCGCTCGCGTCGCCAGCTGGACGACACCCTCGTCGTCCCAGGCTCCCGAACCCTCTTCGTCCTTGGTGGCCGGCAGGCCGAACAGCAGGACCGCGGGAATGCCCGCCTGCGCCGCCTCGGTCGCCTCGGCGACGGCGTGGGCGATCGAGAGCCTGTCCACGCCCGGCATCGCCGGGATCGGCTCGCGCCGGTCGACCCCATGGGCCACGAACATCGGGAGGACGAGGTCGGCGGGGTCCAGACGCGTTTCGCGTACCAGCCCGCGCAGCGCGCTCGTGGCACGCAGTCGCCGAAGGCGGGTTTGCGGGAACGACATAGCTCGATCGAGGATACCGGCGCAACCGTGCCGGTCAGGGTGACGGTGTGGCGAGGGCTAAAAGTGCACACCGGCCCGATTCCGTAATCGCCGTGAGTGATGCGGGCCCGGAGAGGGCACCGTGGCCGCGCGACCGTTGTCCGGGGCCAGGCGTTGCGCACTTTTGTCCCTGCCGCGGACCCGCCGTCGAGGGCAGCCGATCCCCGAACCGCGACTAGACGACGTTCCAGCGCTCGACCCGGCGAGCGCTCACCAGCCCGGCCTCGACGTACGGATCGGAGGCGGCGAACCGCTCGATTTGGGCCGGGTCGACGCCGCGGAAGACGATGGCCGCCCCGTGCGGGGGGTCACCGAGGGCGCCGGCCATGACCACCCGGCCAGCCTCGCGCTCGGCGGCGATCCGCTGCAGGTGGGCCTCGCGGAACGGTCCGCGCCGCTCGGCCATGTTCTCGACGTAGTCGTAGAACAGGATGTGGTGGGCAGGGGTGTCGTTCATCTTGGACACCCTAGAGGGCCAAGACGGTAGGCTGCAGTCGTGGCCGACATCCAAAAACGCGGGAACTACACGCCGCGCCGAACGCGCGAGCAGCGGGCCTACCGCCTGGTCGTGGCCGGCGGAGTCGCCGGCACCGCCGGCGTGATCGGCTTGGTGCTGGCGGTGGCCGGCGTGACCAGCGCCGGCTGGCCCCTCATCGCGCTCGTGGTCGCGGCGATCTGCATGCTGATGTTTCGCCGCACCGTCGGCCGCTGAGCGGCCACGGGCCTCAGCCTTCCGGTACTACGCGAAGCGACGCAGCGCGAACCGAGCGAGGAGCCAGAACACTCCGGTGAGCACGGCCAGATGCACCAGTGGCCAGCCGATTCCCGGCGGTGCCGCACTGAACGCGTTGCTCACCGCCTGCAGCGCCGCGCGGAACGGAAACACGAAGGCGAGGGCATCGAGCACGGACTTCAGGGCACCGGAGACGGCATTGGCGGGCACGAGGGCGACAAAGGCGATCGGCAGGGACAGCAGAAAGGCCAGCAGCGAAGAGGCGCTCACCTCTCGGGCCAGTGCACCGATCGCGACCCCGAGCGCCCCGAACGCGACACCGCCAACGGCGAGCGCGAGCACCCAGAGTGGGAACCGCGCCCAGTCGAGGTGGACGAAGAGGGCCACGAACCCCGACATGACCAGGGTCACAAGCCCGGCGCAGCCCGCCGCCAAGACGATCTTTTCCCACAGCAAGCGCCCCGGTGTGACCAGTCCCCGGATCAGGCGGGCATAGGCATTCTCAGAACGTTCGACCGCCAGCATGCCCGCGGCCAGCAACACGGTCACGAACATCAGCGAGATGATCACCGCGATTGCGGTGGCGTAGAGATCGGTCGGCGTGGTTCTGCCCGCCAGTTCGGTTCGGTTGACGGTCAGCGGCGTTCCGATCGAGCCCAGCACGGGACTGGCGAACCCGAGCCCCTCAATCGCCAGGCTGGCGAACCCGATCACCTGGCGCACGGCCGGGCGCAACGATGAATTCTTCGGCAGTGCGGCCAGCGTGCCCTGCAGGATCGTCCGCGAGTTGCGCAGGCCGAGCAACGGGAAGTTCTGGCCCAAGAATTGGATGCTGCCGCCGTTGAGCACCTGCTGGAGATCGGTCGTGGCGACCCGGAGCACCTGTTTGGAGACCGCCTGCTCGACGTCGTTCAACCGCGCCTTGATCGCCGAGTCCACGAACTGGCGCTCGATCGGATCCCGGGAATTGAGGTAGAGCTCGACCGTCGGCGAGCCCACTCCCGTGGTCACCAGACTCTGAATCTGGGAGGGGATGTCGGAGGGAACGATCAGCGCGGCCAGCGCCTCGCCGTCGCGGACCTTGGCTATCGCCTCGTCGCGCGAATGCACCTTGATCGGCTGGATGGCCTGAAACAGCTGGCTTGCGTACTGCGAGACGTTGATCTGCTGATTGCCGAAGGAGATCTTCCCCTTGCCGGTGGGGACCTCGCTGTAGAACGCCACCTTCGGCTTGCCGGGCGGGCTGGAGAGAGCAAAGCCGATCATCAGGGCGATAGCGATCGGGTAGACGACCAGGAGCCCGACCAGCAACGGCGAGCGCCTGAGGATCTGAAGGTCCTTGACCAGCAGCCAACGCACGGCAACCGCCTCCGAGTCAGTGCCCGCGCTCGTGCAGGAAGTGGACGAACGCGCCCTCGAAGTCTCTGGAGCCGCCCCCCACCGCCTGCTCGAGCTCCGCCGGGGTACCGGTGAACAACAGCTCGCCGTCGACCAGCACCAGCACCCGGTCCGCGTAGCGCTCGACTTCGGCCACGTTATGGGTCGTGAACACGACCGTGGTCCCACGACCGGTGAGCGCACCGATGAATTCCCACAGCCGTTCTCGCTGACGTGGATCCAGTGATGCCGAGGGCTCGTCGAGCAGCAGCACTGGAGGTTCGCGCAGCAGGCCGATGGCGATGTTGACCCGTTGCTGGTTGCCGCCGGACAACCGCCCGACCTCCTCCTCGGCCCGTTCCTCAAGGCCGGTCTGGGCGAGCATGCGGTTGACCGCGGCTTCGGGATCGTCCAGCTGCTCGAGCCGGGCGAACAGGCGCAGGTTCTCGGCCACCGACAGCTTTGAATAGAGCGCGGGCTGCTGGGGAACCCAGCCGATTTCCCGCGGCGAGCGCGTGCTCTCGCCCTCGGTCGGCTCAAGAATTCCAGCCAGGATCGACAGCAGCGTGGTCTTCCCGGCGCCGTTGGGGCCGATGATCGCCACAAGCTCGCCTGCCTGCAGCTCGAAGCTCACCGCGTGCAGCGCCGTCCTGGACCCGAAGCGGCGAGTCAGCGAGCGAGCCGCGATCGTGGGGCTGCTCGAGCCTGCTGGCGCGGTGGTCGACACGGATCGAAGAGGCTAGCGGCCGAGGGCCGAGGGATTCCAGCCGCGCTGTCCGGGGGCTCGCGCGGAGGCTTCAGGACGTCCGGGCTGGTGCCCGCCGGCCACGGCTCGAGCACCAGATGCCGGCGCAGGTAGATGGCGGTCTGGCGGATCACCGCCGCCACCGGCAGGGCGACGAGCGACCCGGCGATTCCGTAGAGCTGGTAGCCGATCAACAGCCCCAGGATGATCAGAATCGGATTGATGCGCAGCGAAAGCCGGAACACCTGGGGCGCGACGACGTGACCCTCGAGCTGCTGAAGCGCGACGAATAGCACGAGCACCCAGAGAGCAGAGATCGGATCGTTGAACAGGGCGACCAAGATCGCTGGCAGCGGCCCGATTATCGGGCCGATGTACGGGATGAACTCCATCAGCCCGTAGAAGCCGCCGAAGAACAGCGCGTAGTGCTGACCATCGGGAAAGATGCCGACGACTCCGAACACCCAGAGCGACAGCGACGCGCTGGCGCCCATGATGAAGCTGAACAACAGCTGGCCGCGGACGTAGCCGAAGACCGCGTGCTGGACCAGCAGCTGGAAGTCGTCCTCGGGCGTCCCGTCTCCGGGCGGCATGATCCTTCTGACCAGCTCTCCGATCTCCCGGCCATAGACGAGGAGATAGATCGACAGCACGAGCACGAGCACCAGATCGAAGGAGATCGTCACCACCTGGGTGAGCAGATCGCGGGAGAAGGAGACGATTGCGCTGGAGCGCTTGAGAATCGTCTTCTGCAGCGACCCGAGCGCCGTCTGTCCCTGCTGCTGGATGTGAACCTTGATGCCATGGCTGTTGAGCCAGTTCTGCAGGTTGACGAGATCGTGATTGGCCTGGTTGACCAGCGAGGGCACGTCCCGCTGCAGGTGGCTGACCTGAGTGCTGACCGTGTTGGAGAGGAGCACGCCGACGCCGCCGAGAATGGCGAAGCCGGACAGGTAGATGATCAGGATCGAGAGCCCGCGCGGAATCCCGCGCCGTTGGAGCATCTTGACCAGCGGGTTTAGGATCAGCGCCACGGTGCTCGCCGCGACCAGGATCAGGAGGACCGTTCCCGCCGCCCGCGCGAGCGCCCACAGGCCCAACAGGCCGATGGGCAGTAGGACGAGCTGGATCCAGCGCGGCACCACCACCGGTGGCACGCCGGCGCCCGGCGCCGAGACGGCCTCCGCGCCCGCGGGTTCGGGAGCTAGGTCCCCGGTGGCCCGGTCCCCGGCGGCCTCGTCACCGGCGGCCGCATCCTCAGCAGCCATGTCCTGCGCCGCGGCGTCGGCCGGCTCGCCCGGTCGCTCGCCGTTGTGGTCCGGGGACTCATCCGAGTCCGCGTCCCGGCGCTTGCGCCAATGAAGCCTCTCAAGCATGCCCTTGGAAGTATGCGGGTCGTGCAGACGTGAGCCCTGAGCCCGTCAGCATCCTGTTCATCGGCGACATCGTCGGCGGGATCGGTCGCCGGACGCTGCTGGCCCTCCTCCCCGGGCTCCGGGAGCGGCTGGCCCCCACCTTTGTCGTCGTCAACGGCGAGAACGCGGCCGGCGGGCTCGGGATCACCCCGAAGATCGCCGACAGCATGTTCGCCGCCGGCGTAGACGTGATCACGCTCGGCAACCACACCTACCGCCACCGCGAGATCTACCCCTACCTCGATGAGCAGGAGCGGATCCTGCGACCGGTGAATTTCCTGCGCAGCCAGCCGGGACACGGGACCTGCGTGGTCACGCGGGACTCCGTCCGGCTCGGAGTTATCTCGGTCTCCGGCAATCTCTACATGAACGCTGGGCGCCCGGCGTTCAGCGAGGTCGATGCCGCATTGCATTCACTCAAGGGCCGCGTCGACCACGTGCTCGTCGACATGCACGCTGAGGCGACGAGCGAGAAGGTCGGGATGGGCTGGCACCTCGACGGACGGGTGACCGCGGTCCTCGGCACCCACACCCACATCCCGACCGCGGACGCCCGCGTGCTGCCGGGCGGGACGGCTTACATCACCGACGTCGGCATGACCGGCCCGCGCGGCGGCGTGATCGGCGTCAAGCGTGAGCAGGCGCTGGAGTCGATGATCACGCGGATGCCGGTCAAGTTCGAGACCTCGTCGGAGGATCCGTGGCTGAACGGCGTGCTGATCCGCACCGGCGAGAAGCTATCTGCGCAAGCAATCGAACTGGTGCTCGAGCCCGCGCCCGGGATCAGCTAAGCGCCGGCCAACACGCGGGGAAACTCGCCCTCGACTGTCCCCGGGGCCAACTCGCGCGGCTCGTCCCCTCGCGGATGGGCGAGTACAAGCGCGAGCATCACCAGCGGGAAGAACCACGGGATGTACAGGTAGAACCAGTGAGAGATCCCGAGCTGAAGCGCGATCAGGACGGCGGCACCCAGCGCCGCCACCTCGGTCAGACCGCGGCGGCGGGGCACGAAGGCAACCGCCAGCGCGAGCCCTGCCGCAGCGCCCTGGACCAGATGCTGCGCGAGACCAAGGCCACCCCATAAACCCCAAACCGAGAACGGCGACCCCCGCCCGGACTGATAGGAGATCGTGTCCTGCCAGAAGGCGTGAAGGTCGTGATTGAGCAGCACGGGGAGCATCGCCACGGCGACGGCGAGGATGTAGGCGAGGCCGTATCCAGCCAGCGAGCGCTTGCGGGGCCAGTCTCCGGTCCCGCGCAGGAACAGGGGCGCCAACGCCAGGGGGGCGAACTTGGTCAGGCCCGCCCATGCCGCCGCAACTCCCCGAGCGGGAGCCGATCCGGCCACCAACAGCGCGACCACGATCAGCAGCGCCACCAGCGTGTCGTTGCTGTCGGACGCGAGCGCGTAAAGCGTGAAGGGATACGCCGCCCATGCGTAGGCGAGCACGATGCCGGTTGTCGGACCCCGGACCCGCCTTCCGAGCAGGAACAACCCGAGCATGGTCAGCAGGTCGAAGAGGATCGCGGCGGCGTGGGCGGCCGGCAGGTCGTCCCAGCGGCCGCTCCAGCCGAACAGCTCGCGGAACGGGACGTAGGCGAAATAGTTGACCGGCCCGTAGGTGTCGCCGTTGGCGTTGTCATGGGGCCAGCCTCCGTAAAGGGGCTTGCCGTGCACTAGCTTGTCCGCGCCGATCACCCCGGCGTAACCGACGTCGATCACGTTCGAATCGCTGACGTTGAGTCCGACTCGGAAGCCCACCAGGAAGATCAGCGCGACGGCGAGCCACGAGACCGGAACGATCATCCGCAGCGGCTCGCGGGGGCGGCCGCGTCCGAACCCGAGCAGCAGCAGGCGGGCCAGCAGGTAGAGCAGAGCCGGATAGGCGAGCGGAACCGAGATGCCGATCTTGCCCTGGTTAAAGAAGGCCAGCGAGACCGAGAAAGCCAAGAGCACGGCGAGGTCCAGATGGAACAGCGTCGGGCGCCGGCGCCAGGGCAGAAACGGCACGGCGAACAGCAGGCACAGGGGGATCCACACGTACCAGGCGTTGATGTGCCGGCCGAAGGCGCCCGCGTACCCGCGCGCCATGGTCCACGCCACCTGAAAACCTGTCCAGACCTCGGTGACCTTGCCGCTGGCGTCATCGACGTAGACCTGAGCTAGCTCCTTCAGGCTCCGGCCGGGCGAGAACCAGCTGACCTGCCAGCGGCCCGGACCCTTGGTGTATTCGTACGGGATGGCTCGCGCATGCCGGCGCAGCTCCGCGACGATCGCCGGCGTCCGTGCCGCGATTTGCCTCACCCTGGCCGCGGTCAGCCGATAACCCGCCGGCGGCTGGTGCTGAGAAGCGACCAGAACTGGAGTGTTCGGGTCCGTCTGGGCGCTGGCGGCGCTACGGGCTGCGGCGCCCGCGGTGGGGGCCCAGGCGATTGCCGACAGCAGCGCTGCCAGCAGCGCAGCGAGTTTGGCCGCCCGCGCGCTTAGGCGCGGAAACTCCAAAGCTTCTGCCCGATGAACGACAGCGGCGTCCCCGCCGCGATGGCGATGGCCTGGGCGAGGACCTTGCTCAGGCCTGCGGTGTCGACCAGCACGATCAGCACTACGTAGGTGAACGCGAAGGCCACGAGCGAGATGGTGAAGAACCGCGCAGCCTGGAAGATCGGGTGCTCGTGTTTGGCGTCGAAGGTCCAGTGGCGGTTCAGCCAGAAGTTGTTGATCACCGAGACCACGAACGCGATCACGGCCGAGATCCGATAGTCGACGCCCAGTAGGTGCACGCAAGCCGTAAATACGCCGAGGTTGACCACGTATCCACTCGCCCCCACCGTGGCGAACCGGATCAGCTGTAGCCAGTTCTGCGTTTGGCGCACGCCGAGGCGGACGCGGACGCGGAACGGCAACTCTACGGTGCTGGTCAGTTCTTCCGACATGCCGTGAATGTATCGAGGGGATGTCCGAGGACCCCAAGCTGGCCGGGGAGCTAACCCGCTCCTAATCGCGCGGGGGGGCGTTCGCGGCGCCGAAGTGTCCGCGGATCATCGGCGCAATGTCCCGCAGTGACCACTGCTCGCGGGCCTCGCGTGAGTCTGGGCCGGTGCCGCACCAGAGCAGCGCGCCAAGCGAGTCCGAGTGATGCAGCGAACCGTGGCTGCCACCGCCCACGTGGTCAGAACCCCCCCAGTCGACGAACTCATAGCCCGGAGCGGCCGAGAGCAGGATGTCGCCGGCCGTCGGGCAGGTCAGCGAGGACCAGATGCGCTCGAGCGCGTCCGGGTAGTCGCGGCTGAGGAACCGGCCGTCCTCGACCTTCGCGGCCAACGTCGCGAGCTCGCCCTCGAGATTCCAACGGCGACCCCGCAGGTCCTCGACGTCGCCATCCGGTGAAAACCGGAGCATGCCACGGGCACCGCGCACGCAGGCCTCGCCGGCACCGGCCTCGACGCGCCACATGGCCAGATCCACGCCCTCGAGTTCATTGAGGACGTCAAGGGCACGACTGATCGTGTCGGCACGCTGCTCTTCATCCAGGACATAGATCATCGCGGAGCGCTGGGCAGGACTGAGCGCGATCTCGCCCGTGGCAGGCCGCGACCCACCCGGGGTGGCGACATCGAAGTCGGCGAAGGCACGGTCGAGGCGGATCCGCTCCTCCACGGCAGCCTGCGAGTGGTCAGAACACACGACCACCGCGTGGTCCTCCAAGAACGCGTCGGGGCCCCCGGCGACGTGCATCAAGCGCTCGATCTGCCGATCGGCCGCGGCGATCGAGGTGACCTGGGCATGCGGGCCGTTCTTGTGCGAGAAGGCATCGTTGTCCGGCAGCGAGAACAGCATGAAGTCGAACAGATCGTGTTCGACCAGATAGGCACCGACACAGCCCGTGTGCTGGTCCCGGATGCCCGGCATCCCTAGCTGCCCGCGGCAGCCGGTCTTGCGGCTGGCGTACAGGTCGGCGTAGAACAACTCGAGTGGGCCGTCGATGGTGCGCCGGAACAGGGTCGAGGTGACGATCCGCGCCAGCGCGCTCTCCTGGGCCACCTCGTGCTGGTGCCGGCCGCGATAGATCAGGTAGGTCGTCCCGGCGGTCCGGACCTCCATGTCGTCCAGCGACTCGAAGACGGTTTCGACATCGTGGGAGAGATGCTCGGCGTTCATCCGGTACACGGTGTCGGTGAGCGAGCGCAGCACCCCGAACTGCCGGCTGGCGGAGAAGCTCGAACCGTACTCCACATAACGCTGCTCCTCGCGGTGGTACCAGTTCATGCTGGGGATGTGATGCTGGTCGGGTCCGACCCCGGTGGCGATGCTCGCGGCGCAGACCGGGGTCACGGACGGAAAGGCCGCGACGCAGTCGTCGACGTAGGCGCCCTGCTCCCGGATGCGGGCCAACGCGGGTGCCCGTCCAGTGGCGATCGCGCGCTCGAGCATCTGGGGCTTCATCGCATCAATCACCACCAACACGAGCTTCTTGGTTTTGGCCGCGCTCACCGCAGGATCCGCAGGCCCGCGTACTTCTGACCGTCTCGGCGTCGGCCGGCGAGTAGCAGCCAGAGCAGAAATCCGAGGCCGATCACGCCGACCGGTGGCGCAACCACCGACAGCGCGGCAAGCACGACCGCGAGTGACTCGGCGTACAGCGGCACCGCAGCCGCCGCGCTCTGGTCAAGCCGCGCGCGTACCCGCGCGAACAGCGGCCGGGTGGCCAGGATCCCGATCAGCGCGCAGGCCACGCCGCCGATGAACCCCGGCCAGACGGCGTAGTGCCCGCGGGACAGCGAGCCGGCGAAGAAGAGGGCCCCGAGGACCACCGCGGCGCCCCCGAGCAGGAGCGGCCAGGGGCCGGTCTCGGTACGCGCGGCGGCGAGGCGCCGTTCCGCCACGGCCAATCCGACGGCCAGGACGGCCACGACGAGCAGGAAAGGTCCGCTCTGCAGGAAAGAATAGTCCGTATGGCTGAAGTGGATCTCGACGTTTCCGGCCGCCAGTCCGCCGGCTACGAGCGCCGGCAGGAAGGGTCGGATTCCGACCGCGGCGGCGATGCCGATCCCCTGGAAGATGTCGAAGACGAGGTGCATCGTGCTGTACCGTGAGGGAGCGTGACGATAGTGCAGAGACGCCGATGAGCCGCGGCTCCGGTGTCGACGGCGCCCGGACCGGGAGCCGGCGGCCGAGATCCACCGCGCGTGACATCGAACGATACGCGGCCCTGTTCGCCGAGCGCACCAAGGTGATGAAGTCGTCGGCGATGCGGGACCTGATGGCGCTGACCGAGCGCGAGGACGTGATCTCGCTGGCCGGCGGGCTGCCGGACACGTCCACGTTCCCACCCGACTCGTACGCGTCGCTGATGCGTACCGTCGCGGCCGACTCATGTGCCCGCGCGTTGCAATACGGGCCGACCGAGGGCCTGTCGCTGGTCAAGCGCTGCGTCGCTCAGGTGATGGCGGCCGAGGGGATGGAAATCGAGGCCGACGAGGTGCTGATCACCACCGGCGGGCAGCAGGTGATCGACCTGGTCTGCAAGACGCTGCTCGATCCCGGCGACGTGGTGGTCACCGAAGCACCCACGTATCCCGGAGCGGTGCCGACGTTCTGTGCCTACCAGGCCGACGTCGTCCAGGTCACGATGGATCGCGACGGAATGCGTATCGACGAGCTGGAGGCGACGCTGGCCGAACTGGACCGCAGCGGTCGTCGCCCCAAGTTCATCTACACCGTTCCCAACTTTCACAACCCGGCCGGCGTGACGATGTCGCTCGAGCGCCGGCGTGCACTCGTGCGGCTCGCCGCGGAGCGCGAGCTGCTTGTGCTCGAGGACAACCCGTACGGCCTACTGCGCTACGAGGGCGACCCGCTGCCCACGCTGTACTCGCTCGACCAGGAGTTCGTCATCTACGCCAGCACGTTCTCAAAGATCCTCTCGCCGGGGGTGCGCCTCGGCTGGACCGTCGCGCCGGCGCCGGTGCTGGCCAAGATGAACATCGGCAAGCAGGCCTCCGATCTGTGCTCCTCCTCCATTTCCCAGTACTTCGTCAGCGCCTACTTCGACTCGGGGCCGTGGGAGGATTACGTTCGCTCGCTGATCGAGATCTATCGCCGGCGCCGGGACGTGATGTTGGATGCGCTGGCCGAGCAGTTCCCGCGGGAGGCGCGCTGGACACATCCGCAGGGCGGCCTGTTCATCTGGGCCACCCTGCCCGAGTACATCGACACCACTGACCTGCTGGCGCGCGCGCTGCAGGAGAACGTGGCGTTCGTCCCAGGACGCGCGGCTTACGTCGACGGCCGCGGAGGCTCGGCCATGCGCCTGAACTTCTCCGGGGTAGACGAAGACGAGATCCGCGAGGGGATCCGCAGGATCGGCGAGGTCGTGCGGGAGCAGGTCGACCTCTACGGCACATTGACCGGAGCGGCACCCAACCCGACGCGGCGAGCGGAGCTCCCCGCCGGTGCTGAGCGGGCGTCCGAGCCGGCCGCCCCCGTGGACGCCGAGCTGGCCAAGGTGCTGCAGATGCCGCGCAAACGCGCCGGATGAGTCTGGTGGCCGTGCTCAAGGGCGGCCGATCCCTTGAGCGCCAGGTATCGCTGAAGTCGGGGGCAAGGGTGCAGGATGCGCTCGAGCGCCTCGGCCACAAGGTCATCCCGATCGACGTCGACGGGGACCTCGTCGAGCGGCTGACCGCCGCGGCCCCGGAGATCGTCTTCGTCGCGCTGCACGGGCGCGACGGTGAGGACGGCACTGTGCAGGAGCTGCTCGAGGCGATGGGGCTTCCGTATACGGGGTCCGGGGTGTCCGCCTGCATCCGAGCCGCGGACAAGGTGCTGGCCAAGCACGCGATGCGCGACGGCGAGATCCTCACGCCGGACTTCTTCGCCTTCAACGAGACGGCGTTCAAGGAGCTGGGCGCGGCCCAGGCGCTGCCGGCGATCGAGGAGCGCCTGCAGTTTCCGATCGTGGTCAAGCCCGCCAGCCAGGGCTCGGCACTGGGGATCAAGTTCGCCCGGACGCCCGCCGACGTCCCCGCCGCCCTTGTCGCGGCGTTCTCCTACGACCGCAAAGTGCTGCTCGAGCGTTACGTGTCCGGGCGCGAGCTGGCGGTGTCGGTGATCGACGAGGACGGGGTTCCGCGGGCGCTGCCGATCGTCGAGGCCGTCCCCCAGGAGGAGAACTTCTACGACTTCGAGAGTCGCTACGAGATCGGGCGCACACGCTTCGTCTGCCCCGCGGAGCTTGACCCGGCGCTGGCTCAGCGTGCGGGCGAGCTTGCGCTCTCGGTGTACAGGCTCCTGGGCTGCTCGGGCTTCGCCCGGATCGACCTGATGCTCGAGCACGAGACCGGCAAGCTGTACGTGCTCGAGGCCAATCCAATCCCGGGCCTGACCGAGACGAGCCTCTTGCCACAAGCGGCGGACGCCGCCGGGATAGGCTTTGACGACCTGATCGGCCGGATCCTCGGAGCGGGACGGAAACGATGAAGCCAGAGACACAGCGCGACTTGCTGCGGCAGTTCTTCGCCCTGCGGGCCGCCCACACCACGACGATGGCCCCGAAGGTGTTCCGTCAGCGCGCCGCCGTCTACACCGACCCCGCGCGACTGAGGGCCGAGACAGCAGGTCTGTTCCGCGATCAGCCTCTGGTCGCCGGGCTCAGCGCCGACCTTCCGGCGACCGGCGACTGCCTGGCCCGTGAGATCTCCGGAGTACCGATCCTGTTGATTCGCGGCGAAGACGCCGAGGTGCGCGCCTTTTTGAACATCTGCCGCCATCGTGGCGGTCGGGTGTTCACCGGCCGCGGGCGCCCGGGTCGCGCGCTGAAGTGCCCTTACCACTCGTGGGCCTACGACCTCAACGGCGACCTGCTCGGGCAGCCGCTGGCGCGCGACGCGTTCGAGGAGCTCGAGCGGTGTGAATTCGGACTCCTGCCGCTGCCGGTGGCCGAGCGCTACGGCCTGATCTTCACCGCGGTGGGGGCGAACGGCCCGCCGGTCATCGACGTCGAGTCGGTTCTGGCCGGGCTCGGTCCCGAGGTGGCCGACTACGACTTCGGCTCGTGGCATTTCCTGTCCGAGCGCACCGGCCTGTTCGACGCGAACTGGAAGCTGATCCACGACACGTTTCTCGAGAGTTACCACGTGTTCTCCCTGCATCGCAACACGCTTGCGCCGGACATGCTCTCGACGCCGTTCGTGGGTGAGAACTTCGGTCCGCACACCCGCGGCGTGGTCATGCGCAAGGAGGTGATGAAGCTGCTCGAGCGCCCGGAGAGTGAGTGGGATCTACGCGCCAACGCCTCGATTGTCTACATCCTCTTCCCGAGCGTCGCGATCAACCTGCCGATGAGCGGTCACGCCGAGTTGTGGGACATGTATCCGGAGCCCGAGGACCCGCATCGCACGCGTGTGACGGTGCGCTTCTACACACCCCGCGTACCGGCTACCGCCGAGGAGCAGGCGTTCTGGGAGGCCAATGTGCGCTTCACCACCAAAGTCGTGTTCGAAGAGGACTTCGGCCAGCAGCAGGACATCCACCGCTCGCTGCGCAGCGGCCTGATGCCCGAGGTGGTCTACGGACGCAACGAGCCGGCTCTGATCCACCACCATCAGCAGGTGGAGCTGGCCCTGGCCGCCTCGACCGACGGGGCTGCGCTCGGGGACGCGGGAAGCGGTACGACCTCACATCTCGCCCGGACCTAGACGCGACCGCCCGGCGGGCGGCGCGTCACTCCCGCCTACTCCCCGGCGAAGTCCTCGGGGGTCACGCGATCCAGGAAGTCCTTGAACTTCTCGACCACCTCTTCGGTGTCCTCGACCTCGTGCTCGAACTCGATCGCGGACTCGGCGATCACGTCGTCGGCGGCGAAGATCGGGGCACCGGATCGGACGGCGAGGGCCAGGGCGTCGCTGGGGCGGGAATCGATCTCGAGGTCGCGCCCGCCGGCTCGGAGCGTGATCGACGCGTAGAAGGTGTTCTCGCGCAATTCGGTGACGGCGACCCGGGTGCATTCGACCTCTAGCTCGCCGAGCATGTCGGAGACAAGGTCGTGTGTCATCGGACGGGGCGTCGAGGCGCCCTGGAGCTTCATCAGGATGGCCGCGGCCTCGGGATGGCCAATCCAGATCGGCAGGAACTTGTTGCTCTCGACGGTTTTCAGCAACACGATCGGCTGTTTGCCGACCATGTCGAAGCTCACACCGTAGATCACCATCTCCTGCACGTCGCGCTCCTAATCGGCGGGTTGGGCAAGTATAGGCTGCCCACCAGGTCCGCTTGCGAAGCCCGCGAGGTATCCGAGGCGGCTCAACTTATCGCCCTCAGAGACCGATCTTTCCCGGGTGGACGCCTCCTCATACGCGCTGGCACAAGGGATCCGCTCAACCCGGGCGGCGCTGTCAGTCTGGAATCGCCGGCCCTGGCCTCTGCTGCGCGGATGGCTTGGCGCCAGCGCGCTCGCTGCGCTGACGCTGCTCACAGCGGTGTGGCTGATCGCCAGCCTGACCTCCGGCGCCGGCCCGGCTTCCATTCACCGCGCTCCGCTGGTGGTGGGCGACGGCTCCGATGTGCTCAGGATCTTCGGTCGCAACCTGCTGGTCCTGGCACTGCACGCGATGGCCTGCGTGGCCGGCTTCATCGCCGGCAGCTCGCTCCCGCTCCAGGCGCGCGAGCGCACCGGGCTGATGCGCACCATCCATGAGCGGGGTGGACGGCTGGCCATGATCTTCGTGTTCTCCGCCACCACGTTCTCGCTCAGCGCCCAGGCCTACGTTCTGGGGATCAGCGTAGAGCGGGTGGCGCACGCCCTGCACACCTCACCGGCCCTGCTGCTGACCGGCCTGCTTCCCCACGCGCTGCCCGAGCTGACCGCGCTGTTTCTGCCACTCGCGGCGTGGATCCTGGCCAGCCGCCGCGGTCAGTGGAACGAGCTTTTGGCCGCCACGCTGGTCACTGTGGCCATTGCCCTGCCGGTGCTGATGCTCACCGCGCTGTGGGAGGTCTACGTGGCGCCCCGCGTGCTCCAGGCACTGATCGGGTACTGAGAGCGGGCCGGTTCGAATCTGCTCCAGGCTCGCCGCGAGGCGTAAGCTCACCAGTCAATGGCCTATGACTGGTGAGAACTCGGTTTACGTTCCGCAGTCGGCCCAACCCGGCGGGCGGGCACCCGCGCCGGGCGAACTTGCGCTGGTGCAGTCGTTCCTGAACTCCCACTTCAGCCTCGGCGAGGACTACGGCGCGGACCTGTTCTCCTCTTCCCAGGACCTCCGCGCCTGGTTGCGGGCCCGTGAACTGATCTCATCCGTGGCCCCCATCGGGCCGCCCGAGCTGCGGCGCACGCTGCATGTCCGGGAGGGGTTGCGGTCGCTGGTCGCTGGTGAGCCGCCAACGCGCGAACTCAGCGCGGCCAGTGTCGGCGCCGCGGTCGAACTTCGCTTCGACGATGGTGCTCCCCGCTTTGTCTCTGGAAGCGCTGGCACCATCGCCGAGGCGCTCGGACTGCTTCTGGCCATCACTGCCCGATTCATGATCGACGGTCGCTGGGCACGGTTGAAGATCTGTCCCGGGCACCACTGCGGCTGGGCGTTCTACGACATCTCCCGCAATCGCACCGGCCGATGGTGCTCGATGTCGGTGTGCGGCAGCCGGGCCAAGGCTCAGACCCACTACCGCCGCCATAAACACCGGGCGACATGAGGCCCGGCCTGGGATGCCTCCGCTGAGGGCCGTGTTGCTGCTGGTGTGGCACCGGGCCCGGAACCGGCCGGCGCGTTGGCTGCTCACCGCGCTCGGGATTGCTGCCGCGACGGCGTACGGAGGCGCGATCCTCGCCGAGGCCACGCTGGCCGGCGACGGAGCGGCAAGACGAGTGCTGCGAGCCCTCCCGGCGCCCGAGCGCGTCGTTCGGATCACGAGCTCGAACCCCCTCACGACTGCAGTCGAGCACGCCGCCCGCTCGGGCCTGCGGGGACTCGGGTTCTCGACCCAGACCGAGGTGGTGCTGCTCAATCCGGTGCGCCTCGGCATGACAGTTGTGCGCCCAGCGGCGATCGAGCCGCTGCGGCCGTGGGTCACGGCCGCGCCCCCGGCCCGCTGTCGCCCCAGCGCCTGCCCGATGCTCGCCCTCAGCGGCGGATCTCGACTCGAAACGTTGAAGACGCCAGGCCTGCGCGTCCCGGTGATGAGGCGCACGCAACTCCGCTCCGCGGCGCCGCTCGGATTCTCGGCCGGCGCCGTCGCACCGGGGACGGGGCAGCCGCCGGTACTGCTCACCGGAGACGCGAGCGGACTCGCGCGCGCCGGCGCCCTGAGCGGGATCTATCGGACCCACAGCTGGTTCTCCATGATCTCGGTCGACACGCTGCATTCGTGGCAGCTCGCGTCACTACAGGGCCGCCTGCAGCGGGCCCAGGCACAGTTGGCACAAACCGCAGGCGGCCTGACACTCAGCGCGCCGTTCGCGGCGTTGGCGGCCGCGCGAGCAGAGTCCGACAGCGCTCCCGGGCGGCTGCTGCTGCTCGGGGGGGCGCGATCGCCGTCCTGATCCTGTTCCTCGCGCTGGCCGCGGGGAAGCTTCGCCAGGATCAGGAGGCCGAACTCGAGCGGCTGCGCGCCGCCGGAGCCCTGTCGAGCACGTTGGTCGGCTTCGTCATGTCCGAGGCTGCCTTGGTGTGCGCCGTCGGCGTCCTCGCGGGGGCCGCCCTCGCGCTGACCATTGGCGCCGTTCTGGCCCACGGTGCCGGCGTCCCGGCGGGCGACGTGCTCAGCCACAGCCTGCTCACCCCGACCGGCGCGCGCGCGCTGGGCCTCGCGTGGCTCGGCACGTCGGGACTGGTCGTGCTGCTGCTCAGCCAGCACCGTTCAGGGCTGGCTGACGCGGCGGCGCTGGCCTCGGTGGCGGCGCTCGGGCTGGCTCTGGCCGGCCGGAGCAGAGGCGACTCGCTGACCATCTTGCTCGCGCCGCTCGCCTGCCTCGCCGCTGGGGTCCTCCTCGCCCGCGTTGGGGCGATCGCCCTGCGGGTCGGAGAGCGGCTGGCCAGAGCCGGCCCGCCGACGGCCCGGCTCGCATTCGTGGGCCTGGCTCGCGCTCCACTCGTCCCCTCTCTGGCGATCGCGTTTGTGGCCGTCGGCACAGCGCTCGGCGGCTTTGCCCTGGCCTACCGCGCGACCCTCCAGCGCGGCGCGGCCGACCAAGCAGCCGAGCGGGTGCCGCTCGATGCGCTCGTCGCGGCGGGCCCTGACTTCACGAGGCCGCTCGAGGTTGGGTCGCTGGCCAAGTGGCGCTCCTTGGCCGGCGGCCCAGCATTCGAGGTGCGGCGTACAGAGGCGACCTACCCGGCCGGGGCGCGCAGCTCGACCGTTCCCGCGCTCGGCGTGCCCGCCGCCGCGCTCCGCCGGGTCCATGGTTGGCGCGCCGGTGACGCGTCTATGTCGCTGGACCAGATGTCGAGCGCGCTGGCGCCCGGAGGCAGGCCGCGGACGTCCGGTCCGACGCTGCCGGGCGGGGCGCCCGAACTGGTAGCGCACCTGAACGCCGGCGGGCTGGGACTGACACTGATCGCGGATCTGCGCAGCCCGGACGGCGGCCTGAGACAGCTTCCGCTTGGAACGGCGGGCGCTCGTCTGCGCGCCCGCGTACCGCGTGGCCGGTGGAGCTCGAAGCGCTCGAACTCCACGAACCAATCGGCTTGGAGATCACCGCAGGTCATCAGAATGGCGAGAACATCGCCGCCGCCACGCAATCGACCACGACGGTGGCGCTAACCGGATTGGAGACGGTCGACACCCGAAACCACCGCCGACGGCCAGTCTCTTTGCGGCGCTGGCGAGCCCACGGGGCGGCCACTGGGCTGCTTCCGGGTCCAGTAGGCACCACGCGCGCGGGAAGCGCTCGGTTTCGCTTTGCCACCAGCGGAGCCGGCGCGGTGCTCCGCCCGGAGCAGCCCGTGGATCTGCGCCCGGTTCCGGTGCTGGCGGATCCGATCACAGCCGCTGCCGCCGACGCGCGTGGCGTCCTCCCGCTGACTATCGACGGGACGCCTGTTTTCGCGCGGGTAGCCGCCGTCCTCAAGCGCTTTCCGACCGTCCCGGCGGACTCCGCTGGCTTCGTCGTCGCCGACGAGGCCCGGCTCGCGGGGGCACTGGACGCTTGGCTCCCCGGCCAAGGCAGATCCGACGAGCTCTGGCTCAGCTCGCCGCGGCCGTCCGCGCTGCGCGCGGCCCTGCGGACGCCGCCGTATTCGCGCTTGAACTCAACGCTGCGCGTCGACGTCCAACGCGGCTTGCGAAGCGAGGGCGTGGCGCGCGCCGTCGAGGGGTCCCTGATCGCCGCCGCAGGGCTGTCGGCTCTGCTGGCGCTGATCGGCGTCCTCGTCTCACTTCTCGGGTCAGCTGCGGAGACGCGAGTGTTGAGCGACTTGACCGGCCAGGGCGTCGGGGCCCGTGCCCTGCGAACCGAACTGCGACTACGGTCGCTTTTCACCGGCGTGGCCGGATCCTTGGCGGGCCTCGTGATCGCGCTGGCGCTGACCCCGCTGGGGGTGGGCGCTGTCCGCGCCGCTCTGCAGTCCGCCGATCAGCGGCCGCCGCTGGTCGCTGTCACGCCGTGGGCCCTGCTGGTGCTCTGGTGCGCGCTGATGCTGGGGGCCACCTTGCTCGCCGGCGCGGTCGGCATGCTTGGCCGCCGACGCAGGGGAACCATCCGCGCATGAGCATGCCAGCCGCACAGCTGGAGCAAGTGTTCTGCGTGCATCGCACCAGCGAGGGTGACGCGGCAGCCCTCCAGGGATTGACCCTGTCGGTCGGCGCCGGCGAGGTCGTGGCCGTGATCGGGCCCAGCGGCGCCGGGAAGAGCACGCTCTTGCGGGTGCTCGCAGGTATCGACACGCCCTCCGCCGGCGAGGTGCGCGTGCTCGGCCGCGAGCTTGGACGCCTGCCGCCGAGACGCAGGGCGCGCATCCGACGTGATCAGATCGGGTTCCTCGGTCAGAATTGGAGTTCGGTTCTCTCACCTGAACTCCCTCTGCGAGATGCCGTCGCGCTGCCACTGATGCTCCGCCGGTCGCGACCACGGGAGGCTCGCGCCAGAGCGTCAGCGCTGCTGGCGGCGGCCGGGCTGGGCGATCGCGAGGCCGCGTGCGCCGCAGAGCTCTCAGGAGGCGAGCGCCAGCGGGCGGCGGTGTGCGCAGCGCTCGCTCACCGCCCTGCGCTGTTGCTGGCCGACGAGCCGACCGGGGAGCTGGACCGTGCCAGCGCGGTGACGGTGCAGAAGCTGATGCGTGAACTCGCACACTCCGACGGCGCTAGCGTGATCGTCGTCTCGCACGACTCCGAGGCCGCCGCCGAGGCGGACCGCACTCTGCGAATGCGTGATGGGCGCCTGGAGGCGGAGGTCGCCGACGGCCGCGCCGAGTTTCGGCTCGTCGATGCCCGTGGTTGGGTGCGGCTTCCTTCCGGGTTGCTGGAATTGGCGGCGATCGGAGATCGCGTGTACGTGGAGCGTGCCGAAGCGGGGCTGCTGGTGAGGAGTGCCGGAGGTTCGCCGCGCGCTGCGCGACGACGCACGGCCGAATTGGCGCCTGCGGATCCGCGGGCCGACCAGCCGGCGTGGAAAGCTGCCGTCGTCGACGTCCGCGCGGTCACCCGTCAGCATCACGATGGGGAATCCGAGCGCGTCGTGCTCAACCGATTCTCCAAGACCTTCGCGCGCCAGCGGGTGACGGTGGTGACCGGGCGCTCAGGAGCCGGCAAGTCAACGCTGCTGCGCCTGATCATCGGCCTTGAGGAGGCCAACGGCGGAGAGATATTGATCGATGGCCAGGCCTACGCGACGGCAGACGGCGAGGTCCTGGCAGCACTGCGACGCAACCGGGTTGGGTATCTCCCGCAGGATCCGTTCCCAATCGGGTTCCTGAGCGCTGAGGAAAATATCGTCCTGGCCCTCGCGGTGCGCGATGTGGCGCCCGCGGACGCGTCCGCGCAGGCGAGAGCAGCGCTGGCTTCGGTCGGCCTGGACGACCACGCGACCCAGCGCGTCAGCCGCTTGTCCGCTGGGGAATCGCAGCGCGTTGCGCTCGCGCGTGCGCTCGCGTGTGCCCGAGGACTCCTGATTCTCGACGAGCCGACCTCGCGGCTCGACGAGTTGGCAGCTGAACGCGTCGTGGGACTGTTGCGCAGCGCGGCTCGTCTGGGGGGTCAGACCGTCATCTGTGCCAGTCACGACGAGCAGCTGATCGCCGGAGCAGACGCGATCGTCACGTTGACCGGCTAGCGGCCGCGCCTGACCACGCCCGCCGCTCCGCCCCCTCGGCGGACGGGTTCAGCCACCGCCAGGACGCGGCCGCGGGGGAGCACCTCGAGGGCGCTGGCCGTGCCGATCGTCGGGGGGATCTTGATCGTGGGGTCGAGCCCCGAGGTGTCGCTGACGGTGAACGACTGTCCCAGCTGCTGCAACCCAGGGGTGGTCGGCTGGGCGATGAACGCCGGCTCGGCTTGGGTGCTCGAAGCGTTGCGCTGCGAGGCCCGGGGGGCGGCCAGCGCGCTCGCCAGGTCCATGTGCAGGTCGAGCCGATTGATCAGGATCTGCAGAACCGTGGTGATGATCGTCGCCCCCCCGGCAGCGCCGAGGGCCAGCCGCGGGCGCCTACCGCGGAGGACGATCGTCGGCGACATGCTCGACCGGGGTCGCTTCCCGGCGGCGGGCAGATTGGGGTCAGGCACCGACGCCGATGCCGGGGCGAAGTTGAAGTCGGTCAGCTCGTTGTTGAGCAGGAAGCCACGGTGGGGCACGACGATGCCGCTGCCTCCGAGCTGCTCGATCGTGTTGGTGTACGACACGACGTTGCCGAAACGGTCGGCGATGACAAAGTGATTCGTGTTCGTGCCTTCCTGTGGCTGCGCCCCGCTCGCCGGTCGTGCCGATAGGCAACCCGCCCTGAACGGGTCGCCCGGAGCTACCGGACTGCTCAGCGCGTGAGCCGGGTTGATCAGGCACGCGCGCTGGGTGCCGAATCCAGTCGACAGCAGTTGCCGGAGTGGAACGTTGACGAACTGGGGGTCGCCGACGTAGCGGTTGCGGTCGGCGAAGGCCAGCCGTGATGCCTCGAGGAAATGGTGCAGCTGCTGGACGCGGGACTCACGATCAAGGCTGAAGTGCGAGAGGATATTCAGCGCCTCGCCCACCGTCGAGCCGCCGCTGGAGGACGGGGCCATGCTGTAGACGTCGTACCCGCGGTAGCGGACGTGCGTGGGCTGACGGTCGCGGGTTGAATAGCCGGCCAGGTCGCCCAGCGCCATCAGGCCGGAGATCGGGCTGAGGGTGGCGTGCGGAGCCAGCGGAAGCCGATGCACGGCGTTGACGACGTCCCGGCCAACCGGCCCGCCGTAGAGCGCGCCGATGCCCCGCCGCGCGATCAGTCCGTAGGTCCGGGCCAGATCAGGGTTGCGCAGCGTCGAGCCGACGATCGGCAGTTCGCCGTGGGGCAGGAACAGGGCGCTGGTCGAGTTGAACTGCGCGAATCTCGCCTGGTTCTCGCGCGTCTGCTCGCGGAAGTTCGCGTCCACCGTGAATCCGTGACTGGCCACCCGCTCCGCCGGGGCGAGGTCCGCGGCCAGGCTGAACCTGCCCCAGCGGGTGAGCGCCCGCTGCCACGTCATCAGGTTGCCCGGCACCCCGACCGAAAGCCCGCTGGTCACCGCTGTGGGGAACGGGAACGGCTTGCCCGTGTGGGGATCGATGAACAGGTTCCGGGTTGCGGCTGAAGGTGCCGTCTCGCGACCATCAATGGTGGACACGCGGTGGGTCCTGGCGTCGTAGTAGACGAAGTAGCCCCCACCGCCGATCCCGGCTACGTAGGGATCGCTCACGCCCAGCGTGGCGGCCACCGCGACGGCCGCATCAGCAGCGCTGCCCCCACGGCGCAGTACCGCCAACCCGGCGTTGGTGGCGGGCAGGTTCTCTGAGGCAATCGCGCCTCCTGACCCGATTGCCACGGGCCGTTTGGCGATCGGCTGCGCCGAGGCGGCGGCGGGTACGGCGCAAACAGCCGCGACCAAGGCTGTCAGCCAGATCGGTCCTCGCGAGGTCACTGATCCAGCCTGCCCAGGCGGGCGCATGAATATGCAACCAATTCCCGACTAGGCCATCGTCCGAAGCGGGTAGCCCCCATGCTTGGACAGGTTTGCCGGCGGGTGCTGGAAGCTCTTAGATAAGGGAAAGCTCGGATTTAGCCGAACCTGCGAATTTGCAGGTCTTTCTCAGGATAGACAGGCCAAAGATCTCAGCGCCTCATTGTTCGATTTTCGTCGAACAAGTGTTATAATTCGATACCTATCGAACACACCGGACTAACGGAGACAGAACTGAGCAGCTTTGAAACCCACGATCGTGACGCCGCTCCGCGTGCGCGAGGCGATCGTCATGAGTCAACTCAATCTACGCGCACGCAGAGCGCTTCCGCCCGTACAGCGGGACGCGGCGGCAACCGACGCCAGAGCCGGCGTCAGTCCGCCCATACCACCACTCACTCCACCGAGGCCAAGGCAATCGGCGGCGCCGATCAAACCGTAGGCGCGGATTCGTTGGACCTGTTCCTGCGGCGCGCTCGCGCCTACCCGCTGCTGACCGCGGCGGAAGAGGTCGAGCTCACCAAGCGGATCGAACGCGGAGATCTGGCGGCGAAGGATCGGATGATCAACTCCAACCTGCGTCTTGTCGTGTCGCAGGCACGGCGTTACCAGGGCCATGGCCTGCCCATGGAGGATCTGGTTCAGGAGGGAATGCTGGGCCTGATTCGTGCAGTCGAGAAGTTCGACTGGCGACGCGGATTCAAGTTTTCCACCTACGGCACGCTGTGGATCCGTCAGGCGATCCAGCGAGGCTTGCAAAACCACGGCCGGACCATCAGGGTCCCGGTTCACGTGGCCCAGCGCCAGGTCAAGGTGCGCAAGATCGAGAGCGAGCTGAACGCCAAGCTGTCTCGTGAACCGACCGACGAAGAGATCGCGGAAGTCGCGCAGCTCTCCGTGGACGAGGTGATCGAGCTGCGTGAGATCAGCCGCGGTCTAGCGAGCCTTGATCAACCAGTCGGCGAGGAGGGCGAGACCTCCCTCGGTGACCTGCTGGCCAGTGACCGCCCCGAGCCGATCGAGGAAGTAGCCGTTGCCCAGCGCGGAGAGCAAGTCCACGCTGTGGTCGCACAGCTCCCCGAGGCCGAGCGCAACGTGATCGCGCTGCGCTTCGGACTGGCCGGCGACGAGCCCAGGACACTGCGGCAGACAGGTACGGAACTGGGAATCCCACTCGAGCAGGCGCGAGCACTCGAGGAGCAGGGACTCCGCCGCCTAGCCGGCAGCTCAGAGCTCGAAGAGCTCCGGGAAGCCGCCTAAGCCGGCCTGACCGGCCCGCACCCGGTCGCCCCGCGTTCAGCGGGACGACCGGTCATGCGGGAGGCTCGGTTACGACGGGGGGCACCGCCGCGGGCGGCTTGCCCGCAGCGAGCACCGCAGCGTGGTGCTCATGGAGGATCTGCTCAGGGGTCGGGGAGTTGTGCGGGTGATGCTTGCGGCACACGATGTAGTCCGTTCCGCTCACCGGGTGACGCCCGATCCGCGGGCAGCCCTTGGCGTGGCAGTTGTGGCGGCGATAGATGGCGTACGCCCCACCCAGCAACGTGATGTCGGCGAGGGGACCGCTGATGATGGCGTAGCCGTCGGGGTCGTGCCAGGTCCACCGGAGCACGTCCCAGATTCCGCTGAAGATGCTCGCCATCACGATTAGCCGACGCTAGTCCCGCAAGCGGACGGAGCAAACCGGCGGGCGGCATCGACTGCCGTGACCTAAGTGCCACCCCGAGTCACGCCCGCTCCTCGATCTCGAATGCGACGTCGTCGACGTAGCAGTAGGACCAATCCTCTCCAGGTTCCGCAGAAGTGATGATCGGGTGCTCCTGAGCCCGGGCGTGGGCCGACGCGTGCCGGTTTGGCGAGGAATCGCAGCAGCCGACGTGGGCACAGCTGCGACAGACGCGCAGGTGCAACCAAGTTCCGCCAATCGCCAGGCAGTCCTCGCAACCGGCGACGCTCTCAGGCCTGGCCACCACGACCTGGTCGAGATGACTACAGCGCACCATGATTCCTCCTCGTCTCGTTGGGCACATTCCCAACCATGACGGAGCTGTCAAGCCCGACCCCGGCGGGCGGGAGCCCGAACTAACAGTCACGGCGAGGCGAGATTGTGAACGCGCGCTCTGGCCCATGACGCGTGTGTGACGAACGTGTTGTGGTGCATTTGCGGGTGATCCGGCCGGCGACTTGCTCCGTAGACAGGTCGAAACCCGGGCGCACGCACTCGGGCCACATGAAGGAGACCCGATGACTGACTCCACCAGCACGGCGGCCGAGCGGCCGACCGAAGGTGTGGTGAAGGAGCTCGCGCGCGACGATGTCGAGCGCAAGAAGTTCCTCAGAATGGCCGGTAAGACGATGGGGTCCGGCGCAGCCGCGACCGCTCTAGGCGCCTTTATTGCCGCCTGTGGCAGCAGCTCCAGTTCGAGCTCCTCATCGGCGGCCACCGGCGCCGCAAGCACCTCCTCCGCAGCCACCAGCTCGAGTTCGAGCAGCGGCTCCGGCGACCTCGCCATCGTCAACTACGCGTTGACGCTCGAGTACCTCGAGTCTGAGTTCTACGACAAGGTGGTGGCCAGCGGACTGTTCAGCGGCGCCAACCTGTCGGTGATCAAGATGTTCCGCACCGAGGAGCATGACCATGTCACCGCGCTGCACAAGGTGGCCATGAGCCTCGGCACGCCGGCCGCCAAGCCGAAGGGCAAGTTCCCGCTCAAGGACGCAGCGTCGGTAACCAAGCTGGCCGCCGCAGTCGAGAATCTTGGTGCTGCCGCATACCTGGGCCAGGCCGGAAACATCAAGAGCAAGGAAATCCTTGCCGCGGCCCTGGCGATCCACAGCGTCGAAGCACGTCATGCAGCGACGCTGAACCTGGTGCTGAAGACATCACCTACGCCGGACGGCGCGTTCGCCAAGCCAATGAGCATGGCTGAGGTCCTGAAGGTCGTCAAGCCCTTCATCGCCTGAGCACGACACCGACCTTCCAGAGAGGAAACAGACTCAGATGAAACGTATTGAAATTGCCAGCCCCGAGCTGGCAGCCGTGGAGGTTCACGGCGTCACCCGCGCGAGCTTCATCCTGCGCGGCGCAATGACCGCCGGTGCCGTCTACGGCGCCGCTGCGATCAGCCCCTATGTCGGTAGTGCACTCGGCGCTGGAAGCGGGGATGTGGACATCCTCAACTTCGCCCTCACGCTCGAGTACCTCGAGACCGACTTCTACAAGGTCAAGGGCAAGGCGGTGGGCCTCAGTGGTGAGGCACGCAGCCTGGCGTCGATGTTCGGCGACGAGGAGAGTCAGCACGTCGATGCGCTGACCAAGGCGATCAAGGCCGCCGGTGGAACGCCGGCCAAGAAGCCGAAGTTCGTCTTCCCCGTCACCGATCAGGCCAGCTTCCTCAAGCTCGCCTATGTCCTGGAGAACACCGGAGTTGGCGCCTACAACGGTGCCGGCCCCTCCCTCTCCAACCCTGCGTACCTGGCCGCGGCCGGATCGATCGTCCAGGTTGAAGCGCGGCATGCCGCCGCGATCGGCCTGCTCACGAATCAGTCCGTGACGCCTGACGGCGGCTTCGACAAGCCGCTGACCAAGGCCCAGGTGCTCGCCAAGGCGGGCCCGCTTATCAAGGCCTGACGCCGGCGAACAACCGTGACGGCGCGGCCCGCCCCAGACCTCCTCCTCGGCGGGTCGCGCTCTCACGTCCTCCGCGCACGAGCGGTCCCGGATTCGCACCGGTGATCCGATCGCCACCGCGGTGCGCAGGCATGAATACGAACTTCAAACGAACGGAGCAAACCTGATGGGACTCGACAACCCGATTCACCTCGCCTTTCTGCTGGTCATCCTGCTGCTCGTGTTCGGCGCCAAGCGCCTACCGGAAATGGGACGCTCGCTCGGACATGGTCTGCGCGGCTTCAAGGAGTCGATCAACGGCGAGTCTTCCCCTGGCGCCGAGCTGTCCGCGGCCACAGCGACCAGCGAGCCCGTCGCTGAGAGCACGACAGAGCGTTCCCCGATCGCCTCGGCCACGCCGATCCACCCGGCCGCCTAGCTCGCCGTCGAAGTCGGACGGTCAAAGAACACCATGCGGATGCCAAGCGCAATGCGACGTCGGATCCCCGCCCTGCAACCCGTAGGGCACGAGGATCGCCTCAGTGTCGTAGGTCACCTCGACGAGCTACGCACACGATTGATCGTGTCGGGACTCGCCCTGGTGGTCGCGTTTGGCGTCTGCTTTTGGCAGAACCACCAGCTGCTGAAGCTCATCGACAGCCCGCTGGCTCACCAGACCCAGCAGCAGGTGCGCGACGGGCACGGGCCGCTAGGCGCCACCTACCTGGTGCAGCGGAGCGCTCGCAACGTCGCTGTCCAGCTGAACACGGTCGCCGGGGCCCTCCGGTCCGAACGCCCACACAGTGCACTGGGGGCGACGCTGTCCAAGGTGCAAGTCCAGCTCGAGCGGGACGTCGCCAGCCTGTCTGCGTCGCCGCACGGCGACCGGCCAGTGACCCTGGGAATCGGTGAGCCGTTCACCACGACCCTGACGGTGTCGTTCATCTTCGCGCTGATCCTCGCGCTGCCGATCCTGCTGCATCAGGCCTATGCGTTCCTGATGCCGGCCGTCAATCCCAGACACCGCCGGCAGATGCTGCCGCTGACCCTCGCGGTGCCGTTCCTGTTCATCGCCGGGGTGGCGTTTGGGTACCTAGTCGTGTTGCCGGCTGCGGTCAACTTCTTCCAGAACTTCAACAGCGGGCAATTCAACGTCCTGGTCCAAGCCAGCCAGTACTACAAGTTTGCCGCCACCACGATGCTTGCCATGGGGCTTCTCTTCGAAGTCCCGGTGGCGATCATGGCGGTCACCTCGGCCGGTGTGATCACGCCAGGTCAATTGCGCAAGAACCGCCGGTATGCGGTTGGGGCGTGTGCCCTGGTCGCGGCGGTGCTACCGGGTGACGCGATCACCATGCTGCTGGAAACGGTGCCGCTCTATCTGCTGTTCGAAATCGGTGTGTTGTTCGCCTCGTTCGCCGAGCGCCGGCAGCGCTCGCGAGATCGTCGTGAGGCCCTGGCGGCCGGGGCGGCCTCCGGCATCGGATCCTGACCCTAAAGGTTTTTACACAGTGATCTGCGTTGCACTGTGACGCGTATTCCAGGTCGAACGGCCGGAACTCAGTAATCCACTAACGGAGGTAACACGTGCCGGATCAAATCAACGAGGTATATGCCTCGATCGACGACAGCTTCAGTGGCGAATCCGCATCGACTCGCCGGAAATTCGTCGCCGGTGCTGCCGGAGCCCTCGGCAGCCTTGGCCTGCTCTCGCTTCCCGCGAGCGCGATGGCCGCGAACGACGCAGCGACCATCCTCAACATCGCGGCGACGGCCGAAGTGCTGGCCACCATCGTCAACACGGTGGGAGCACAGAAGGTTAGGTTCTCCACGGCTGTGACTCAGCGCAATGTGCTGAACGCCGCCTACCAGGAGCTCGACCACTACAACGTGCTCACCCAGGCCCTCGGCGCCAAGCCGGCGACCAAGAAGATCTGGGTCCCGGACTCCCTGTTCGCCAACGAGCACAACCTGCTCACCGCACTGGTGTTCGGCGACGGCGTGTTTGTCAACGCGTACCAAATCGGAGTTACCGCGTTCGGTAACGCCGGCAAGGGTGATTTCGCTCGCTACGCGGCCGAGATCATGGGTATCGAGTCGGTCCACCGCGCGCTTGCTCTGCAGTCGCTCGGCAAGGCCGGCAACGATCAGGCGTTCGCGTCAGGGTCGACGAAGTACTTCACCAAGATCGAGACGGCCGTGTCGTTGCTGCAGGGCGCGGGCTTTGGATTCGGTGCCAAGGGCAAGGGCCCGGGCAGGTTCTACGAGTTCGACAAGATCAAGAAGCAGACGCTGAAGCGTCCGGCGGTCCACCAGCTCAAGCCCCACTGAGCCGAGCCTCTGCCTAGCAGCGAACTTCCCCGGCGCGCAGATACCCGCGCCGGGGAGTTTGCGTCTCTGGATCAGGTCACAGTCAGCGTGCCCTTCATTCCCGCGGCTTCGTGGCCCGGGACTGGGCAGTAGAACGTGTAGGTCCCGGGCTTCAGCTTGATTGTCACCGTGGAGGTGCCGCCCTGCTGAACCACCTTCCCGTCCTTGTCAACACCGTTCCCGTTGACGCCGATCCCATGGGGGAAGCTCGAGGGATTGGACATCGACAGGGTCACCTGGCCAGCCTTGGCCTTCAGCGCCTTGGTGTCGAATGCGAGCTTGCCCGGGACAGCGGCGAGTTTCACCGTGGTTGCCGCACCACTGGAGGCAGCCGGAGCGGCCGACGACGATGAACTGCCGGCCGTAGCTGTGCTTGAGCTAGCCGGCGCACTACTAGTGGCGGTGCTGCTGCTGCTCGAGCTACCGCATCCGGCGACCACAAGTACGACGCCTGTCATCAACAGGCCCATTGCTCTGCCCATAGTCAATCTCCTCATCGGATGGTTTGATCCTCGCCGATAAGGACGCGCATCGGGCCCGAGTCCTTCCCGGGCGACCCGAGCGTCGGCGCGCGCGGTCAGGCAGGCCGGGCGGCCGGGACCAATCGCAGACGGTCAGGGAGCAGTGGAATGACCGCCCGCTTGATGTACTCAGCGCCGCCGGCCACCAGCGCGCGGCGCATGATCGCTGGAGGGACCGCCCCGAATCGATACTGAGCTCGGATGCGCTCAGGCAGCAGGGCGATGGTGATGAAATTGACGGTCTCCAGCAACGGCCGGGCGACCAGCGGAACCGGCGGCTCCAGCACGATCTTCCTGGCCCGGTCGCGCGCCCAGTCGGTGACCAGCAGCTCGTCGCCCTCGAGCATCCGGCGACGATAGGCGTCGAGGTCATCAAGGGTTCGCGGGAGATCCTGGTCCTTGAGGCCGAACAACCGACCGATGACCTTGTAGTCCTCCCAGTACGCAGCCTCTTGCGCCCGGCTGAGCGAGCCGACATACTTGCGGTAGACGACCAGGGCCGAGTCGACGAGGGTGAACAGGACCCAGAGCAGCAGCTCCGGGTCGTCAGCACGATAGGCGGTGCCGGGCGGATGACGGCCGACCTGCTCCGTCGTACGTCCCCTCGACCCGACGGTGCATCGCCCGCACCCGGCGGGTCACCGCATCCGCGTCCTCACGCGAGCCAAAGCCGATCGTGCTCAGCGTCGCTGCCGTCCGGGCCAGGCGGTCATACGGCTCATCGAGGGCAGTGGTGTGGGCCAGCAGCCCGGATACTGCGAGCGGATGGGCCGCCTGCATGAGCAGGGCCCGCGGACCTGAGAGGGCGAGGGCACGCTCACGATGGATACGCCGCAGCATCGAGTGTCGATCGAAGTAGCCGGTCGCCTCGGGCGCGGTTGATGATGGCGGCGATAGCCGCCCAAGGCGACGATCGAGCGTGTCTTCGGTCATATTTCGGAGGATACCCCTACGCCGCGTTCGCCACACTTAGACAACGTGTTGAACTTCGGCTGAGAGCCGCGCCGGGGTGGCTTCAGCTGGGCGGGAGCTTTCGTGCGTGACGGCCGATGCCGTCCCAGGCATCACCGTCGGACTTCACCCGCGCGGCGGCGTTGGCGACCGTCCAGGCATCGGGCCGCAGCCGCGAGTCGTCCAGTTCGTTCCAGTGGATCGGCATCGCCACCGGTGCGCCGGGCTTTGCGCGCACGCCATAGGGAGCCACCACGTGCTGGGCGTAGTTGATGCGATTGACGTCCAAGTAGATCCGCCGGCCACGCTCCGCCCGGTGCCACTCCAGCGTCAGCCGTTTCGGGTCATCGGCCACCATGGCCTCGGCCAGCCGGCGCGCGTAGCTGTGGACGAGGCCGAAATCCGCTCCCCGGCGCAGCGGGCTGACTACGTGAATCCCTCGTGAGCCGGTGACCATCGCGTAGGGAACCAGGCCGGCACTTTCCAGCCGGGCACCCGCCTCCCGGGCCGCGGCGCGGACCGCGGAAAAGCCGACGCCAGGGGCGGGATCCAGGTCGATGACCAACCGATCCGGCTCCCGCAGCGCATCCACGCGCGACAGCCAGATATGCGGCGTGACGACGTTTTGCCCAGCCAGGTAGACCAGGGTGGCGGCGTTGCGCCGCCAGCGCCTGGGTTAGCGACCCGCCTTTCTTGGGCACCTCCGCGGTCTCGATCCAGTCGGGAAAATGAGCCGGAATCGATTTCATGAAGAAGCCCCGGTGATCGGTGCCCTGAGGGAACGACTCGAGTGCCAGCGGCCGGTCGCGAACGTGAGCGAGCATCACCGGCGCCACGTGCTCGTAGTGCCGCGCTAGCTCCAGCTTCGTGATCCGCGGATCGGAGAACAGGGCCTTGTCGGGATGGGTGATCTCGACCCTCCGGCGACCGACGGTGATTGTTTCGGTCATCGCTCTCTGATCACCTCGGAGGCAGCCTTGTCGTCCCGGAGGCCGAGAAACCGAGGGTGTCGCAAGCGGCCGTGGCCGGTCCATTCGCTGAACCCGACCTGAGCCACCAAGGTCGGCTGCACCCAGGTCACGTCCCGCTCCCGGATGTCGGCCGCATCTGCGAAGGGCGACTCGCCCACGCGGCGCTTTCTCAGCTCGCGTCCAAGGTCGGCGAGCGTGGCGTGATCAAACCCGGTCCCGACCTTGCCCGCGTACCGCAGGCCGTTGTCGTAATGGCCGAGCAGCAGAGCGCCAAACTCGGTACGGCTTCCCCGCGGCGCGGTGTAGCCGCCGATCACCAGCTCCTGCCCCTGCTCGCACTTGAGCTTCAGCCAGTCCCGCGAGCGCCGCTGGGCGTAGGGACTGTCGGCTCGCTTGGCGATCAGCCCTTCCCAGCCCTTCCGACACGCCTGCTCAAACAGCGCTTCGCCGTTCCCGTTGCGGTGCTGGGTCAGGCGCAGTGGGTCGGCGAACTGCAGGACGCTGCGCAGGAGCTGCTTGCGCCGGCGCCACGGCAGCGCACGGGTGTCACAGCCCTCCAGCCAGAGCAGGTCAAAAAGGTAGAAGAACACCGGGACGAAGTGCCGGCGGCGCTGGGCGAGGCGGGCGAAACTGGTCGCCGAACCATCGAAGGCGACGATTTCCCCATCGACAGCGAAGCAGTCGGCGGGCTGGGCAGCAAGTGCTTCGGCGAGCTCCGGATAGCGGTCGTTCATCAACAGGTCATTACGGGAGAGCAGGCTCAGGCCAGCCTCCGAGCGGACGGCGATGCAACGGATGCCGTCGAGCTTTCGCTCAAAGACCCAGTTGGGGTCACTGAAGCGCTCCCGGGTCAGCGTCGCCTTCATCGCATCCGAACCTCGCGGTGGCCCGGTTGGGCGCAGCAGTTGACGCTCTGGCGCCGACAGTGATTCCAGTGCGGCGGTCACGATCCGCTCGCTTCTCCCTCTGCGGCTACCTGCTCGACGGTTCGCCCGCTCTTCACCGAACCGGGTTGCGTGCTCTGTGGATTGCGTCGGGCGTCGGCGTGCTCGTCACGACGCTTGATGATCAGCCATTGCGGTTTCTCGCCGCCCCGGGTGCGCTGCAGGGTCCAGCCTCCGGTCAGCTTCTGGCCCTCGAGCCAGACCTTGACGTGGCCGGCCGCGATCGCGTCGCCCATCGATCGTTTCTCATCCAGGTTCCGGTAGGTGCCCGCGTCCCAGACGATCACCGCCCCCGTTCCATACACGCCGGAACCGATCGTCCCCTCGAAGTCGGCGTACTCCAGCGAGTGATCCTCGACTTCCACCGCGAGCCGCTTCACTCGCGGGTCGGTCGACAGGCCCTTGGGCACCGCCCAGGAACGCAGGGTCCCGTCAACTTCGAGCCGAAAGTCGTAGTGCAGGCTCGAGGCGGCGTGCTTCTGGATCACGAAGCGGGCGGCGGATGGAGGGTGCCGCTCCAGCGCATCCGACTTGGTCATCTGTGCGACAGCCTACCGGGAGCAACCGGGCCGGCCCGGGCCTGACCGCCTCAACCGGCTCGCCGGCTTGCCTCGTGTGAAAGGGTGTCTCCGTGGAGTTGAGGGCTTCGGCCAAAGGCCGCGTGGGGCGCACGGCCATGCTTGCCGTGTGTGGCATCGCGCTGCTATCGACGCAGGCCAGCGCCGCGGGCGCTCGGGTTGGGACTCGGGCGGCGGCCGCGAGCTCGTTCAGCGCGCGTGGCAGTGCCGAGCAGGTCGACGTCACCGGAGCCCGGGTCGGAGCGCAGCTACTGCTGCTGAAGGGCGCACACCGAGTGGCCAGTCAGCGGACCGACGCGCTGGGCGCCGCGCTGTTTCGCAATGTGGCTCCGGGCGCGGGCTACCGCGTCTCCCAGCCGGGCCCAGGCGCCGTGCGGTCAGGGCCGCTGACGGTCCTCACCCTTCGTAGCGCCCCCCTCAGCACGCGCGGGTACGAGCAGCATCTCCCGGCAAGCGGCTACGGGTATCTCAGGACCCGGGACGGGACGCAGCTGGCCATCGACGTTCACCTTCCGGGCGGCACGGGCCCGTTCCCCACGTTGATCGAGTACGCGGGCTACGGCTACGCGAACCCAGCCGGGCCGGAAAGTGGGATCTCCGCGATCGCCAATCTGCTCGGCTTCGCCGTCGTCGACGTGAACATGCGCGGTACTGGGTGCTCAGGTGGCGCATTCGACTACTTCGAGCCCCTCCAGGGCCTGGACGGATATGACGTCATCGAAACCGTCGCGCGCCAGCCCTGGGTCTTGCACCACCGCGTGGGAATGATGGGAATCTCCTACGGCGGGATCAGCCAGCTGTTCGTCGGGGCCACGAATCCGCCGAGCCTCGCGGCGATCGCCCCGCTTTCGGTGATCGACAACACCGCCACCACGCTGTATCCGGGCGGGATCCTGAACACCGGCTTTGCCCTGTCGTGGGCCAAGGACCGCGTCCACGATGCCAAGCCGGCCTCGGCCACGGGTGGCCAGGGCTGGGCGCTGAAGCGCATCCAGGAAGGCGACCAGGTGTGCCGGGCGAATCAAGCACTCCACGGAAACGCCGTCGACCTGATCGCCAAGACCCACGCCAACCGCTTCTACGTGCCCTCGGTCGCGGACCCGGTGTCCCCGATCACGTTCGTCAACCGGATCAAGGTGCCCTCCTACGTCGCCTGCCAATGGACCGACGAGCAGACCGGCGGACACTGCGCCGACCTGGCCCAGCACTTCACCGGCACGCAGCGGAAGTGGTTCACCTTCACCAACGGGACCCACATCGACTCGCTTGACCCGGGGACCTTCAACCGCTGGTACGACTTCCTCGAGCTCTACGTGGCGCGCCAGGCGCCGCATCTGACGCCTGCCGCGAGGGCCATCGCGCCAAGCATCTACCAGGCCGCCATGGGCGTTTCCGGAGTGAACCTGCCTCCAGACCCGATTCAGCAGGAGCCGAGCTACACCGCCGCGCTGGCGGCATTCCAGCGTCTGCAGCCGGTGCGAATCCTGTTTGACAACGGCGCCGGGAGCTCGACGCCGCTGGCGCCGGCTCCGAGCTTTGAGCGGTCCTTCTCCCGCTTCCCCCTTCCGGGCACCCAGGCCCGCTCCTGGTACCTGACGCGGGGTGGCGCCCTGTCGGCGACCTCACGGCACGGTTCCGGGCGCGACAGCTTCACCTGGAATCCCCACGCGCGAGCGGCCACTGATTTCACCGGTGACACCGGCTCGGGCACGAACGGCTTGTGGACCGCCACTCCCACCTACAGCTGGCATCAACCGCCCGCCGGTAGCGCGTTGGCTTATCTGAGCTCGCCGCTGAGCGCAGACGCCACCGTGGTTGGCGCCGGCGCGCTGCAAGCCTGGATCAGGGCGTCGACCGCGAGCGTCGACCTGCAGGTCACGGTCTCCGAGGTCAGACCCGACGGAAACGAAACCTTCGTGCAGGGCGGCTGGCTGCGGGCCAGCGAGCGCAAGCTCGACCTCGCCAAGAGCACGCTGCTTGCACCGGTTCTGAGCCTGCGCCGCGCCGACGTGGCGCCGCTGCCCACGGGCCGCTGGACGCCGGTGACGGTCCCGCTCTACTACGAGGGTCATGCCTATCGACGCGGGTCTCGCATCCGCATAACCATCACCGCTCCCGGCGGCGACCAGCCGATCTGGTCCTTCGGCAACCTAAGCCCGTCCGGACGCGCCACCGTCTCGCTCGCGTTCTCGGCGAAGATGCCGTCGCGGCTGATCCTCCCGGTCGTGCCCAGCGTTCATGTGGGTGCCGGACTCCCGCCCTGCCCGGGTCTACGCGGGGAACCGTGCCGGAGCTACCACCCGTTCGTCAACCGTGGCGATTAGCAAACCTCCGACAATCCCAGAGGTTGGCGAAGGTCTGGTAGGTTCGTTCGACTAAGAGGATCTTAGGTCGGGTGCGTGCCGGTTCGTTTCAACCGAGGGACGCGTGGGGCATGGATTGGCCATCGATAGCGAGGGATTGGTCGTCGTCCGGGCGTGGGTCGCGCCTGCGCCCGGTGTCGCAGGGCCGCCGCGCACGCGTGCTCAAGCCCGTGATCGCGCTGGCCATGGCTGCCCTGGTTGGCGGCGCGCTCGCCCCGGCGTCAGCGATTGCTGCCTGTGCGCCGCGGGTGTCGGCGTATTCGCAGGCGGTGTCCTCGACACCCGGGATCGTGTCGTATTGGCGGCTGGGTGAGGCTGCGGGCTCGACGGCGTGTGACAGCGTGGGGTCAAATCCCGGGGGCTATCAGCCGGGCACGACGCTGGGAGCGACCGGGGGGCTCTCAGGCGATCCCGACACCGCGGTTCGCTTCGACGGGGTCAACGGATCGGCGAACGTGCCGGCCGCCGCATCGCTGAACGTCGGTGACCGCTTCACGATTGAGGGATGGGTCAAACGAGAGCGCACCGGCGTGACCGAGACCATCGCCTCCAAGCAGAACAACGGCTGGCTGCTCGAATTCAATGACACCGACCAGCTGACGCTGCGGAAATCGACCGTCGCCGACGTCGTCTCCTCGACCGCGACCGTCACAGACACGTCGTGGCATCAGGTCGCGGCGACCAAGGATGGCGCGAGCGTTCACCTGTACCTCGACGGCCAAGACGTCACCGGGCCGGTGCTCAGCCCGCAGACCATGGCCGACAACACCCAACCGCTCGCGATCGGCGACAGCATCAGCTCCAGCTACCTCCAGGGCACGATCGACGAGCTCGCGCTCTACGACCTCGCGCTCACCTCCAACCAAATCGCCACCCACTACACCACCGCAACCGGCGTGAGCTCCGCCGCGCCCGTGAACACCGGGGTGCCGTCTGTGTCCGGGACCGCTCGCTCCGGACAGACGCTCTCCGCCACGGCCGGCGTCTGGAGCGGCTCGACACCGATGTCATTCGGCTATCAATGGCAACGCTGCAGCTGGAGTGGTACCGGCTGCAAGAACGTGCCCGGGGCCGGTTCAACTTACGCGCTGAGCGGCCCTGACGTGGGCACCACGTTGCGTGTGTTGGTGACGGCCTCCAACAGCGTGGGTTCAGCCTCTGCGCCCTCGGCCGTCTCGGCGTTCGTAGCCGCGCCCAACGACCCGACCGTGGTCGCTGTCGGAGACATCGCCTGCGCCCCTGGCGACACCACACACGGTTGTCAACAGCAGCAAACCGCCACGCTTGCCGCCTCGCAGAACGCGAACGCTGTCCTGACCCTAGGCGACAACCAGTACGACTCGGGCCTGCTCAGCGAGTTCAACGGCGCGGGCGCATACGGCGCGACGTGGGGGCAGTTCGGCCAGATTGTGCATCCTGCGCCGGGCAACCACGAGTACGCGCAGAGCTCGAGCGCCGCCGGCTACTTCGGATACTTCGGCTCAACCGCGGGATCCGGGTCGTACGCGTTCAACCTCGCGACGTGGCACATCGTCTCGCTGAATTCCGGCTGCGGCAGCTCCGGATGCCGCAACAGCGCCATGGGTCAGACCACCTCAGCGCAGACCACGTGGCTGCGGAACAACCTCACGGCAAACACGACCTCATGCACGCTGGCCTACTGGCATCACCCGCGCTTCTCGTCGAGTTGGAACAGCGACAGTCCGGGCGTCGGCCCGCTGTGGAGCGCTCTGTACAACGCTCACGCCGACATCGTGTTGGGCGGTCATGACCACATCTACGAGCGGTACGGGCTGCAGAGTCCGAGCGCAGCAGCCACGAGCAGCGGCATCCGCGAGTTCGTCGTGGGCACCGGAGGCGAGGACCTCGAGGGCATGGGCACGCTCGAGCCCAACCTCCAGTCCTACGACACCAACGATTACGGGGTCCTTGTCCTCACGCTGCACTCCTCGAGCTATGACTGGGCGTTCAGGCGGACGAACGGCACGATCGCCGACAGCGGGCACACCACCTGCCACGGCCGCACCGGGTCACCGGCGACCGGGACGGCACGCGATATCCCTTCAGCCAGCGGCTCCGAACCCCTCGGACGGGCGTTCAGCTTCGACGCTCGGCCCCTTCAGTCTTCGCGCGCTGCCGTAGATCGTCGTGGGCTGCGGGTAGCGGTCCGGCTGAGCCGCGGAGCCGACGTCAAGATCGACGTCTCCACCCGGCTCGGCCGCCACCTTAGGCGGATCGCCTCGTTCACGGAAAGCGACGAGCAGCTCTCGCGGCCCGACACCGTCCTCTCCCTGCCACTTCCAGCCCGCTCACCGAAGGCTGAGCGTCCCCTCGTGCTGGTCCTGCACCTGGTGGCCCGGGACGCCGCCGGGCGCCGGCGGTCGGTGACGAGGACCATCACCCTGAGGTGAACGGCGGTCGCGCTGGGCGGCCTGCGGCAAACGATGTGATGGGCGATCCAGGACTCGAACCTGGGACCTCTTCCTTATCAGAGAAGCGCTCTAACCAACTGAGCTAATCGCCCGGATAGCGGTCTGAGCAGGAGCGTTGCTTCCTCCCCGACCTATGTGCCGCCTCCTGCACGCTGCTCAGTGCACAGCAGAACCAGGGAAGCGTTGAGGATTCTACGCCGCGGACTGCGGCCGAGCCTCGCACGCCGCTCGGTCTGGGAAGTCTCGCTTGCAAAACGCTTCCGCGGAAGCGTTGCGCAACGCTACGGTTGCGCAACGACCACGCACTCCGGCGACGTGGAGCGCGGCAACCCGCCGTTCAGGCGGCGGCGCGGACCCGGAGTCGACGCGCCATCTCGAGCGCGTCCTCCAGGGAGTCGAAGCTGAGCCGGGCGTTGTAGCCCGCGCGGCCCTTGCTGCTGACGTCGACGTCGCGACCCAGGGCCTGCGCCAGCGCGTCGGCAATCTGCTCGATCGCCGCTTCCTGGTCTGGATGCAGCGCAGCATCACGATCCGCGCGCCGAGCCCGGCTGGGACCGGAGGCGTGAGACCGGGCACGAGCCTCGAGCTCCCGCACCGACCACGACCCGCTCACGGCCTCCCGGGCGAGCCGGCGCCGATCGGCATGGTCCTCGGCGAGCAGCAACGCCCGCCCGTGACCTTCGGTGAGATCGCCGCGCTCGAGCAGCTCCAGCACCTCGTCGGGGAGATCAAGCAGGCGAATCAGATTGGACACCGCCACCCGACTGCGGCCGACCCGCAGGCCGACATCTTCCCGGGTCAGCCCCAGTTCCTCCACCAAGGCCGCGCAGGCGCGCGCCTCGTCGACCGGATTCAGGTCCTCGCGGGCCATGTTCTCGATCAGCGCCACCTCGAGTGAACCCGCGTCGTCGTGGGGACGTACGATGGCTGGAACCGTCTCGAGCTCAGCGAGCTTGGCTGCGCGCCAGCGGCGCTCCCCCGCCACCAGCTCGTAGCGGCCGCCGACCACGGGGCGCACGAGCACCGGTTGGAGCACGCCCCGGCGGCGAATCGAGTCCGCGAGCGCAAGCAGCGTGTCCTCGTCAAAGGATTTCCGTGGCTGGTGCGGATTGGGGGCGATCAGCTCCAGCGGAAGCTGGCGGAGGTCCTCCCCATCGTCTCTGGGCGCGACCGAGAGGATCGCCGCCAGGCCACGGCCCATTCCCTTCTGACGCTCAGCCACGTGCAGCCACCTCCTTGGCCAGCTCAAAGTACGCGTCGGCGCCGGCGCAATGCGGGTCGTGATGGATGACCGGTTTACCAAAACTTGGTGCTTCGCCGATCCGCACGTTCCGCGGGATCACAGTATCGAACACCAGTTCGGGAAAGTGCTCCCTGACCTCCCGCTCCACATCCTGCGCCAAGCGTGTCCGTCCGTCGTGCATCGTCAGCAGCATGCCGGCGACGGTCAGTCTCGGGTTCATTTCTCGTTGGATCAGCGACAGGGTGTCCAGTAGTCCGGCCAGCCCCTCCAGCGCGAAATACTCGGCCTGAACCGGGACGATCACCCGGTCGGCGGCGACGAGGGCGTTGACGGTCAAGGGTCCCAGCGACGGCGGGCAATCGAGCAGGGTGAAGGCGAAGCGTTCGCGCACCGGGGCCAGCGCCTTGCGCAAGCTGGTCTCAGAACCGGCGACCCGCGGGAGCTCGACCGTCGCGCCGGCCAGATCGGGGCCCGCCGGGGCGACCGACAGGTGCTCGATCGATGTTGCCTGGATGACGTCGGCGAGCGTTGCGTCACCGACCAGGACGTCGTACACGGTGAGGGCCGCGTCCTTGGGCAGCCCCAGTCCAAGCGTCGCATTGCACTGGGGGTCGATGTCGACGAGCAGGGCCTCGTAGCCGGCCTCGGCCACGCACGCCGCGAGGTTCACCGCGGTGGTCGTCTTGCCCACCCCACCCTTCTGGTTGGCAATTGCGTAGACGGTGCCCACCGCCCTCAAGCTAGCGCCGTCACCGGTCAGACGGGGGTGTTCGCGTGCCCAAGGGCCGCTTGCGGGCCATCCCGGGGCGCCGCGGAAAGCGCGCGGGGGTGGAGCTGAGCTTCGTCATCAGGTGTATGTGGCGATTCCGAGCCTCCGGATACGGCACAACCGGCCTGATTTCGCCCACCTCGAGCCCGAGCACGTTGGCGGCTCGAGCGCCCGCCAACTCCGCCTCCGGGTCGCGTCGGCCGCGCCAGGCAGCTAGAGCTCCCCCGATCCGTAGCAGTGGCGCGGCGTATTCCGCAACGACATCGAGCGGTGCCAGAGCTCGAGCGGTGACCAGGTCAAATCGGTCGCTTCCCTCCGGCCACTCCTCCGCTCGCGCGTGCACGGCGCGGGCGTTCTCGAGCCCGCAAGCCGCGATCGCCCGCTCGACGAACGCCGTCTTGCGGGAGTTGCTGTCGATCAGCACGACCTCCGCCTCTGGCAGCGCGAGCGCGAGCGGCAGGCCCGGGAAGCCGCCGCCGGAGCCAAGGTCGACGATCACGCGCGCCTGGCGGACGATCCCAAGCTCCAACGCCACAAGGGAATCGGCGAGGTGGTCGTTGAGCGCCCGCCTTGCATCGCGGACGGTGGTCGGGGCCAGCGGGTCGGTCGCGATCAGGTCGAGCAAGGCGGCGAGCCCCTCCAGAGTCCGCGGGGAGAGCGAGTAGCGGCGGCCGAGCAAAGCTAGCCCGGGTGTGACCGAGGAGCGCTGGCTCATGCGCCCGACCTCCCGCGCTCCCGGGCGATGTAGCCGGCGTAGCGGTCGGTCATCGCCGCGAGACGCGCGCTTGCATGACCGTCGAGTCGATCATGAAGCTCTGTCTCGAGTAGAGGTAGAACGTCGTTGACGAGGGCCCTCCCGCGTGCCATCCACTGGTAGTAGGAGCGCCCCCCGTGGTGATAGGGGCCGTATAGGCGGGTGCGGGGAAACCTCCCCATGAGCCACGTGAACAGGGCCTCGTGACGCGTGTGCATGCGCAGGGTGACTTGCGGCTGTTTGCCATCTCCCCCGAAGGACCCCTCGCCGATCAGCAGCCCCACCACCACGCCGCGCTCGAAGTCGGTCAGTTGATCCACGCCAGTAGTTGTAGCGCGGCACTCGGCTGTTTCACCGGGGAAAGAAACGTGAAACGCGGCCAGACGGCCGAGCGGCCCGAAGTGCCGGTCTCAGTCGACCAGCGGCGCCACGACGAGCCGGCGCGCGGGCTCCTGGCCCTCGCTGTAGGTCTCGACGTCGTGGCGCGTCTTCAGGTGTTCGTGAACGACCTTGCGCTCGAGCGGGCTCATCGCCTCGAGCTCGACCGGCCTCCGGTCGTGGACGGCCGACTCGGCGGCCTGGTCGGCGGCGGCACGCAGGGCCACCGCACGGCGCTCGCGATACCCGGCGGCGTCGAGCTCTACCCGCTTACGCGCGGGCGAGCCCTTGAACGCGATCCGGTAAGCCAGGTGCTGAATCGCATCGAGCGTTTGCCCGCGGTGGCCAATGATGAGCCCGAGATCCTCGCCGATGAACTCGCCGGAGACTTCCTCCTCATTCTCCCGCACCTCAACCGTAGCCTCGACCCCGATCTCCTCTACCAGGCGCTCCATCAGATCTTGTACGCGAGCTGCGCCCTCTCCACCGGCCATCACCCGGGTCACCTCCTGCGCCCGGAGCGCTTCTTCTTCTTGCGCGGGGGCCGAGGGGGTGGAGCGCCCGTGCCGCGCGAGCCGCCGCCCACGGACACGGGTTCATCGGCGGACTTGGTGCGGCCCCTCAGCAGCCCGGCCAACCCGCCGCCGCTCGATCCATTGGCGGCAGGTTCGGCCGTCGCCACCGCCGTGCCGCCGCCGCGACCGCCACCGGCCGTGGCTTCCGCGGTGGGCAATGGCCCCATCGGGCCGAGACGCCGTTTGACGATGTACTGCTGCAGGATCGTCCAGGAGTTGGTGGTGATCCAATAGACGATCACGCCGGCCGGGAAGCTGATGATGAACACCACGAAGAACAGCGGCATCAGCAGCATGATTCGTCGCTGGGTCTGGTCCATCGTCGGGCTGGACATCAGGAGGCTCGATCCGAGCTGGGTCCCCACATAGAGCAGGATCAACACGACGAGGACCGCGCCCGTGGCCTTGTTGGTCAGATCTGGAACGAACAGAAACCCCGCACCGCCGTGAGGCCCACATGGCTTCAGGTGGGCCTTGTCGATGACCTGGAGCCCGTGGACCAAGATCTTGGGCTGCAGACCCGGGCAGATATCGATCCGCAGGCTGGAGCGCAGCATGTAGAACAGCGAGATGAAGACCGGCAGCTGAGCGACAAGCGGCAGACAGGAGCCGAGGGGATTGACCTGGTTTTCCTTGTAGAACTTCATCAGCTCCTGCTGCTGGCGCTGCTTGTCCTCCTTGTACTTCGCCTGAAGTGCCTTCAGCTGAGGCTGCAGACGCTGGAGCTTCTGCATCGAGGAGAACTGCTTCAGTGTCAGCGGAACCAGCAACGCCCGGATCACCACGGTGAGCAGCACGATCGACCAACCCCACGGCACGCCCACGGAGTTGTGGAAGAACTTCAGCACCGCCTCGAAGACGTCGATCAGGGGCTGGAAGATGTTCGCTGAAAGGAGCATGATCAGGCGCCTGTGGCCGGCGTTCGCGACTGGAACAGCCGCTGGTCCTCGACGGGATCAAACCCTCCGTGGCTGAACGGGTTGCAGCGGAGCAGCCGCCAGCCGGCCAGAACAAGCCCGCGCAGTATGCCGAATCTGGAGATCGACTGCGCGGCATATTCCGAACACGACGGGTAGTACTTGCAGCGCGAGCCGACCGCGGGGGAGATGAGGCGCTGATACAGCCGGATCGGCACGACGGCCACAGCTCGCAGTGCGCTCATCTCGTTTCCTCCGGCGCCACGACCGCGGGCCGCTCCGATTCTGGACCGCCAACCGCGCGGGCGACGAGGTCTCCCAGCGCACGGCGAATTCCCGCCAAACCCTCACGCTCGGCCAGAGCTTTGGCATCGTGTCTTGCCACGACAACCGCGTCAGTGCCCGCGGGTAGCCGCTCGCCCTCGAGGGCAAAGGCCTCTCTGAGCAGCCGCTTGATTCGGTTGCGTTCCACCGCGCCACCAACCTTGCGGGAGACCGATAACCCCAAGCGCGGCGTGTCGTCCTCGCCGCGCGGAAACACGTAGAGCACCAGCTCACGGCCGGCGTGGGAACGCCCGCTGCGAAATACGCGGTCGAAGTCGGCGCTGCGCGAGAGTCGGCCCCGTCCGGGCCGCGGCCGAGAACCGGCCGAACGGCGCATCAGACGGTAAGGCGCTTGCGGCCCTTGTCGCGGCGCCGCTTCAAGGTGAGACGGCCCGCACGGGTGCTCATCCTGGCGCGGAATCCGTGCGTGCGTGCGCGCTTGCGCTTTTTCGGCTGGTAGGTGCGTTTCATAGTCACGTCCCCGAGAGGGTCGCGAGCCAGTATACGCACGGCGTCAGGGAGCTTCCGCCCGCCCACGGCGGGGGTGCCGTACACGGCGGCGAGCCTTTTTCCCGCGCTTTGCGTCAACACGCCGAGTGAGCCGACTTCAGCTCGGATTGCCGCTGGTATATTCGCCGCCTCGGACAAGGTCTGTCCGGTCCTTACGAATGGTCCCGTCTTTTGCTCCGGGGAGGAGCCGCTTGGAGTTGCCCGCGCACCTCGAGCTCGCGTCCGCCTGGCGCGAGATAAGCGCCGAACTTAGGCGAGTGGTCGGCGAGTCGACCTATGAAATCTGGCTCGCACCGCTGGAGGTCAAGGCTTGGGACGGCGGCGTACTCTTCCTGCAAGCACCTCCCTCGACCCAGGCCTGGGTGGCGAAGCGGTTTGGTGGGGTCGTCGAAAACTGCGCGCGAGCGGTCGTCGGACCGGCCGCCAAAGTCTCGTTCACCGGGGTCGGTCCCGACAACTCCTCGCCGGCCACCGCGCGGAGTCGGTCGCGCACCCCCGAGGATGGCGGTCCCGTGGAAACCTCGGGACTGAACCCGCGCTACAGCTTCGACCAGTTCATCATCGGTGATGGAAACCGCCTGGCCCATGCAGCTGCGCTCGCGGTGGCCGAACTTCCCGGACAGGCCTACAACCCGCTCTTTCTTCATGCCCCACCGGGTCTGGGAAAGACCCACCTGCTGCATGCCATCGGGAATTATGTGCTGGCCTTTGGCGGCGGTGCAACCGTTCGCTACACGACCGTCGAGGCCTTCACGAATCACTTCATCACGGCGCTCAGCACGCGATCGCTGGATCGCTTCAAACACGCCTATCGCGACGCCGATGTGCTGCTGATCGACGACGTTCAGTTCCTGGCCAGCAAGGCCAAGACCGAGGAGGAGTTCTTTCACACCTTCAACGCCCTCTACGAGAACGGTCGCCAGCTGGTGCTGACCTGTGATCGGCTCCCGCGGCAGCTGGTCGGCGTCGAGGAACGATTGCGTGAACGCTTTGAGTCCGGCTTGGTCGCCGACATCTCCCCTCCGGACTTCGCGACCCGGGTCGCGATTCTGCGCAAGCGGGCCGCCCTGGATGCCATCGGGATCTCCGATCTCGCCGTTCTCGAGCTCATCGCCGAACGTGTCACCGACAACGTCAGGGCCCTGGAAGGCGCGCTGATCCGGATCGTCGCGCACCATTCGCTGACCAACCGGCCGCTCGACGTAACGCTGGCCGCGGCCGTCCTCGACGGGATGTATCCGCAGGACGCCGGCGGACCCACGTCGATCGAGCGGATCCAAGCCGCTGTTGCGACCTACTACGACGTGACTGTGGCGGAGCTCCTTTCGCCGAGCCGAGCCGCACGGCTCTCCTGGCCACGCCAGATCGCCCTCCACCTGGCCCGCGAGCTCACGACCGAGTCCCTACAGGCCATCGGGGCGGCCTTCGGGGGACGCAATCACGCCACGGTCGTGCACGCGTGTAAACGCGTCTCACAGCGCATGATGGAAACTCCCGAGACCACCAAAGACCTCCGCGAGCTGACGGCCACGCTCTCCAGCGGCCAAGCCGACCGCAGCTGCTGACAGACTGGCCTGTCCTCGTGCAGCGACAACTTCCTCGCTCATTGCGGATGAACGCGCACTTATCCACAGCTTCTATTCGCTCTATGACTTCTACCTTCCTTCTGAGGTATTCATCGTGAAGATCTCCCTCGAGCGAGATGTTCTGCTCGGACAGCTTCAGACCGTCAGCCGGGTCGCATCGACCCGCAGCGCAATCCAAGCCCTGTCCGGCGTCCAACTCGCAGCATCCTCGGACACATGCGAGCTTCGGGCCACTGATATGGACGTCGGCCTGCGCGTTCCTCTCGAGGCCGAGGTGACGCGGGAGGGAGTGGTGGTGCTACCGGCGCGTCTGCTCGTCGACGTGGTCCGGTCACTGCCCTCCTCGACCGTCTCTCTGGAGCTCCGCGGAGCTGAGCAGGATGTCGAGTTGGTCTCCGGGAAGGCGACCTTTCACATCAGGACCCTGCGCACCGAGGACTTTCCCCCATTCCCGGAGCCGGATCCCGACTCCGCCATCTCCCTACCCGCCGCAGCCTTCGTGGCCACCGCCCTGAAGGTGGCTGGGTCGGCCTCGCGTGATGAGACGCGCCCGGTACTCACGGGCATCCTCGTCTCAGCCTCGGACCGTGAGCTGCGAATGGTGGCGACCGACTCCTACCGACTCAGCGTCAAGGAGACGACGCTGGAGTCCCCACTCTCGTCGGGCTTCGAGGTCAATGTGCCCGCTCGCGCGCTTCAGGAGCTCGCCCGCGTCGCCGGTCATGGTGACGAAGACCAGCTCAGTATCAGCGTGCGCCAGAACCAGGTGCTGTTCGTGATCGGCCGAGTGATCCTCTCCTCGCGCCTGATCGATGGCCAGTTCCCCAACTATCGACAGCTGCTGCCCGAGAGCTTCGAACACGAGCTGCGGATCGCGGGCGGCGAGCTCACCGACGTGGTTCGTCGGATCAGCCTGCTGGCCCAGAAAAACGCGCCGCTACGTCTGGCTTTTGATGCGGGCGAGCTGACGGTCTCCGCCCAGACGCCGGACGTCGGTGAAGCCCGCGAGTCACTCCCCGTGGCGTTTCAGGGAGAGCCGCTGGAGATCGGATTCAACCCGGAGTTCCTCCGGGCCGGGTTGGAGGCGATCGAGGAAGGGGACGTGCTGCTCAAGCTCATCAGCCCGTTGCGCCCGGGGCTGATCGAAGCTGCCGACGAGAGCCGCTTCCAGTACCTGATCATGCCGATCAGGCTGAACGTTTAGCGAGGGTCATGCGCGTGGTCGCCGTCAGCTTGCGCGACTTTCGCGGCTACGACAAAGCGCAGGCCGAACTCGGCGCCGGGCTCACCGTGATCTCCGGCCCGAATGGTGCCGGCAAGACGAATCTGCTCGAAGCGCTGTATTTCGGCTGCACGGGCCGCTCTTGCCGGACCAACAACGAGCGCGAGGTGGTGCGCTTCGGAGCGGAGGCCACCCGCGTGGTGGTCAGCACCGTGGCGGATGACGGTCCGCACGAACTCACCGTCGGCTTTGCCCCCGGTCAGCCCAAGCGAATGCAGGTGGACGGCGCGCCGGTGGAGCGCCTGGTGGAGGTGGCCGTCCGGCCGCTGGTCAGTGTTTTTCTGCCCGACCGCTTGGAGTTGATCAAGGGCGCGCCCTCCCTACGCCGGGCCCACCTGGACCAGTTCGTGGCCGCAATGTGGCCCGCGCGAGCGGCAACACGGCGCGCCTACGCCCAGGCTCTGGCTCAGCGCAACGCGCTGATCAGCCGGATTCGCAGCGGACGGGGCACCCGTGACTCGCTGCCGAGCTGGGACCAGCAGCTGGCACGGCACGGAGTCGAGCTGATGTCCGACCGCCGCCGGGGGGTAGAGGCGATCGCCGCAGTGTTCAGCCGTCTGGCGCTGGAGTTGGGGCTGGACGGTGAACCGCAGCTTGCCTATCGGCCGCGCTCGCGCGCAGAGGACGCAGCAGGGCTGGCAGTTGAGCTGGCGCAGCGGACGGACAGCGACCTCGAGCGAGGGTTCACCGGCCACGGCCCCCACCGCGATGACCTGTCAACACTTCGCGCCGGGCGGGAGCTGCGGACCTACGGGTCGCAAGGGCAGCAGCGCCTGGGGCTGCTCGCCATGCTGCTGGCTGAGCGCGAGGCGCTGGCGGCAACGCGCTCGGCGGCTCCGTTGATGCTGCTCGATGACGTGATGAGCGAACTCGACGGTGTTCGGCGCCTCGCGCTGGTGGACTTGCTGCGCTCTGGCGAGGGACAGTCGGTGATCACGACTACCGACGTGGATCACGTGCCCGGTGCCAGGGACGATGGTGTCGCACGGCTCGAGGTCGCGTCCGGGGCTCTGCTGGCAGAGCAGGTCGCGGCATGAGTCCATCGCGCCGCAGCCCTCGGCCGATCAGCCTCGCGCTAGAGCATGCGCGGGGAGATTGGGCTCCGGCAACCGTGCTGGCGGAGGTGCAGCGCGTCTGGCCGCAGGTCGTCGGCGCCGCTATCGCCGGCGAGGCCAGCCCGACCCGAGAGCGTGGAGGTGTGCTGACTGTCGCCTGCTCAGCCTCAGTATGGGCGCAGGAGCTTGACCTGATGGGTCCGGCGATCCTCGAGCGCCTGAACGAGATGCTCGGCGGCGCCGCGGTGCAGCGGCTGCGCTGCGTCGCGGTGTCGGACCAGCCGCGCTGAGATTCCGGGCGCACCGACGCTGACGAGCTCCACGCGGAGGTCGGCCGAGGCGTAACGAGGAAATGAGGCCCGGGGATGGGTGGGATCCCGCCGGGTCGAGGCGAGCACGCCGGCCCGGTACCGGCGCTCCGCTTGAGCCAACCGAGCACCCGCTCCACGCCGTCGATGAACGGTTGTCGAAGAGTCGGCACACGATGCCCCATTTTGGCCATATTTGCAGGCAAATCCGCCGCCGCTGCACAGGGGTTTCCGGGGGTCTCTGTGCTATTCTTATGTACAACAGCTTTCGACTCCCCGGCGCGCCAAACGAAGCGCAATCCCGGGGCGTCTCGATGTCATCGGAGGATCGTTGGCTAACGACGACGGCGCTCGGCGCCCAGAGCAGCAGACAAGTTATGACGCACAGGACATCACGGTCCTCGAGGGTCTCGAGGCGGTCCGTAAGCGCCCCGGTATGTACATCGGCTCCACGGGTCCGCGGGGCCTTCATCACCTCGTCTATGAGGTTGTTGATAACTCCGTTGATGAAGCCCTGGCCGGCCACTGCGACGATGTCTCGGTCGTCATCCATCCCGACAGCAAGGTCACCATCCGCGACAACGGCCGGGGCATCCCGGTGTCGGTCATGGCCAAGGAGCAGTTGCCCGCAGTTCAGGTCGTGTTCACAGTGCTCCACGCCGGTGGGAAGTTCGGCGACGGCGGCGGCTACAAGGTCTCAGGAGGCCTGCACGGCGTCGGTGCGTCGGTGGTCAACGCGCTGTCAGAGGAACTGACGGTCGAGGTCCGTCGCGACGGCTTCCTGTGGACCCAGAAGTACGAGCGCGGCAAGCCGGTGACCGATCTGATCAAGGGCGAGCCGACCGATGAGACCGGCACCACCATCACCTTCTTGGCCGACGCGGACATTTTCGAGTCGCTCGAGTACGACTTCACCACGCTTGAGCAGCGAATGCGGGAGACCGCGTTCCTCACCGCCGGCCTGCGAATCCGGATCGATGATCTGCGCGGGGAGGGACACCAGGCCGAGTTCCGCTATGAGGGCGGGATCGTCGACTTCGTGCACTACCTGAACAAGAACAAGGAACCGATCCACAAGAACGTCATCTCCCTGTCCGGCGAAGGCCAGGAGGGCGCGGTTGAGGTGGCGATGCAGTGGAACGCGTCGTACCAGGAGTCGGTGTTCTCGTTCGCCAACAACATCAACACGATCGAGGGCGGCTCCCATCTCTCCGGTTTCCGCTCTGCGCTCACCGGGGTGCTCAACAAGTACGCCCGCGACAAGGGCTTCCTCAAGGAGAAGGACGACAACCTGTCCGGCGAAGATGTCCGCGAAGGGCTGACCGCGGTCATCTCGGCGAAATTGACCGATCCACAGTTCGAGGGCCAGACCAAGACCAAGCTGGGCAACCCGGGCATGGCCGGTTTCGTTCAGTCGATCGTCAACGCGCGCCTGTCCGAGTTCCTCGAGGAGAACCCGCGCGACGCCAAGGATGTGATCACCAAGGCCGTGCAGGCCGCGCAGGCGCGACTGGCGGCTCGAAAGGCACGGGACCTCACCCGCCGCAAGTCGGCGCTCGAGAACTCCACCCTGCCCGGGAAGCTGGCTGACTGCTCGGTCAAGGACCCGTCGCTGGCCGAGCTGTTCGTCGTCGAGGGGGACTCCGCCGGCGGTTCTGCGGTCAGCGCCCGTGACCGGAACACTCAGGCGATCCTGCCGCTGCGCGGAAAGATCCTCAACGTCGAGAAGAGCCGGATCGACAAGGTTCTGGCCAACACCGAGGTTCAGGCGCTGATCACGGCGATCGGTACCGGCGTGCGGGACGAGTTCGACATCGAGAAGGCCCGCTACCACAAGGTGGTGCTGCTGACCGACGCCGACGTCGACGGCGCGCACATCCGTACGCTCGCGCTGACGCTTCTATTCCGCGAGATGCAGCCGCTGATCGAGGCGGGCTACGTGTACATCGCCAAACCCCCGCTCTACGCGCTGCGCCAGGGTCGTAAGCACCGCTACATCGAGCGTGAGTCCGAGCTCGAGGACATTCTGCTCGGCGACAAGTTCGAGAAGATCGAAGTGTTCGATCGCTTCAACAAGCAGTTCAAGCTCACCGAGGCCCGGTGGAAGCGCTTCTCCCGGCTGCTCAAGCAATACGAGGGCTGGGCATCGGCGCTGCAGGCCGCCCATGGACACGGGATCGTCTCGTTCCTGCAGGAGGGCCGGCTGCTCGAGGAGCAGATCACCGACGTCGACGGGCTCCTGCGCCACGTGCGCAAGGACAGCCAGAACGGCGCTCCGTACAAGACCGAGGTGCTCTCCGAGGACCCGATCGAGATCGTCGTCCGGACGATCGAGGCCAAGACCGGCCTGGCCAGCACGCATCGCGTGCGCCGGGCCGCGCTCGAGGCGAACGAGTACCAGCACCTGGCCGAGGTCCACGCGGAGCTCGAGGCGCTGGTCGGTTCGGCCCCGTTCACGGTTCGACTCGGCGACCAGCGCTCGGAAGCGGCGAACTTCGAGGACCTGCGCGCAACGATCCTCGCCGTGGCGCAGAAGGGCGTCGACTACGTGCGCTTCAAGGGCCTGGGGGAGATGGACGCCGACGAGCTTCGCGACACCACGATGGACCCGGCGTCACGGACCTTGGTCCAGGTGACGATGGAGGACGCCGCGTCTGCGGATCAGGTCTTCTCGATGCTGATGGGAGATCAGGTGGAGCCACGCCGCGCCTTCATCGAAGAAAACGCCCGCCTCGTGACTAACCTGGACGTGTAGATCATGTCTGCGATTGACACCATTGGCGGCGGCAACATCGAGCCCCGCGGGCTCGAGGAGGAGATGCGCTCCGCGTATCTCGATTACGCGATGTCCGTCATCGTCGGGCGCGCGTTGCCCGACGTGCGGGACGGCCTGAAGCCGGTTCACCGCCGCGTTCTCTACGTCATGAACGAGCTCGGCCTGCAGCCGGGCCGCAAGCACGTCAAGTGCGCGCAGATCGTCGGCGAGGTGATGGGCAAGTACCACCCGCACGGCGACGCCTCGATCTACGACACGCTGGTGCGGCTGGCCCAGGACTTCTCGATGCGCTACCCGCTCGTCGACGGCCACGGGAACTTCGGCAACATCGACGGCTACGGCGCCGCCGCGATGCGCTACACCGAGGCCCGCCTGGACCGGCTGGCCACCGAGATGCTCCGCGATCTCGATGCCGACACGGTCGACTTCGTGCCCACCTATGACGGCACGCGCCAGGAGCCGGTCGTGCTCCCGGCCCGCTTCCCGAACCTGCTGGTCAACGGCTCCTCGGGGATCGCGGTCGGCATGGCGACGAATATCCCGCCGCACAACCTGCGCGAGGTGATCGGCGCCACGATCGCCTATATCGAGGACCCGGAGATCGACGTCGACGGCCTGATGAAGCACGTCAAGGGACCCGACTTTCCGACTGCCGGCACGATCCTCGGCCGGGAGGGCATCCGTGACGCCTACGCCACCGGTCGCGGCCGGGTCCGCGTCCAGGCCAAGGCGCACATCGAGCCGATCGGCCAGGGCAAGGAGGCGATCATCGTCACCGAGCTGCCCTACCAGGTGCGCAAGGGCGGCGATGGTGGGCTGATCCTGAAGATCCGCGATCTGGTGATCGAGAAGAAGATCCCGGAGATCTCCGACCTGCGTGACGAGTCCGATCGCCACGGAATGCGGATCGTGATCGAGCTCAAGCGCGACGCCATCCCCAAGGTCGTGCTCAACAAACTGTTCAAGCACACGCCGATGCAGACGACCTTCGGCGTCAACATGGTCGCGCTGGTCGACAACGTCCCCAAGACGCTGTCGCTGCGCGAGGTGATCGGTCACTACGTCGACCACCAGCGCGAGGTCATCATCCGGCGCACGCAGTTCGAGCTGCGCCGCGACGAGGCCCGCGCTCACGTGCTCGAAGGCCTCCTGATCGCGCTGGAGAACCTCGACGAGGTGATCGCCCTGATCCGCGCATCGCGTGATCCGGAGAGCGCGCGCAACGGGCTGGTGAGCCGCTTCGAGTTGACCGTGGTTCAGGCGCAGGCGATCCTACAGCTGACCCTGAGCCGCCTGACCGCCCTCGAGGCCGGCAAGATCGAGCAGGAGCATGCTGATCTGATGGAGCGGATCAAGGAGCTCCGGGAGATCCTCGGCGACGAGGCCCGGGTCAACGCGTTGATCAAGGATGAGCTCGGCGAAATCCGTGACGCCTATGGCGACGAACGGCGGACCGAGATCACCCACGCCGAGGGCGAGATCGACATCGAGGACCTGATCGCCGATCAGCAGATGGTGATCTCGATCACCCACTCGGGCTACATCAAGTCACTGCCGCTCTCCACCTATCGCCAGCAGCGCCGCGGCGGGATCGGGGTCACCGGCATGGACATGAAGGACGACGACTACATCGAGCATCTGTTTGTCTCCTCGACGCACGACTACCTGCTGTTCTTCACCAACCGCGGCAAGGTCTACCGCCTGAAGGTCTACGAGCTCCCTGAGGCCTCGAGCACGGCCAAGGGTCGAGCGCTGGTCAACCTGCTGCCGCTGCGTGAAGGCGAGCGGGTTCAGTCGGTGCTGTCCACGCGCGATTTCACCGAGGGCAAGTACCTGGTGTTCGCCACGCGCAAGGGCTGGTGAAGAAGACCGAATTCCTCGCCTACAACACCCCGATCAAGGCCGACGGCATCATCGCGATCAACATCCGCGACGACGACGAGTTGATCGCCGTGCGCCGGACCAGCGGACACGACGACATCATCATGGTCTCCCGGTCCGGTCAGGCCTCGCGCTTTACCGAAACCGTGGTCCGCCCGATGGGTCGTGACACCACCGGCGTCCGCGGCATGAACGTCTCGCAGAAGAACAACTCCGTTCTGGCCATGGATGTCGCTCGCGACGACCAGGAGCTGCTCGTGGTCACCGAAAACGGCTACGGCAAGCGCACCCCCATCCCCGACTATCCGGTCAAGGGTCGCGGCACGATGGGCGTCAAGACGATCACGCTGACCGAGAACAAGGGCCAGTTGGCCGGTGCGCTGGTTGTCCGCGAGCACCAGGAGCTGGTGTTCATCTCCCAGAACGGAATGGTTCAGCGCACCTCGGTGCGCGGCATCAACCGCTACGGTCGCGCGTCCCAGGGCGTCCGGGTGATGAACATCCGCGACGATGACCAGGTCAGCGCGGTGGCGCTGGTGGTGGAGTCCGACGCCGCTACCGCGGCCAGGGTCCTGGGCGAGGAGGAGGCAGCCGCCTCCGAGGCTGAGGGTGCGCTCGAGGACGGCGAGGCGGCCATCGGCTCCGAGGACGGGGCGGGTGAGGAGACCGGCGAGGCCGGAAACGGCATCGAGGCCGAGCGCGAGGACGACGCACCAGCCGAAGACGAGACCTAGCGAGCGGGGAGCCGCCCGAAGCGGTTTTGTTTCGCCGCCGCTTTCGCTAATCTGAGGGTCACCAGAGAAAGGAGGTGGTCCGAGCTTGTCTGACATGTTTTGCGGGACCCTGGAGGTGTCCGGCCGCTAGGTCGGAGGCTGACCCCGCCTAGCGGAGTCCAAGCCGTGACACCGTCGCTCTGGGAGCCGGGATTAGTCCCTCCGGTGCCAAGTCCCAGTTCGACTTTCGTCAGCAAATGATGGTCGCGAAGGGCGCCGTGTCGACGGCGCCCTTCGTCGTTTCCGAGGGCGCGGCTCGCACGCCCCGGGCTTGCGCACTCCTCTACGCTTGACCCTATGTGCCGAAACATTCGAACTCTCCACAACTTTGACCCGCCGGCCACCGATGACGAGGTCGCCGCCGCCGCGCTTCAGTACGTGCGCAAGATCAGTGGGTCCACCAAGCCCTCGCAGGCCAACGCCGAGGCGTTTGAGCGCGCGGTCGCCGCGGTGGCCGAGATCTCACGCGAGCTGCTGGCCAGCCTGCAGACCAACGCGCCGCCCAAGAATCGCGAGACCGAAGCCGCAAGGCCCGCGCCCGAGCGGCCCAGCGCTACGCGGCGGCTTAGGCTGCGGGCGCCAGGTACTGGGCCCAGGCGGCGGGGATCGTCGGGCTCGCCACCTGGATGAACACGTGTGGGCTGGGCGTGCGGGGCTGCTTGAGCAACTGCATTCCCGCCTGGCTGGGTGACGCGTTCCCCTTGCGCCGGTTGCAGGGAGCGCAGGACGCCACGATGTTCTCCCACGTGGAAGTCCCGCCCTTGGACCGGGGCACGATGTGATCGACGGTGAGGTTGGAGCGCGAGCCGCAGTACTGGCATGTCCAGTCGTCGCGGGCGAAGACGGCCCGGCGGGTGATCTTGCGACGATGGGTATCACGCGGGATGCGGACGTAGCTCACAAGCCGGATTACGACGGGCCGCGACATCGAGCGTGTGGCGGAGTGCAGCTGCCAGTCGGCGTGCTCGAGGATCTCCGCTTTCTCCTTGAGCAACAGCACGACAGCACGGCGCACCGTGCACACGTTGATCGGCTCAAACGTGGCGTTCAATACCAGCACCCGGCCACCCTCCCGCCCGCGTCGCTGGTGCTGTGTTAGCGACGCGGACCATGCTGGCGCTGGTACTGAAGCTGGCCATGGGCTTCGGCGGCAGTTTAGCGGGGAGGAGGGCCGGATCCTCCGCCACCACTGCGTTCACAGCACGGCCGCAAATCGCAGCTGACGAGCGCTGAGTCAGGCCACGGGGAACGATCCGAGCATCCGCAGCGCCTCGACGTGTCCGCGCAGGCTCTCGAGCGCCTCGGCCACGCGCGCCTCGGTGTCACGGCCTTCGAGATCGGCGAAGAACATGTAGCGGCCGAGTCCCTGCTTGCGTGGGCGCGACTCGATTCGGGTCAGGTTGACCTCTCGCGCCGCGAACTCCGACAGACAGCGCACGAGCCACCCGGGGGCCTCGGAACCCACGCCCCAGAAAACAACGGCGGTCTTCCAGGGACCCTGCGGCGGCCGCGAGTCGCCCGGCGTGCCGGGCGGCGTACCCACCGGACCGAGCCAGACAAAGCGGGTCTCGTTATCGGCCACGTCCTCGACCCCGGCCCGCAGCACGACGCCGCCGTAGAGCTCGGCGGCCAGGCGATTGCCGAGCGCGGCCCAGGGCCCGTCGTGCTCGGCCACCGTGCGCACCGCCTCGGCTGTCGAGGTGCCGATCTGAACCCGTGCGGTGGGCAGCCGTGTGCGAAGGAACCGCGCGCACTGGGCATTGGCCTGCGGATGCGACAGCACCACCTGCACATCGCCGAGCTCGAGTTCGGTACGGGCGATCAGACAGTGGCGGATGGGGAGGACGACCTCGCCGAGGATGGCGACGTCCTCGGTCTCCATCGCCAGCGAGTCGAGTGTCGCATTGACCGAGCCCTCGAGCGAGTTCTCGATCGGGACCAGTCGCCCGCTCCACGGTCCCCTCATGCACCGCCATGACGGTGTCGTAGATGGTCGAGACCGGCACCAGCTCGAGCTCCGGCGCCCCGCCGGTGGCACGCATCAGCGCCTCGTGGGTGAACGTGCCCTCGGGGCCTAGGTAGCCGACGCGCATGCCGGCCTAGTTGGGTTCCGGCGCGCTCGACCGTGTTGGCCGAGGGCGAGCTGGATGGCCTCGTTCTCCTCGGGTGAGAGTTCAAGCTCGCCTTGGCCCTGGTGAACCTGCTTGCTGTACAGCCGCGCCTGGTCCCGGTGATGAATCGAAGACAGGACGACGCCTGAGCGGGTCGCGTCCAGCAGGGCGATCGAGGTGGACTGCCGCCCTGACATCTCCCCGTAGGCGTCGTAGCGGACCAGCGCCCGGTAGGCGATCGCGCCATCCAGACGCTGCTCGGCGAGACGCATCCGCTCATCCAGACGGTCCGCGGCATCCTGCACGTAGTCAGAGACGGCGCGGAATTGTGATTGGAGCTGGGCCGCGTGCTCTACGAGGTCCTGCTGGCCGTCGCCCAGCACCGCGCGCTGATCGCTACGGACCCGCCGCAGGCGGACGGCCAGCGCGATCACCGATACGAGTGAGATCAGCCCCACCGCGCCTGCGGCGATAGCCACGATCCCCGCGGTGCTGGTCAGGTTGTGCACCCGGGTAAGAATAGGCAGGTCGCGGTCGTTTCCGGGGTGCGGCGACCGAGCGCAAGCCGGGCGTCACCCGCGTAGGGTGCCAGCTACTGGAAGGTAACCGGGAAGCTCTGCGTGTTGTTGGCGGCGTTCTTCTCGCCCAGCACCGGCTGCACCGTTGCGGTCACCTGGTAGTTGCCGGCCGGCGGAGCCGAGCTGAGTGGGACGTCACAGGTCGTCGACTGCCCCGCGGTGGTCTGCGGGACGGTGGTCTGTCCGCTCGACGTTCGTTCCGTTGACCGACACCTTGCAGATGACGTTGTGCTCGGTGTTCTGGCCGGTGTTGGTGAGGTTCAGGGTGAACTTCGGTGGCGGGTTCCTGGTCAGCGTGTTGGTCGAGCCGGTTTGCAGAGTCGTTCCGGCGACGCTGACCGAGTCAAGTGAGTGACCATGCAGGCCGGGGGTGGCCTTGCCTCCCGTGGTGGCGCTGGCCTGGCCGGTCGAGCTTCTGGGAGACGAAGGCCGGAAGCAGCCACTGGACATCGGGCACGAACTGACCGCTCTCGATCTGCACGCCGTTGGTGCCGCCGACCCCGATCCCGGCGGCGTTCAGGGCAGCCGCGATCAGCGGCGCGGCGTAGCCCTTGTAGACCACGTCGGAGGAGTACAGCCGCGCCATGTTGGCGGCGATCTGCATCGATCGCATCCTTGCTGGTGGAGGTGCCCAGCGCCGGCTGGATCTACTGAGCGATGTTGGCGATGCCATCGCGCCGCATCTGCAGCGTCAGCAGCAGGTTCTGTGTGAGCCGCCCGCATCTCATCGGGCACGCTCAATCCCTTGGCCCTGCCGAGATCGTTGTCGGCCCGCAACCGCGTCTGGTTGATCTGGGTCTGCAACGCGGTGCCGTTGCCGCTGGTGCCGCCGGCGCTCAGCTGCCGGAACAGCTGCTGGCCGGTCTGGTTGGACTGCGCCATGATCGAGGAGACGCTGTTGGCGTAGTCCTTGAGTGCACTGTTGCGGGCGCTGACCTGGCAGCTGTGGACGCCGAGCACGATCAGCACCAGGACCACGAGAATCGCCACTGCGGCGATCGATCCGGCGGGTCTGGATCGACTGCTGATCACCTCCTGGCGGTCGGCGACCGCTCCCGGAAGGGCGTCGGCTACGCGTGGAAGTTCGCGGCGCTGCGGGAGGCTCGTCCGCCTCGTCGAAGAACGACAACCGTTCTCGCTCCTTGCGGGGTTCGGAAAAGCCAAGTATGACCGGCGACACGGCCGGAAACGCAACTTCGGCAGCAGGCTTGCAAGCGCGCACGCGCGCCAAGGCCCTCAGCTGAGCCCCTGAGACTCCACTTTCCCGTCGCAGGGACCGGGGCCTCGGTGTGGAAAAGCGCTCCATGAGCGCGAGCCAGCTGCCGACGGCGCACCGCTCGGCAACCGCCGAGACGCGCAGGGCAGCGACCGGGGCCCGACGGCGCCGCGGCGCCCCGGCATCGATTCGACGCTGGTGCTCGGGCGCTATCGACTGCTGCGCCGTCTCGGGGCGGGTGCGTTCGGCATCGTCTGGATGGGACACGATGAGCGGCTTGACCGCGAGGTGGCGGTCAAGGTCCTGCCGCGGGAGCGCATCGTCGGAGGGCGCTTTGAGCGTGAGGCCCGCGCCGCAGCGCGGCTTTCGCACCCCGGCATCGTCACGCTCTACGAGGCTGCGGTCGACGATGACGGCGCCTATCTCGTCTCCGAGCTGGTGCGTGGCGCCACGCTGCACTCGCTGCTTGCCGAAGGCCGGCTGTCGGACCGGGACATCGTCGCGATCTCGATCTCGATCTGCGACGCGCTCATTCATGCCCATGCGCAGGGGATCATCCACCGCGATGTGAAACCATCGAACATCCTGGTCCCCGAGCGCCCGAGCAGCCGGGCTCACCCGGCCAAATTGACGGACTTCGGCGTGGCTCGGGTCATCGGTGGCGACTCGCTCACGCGCACCGGTGATGTGATCGGCACGGCTGCGTACATGGCTCCCGAGCAGGCCGAGGGCCGCGAGGCGGGCCCGCCTGCGGACCTGTATGCCGCTGGCGCTGGTCGCCTACGAGGCGCTGACCGGAGTCAACCCGGTGCAGACCGGCACCGCCGCCATGCGCGCGCGGCGCCTGGGCGCCCACCTGCCGCCGCTGCGACGCCAGCGCAGAGATCTCCCGCGAGAGCTGGGCGCAGGCATCGACTTGGCGCTGCGTCCGCGCGCCCGTGAGCGCGGCACGCTTGAGGAGCTACGGCAGGCGCTGCTGGTCTCGCTTGACCAGGCCGAGGACACGCCGGGCATCGTCACCGGCCCGTGGCCCGGCGCTGCCGGCGCCCAAACCGCTCCCGGAGACGTCGACCCGGTGTTTCTCAGTGCCTATCCGGATCGGGAGCCACCACCGCTGCGCTTCTCGGCCGCCGGCGAGCGTGCTGAGCCGGAGTCCGAGCCCGTTTCCGAGCCGGCCCGTGACTGGCGCACGCGTGGCCTTGCGGCCCTGGTCGCCGCAGTCAGCAGCGGCTGGCTGACCGCACATCTGCTCACTCCGTCCTCGGCGGCCCCGCCGCCGCGGCGCTGGTCGCCGCCGCGCTCGTGCTGGCGCTTCCGCGCATCGGCTGGCTGAGCCTGAGCCTTGCCCTGGTTGCCGCGGCGCGTGGCTCAGGGACACGCGGGAGGGGCATTGATCTTGGCCATCGCCGCCGTGGTCCCGGTGATCCTGATGCCACGTCAGGGAACCGCATGGCCCCTGGCCGCGATCGCGCCCGCGCTCGGGCTCGCCGGGTTGGCGGGGGCATGGCCGGCGCTGGCCGGGCGCGGACGGGGCAGCGCCTGGAGGCGCGCCGCCCTCGGCTTCATCGGGTGGGCCTGGCTGGCGCTGGCCGCGCCGCTCACCTCGGGGGAGCTTTACGCCCGGCGCCCGCCAGGACTCCCGACGCCCGAGCTCTGGACGAGCTCGCTCACGCTCACCGTCCACGACGTCCTCTGGCCGATCCTCAGCTCCGGCATCCTGGCGGGCGGCCTCGCCTGGGCGGCCGGCGCCGCGATCCTGCCGTGGCTCGCGAGGGGCCGCTCGCTGGCCCGGGACGCGGTGCTGGTCTGCGTCTGGTCGGCGGCTATGCTGAGTGCCAGCGAGGTCCTGATCGCCGCCGCGCAGCGGATCCGGCCGGGTTCAGGCCCCGAGCACGGCGATTGTCGGAGCTATCGCCGCCGCGGTCGTCGCACTGTCTCCCGGCCTGGTCTCCGCAGTACGCGCCGCGTATCCCCCGGCGGGTTCCCGCCCAGAACTTCCGTAGCATGAGACCGCCTTTCAGGCCCACCCATGAGCGTCCTCAGAAGCATCGAGAGCAAGATCGCCGGCCTCGTCGAAGGCACGTTCAGTCGTGCCTTCCGCTCCGAGGTACGCCCGGTCGAGATCGCTCGCAAGCTCGCGCGGGAGATGGAGGAGCACAAATCCTTCTCGGTCTCGCGGACTTACGTGCCCAACGAATACCGGGTGTTCCTCTCGCCGCGTGATCGTGAGCGCTTTGCCTCCTATGAGGAAGCGTTGACGTCGGAACTCGCCGGATACCTGCTCGAGCACGCGCGCCGCGAACGTCTTGCGCTGCTGTCTCGACCGGTGATCGAATTCGAGACCGACGACCGGCTGGGCCTGGGCGAGTTCGGGATCCAGACCCGGGTCGTGCAGCCTGAGCAGGAGCACGCAAGAGCCTGTGCCGGCAGGCGATCACGAAGAGGAGTCAGGCCGGACGATGATCTACAGCACGGCCGGGCGAGTCGCTGAGCCGCTCGAGGAACGCGCCCGCTCTCGCCAACAGAACGCGCTGCTGCTTCTCGACGGCAAGCGTCTGATGGTGGGGCCAACCGGGGTCACGATCGGCCGCAGCCGCCAGTGCGAAGTGGTCCTCGATGACCCCAACGTGTCCCGCCAGCATGCTGAGATCCGTCCCCGTGGCGGATCCTGGGTGCTGACGGACCTTGGGTCGACCAACGGCTCGAGCATCAACGGCAGGCGAATCAACGGGCCCGAAGTTGTCAAACCGGGCGATGAGATCGAGATCGGAACGTCGCAGATCCGATTTGAACTGGAGTAGACGCGGATGCTGCTCGAGCCTGTTTCCGTTGGTCTGAAGTTCGGCTTTCTCGCCGTCCTCTACCTATTCCTGCTCTGGGTCGCGCGCAGCGTCCTCAAGGATCTCCGCCGTGACGCCGGCGAACCTGACCACTCCGAGCGGATCAACCCGACCGACGCCACCGGCATGTACGCCGCGGTCGACGGCATGCGGTCGGTCGACGAGGACGATTTCGAGCCTCGGCTGCTGGTCGAGCGCGCCACCGGCCACGAGTCGGGTATCGCCTACGACCTCTCCGCGGGCGCTACCCTCGGCCGTGGAGAAGTCGAGATCAGGCTCGACGATCCGTTCGCGTCGTCGCGTCACGCACGCATATCGCGGGAAGGTCACGTTGTCGTGATCGAAGACCTCGGATCCACGAACGGCACGTATCTGAACGAGGAGCCGCTCAACGGACCGCAACCGCTGCACCCGGGAGACCGAATCCGGATCGGCGACTGCGAATTCTCTTACCTGCAATGAAAATGCTGCGAGCGGCGGAAACAGTCAGGCGAACCGACACCGGACGCCAGCGGAAGGGCAACGAGGACTCGTCCTTCGCCCGCCCGCCCGTGTTCGTCGTCGCCGACGGAATGGGGGGCGCCCAGGCGGGGGAGGTCGCCTCGCAGCTCGCCGTGGAAGCATTCGAGCAGGGCCTGCCCAGCACCGGTACCCCGGAGGAGCGCCTGGCTGAGATCGTTCGGGAGGCAAATCGCCGGATCCACGAGGTCTCCCGGCTCGAGCACGAGCGCGCCGGCATGGGGACGACGCTCACGGCGGCCTACCTGGACGACCGGCAGGTGGCGATCGCCCATGTCGGCGACAGCCGCGCCTACCTGTTCCGCAACGGCACCCTGAAGCGCCTCACCCGGGACCATTCACTGGTCGGCGAGTTGGTCCGGCAGGGCAAGCTGACCGAGGAGCAGGCCGAGGAGCATCCGCAGCGCTCGATCATCACCCGGGCCCTGGGGCCCGAGCCGGCGGTCGAGGTGGACACCTGGACCTACCCGACCAGTGCCGGTGATGTGCTGCTCCTTTGCAGCGACGGGTTGACCTCGATGATCCCGGAGGAGCGGATCGCCGAGATCCTGGCCGGCGCGCCGTCCCTGGCTGCGGCTGGAGATCAGCTGATCGCCGCCGCCAACGCGGCGGGCGGGCGCGACAACATCACTGTCGTGCTGTTCCGCCTCGAGGAGGTGGGATCCGATGGGAACGTCGACCAGCCGACGACGATCGCACCGAGGGCAGCCGACGTCGCGCACGTCGCGCCGCGCCAGTGCCGCCGTTGTCCCTCCGCCCGTCCAGCCCCGCCCCGCCCCGACGACGCCCGCGACCGTTCCCCCGGGCGGGAGGCGCAACCTCCCGCCGCAGCCGCAGGGCGCGCAACGTCCAGGCCGACGAAATGCCAAACCGCTGGCCGCAGTGCTGGCGGTGGTGATCGTCCTGTTCCTGGTCATCGGCGGGGGCTACCTGGCCAGCCGGCAGCTGTACTTCCTGGGTACCAACAACCAGGGAATCATCACGGTCTACCGTGGACTGCCCTATGACCTGCCGGCCGGAATCCATCTCTACGAGACCTTTTACGTGTCCGGCGTTCCGGCCTCGCAACTGCCCGCCGACCGGCGCCGCACGCTACTCAACCACCACCTTCGCTCGCAGAGCGATGCCTCCAGTCTCATACGCAGCGTTGAGCTCGGCCAGCTGAGCAAATGAGCGCTCGCAACCGGGAATTGTTCGGGCTGATCCCAGCCTCACTATTGGTGACCGCCGGTTTTGCCGGCGTGTTCATCCAGCGCTCCAACGCGCTCTCCAACGTGTCCCTCACCTACGGCGTGATCTTCCTGGCGCTGTGCGTGGCCGGTCACATCGTGATTCGGATGACCCTTCCGCATGCCGACCCGTACATGTTCCCGTTGGTCGCCCTGCTGGCCAGCTTCGGGATCGTGATGATCTACCGGATCGATCCGACCTTGGCGCGCCAGCAGGCGCAGTGGTTCGTGCTCGGACTGGTCCTGTTCGCGGCGACGATCGTCGGCTTCCGGGACTACCGCAAGCTCGAGCGCTACCGCTACGTGATCGTCTTCAGCTCCCTGGCGCTGCTGCTGCTGCCGCGCCTTCCCGGCATCGGCTATCAGGCCAACGGCGCCTATCTCGGCGTGCGGATCCCCGGCCTGTTCGTGTTTCAGCCCGCCGAGTTCGCCAAGATCGGGCTGGTCATCTTCCTGGCCAGCTACCTGCGCGACACCCGTCAGGTGATGGTCCTCGGGGCGCGGCGGATCCTCGGCGTGACGATTCCTCCGGTCAAGTACTTCGGCCCGGTCGTCGTGATCTGGGGGATCGCGATGCTGATCATGATCCTGCTCCACGACATCGGCTCATCGCTGATGTTCTACGGCGGCCTGCTGGCCGTGCTCTACGTCGCAACCGGCCGGCTGTCGTTCGTCACCGTGGGGGTGATCGCGTTCGCGATCGGGGCGTGGTACATCGGCACGCACGTGCCCCACGTCCACGACCGAGTCCAGGCGTGGCTGCACCCGCTCTCGCCGAAGCTCTACAACCAGGTGGGCGGCTCCTACCAGGTCGCCAACTCGATGTTCGCGCAGGCGGCCGGCGGATTCTTCGGCCAGGGATTCGGGCAGGCGACGCTTGACCATCCCCGGCTTCATCACGCCCCATTACCTGCTCCCGGCGCCCCAGACGGACATGATCTACGCCGTCATCGCCGACGAGCTGGGGCTGTTCGGCGCCGCGGCGGTGCTGCTCACCTACCTGCTGTTCGTGGCCCGGGGATTCAAGACGGCGCTGATGGCCCGTGACTCGTTCTCGACGCTGCTGGCGGTGGGCCTCGCCTCGGTGTTCGCGCTGCAGGTGTTCGTGATCGTCGGCGGGGTCACCCGGGTGATCCCGCTGACCGGTGTGACGCTGCCGTTCATCTCCTACGGCGGATCGTCGATCATCGCCAACTTCGTGCTGCTGGCGCTGCTGTCTGCTGATCTCCGACCGCTCGCGAAGGCCGGTGCGATGAGGAGCCCGATCATCCGGCTTGTTCGGGCTGATCATCGTGCTGTTCGCGCTGCTGGTCGGCTGGACCTCGCGCTGGACGGTGCTCGACGCGAGCTCGCTCAACAACAACGCGCTCAACAAGCGCACGCTGATCGATGAGCTGCGGATCAAGCGCGGGCAGATCCTCGCGGCCGACGGAACGGTGCTGGCCAAGTCCGTTCCGCAGCCCGGCGGCATCTGGAGCCGGACGTACCCGACGGGCTCGCTGTTCGCCCAGCCGGTCGGATTCTCGATCGCCGCGCAGGGCCGCGCAGCCGGGCCTCGAGCGCTCGCGCGGCGACGCGCTGCGCGGGCTGCAGACCGGCCTCAGCTCGATCTTCGGCCAGCTCAGCTCGCACCGCGTGGGCGACGACGTTCACACCACGCTTGATCCGAAGGCCCAGCGCGTCGCCCTGCAGCAGCTCGCCGGCCGGGCCGGGCTCGGTGGTCGCCCTCGACCCGCGGACCGGGGCGATCAAGGTGATGGTGTCGATCCCCGGCTACGACGACAACCACCCGGTGCCACGGGGCCGAACATCACCCAGCTTCAACCGCGCCACCCAGTCCAGCTATCCGCACCGGGCTCGACATTCAAGGTCGTCACCGCCACCGCCGCGATCGACAGCGGCAAGTACACGCCGAGCTCGGTGGTCGACGGCAAGTCGCCGGTCACCATCTCCGGCGTTCCGCTGAACAACGACAACAACCAGGCCTTCGGCCCGGTCGACCTGACCACCGCGCTGACGTTCTCGGTCAACACCGTGTGGGCGCAGGTGGCCGAGCATCTGGGGCGGGCCGACGATGACCGAATACATGAAGCGCTTCGGCTTCTATTCCAAGCCCCCGGTCGACCTGCCCCCGAGCGAGCTGACCTCCAGCCGCCCGTACTCGTCCAAGGGTCGTGCGCTGCCCGCCCGGCAGCCCGAACGAGGACATCGGCCGGATCGCCATCGGGCAGGGCGGCCTGCTGGTCACGCCGCTGCAGATGGCGATGGTGGCGGCGGCGGTGGCCAACGGCGGGAAGCTGATGGCCCCGCGCCTCACCGACCGGATCGTCGATCCGGACGGTCGCACGGTGCAGACGATCCATCCGAGCGTGATGAGCCAGGTGATGAAGCCCTCGACCGCACAGGCAGTGGCGCAGATGATGCAGAAGGTGGTCGACGAGGGCACCGGTACGCCCGGCGCAGCTCGGCGGCGGCATCCAGTTCGCGGGCAAGACCGGAACCGCGTCCAAGGGGCCACGGGCTCGAACATCACGCAGCCGTGGTTCATCGGGTTCGCGCCGCTGCAGAGTCCCGCGCGTTGCGATCGCGGTGACGATCGAGACCTCGCAGGGCGGTTTCGGCGGAACGGTGGCCGCGCCGATCGCCAAGGCCGTCGTCCAGCAACTGCTCGCGGATGGCGGTTGATCGATGCCAGACGTGATGCGAGGGCACGTTGATCGACGGCCGCTACAAGGTCGTCTCGCGGCTCGGCTCCGGCGGCATGGCGGACGTGTTCCTGGCCGAGGACCAGCAACTGGGACGCAAGGTCGCGCTGAAGCTCCTGCACCGCCGCTTCGCCGCGGACCCTGATTTCGTCGAGCGGTTCAGGCGAGAGGCCCAGGCGGCCGCCGGTCTGCAGCATCCCGAACGTGGTCAGCGTCTATGACCGTGGCTCCTACGACGACACCTACTACATCGCGATGGAGTATCTCCCGGGGCGCACGCTCAAGCAGCTGATCCGCCAGGAGGCGCCGCTGGATCCGGTGCGGGCGATCGACATCACGATCCAGATCCTCAAGGCCGCCCGGTTCGCGCACCGGCGGGGCGTGATCCATCGCGACCTGAAGCCGCACAACGTGATCGTCGACGATGCCGACCAGGCGAAGGTGACCGATTTCGGTATCGCGCGCGCGGGAGCTTCGGACATGACCGAGACGGGCTCGATCATGGGCACGGCGCAGTACCTCTCTCCGGAGCAGGCCCAGGGACACGCCGTCAGTCCGGGCTCCGATCTCTATGCCGTCGGAGTCGTCCTCTACGAGCTCCTGACCGGGCAGCGTCCCGTTCGATGCCGAGTCGGCGGTGACGATCGCCATCAAGCACGTCTCGGAAGCGCCCGGTCCGCCGACCGCGATCAACCCGTCGTTGCCCCCGGAGCTCGAGCAGGTCGTGCTGTGGGCGCTCAACAAGAACCCGGCCGACCGCCCACATGACGCTGACGCGCTGATCACCGCGCTCGAGACGGTGAAGGAGAAGATCCTGGCCGGCGCCCGCGGAGAGCGGACGGCGAGCTTCGCCGCGCTTGCGGCGGCGATGCCGGTGGTGCCGGTCCCGCCCGCCGACCCCACCCCGACTCGGCCACACGCCCCCGCCGGGCGAGGTCCCGATCGTGGCGGCCGCGATGCCGCCGGAGGAGCCACCGCCGCGTTGCGCGGGAACCGCTACTGGTGGGCGTGGCTGCTCGCGCTGCTGCTGCTGGCCGCGGCCGGGCGCTGCTGCCTACGCCCTCACGCGGACCGACTCCAAGGTCGTCCCGACCGTCGTCAACGAACAGGTCAGCGTCGCCCAGACCCAGGTCCAGAACGCCGGGTTCACGCCCAATCTGATCTATCGGACCGACTCGCACCGGGCCGGCACGGTGATCGCTCAGAATCCGCTGGGCCAGACCAAGGCCCCCGCAGGCTCAACCGTGTCGCTGACCGTGTCCCAAGGCCGTGGCAACACAAGCATCACCTCGGTCGTCGGACTCCCGCAGTCGCAGGCGATTCGACAACTGAGGCGCCAGGGGCTGAAGGTGGCGCGCATCCAGCACGAAAGCTCGGCTGACGTGCCGTCCGGTCAGGCCACCCGTACCGATCCGGCCGCGGGTGTGTCGGTGCCGGTCGGGTCAGGCGTCACCCTCTACATCTCCTCGGGCAAGCCGCAGGTCAACGTCAAGGACGTGACCGGTCAGTCGCAGGCGGCCGCCGCCGCAGACCCTGCGCGCGCAGGGATTCACCGTCTCCACCAGCACACAGGAGTCGACCACCGTCACTCCGGGCAACGTGATCAGCCAGAGCCCGTCGGGCGGCACGCCTGGCTGCCCCAGGATCGACGGTCAACCTGGTGGTGGCCAAGGCCCCCACCACGGCCACCGTGCCCTCGGTGACGGGCGACACGTTGGCCGGAGCCTCGACGGCCATCACCGGCGCCGGGTTCAAGGTCAAGAAGCAGTTCCAGAACGTGACCCAGCAGAACCAGGACGGCATCGTGCTCTCGCAGATCACCCGCGGCGAACAGCACCGCCAAGAAGGGGTCAACGGTGACCATCGTGGTCGGCCGCTTCACCGACGACTACCACCACCACTTCGACAACCGACACCACGACGTCCACCACCACCACCTCGACGAAATGACCTCGCTGAGGGTCGCGGTGCTCGGCGGCGGGCGCTCGTCTGAGCACGATGTGTCGATTGCCTCCTCCGCATCGGTCGCCGAGGGACTGCGCTCGGTGGGGCATGACGTAAGGACGATTGAGATCGGCCGAGACGGGGTGTGGCGGGAAGCGGACTCGCCGGTCACGCTCGAGCCGGGGCGTGGTCTGCCGGGGGCAGATCTGGTGTTTCCGGTTCTTCACGGCCCGTTCGGTGAGGACGGGACGGTTCAGGGCCTGCTCGAGTGCCTCGACGTGCCCTACGTGGGCGCCGGTGTGCTGGCCTCCGCGCTGTGCATGGACAAGGTCGTGTTCAAGGAACTGATGGCGCAGGCGGGAATTCCCCAGGTCGCCTACCGGGCGGCGCGCTGGCGTGACTTCCAGGCCGACCGCGGGGCCGTGTTGGGGGCGCTCGAGTCGCTCGGGTTGCCCGTCTTCGTCAAGCCGGCCCGGCTCGGTTCCTCGGTGGGCATCGTGCGCGTAGCTGACTCAGCCGAGCTGGCGGCCGCGCTGGAAACCGCGTTCGAGCACGATCCGCTGGTGATCGTCGAAGCGGCATCAACGGGTCTGGAGATCGAATGTTCGGTGCTCGGCAACGCCGAGCCGATCGCCTCCGAGCCGGGCGAGATCCTCCTGGCGGCCGGCGAGAACGGCTGGTACGACTACGAGGCCAAGTACACGCCCGGAGGCATGGAGCTGGTGGTTCCGGCCCGGATCCCCGCGTCGGTGCGAGAACGGGTCCGTGCCCTCGCGGTACGGACGTTCGAGGCGGCCGGCTGCAGCGGCATGGCCCGAGTCGATTTCTTCGTCGAGGGGGAGGAGGTGCTGGTCAACGAGCTGAACACGATCCCGGGCTTCACTCAGACCAGTGTCTTCGGTTCGCTGTTCGAGGCCAGCGGGATTCCATATCCGGAGTTGCTGGACCGGCTGGTGGGGCTGGCGCTCGAGCGCTATGAGGCCGAGCGCGCGCATCGGTTCTGAAGCCTGGCGATGGCCGCGGACCGCCCGATCACCAGCCGGTCTACTTGTAGAGCGTGATCTCGTTCAGGGCAATCTGATCGTGCCCGGCCAGGTTGGTGATCCAGACCAGGAAGAACCGAAAGCGCTTGCCGCCGGTGCTCAGGGGGATCGACTGAGTCCCCTTCACGTTCGCCGCGCTGCCGATCTGCTGCCAACCGGAGTCCGGCCAGGTGACTGGCGGCGAACTCGTCCGGCCGTAGATCGTCGCGCTCCACCCCGGGGTCTTGGTCCGAACCTGGAGCACGCGCGCAGCCGTGTCCGGACGCGCGTCAACGTACAGACCGACGCCGGCCTTGCCTAGGTTCCCGCCGTAGTAGTGCTGGGTCAGCCAGGCCGTGTTGGGATCGTTGTCGATCGCCAGCCCGGGATCGGGGTGCTCGGTCTTGGGGTCCCCGAGCGGGTTGAAGCCCTGCGCGCAGGACTGACACAGCGGCACCTGCGTGGGGGCGGTGGAGGGCGCCGGAGCGGCCAGTCTCCCGGTTCCGTGGTGTGTCCGCGTGACCAGCCAGGTCGCCACGCCGCCGGCCAGCGCGAGGAACAGGAGCGCGGCGACGATCATCTGCATCCGGTGGCGGATCCCGAACGGCACCCGCCGTTGGGTGCCCGAGGGCAGCGTTCGCAGCACGGTTGTGACCTCCCCGGTGGCGCTCCCAGCCCGGGCGGTCTCGATCGCCAGCACATCCTCCAGGTCAGCGATCAGCTCGGCATCGTTGGCGTAGCGGTCCTCCTGACGCTTGGCCGTCGCGTTGTCGACGACGGCGGCGAGCGCCGCCGACACCTCAGGCCGCTTGGCTTGGACATCGGGCAGCATCTCCCGAACGTGCTTCATCGCCACGGCGACCTGGTTCTCGCCCTTGAACGGAACCTCTCCGGTGAGCATCTCGTAGAGCACGACGCCAAGCGCGTAGAGATCGGATTGGCCGGTCACGTGCTGACCGAGGGCCTGCTCGGGGGAAACGTAGTCAGTGGTTCCGAGTACGCGCCCGTCGGCAGTCAGGCCCTCCTCGTCCAACGTCCGGGCGATCCCGAAGTCGGTGATCTTGGCCGTGCCCTCCTCGTCGATCATCACGTTCTGGGGTTTGACGTCGCGGTGGACGATGTGGCGAGCGTGGGCGACGCCGAGGGCACGAGCAATCTCGATCGCGTACGCCACCGCCTCGCTGATCGGCAGCCGACCCAGCCGCCGGATCCGTTCCTTGAGCGTTTCGCCCTCGACGTACTCGAAGACGATGTAGGGGCGTCCGGCGTCCTCGCCGGCGTCGATCACCCCGACGATGTGGGGATGGGAGAGCTGGGCGACCGCGCGCGCCTCACGGCGGAAGCGCTCCAGCTGGTCGGAATCCGTGGCCACCTCACGGTTCATCAGCTTGATCGCCACCTGGCGCTGGAGCGTCTCGTCGAGGGCGCGGTAGACCGTCGACATGCCGCCGGCGCCGATCCGCGCTTCCAGCCGATAACGCCCGCTGAGGGTCGTGCCGAGGATCGTGCTCATCTGTGGCCCTCTATTTTGCGGTACTTGTCCGTCATCCAGGTTCTCTACTACACCGATCCGGCCTGCCCTTGGTCATGGGCGCTCGAGCCCTCGCTGCGCAAGCTCCAATGCGTCTTCGCTGAGAGCCTACGGTTCACCTACGTCATGTGCGGCATGGCGCGTGACTTTTCGAATCCGGCGGTGCAGCTCGGGCCGTCGCTGGAGGCCGGGTTCCGCAATGGCATGCCGGTCGACCCGCGCCTGTGGCTGGAGAGCCCACCGCGCAGCTCGTTCCCCGCCTGCATCGCCGTCAAGGCGGCAGCCGAGCAGGGAGACCCGGCGCCATATCTACGCCGGGTGCGGGAAGGACTGATGTGTCGCCGTCGCAGACTGGACGGCGCGGAGGCGCTGGTCGATGAGGCCCGTGCGCTGCCCGGTATGGATGTGGAGCGGTTTCGAATCGACCTCTCCTCACACGCGATTCTCGAGGCCTTCGGCGCCGATTTGGAGCGCGCGGCCGCCGTAGCGCCCGAGCACCGCACCCCCGGGGGCGACCGCGTGCAGCTGCCCTCGCTGGAGTTCCTCGCGCCCGACGGAACAGTCCACGGGGTCTACCGCTTCGCCCCCTACGAGGAGCTGTACGCCAAGGCGTTGGCCGCGGGGGGGCAACCTTCCGCCGCTCCGCTCCCGAGCATCGAGGCGGCGATCGGAAGGTTCGGCTCGATGGCCACGGCGGAGGTCGCAGCGGTGTGCGAGCTCCCGGGCCCCCGCGCGCCCGCCGAGCTCTGGCGGCTGGCCAGCGAGTGGCGGCTGCGGGCCGAGCGCCTGGGCAGCGGAGAACTGTGGACCCTGGCCTGAGCGAGCCTCCTCCGGCACCGGGTCGCGGATCTGGTCTGTCGTTCCGCGCGGGGCTGCTGTTGCTGGCCGCGGGTGCACTCGCCGTTCGCCTGATCTACGTGCTGGTGATCGCGCGGGCGCCGGTCGGCGTCGGCGGCGATGCGGGCTTTTACCACAGCGCAGCCAACCTGATCGCCCACGGCCATTTTCTCTACCGCGGCATCTTCGCGCACTCCTATGTGACCGCGGAGCACCCGCCGCTGTTTCCCGTTGGTGCTCGCGGTTTCGTCCCTGTTCGGAGGCGACTCGCTGCTGGCGCACCGGATCGTGGGCTGCGTGCTCGGAGTCGGCCGCGGTGGTGCTGATCGCAATCCTGGGGGATCGGGCGGGTGGCCGCCGGGCGGGATTCATCGCCGGGGCCATAGCCGCCGTCTACCCGCCCCTGGTCACCGCCGATGGGCTGGTGATGAGCGAGCCACTGTTCGTCCTCCTGAGCGCCGCCGCACTCCTGGCCGCGCTGCGCGCGCGCACGACCGGGCGCACCCGGGATGCCGCCCGGCTCGGCGCGCTCATCGGCCTGGCCACGCTGACTCGTGGGGAGGGACTGCTGCTGATCCCGCTGCTGGCCTGGCCGGCTGCGTGGAGTGTCGGGCGGGCGGGCCGGGGCCGGCGACTGGCCGCGAGCACGGCGGCGGCGCTCGTCCTGATCGCGCCCTGGGTGGTGCGCAACGCGGTCGTGTTCGGCCACCCGTCGCTGGCCGCGGACGCCAACACGCTGATCGCCGGCGCCAACTGCCGGGACACGTACTACGGACACGACATCGGCTGGTGGAGCCTTGAGTGCCTGGCCCGGAGCCGAACCCGGGCGCAGCTGCTGCACGGCGATGCCTCCACGGGGGCGGCGTTCAGCTATGCGGGTGAGCACCCCAGCCGGTTGCCGCTGATCGCCGCGGTACGCGTGCTGCGGACCTTTGACCTGTTTCAGCCGCTGCGACAGGGCAACCGTGAGCTCAGGCGACGGTGGGTCGACGTCCTCGGGCTGGTGTTCTTCTACCCGCTGCTGTTACTGGCCGCGTTCGGCCTCCGCGTGGCCCGGCTGCCGCGCTGGATCCTCCTCGCACCGCTGGGCATGGTGGTCTTCGTCAGCGCAGTCGGTTGGGGCATCGGGCGCTTCCGCGTCGCTGCCGATGTGCCCCTGCTCGTGCTCGCCGCCTGCGCGCTGGCCAGTGCTCGCCGGCGCGGCCAGCGCCTCAGTCTCGCTGCTTGAGTCCCACGGCGCCACCGGCGAGCCCGGCCGGCGGTACCGTGAGCTCGCCCTCGGCCGCCGTCACCCGGCCGATCACCGCGGCACCCGGATGGTGGGCGGCGAGCATCGAGAGGCCCCGGTCGGCGCTCTCCTGCGGGAGCATCACGCAGAACCCGCAGCCCATGTTGAACACCTCCCACATCTCGGCCGGCGAGATCGAGCCCCGCGCCTGGATCAGGGAGAAGATCGGCAACACCGGAAGCGGCGCTTCGATCTCGTAACCGACGCCGCCGCCGATGCGCAGTAGGTTCAACAGGCCGCCGCCGGTGATGTGGGCGAGGCCGTGCACCGGCATGTCGCTGCGCAACAGCTCGAGTACAGCCCGCACGTAGATCACCGTCGGCTCCAGCAGTGCTTCGCCGACACTGACGCCACCGAGCTCCGGCGGGCCGGTCCTCGATCGTCAGACCGCCGCCGTCGAGCAGGGCGCGGCGGGCCAGCGTCAATCCGTTGGAGTGAACCCCAGAAGCGGGCAGGCCGATGACCACGTCCCCGGGCGCGCACGCGGCTCCGTCGATGATCCGTTCGAGTGCAACCGTGCCGAAGGCCGAGCCGACCAGGTCGAATCCGTAGGGCGAGGGATGTCCGCGGATCACCTCGGGAAGCTGACACACCTCGCCGCCCGGGATCTCGATGCCGGCCTGCTCGGCGCCGGTCCGCAGGCCGATCGCCAGCTCCCGCAGCTGCCCCGGATCAGCGCGCTCGACGGCGACATAGTCCAGCATCGCCAGCGGCTCTGCTCCGACGCAGATGAGGTCGTTGACGTTCATCGCGATGCAGTCGATCCCGATCGTGTCAAAGCGCCGCATCGCCTCGGCGATGATCACCTTGGAGCCGACGCTGTCGGTGGCCAGCGCGATTCCGAGCCCGGGCGCGATGCGCAGGACGCTCGCGTAATGGCCGGGCAGCGGGACGGCCAGGCGCGAGCGGCCGGGATCGATCGTTTTGAGAACCTCGACCAGGGCCTCCACGCCCAGGTCGGCCTGGTCGGTATCAACGCCGGCTGATGCGTATGCGCTCACTGGCAGCATATTCTCGCCTATCGGGCGGATTGCCTCAGGCGCTGCAGCACCGCCCCGGCCAGGGCCAGCCGATAGGCCGCGTAGGGCAGCAGCGAGCGATCACGTTCAACCTGCCGGATCAGCCACGTACAGGCCAGGGTGGAGGCAAACGACGCCGCTGCACCGGCCACGAACGGCGCCGCTGTGCCGGGGGGAAGGCCGCGCCGCCGGATCCTCGCGGTCTTCAGGAGCGTCGCGCCGGCGATGATCGGCAACGCGGAGTGCCGGGAGAGCAGGTTCGCGTCCTCGCGCGTGAAGCCCCGGAAGCGCGCGGCGGCCAGCGTTGCCCCGTTGCGAGAGACGCCGGGCATCAGGGCGCAGGCCTGGGCGATCCCGAGGGACAGCGCGTCGAGGATCCGAGCGTCCTCGTGGGTGCGGGTCTGCGGCGCGCGGTCGGCCCAGGCCATCACCAGCGAGCCGATGATGAGTCCGGCGGCGATCGTCCCCGGCTTCCCCAGCCGCGATTCGATCGGTCGCTCGAGCTTGTAACCGACGAGCGCCGGCGGAGCAAAGGAGATCGCGATCAGCGACAGCTGATGCGGACGCATTCCGCTGACCACGTCCCGCACCTCTTCGCGCAGGGTGATCAGCAGCGCCGCGGCGGTGCCCGCGTGCAGGGCCACCTCGAAGGACTTGCGCAGCTCGTCGTCGAGCTCCAGATAGCGCCAGCCGAGGAGCCATGGGATCAGAGCGATGTGGCCTGAGGAGGAGATCGGCAGCAGCTCCGCCGGCCCGTGGAGGGCGCCCAGGGTCAGCGCCTCGCTTAGTGGCGGCGTGCGCTCAGTGCGGCGCATCGGCCGCGGGCTCGCCCTCGCCACCGCGTCCCCGCCGCCAGCGAATGACCAGCCACACGATCCCGATCACGACCGCGGCCACGACCGCATAGTCGAGGTACTGCAGGTCGTGCTTCCAGGTCGTCCAGTTCGATTTCGCCAGGTCGCCGATCAGCCCAAGGGCGAACACCCAAGGGATGCACCCGACCAGCGTGAGCACGGTGAAGCGCCAGAACGGCATCCGAGCAACACCGGCGGGGAGCGAGATGAACGTGCGCACGAGTGGCAGCACGCGGGCTCCGAGCACGGTGATTGCGCCGTAGCGGTTGAACCATCGGTCGGCTCGCTCGAGCTGTTTGGGGGAGATGTGCAGCCAGCGGCCGTGCTTCTCCAGCAACTCGAGGCGTCCGTAGTAGCCCGACGGCGTAGGCGATCCATGAACCCACGAGATTTCCGAGGACGCCGGCCACCGTTATGGCAAACAGGCTGTAGTGCCCGTTGGCGACGTTGAACCCGGCGAACAGCATCGTCGCCTCCGAGGGGATCGGGATGCACGCGCTCTCCAGCAACATCAGCACGAAGATCCCGGCCAAGCCGAGATCGTGGACCACATTGGTGGCGCTGTTTGCCAGCTGTTCGGATATCGAGGCGATGACCAGATTCACGCGCGCCAAGCGTAGCGATCCGGGTCCTCACGGCGTCTGCGGCACGGGCGCGGATGGATAGGGTTGTGCGTCGATGTCGATCCAGCTGTTCGATACAGAAGCGCCGCTTGCTCCGCTGAGGGAGACCATCTCGCGGCGCGTCAACGAGGTCATCCAGGCCGGCAAATTCATCCTCGGCCCCGAGGTGGCGGCGTTCGAGCGCGAATTTGCCAGCTACCTGGGCGTGGCCCACGTGGTCGGCGTCGCCAACGGGACCGACGCGATCACGATCGCGCTCACGAGCGCTGGGCGTGCGGCCCGGGGGACGAGGTGCGTGGTTCCGTCGTTCACCTTCTACGCCACCGCCGAGGCGGTCGTGGGCGCCGGCGCGCGGCCGGTCTTCTGCGATATCGATCCCGGCGACCGGAAACGTCACCCCGGAGACGGTGCGCGCCGCGCTGACGCCGGGCGTGCGCGCGATCGTCACCGTCGACCTGTTCGGCTGCCCGGCGCCGCACCGGAGAGATCCGAGACCTGGGTCTGCCGGTGCTCGAGGACGCCGCCCAGGCGGCCGGAGCGAGCTTGAACGGCCAGCGGGCCGGTGCGCTCGGCCAGGCCGCCACGTTCTCGTTCTATCCCTCGAAGAATCTCGGATGCTTCGGCGACGGCGGCGCGATCGCCACCGATGACGACGGGGTGGCCGAGCTGGCCCGCGCACTGCGATTTCACGGTTCCCGGGACAAGATCACCTTCGACTACGTCGGCTACAACTCGCGGCTGGACGAGTTGCAGGCGGCGATCCTGCGCGTCCTGCTGCCGCATCTCGACGCCTGGTCGGACGGCCGGCGTGGCGCGGCGACGGATGTACGCGTCCGCCGGGATCGGGGAGTTCGTCGGGTTGCCCGTCGTCCCTGAGGGAGCCGAGCCGGCCTGGCATCTGTTCGTGGTCCGGCACCCTCGCGCCGACGCGCTGCTCGCGGCGCTGGGTGAGGCCGGCATCCAGGCACGGCCCTACTACCGGACGCCGCTTCACCGCCAGCCGGCGATGGCCCCTTACGTCTCCGCGGACCTCCGGCTTCCGGGGACCGACGAGCTGGCCCGGACCAACCTTGCGCTGCCCATCAGTCCGGTGCTCGGTCGAGGCCCAGGTTCGTGAGGTGGCTGCCGCGCTGGCCGCATTCGCCGCCTCGTGAACGTCTGGATCGACCTCACCAACTCGCCGCACGTGTTGGTGATGCGCCCGGTGATCGCCGTCCTCGAGGCGCGCGGTCACACGGTGCAGGTGACCGCACGGGACTTTGCCCAGACCCTCGGGCTGTGCGAGCGCTTCGGCATCGAGCACACGGCGATCGGTCGCCACCGCGGCGGTAGCCTGTCCGCCAAGGCCCGTCGGACTGGCCGCCCGCTCGCTGGAGCTCGTGCGCTGGGCCCGCGGCCGGCGCTTTGACCTCGCCCTCGGCCATGGCTCCAATGACGTGACCGTGGCCGCCAGGCTGCTGCGCGATCCCGTCGGCCACGACCTTCGACTACGAGTGGGCGACCGTCCAGCACAACGTCAACTGCCGGCTGGCCACCGCCGTGGTGGTCCCGGAGGCGATCCCGCGCCAGCGCCTCTATCGCTACGGCGCGCGCGGCAAGCTCCACTCCTACCCCGGGCTCAAGGAGGAGTACTACCTGTCGGATTTCGAGCCGGACGCCGCGGTGTTGGACGAGCTCGGGCTGGACGCGGGCGCGCCGATCGCCGTGGTGCGCACGCCGCCGGCGGTGTCGCTCTACCACCGCTTTGAGAACGACCTGTTCGGCGACGTCCTCGAGCGGCTCCGCGGGTCCCAGACGGTCGTGCTCCCGCGCACCGATGAGCAGCGGGCGGAGCTCTCGGCGGCCGGCGGCTTCATCATCCCCGAGCGCGCCATCGACGCCCAGTCTCTGATCGCCTATGCCGACCTCGTCGTCTCGGCCGGCGGGACGATGAACCGGGAAGCAGTGGCGCTGGGAACCCCGGTGTTCACCGCCTTCGAAGGCCGTGCCGGGGCGGTCGACGAGCGGCTGATCGCCGAGGGCCGCCTGCGGCAGCTGCGCAGCGCGAGCGAGGTGGAGCTGCTCAAGCGCCCCGGCCCGAGGGGTGCCGCCGCCGACCGCGTGCGCCGAGACCCCGGGGTCCTGACCGACCTGCTGCTCAGCCCCGTGGGCCCAGACCCAACCTGACCTCGGCGCTAACGCGGCCTTAGCCGCAATCACCGCCCCTCGCTCTAGAATTTCGCCTGCATGCGCCGGCGGATCAGATCCGCGGCCTTCCCGATCCACCGCCATTCGCTCCCTCAGCTCCTGGTGGACGGCGTGTTGGTCGCGCTCGCTTACTTCCTCGCCTTTCGGCTGAGGTTCGATGACGCGGTCCCGAGCAAGTACGAGCATCTGTTCGAAACCACGATCCCTTGGGTCGTGGTCGTGTCGCTGGTGGTGCTAGCCGGGTTCGGGCTCTACCAGCGGCTGTGGACGTACGTCGGGCAGCGCGACTACGAAGCGGTGGTCAAGGGCGTGGTCCTGGCCACGCTGCTGATCGTGGGAGGCATCGCCCTGGTGCATCCGGTCAAGACGACCTTCCGACTGCAGTCCAACGGCGTGACGCTGCCAGCCAGCGTGATCGCGCTGTTCTTGCTGTTGACGCTGGCACTGCTGGTCGGCGCGCGGTTTCTCGTGCACCTGGTGGTCGAAGGTCGGGTCACCAGCTTCCGCGCGGCCAAGGGCGCGCGGGACGTGCTGGTGGTCGGCGGCGGCGACGGCGGGCGCCTGGTCGTGCGCGAGCTGATTCGCAACCCGGGGCTGCGCCTGCGCCCTGTCGGCTTCGTCGACGACGATCCTCGCAAGCAGGGCAGCAAGGACGAGCATGGCCTGAAGGTGCTCGGGACCACCTCCTCGGACGATCTGACGCGGATCCTCGACGAGGTGGAGCCCGACGAGGTGCTGATCGCGATTCCCTCGGCTCCGGGCACCGTCCGAGCCCGGGTGGTGGCCGCGTGCCGAGCACGGGGCATCCCGGTGCGGACGACGCCGACGGTGTTCGAGCTCCTCCAGGACGGCTCCGGCCAGCTGCGCGTCACGCGCCAGCTTCGCGAGGTCCGGGTCGAGGACATCCTCGGTCGCGAGCCGGTGCGCATGGAGCTCGAGCGAGTCGGCTCCTACCTGGCCGGCCAGGTCGTGATGGTCACCGGCGCCGGTGGCTCGATCGGCGGCGGAGCTGTGCCGGCAGATCGCCCGGGTTGGGCCGCGCCGGCTGGTCCTCGTCGACCACGCGGAGGACAACCTGTTCGAGATCGTCCGCGAGCTGGAGGAGGACCGTCACGTGCGGACGGCCATCCCGGTTCTGGCCGACTGCAAGGAGGAGGAGCGGATGCGGGAGGTGATGAGCGAGCACCGGCCCGCCGTCGTTTTCCACGCCGCCGCCTACAAGCACGTGATGATGATGGAGCTCAATCCCGTCGAGGCGGTGCGCAACAACGCGCTGGCCACCCGGCTGGTGGCGCGCATCGCCGGCGAGACAGGTGTGGGCGCGTTCGTGCTCGTCTCGACCGACAAGGCGGTCAAGCCGGCCACCGTCATGGGCGCTTCCAAGGCACTGGCCGAGTGGGCGGTCGAAGCCGCGGCGGCGCGCCATCCGGCGACCAGATTCGCCACCGTGCGCTTCGGCAACGTGCTCGCCTCATCGGGCTCGGTGGTTCCGATCTTCCGCCGGCAGATCGCCGCCGGCGGGCCGGTGACCGTGACCGATCCTCGGATGAGCCGCTACTTCATGACCATCCCGGAGGCCGTCCAGCTGATCATCCGCGCCGGCTCGCTCAGCGAGGGGAGCGGGGAGGTGTTCGTCCTGGAGATGGGCGACGCGGTGAAGATCGTCGACCTGGCGCGGACGATGATCAGCCTGTCCGGATTCGAGCCCGACGCGGACATCGCGATCGAGATCGTGGGAGCCCGTCCCGGGGAGAAGTTCCACGAGGATCTGTTCAACCCCTACGAGCGCCCGCAGCCGACCCCGGGCAGAAGATCCTGCGCGCCGACCGGGAGGCACTGGACCCGGCCTGGGTCGAGGGCACGTTCTCCCAGATCAACCTGCTGGTGCTCGAGGGCGACGCCGCCGGCCTCGCCGAACATGTCTCCAGGCTGGCCGGGATGCGCGCAATGCCGGCCGACGGGTCAGGCGCCCGGATCGCCACGTAGACTGCGCGCGACGCCATGGGGCCAATTCCCTTCGCCTTCTCAGTCCACAACTTCATCAACTCGGTGGGCGCGGACGCCGGCTTTGCTTCGATCATCGGCTTGGCCGTGCTCGTGCTGCTCTATTTCGCGCAGGCCCGGGAGACGTCATCGCTGCGTGAGCAGGCCTACGAAGCCGCTCAGCGCGTGCAGCAGCTCGAGGCTCGCCTCAGCCAACTGGCCCGACAGCCGGCGGCCACCCAGCCCGCCGCGGCTGCGCAGCCGGCGGCCTCGCTTGCCGTATCCAGCGCCGTGCCGGTGGGTTCGCACGCCGCCGGCCCGGCCCCCGTACCCGCTATGGCTGCCGCTCCCGCGGCGCCCGCTGGCGTAGGCGCCCCGGCGCTGAACGCGGCCACGAGGCTTATCCCCGAGGCTGTCCCCGTTCCGGCGCCCGCGGGTGCGCTCTCGGCGCCCGCACCGCCGACCGAGTCCGTCCCAGTCGGGCACCGGTCCTGCGCCGGCGACGGTGGCCGGCGGCGCGAACGGAACGTCTCAATCTCCCGCGGCGACGGCCGGGGGATCGGGCCAGCCACCCGCGCGCATCCAGATCCGCCCACCCGGCACAGCGCCGCCCGGGCGGCGTCCGCCAGCGCCGCCCAGAGCTCCGACGAGAAGCAAATCATCGTCCGGGCGCCGTGCGCTCGCCGCCGCCCTGGTGGTCTTGAGCGTGGCCGCCGTGGTCGCCGTACTGCTCGTCCTGACCTCTGGGGGAACAGGCGGCAACGCGTCGAGCACGAACTCCTCCGCGGCGAGCAACGCGCCCGCGTCAGCGACACGCCACAAGCGGGCCTCAACCACCAAGGTGACGCCCTCGGCGGTGACCGTCGCGGTCCTCAACGGCACCGCGACCTTCGGTCTGGCGCACCGAGTGGCGGTCAAGCTCGCCGGCACCGGATACAAGCAGGGCACCGTCGCGACCGCGACTGACCAGACGCGCACCGCGACGGTGGTCGCCTACATGCCTGGCCACCGACGCGACGCGATGGCCGTGGCGTCATCGCTCAAGCTCGGGTCTGCGTCGGTCCAGCCACTCGACCCGAACACGCAGGCCGTCGCCTGTCCGCCGCCCGGCGCGTGCACGTCGGGCGTGGTGGTGACGGTCGGGTCCGACCTACAAAACATCCAGTAGCCCGGAGGGATTCGCGGTGGACCTACTCGACCTTCCGGATCGAAGCCCCAAGCCTCGCCAGCAGGGCATCACCCACGTGCTCGACCGCGGTCTGTCCCTGGCCGAGGTCGATGGGCTGATCGAAGTCGCAGGAGACTTCGTCGACCTGATCAAGCTGGGGTGGGGCACTGCGCTGGCGACCGGAAACCTCGAGGGCAAGCTGGCGCGTTACCGCGAGCATGGGATCCCGGTCGTCCTCGGCGGCACGCTGACCGAGCTGGCGATCGCGCAGGACCGGCTCGAGCAGCTGGTCTCCTGGTTGCACGAGCTCGGCCTCGAGTACATCGAAATCTCCGACGGCACGATCACCCTGGCCCATGAGCGCAAGCTGGAGCTGATCGGGCGCTTCGCCACCGAGTTCACCGTCCTCTCCGAGGTCGGATCCAAGGACGACACGCGGATCATGGCGCCCTACAAGTGGGTCGAGCTGATCCAGAAGGAGCTCGAGGCGGGGGCCTGGAAGGTAATCGCGGAGGCCCGGGAGAGCGGCAACGTGGGGATCTTCCGCCACGATGGCGAAGTGCGGATGGGACTGATCGACGAGATCGTGCACGCGGTCGATCCAGAGCTGATGCTGTTTGAGGCGCCGCGCAAGGACCAGCAGGTGTGGTTCGTGCGCCGCTTCGGAGCCAACGTCAACCTGGGCAACATCACCCCCGAGGATGTTCTTTCGCTGGAGACGATCCGGCTCGGCCTGCGCTCGGACACGGCCGGCGGCGGGGCGTCCCGGGTCACGGATGAATGACAGCGGGGCTGGGCCGGGCGGCCCAGAGCCGGACCTCAGGGGCGTCCTGCTTGCGCGGCACGGCGAGACCGACGATAACCGCGAGCCGGTGCGGGTCCAGGGGTTCAGCGATACGCAGCTCAACGACACCGGACGCCGGCAGGCCGCGGAGTTGGCGGAGCGGGTGGCGGACGATGGGATCGTCTCGCTGTGGGCTTCCGACCTCGCCCGCGCCCGGGAGACCGCGGAGATCGTCGGCCGTCGCATCGGGCTGCGACCGCGCGCGGACGAGCGTTTACGGGAGGCCAACCGGGGGCGCTGGGAGGGCCGTCTGTTCATCGACATCGAGCGAGAGGAGCCCGGGCTGTACGCGGCATGGCGCCGGGCAGGGGGATCGTTCCGCTTCCCCGGGGGCGAGTCCTTGCAGGACCAACTTGACCGGGTCAGCGCAGCGCTCAGCGACATTCACGCGACCGGGCAGCTGCCCGCGCTGGTCGTGTGTCACGGCGGCTCGATCCGGGTGATGCTGAGCCGCCGGGATCCCCGCGGACTTGACGCGTTTCACGACTTCTCGGTTCCCAACGTGGCGGTGGTGCCGCTGTGAACAGGCTGCCGCTGGCGGCCTTTGCCGCTCTGGCGGCGGCGACCGTGGGCGCGTTCTTCGTCACCCAGCACCTGAAGGTCTCCACGCCGCTGATCGCTGGGTTTCCGAGACCGGCGCCGGCGGCGATATCTCCGAACGGGAACGGCTGCGGAGGAAGCCATCGCGTCACCAAGTTCTCGTTCTATCTGCTGCACCGTGCCGACGATGTGGCCGTCTACGTGGTTGATCCGGGTGGCACGATTGTTCGCACGCTGGCCTCGGGCCGGCACATGCGCCGCGGTGTGCGCAACCCCGACGGACTGTTCCAGTGGGACGGGCGCGAGGACAACGGCCGGGTGGCGCCCGACGGGACGTATTACTTTCGCGTCGCGCTGCTGCACCAGAACCGAACGGTCGAGTACACCAGGGTCCCGGTCACCGTCACGTCCTCGCCTCCCCGTCCGGTGGTGACGAGCGTCTCGCCGACGCTGATTCCGCAGGCCGGCGCTCCGGTGGCGATCCGCTACCGCGGCACCGAGCACCGCGCCGCCACGGTACGGATCTACCGCACCGATCTGCCCGGGCCGCCGCTGGCGGTCAAGCGCTTTCGGGCGGGGTGGCGCACTGCCACCTGGGACGGCAGGATCCACCAGCTGCCCGCGCCGGCCGGCACCTATCTGGTCGGTCTCGAGGTGCAGGACAAGGCGTGCAACATAGGCCGCTTTCCCCTCACGCTGCCGCCCACGCCGGCCTCGACTCCTCATGCCGGGGTCACCGTCCGCTACCTCGCCGCACAGCCACCGATGGATCCGGTGGCGGCCGGCCAAGCGGCGACGGTGTACGTGGACGCCCGCCAGCAGCGGTATGCGTGGACGCTCCGGCGGGCGGGTGCCACCAAGGTGCTGGCCCGCGGCGCGGCGCGATCCTTCGCCTTGGCGGTGCGCGTCCCCCCGCGCGTCGCCGGCCTCTACGTGCTGTCGCTGCGATCGGGTCCCCATCGCACGTCGGTGCCACTGGTGGCCAGCGCACCGGCCGCCGCGCCGAATCCCCACAGGCTGCTGGTCGTGCTTCCGGCACTCACGTGGCAGGGACTGAACCCGGTCGACGATGACGGCGATGGGCTGCCCAACACCTTGAACGACGGTGGCCCGGTCAGCCTGCACCGTCCGCTGGCAAATGGACTACCCGCCGGGTTCGACGACGAGGCGGCACTGCTGTCGCACCTGGACCGAGCCCATCTGGCTTACGAGCTGACGACCGATCTGGGCCTGGTCAACGGCGCCGGGCCGACGCTGGCCGCCCACCGGGGTGTCGTGTTCGCCGGCTCGGAGCGGTGGCTGCCGCCCACGCTGGGCAGCGCCCTGCGTGACTACGTGCACAACGGGGGGCGGGTGCTCTCGATCGGGATCGATGCTCTGCGCCGGGGCGTCACCGTGCGGGCCGGCGAGGCGCTGCACCCGAGCGCTCCCGCGGCGGCCGACATCTTCGGCGTGCGGCCCGGCGCGGTGCTCACCAACGTCCACGACCTGATCACTTTGGCCCGCGACGGACTGGGGATCTTCTCCACCACGTCCGGTGCCCTGGCCGGCTATCGCAGCTACGAGCCGCTCGCCCCCGGACCGCAGGCGTTCAGCTCGGCGGCCGGCGTCGGCGGACGGGCAGCCGCCGTGGCGGGCTTCCAGCTCGGCCGCGGCACGGTGGTCGAGATCGCGCTGGGGGCCTTCGGTTCCAGCCTTGTCCGCAATGTCGATGCGCAGGAGCTGATCGCGCGTCTCTGGCGGGTCCTCGGGCGCTAGCGCGGGGCGCCGACCCTGGTGCAGCGCGCCGGATCCGTACCGTGTCCGGGCGTGATCGGCTATCTGAAGCGACTGGCCAGCTCGCTGGCGGCCTACCAGGTCGCGGACATCGTCTCGAAGTTCATCGCCGTGCTGCTGCTGCCGGTCTACACCCGGTACATCTCGCCCTCCGGGTACGGCATCGTCGAACTGCTGGCCAACGGCGTGATCTTCGTCAGCATCGTGATCCGCTTCGGGATCATCGAGGCGTTCCTGCGCTTCTACTTCGCCGCCGAGGATCAGGAGCGCCGCGACGCGCTGGTCCGCCGCTCGGCGCTGTTCCTGCTCCTGACCACGACGCTCGCGGCGATCGTGCTCACCGCGGCGGCTGGACCGCTGTCTCGTCTGGTGCTCGGCCATCGCGACGTGAGCACATTCCTGATCGCCGTGCTGGGACTGTGGACGTTCACCAACCTCGAGTTCGCCTACGGGCTCCTGCGGGTGGATGAGCGCATCCGCAGCTACGCGGTCGCCTCGCTGACCAATGTCGCTCTGACCATCACGGCGTCGCTGGTGCTCGTGGTCGGACTGGGCGACGGGGCCCGCGGACTGCTGATCGGCAACTACGGCGCCTCGACGCTCGTGCTCTTCGGGCTGTGGTTCTCGATGCGTCACCGCCTGCTCGGTCCGTGGCGCCGCACGTCCGGTGAGCGCCTCTCGCGGTTGCTGCATTTCGGCCTGCCGACGATGCCGGCGGAGATCTCCGTCTATGCGCTCAACATCTTCGACCGCTACTACATCCTCCACGCCAAGGGCACGTCACTCGTCGGTCTGTACTCGGTGGCGATCAAGCTCGCCGGATCGGTGGCCTTCATCGTGCGGGCCTTCCAGTACGCGTGGCCGCCGCTGGCCTATTCGGTCAGCGATGACGCCGAGGCCGCGCGTCTATATGGCCTCGTCACGACCTATTACGTGCTGGTCAGCGGATGGGTGGTGGCTGGCCTGGCGCTGCTCGGCCGATGGGTACTGCGTCTGCTCGCCGCGCACAACTACTACGGCGCCTATCGCGCGCTGCCGTGGGTCGCGCTGGGCTGGGCGATGTACGGGCTGTGGGTGGTGTTCCTGGTCATCGCCGGGCGTGCGCAGGTGACCAAGCGCAACTTCCCCGCCTCCATCGCCGGCCTGATCGCCAATATCGTGCTGATCGTCGTCCTGGTCCCGCCGCTCGGGATCGCCGGGGCGGGAATCGCTCTGTGCGGCGCCTACGTGGTGATGCTGACGATCATGTACCTGCTCACGAGGCAGGTCTTCCGGGTGGACTTCGAGTGGCGACGGATGCTGGAGCTGGTGCTGGTGATGGGCGGCGCCGCGGCGGCGGGCGATCTGTTGCTGCCCACGCACGGGGCGGTCGGATTCCTCGCTCGGCTGGCGGCCTTCGCCGCGATCCCACCGGTGCTGTTCCTGATCGGCTTCGCTCATCCGCAGGAGCTGGACCAGGCTCGCCGCCTGGTGGCCAGGGTGCGCTCATCCCGTGCGCGGCGGGACCCGGCATGAGCCGGCCATCGATCAGCGTGGTGATGCCCTTCGCCGGTGACCTCCCAGCGGCGCGGGCCGCGGTGGCCACGCTGCTCGAGCTCAGACTTTCCGACGAGGACGAGCTGATCCTCGCCGACAACAGCGGCACGGCTCTCGCTGTAGAAGGCGTGAAGGTCGTGCGAGCCCGTGGGGAGCGCTCTCCTGCCCATGCCCGCAACGCGGGGGCCGAATTCGCCGGGGGAGAATGGATCCTGTTTCTCGACGCCGACTGCATACCCATCACTTCGTTGCTCGACGAGTACTTCGCCGAACCCGTTGCAGCCAGCGTCGGAGCACTGGCCGGTGAGGTGGTGCCGGCGCCTGGGCCCTCGAGCCTGGCCGCGCGCTACGCCACCGAACGCAGCTTCCTCGGTCAGCAGGCGCATCTCTCCCATCCCTATCTTCCCCGCGCGGTGGCGGCCAACCTGCTCGTCCGCCGGGCCGCGTTCGAACAGGTCGGAGGGTTTCTCGAGGGCGTTCGCGCGGCGGAGGACACGGACTTCAGCTGGCGCCTTCAGCATGCCGGTTGGCGCCTGGAGTTGCGCGCGGCGGCGCAGGTGCAGCACACCTATCGCGCCAGCGTGGGCGAGCTGCGTCGCCAGTGGCGGGGCTACGCGGCCGGCCGTGCCTGGCTGGCGCGCCGATACCGCGGGTTCAGACCTGAGTCCGCAGTGCGCCGGGCGATCGGACGTGCCGTACACCGCCGTGGCCGCGACGGCCTCCGCGGGCCGGATCGCCAACGTGCTTCGCCGCCGAACGCCGTGGCACGGCCGAGTCGACTCGAGCGCGGGCGCTACCTCGCACTCGACGTCTTGCTGGCCGCGGAGGAGCTCAGCGGGTTTGCCTTGTCCAATCGACCGGCGGGCGTCAGCACGGGTGGTTGGCCGGCCCGGGTCGTGCTGGTGGCCGACCGGTTCCCGGCGCGCGGCGACCCCCTGGCCGAGTTCGCCCGCGCGCTCGATGGAGCCCGGGTCGAGGCCGCCGCGCGGCCGGACAATCTGGAGACCGAGCTGACGCGATCGCTGCCGATCGCCTACCGCGAGGACGACGGTGCCGGCGCCCGCGCGGGCGCGTTGCTGAAGCTGGTGCTCCGTCATCCGCTGCGCTGCCTGCGTGACGTGGCGGCTCGCCGCGGCCGCCCGGCACGCCCGGCCGGCGTCGGCCTGGCCGCGCTCGCCCCCGCCGCGCTGCGCATCCAGCGAGACCCGGGCGCGCGGGTGCACGCGCTGGGTGGAGAGTCGGCCCGCCAGATCGCGGCTCGGCTCGCCGCGTTGACCGGACGAGCCCTCGACTGAGGATCGCGATGACCCGTGTCCAGCTCGTCGACCCCTCTGCGTTCACCCCGCCCTACGACCACGCCCTGGCCGAGGCGCTGGCCCGGGCCGGCGCCGATGTCACCCTCTTGACGAGCCGCTTCGCCTACGGCTCCGTTCCCGAACCGGTCGGGTATCGCCGCCTTGAGGCCTTCTACCGGCGGGCTCCCGCCGCCGCCGGCTCCTGGCCCCGGCGCGTGGCCAAGCTTGCGCAGCACGGTCCCGACATGCTGCGCTACCGGCGCCTGGCTGCCACCGGCGACGTAGCGCACTTCCAGTGGTTCGACGTGCCCTGGCTTGACCGCTTTCTGTTGCCGCGCGGCCCCGTCGTGCTGACTGCTCACGACCTGCTGCCGCGCGAGCCGCGGCCCGGCCAGGCTCGCGCGCAGAAGCGGCTGCTGGAACGCGTCGATGCGGTGATCGTCCACTCCGAATACGGCCGCCGCACGCTGGTCGAGGGGCTGGCAATCGAGCCCGGCAAGGTGCACGTGGTACCGCATGGGGCATTCAGCCACCTGGCCCGGCAGGCACTCGAGGCTCCGTTGCCCGACGAACTGGCCTCGGTGCGGGGCCCGGTCGCCCTGTTCTTCGGCCTGCTGCGGCCCTACAAGGGAATTGAGACCCTGCTCGACGCCTGGCGTGGGATCGATCAGGCGGAACTGTGGGTCGTCGGTCGCTCGCGGATGCCGCTGGGGCCGCTGCGTGCCCGCGCGCCGAACGGGGTGCGCTTCGTTCCCCGATTCATCTCCGACGCCGAGCTCGGACCGCTGTTTCGCCGCGCCGACGTAATCGTCCTGCCGTATGCCCGAACGGAGAGATTTGACCAGTCCGGAGTCCTCGCCACGGCGCTGGCGTTCGGCAAGGCCGTGGTCCTCACCGACGTCGGCGGCTTTGCTGAGGTGGCGGGGCACGGAGCGGCGCAGCTCGTCCCCCCGGGCGAGCCGGCTGCGCTCCACGCCGCACTCGCGCAGCTGCTGGGGGATCGGTCCGCGCGCGAGCGACTGGAGCTTGCTGCACGGGCAGCGGCGGCCGGCCCCTACTCCTGGGACGAGGCGGCGCGAAGGACGCTCGAGGTCTACCGGAGCGCCGGAGCGTAGGCGCGTAGGGCACGCGTACTTCACAATCCGCCGCCGTGGATGCTCTGGCAATCGTGTTCTGGCTCTCCGTCGCGCTGCTGCTCTACGCGCACGCCGGTTATGCGCTGCTGCTTGCCGTGCTGGCGCGAGCGCGGCGCTGGCGCTCGCTCGCGGCCGGTGACCCTGAGTGGCTGCCCTCGGTCTCCGTGATCGTGGCGGCTTACGCCGAGCAGGAGGTGATCGCCGCCCGCATCGCCAACCTGCGCGGACTGGACTATCCGGCCGACCGGATCGAGGTGATCATCGCCTGTGACGGGTCTCCGGACCACACAGCGGCCCGCGCTCGGGCGGCGGGCGCCGACATCGTGCTGGAGCTCGAGCGTGGCGGTAAAGTCCGCGCGCAGGATGCGGCGGTGCGGCGCTCGCGTGGGGAGATTGTCGCGTTCTCGGACGCCAACGTCCGGTGGGAGCCGCAGGCGCTGAAGAGCCTGGTCGCATGCTTCGCGGACCGCCGGGTTGGCTACGTCTGCGGCGACGTTCGCTTCCTCAACGAGCGCGGCACCAACCAGGAGGGCCTCTACTGGCGTTACGAGATGGCGCTGCGCCGCCTGGAGTCACGGGTCCGGTCGGTGACCGGAGGCAATGGGGCGATCTACGCAACCCGACGCGACTCCTACATTGTCGTCGATCCGATCATGGGACATGACCTCTCGTTCCCCTTCAACATGGTCAAGCGCGGTTGGCTGGCCGTCTATGCAGCCGATGCTCACGCCAGCGAGAAGATGGTCCCCACCATCGAGGGCGAGTTCGCTCGCAAGCGGCGGATGATGAGCCACGGGTGGCCGATCGTGCTGCGGGGCGGGATGCTGTCTCCGCGCGGTTACGGCCCGTTGTATGCGCTGATGATCTTCTCGCACCGGGTGCTTCGTTACGCCTCGCCGTTCCTGCACGTGATCGCGCTCGGCACCAGTCTGGCGTTGCTCGGCCGCGGCTGGGTCTACCTCGCCGCCGTGGTCGTCCAGTTCGCCGTGCTGCTGGCCGCGCTGTTGGCGCCCGTGCTGCCGGCGCGCCCGCTGCTGGTTGCTCGCTACTACGTGCTCACCACGGCGTCGCTGGCCGCTGGCCTTTGGGACTGGCTGGCGCGGGGTACCGCGGCCGGTTGGGAGCCTGCCGAGGGCACACGGTGATCAAGCGCGGCCTCGACCTGACGATCGCGTTGCTGGGCTCGCTTCTCTCGGCCCCGGTGATCGCTCTGCTGGCACTGATCATCCGGCTTGAATCTCCAGGTCACCCGATCTACCGCCAGACGCGGACCGGGCAGGACGGGGCGGCCTTCTCGATCTACAAGCTGCGGACAATGGTGCGCGGCGCCGAGTTCACCGGCGCGGGCCTGGCCATCCAGGCTGGAGACGACCGGATCACGCGGACGGGGGCGTTCCTGCGACGCTACTCGCTGGACGAGCTGCCAAATCTTTGGAACGTCGTGCGCGGGGAGATGTCGATCGTCGGCCCGCGTCCGACCGTGCCGGTTCAGGTGCAGCAGTACACACAGCGCCAGCGGGGCCGGTTGGCGGTCAAGCCGGGAATCACCGGCTGGGCGCAGATCAATGGGAGGGCGTCGCTGCCCTGGTCGGAGCGAATCGAACTCGACCTGTGGTACGTCGAGCATCGCTCGCTCGCCCTGGATCTGAAGATTCTCGTCCGCACGGTCGGCATGGTCCTGAGCGGTCACGGTCTCTACAAAGGAGAGGGGGGCGGATGGCATCCACCCAGCGCGACGTAGGGATCCTGCTCACCGGAGTGGGCAAGCGCTACGACATAGTCTCCGCGTTCGCCCAGCACGCGACCGTCGTGGCCGCGGATCCCAACCCGCTGGCTCCGGCCCAGTACGCGGCTCACCACCGCGAGGCCGTGCCGCGGATCGACGACCCGAGGTATGTGCCAGCGCTGCGTGATCTGTGCGACGCCCACAATGTCGGCGCGGTCGTGCCCCTGACCGATCTCGACATCGAAGTGCTTGCCCACGCGCGCGCCGAGGGGGCGCTCCCGGCGCTGGTGCCCGATCCGGAGATCGCGCGGGCGACGTTCGACAAGTACGAGGCCCACCTGCTCCTCGGACGCCTTGGGCTGCCGTCGCCGCCCACCGCGTTGCGTGGGGAGCCGGTGGACAGCTATCCGGTGATGGTCAAGCCGCGGCAGGGCTCCGGCGCCCGCTCGATTCACCGCGCCGACAACGCGCGGGCGGCGGAGTTCTTCTTCGACTACGTCGACGAGCCGGCGATGGTCCAGCGCCTGATGGATGGCCCGGAGTTCTCGATCGACTGCCTCTCCGACCTGACCGGGCGCTGCCTCAACGCGATTCCGCGCACGATGATCGAGTCGCGCGGCGGGGAGTCAATCAAAGGCACGGTGATCGCTGACGCAGAGCTGATCGACCTCGGGCGGCGAGTGGTGGAAGCGCTCGGAGTGCGTGGGCCGTGCACGGTGCAGGCGTTCCGAGATCGGGAGATCGGCCTGGGCATCACCGACGTCAACACCCGCTTTGGTGGCGCCTTTCCCGCTCCGGTGTATGCGGCTCTGCCCGGTCGAAGCTACCCCGAGTTGATCGTCCGAATGGCACGGGGTGAGGAAATCGAGCCGCACGTGGGCGAATTCAAGGCGGACATCACGTTTACCCGCTACTTCTGGCAGCTCGAGCTCGACGCCTCGCTGGCCCCCACCGGCCGCGACATCGTGCAGCCACCGGGCCCGCCGCCGCCTCGAACGGCGTGATACCCCAATTTCCAGGCGTTTGCGGTCCGGCGGAGCGTAATGGGCTGGTCGGCCAGTCAACCCAACTGGCCAACCGCAACTGGAGACGTTTAACGATTTGGTTGCAAAGAACACAGCCGCCCGCTCGCTTTTTGCCTCTGAAGGGCAGATAATTTCGGGATGGAAGCGAGCGCGGCGCCTCGGGAGGCGCCGGTGGGGGCGCCTTGGCAGTCCCCGCATCTCATGCGGCTGGCCTCGGACGCCCGGTTGGTGGCTCTGATCCGGGAGGGGCGAAGGGTGGCCTTCGAGGTCGCCTATGACCGCCACCACCTGAGCATCCTTTCGTTCTGTCGGCACGTGCTCGGGGACCTACAGGAGGCCGAGGACGCGGTCCAGCACACGTTCCTGGCCGCATACAACGATCTCATCTCCTCGGACAAGCCGATCCAGCTCAAGGCGTGGTTGTTCGCGATCGCGCGCAACCGCTGCTATTCGGTCCTGCGGGCCCGGCGCGAGCATCCAGCCGCCGATCTGTCTGAGGAGACCGCGACCGAGGGCCTGGCGACCCAGGTACAGCGCCGGCAGGACCTCCGAGACCTGGTTCTCGATATGCGCCGTCTTCCTGGCGAACAGCGCGCGGCGTTGGTTCTGGCCGAGCTCGACGCGCTCTCGCACGAGCAGATCGGGGTGGCGCTCGGCGTTCCGCGGGAGAAGGTCAAGGCGCTCGTTTTCCAGGCCCGCGAATCGCTGGTCGCCAGCCGCGTGGCGCGGGAGACCGACTGCGAGCTGATCCGCGCCCAGCTCGCCAACCTGCGCGGAGGTGCGCTGCGACGAGCAAATCTCCGCCGGCACCTGCGTGAATGCCCGGGCTGCCGGGACTTCCGTTACGAGGTGGAGCGCCAGCGCCGGCAACTCGCGGTCCTGCTGCCGGTGGTTTCGGCGCTCGCGCTCAAGGAGAGCGTGCTCGCGCCCATCATCGCTGGTGGAGGCAGCGCCGGGGGGAGGTTGGCCGGCGGCGCCGGGGTGCTCGCCGGCACCGCGCTCAAGAGCGGCCTGGTGAAGGGAGCGATCGGCGTGGTCGCCGCGGCGGTGGGGGCGGGGACGATCGCGGCGGCTGGAGATCTCGGCCTCTCGTGGTCCTCCTCGGGACTGCCGCTCAAACACCGCCTGCCCGGTGTCAACCTCGGCCCGGCTGGGGCCTCGACTTCAGGGCCGGCGGGACAGCACGCGATCTTGACGGGCTCTCAACGCCTCGTGACCCGCTTCCCAGCGACCTCCGGCGCCTCGCGGCTGACTGTATGGTCGACGATCTCGCAGTCTGGCAACGCAGCGAAGAGCCCGGCCCGCCTTGAGATGCCCGCGGTGACACCGTTCGGCGGGGGCGCCGGGCATCTGGCGCCAAGGACCGTCCTGCTGACTCCTGCGCCTTCACAGAGCGCCGCCGTCGGGGCGCTGGCGCCGCCCCAGCAGGCGCGCACATCCACGCCAACCGACCAGGCGGCGCCGGCCGTGCCCCCGTTCGAATCCGCGCCGGGCGTCGGCTCTCAGGCCGGGCCGACCGGCGCGGGATCGCACGAAGGCACCGTCCGGGTTGGGCACGACCGCGGGAACCGACCGGTAGCGGTAAGGGGCACGAGCAGCGTGACGGGCAGTCAAGGGTTGTCCGCACCAGCAGGCGGGTCTCGGGGGCAGACCGGCTCTGGGACGAACGCGGGTGGCGACGGGTCGACCCCGAGCGAGCCGGCGCCGCCCAGCAGCGCCCCCGCGAGCCCCCCGGTGAGTGGCGTGAGGCGGTCCGTCGCCCCGGCCACGGGCAGCGCCGGGAAGCGGAGCCTTCCGAACGGCCCTCCGGCGGCCACGCCCGGTGCGCGTTCAGGCGCGAACCGCGGCTAAGGGGCGCCCGCTCTTCGGCGCCGGAGGATCCGGCGCGGTACCGTCTGTGCGCTACGGCACATGGGTCCATCGGAAGCACTAATCAGGAGGACAGATTTTCATGGCGAAAGCCCCACGATCGCTGGCCGGTAAGGTCGTCGCAATCACAGGCGGCGCACGCGGGATCGGCCGCGCCACCGCGTCGGCGCTGATTGCACAGGGCGCACGGATAGCGATCGGCGACATTGACTCTTCGCTGGCGGAGCGCACCGCCCAGGAGCTCGGGGCGGGGACCATCGGCTTGCCGCTCGATGTGACCGATCGCACCAGCTTCGAGACCTTCATGCGCGAAACCGAAAGCGCCCTTGGGCCGCTGGACGTGCTGATCAACAACGCCGGGATCATGCCGATCGGCCCGTTCGCGCAGGAGACCGATGCGACCGCCAAGCGGATGATCGACATCAACCTGCACGGGGTGATCTACGGCTCCAAGCTTGCGCTCGACCGGTTCCTGCCCCGTGGCCGCGGCCACCTTGTCCAGATCGCCTCGGCGGCGGGCAAGGCCGGCTTCCCCGGCGGCGCAACCTATTGCGCTACCAAGCACGCGGTCGTCGGCCTGAGCGAGGCGATCCGCGCCGAGGTCCACGGGACCGACATCGAAGTCAGCATCGTGATGCCCGTCGTCGTCAACACCGAGCTCGGCTCCGGGCTCCCGGAGACGCGCGGCTTCAAGGCCGTCCAGCCTGAGGATGTGGCCGACGCGATCGTCGAGGCGCTGCAGACGGGCCGCTTCGAGGTGTTCGTGCCGAAGGCGATCGGCGGCATGGTCCGCTTCAACGCCCTGATGCCGCGCCGCGCGATGGAGGCCATGAACCGGCTGCTGAAGGGCGATCAGGTCCTGATGGCACCCGATCACGGTGCTCGCGCGGCCTACGAGGCGCGGATGGTCGAGACGATCGCCCCGGCGGAGTCCGAGCTGGAGGCCAGCAGCGAGATGGAGTCGGTTGGCGCCGCTCGGGAGGCGGAGAAGGTCTAACTCCCCGCGAGGAGTCTGCTGGGCTGGGGCGTCAGCCGCCCTGGCCCAGCCAATCCGCGATCAGACCGCCGATTTCCGGGCCCGCATCCTCCTGCAGGAAGTGGCCGGCATCGGCAATCACATGCGCGAGATCGGTGCCGAGGGCCTGCGCGAACCGCCGGCCGACGGCGAGTGGGATCACTGGATCGGAGTCCGCCCACAGCACCAATTTAGGCCGCTCGTCCGCTTGCAGGGACTCCAGGACCCGCTGGCCGGCCGCCGCACCGGGAAGATCCGGCGAGCTGGGGATCATCAGCGGAAACGCTCGCGCCCCGGCCTTCGACTCCGGATTGGGGAACGGGGCGTCGTACGCCGCGATGACCTCCTGGCCGGGGTCCCGCTTGCAGGCACCCTTGACCAGGAAGCCGATCGGGAGGTCCTCGGTGCGCTCGACGAAGTCACGGAAGCTCTGCCAGGCGTCGGACATCTTCTGGTGGCCGGTGAACAAGCCGGTGTCGAGCATGACCATCCTGGCGATCCGATCGGGAAACTCGGCCGCGAGGCGGAGTCCCACCGGACCGCCCCAGTCGTGGACGACGACGGTGGCATCCTGAACGTCCAGGGCCGTGAGCAGTTGCGCCATCGCCTCGGTATGCCGGTCATAGCTGTACCAGCCGACGTCGACCGGTTTGTCCGAGCGCCCGAATCCCGGCAGGTCCGGCGCGATGCAGCGGTAGCCGGCCTCGAGCACCGGCACCATCACCCTGCGCCACAGAAACGACCACGTCGGCTCGCCGTGGAAGAAGATGACCGGCGGGCCGTCGCCTTCGTCGATGTGCGCCAGTCGCAGGCCCTGGAACTCACGGTAGTGCGGCTGGTAGGGAAAGTCCGGAAGGTTGTCCAGGATCTCGTCGGGCGTGCGGATCGCGTCAGGGGTGTGGGTGGCGTCGGTCATGCGTTGAACCTACCGTGATTCGCCAAGGCGGGCGACAGCTCTGGCGTGCGGCTCACACGCCGCGGCCGATCACCTTCGAGGCATCCCCGGCCACGGCCACCTCGATCGTGTCCAGGTGCCGAGCCCAGGCAATCAGGTTGAGCGCCTGGAGCCGGTCGAGCATCGCCTGCAGCGCCTGCGCCTGGGCGGGGCTGCCGTAGCGCCGGGAGATCTCGAACGTGTAGCCGGTGGCCGCAGGTTGATCGGCGACCCCGAGCAGACCCTGGTAGCGGCGATCGAGCACGGTGCTGTGAACGGTCAGCGGCTGGTGAGAGCCCGATAGGGCGCGGACACGCCCGGCCAGCTCGACGAGCAGGTCGAGGGCCACCGGGGCCAGGCCGCGGTACAGCGCGGGCGGTGCTCCCAGGCGGCGGGCCTGCGAGCCCATCGAATTTGCGTAGGCGAGCCCGAGCTGAGCCGCGTTGGCGGGGAGGGGCACGAGCGTCCGGGCGGCATAGGCCGCGGACAGCGCGTTCGGGTCGGCGAACGTGGAAACGCGATCGGGCGGATGCAGAACCAGGGCGCTCGAGTCGTATCCGGTCTCGAGGCCGGACAGCCGCGTCAACGCGGCCCGGTCGGAGCGGTAAAGGCGCATGATCTGCGCGGCGCCCAGCACCCTCCAGAAGTACAACGAGGACTGATCGCCAAAGCCCGCCAGGAGCCGAAACGCACCCGAACTGTGATCCAGCGCGGTGTCGAAGTACAGCTGCGCGTAAGGCACCGGTTGTCCGCCGTCGTAGTCGCTCAGCACCTGCTGGAGATTGCCGATGCCCATGTGGTAGGAGACGATGGCCAGGTCCTGTCGCCTGAACTTCTGCGCGGACAACTTCAGGTAGCGAACCGTCGCGGCCACCGCCTTGCGGGGGTCGAAACGGTCGTCGACCTTGGCCAGACGGGCGACGAGACGGCCCAGCTGGGCCGGTGAGGAAGCGTTGCCGATCGCTGTGAGCAGCTGTCTGCTGCGGGCCAGGTCGATGTGCATGCCGAGCAGCGAACGCCCGGTGTCGGCGAGGATCTGCGTCAGGCCGGCGGCCGAGGACGGGTCGTTGCCGGCCACGACGTCCGGGCGCCCCGCACTTTCGACGAACACCAACGCCTCGACGAGGGCGGGACTGATGCCCGTGCCGCGCGTTGCGGCGTCGATCACGCTCCGGTACCCGGCGACCCTGGCCGCGGTGGCCAACGCTCCACCAGGGCTCTTGGTGAACAGCACCTGGCCGCTTCCCGCCGTGGCCCGGTCGACGAACGCGGCCTCACGCGCAGGCGTGTAGGCGAAGGGGTCTCCGCCCCGGGGGACCTGCCCTGTCCCCGGCAGGGGCGGGGCCGGGGGCGAGCCGGAGCGGGTCGCCGCGACGATCACGGCGACGATCAGGACCACGGCGGAGCCGGCCACCACAAGCCGCAGGCGCCGCCGCCCTCCGGCACCCGCGCTGAAACGGGGCCGGCGCGGTCCCGTGAAGCTACCTCGCCGCGGGCCGGAGGTCATCGCGCCAGATTCTCACCCTTGAACCTCAGCGACACCTTCAGCCCGCGGCACAGCCGGACCCGGGCGCCATGGATGTGACTGGGAAAGACCTTCCAGCCGTCCCTGAGGGGATAGATATTGACCAGCGGGCTGGGGTGCAGACGCTCGTGCTTCTGGCTCACGTACAGATCCCCGATCTTCAGGCCGGTGTACCAGGCGAAGATGCTCTGGTAGCCGATGGGGATGTTCGGCCGCCCGCAGGCGAGGATCCGCTGGATCCCGCCGACCCGGACGATCGCTGTATGGAGCCGGTTGATCTCCTTCGTGCGGGCACGTTCGTGGGCCAGGTCAGCCCGCTCGAGCCTCACCCGCAAGCGCGCCGCGGGGACCAGCGAGACCAGGACGACGAGCACGATCGCCCCGGCGAGGGCCGTGCCGAACGCCGGCGAGCGCCGCAGGCCGAGCCGCGCGAGCACGGTGGTGCCGTCCAACAGCGCACGCCCGACGAACACGCCGCCCAGCACGCAGACGATCGCCACGGGCTCGAACAGGTAACGCGGCACGCCGGGGTAGCCATGCAGAACGAACGCGACCTCAACCACCACCCACGCGACCGCTCCGGCGGCAAGCAGCAGGACGAACCACTGGCGGCGCGCAGCGGCGATCACGGCCGCGAGGATCCCGGTCAGCCAGACCGGTAGCTCCTGCAGGTCCAGAAATCGGTCGAGCGTGCCCAGCAGCTTGTTGCTGTGGAGCTCCCGCGGCGAGTGCAGCGCGTTGTCGCCCGCGATGAACGCGCTCTTGGCCGTCAGCGCGGGGATCCCGAACCAGAACGCCGGAATCAGGACGATCCCGGCAACCAGCATTCGCCGCATCGAGGGGAACGTGCGCCACGCCCAGACCGAGTAAACGCCCAGGAACGGCCACACCTCCGGTCGGCCCAGCGCCCCCAGGACCCACAGCCAGAAGGCCCAGTTGCGCCTCCCGGACAGCTGACAGTCGATCGCGGCCAGACACAGCGAGACGATCATCGTGTCCGACTGGTCGCTGAAGATGAAATGCGTGTAGTCCCGGATCCCGAGGAGCGCCAGCGCGGCGAACGCGCCGGCGGCGTAGCCGGCCCAGCGGCGGGCCGGGGGCGCGGCGGTCAGTCGCTCGGCGATCCGCCAGGCGAAGACCAGGCCGCTGAGTGACACCGCGACCGACAGGATCATCCAGAGCCATAGCGCGTAGTGGCCAACCACGGCAAACGGGACGGTGAACAGGAACGGCAGCGGCTTCCATGAGGGGGCGCCGTTGGTGTCCAGATTCCAGTGAACCGTGAGCTTGCCCCAGACCAGCCATCCGTAGGGGTCATAGCCCGGCCGCGTGTCGACCCATAGGACCAGCCCGGCCGAGATCACCACCAATACGAGCGCGGCGAGCGGCCAGCGGTAGCGAGAGCTGATCGCAGCGCTCAATCCGCCGTCGCGGAGGGGATTCTGCTGCGGCGTGGGGGAGGTGCGGGTCGGCTGTGCTTCGGCGGCTTCTTGAGACACGAGACCCCTTACCGAGAGCGGTCGGGCACCGGCCTTGACGGCGGCCCCGGAGCAGGCGCGGACGGTAGCAGCCGGGCCGCTGATACCGCCGCCGCGGCCGCTTGAGGCAACCCGCGAGTCGGTTTCCCGTAACCTTATGGCTCGGTCGGCCTACTTCCGTTTGTCCGGTCGGCTATTCTCGTGCGCTCGCAAGCTGGCGATTCTTCAGCCCTTGCCGATTTTCCAGGCCGCCTGGCAGGTCGAGCGCGCTGAAGGTCCACATCGAGTTTGAGAAGGGTATTGGAGCGTCCGTATGCAAATCTTGGTTCTTGGTGGTGACGGTTACCTCGGGTGGCCTACGGCCCTCCACTTGTCGGCCCTAGGTCACGAAGTTGCTGTAAACGACAACTTCGCGCGTCGCGGATACGACGAGGAGATGGGTGTCGACAGCCTTGTTCCGATTGCGACGCTCGACGAACGGATCGCTGCGTGGTCCGAGATCAGCGGCAAGACGATCAAGAGCTACGTCGGCGATCTCTGCGACGCCGCGTTCACCCACCAGATGATCGGCGACTTCCGCCCAGAGGCGGTGGTCCACTTCGCCGAACAGCGCGCCGCACCGTATTCGATGATCTCGCAGGCGCACGCGGTCTACACCCAGACCAACAACGTCGTCGGCAATCTCAACGTGATGTACGCGATCGCGGACACCGACATCGACATCCACCTGGTCAAGCTGGGCACGATGGGGGAATACGGGCAGCCCAACATCGATATCGAAGAGGGCTGGATCGAGATCGAGCACAAGGGCCGCAAGGACCGGATGATCTACCCGAAGAAGCCCGGGTCCTTCTACCACTGTTCGAAGGTGCACGACAGCCACAACATCGAGTTCGGCTGCCGGATCTGGGGCATGCGCGCGACCGACCTCAACCAGGGCGTGGTCTACGGCGTCGACACCGAGCAGACCAGGCTCGACCCCCGTCTGGCCACCCGATTCGACTACGACGGCGTGTTCGGCACCGTGCTCAACCGGATGGTGATCCAGGCCGTGCTCGGCCATCCCCTCACCGTGTACGGCAACGGATCACAGACGCGCGGACTGATCAACCTGGTCGACACGGTCGAATGCATCCGGCTGGCCTGTGAGAACCCGGCCGACCGCGGCGAGTTCCGCGTCTTCAACCAGATGACCGAGACGATGTCGATCAACCAGATCGCCGAGACGATCGCCAAGGAATTCCCCAGTGGGGTTCAGATCGACCACGTCGACAACCCCCGGGTGGAGATCTACGACCACTACTACAACGTGGTCCATACCGCACTCGAGGGTCTCGGGCTGAAGCCCACGCTGCTCTCGAACGCGCTGATCGACCACATGTTCGACGTCGTCGAGCAGTACAAGGAGCGTGTCGATCTGGCAGCGATCACGGCGACGGTACGCTGGGACCGGACCACGAGCGAGCTGCCTCAGACCGCGAGCGCGCTGGCGCAGACGTGAGCGGGGACGCGGCGGGGGCCCTCAGCGGGCGGCGCGTACTCGTAACCGGAGGTTCGGGCTTCATCGGTCGGCACATGGTTGCCGAGCTGACCGCCGACGGCGCGCACGTCCGGGTCATCGACCTCAAGCCCCATCCGGATCCGACCGTCGAGATCGTCCAGGGCGACCTGGTGCAACCAGAGGTGGTCTCCGCCGCGCTGGAGGGCGGGTTCGACGCCGTGGTGCACCTCGCCGCAGTGACCTCGGTGCTCCGCTCGATCGAGCAGCCGGAACTGACCTACAGCACCAACGTCGCCGCCACTCACGGTTTGCTCGAGGGGGCGCGCAAGGCGGGCGTGAAGGCACTGGCGTTCGCCTCCACCAACGCCGTGACCGGTCCGATGGACGCCCCGGCGATCACCGAGCAGGCGACGCTCAAGCCGATGACCCCCTACGGTGCCACCAAGGCGGCCGGCGAGATGCTGATGTCCGCCTACACGTCCTCCTACGGGATGCGCTGCGCACCGCTGCGCCTGACCAACGTCTACGGCCTGGGAATGCAGGCCAAGGACAGCATCGTCGCCCGGCTGATGCGAGTGATCCGCCTGGGCGGCACATTCGAGATCTACGGGGACGGCACCCAGGTACGCGACTACGTCAACGCCGCCGATGTCGTGTCGGCCTTCCGCTTGGCGCTGTCCAGCCCTGACTGGCAGGGGCCGACCGTGATCGGCTCGGGCAATTCGCTGTCGGTGTTGGAGGTCGTCGACGCGGTCCGCAAGATCACCGGCGCCGAGATCGATGTCCGCCACGGTCCGGCCAAGGCCGGCGAGATGCCGGCCGTGATCGTCGATCCGGCCAAGGCGCATGCCGCCGGGTGGTCGCCTCGCTTCACCTTCGAGCAGGGGCTCGCGGCGGTCTGGGAAGAATGGTCGCAAGCCGATCCGGACACGATCGCCGGCGGGGCCCCGGCCGCGCCGGTGGTTGCAGGCGGCCAGGGATGAGCCTGTTGACTCAGAAGCCCTTCGAGGCCGGGCCGGAGCTCGCCCGGCTACAGCCGCACGAGCGCGATGCGGCGGCCAGCTTCCTCGCGGCTCATCCCGCAGGCGCGGGGGCGCCGCTGGCCATCGTGATTCCCGCGTATAACGAGGAGCCGACCGTCGCCGAGGTGGTCTCGGAAATTCCCGGCGAGGCCGCGGGGCTGCAGACCGAGGTGATCGTCGTCGTCGACGGCGCCAAGGACGCCACGGCTGCGCAAGCCGCCTCCGCCGGGGCGCTGGTGTGCGACGTGCCTGTCAACCGCGGTCAGGGAGCCGCCCTGGCCCTCGGCTACTGGTTGGCCCGCGCTCGTGGCGCTCAGGTGATCGCCACGATCGACGCCGACGGGCAATACGAACCCGAGGAGCTCGGGCGGGTCGTGCAGCCGATCCTCGACGGACGCGCGGAGTTCGTTTCCGGCTCACGTCGGCTGGGGGCCGAGCTGACCACGGACAAGGTCCGCCACCTCGGTGTGCTGGTCTTCGGCGCGCTGATCAGCGCGATCGTCCGCCATCGCATCACCGATCCGGCCTGCGGCATCCGCGCGATGCGCTCAGATGTGACCGCGGCGGTGGTGCTCGAGCAGCCGCAGTATCAGGCCTCCGAGCTGATGATCAGCGCCGCGCTGCATGGTTACCGCCTAGCCGAGGTGCCGACCACGATGCGCGACCGCGGCGACCATGCGACCAAGACCAAGAAGGGTGGAAACCTTGGCTACGGGGTCCGGTTCGCACGGGCGGCCATCCACACTTGGCGGCGTGACCGCAAGGCCGCACGCACGCGGCTCTCACCCGAGAAGATCCAGAACTCGTAGAGGAAGTAGCGCAGGCCGTAGAGCACGGCCAGGACTCCGAAATACGAGGCGGTGACCAGTAGCACGCGGACGCCGTGACCGGCGGGAATCCCCTGCACCTGATCGTGGGTCCATCCAGTGACCAACGACAATGCCAGCAGCGTGGTCACCGAGACCGCCACGTAGGCCAGGATCTCGCGCCCGAAGGCCACGCGGCCTTCGACCTTCCACGTCCAGCGGCGGTTCAGCGTCCAGTTCGGGATCGCGCCCGCGGCGAACGCAGCCACCGAGCAAGCGGTGGTCGAGGCCCCGAGCACATAGAGGATCGGAAACACGACCGCACTCGTGGTGGCGGCGACCGCGGAGGAGATGGCGAAGCGCGCCAACCGCCGTTTGAGCACGCGGTGGCGCAGCCGCTGAATGCGATCAAGCAGCACGAAACACCAATCCTAGCGGCTCGGGGGGCAGCCGAGGGCAGCGGTACGGTCTTGCCTGGTGCGGATCCAGCCGGCAGATGAGCAGTTGATTCTCGATGACGACCTGCTCGTGTGCGCAGACAACGATGAAGTTCTGATGAAGCTTCCGGACGGGAAATTCGATCTCGTCTACCTGGATCCTCCATTCAACACCGGTCGCGCCCAGACTCGGCGGACGCTGACGACGCCGGCCGACGAGCATGGCGACCGGCGCGGGTTCGGGGGCCGTACCTACAGCTCGCAGCTGCTGAGCAAGCTCAGCTACGAGGACTCGTTCGCCGACTACCTCGGGTTTCTGCATCCCCGGCTGGTGCGAGCCCGTGAGCTGCTGGCGCCCCACGGGAGCCTGTATTTCCACATCGACTACCGCGAGGCGCACTACTGCAAGCTGCTGCTCGACGAGCTGTTCGGGCGTGACGCGTTCCTCAACGAGCTGATCTGGACCTACGATTACGGGGCCAAGCCGCGGCGGCGCTGGCCCGCCAAGCACGACACGATCCTCGTATACGTGCGCACCCCCGGCGGACATCATTTCGACGCCGATGCGGTGGAGCGCGAGCCGTACATGGCCCCTGGACTGGTCAGCGCCGAGAAGGCCGCCCGCGGCAAGCGTCCCACCGACGTCTGGTTCCACACCATCGTCCCCACCAACGGGCGCGAGAAGACCGGGTACCCCTCGCAGAAGCCCGAGGGCGTGCTGCGCCGGATCGTCGCGGCGTCATCGCGCCCCGGCGGATGGTGCCTGGATCCCTTCGCCGGTTCGGGCACTCTGGGCGCCGTGTGCCGGCAGCTCGGACGCCGCTTCGTCCTGATCGACAACAGCCCCACCGCCGTCGAGGTCATGCGGACACGGCTGCGGGAGCCCGAGCCGTCCGCGGCTAGGGCTCCGGGTCGCGCACGAGCGGGACGAACCTGACCGGCTCGAGCTGGGTCGTGCGGATCCCGGCCGCCGTCCGGCGAGCGAGGATCAGGTGCTGTTTGGAGGTCCCCACCGGCGCGATCAGCCTGCCGCCGACCGCCAGCTGATCGATCAGCGCTGATGGGATCGCTTCGGCCGTAGCCGCGGCCACGTTGACGGCCTCGTAGGGCGCGTGCCCTGGGAGGCCACCCCACCCATCACCGACGTAGAGCTCCACATTGGTGATACCGAGCGCGGTCAGGGTCTCACGAGCCCGATCGGTGAGCTCGGCGATGGCGCTCGATGCTGCAGACGTGCCCGGCCAGGCGGGCCAACAGCGCGGCGTGGTAGCCCGACCCGGTGCCGACGTCGAGGACGCGGTCCGACGGAGTCAGCTCGAGCAGCTCGAGCATGCGCCCCACCACGAGTGGCTGGGAGATGGTCTGCTCGCAGCCGATCGGCAGGGCGGCGTTCTCATAGGCGCGGGCCAACTGGTCTGCGGAGACGAAGCGCTCGCGTGGCATCTCGGCGATCGCCGCAAGCACACGCTCGTTGGAGATCGAGCCCCGCAATCGGGCGGCGAGGTCTGAGCCGTCGCTCACATTGCCCATTCTCCGGGCTCTGGCAAGATCGGGCTCGATGACGACGACGGTCGAGGAGCCCGCGAGCTACACGCTCGCCGACCACACCGCTACCCAGGGGGGCGAAACGGTCGCGCGCCTGCGGCGGGTCGGCCGCACGATTCCCTGGCCGATCTGCGTCGTCACGGTGGTCGCCGCTGTGCTGCGACTGGCGCAGATCGACGGAGTCGCCGCGAATCAGTTCTACGATGCCGCAGTCCGGAGCATGTCCGGCTCCGTGCACAACTTCTTCTTCGGCGCCTTTGATCCGGCCTCGATCCTGTCGATCGACAAGCCGCCGCTCGATCTCTGGCTGCAGGTCATCAGCGTGAAGCTGCTGGGGTGGAACGGGTTCGCGCTGAAGCTGCCGGAGGCGCTCGGGGGAATCCTGTCGGTGCCGCTGCTCTATGACGCGGTCCGGCGTGCCGTGGGCCGCCCGGCAGCCCTCGGCGCCGCGGTGGCTCTCGCCGTGCTGCCCGAGTCGGTGCTCACCTCACGCAGCGACACGATGGACTCGGTGATGATGCTGCTGCTCATCGCCGCCCTGTGGTTCGTGGTCCGCGGCTCCCGCACGGGCGAGCGCCGGACCATCGTGCTCGCTGGCGTGGCGCTGGGCGTGGCCTTCAACGTGAAACTGCTGGAGGCGCTGATCGCCGCTCCCGCCCTGGGACTGCTGTACCTGCTCGCCGGGCCGAGCCCGCTGGCGCGCAAGGTCAAGGACCTGAGCCTGAGCGGTGCCGCACTGGTGGGGGTGGGCCTGGCCTGGGCTATCCCCGCCTCGCTGCTCCCGGGCAGGCATCCGTGGCCGGTCGGATCGACCGACGGGAGCGTCTGGAACGCGATGTTCGTGTTCAACGGCTTCGGCAAGGTCTCAAGCGGTGTGAGCACGAAGCCGGGCGGCCCAGGCCCGTTCCGGCTCATCGTCTCGACCGGCTGGCATTACGACGAGTTGTTCGGCTGCGTGCTCGTGGCCGCCGTGGTCATCGGCGGAGCCGCCGCGCTGAGCGTGTGGCAGCGGCGACGTGGCAGCGGGACGGGAATTGCGCGCGACCTGGCCTGGGCGTTCACGGTTTCGATCGGGGTCTGGATCGCCTTCTCCGTGCTCGTGTTCGACTTGATGCAGACGGTGCACGCGCGCTACCTGGAGGCCCTGGCGCCCGCGCTGGCCATTGCCATCGGCTACGGAGTTGCGACCCTGGCCGGTCTGGGCACGCGACGCGGGCCGTCGATTCTGGCCACCTTCGCGGCGCTCCTGCTGATCTGTGCGTACACCTTCCATTTCACGCCCCCGGCTCTGGGTTGGAGCGTCGCCGCGCTGATCCTCGCCGCCGCGGGCGCGATCCTGATCGTCCGTTCGGGTGCGGCCGCAGCCGGCCCGGCCCGGTGGCTGCTCGCCGGGCTGATCTTGGCCGCCGCGTTGGTTTTCCCCGCCCACGAGACCCTCTCGCTCGTGCGCACCAACGCAAACGACTCGCTGGGCCTCGCCGCAATGCCGCCCGCGGGCGCAACCGCGCTGTCGGACTACCTGATGCCCAGGACCGCCGGGCTGCGCTACGAGGTCGCGGTCGACGAGCCGTTGGCCTTGGCGCCGCTGCTGATTCACGATCGCCGCCCGATCCTGCCGCTGACCAGCTTCGGCGGAATCCCGCTGACTAGCCGCGGCGCCCTGCTCGCCGCCGTCCGGGCCGGCGAGGTGCGCTACGGACTTGTGGCTCGCTATCGCTGCGGCCCGCGTAACCGGAGCTGGGCTGCGTGCGGCCCCGCGGCTCAATGGATCCGGCAAACCGGGAGGGACGTGACGCCCCCGGGTCTTACGGGAGCCTCCCGCCTCTACGTGCTGTCCGTCGCGCGTGCTGGCTGAGGGCCGACGGCGCGCGGGCGCCCTGGCGGTGCTCTGCTCAGCTCTGCTGGCCTTCGGGGCCGGGGCGCTGACTCCGGAGGTCGGATCCGCGGCGGGCTGTACGAACTCGCTCGCCGCGGGTAGTCAACCTGTCGCCTTGAACGTCGATCAACAATCCCGCACCGCACTAGTTCACGTCCCGCCCGCAGCGGCCGCGGGCGGTCGTCTGCCACTCGTGCTCGCCCTCCACGGCGTTGGCGGCGATGGCCCCAAGATGGAGGCCTACAGCGGGCTCTCCGCGGTGGCGGACCGGAAGGGCTTCATCGTCGCCTATCCCAGCTCGTCCGGCTCGGCGTGGAACAGCACAGGCTCGTCGCGGCTGCCGGATGATGTGCGTTTCATCAGCCGCCTGATCAGCTATCTGCGGCAGAACTTGTGCATCGATTCAGCGCGGGTGTATGCCGCGGGCGTCTCAAACGGGGGCGGCATGGCAGCCTTGGCCGGGTGCGAGCTGAGCGCTCAGCTCAGTGGCTTTGCCTCCGTGGCCGGCGGGTATGACGGACAACCCCGATGCCGGCCGGCGCGGGCCGAGTCGGTGCTCGAGATCCATGGGACGGCTGATCAGGTCGCGCCCTATTTCGGGGCGACACGTCGGCGAACCCCTGACGAGCTGCCGCCATTGGTGAACAGCTGGGTCAGGCGGGATCGTTGCCGCGGTGCTGCGACGGTGACCCGTCCGGCGAACCGAACCACCGTGTTCAGTTGGAACCATTGCGCGAACGCGACTCGGGTCGAGCACATCCGGATCGCCCGCGGCCGGCACGCGTGGCCGGGCGCCACGCCGCCTGACCCGGGTCCCGCCTCGACGATCTGCGCCGCCTGCACGATCTGGGACTTCTTCGCCAGCTTGCGCCCCAGCGTGCGCCGATGAGCGCCAGGACAGTGATCCTCGCGGCCGCGCTGGCACTCGCGGTGGCTGCCCTCAGCGCCTGCGGCGGCTCGGGCAAGTCCGCCGTCAGGCACCCGAGCACCTCGGCGATCGTCCCGGCCGGGAGTCCGCGCGCACCAGCGCTGGCGAGCGCGCCCGGACTGCGGACGATCGCCCGCAGGCCCGCGCCCTACCTGGTGCCAGCGCTGCTGGATCCGCACAACGTCTACGCCGCTGACCGACGGGGAGCCCTGGCGCCCGTCGCACGGGCGTTCCGCCGCCTCATCTACGTCCCCAACAGCGCGAGCAACAGCGTCGACGAAATCAACCCGGCAAACTACAAGATCGTTCGCAGCTTCCCTGTCGGTGCGCTGCCGCAGCACGTCGTCCCCTCCTATGACCTGCGTACGCTGTGGGTGACCAACGACATCGGCAACAGCCTCACGCCGATCAATCCGATCAGTGGTCGCCCGGGGCGCCCGGTCCCGGTGGCCGACCCATACAACATGTACTTCTCCCCGGACGGCCGCTACGCGTTGGTGATGGCCGAACAGCTGCGGCGGATCGACTTCCGCGACGCCAACACGATGAGGCTGCATCACTCGCTGAAGGCGCCCAGCTGCGCGGGCGTCAACCATGCTGACTTCACCGCGAACGGCCGCCTGATGTTCGTGAGCTGCGAATTCGGCGCAAGGATGATCGTCGTCGACGTGGCCCGAGAGCGCGTCCTACGGACGGTGATGTTGCGTCAACGCGCCTCCCCTCAGGATGTGAAGCTCTCGCCGGACGGGCGCGTCTTTTACGTCGCGGACCTTACCTACGGCGGGGTCTGGAAGTTCGACGCCCGAACCTTCCGCAGGCTGGGGTTCGTCCGGACCGGCGCCGGCGCCCACGGGCTCTATCCCAGCCGGGACGCCCGGACGCTGTACGTCTCCAACCGCAGCGCCGGCACCATCTCGGTCATCCGATTCAGCACCAGGCGAGTGGTCAAGACGTGGACCATCCCCGGTAGCAGCCCGGACATGGGCGGGGTCTCCGCCGACGGCCGCGTGCTCTGGCTGGCCGGACGCTACGACGCCGCGGTCTACGCGATCAGCACCCGCACCGGCAAGCTGATCCGCCGCGTCCCCGTCGGACTGGGTCCGCATGGCCTGTGCGTGTACCCCCAGCCCGGTCGCTACTCCCTGGGGCACACCGGCGTGATGCGCTGACTCCGGCCGGGTCCCGGTCATGCGAAAATCGTGCGAGATGTTGACGGGTTCGACCTTGCAGCGGATGTTGCTGCTCGCGCTCGTGTCGCTGCTGGCGGCGATCGCGGTGGTGCTCATTTCCGGCCGCCCCGGCTCGAGCGCATTGACCCCGCCACGGCACTCAGAGTTCAACGGGCCGACGCTGCCGCCTGGTCTGCGGGCGGCCGACTTCTCGCTCACTGACCAGACCGGCCGGCGGGTCACGCTCTCCCGGTATCGCGGCCACGTGGTGATCCTCACCTTCATCCATTCGCTCTGTCACGACACCTGCCCATTCATGGTGGAACAGATCAAAGGCGCGTTGAACACCCTGCCGGGTACGCCGTCGGTGCCCGCGATCGGGATCAGCGTGGCGCCCCGAGAGGACAACGTGGTCAACCGGCAGCGGTTCCTGCGCCGCCACGGGGTGTCCGGCCGGCTGGCCTTCGTCAACGGTCCGATACCCGCGATGCGACGCGTCTGGCACGACTACGCGATGCAGCCGGTTCAGGGGCCGATCGACCACTCCACCTTCGTGCTGCTGATCGACAAGCGTGGTATCGAGCGGATCGGCTTCGCGGCCGACCAGCTGACCCCGGAGGGGCTGGCACACGACATCCGCGTGCTCCAGCGCGAGCGCACCTGAGCTCGTCCGCTCCCGGTCAGCCCGCCCGGTGTCGCTGGACCAGGGGCACCAGCCGGCTCTGAAGGTCTTCGGACGAAACCTCGGGGATCTCGAAGGTCGCATCCCCGTGACGAGTTCGGATCACCAGGTGCGCACCGCCCCCGCGCCGGCGACGACGCAATCCCTTCGGAGGAGGTACATCCAACGAGCGGATCTCGGGCCAGCGCAGGCGGCCGAGCAGCTCGTCGGATCCCCGGGCGATGTCGAGCCCGGCGTCGCTCAACCGCAGCTCGATCCCCTCCTCGGAGGGCTCGAGGTTGGCGATGCCGCCGAGGTGCACCGCGCGGAGGCTGAGCGTGTCCGCGCCCTCCTCGGCCCCTGGAGCATCGGGCGACTCGGCCGCGTCGACCGGTTCGGCCGTGGCGAGCGGAAGCTCCGCGAGCGGCCGCGCCGGCGCGGCGGCCTTCGTGGTCGCCAGACGGACCCGAGTCATACACCGTCTCCGTGTCACCGGCATCCTGCGCCGTTTCCTCGATTCGCGCAGGAGATTTCCCGCCATCCGTGTCCTCGGCGGGTGGCTTTGCGCGCGCGGGACCGAGGGCCTCGAGACTCTCCTCATACGACGGCGCCCCGACGATGTCTTGGGCTCGCGCCACGGCCGGGTGGCTGAGCGCCTCGGCGAGACCAATTCCCAGGTCCTCAGTGGCCACGCCGGCCAGCGCGAGGCGCCACTGGAGCCCGTCGGCGCGGTCGGCCGCACGCTGGACCATTTGCTCAAGCTGATCCCCGTCGAGGCTGAGGACATCGGAGTGCGCTTGCGCCGCCTCCTTGAACGCCGGGCGCAGCCGCGCGAGGAGCGCGTCGCGTCCACGTTCGGCGATCTGTCTCGCCGTGTGCTCGAGCGTGTCGGTCAAAGGGGCCCCTCCTCGAGTAGCGTCTTGATGCGATTCAAAAATCTGGCTGCCCGGTCGCCGTACAAAATCCGGTGATCGCAGCAAAGCGTAATCGTCAGCTGGCGTCCTGGGTGAACCGCCCCATTCCGGACCACGGGGGCCTCACGGACTGCGCCGATCGACACCGCGGCTGCTTGAGGCGGGACGACCAGCGGCGTTGCGCGTGGGACGTCCAACGGCCCCAGGTCCCACAGGGTGAACGTTGCCCCGGAGAGCTGGGGCGAGGAAAGCTCCCCGGCCCGAGCGCTCGCCGTCGCCCGCTCCAGCTCGGCCGCAAGCTGGGATAGGTCTGGGCGGTCAGCGTCGAAGATCGTCGGAATCGTGTAGGCCGCCCCCGCGGCCACCACCAGCCCGATGTTGATCCTGGAATAGAGCTCAAAGCTCCCGTCGCGGTAGGCCGCGTTGGCGCGCGGCTGCTCGCGCAGGGCCAGCGCGCAGGCACGGACCAGGACCGCCGTGAGTCCACAGCCGCGTCCGGCGGCCAGCGCCAGGCTGTACGCGGCATCGGCCTCGGTGGCCAGCTCGAGCTCAGGGACGGTGGCCCTGGCTTCAGCGCTCCGGCGCGCGACGGCCTGCTCCCAGCGCTCGGGTGCAAGTACGCGAACTTCACCCTTGACGCCCGCGGGCGGAGTGGCGGCCTCAGGATCGACCATTGCGGGCAACATAGCGTTAGCCCCCTCAGGGGGAATCGGACAGAGCGTCAGTCCCTTCCCAGGTCCGCAGGAATTCCTCGGCGTCCATTCCCGCCAGATCGGTCCGCAGCGCCTTCAACAGCCGGGAGGCGTCCTTGGCCGGAAGGTCCCAGAACAGCAGCATCTCACCGTCGTCGACCGAGACCACCTCGATCCGGTCGAGCCGATCGGGATCGGCCAAGAAGGCCGGTTGGAGCCGGTCACGGGAACGATCAGCCGGAACCGGCGATTTGCCCTCACTGCGGCTCCAGCAGTGCCGCCGCGGCGAGCTCGATACCGCGCTCGCCCTCGTAGACGGTGCCGTGAACTTCGACGGCCGGCAGCGACCGCACGCCCGCCCCCCGCGCTCGCCTGTTCGCCTGCTCGAGCGCCTGGGCGGTCGAGCGCAGCCCGGCTCCCTTGACCAGCGCGGTTGGGTGCATCTCGCACGCGGCTCCGGCGATCAGCACGGTGCTCTGGTCACCGATATCGCGGCCGCCGGCGAACTCCTGGCGAAACGCGGCCAGTGAGAACACGACCGCGCGGCCGACACGCTTGGCATAGGTGGCGGCGAGCATCGCCTCCGCGGTGTCAGGCGGCCAGGTCGCGGGCCAGCGCCAGGGTTGCAGCCCGAGTTCGCCCGCGCGGCGCTCCAGTCGCTCGCGGCCGAGCCGGCCGTGGTCCTCGCTGACCGCATCGATGACCGAGGGCGCATGAACCGGCTCCCATTCCGGGACCACGGGCAGCGACGACCATGATCGCCTCAGCGGCCAGATAGCACTCCGGGCTGCCGAGGTCGTAATAGAAGGTCGGCTGGTCTGAGTCCGCCGCTGACACGACGCTGCCGCGCTCTCAGCCGTGGATCAGCCAGCCGTCGGCGGCCCGGGCCGCCTCCATCACGCCCTCGGACAGGGTCGGATGGCCGTGGATGATGCGCGCGACCTCGGGATAGCCGCCCTCGAGCTGGCGCGCGTTCACCAGCTCCTGGATCAGCTCGGTGGCCTTGGCGCCGACGATGTGCCCCCCGAGCAGCTCGCCGTACTTGCGGTCGCCGACGATCTTGATCACGCCGGTGCGGTCCCCGTAGACCGTCCCCGCCCCCACGGCACCGTATTGAACCTTGCCCACCACGACGTCGTAGCCCTCATCGCGCGCCTGTGCCTCGGTCAGGCCGAAGCTGGCCACGTTGGGGGTGCAGAAGGTGGCTCGGGGAACGTCGATGTACTCGATCGGATGCGTGGTCATCCCGGCGGCGTCCTCGACCGCGATCACGCCCTCATCGGAGGCCTTGTGGGCCAGTGCGGGCCCGTGGACGATGTCTCCGATCGCGTAGATGCCGGTGGCGGTGGTCCGCATCGTGCCGTCCACCTCGACCAGGCCGTTCTCGGCCAGTTTGACGCCGGCGGCCTGCAGGCCGAGCGCGCCGACATCAGGCGCGCGCCCGGCGGCGATGACCAGCCAATCGGCTTCGCCTGAATGCTCGCCGTACTTGAAGGTGACGCTTGACTCGCCGGAGGTCACATCCTGGACGAGCGTCGCGGTGTGAATCGTCATGCCCTGCTTCTTGAGCCCGCGCTCTGCGGCCTTTGAGATGTCGGCGTCCTCGGTCGGCAGGACGCGATCGAGCGCCTCGAACAGCAGCACCTCGACTCCGAGCCGGGCATAGGCCGAGGCGATCTCCGCGCCGGACGCGCCGGCCCCGACGACGGCCATTGTCTTCGGCAGCTCGGGCAGCGCCCAGGCCTCCTCGGTCCCGATCACCCGCCCGCCAAACTGCGTGCCGGGAATCGGCTTCTTCGCCGAGCCGGTGGCCAGCAGGATCGTCTTGGCGGTGATCCGGTTCTCGCCAACGGCCACGACGCCGTCTCCGGCCAGCGAGCCCTCGCCCTCGATGTAATCGATCTGGTTCTTCTTGAACAGGCCGGACACCCCGCCGGTCAGCGTCGTGACGACCTTCTCGCGGCGTGCACCGACGGCGGCGAAGTCAACCTCCGGTTCGCTGACCTTGATGCCGAAGCTGTCGGCCTCGCGCACCTCGGACAGGATGTCGGCGACCCGCAGGACCGCCTTGGCCGGGATGCAGGCGTAGTTCAGGCAACGGCCGCCGACGCGGTCCTTTTCGACAACGGCGGTCTTCATCCCGAGCTGGGCGGCGCGGATCGCGGCCACGTAGCCCCCTGGGCCCGACCCGATCACCACACAGTCATAGGAGGAATCAGCCATAAATCTGAGCCTAGCTGACGCGGCCCAAACGCCGCTGTCGCGGCTGGCGCACTATCGCCCGGGGTACCGGGGCATCTGAATCCGGCTGAGGATCCGGACCAGCTTGAAGAACAGATAGCCGCCGGTGAGGATCACCACCAGGCAGACCAGTCCCCAGAGGATGTTCGAGACGCGCACCAGCGCCAGGCAGAACCCGA
>CAWJOL010000001.1:0-1391394 GCA_963844475.1 uncultured Solirubrobacterales bacterium | reverse complement strand
CGCAGACGTCAGCGCGCGCATCGGCTCCTTGCCCAGATCCCGTTGCAACCTGCATCAACCTCCGAGATCGACGATCGGGTGGACGCCCAGGCGCTTGGGCCGGCGCTGAGCGCCGCTCTCAAGACGCTCTCAGGTGATCAGCGCGAGGTGCTGCTGCTGCACGCTTGGGCTGGGCTCTGGCCCGCCGAGATCGCTGAGGCGCTGTCGATCTCAGGCGCAATCGCTGCGAAAGCGGCTCCACCGGGCCCGCGCGAGAGCCGCTGAGCATCTCCAGCGCCGCGACCAAGAAGCGACCAACACCAACTCTGAAACGAGGACCGCGTCATGACACAACTCGATGAGCTTCTGCGCGAGCGCTCGGACCGGGTACCCATCGATGATGTCGCTGAGCGCCGCGCGCTCGATCACGCTAGGCACACGCTGCGAGCGGCCACGGTCGCCCCGCCGCCGCTGGTGGCGCGCCGTCGCCGGCAGGCCGCCGAACCGCTCGCCTGGCTCTGGCGGCCGGCTTGGCGGCAGCGATCGTCGCCGTCCTGGCGTCGCTTCCCGGCGGCTCTGGGAACGATGTGGGTCACTCCGGGCCGGCGACTGCATCCGCGAGGACTGTGCTCGAGCGGGCAGCGCAGGCGATCTCGCGGCAGACCTGGCATCCGCTCAAGCCCGGCCAATGGCTCTACTTCCGCCAACTGGGCAACAACCCGGGCCATAACGGTCCTGCGTCCGCCCGCGCCAACAGCGTCTGGCAGGTTTGGCTCGCGGACAACGGCGCGGCCCGGATCGTGCAACGCCCGGGCGTGGTCAGCGGAGGGGACGTACTACTGTTCGATCAGCCCCGGGGCGCGATCCTCTCCGAGCAGCGGCGACAGCGTGTTGGATCGCACCTGAGCGTGATGAGCTATGGGCAGCGCTACTACTGGGGGGCGGGCCCTGACTACACGCAGCTCGTTCGCCTGCCGACCGATCCGAGCAAGCTGCGCCGCTGGATCGAGCGTCACGCGATCAACCCCGGCAGCACGTGCGCTCGCGGGGTCTCGGACTGCCAGACCTTTAGCTTTGTGGAGGCTCTGGTTGCCGGAGGACCGCTTCCCCCGAAGCTCAGTGCCGCGCTGTATCGCGTAATCGCCGACCTGCCCGGAATGCGGCTGATCGGACCCACTCGTGACCCACTCGGCCGGCCGGGTGTCGCCGTCGGCTACTTCTTCAAGCACCAACCTGGACGGGCCGAACTTGATCTTCAATCCCACCACGGAAGTCTTCCTGGCCGAGCGCGGAATCTCGCTCGACCCCAAGAAGATGCACGCCCCCGTCGGCGCGATTGTCAACTGGAGCGCGATCGAGCATGCAGGCGTTGTGAGCTCCGAATACCAGCCGACCGTCTCACGAAAGCACGAAGCCGCCCAAGGATCGTCCGAGTCGCAGCGCCGGGAGGCTTCGGCTTGCATCCACGTCTCGCTTCCGCGTCGATTCTGCCTCGGCGCGGGATCGAGCGCGAACAGGGCCGACTACGCTCGAGCGCCCCCAAGGCGCGCTTCCCCAGCGGCACTCGCGCGGATGTTGCCGCATTCGACAGGCTCTGGAAGTCAAGCCGCGACAGATGCAGAAAGGCTCGCCGCGGCAGGAAAGCGGGTGCGTCGGCGCTCCCGATCTCTTCCCTGCGTGTCGCCAATAGCGAGGCTTCTCCTCTCAGCGGAAGCGGCAGTCCCTCGCGAGTCCAGAGGCTCTCGGGTCGGAGTCCCTTGGCCAGCTAGGTTTGGCGTCTAGGCAGGGCCTGGTGAGCGGATGGGCCTCGGGTTACCGCCTCTGAACAACCGACGCTGGATCTTGCTTCAGGCGCGAACGGGGGCGGCTGCCGTATGCCAAGGGTGTCGAGAACGACCTGCACCTGGCCTCGTCTAAGAAACTCTGATGCGCCAACAGGCCGGTTGGTAGAGTGTCCAAATTGTCGCTGCGACCCCGGAGGGCCGGGACGTGCGGCCGATTGCTCCGGTTGCTCGACGGGCCATCCGATAGGTTGCGGAACGTGGGCTACAGAGACACGGTGGACAGCCACGTAGAACGAAGGAGGGCGCAATGCACCACCGCACCAGCCGTGCCATTGTTGCTGTTAGCCTCGCGCTAGCCGTCACCGCGATCACTGCCGCACCGTCGCTAGCGCGAGCCATGTCAATGGCCGCAGCACGAAACGCGATCAGCAACCACGCCTACGTGCTGACGATCCAGACGAGCGCCGACCGCTTCCGTGTCACCGTATGCTTCCGACGTAGTTCAACGCGCGTCAACTGCCACGTCACGATCTACGCTATCCCTACGAATAGCGCGCTCGTTGACTGTTCCTTCTACTCGAGCGCGTTCTACAAGGGAAACTCGCGGCGTATCCATCTTGGCGACACGAAAAACCAAATTGCCGAATCGCGTAGCAGCGCTAGAGCATTGCCGTCTATACGTGGCCGGGCTGATCCCCCACGAATGACGGTTGTGTAGGCCTTCTACGACTCACGGCGGGCTCTGCGCGTCTCTCGCCTGTCCCCTCGTTCGGTGTCGGCTCTGTCTGCCGGCATTGCTTCTGCATTCGCTACAGAGCCGTACAACCGAGGAAGCAACCGCCTGATTGACCTTCCTCCCGCAACTGACGCACTGACGGAGGTAGTGCAGCGGCCCCACGGCGGGATCACCGTGGGAGCCCGTATGCCACGTATGAAGGCGCGGCGCGTGTAGATGTCGGCAGCTCTTGCATCGGCGCGCGTTTATTTGGCGCGCAGCGAAGACCCGATCGCACCACTCGCAGACCTGCCATCCCTCGACGTACAACCTCACTCGGGCCGGCGATCCGCACTCGCGCTTCGCGGACGCGCTAGACGTGCTGCGAGATGGAGGAACACCCGAATCTCGCGATCGTCGAGGCAGCGTCCCTGTCGTCGCTCGAGGCCCTCGAGGAGGACCGACTTCATGAGTTGTAGACAAGCCAGGCCCGCTTGCTCGACCGCCTTCCGCTTCGGCGGGCGTACCGCGCCGAGCTTCTCTTCGTCTCGATAGGCGTGAGCGAGAGCGAAGTCGTGTTCCACTATCGCTGAGACCAGGCGTGTAGCTCTGTGCTTCGCCTCTGCGGGTTGAAGCTGAGCCGGCGCGTCGCACATCCACACCCTCACATCCGGCACTGTGAGCTGACCGACAATGGAACAGTGAGCTGTGGGCGCGTGGCCCGTCGCGACCAGCGCTAGACCGAAGCAGGCGTTTTTAGGATGAAGTCTTTCCAGTGCCTCCTCTGAGCGCTTGACGAGCCTCGTCCGATAGCTCGTCGCCGGGTAGCTCGTCGCTGGGACGCGGCGTGCGCGCGCGCGCCCAGTGCAGTAGGGCTTCGACGTATGTGGCGGGGTCGGCGCTCCAAAGGGGCTCGCGTAACGCAGCGTGCGACCACTTGCGAGAAACCGTCGCTGTATCAGTCATGTGCGAGGAGGCTGCCTTCATCACCACTACCACTGAGTACACCACTAGTCCCGGCGGTGAGCTTCGAGAGAAGCGCCTGCGCCTCGGGCTCACGCAAGCTCAGCTTGCGAATCTCGCCGGATGCTCCCTTTCCATGATCGGGGCGCTCGAGGCTGGGCTGTTCCTCGACGGTCTCCGACGCTGGCAAGAATCCACGACGTGCTCGTGCATCTCGAGCGGGAGGTGATTTTAACCAGTTAACCACCGAAGCCGCCCTCAGGAGGCGGCTCCGACCAGGTCAGGACCTCAAGGTTACCGCCGTGACAGGCGACTCAACGGGCTTCCGCGGCTAGCGCCGCTAACGGTCGACGAGCTGTCAGTGAGACTCGCTCGTTTGTCGCTCGAGACCAACCGCGTAGTGCATGAGCTTGAGGCGGTGCGGCTCACAGCTTCCGATCTCCTGTTCCTCGCGGCGCCCGCCCATCACCTCGCGTTAGCGACTGGGGCGCTCGATCGTCTCCTGTGTGAGCTTGAAACGCATGGCTGCTCTTGGCCGATGCCGCGGTCATCCGATGAGCATGACCTCCCAGCATGACCGGCACTCCGTACACGCGCGACGAGTGGCCGCCGCTGACTTCGAGAATCCTGTCCGGCTTCCCGTCGATGCGCTCCCGACCGCGATTGCGACCTGGGTTGGGGCAATCGCAGAGCAGGCCCGAGCACCGGCCGATCTGCCGGCGATCTCTGCGCTCGGCACCCTCGCTGGCGCGGCGATCGGTGGGCCTCGCCTAGACCTCGGCAACCGAGAAGAGGAGCTCGGGCTGTATTTGCTCGCAGTCCTGCCGAGCGGGGAGCGCAAGTCGACCGTGCTCAGGCCAGCGATGGCTCCGCTCCTAGAGATCGAGCAGGAAGCGAGAGAGCGAGCTGCGCCGCTGATTCGGGAACGGCGGATTAGGAAGGACGTGCTTGAGTCGTCCCAGCGGAAGCTGACGCGAGTGGCGGGTGAGTCCCCCGATGCCGAGACCCGTGAGGATGCTCAACGCCGACTGGCTAGGTAGCCGCCGAGCTGGACGAGATCGGTGAACCCCACCTTCCACGCCTACTCGCCGACGACGTAACCCCGGAGGCCCTAGGCGGGCTCATTGCCACGCACGGGTCGATTGGATTCCTCGCTTCCGAGTCGCCCTTCATCGACAACTTGCTTGGACGCTACGGTGACGGGAGCCCGAATCTGCATCTCGCCTGCGCCGCTTACACCGGCGAGCCGACAAACCTCGATCGACGTGGTCGAGACCCTGAGCGCCTTCCACGGCCGGTGCTGGCAATTGGACTCGCTGTTCAGCCTTTCGTCTTGGAAAAGCTGTTGGCGATCCGATTGCTCGGGCGCAGGGCCTGATAGGCCGATTTCTTTACGCCTTGCCTGAGACCCAGCTTGGCTATCGGCGTGTCTACAAGCTCGGACGCCTGACTCGGTCCAGCGAGATTGGGCGAGAGTCGTACGGAAGGTGGCAACTTCGGCTGACAGAACTGACAAAAGTCAGTGTTCTGTCAGTTCTGTCAGCGCTCCTAATGTTCGCACGATCAAACTTTCGCCAGTAGCACGAGCACTTCTCTTTGATGAGGAGGAACGGCTCGAACCTCGCTTTCGACCGGGAAGTGACCTTAGCTCCATCGCGGATGGGCCGGCCGCCACGCTTCGCGGGTAGCCCGCATCGCGGCGCTGTTGCATCTATGCGAGCACGAGTGCGACCAACCGTTGTCGGAGGACACGATGCGCCGAGCACTGCGAATCGGCGACTACTTCCTCGAACACGGCATCGCGGCGCTCACCGGTCCGGACGAAGAGATCCGCTCTGCGCAGCGCTGGTCGAGCCGCCAGGGACGCGACAAGATTACTCAGCGGGATCTCCACCGCGGCCCACTTGGTCGCCGGAGCACGGCAGAAGATGCTGCCCTTGTCGCGTCCCGACTGGAGATGCTTGGGGGCTCACGAGCGGGCGCCGACTCACGATCGGGCCGTCGGTCGGCCAGCCAGCCCCGTATACGAGGTTGATCCCGACCTCATCTCGTCAGCTCCCGTGCAACGGGAATCAGTCTTCAACCGGTCGGCGGCGGCCTCCGAGGAAGAGGAATCGCGAAGCCGAGAGGGTCATCCCGAAGCTGGCGAGGTTCGCCTCATGATCGAGCCCGCAGGTCATCGCTCGCTCACGCTGGACTTCATGGACTCCCATCCACGCTGATGGACCAGTCTCGATGACCCCGCAGTGCCCGGCGCCCATTACCCGCGAGGACATCATGACCGTCAGTGACGTCGCATCGTTGCTGGGCCTCAGCACCTACACAGTCAAGGAGTACGCGCGTCGGCAACTGCTTCCCGGCGCAAACTTGGCCGAGCTGGCGGTTCTTCCGCCCGGAGCTCGAACAAGCGATCAGGCAGCTTCCCCAGCCTGACGACGCTCGTTGACCTGGCCGGGCAGACCGGTCTCAAAGAGTGCGTCCATGCGCTCGGCGAGTTCGGTTAGCGGGCGGGCGTGGAGGTATCGCTCGTCGTCGTGATCTTCGAGTGGCCGAGCAGCGATTGAACGGTGGACGGATCGAGACCACGGATGGCCAGTGTGGCGAACGTGTGCCGCAAATGATGCAACGGAAGCGATGGCAGCTTGGCTGCCTTGCGGGCCCGGGTGTATCGCCGACGTAGCGCGGATTCGTCGAGCGGCCCACCCGCCGGGGAGCAGAATACGAAGTCGTCTAGGCCGGTGAACCAGCTCCCGTCGGCTCAGCCCATCGAGCGCGACGAAGCTTCCCGGGCGAGAGGCACCGCGCGCCACTTCCCGGACTTCGTTGCTCGCGTCGACGCCGGCAGACATACCAGCCGTCACCGAGCAGGGTCCTGTCATCGAAGCGGACATGCCGCCAGCGGAGCGCGCCGCAACTCTCCCTGGCGAAGCCCCGCAAACCCGGCCACCGTGTACAGCGCAGCATCCTGTTCGTCGGCCCTCGTCTGCTCCGCCGCTTGGCTCGATGCTCAAAGGCTGATCGCACGCAGCACGGTGCTTGCCCGCTCGGGCCGCCCGGGCCAATGAATGAACCTCCTCGGCGGTGAAGGTCACGGGAGGCTTTGAGTAGTCCTCTCGCCGCTTCTCAGCGCCCCTGACGGGGTTTGACTGCAAGCGCAGGTATCGAGTCGAGTGGCGTACTCGAACACGTTCGCGAGCGCCTGCCGATGAAGGTTCACGTTGCGGCCACTCATGCCTTCCTTGTCGAGGCCACGAAGGAACCGCTCTACATCACTGCTGGTGATCTTTGCGACCGGCCGATCTCCGAACGCGTGCATGATTCGAGCAAGCTGCTGAACCGATCCGCGCCGTCGTTGACCAGGCTTTGCAAGTAGCGCGCGATAGTTCCGAAGCGTTGAAGGCTTCAGCCGCTTCGTGTGCTCGGCGTACTCGAGCCACTCCTCAGCAACAGCGCCGAACGTGACCCGCCCATCGGTCTTCGCCTCGCCGAGCGTCCGCTCCGTCTCCTCGCATCAGCCCGGTCATCGCGACGTGGGCAGCCCGCTGGTCTAGACCCCCTCCCCCACGCGCCCGCGCTCTCTTCGTCCACTCCCCGCAGCACGCCGCGCTCAACCCACGCCGGGCCCAGCCGGCGGTAGTGCTGACGGCCTGTCGAGTCCCGCCACTTCGCTACGGCGTACACCACGTCAGCGGCAGCGCCTTTGCCCTGTCGGTACAGGATGGTGCCGGTAGGCTTCTTTTGCATCCTGATCTCCTTTCGATCTGGAGCCATGCCCCCGGCGATCGCAACTCGCGCGGGGGCTTCTTTGCGCTTCTCCGCGCAGCCTACACCCGGCGCTACCACGGCGCTACCAACTGACCGCCACCCTGATCTCCTCAAAGCCCCATATAACAAGCGCAAACTTCAGTCGCTTATTGATACCTGAGGGCCAGGCGGTGCTTGCCATGCAGAAGGTCGAGGGTTCGAGTCCCTTCAGCCGCTTACAGAGCCCTGTCAATAATCGGATTTGAAGGCGAAGTAGGAACCGCGGATGGTTCCGGCCAGTTTCGACTTCTGCCTGGCGAATTTAAACCGCGAGGCGAGTTCCGCGGGGACGTCCATGCCTTCGGAGAGCTTGAACCCGACCGCCCGCTGCTTGGGATCGTCAACCGTGTACATCACGTTGATCGACAGACCGCTCTCGTAGAAGACGTAGGCAATCCGGATGTTGTCGATCTGAAAGGCGGACGCCTCGAGCGGCCGAGCAGAGATCACGATGTCGCGTTCGTCCTTGAGGACCCGGTGCACCCAGTCGATGGTCGTCTTGGCCTCGCTTGCAGGCTCCACCGTGAAAACGTGGTCGTACTTGTTCTTGAAGTAGCGGGCCTCGTGCGCCCGCAGGCCGGCGAGCGTGGCCGCTACCGGCGACGAGTCCAGGCCGACCGTCGAGACATCATTGAAATCCACGGCGTATGGCATGAGGCGACGCTCCTGTCATCGTGCTTGGGCCTTGTCGGTCTACCGGCCGCAGCCAACCACAGGCTCGTAATCTGACATAGATCAGCCGGTCATCCGATGGTGGTGAGGAAGTCAGCGAAGGCCCGATCTGTGCGTGCGGTATCGCCGGTTGCGTCGAGGTCCATGAGCAGACCCCGGATGACCGCGAGCACGACGGTGGCCAGTCCGGGTCGGCCGAGGCTGCACATGCCGCGCTCAAGCGGTGCGAGCCAGTCGGTGGTCGCAGTGCGCCGGAAGCCGGGCCAGAGCGGCTCTCCCGCAGTGTCGTGAAGCCGGCTGAACATGCGCAGGTAGGGTTCGCCCTCCGGCCCGGAAATGGCCGACCATGCGCGCGCCAGGGTTACCGGGTAGGCCTCGTCGTCTCGCAGGCGTATGAGCTCCGTGAAGGCCTCGACCTGGCGCTGCCGGGCCCGTCCCAGGACCTCTCGGAACAGTCCGTCTCGGGTCTCAAAGTGGTAGATCAACATCCGGCTCGAAGTGCCGACCGCAGCCGCCAACGGCCCGAGCCGCGCGGGCAGCCCGTGCGCGAGCGCGTAGTCGGTGCACGACTCGAGAAGTCGCTGCTTGATCTCGGGTTGGCGCTGCCTGCCCACCGCAATAGTTTTTCACGTAACTAACAGTACGTCTACTCTTCATCGACAGCAGATACCGACGCGACGAGGAGGTCACGATGAGGGTGGTTTTCGTGCACGGCGCATGCGTCAAGGACGGGTCTTGGTGGTGGAACCGAACCGGTGAGCTGCTCGCCGACCGAGGCGTCGCCACCGACTCGCCTGCCCTGCCAAGCTGCGGCGAGACGGGGGCGCCGGTGGGAGCCGAAGGACCGGGCTTGTCCGAGGATGTCGCCTCGGTCCGGGGAGTCTTGACCGCAAGCGACGAGCCAACCGTCGTGGTCGCCCACAGCTACGGCGGGATCGTCACCGCGGAAGCTGCCGCCGACGTCAACACCGTGCGGCACCTCTTGCTTGTCTCCAGCTACCTGCCGATGGTCGGGCAGAGTCTCTCCTCCTTCGGCGGTGATGAGCCCGCCCCATTCCTCGCCATCGACCCCGAGCATGGGACGTTCACCGTCAGACCGCAGGCCCTGGCCGAAACGTTCCTGCAGGACTGCGATCCGGAGATCCAGCGACAGGCCATGGACAGGACGGCCCGCCAGAGCCTGGCGGTTCTCGAGCAGCCGGTGCGGTCAGCGGCCTGGCAGCACGTGCCTACGACCTACCTCGTCTGCGCGCAGGACCGGGGCACCCCGGCCGAACGGCAACGCGAGTTCGCCGGTCGAGCCGCGCGCGTCCATGAGGTTGACGCCGGCCACCACCCATTCCTCTCCCAGCCCGCCGCGGTATGCGACCTGGTCCTCGGCCTGTAACTGCACCACGTGCAGGTGCTCTGTAAACCAGCGGCCGAGCGCGAGACGAAACTAATCTTCGTGCGTTGATCGTGGCCGTGCCTGGCCTAAACTCCTCGGCATGTTCGATGACTCCCTTTTCGTCCTGCGGAACCTCGCAAGTGACGGGGAGCCTCACGGCCAGGATCGCGCCGCGATTCCCCTGGGCGCGACGCGGGTGTGTCAACCCGTCGATGCCCCCCTCTCCCCCGTCGAACTGACGCAGCGCCTCGTCGATGGCCGAACCTGGACAGGTTCCGGCGGCGAGGGGGATCCGCTCCCGCCTGATCTGGGAAACCAGATCGCCGAGGCCTCGGCGCAATCACCCCAGCCCCGCTGAGCGCGCTGACCGGGGGCGCACTGCGCGCAGCGCGCTGCCCCGCTCCAAACACGGTGAATGGGAACCACGATGGGACCGTCCCGATCCAATCGATCTGCTCGAGCAGCAGGCGAGCACGAGGATCGCCCAGCTCGTACCGATCCGCTACGGGCGAACGCTCGTGTCTCCGTTCGCGTTCTTTCGCGGGGCGGCCAGCATCATGGCTTCGGACTTGGCCGGGGAGCCGCGCACGGGCCTCGAAACGCAGCTCTGCGGTGATGCCCACCTGTCGAACTTCGGCACCTTTGCCGGTCCAGACCGGCGGCTCGCATTTGGTGTGAACGACTTCGATGAAACCCTCCCGGGACCGTTCGAGTGGGACGTGAAGCGCCTGGTAGCGAGCTTTGAGGTCGCGGGACGCGATCGCGGTTTCGACACCAAGCAACGCACCTCGGTCGATCGCGCTGTCGTGCGCTCCTACCGCGAGGCGATGCGCCACCTGGCCACCCTGCGGGCGGCGGAGCTGTGGTACACGCGCATAGACCGCGACCTCGAGCGCGTGGTCAAGGACTGGGCGGCCCGACTCAGTGCGAAGCAACTGAAACGCTTTGAGCGCAACCTCGCCAAGGCGCGGGCCAAGGACAGTCTGCGCGCGTTCGCCAAGCTCACCCGGCGCGTCGACGGCCGACCCCGGATCGTTCATGACCCGCCGCTGATCGTCCCCATCGAAGAGCTCGCCAGCGCCGACGACCCCGAGGAGATGGACGCGGCGATCGACGCGATCATCCACCACTACCGGCGCACGTTGCCCCGGGACCGCCGCCGACTGCTGGAGCGCTACCACTACGTTCATGCGGCCCGCAAGGTCGTTGGCGTCGGCAGCGTGGGCACTAGGGCGTGGATCATGCTCATGCTCGGCCGCGACGACGACGACCCGCTGTTCCTGCAGATGAAGGAGGCCGAGGCCTCGGTGCTCGAGCCTCACCTCAGCCGCAGCGAGTTCGCCAACCATGGACAGCGCGTCGTGGAGGGGCAGCGTCTGATGCAGGCGGTGAGCGACATCATGCTCGGGTGGGTGCGCACGACCCAGTGGGTCGACGGGATGAGCCGCGATTTCTACGTTCGCCAGCTGTGGGATGGCAAGGGGTCTGCGCCGATCGACGTCATGGATGAGGTTGCCCTTGCGGGCTATGGAGACCTGTGCGGTTGGGCGCTGGCGCGAGCCCACGAGCGCTCGGGCGACGCGATCGCGATGGCCAGCTATCTCGGCGCCGGCACCGCGTTCGACCGCGCACTGGTCTCGTTCGCGACGTGTTATGCCGACCAGAACGAACGCGACTATCGAGCCCTGAAGTCAGCCGTCGCCGCCGGACGGATTCACGCCCAGACAGGACTGTGAGCAGGTCCGAGCCAGATCGCGACGTGCCGGCAGATCTCGCCTGAACGCCCTGCGGATTAGCATGATCGCCGATGTTCGGCCCCGTCATCGCGCCTACCTCACTGACGGCGCGATTGTTTCGGCGGTCCGGTCCAGCGCCGATGTCAGTGCGCGATCGGTCGACCTGGCCCAGGTCCCCATCGGAGTGTGGATGGGCACGAGCACGATAGAGCCAACCGACACGCCAGCGCGCACCCCTGACGGCGCGGCACTCTGGCGGTGGCGGCTCGGCGGAATCGTCGTGCTGGCGCTGGTCGTGCGTCTGGCGATCATCGTGCTCACGCCGCACGCCACTCTGTTCGGAGACCCCGTGTCCTATCAACGACACGCTGTCTCGATCGCCTCAGGCCACGGCTATCCGCCGTCCGAGATCGCCTCCCCGTCCACGCCTTCGGCGTTCCGGCCTCCGGCATATCCCTACCTGCTCGGTGCGCTCTACGCCGTCGTGGGCGTTCATGTGTTGGCCGCGCGGCTGTTGTCGGCGCTGCTCGGCCTCCTGACGGTGGTCTTGGTCGCGTACCTCGGCCGGGCGCTCTGGGACGAGCGGGTGGGGCTGGTCGCCGCCGGGCTGACGGCGATCTCGCTCCCGCTGATCGCGTTGAACGAGACCCTGCTCTCGGAGTCGCTGTTTGTGCCATTGGAACTGCTGCTGGCGGGGTGCCTGCTCATGTGCGTGCGCGACCCGCGCCGAATTCGCTGGGTTCTGCTGTCAGCTCTGCTCTGCGCCGTGGCCGCGCTCACCCGCGTCGTCGCCGATCTCTGGCTGCTGCCGCTGATCGTCGTCGTCGTTGCGTCGTCCCGGTCGCGAACCCAGACCTGGCGCAGAGTCGCCGCGGCGATCGCCGTGTTTCTGGCCACGCTTGCGCCGTGGACGGTGCGGAATGCCGTGGCGTTTCATGCCTTCGTCCCGATCTCCACCGAAGGCGGCTTCACGATGGCCGGGAAGTACAACAGCGAGGCGGCAGCGCCCAACGCGCTGGAGGGGGTGGCGCGCGACCCATTGGACGTTCCCAGTGTGGTGGCGTCGGTGGCCCATCTGTACGCCCAGCCCCACGGGGTCGACGAGGCGCAACTGGACAACGCCTTCCGTGACGACGCGCTGGACTACATGACCGCGCACCCTCGCGCGGTCTTCGTATCGGTCTGGCTCGACACGCTACGGCTTTTGGATCTCGGCAAGGCGCACACGTTCGTCTCCTCAATCTCATACCGGGAGCTCGGACTCCCCGGCTGGCTGCAACGTCCGGCCACGATCTGCGCTCAGCTGGTCGCCGCGTTGGCCCTACTGGCTCTCGTCGCGCGCGCGTCCCGGCGCTTGCGCTACCCGCTCGGCCCGACGTGGTTCTGGTTGCTGCCGGTGCTGGCCGCGCTGCTGACCGTTCCGTTCGGCGGGAACCCGCGCAAGCGCCTACCGCTGGATCCCTTCCTGATCCTGCTCGCCTCACTGACGCTCTGCACGATCTTCGAATCGCTGAGCTCCCGCTCGAAGAAGCTCTTATGAAGCTCTGAGGCACAACACGCTTCGTACTTACGACTGGCATCCATGCTCTATTTCATGTCGGCGATAGCTCACAAACCCGCAGCCTTCGAGATGCGAGGCGGACCTGAGGCGCTCACGCACGCGGCAGCAAATCACCGCTATTCGTTGCGCGCTACCGAAGACGGCTGGTCACTGCTCGGCCCGAGCGGGGAGGTTGTGTTCCGCGGGTTCGGCTTGGCGTCGCGCCGAGCGTGCCTCGAGTTCGCTCGTGACGCCGGGGTCCTGGCCGTCATCAGCTGAACGGCGGGCGGCCCAGGATAGTGAAGTCGCTCCCCGCCAATGGGAGATCTCCGAGGCGCTGACCGCTCTGGCTGTCAAACTGGCCTGATGGTCAGCCCCACTGCCACCGATGCCACGATCAAGGTCGTCGGCGCGGCTGATTTTCCCGATCTGCTGCCGCTGGTTCGCGCCTATTGCGACTTCTACGAAGCCGAGCCTAGTGACGGCGACCTGCTCGCGCTGTTCGGAGCCCTGATCGCCGATCCGGTGCACGAGGGGCTGCAGTTGCTCGCGCGCTCGCCGACCGGGGAACCGATCGGCTTCGCCACCGTCTACTGGACGTGGTCGACAACTCGCGCCGTCCGCATCGGCGTGATGGAGGACCTGTTCGTGGTCCCGGCGGCTCGGGGACACGGTCTGGCGGACGCGTTGATCGCCGAATGCGCGGAGCGGTGCCGCCACCAGCGTGCCGAACTCCTCTCCTGGCAGACCGCGCCCGGCAACCGCCGCGCCCAGCGTGTCTACGACCGGGTCGGGGCGACTAGGTCGCAGTGGCTTGACTACTCGCTTTCGGTCGGCCCCGGTCCGCCGGCCTGAGGCAACGAAACTTCCTGCCGGGATCGCACCGTGTGGCGGAGCGGGCTCCCGGTGGGGAAGTCCGCTCCACCACACAGGCGAGCAAGAATTTGGGGAGTGCCGGCGGGCGGGCGCGCCAGGCGAGGCTGCCCACTCGGGGAACGCGCCAGCACGCCCCACGTCAGCATCGGCATCCGTTGGGGACCGTGCAACCGACGCGCGAATAATTCAGCACTTGTTCAGTCAAGGCTGCAGAAATTCGGCGGATTGGCACACTTCGAAGCGGATGAGCGACTTTATGCCGGCCCCTCTGAAGGTGTCCGACCCTGATCGGTCCTCCCCCTGGCAGGAGCCTGTCCGCGGCGGTTACCCGGACGCCGGTCTATTCGGCCTCACAGGGGTCGAGCAATTGCAGGCGATGCTCTCAGGCCGATCCCCGCGGCCGCCGATCTCGCACCTCACCGGCTTGCAGCTGGTTGAGGTGGGCGAGGGCACGGCAGCCTTCCGGCTGCCGCTCACCGAGTGGCTGCGCGCACCCCAGGGGGCGATTTCGATCGGACCGATCACGATCGCTGCCGATGCCGCGGTCGCCTGTGCAATCCAGACCGCGTTGCCGCCGGCGACGCCATTCACCACCTCGGAGCTGTCGCTGCGGCTGCTCTCGCCTGTACACCCCGGCGGCTCGCTCACCGCGCGCGGGAAGCTGATCCAGGTTCGCCGCACGATTGCCCTGGCGGAGGTGGCCCTGTTCGACGAGGCCGACACGCTGGTGGCTCACGGCAGCTCGCTGTGCTTCGTCGCCGCACCGCTCTCTCCCCGGCCGAGCCCGCCTGCGGACTCGGACGATGCGGGTTCGCTGTCCGGGACCGAGCCTGAACCGCAGGCCCGCCCGGACCCGTATGTCCGGCGCACCGCCGGTCAGGTGCTGCCCGAGAGCGTCTGGCAGACCACCAGCGGCCTCGATGTCCTGCTCGGCCAGATGGCCGGGCAACTGCCAATGCCTCCGATTCAGGACCTCACCGGTCTGCGGCCCAGCGGCGCCAGGCAGGACGAGGTGACCTTCGTCATGCCGGCCAGCGAATGGCTCTGTGCGCCCGCGCGTGGTCGCGTGCAGGGCGGAGCTGTCGCGCTGCTGGCGGAAACCGCGCTCAGCGCCGCGATCCAGGTCCGGATGCCGGCTGGCACGGCGATCGCACCGGTGGACCTGAAGGTGAACTACCTGCGCCCGCTCGCCGCCGACGGCCGACTGGCCAGCGCCCGTGGATGCGTCGTCCACTCCGGGCGGCGAATCGCGGTCGCCAACGCCGAGGTGTCCGACGCGGACGGTAAGCCGATCGCGGTGGCGACCGGGTCAGCGATGATCCTGCCGGACCGTCCCGCCTCGTTGCGGCCAGGGGACGGATGACCAGAGGCACCCGCTGCGCGGTGGCGATGATCGTGCTCTGCGTCGGGCTCAGCGCGTGCGCAAGCAGCGTCCGGCTGGCGCCGCAGACGAGGCCGTCGCCCGCTACACGGCTGGCCGCCGGCCTGCCTTCGCACATCGCCGTCGTGGTGATGGAGAACGAGGAGTACGGCGACATCGTCGGGTCGAGCGCCACGCCATACATAAATCACCTGGCGCTCCGCTACGGCCTGGCCACGCAGATGTATGCGATCCGGCATCCGTCACTACCCAACTACCTGGCTCTGACCGGCGGGGCCACGTTTGGCATCAGCAGCGACTGCACCGACTGCACAGTTCCCGGCACCGGTCTGGCCGGCCAGCTCACGTCCAATCGCCTGAGCTGGAAGGCGTACATGGAGGACATGCCGTCGGCCTGCTTCACCGGCCCGGGCGCGGGCGGCTATGCCAAGAAGCACGACCCGTTCATGTACTACACCGGATTGAGTACCAAGCGGAGCCTGTGCGCCAACGTTGTGCCGCTGACCGCGCTGCCGCGCGACGAGGCCGCCCACACGCTGCCCAGGTTCATCTGGATCACACCGAACCTGTGCCACGACATGCACGACTGCGCCCCCGCTGTCGGAGACCGCTACCTGTCGCAGACGATTCCGCCGCTACTGCGGGGGCTCGGTCCGCGCGGCCTGTTGGTGCTGACATGGGACGAGGGCTCCAGTGACAACGGCTGTTGCCGGCTCGCAGCGGGCGGCCACGTGGCGACCATCTTGGCCGGTCCGGTGGTCAAAAGGGGCGCACGGCTGCGCACCCCGACCGACCACTACTCCGTGCTGCAGACGATCGAGGACCTGTTCGGCCTGCGCCGGGTCGGTGGCGCCGCATGTGCATGCACCCCGTCTCTGGCGCCGCTGCTGCGCGCTACGCGGGCCGGGCCGCCGACGGCAAAGTCGGGCTGAGCGCCTCCGGCGCCTCTGGCTCGAGCTCCAGCTGCGGTCCAAAGGAGATCCGCATCAGCGCGCCTCCTCCCGGGACGTTGGCGGCCTCAACGGAGCCGCCGTGAGACTCGGCCGCCTGGCGCACAATGGCCAGCCCGAGCCCGGAACCAGGCTTGGAACGCGCCGCCTTGGCTCGGTGAAAGCGATCGAACACGAATGGGAGATCGTGCTCCTCGAAGCCGGGACCGTGGTCCCGAATCGCCAGCACCCCCGCGCTCAAGGTCACTTCGATCCGGCCGCCGGGAGGACTCCACTTCGCGGCGTTGTCCAGCAGGTTGGCCACCGCGCGGGCGATCCGGTCCCCCTCGCCGAGCACCAGGGTCGGCTCAACGCTGGCCTCGACGCTCAGCTCCGAGGCCCGGCGGCGGGTCCGCTCCACGGCGTCGAGGACGATCGCGTCGAGTCGCACCTCGCCCGGGGCGGCGTTGGGCTTCGAGCCTCGGGCCAGCTCGACGACGTCGGCGACCAGCGCCGTCAACTCATCGAGTTCGCCGATCATGTCGTTGCGCAGCGCCTCGCGGTCTTCGGCGGAAAGCAGCGCCTCGTCACGCAGCAGCTGCAGGTTTGCTCGCACCGAAGCGATCGGCGTGCGCAGCTCGTGCGAGGCGTCGGCGACCAGATTGCGCTGGGACTGGACCGAGCGCTCCAGCGCGTCCAGCGTGGCGTTGAACGTCCGTCCGAGACGGGCCAGTTCGTCATCACCGGTGATTTCCAGGCGCTCGTGCTCGAGCCGATCCGGATTGGCGGCAATGGTCTCGGTCTGACGCGTGAAGCGGGCAATGGGCCCCAGGGCGGTGCGGGCCACCAGGATCGCCAGTAGGGCGGCCAGCGCCGTCCCGGCCGCGGCAATGACAAGCAGGAGCAGGAGTTGGCTCGAGAGTGCGTGATCGACCTCGGTCATCGGCAGCGCGACGGCGAGCGCACCACGGCTACCGATGCCCTGCACCAGTACACGGAGATGAGTTCCTCCGAGGTGTGTCTCCGTATACAGCTGGCCCTTTCCTCCGGCAGCCAGTGACTTCATCGCCGCCGTGACGGGAATCGCGGAGGTCTGGGTACCAGGCACGAACGTGCCGCCGCCGGAATAGATCAGGGTCACGATCCCCGATGGACCTCCGAGGCCCGGACCGCGATGATCGAGCGCGAGTCCCTCGTCCCCAGCTCCCGGCGGCTCGCCGCCCCCCGGGGGCCCGCCGTGACCATCTGGAGAGGTTCCGCCGAAGTGCCCGGCCGAGCTCACGATCGGACGGCTGAGACTTTGCAGGGAGTTGTCGAGTTGGCTGCGCAACACCGACTTGGTTCCGGCGTAGGCTGAGATGGCCACCGCAAACACCGCCAGCGCGACGGCGATCCCGGCGGCCAGTCCCATCCTGACCCGCAGGCTCATGCTGCGGCGGGCTCCGGCTCCCGCAGGGAGTAGCCCACCCCGCGCACCGTGTGGATCTCCGAGCGCGCACCGGCATCTTCGAGCTTGCGGCGTAGGTAGCCGATGTAGACGCGCAGTGCGTTCGAGGTCGGTCCGAAGTCGTAGCCCCAGACGCGGTCATAGATGAGGCTGTGTGGGAGCACGCGCCGAGGGTTGAGCATCATCAGCTCCAGAAGCTGGTACTCGGTCCGGGTGAGCTCGGCAAAGTGCTCGCCCACGACCACTCCGTGGCGCGCAGAGTCCAGGCGCAACTCCCCGAATGACAGCCCGCCATCGGCGTCCGTGTCGCCGCCCGCCCGACGTAGCAGAGCCCGGAGCCTGGCTTTCAGCTCATCGATGTCGAACGGCTTGACGAGATAATCGTCGGCACCGGCGTCGAGTCCGTCGATGCGATCCGAGACCGCGTCACGCGCCGTCAACATCAGAACTGGGACGCGGTTGCCCTCCCGGCGCAGGAGGCGGCAGACCTCGAGTCCGTCGATGTCGGGCAGTCCGACGTCCAGCACGACCGCGTCCGGAACTCCGGCGCTGACCTCAGCCAGCGCTGTTGCGCCGTTCTCGGCCAGCAGGATCTCGTAGCCCGCGAGGTTCAGCGAACGCCGCAGCACGTCCCGCAGCGCCCGATCGTCGTCCACGACCAACAGTCTCATGGCTGCATTGTCCCGGTTGCCGCGACGGCACGCGAGCGCTTCCTACGCAGGACTTATTCGGGAGCCGGCTCAGCCTGGTGATCGCGCAGAACCGCGCCGAGAATCCCGTTGACAAAACCCGGCGCCTCGGAGCCGCAGAAGCGCTTCGCCGTCTCGATTGCCTCGTTGATAGCCCCGGCAGGCGCGATCGCGTGGTCGGCTGGCAGTGCGTCGGGGTAGAGCATCTCGGCGAGGCCGACGCGCAGGATCGAGCGCTCCAACGGCGCAATCCGCGAGAGCGACCAGCCTGTTGCGTGCGCACTGATCAGTTCGTCCAGCTCGGGCTGGTGCTCGCGGACGAGCTCGGCCAATGCGCGGGTGAACCCGTGTGTGTCCCGGGGAAATGTCTCCTCCAAGGGGCGCCCGAGGAGATCGCTCTGGTAGAGGGCCCAGATCGCGGCGCGTCGCTGCTCGGTCCTACGCACGCGAAACGTAATCGCCCGTGCGCGTGTCCACCCGTACGACGTCACCGATGTTGATGAACAGGGGCACCTGGATCCGTGTTCCGGTTTCGAGCGTCGCGGGTTTGTTGCCGCCGCCCGAGGCGGTGTCGCCGCGCACGCCTGGCTCAGTCTCCGCCACCGCCAGCTCCAGGGCGCTTGGAAGCTGGACATCCGCTGGCTCATCATCGATGTAGAGCAGCTCCACCTCATCGGATTCCTTCATCCAGCGCAGCGGCTCGGCGATCGCCGACTCAGGAACGGTCAGCTGCTCGTAGCTCTCGGTGTCCATGAAATGAGCGTCGGTTCCGTCCTTGTAGAGGAACTGCATGCGCCGCACCTCGGTGCGCACGGCCCGAAACTTCTCACCGGCGCGAAAGGTACGGTCGATCACGGCGCCATCGCGTGCGCGGCGCAGCTTCGTGCGCACGAACGCCCCGCCCTTACCGGGCTTGACGTGCTGGAACTCGAGGATCTTGAAGATCGTTCCTTCGACGTCGATGTGATTGCCGTTGCGAAATTGATTGGTGCTGATGCTCATCTTCGTCTCCGATGTTGACACACCGGCTCAATTGACCGTGCGCAGCTCCTTGGGCGAGGAGGTGAGGATCTCGCACCCTTGTTCGGAGACCACCACCAGATCCTCGATCCGGACGCCGAGCACGCCAGGAAGGTAAATTCCCGGCTCGACGGTGACGACGTTGCCGACCTCGAGGATGTCCTCGGATCGCTGGGAGAGACGGGGGGCCTCGTGGATCTCCATCCCGACGCCATGCCCCAGCCCGTGGCCGAACCGTTCGCCGTAACCGCCGCGCTCGATCACTCCTCTGGCCACGCCGTCGATGTCGCGACCGCCCGCGCCCGCGCGCACGGACTCCACCCCGGCCAGCTGGGACGCGCTGACCAGCGCATAGACCTCCTTCGCCTGATCGTCCAGCTCGCCGGTCGCGACCGTGCGCGTGCAGTCCGAGCAATAACCGTCGGACTGGGCGCCCCAATCGATCACCACCAGGTGCCCGGACTCGATCGCCACGTCACGCGCCTGCGCGTGCGGAAGTGCACCGTGCGGACCGGCAGCAACGATCGAGTCGAAGCTCGGTCGCTCCGCCCCGAGCTCGCGCATCGTCGACTCGAGCGCGAGCACCACCTCGCGCTCGGTGCGACCGATGAGGCCATCCGCGAGCAGCCGCTCGAGCGCCTCGTCGGCGATCGCACTCGCGGCCCTGATCAGCTCAACCTCCTCAGGCTCCTTGACCGCGCGCAGGCGCTCCACCAGCCCGCTGACCCCGACCAGCTCGATCCGCTCGGGGAGCAGCCGGCGAAGGCGGGCGTGGGTTCGCACCGAGACATGCGCGTCTTCAAACCCAAGCCGCAGGGGTCCGGGGGCAAGCGCGCCGGCGACTTGGGTAAGCAGGTCCTCGGACGCCTGCAGCCGTTCGTAGCTCGTTTCGACCTGCTCGGCGGCCTGCTCGACGTAACGAAAGTCGGTGATGAAAGTGCGCGTGGAGGGGCCTACCAGCGCCAGTCCGTTGGTGCCCGAGTAGCCGGTCAGATACCGGACGTTCACGAGCTCGGTGACCAGCAGCACGTCGATCTCGGCCTCGGGGAGCAGACGGGCCAGGCGATCGGCTCGGTTGCTGCTCATCCGGTCGTCAGCTTCTGTCTCAGCACTTGAAGCGCCTCACGGTAGCCATCGGGACCCTTTCCGGAGATCCTGGCGACGCAGAGCTCGCCGATCACCGAATGTCGCCGCCACGCCTCACGGGCATCAACATCAGAGAGATGGACCTCGACCGCCGGCAACCCTGTCAGCTCCAGGGCGTCGCGGATGGCGTAGGAGTAGTGAGTCCATGCCCCGGGGTTGAGGATCAGCCCATCCGCGAGGCCCTCCAACCGGTGCAGGTGCTCGACGAACTCGCCCTCATGGTTGGTCTGGAAGAACCTCGTCTCGAGTCCCAGCGCCGAGGCGTCCTGCGCGATCTTTCGCTCGAGCTCGTCGAAGCTGAGCCGCCCGTAGTGGTTCGGGTCGCGCCGGCCGAGCTGATCGAGGTTGACCCCGTGCATGATCTGGATGCGGTTGCGGGCTTCGCTCAGCTCGCTCATTGTGCCGAAGCCAACTCTCGCACCGCGGCAATCAGGTCGCGAGAGGCGACGGGGCAGCCGGTACGCGGGCGGCCGGGTGCATCCAGCAGCACGAACGGCACCGCCCCCTCACCGAGGCGCTTCTTGTCCCGGGCGGTCGCCATCACCACGGCGTCTGGATCGGCGTCTTCGAGCCGGGTCGGCAGCCCCCGAGCGGACAGGAGCCCGAGCACCTCGTCGCGGAGCTCCCCCTGGCCGGACAGGCGCAGCGCGGCCAACAGGCCCAGGGCGACCGCCTCGCCATGCCGGTAGCGCGCATAGCCGGTGCTCGTCTCGATCGCGTGGCCTACCGTGTGACCGAGGTTCAGCACCTGCCGCACGCCCGCGTCACGCTCGTCCTGGGCGACGATCCTCAGCTTGGTCAGCACGGAGGCCGTGATCACGTCCGGGGAGGCCGGATCAGCGCCCGAGCGCACACGCTCCCACAGGTCGCCGCCCGCGATCAACGCCGTCTTGACCACCTCGGCATAGCCCGCGGCCAGTTCCGCCGGCGGGAGGCTGGCCAGCGTGCTCGTGTCGGTCAGCACGGCCGAGGGCTGGTGATACGCGCCGACGTAGTTCTTGGCCTCCGGGAGATCGACCCCGGTCTTGCCCCCGTAGGCGGAGTCGACCTGCGCGACCAGTGTCGTCGGAACCTGGACGAACCGGACGCCGCGCTGATAAGTGGCGGCGCAGAACCCGGCCAGGTCGCCGATCACCCCGCCACCCAGCGCCACGACGACGTCCTCACGGGTCATCCCCGCCCGGACGAGTTCGGTCCAGACGATCTCGGCGTGCGCGATGGTCTTCGACTGCTCGCCCGGCATGATCGCCACCCGGCCGTCCAACGGGCCGAGCGTGTGCCCGTAGAGTCGTCCGGCGTTGCCGTCGGTGACCAGGAACCGGCGTCCGGAGACCATCGGCGGCCAGAAGCGATCGCGCTCCAGCAGCTCCGCGCCGATGTACACCGGGTAGCTGCCCGAGGCGCTCGCGGCCCAGATCACGCGCGTGCCGGGCGGAACCCCGTCGGCGGAGGCGAGCACGGAATCCATTGTCGTCGCGCTTTGCGACGGGATGACGACATCGGCCAGTTCCGCGTAGAGCGGCTCACGCTGCCGGTAGCGGCGTTCGAAGTCCTCGCGGTCGCGGGCCAGCGGTCGGCCGCTGTTGTGCACCCGGCGCCAGGCCGTGGCGGGATCGACGTCGATCCACAACACCAGATGCTTGGCCAGCGCCTCGCGCACCGCCGGAGACTCGATCGCGCCACCACCCAGCGCGAGCACCGGGGCTGAGGGGTCGTCCAGGAGCTCCAGCGTAGTTCGCTCCTCCAGAGCCCGGAACCCGGCCTCGCCATCGTCGGCGAAGATCTGCTCGATCGTCTTGCCCACGCGCTGCTCGATGACGTCGTCGACGTCCAGCTTCTGCCTGCCGGTGAGCCGCGCGATGGCAGCCGCGGCGGTCGACTTCCCTGCGCCCATGAAGCCGATGCAGACGACGGTGCGGGCGACCGTGGGCGTCAGGGCTTGCGCCATCCGATGCGCTCCTCGTAGGCGCGCACAGCGATGCGCACGTCGTCGATGTGGTCGCCTCCGAATTTCTGGCGGTAGGCATCGGCCAGCACGAAGGCCACCATTGCCTCCCCGACCACACCGGCGGCCGGAACGGTGCACGAGTCGGTCCGCTCACGCAGCGCCTCCGCAGGCGCGTGAGTCTCGATGTCCACCGAGCGCAGCGGCTTGGTCAGCGTGGGCAGCGGCTTCATCGACCCGCGCACCACCACCGGCTCGCCCGTGGTCATCCCTCCCTCCAGTCCTCCCGCGCGGTTGGTGTTGCGGTAGTAGCCGCGCTCGTCGTCGTAGAAGATCTCATCGTGAGCCTGAGAGCCAGGTAGTCCCGCGACCTCGAACCCGTCACCGATTGCGACCGCCTTCATCGCCTGAATTGAAAGGATCGCCTGCCCAAGCCGCCCATCCATCCGCTCCTCCCATGAGACGTGCGAGCCCAGCCCGGGCAACACGCCGAAGGCGCGGACCTCAAAGACCCCGCCGAGTGACTCGTTGGCCTTGCGCAGCCGGTCGATCTCGGCCACCATCGCCTTGCTCGCCTCCGGGTCCAGGCAGCGCACGGGCGATGCGTCGACGTCGGCGAAGTCCTCGGCCGTCAGATCGTCGCGCCGCGGGGCGCTCACGCCGGTGATCTGGAGCACGTGCGAGTACACCTCGACGCCCAGCTCACGCAGGAACGCCTTGGCCAGCGCACCACCCGCCACACGCGCGGCCGTTTCGCGGGCGCTGGCCCGCTCGAGGATGTCCCGGACGTCGGTCAGTCCATACTTCTGAGTGCCGACCAGATCGGCGTGGCCGGGGCGGGGTAGGTGCACCTCCTGGACCTCCGCGTCCACCGGCCACGGATTCATCCGCTCCTCCCAGTTGGCGTAGTCGCGGTTGGCTACTACGAGCGCGACCGGTCCACCGAGCGTGTGCCCGTGGCGGACCCCGGCGGTGACATCAACCTTGTCCTTCTCGATCTTCATCCGCCCGCCGCGGCCGTGGCCCAGCTGGCGGCGCGCCAGATCGCGGTCCAGCGCCTCCCGGTCGAGCACCAGACCTGCCGGTAGCCCCTCGACGATGCACGTGAGGCCGGGACCGTGCGATTCGCCGGCGGTTATCAGCTTGAGCGCCATGAGGCCCTTAGGTTACGGGGGAGCGGGTTCGATACTCCTCCGTGGGTCGTGGAGCTCAGCAGTCCTTGTTCGGCACGTCCGTCGCGGTGGGGACCTCGGGCTGGCACTCGATGTACTGCTGGACGCTGAAGACACCGACTCCGGAAGCGAGTGGCATGTCGTTGAGGCGTAGGTCCTGCGTGATGACCGTCAACACGGAGGTATTGAGCGTCACATCCTGGCCGATGATCGAGCCTTCGAAGGTGCTGGCCAGCGTCGGGAACGTGATCGTGACCGTCGACTTGGGCGCGTAGAGGAAGAACGACTGGTTCAGGCCTCCGATTGACACGCCTCCGGCGTTGAGCGTGACCGTCGACGTCGGGCTAGTGCAGTTCTGGCCATTGCTGTCGCAATTCCCGGCTACGTAGATCTGTAGGTTGCGGGGGTCGAGGAGGCTCGAATTGACGAGGCCGTTGAGTACCGTTGAGGCACTGAAATTGCCTGCGCCAGGAACGCCAGTGCAGCGCGAGCTCTGCGGGCTGTCGATGAAGATCCGCACCGGTCCACCGCTCATCGCGGTGACGACCGTCGAATTGGCCGCGGCGGTGAAGCTGCAAAACACATAGTCCCCGGAGGCGAAGTTGGCCGTCTGACCTGCGGCGAGCGAGAACGAGTGGCTGGCCGGAACGTAGCCGGTCGGGCAGTTGGCGGAAAGCGCAGCGGGGCAATCGGGCTTGCTCGACGCGACGGAAATCGTCTGGCGGGTGAAGTTCGACTGGAGCTGGGTGGGACTCGGGATCAGCGACAACGCTCCGCGTCGGACCGTCCCGCCGGGTCCGTACTGGAAATGCGCGCCCCGCACCAACGGGCCGCCCGGGCCTGCGAGGTTCGCGCCGTTTATTCCGGACAGACCGCTCACCGTCCAGTCCCCGTCGGTGCGCACGTCCCCGTTGATCGTGGTCGCACCCACGCCCAGGGCGGTGTGGAAGGTCAGATTTCCCGTGGCTTCAATGGCCTCAAACGGATCGATCGGACCGAGGATCGCTTCGACTCGGCGCACCACGTCGGTCGCACCGTTGCGGTCGAAGCCGATCGACACCAGCCGCGGCTGCAAGGCGATGCTGGTGCCATTGGGGACCGTGCCGTAGATCTCGCAGACGCCGAAGCCGGAACTCTCGCCCAGCGCGGTATACGGCTGCGCGCAGGGCGGCAGGGCCGGCGGGTTAGCAGGACAGCTGAACAGGCAGTGGGTCGGGACACACGTCCCGGTGCCCGCGACGAACCCGACCGACAACGGGGTTCCGCCGCCTAAGACAAGGTTGCCCGAGGCGTTGATCGGCGAGATGCAGTTCAGTGTGTTGACGATTCCCGACAGACCCCCGTTGAAGTCGGTGTTGGCGAGGCTGACCTCGTTCGCTCGGTAGAGGCCGACTTGGATCCCCGCGTCCGCTGCCTGCAGGGCTCGCTTGACCCGGGTGTCCTTGGAGGTGAACGAACGCGAGACGAGCGTCTCCTCCACGGCTACGCCTACGAGCACCAGCACGAGCGCGAGCACGATGATCGCCAGCACCGCGACGAAGCCGTCCTCACGCGTCGGGCGGCCTCTCATTGAATGTGCACCCCGATCCGCAGTCCATTTCCCGCTGTCGGCGTGTTCGACGGCTGGGGGCGATCGATCACCGCGCTCAGGTAGATCGGAGTGCTCGGAGCGGTGCTCGCGTTGCCCGACGGGTTGTCGATCCGCACGGCGACCACGATTCGGCGTGAGTCGTTCAAGCAAGAGCCGGACACGGGGAGCGTCGAGTTGCAGCTCTCGGTTCGCTGGCTGATGAACCGCCACACCGTCGCGGTGTCCGCCCCCCCCGCGGAAACCCCGGCGCTGTAGGGGACGATCTGGCCCTTGCTGGTGTCGAACAGCAGGGGTTCAGTGGCGAGGGTTGCTGATGTGGCGTCGTGGTAGTTGGCCTTGACCTGGAAGCTCGCGCCCGCGGTTCCGTAACCCTGGATGAAGTCATCCGGGTTGCGCGGATTTGCTGGGATGCTCGCGTCGGGCGCGGGCAGGTACGAGCTGCTGGCTCCGTTCACCGAGACGGCGTCGAAGCCGTACTGGTGGAACGTCTGGCGGATCTGCTCAATCTGCTGCTGCGCCACCGAGAGCAGGTCGGTTTGGCGCTGGCCGGCCAGCGAGCTGTGCTGCCCGGTCGTGATCATCGCCAGGACCGCTCCAGCGGCGAGCAGCGAGATGAGCATCGCCACGATGACCTCGATCAGCGTGAATCCCTCGGCGCGCCGGCTCACGAGAAGTTCCTCAAGTCCACGCCATCTTTGATCGTCACCGGATTGGTCTCGCCCCGCGCGGCGCCGCTGGCGTTGGGAAGTTGGCTCCTGACCTGAGCCTGGACGATCAGGTAGACGTAGGACGGGTTGGACGCAGCCACGTTGCTGGCGCAGTTGTTGGTCGCGCTGACGTCAAAGCATGCCGTCACCACGCCCTGGATCCGCGGAACGCGGACACCGCCGGCGACCTGGCGCGTACAATTTGCGCCACCTGTGCATTGCCACACGACCTGCTGGGTTGCCGGAAGGCTGGTAAGGCTCGGGGTTGCCGTGCGGACCGGGATTAGTAGCGTCGCTGTGGCGCTCAGACCATTCGCGCTGGACGCGATCGTGGCGGTGGAGGCTTCCCGGAGGTCTCGAGTCAGCGCCTCCAGACCAGTCTCGACCTGCCGAGTCGCCACGCTTCGGCTCGCTATTTGATCTTGGCCGCTCGTGGCGAGCAGCAACAGCGCCAGGGGAATACCGGCCACGATGATCGCGAGCGGGATCGCGACGATCAGCTCGACCAGGGTCAGTCCGCGCTCACACGCCCATCCGGGGTCGACACGCCGACGCGTGCGTCCACGCTTCCTACAGGCCGTACGGCGCATATCGCTCAGTAGCGCCCGGCGGCAACGATCGTGAGGCGGTCGTCATCAGCCGCCACCAGAGACAGTCGCAGCGTCAGCGTGACATGCCGCAGGCGCCTCAGCTGTCCCGCCGTGGCTGGCGACAGATGCAGGTTGAGGGCCACGGTGCCGCTTCTGATCTGCGAGACCGTGCCGCGGGCGATCACGACGGTTGCCAGGCGTCCGTGCCTTATGTGCGCCCTCGTAGCGTCTCTGGCCGAGATCGACATCGTGGCGATTCCATCGGCCACCTCGTTCGAACTGACGCGGGCGGCTAGGCCGAAGCGGAGCATCCTCCGCAGGCCCTGCGGCATCAGCTGCAGACGTGCGTGGAGCCGGGGACCGGCCGCAGCGGGGGGCGTCACGGGCTTGCCATCGGGACCCAGCACGACGATCGTCTGGCTGATCGTGCTCTGATTTCCGCCGCGGTCTGTCACGCTCAGCGTCACGGTGTAGGTCCCGCCTTTGGCGTACAAGTGCTCCACGCTCGGCCCGGTGCTGGAGAGGCCGTCGCCGAACTGCCAGCGGTAGTTGTCCTTCGGAACCATCAGTGTCGAGACCGTCACCGAGCCGTCGAACGCGACGACGTTGCCCTGATCGATCGGGCTCGGCACAACGAAGGTCGGGGCGAGCGCGACCCCCAAGGCGCATGCGGGCGCGTTGGGATCGGACTCCAGCGCGCCGGCGTTGTTGAACTCCGGCTGCAGGTAATACGGGTTCTGCGCGCTGTTGCCGACGGTGACCTTATCCGCCGGATATCCGCCCGGCACGCAGGAGTTGTCATTGATCTCGGAGCCCTGGGGCGAACCGAACCAGCCGTTCAAGAACGGATTGACGATCGCAGCGATGTGCCCCTGGCTGAGCGGATTTACAAGCCGGATGCCAGCGTCGATCGCGGGATCCAGGTTCTGAGGAAGGCCGGGTTCGTCACATGCTGTGTGAGCGGTCCACGGCTGCACCACGTACGGCACGTCTGTCCCGTTCGGAAGCTTGATGTGCGAGTGATAGGAGCAGAACTGGGCGGTTTGCGGGAGAGCGGTGCTCGTGACTGAACACAAGGTGTGGGCCGAGTCCAGGCAGACCTGCACGCCTGGAGGCATCAGGAGGACGACCGTGAGCCTGTAACCGGGCTGGGTGTGGCTTGGGTCATTCAGGCTCGTCTGAGCCACCATGTTTGCGACCTCGCAACTGATGTCAGCGTCGGTGACTGCGCCGCTCGTCGACCCGTTCGGGCAGTTGTTCTTGACAGGGTCGTGGTAGTCGTGCCCTGTCCCGGTCGCGTCCGTGCTTCCGAGCTTGCAGGCCGAGCCGCCGACGGCCCCAAAGTCGATGCATCCGCCGCCGTAGACCGAGCGGTTGAAGGCCTGGCCGGCTGTTGAATCCCGGTATTGCGTGGTTACTGCGTACGGCGAGGTCAGCGTGTTGCTGCCATCGGCGGCATCCCTCAGAAAGCGTTCGACGTAGTTCCGCGTCGTTGCCCAGTACTTGCGACCCGGGTCCCAGGTGAGCGCAAGCGTCTCGTTGGCGTTGATCACGGGGCCCCCGTGCCAGCACAGTCCGCTGCTCGGCAGCGTCCCCAGATCGAGGGCCAGCCAGGGATCTGGATTGGAGCACGCAGTGCTGGGTGCGGTCGATTTGACGACCGGGATCTTGGCCTTGGCCAGAAGGCCGCCCGTGCCGGGTGCGAGCGCCACCCCGAAGTAGCCGCTCTGATCGGACGGGCTGTAGGACACGCTTGTCTGTCCGACCGCGTTCATGTTGACCACAACGGCCTGGGCGCCGGTTGCACCGAGGAGCGAAGCGACCAACGTCAGCCCACATGCAAGCGCCGTCACATATCGACGCATCAGCTACCTCCAACCGTGAGATTGCGCAGGTCCACGACGGCGCCCAGGCTGGGCTCGTACTGGAATAGGGACAGAGCGGTTGACCTCGATGCGGCGAGTAGGCGCCGTCCGGCCGCGGATTCGGAGCGTCGGGCCTTGTTGGCGGCCGCCACGGAGCCATCGTCGTGGGCCGTAATGGCGGTGACGGCGAATTGGGCCACCTGGGCCTGGCCGGTCGAGGACTGCGTGGACAGCGTTTCGATCTGGTTCTGGGCCAGGGAAACGATCTGGCAGTCGATCGGTCCCGGAGTACATTGACCCGGCCCGCTGACCAGCGTTCCTGGTTGCACGACGAACAGCGCGCGGTGCCCACCCTTCAACACTCCAAGCTGGACGAGCAGCGGCAGCTCAGGGCTGGGAAGACCGCTCAGCCGCTGGAGCGAATCGATCGTGTCAAGGCCCCCGACGGCATTCGTGATCGCAACCGTGACCTGATAGGACTCGGTCCCCGTCAGTGTGGGCGGTGCCGGCTTGACCGGGACCGTCGGGGAACTCGGGGTCGTCGAGCCGGAGCCGCTTGGCGAACCAGTTCCGCCTGTCGCGGTCGTGCTGGTCCCGCCGGTGCTCGATGCGCCGGAGCTCGCGGGGGTGGTCCCGGTGCCCGGTGTTCTGGTCGTCGGTGAGGTGATGGGCGTGTTCGCGAGCTTGTTTGCCGCCACCAGCGATTTCAGCCTCTGCTGGGCGAACGGGTCACGGGTGTGCCCGCCCAGACGCCAGTGCTGCGGTACCGCGGCGACGCTGACGGCCGGCAGGGCAGTGGCCGGGCTCGCCGTAGCCGATGATGAAGGCGTCGCCGCGGGCGGCGGGACGGCCTGGCCGGATTTGGACAGGAGCACGGGTGCCGCGACCAGCGCGGCGACCAGCGCGATGGCAACCGGCCACAGTCGGCGTTCGCGCAGGTCCCGCAGGATCGAGTCGATGACGCTCATTTGACTGACGTGGCGATGGCCGCCGGGGCGGTGGGGACGGAGGAGGCGGAACCGGATACCGGCTGCGTGGCCGCAGCCGCGGCCGGGCCGGTCGGCGTGGCTCCGGCTAGAGCGCCCTGAACCGCCGGCGCGACATAGGTCGTGGCGGAGACGGTCGCGGTGATCTGCGGGAACCCAGCCGGCCCCGCTCCGAGACTGATCGCGTTCAGTGACATCAGGCGCCCGCTCACCGCGATATCGGCATTCCGGGCGACGACGAAACGCTCGAGCCGACCGAGGAAGTCCGACAGGTGAAAGAAGTTTCCGCGGAAGGTGAACGTGAATGGTTCAACCGGGAATCCGGCCGGCCCAGCGGTCGCGCCGGGGGGCAGCGCCGCCGTAGCCGACTGGACCGCCGAAGCGGACGAGGCCGCGGGCGCCGCCCCGCCGCCGCCGGGGGTGAGCGTCAGGTTGCGGAAATCGACCTGAGTGTCGGCGGCCGCGCTCTGGATCTGATAGATCAGCGAGGGCACATTGTCATCAGACGGGACAGCCTCGCCCAGGCGGGCCAGGGTCGCGTAGTTGCTGGCAAATGAGCTCTGCGCCGCTTGTCCCGCTGCCACTTGGGCGCGGGCGGTGTCGAGCTGGCTCTGCGCCAAGGTGACCTGAGAACCGAGCTTCGACGCCTCGCTTCGCTTTGGCTGGACTACGAAGAACCAGGCTGCTCCGATCGCGGCGAACACGCAGACCACCACGAGAACCATGCGATCACGAGCGGTCATTTCGTGCTCGCTCGAGCGGGCACCGCGCGGCTGACCCGCGCGGGGGTCGGAGCCGTGCGGGCGGGACTCGCTGTGGACGCGGGGGTTGTGCTCGCCGGTGTGGAACCGGGTGGAGTCGTGGCTGCAGTGGCAGTGGTCGTCGTCGCAGACGCGGACGTCGCCGCGGCAGTTGCCGCCGCGGCGGTCGACCCTGCAGGGGTGGGCGCTGCGCTCGCGCCGGCCAGTGGCGCGAAGAAGACGACCAGATCGAAGGTCGGCGCGTTTGCGCCGCAGCCGACGGTCGGCCCAGCACCGGTAGCCACCGGAGTTCCGGTCGGTCCGCCGTCCGGCTTGACCGAACTGGCCAGTGTCACGCGCTGGACACCGTTGATCAGCCGCAGTCGCGACATCACGCGAGCCACGTCGTCCTGAGTCTTGGTGCAGCCCTGCATCTCGAATGCCGGCGATGGATTGGCGCCACGTAGCGAGCTCCCCCCTGCACTTCCGCCTGCGCCGGAGACGCTGGCACCCGGGGCCACAGAGCCGGTCAGCGACTGCAGTGAGGCGTTCGCCGGCATGACATCGGAGAGATCGGCCAGCGCCGCGTGCCAGTCGAAGCGGCTGGAGGCGATTTGACGGACTGTCTGGACCCGCGCCTGCGCGAGCTTGAGAAACGATGCGAAATTGGTCAACCGGCTGGCCTGGGCCTGTGCCTGGGTGACCTGGGCCTGCAGCGTCGCGAGCTTGGACTGACGATCAGAGATCGTGTTCGAGGTCAGGACGTAGATCGAGACGAACAGGACCGCCATACCGAGGATGGCGATCACGGCGTAGCCCGGGCCCAGCCCGCCGCTGACCTTTACCCCGCTGCTGCGTCGGGAATCGCCCGGGATCAGATTTACGGCCTTCACGCTGAAACCTCGTTGACGGTCAGCCCTGCCGCCACGGCAAGATGGCCAGGATCCGCCATCCCGAAGCCGCCAGTCCGCCCTTCGGGCGGGAGCCCGATTTCCAGGGGAAGGCCGATCGCCTGTCCCAGCTGCTCGGAGAATCCGGAGATCGAAACCGCGGGCCCGGTGAGCACGGCGCTGACGACGTCGACCGAGCCTTCCTGCGTGCCGTGGAAGTCGAGCGAATTGCGGATTTCATTTGCGACACGCCGGACCCCGTCGCTGAGAACGCTGCGCGCCTCGGAAATGATCTCCTGGTCACCGTCGAGGTCGTCGACTGGGATCATCAACCCGACGTGCCGCAGCCAGTCGCGGGCGTGCTCCAAGGTCAGCCCGCGCCGCTCAGCCAGTTCCGAAGCCATCACCTCGGTCCCGGTGGGGACGACCCGGGTGAAGAAGCAATTGGTCGAGCTGGCGACGGCGAGGTTCGTCATCCCGCCGACGCTGACGTAGAGCGTCGGCTCGGTCCGCCCCGGACGATGCAACGCGCGGATCATGGCGAAGGCGGAGAGGTCGATGCCCTGCGGACGCAAGCCGGCACGCCGAGCGACGTCAAGCAGCAACTCGATCATGTCCCGCCGGGCGGCGACGAGGACGACGCGCGTCCGCGGCCCGTCGGCGGTCTCCACCACGCCCACCAGGTGATGCTCGAGCACGGCCTGCTCGAGCGGCATCGGAATGTGTTCCTGGGCCTGGAAGCGTACGGCCGACGCGATCTGCTTGCTGTCGCCCATCGGCGGCAGGTCCAGTGTGCGCATGACGATCTTCTGATTGGCGACCCCGAGCCGAATCTGCCGGGAGAACTTGTGCTCGGCGAACATGTCCCGGAGTGCGCCGGCCAGGGCATCCATGTCGGTCACCTCGCCGTCCCGCACCACGCCGGGCGGGAGTGCGGCGATGGCAGCGCGATCAACCGCGACCTCACCAGCGCGTGCCTGCACCGCGGCCACGTACCCGGGCTGGATGTCCACGCCTACCACTGTTTTGCCTGCGCTGAATCGCATGAGACCTAGAACCTTTTCGACGGGTTGCCCGTACAAGTTGAGGGCCGTCCAGTCGATCTGGACGCCCTGCGCAGATCAGCCGGTCAGCCGACCGAATTGAGATAGAGGTGCACCAGCGCCGGGCCAGCGAACAGAGCGACGATGCCCCCAAGGGCCAGGAACGGCCCGAACGGAACCGCGGTCTTGCGCCCCTGCGCGACACCCAGCCGGGCCATCACAGCCGCCCCGAACAGCGCTCCGCTGAGCACTCCGACGAGCAGCGCCACAGCGACCGAGCGACCCAGGAAGAGACCAAGCACCGCGGCGAGCTTGACGTCGCCCATTCCCATGCCCTTCGGGTAGGCGAGCGCGAACATCAGTAGGAAACCGCCGGCGGCCGCGCCCGCGATCAGCTGCTCTGGGACCTTTCCCGGGGCGAGGATTAGCCCGATCCCGACGGCGATGATCGCCGCCGGCAGGGTTATTTTGTTCGGGATGATTCGATTGTCGAGATCGATCAGGGCAATCGGAACCAGGACGGCCACCAGGACAAGCCCGAGCGCGATGTCGCTGACGGAGTGCTTGACCAGGACAGTCACCACCGCCAGCGCGGCGGTCAACGCCTCGACCAGCGGATAACGCGCCGAGATCGGCGTCCGGCACGACCGGCAGCGACCCCTCAGCAGAACCCATCCGAGTACCGGGACGTTGTCGTAGGCCTTGATCGGCACGCTGCAGCTGGGGCAGTGGGAGCCGGGCAACACCAGCGACTCGCCCAGCGGCAGCCGGTACGCGACCACGTTCAGGAACGAGCCGACGACGAGACCGCCCAGCAGGGCGAGGGCGAGTTGAGCGGCGATCATCTAAGCCCCCGGCCGAACCGCGGCCGGCGTGATCGGGGTGAGGTGGGCCAGTGCGTGCGGGGCGCCGGGACGCGCGACGCGTCGCGCCAGATAGCAGGCGAGGAGCAGGCCCCCCGCGACCGAGATGGCGGAGATCAGGGGCGGCGTGAGATGGACGCCGTCACCCGCGTGCAGCGCCTCCGACCCACGGGCGACCAGCGCCAGCACGCCCATGGCCAATGCGGTGACGATGGGCAACCGGTCAAGCTCCACGGCTTCCCACGCAGCGAGCGGAATCAGCAGCGCGACGAAGTTGTACTGGAGCGGATCAGGATCGGTCAGGCACCGGGCCAGCCCGCAGAACGCCAGCAACGCGAGCGGGTCGAGACGACGGGCGCGATCACCGCTGCGGGACCAATAGAGCCATATCGCGCCGAACGCGATCGCGAGCCCGAACGCTGCCGCAACTGAGCGTGTGATCCCGAATGGGAGCAAGTGCGCGGTCGGCGCGAAAGCCGCGTGTGCCGGAATGGAGAGCGCGGGACCAACCGGCCACCAGAGGCTGAACGGATCAGTGAAGCCCATCCCCCCCACGGCCGAGTCGGCTTGGGCAAACGCCGCGGGGTCCAGAAGCGGTAGCGTGGCCGACAGCGCCAGAGCCAGCGCTCCCGCCTTAGCCCCCGTCGCGATCCGGCGCTCGGGAAGTGCCAGCAACACGCAAGGTGCGGCAAGCAGCGCCCACTGCTTGGTGCCCACCGCGAGGCCGAGCAAGAGCCACGTCAAGCCTGTTCGGCCGCGAATGGCGGCGAGCACCGCCGCGGTGGCCAGCACTGCCGCCAGAACCTCCTCGGGGTGACCGATGTGCACCGCTTGGACGGTGGCGGGCCCGGCGAGCACGATCAGAGCTGCGATCACGCCCGCAAGCCGCTGGCGTGAGGTGATTCCAGATCGGCCCGCGATCCAACTCGACAGTGCGACGAGGGGGAGCAGACATGCCAGGGCGCCAAGCTGGTAGGCCAGCTGGCTGCTTCCCCCGAAGAGAAGTGCCGCTCCGGCGAACGGAGCCCGGAGGAGCAGTGAGCTGAGTCCCATCAACGGCTGATGGGAGACAAACGCCGAGATGTGGCCGTGGATCAAGGCGTCGATCGCGGGCCCCGCGTTGTCTCCGGCCACCGGACGGCCGACCTGGTAGTCGCCACTGGCCGCATAACCGAGACTCGACTGCGCCGCCCAAATCAATCCGACCACGGCAAGCGCGAGTGGACCGCCGTGCGAAGGGTGGCGATGAGACGTGATTCCTGGAGCGCTCACGACATTTCTATCGGCCGCATAGCTGTGGATATTGAGCCCGGTGAGCGGACAGTGCCGAAGGCGGTCAGGATCGGCCGCTCGATTGCGTACCAGCTCGCGGCTCCGAGCGCGACTGCACCGACTACGACCGTAGCGAGGAGTCCCAGCAGGGCCGCGGGCCCGAGTGGCGGAGCGCCCGGTGTGAACGGCCCGTGGATCAGATACAGAACAGGGACATGCCACAGGTAGATCCCGAAGGAGACAGTGCCGAGCCAGACGGCGACAGGGTGCGTCAAGAGACGAATCGGAACCGAGCGCTCGTGGCCCGAGGCAGCCACTGCTGGCAAGACGAAAAACCCGGCCCCCAGCCCGATCGCGACGTGGGTGACGGGTCCGTACAAGCTCGGAAACAGGTCGCCGTGCTGGAACGGAATACCCGCCGCGAAGCAGGCACTGGCCAGCAGCCAGCAGAGACCAGGCTTCCTCGCCAGGCTGGCCAACCAGAACAGGCAGGAGCCACCCGCCTCCCATTCCGCTGCGACGACGGCGAGGGCCAGCCCGATCGCAAACCAGTCCATCAGCGCGGGAAGGGCGGTAGCCGCAACCACGGATTTATTTGGGACCATCGCGCTCGGTGAGCCTGCCAGGAGCACCCTGAGCCCCAGGGACCCGGCGGCCAGCGCGGCGATGATCGCCAGCTCGGCCCGGTTACGGTTTGGCCGGCTCACACCTCGCACGGCGTATGCGACTGCTATGGCCAGGAGCGGCAGCGCCGCGTAGAAGCTGATCTCGACTGCCAAGCTCCAGCTCACCCCGAGGCCGGAGAACAGAGTGCCCTGTTCGTAGATCTGCGTCAGTCCGTAGTAGCGCCATACATCCGGGGTCAGCACACCGGCGCCAAACGGGCCGACCGCGACGACCGTGAGCGCGACCCAATACGCCGGGCCGACGCGCACCAAGCGCCGGCGGGCGTAATCTCGCACGCTGGGAAGCTTGGCCCCCGCGCGAATCGCCCGCGCGTAGGGCAGATAGAGCAGGGCGCCGGAGATCACGAAGAACACCGCCACCCCGGCCTTGAGTTCTGAGGCGAGCGGGCCGAGTGCCCCAGAGCGGGAAAGCCCGCCCCACAGGGTGACGTGATAGACGAGCACCAGCATCGCCGCAACCGCTCTGAGTCCGTCGAACGCAGCCAGCCTCGATCCCGCGGACGACGAGGGGCTCATCGTCCGCGGGCCGGTGCGACGCGTCGTGCCGGCAGCCTGACCGCTTCCCGTGCCGTCTGCGGCGTTGTTCGCGCTGCTGCCACGGCGGCCACCGGCACGGGGTCTGAGAGCAGCGAGAAGGCCATCAACGGAACCGCCCAGACCACATATAGGAAGGCCCAGTAGTCAGCGGTCACCTGGAGGCCCAGGAGGACCGCGGCGGCCAGCGCGGCAATTCGCTCACGCGTGGCCAGTCCCGGGTCGCGCCGCAGCCGAACACAGGCGCCGGCGATCAACCCGAGCACGACAGCTTGACCAATCGGCTGCAGGGATTGCGCGCCGAGCGCCGCCCACGGTGACTGCGGGGATCCACGTTGGAACTGGTAGCCGAGCGCATGCCCCATCGCGAGCAGCCCACTCGGCCCGCCAATCGCCACCACGAGCGCCACCATGGCCAGGGAGAATCCGGCGATCACGGCCACCGCGGCCGCCAGCCGACGGCCGCGCTGCGGCGCGAGCCAGATCGGCACCAGCGCGAGGGGAGCCAGCTTGAACCAGCCCGCCGCCGCAAGCAGCGCCGCGGATGCGGCCGGAACACGCCAGAGCACGACGGCAAACGCGAGCATCGCGCCGAGGACCACGTCGGTAGTACCGGTCGAGACCGTAATGAGCAACGGGGGGAACGACAACCAGACCAGCGCGGCCCTCAGCCCCGCCATTTGGGCCTCGCGGGAGCGACGGGTGCGTCGCCGTCGCGGCCCGGCGGAAAACGCGAATGCCGCGCCGGCAACGGCGAGCGCCGCCAGAACCGTGGCGCCCAGCGCGAGATCGACCGAGTCCCATGTCGAACCGACGGGCGAAAGCGCCGCCAGCGGCGTGTACAGCACGTAGCTGAGCACCGGATAGGTGTCACCGTGGACGATGTCGCCCGGCATATGCCCGTAGGGCAGAACGCCGTGGAGCAGCTTGGTCGCTCCCTCCATCACGGCGTAGACGACGTCGACGCCCGCAGTCGAGCTGACGCCGACCATGACGAACACCAGCACGAGCGCAGCGAGCAGGATCCGCATGACCCGGACCCGCTCCCGGTCCGTCCACGTCCGGGTCAGCTTCAGATACAGCGGCGTGGATTCGGGAGTGCTCGCGGCGGGGCGTAACGCCACGACTGCGCAGCGCGTGGCGAGATACACCAAGCCAGGCAACGCCGTGATCACCGAGGCGTCGATATAGCGCTTCTGGAGCAGGATGACGGGAGCCAGGAACGAGAGCAGCGCCACCACGTCGAGGTTTCGTAGCCTTCGGACGGGCGCAACTCCCCCCATCAGCACAAACAACAGTCCCAGCCCGATCAACACCGGCGGGTCAAAGGCGAGGGGGTTGCCATACGGAACGGGCCGACCTGAGAACAAGTAGGCGTGTCTGACCGAGCCGTGCTGATCGAGCGCGGCCTCGAACACGACCTTCCCGTGCAAGTAGAAGCTGACACGCTCCAGCTGAACGTCGATCGGGCCGACGGAGGCCTGGTCCCAGCCGCTCTGGCGCAGTGCACCGGCCGCGGCGGCGTCTCGCATGACCGCTGATATGGCCGCGGGCCGCGCGACCCTGACTGGCGGTCGGTGAGCGCTCAGCGTGAGGCCGACGCTCGCGAGCGCGATCACCACCAGCGCTGCGCAGAGCGCCGGAGTCTGCCGTAGGCGAGAAAGCATGAAGGATTGTGCGTCTTGCCGAAACGACGATGGGGTGCCACCTGGGCACCCCATCGCTGTCTCATTCAGGCGAGACCGTTGTGCTACCAGCTACCACCCACGCAGCCACCGGTTGTACCGGTACAGGTGCGAGACACCACACCGCCGGTATTGGAAATGGTGAACGTGTTACCGGTCGGGACCGAAGTGGTCGTGACCGTATACGTGGTAGCTGTGCCCGAGGCCGCGCTCAGCCACGCGTTATTGCCGGAGACGATCGGAATCGAAGCCTCCGCGGCGTTCAACGTGGTCGGGCTGACCGTCGCATAGCTACCGTTGTTGTCAGTCGAGATGGTCTCGGCCGTGGTCTGTGCGGTCCGCGCCAGCTCCTTGGCCGAGGCGTCATTGGCCTTGGACTTCTGGTTCAGGAACGACGGAATCGCGATCGCGGCCAGAATGCCGATGATCAGAATGACTACGAGGAGCTCGATCAGGGTGAAACCCTTCTCGTCCTCGGCACGGCGACGCAGCTTATGAAGCATGGATCCTCCTAGGATCTGGTGATTGGGTCTAATCGCCAGATCCCCGGGTCCGTTGCCCACTTCGGCTACGACAACATTGAGCCTGGTGGCAGCCCGGCCATCTTCAAAACTGAAGATCCGTGGCTTTGCGTCCCGCCCTCACGAACGGTTTGCCTTTGCACCTGTGACTCTGGCGCCGTTTGTATCGGCTCGTCTGAGAGGGCCTTTAGGGTTACTGGACATTTGTGCGATCCGGGATCAATCGTCTTGGCGCCACATACAACGACGGCGGGGTGGCCCGAGGGCCACCCCGCCGTGAGGCACTATTCACGGTTACAGGAGCACGAAGCTCCCAGCCGTGTCAACTACCAGCTGCCGCCCACGCAGCCACCGGTGGTGCCGGTACAGGTGCGAGACACCACACCGCCGGTATTGGAAATGGTGAACGTGTTACCGGTTGGGACCGAAGTGGTGGTCACGGTGTAACTCGTGGCCGTGCCAGACGCCCCGCTCAACCAGGCATTGTTGCCGGAGACGATCGGAATCGAAGCCTCCGCCGCCTTCAGCGTGGTCGGGCTGACCGTCGCATAGCTACCGTTGTTGTCGGTCGAGATGGTCTCGGCCGTGGTCTGTGCGGTCCGCGCCAGCTCCTTGGCCGAGGCGTCATTGGCCTTGGACTTCTGGTTCAGGAACGACGGAATCGCGATCGCGGCCAGAATGCCGATGATCAGAATGACTACGAGGAGCTCGATCAGGGTGAAACCCTTCTCGTCCTCGGCACGGCGACGCAGCTTATGAAGCATGGATCCTCCTAGGATCTGGTGATTGGGTCTAATCGCCAGATCCCCGGGTCCGTTGCCCACTTCGGCTACGACAGCATTGAGCCTGGTGGCAGCCCGGCTATCTTCAAAACTGAAGATCCGTGGCTTTGCGTCCCGCCCTCACGAACGGTTTGCCTTTGCACCTGTGACTCTGGCAACCTAGTTATCGGTCACCGCGCCGAACCCACTTAGCCCCGGTGGACGTTTGTGCTAGTTGGAGCTTGGTTTGGCCGGCGCGTGCTCCTGGGCATCCGTCCCAGGCTGGAATGCACCTGACCCGCCGCACCACGGACATGTCACCTCGTGAGGTGACCCGTCCAGGCCCGAGATGATGGTTCCGGTGCCGCGGCAGGGCGTGCACGTTGCCCGGTCCTGAGGCTCCGGTGGACCGTCCTCACCAGCCGAGGTCATGTTCTGACCGCCACGAGGACGCCGTCGCCAACCGGCAGCACGGTCCCCTCCAACTCCGGAAGCGACAATACCTGTCGCGTGACCCGCCGCATCTCGGCGATCTGGTCGTCGGTCCAGTGGCCGTCGCTGCGGCCTTCGGCCACCGTCCCGGACATCAGCACGTTGTCGATCGTCAGCACCGCACCGCGGCCCAGCAGCGGCAGCAGCAGATCCAGATAGTCGCTGTATTGAGCCTTGACCCCGTCGATGAACGCGAGGTCGAACGGACCCTCCAGTGATGCGAGGCCCTCGCGTGCGTCCTGCAGGCGGAGCTCAGCTCGGTCATCGCACCCCAGCTCGCTGAAGATAGCTCTGCGCTGCCGCGTGGCGCTCAGGATCGACTTCGAACGAGACGATCAGTCCGTCGGGGTCAAGAGCCCGCGCCAGGTAGAGCGTCGAGACCCCGATCGCCGTCCCGACCTCGACGATTCGCCGCGCCCGGGTCGCGCGTGCCAGCACGTGCAACAGCGCACCGGTTTCCGGTACTACGATCGGGATGCCCTCGCGCCGGCCCTGTTCTTGCATCTCGGCCAGGACCTCGTCCGGCGGCGATGGCAACGACTCCAGGTAGGAGCTGACGGCTTCGGTGAGGATCACCGTCGGGACGATACCCGGTCGGTGCCTGACTACTTGATGCTGTTGTAGACCGTGAACAGCGGCAGGTACATGGAGACCACGATGACCCCGACGATGCCTCCGACGAGGATGATCATCACCGGCTCCATGATCGAGGTCAGCGCCTTGACGGCCGCCGCAACCTCATCGTCGTAGAAGTCCGCGATCTTGGACAGCATCGTGTCGAGCGCGCCGGTCTCCTCGCCGACTCCGACCATGTGGGAGACCATCGGGGGGAACACTTTGGCGTCCCGCAGCGGCTCGGCGATCGTCCCGCCGGCCTTCACCGAGGTGATCACCTCCGCCATCGACCTCTCGACGACGGCGTTGCCGGCTGTCTTGCCGGTGATCTCGATGGCCTGCAGGATTGGGACGCCTGCGGTGGTCAGCGATGAGAAGGTCCGCGACCAGCGCGCGATCGCCACCTTCTGCACGACGTCGCCGATCTTCATCGGGATTCTCAACTTGAAGGCATCCCAACGGGGCCGTCCCCAGGCCGAGCGCTTGAATGAGATGAACGCCGTCGCCGACCCGGCGATGAAGACGATGAGCACGTACCACTGCTGGGTGAGGAGATGGGAGAAGTCGACCATGGCCTTGCTGAGCGCTGGGAGTTTGCCCGACGGGAACTGCTTGAACACGCCTTCGAAGACCGGTATCAAGAACGCGACCAGCGCGAGCAGCACGATCATGGCGAAGCTGATGACAACGGCCGGATAGATCATCGCCGCGCGTACCTGGCGCTTCAGCGCCGCATCCTTCTCGAGCTGGTCCGCGGTCCGCATCAAGCACTCTTCCAGAACGCCGCCCGCCTCGCCGGCTCGCACCATCGCCACATAGAGAGGGCTGAACACCTTGGGATGCCGAGCGAGCGCGTCCGAGAGCAGCAGCCCGGCCTCAACGTCCTGCCGGACCTGAACCACCGTCGCACTGAGCAGCTTCGACTCGGTCTGCGTCTCGAGGACGTACAGCGCCCGCAGAATCGACATGCCGGAGGTCACCATCGTCGCCAGCTGCCTCGATGCCACGGCCAGGTCCTTCGGCTTGACCCGGGAGAACCGCTGGAAGTTCAACTCCTTGGAGCGGTACTTGGTGGCGATGTCGACGACGAAAAGGCCACGCTCCTTGAGCTGGTCGGCGACGGCCTGCTTGGAGACCGCCTCGACCTCCCCCTGAGCGGGGACGCCGGCCAGGTCCATCGCCTTGAAGACGAAGGTGGCCACCTCAGGCCGCCATCTTCGGCGCGCTCATTTGGCTTCCGAGCAGCCGTCGCAGCTCCTCGGCAGAGTGCGCACGAGCCTCGGCCAGCTGGCTGGTGATCTTTCCGGCCCGGACGAGCTGAGCCAGGGACGCGTCCATCGTCTGCATCCCAAAGGCACCCCCGGTCTGCAGCACGGAGTAGATCTGGTGGCTCTTGCCCTCGCGGATCAGGTTACGCACCGCCGGCGTTGGCACCAGCACCTCAGTGGCCACGCAGCGCCCCGCGCCGTCGGCGGTCGGCAGGAGGGTTTGGGTCATGATCCCCTGAAGCGCTACTGACAGCTGCGCGCGGATCTGACCCTGCTGGGCGGAGGGAAAGACGTCGATGATGCGGTCGATCGTCTGCGGGGTGTCCTGGGTGTGAAGGGTGGCGAACACAAGATGCCCGGTCTCAGCCGCCGTGATCGCCGTCCCGATCGTCTCGAGGTCACGCATCTCCCCCACCAGGATCACGTCTGGGTCCTGGCGAAGTGCCGCCTTGAGCGCGTCGGCGAAGCTGGTGGCGTCTGCGCCGAGCTCGCGCTGGTTGACGATGCACTTCTTGTGGTGATGCAGGAACTCGATCGGATCCTCGATCGTCATGATGTGCTCTTCGCGTTCCTGATTGATCACGTCGACCAGCGAGGCGAGCGTCGTTGACTTGCCCGAGCCCGTTGGCCCGGTGACCAGCACCAGTCCGCGCGGCTTCTTGGTGAACTCGACCACGACCGGAGGCAGCCCGAGCGTCTCGAGCGGAGTGATCTCAAACGGGATCAGGCGAAACGCGGCGCCGAGCGCGGAGCGCTGGAAGTACGCGTTGACACGGAATCGCGCCGCGCCGGGGATCTGGTACGCGAAGTCCAGCTGCCAGTTGTTTTCAAGCTTCTGGCGCTGGGCGTTGGAGAGGATCGAGTACACGATCTCGCGGGTGTCGGTCGGGGTCAGGGCGGGGTAGCCGTCCATCGGGGTCAACCGTCCGCGGACGCGGACCATTGGCGGAGCGCCGGCCGTCAGGTGCAGGTCGGACGCTCGGCGGTCGACGACCTCGAGCAGGACCTCGGCAAAGTCAAGTTCCATCGGAACCCCTATCGGCAGCTCAGGACGATCCCGTTACGCGGGCGATCTCCGCCATGGACGTGACCCCGGACTTGACCTTGTCCATCCCGTCCTCGCGCAGACGCCGCATGCCTTCACGCACTGCGACGGCCGTGATCTCGTCGACCGACGCGCGGCGCAGCACCAGGGAGCGGATCTCGGCCGACATCACCATCACCTCGTAGAGGCCCGTCCGGCCGCGGTATCCCATCCCGCCACAGCGGTTGCAGCCAACCGGGTCATAGGCCTCAACGTCGAACTGCGTGGCGACGCCGTGGTCTCTGAGCACCTCAGCCGGGACGATCGTGCGCTGCTTGCAGTGCGAACACAGGGTGCGGGCCAGCCTTTGGGCGACCACGCATTCGATCGCCGAGGCCACCAGGAACGGCTCGATTCCCATCTCGATCAGGCGGGTGATCGCCGACGGTGCATCGTTGGTATGCAGGGTCGAAAGGACCATGTGGCCGGTGAGCGCACCCTCGATGGCGATCTGCGCGGTCTCGCGATCTCGGATCTCACCGATCATCAAGATGTCAGGATCGGCCCGCATCATCGACCGCAGGCCGTTGGCGAACGTCAATCCAGCCTTGTTGTTGACCTGCATCTGGGTGATGCCCTTGACCTGGTACTCGACCGGGTCCTCGATCGTGATGATGTTCTTCTCTGGCGTATTGAGCTCGAGCAGCGCGCCGTAGAGCGAGGTCGACTTGCCCGATCCGGTGGGACCGGTGGCCAGCACGGCTCCGTGCGCTCGGCTGAACGACCGCCGAAACAGCTGAAGCTCATGCTCCTGGATTCCGAGCTTGTCGAGCTCCAGGCGGATGTTCTCCTTGTCCAGAATTCGCAGCACTACCGATTCGCCATGGACACTGGGAATCGTCACCACGCGCACGTCAACGTGCCGGCCTTCGATGGTCAGCCCGACCCGTCCGTCCTGAGGCAGGCGTCGCTCGGAGATGTCGAGCTCGCTCATGATCTTGATCCGGGAGACGACGCCACCGATCATCCGCCGGGGGACCGTGGTCTCATCGGTGAGGACACCGTCGATGCGCATCCGGACCCGCATTTCCCGCCCGGTGCGGCCCTCGTCGTCGGGCTGGGGCTCGAAGTGGATGTCCGAGGCTCCCCGTTCAGCTGCCTGAGCGATGATCGAGTGCACGAGCTTGATCACCGGCGCGTCCTCAGCCGACTCGCGGAGATCGACGATCTCCACCGGCGCCGCGTTGTTTTCGCTTTCCTGCACCGCCTCCTGGACGACATCTGCGAAGCGGTTCATGCGACCAATCAGCCCGGCGATGTCCTCGGCGGAAGCGACCGCCGGCTTGACCTCCATCCGGGTCAGCAGCGAGATGTCATCCACGGCAAGGACATTGGCCGGGTCAGCCATGGCCAGCAACAACGTGCGGTCGTCAATGTAGGAAACGGGCACCGCGCTGTAGCGCTTGGCCGCCGAGACGCTCAGCAGATTGGCTGCGCCCATGTCGACCTTGAACGTTCCGAGATCGACGTGGTCGAGCCCGTAGCGCTCCGCGATGGCGCGCGAGAGCTGTTCGCCCGTGATCGCGCGCTGCTCGAGCAGCATCCGCTCGGGGGTGGTACCTGCCACCCGCGCCTCCTCGATCGCTCTCTGCGCGCGCTCGTCATCGGTGAACCCGAGCGCGACCAATACGTCGGTGAGGAACCGGCCAGAGCTGCCGCCACCACGGGGCGCAGTCAGGCCAACCACCGCGACCGAGGAACTATCGGCCGGGCTCATCGCCGCGTCCACGGCGCGGAGATGTGAGCCATTCTCGCTCACGCCTGCCTCACTGACGAGCGCATCACGTCGACTGGCGCGGCGAGGCCGGTGAAGAGTGTGAAGCTAATGGCCCCCTGGCCCACCAACAGCTCGAAACCGTCGACTACGGGAATGGAGAGCGCGCCCGCCGTCCGGGCGAGTTCGGTTCCCGCGTCTGTGTAGACAAAGTCAACCACGCAGTTGTACCCGCCAAGGCCATCGGCCGTAAGCGGCAACTGCTTTAGCGTCCAGGGCGAAGCGTCCAGGCCATTGGACGTGCAGTGGACGAGTAAATCGGCCGGTCCAATCTCCCGGACCGCAACCGCGGCGCCTCCGATCTCCTCGCAGAGGCGCTCTGCCCGCGCTGCGGTTCGGTTCCATACCCTCACCTCGGCGGCGCCGGCATCGACCAACGCCCAGACCGCAGCCCGTGCGCTGCCTCCTGCGCCAAGCACCAGCGCGGTCCGCCCAGCGGCTGAGAACGGCAGCGCCTCGATCAGCGCCGGTGCATCCGTGTTGTCGGCGTGAATCTCGCCATCCTTGAAGATCAGCGTGTTGGCGGCGCCTATCGCCCTGGCCCGCGGGGTGGCGTGGTGCGCGAGTCCTAGCGCCGCCTCCTTGTGCGGGATCGTCACGTTGGCGCCGCGAAAGCCTGCGGCCGGCAGCGCACTGACGATCTCGGCGAACAGAGCCGGAGGTGCGGGCAGCAGTTGATAGCGCCACGCGGCCAGCCCGACGGCGCGCAAGGCGGCGTTATGCATCGCCGGCGAACGGCTGTGCGCCACCGGCCAGCCGAGGACGCCCAGACGCGTCATGGTGTCCTCAGTGACAGAACGCGGGAGAGCGTCCGCCACGCTGGGTGCGCGCCGCCTGGTAGCGGTTCTGCAGAACCTGGAACTGGGCGTAGTTGCTGGCGAAGGCGTGGGCGCCGTTGCCGCACGGCTTGACCACGAAGAACAGATAGTTCGTGCGGGCCGGATGGGCCGCCGCCTGAATCGCGGCCAGTCCGGGGCTGTCGATCGGGGTGAGCGGCAGGCCGTCGCGCGTGTACGTATTCCAGGGCGAGCGCAGGGCCAGCTGGGAGACGGTGATGGGATGCAGATAGTTGTTGCTGGCGAAGCGCACCGTGTCGTCCATCTGCAGACGCATGTGCGCCTTCAGGCGGTTGTAGATGACCGATGAGATCAGCGACTGGTCGCGCGCCGTTCTCGCCTCGCCCTGGATGATCGAGGCGATCGTCAGCACGTCGTACGGCGTCAGGTGCTTGCTCCGGGCGTACCCCAGCTGAACCCGCTTGAACTGCTCGCGGAAAGTCTTCAGCTGATCCGTGACGAGGGCGTTCAGGCTGATCGGCTCGCGGAGCTGGTAGGTGGACGGGAAGAGGAACCCCTCAAGAGATCCGATGCCCTTGGGCGCCCCGTAGCTCGACGGATCGAGCTGGCTCGAGTGCCGGGTAGCGGCCAGGTAGCTGCCCCGTACACCCTGACTTCGAAGCAGAGTGTTCAGTTCGCGACGAGTCCGCCCCTCGATCACGGTGAGGCTGGTCGTTCTCGCAGCCGGCGGAGCGGTGGTGAGGAGCTTGAGCACGTCTCCGTAGCGCATGTCATGCGCGAGGTGGTACGTGCCGCTGCGCAGGTTGCTCCGCTCGCCAGCCAGGGTCGCTCTCAATTCGAAGAAGAAGCTCGAGGAGACGACCCCGGCCCGGGCAAGCTGGTCGCCGATCTGGCTGGAGGTCGAGTGGGCGGGGATCGTGACTGTCAGCTTCCCGCTGCCGGCGCCATGGAAGGGCTGGAACAGCTGCGCCAGGAACCAGATCACCGCGGCGGCGAGGATGATCGCCATGACGGCCAGCGCACGGCCGCGCCGCGAGCTCGGGGCGTGACTGCGCCCGCCGCGCACGCGGATCGGCGGACGACCCTGACGAGCGGCCCGGGGGCGAGTCGGCGCTCGCTCCAGACCGCTGATCCGCTTTGTCCCGGCGGGCGATTCTCCGCCCAGCGGTTCGTGTTCGTCGTCGCTTGAGGGACCGAACTGAGGGAACTCCGCGCCGGTGGCCGGCAGCGCCGCCCCTTTGAGGGCCGGTAGGGGTGTGGGCGGCTGCTGGGGGACCACGGACTCCTGAGCCGCCGGGGGTGCCGGCGGCGGGGTCGGCGGTGGCGGCTCCGGGGCCGCCGGCGGGCGAGTTGGCGCGGAGCCTCCGCCCTGCTGGGCCCGGCGTCGCTCGCGCTCCAATCGAGCGGCCTCGCGCTCCTGCGCGCTGCGCTCACGCCATTGCTTCACCGCTGGCCTCCCGGGGCTTCGCGCGCGGAGAGCCAACTCTCCAGGAGATGAGCCGCAGCCCGGGAGTCCTCGCTGCTGCGTCCTCCGGTCCGCGCCGCCAGCCGAGTGGTGAAGCGTTCGTCGTAGAGCTCAACCGGAACCTTTACCATCGCTTCGAGGGCGTCGGCGAATTCACGCGTCTCCACCGTCTGCGCCGAATCCGCGCCTGAGAGCGACAGTGGCAGGCCGACGACGACCCGCTCAGCGTCCAGCTGACGGACCAGTGAACGCAATTGGGCCAGGCCGCGTTTGGAGCGCGGTGCGGCAACCGGATCCAGGGGTGTGGCGAGCACGCCGGTTGGATCGCTCACCGCACAGCCACAACGCGCGCTGCCGTAGTCGAGCGCGAGCACCCGCATGACCTTATCGCGTGAGCGCGGCCTCGATCGCCCGGCGCGCCGCGGTGATCGCCTCCGGCAGCTTCTCCGGGTCCCGCCCGCCGGCGCGCGCGAGGGTGTCGCGGCCCCCACCGCCTCCGCCAACTTCGGCCGCCGCGAGCTTGACGATTTCGCCCGCGCGGACTCCCCGTTCCACGAGCGAGGGGGACACGGTGGCGACGAGATCGACCTTGTCCTCGGAGGCGCTCCCGAGGACGATGGCGGCGTCCCCGAGCTTGGCCCTGAGCCGGTCGGCGACGTCCAGCAGCGCCTTGCCGTCGATCGACGGCAAGCTCGCCACGAGCACATGGGCGCCATCGATCTCCGTCGCGGAGGCGAGCAGCTGCTCGACGTCGAGAGCCCCGTTTCCAGTCGGCCCGCGGCGGGCCGCTCGCTCCAGATCCCCGATGCGCGTCCGCTGCTTCGCGACCTCTCCCGGGACCCTCTCCGGTGGTACGCGGAGAGTTCGAGCCGCCTCCGTCAGCGCTCGGTCATGCGCGCGCACGAGCTCCACCGCCGCCGGCCCGGTGACCGCCTCGATCCGGCGCACGTTGGCGGCGCTGGAGCTTTCGCTTAGTAACTTGAACAGGCCGATCTCGGAGGTGGAGCGGACATGCGTGCCACCGCACAGCTCGCGCGAGAAGGAGCCGTCGCCGACCTCGACCATCCGCACGATGTCCCCGTACTTCTCACCGAACAGCGCCATCGCCCCCAGGCGGCGGGCTTCGTCAAGCGTTGTCGTCAGGGCTCGGACCGGGTGACTGGCGAGAATCCATCCGTTGACATCGTTCTCGATGTCCGCCAGCTCCTCGGCGGCCAGGCCGCTGCCGTGGGTGAAGTCGAAACGCAGCTTGTCGGGCCCGACATAGGAACCGGCCTGATGCACGTGCTCCCCCAGACGACGGCGTAGCGCCGCGTGCAGGAGGTGTGTCCCGGTGTGGTTGGCCTCCGTCGCGTGCCGCTTGCGCCAATCGACTCGTGCACGCACTCGGGTGCCAGGCTCGATCGTCCCCCGCTCCGGGTCCAGGGCGATGACCTGATCGTCACCGAGCCTGACCACGTCCTCGACCGTGGCCACGCATTCCCCGTCGAAGCACTCGACCACCCCGGTATCGGCGATCTGGCCACCGCCGGTGGCATAGAACGGCGACTCGACGAGTTTGGCCAGCAAACGTCCGTTGTCATTGGCCACCGCCCCGACAGTGGTCTCGCGCTCTGTCGTCTCGTAGCCGACGAACTCGGTGATGAAGCCCGCCTCTCCGGCCAGGGCCTGGGCCTGCTCACGCAGCTTCTCGTCCCCCCGCCCGCGTCCGGCGCCCGCGCGCGCCCGGGTGCGCTGGTCGTCCATCAGGACCTCAAAGCCCTGTTCGTCGACTCCCAGTCCGTGCTCGGCCACCAGCTCCAGCGTCAGGTCGATCGGAAAGCCGTAGGTGTCATGCAGCTGGAAGGCATCGGCTCCGCTGATGCCCTCAGCCCCGGACTCCTTGGCGCGCCTGATCAGCTCGTCGAGCAGCTTGCTGCCCTGGACCAGCGTCCGGCCGAAACCCTCCTCCTCGGCCTGCAGCCATTTTCGAACCGTGTCCCGATGCTCGGAGAGCTCCCGGTACTCCGCGCCCATCAGCTCGGTGACGACCTCCGCGTAGCGGTCCAGGAAGCCCGGCTCGAGCTCCAGCGTGTGCCGGCCCTGGAGAATCGCGCGGCGCATGATCCGCCGCAGGACATAGCCGCGATCCTCGTTTGACGGCACCACTCCGTCGGCGATCAGGAAGGTCATTGAACGGCCGTGATCGGCGAGTACGCGCAACGCTCTGTCGGTGGCGAAGTCCTGGCCGTAACGGCGTCCGGAGAGTTCCTCGCCGAGCGAGATCAGCGGGGCGAATTGGTCGGTCTCGAACACCGTCTCCTTGTCCTGCAGGATCGCCGCCAGCCGGTTCAGGCCAAGCCCGGTGTCGATGTTCTGGGCCGGAAGCGGGGTGAGTAGGCCGTCAGGGCTGAGGTCGTATTGCATGAACACGAGATTCCAGTACTCGAGGAAGCGCTCGTTGTCACCGCCGGGTAGATCCTCCGGTGTCCCCAGCGCGACACCACGGTCCAGATACAGCTCTGAACACGGTCCGCACGGTCCCGTCGGGCCCATCTGCCAGAAGTTCTCTGAGCGCGGGCATTCGACGATTCGCTCGCGGGGGACGCCAACCTCCAGCCACTCCTGGATCGCCTCCTCGTCCGGGCCGAGGCCGAGCTCCTCGTCGCCGGCGAAGACCGTGATCCAGATGTCCTCCTCGCGAAACCCGAACACCTCCCGGGACAGGTCCCAGGCGTAGCGAACGGCACCGTCCTTGAAGTAATCCCCGATCGAGAAGTTCCCGAGCATCTCGAAGAATGTGAGGTGCCGCGTGGTCGAGCCGATGATCTCGATGTCAGCAGTGCGGAATGTCTTCTGACACGAGGTCAGGCGCGGATGTGGCGGGCGCTCGTTGCCCAGGAAGTATGGCTTCAGAGGAACCATCCCGGCCACGGTGAACAGCACGGACGGATCGTGCTCGGCCGGGATCAGCGAGGCGGAAGGCAGCCGTTTGTGATCACGCTGCTCAAAGAACTCGAGAAACCGCTGGCGAATTTCGTCTGAAGTCATCACTGCGAGGCAGTGTAGGGCCGACATTCGTCCGATAACGCTCAGCACTTTGGCGGACCGGCGGGGTCCTTCCGAAGTAGAACCACGATGCGTTTGCTTTCTGGTCTCGCTGTGTCCGCCGCTGCCGCGATCGGCTGTCTGCTCGCCCCCGGGCTGGCCCAGGCCGCGCCCTTTGACGCGCTCGGCTTCCGCTTCTCCTCACCCGCGTACGTGGCTCACGCGAGCGACGGTGCGGCCGTGATCACCATCACCCGCCTCAACGTCATCCAGGAGGCCCAGATCCGGTATCTGACCGCCCCGGGGACGGCGCTCCGCGGGCAGGATTACACCCCGGTCAAGGACATGATCGACTTTCAGCCCGGCCAGGCCAGCGCGACGTTCCGGATCCCGCTGGTCGACCACCATCTCGCGGGCTTAGCCCGGACCGTCAATCTGGCGCTGTTCGGCCCCTCTCCGATCGGCCTCGGCGAACCGTCGCACGCGGTGCTGACAATTCTCGAAGATGACCCGGTCTCGGTCGTCCGCGACTTGCTGAATCCGCTCGGACTGCCCAGCGTGCCGCCGCCCGGCGATCCACTGACTGGCGCAACGCCTTTTGTCGACAGCTCCTACGGGTTAGCGGCAGTGGCAGCTCGCCAGATGCAACAGAGCAATCCCGGCTGGGCGCGCGCGCTGAGCGTGATCGCGGCCCAGCCTGAAGTGCACCGGTTTGGCAACTGGTCCGGTCCCGACCCGGGCCTACAGGTCTCGCAATACCTCCAGCGTGCTGCGATGGAGTCACCAGGCACCGTTCCCCAGTTCGCCACCTATGACGTGGTCGACGCCAAGCGAACTCAGCGGGCGGGCTGCGGGCATTACTCGGACCCGCCATGGCGCCAGACCGCCTACCACCACTGGATTCAGAGCCTGGCGGCCGGGGTCGGGCAATCCCGGGCGATCATGTACCTCGAGATGGACTCCCTGATCACGGTCGGCTGTCTCAGCCGCCAGGGTCTGGCGGTGCGCCTGCACGAGCTGCACGACGCGATCGACATCCTCTCCAAGGTACCCCGGCTGGTCGTCTACCTCGACGCGGGCGCGGCGGACGCCGTGCCGGCCAAGGAAACCGCGAGCATGCTCAACCGGGCCGGGGTGAGCGAGATTCAGGGCTTCTACGTCAACTCGACTCACTTCGACTGGACCTCACGTGAGATCCGCTACGGGCAGTCCATCGCGCGCATGACCGGCGGGAAGCACTTCGTCGTTAACACCGCCGAGAACGGGCGCGGCCCGCTGGTTCCCCGCAGCCGGGTGCTCAACGGCAACGAGATCCTCTGCAACCCCCCCGGCCGCGGGCTGGGCCCTAAACCCACGTTCAACACCGGATATCCCTACGTCGACGCGTTCGCGTGGATTGCCAACCCGGGCAAGTCGGGCGGCCAATGCCGCCCCGGCGCTCCGCCCACCGGCATCTTCTGGCCCAAGCTAGCGATCGAACTGGTTCGCAACGCAGACTTCCGCGTCCGCTGAGCGCTGGGCCGCGACCGTCAAAAGCGTTGCGACTGGAGCTAACGCAGAAACGCGACCGAGGTCCGGTAGCGGGTATAGCTGCCGTAGTAGCCCTGGAGCCATAGAAGCTGGATCCCGCCCTTGGTCGGGCCGCGGGGAACGACCGGCCGGAGGTCGTCGGCGCCATCGCGCACGATCGTGCGGCGGGACCAGCTGTAGCCCCCGTTGTGCGTATTCCAGCGCTCGATCTGAAAGTGCCCAGCGACCTTGCGGGAGAGGTACAGGACCGAGGGATCGGAGTGCTCGAGCGCGATACCGCCCGAATATTGCTGCTCGATCGTCCCCGGGCTGATCGAAGGCCCGGCGAAGGTCAGGAAGTGCGAAACCCACCGGCTGCCGTCCCACCGCGCGTACCAATAGGCGTGATTGTGGGTCGAGCGAAATGTCGCGTAGGTGATGACGGGACGGCGCCGGGCGTCGAGCGCCACGTCCCACGCCCAGCCCGAGGTGTTGCTCGCGTTGCCGTTGTAGACCAGGTCAGCCTGCCCGGGCGTGATCGGAGCCCGAGCGAGGCTGGTGATTCGTCTTCCGGAGGCGTGCCAGAGCGACCCGTGCCGGTAGGCGGCGTAGTAGATGCTCGTGGTGCGCTCGCGTGGATGTCCGTTCGAGAAGGCGAAGGCGATCGTGTCCTTGCCGTCGGAGTCGACTTTGACGTAGGGCCGCTGGCCGGGTTCAACGATCAGCTTCCGCGCGCGGCTCCAGCGTCCGCCGACACGGCGCGTCGCGTAATCAGCGCTCCAGTCCGCGCCCCGCCAGAACAGATAGGTCCGGTTGTGCTCGGCCCGCAGCAGTTGGGGGTTGGGATAGGTGAATCCATCTCGCCCCGGCAGCCCGGACCGGATCGTTCGTCGCGGCCCCCAGGCGCCGATGTCCTCAGGATGGATCGAGCTGCGGTAGTACATCCTCGAGCCGTTATGGGCCGACCAGAACACGGTCAGGCGTTTGTCGGGCTCCACGAAGATCGATGGACTCCCGTGGTCATCCGCCGCGAGATATCCGATCACGCGCGAGCGGATCACGCCGAAGCGAGGCGTCGTACGCACCGACGGTCACCTGGCCGCCCCACCCGAGCCAGCCCACGAACACCTGGTCATGAGCGCCCACCACGCGGACCGCGCGAGGATCACCGAACCAGCACCAGGACCCGTGGGACCAGATTACGATCCGCGGGCGGTGCCGCGGCTTATGGCTGGCGCCGGCCCGGTGCGCCCAGACGGAGCTCACAAGCACCAGCCCCAGCATGATCACGATCCCCACGCCCCTGGGTCTCATCGAGGCGGCAGTTTAGCCCCAGCCCCGGATCAGGCGCGCGTGATGGTGCCCCAGCCCACGACCGTCTCCCCGTCCATCAGGCAGGCCATCTGTCCCGGCGCAACGCCGTAGGCCGGTTCCTCCAACTCGATCCACAGGCCCCGGTGGCGCCCCGGTCCAGGCGTGCCGTCCAGCCGCGCCGGCACTGGCTTGGAGCGGTAGCGAAGCTTCACTCGGTCGACTCTCGATCCAGGCCGATGCAACCGGACTCCACGGAGCCGAACCCGGTCGGTGCGCAGCGCCGCATACGGCCCGACGGTCACCTGGTTGCTGTCCGCGTCCTTATCGAGCACGTAGAGCGGCTCAGCTCCGGCGATGCCCAGCCCGCGCCGCTGCCCCACGGTGAACCGGTGCTGGCCGTCGTGCGGCGCCAGTTCGGTGCCGTCGGAGCTGACGATCGCCCCCGGCCGATCCGGGATCCCTGCGTGGCGGGCGAGGAACCGTGACCGATCGGTGCCGGCGAGAAAGCACAGGTCCTGCGAGTCCGGCTTGCCCGCGACCGGCAGGCCGGCCGCGCGGGCACGCTCTCTGACCTCCGACTTGCAACAGCTCGCCGAGCGGAAAGCGCATGCGGGCCAGCGAGTCGGGCGACAACGCAGCCAGCATGTACGTCTGGTCCTTGGCCGGATCGGCAGCCGTGCGCAGCAGCGGACCGGCGGCCGCCTGAAGATCGACCCTTCGGGCGTAGTGCCCGGTGGCCAGATACTCGCAACCGAGCCGATCGGCGACGTCGAGCAGGGCATCCAGACGTACATGACCGTTACAGCCAACGCATGGGTTGGGGGTCTCCCCCGCCGCAAAACCGGCGATGAACGGATCGACCACCCCCGCCCGGAACTCGGTTCGTAAATCGATGGTGAAATGTGGGAGTCCCATCGAGTGGGAGAGTTTGCGCGCCTGGGCGACGGCGGAGGCGGAGCAGCAGCTTCGCTCGGCATCGTTCTCGGTGTCCGACCACAGCTCGAGCGTCACCGCTGCCGCCTCGCCGGCCTTGGCGCATTCGAGCGCGGCCACCGCACTGTCAACGCCGCCGCTCATCGCCACCAGCGTGCGGCCCTTCACGAGTGACGTCGGCGCGTGCGTCCGCACGGCCCCGCCCAGCGCTCGCGCGAGCGCGTCGGATGCGAGCTCGGCCGCGTGCAGCTTGCCGGGACTCAGTCCGCCGAGCTCAGCGGAAATCTCGGCGGCGCCGAGCTGACCCGCCTCGAGCATGGAGCGGCCGCGTACCAGCGTGACTGCTGCGCTGCCGGCGGCGGCGGCGGATCCGCAACCCCTGGAGTCGAATCCAGCGTCATCGACGACGCCGTCACGAAGGCTGATCGAGAACCGGATCTGGTCACAACAGGACCCACCGCTGACCGTGACACTGCAAGCGTCAGCAGGCGTCCGCCCCTGCCCCTGGGGAGAGGTGAGGTGATGCTCGAAGGCCAGGGTGTCCATGCCGCCGGAGGATAGACACGACAGGTGTCCGCCTCAGGGCGACGCGAGCGCGTCGGCGACGCGCTGCGCGATCTCGAAGCGGTCGGCAAAGCCGACCAGCGTGCTGGCGTGACGGGCGCCGTCGATCAGGACGAGCGTCGGCGAAGCACTGACCATCACCGAATTGGTCACCACTTGGTAGCGCGACAGTTCCGTCAGTGGCACCGCCAGCTTGACCACCCGACCGTGGTGAACGGGGACCGCGGCGAGCTCATTGCGCACGGCCCGATCATCGGCGCCGGCGGGGTTGTAGAACAGCAGCGCGAGCGTCTTGTGGGCATTCAGCGCCCGAGTTACCGCGTTGACCCGGTGGTGGGTACTCGCCGGGGTGGCCGCCGGGGTCGCCGGGCTAGTCCGCCGCGTGAGTGGGACTGGCGGTCCCGGTTGCCGTCCGCGCCGCCGCGCTTGACGCAGGGGGCGTCGCAACCGTCGCCGCTCCCCGAGCGTCCGCGGGCTTTGCGGAAAGCACCGTGCCTCCGTGCGCGACGCTGGCCGCCGCGGAGGTGGCAACGGCTTGGTGAGCCTTGGTGATCGCCGACGTGAGGGGCCCCTGGCTCGACGTGCCCGCGCCTCCAGAACTGGACGAACTCGGCTTGAGCGCCACGAACCACACGGCGAAAACCGCCACAGTGCTGAGGAGCAGGGCGATGAGCGGACGTGAAACGGAGTCCATCGAGGCAATATTCGGCAGCCCGGGCCCCGAACATGAGCCGGGCCTGAGCTGGGCGGACGCTAGGCCAGCCGCAGGCCCAGCTCGCGGAGCTGGGCGGGATCCACGGGTGCCGGTGCGCCGGTCAACGGGTCGGATCCGCTGGCCGCCTTGGGAAACGCGATCACGTCACGTATCGATTCCGCGCCCGCCAGCGCGGCGACGATCCGGTCTACGCCCATTGCGATCCCACCGTGCGGGGGCGCGCCTAGGCGCAGTGCGTCGAGCAGGAACCCAAAGCGGGACTGCGCTTCCTCGGGCCCGATGCCGAGCAGCTCGAAGACGCGCTCCTGCACCTTGCGATCGTGGATGCGGATCGATCCTCCGCCGATCTCGGCCCCGTCCAGGACCAGATCGTAGGCGCGCGACTTCAGCGAGCCAGGATCGTCGAGGTCGCCCGTGGGAGCGGTGAAGGGGTGATGGGCGGAGTCCCATCGCTGCGTCTCGGGATTCCAGAAGAAGGCCGGAAACTCGACCACCCAGAGGATGTCGTGGCGACCGGCGGGGATCAGTTCAAAGCGGCGCGCAAGTTCCATCCGCAGGGCGCTGAGGGCCTGTCCGGCGGTGCTCGGCTGATCCGCCACGATCAGCAGGAGATCGCCCGGCGAAGCCTGCAGGCACTGCTTGAGGGCGGCGACTTCGGATTCGGAGAGGAACTTTGCGATCGGTGAGCGCAGACTCCCGTCCTCTTGCACGAACGCCCATACCAGGCCCTTCGCACCGTGCTGCTTGGCCAGGTCAGTCAACGAGTCGAGCTCCGAGCGAGGCACGTCATGCCGGCCCGCATTGATGCCCTTGACTACGCCATCCGAGCTGAGCACTGAGGCGAAGACCTGAAACTGGGATCCCCTCAATGCCTCGCTCAGGTCCTGCAGCTCCAGGCCGAACCGCGTGTCGGGACGGTCTATTCCGTAGCGTGAGACGGCCTCGTCGAAGGTCATTCTGGGCCAAGGAGGCGCCGGTACGCCGAACCCCGCGACGTCGAACACCGCGCTCATCACCGCCTCCATCGTCTCGAGCACGTCGTCCTCGTGGACGAACGCCATCTCCAGGTCCAGCTGGGTGAATTCGGGCTGGCGATCGGCGCGCGTGTCCTCGTCCCGAAAGCAACGCGCGATCTGGTAGTAGCGCTCCGCGCCCCCGATCATCAGCAGCTGCTTGAAGAGCTGCGGAGACTGGGGCAGCGCGTAGAACGAACCGGGCCGGATCCGTGCCGGCACGAGGTAGTCACGCGCACCCTCAGGCGTCGAACGCGTCAGGGACGGGGTCTCGATCTCGAGGAAATCCCTTGGGTTGAGCACCTCCCGCATCGTCGTCACCACCTTGTGACGAAGCGCGAGGGCAGCCTGCATCTCCGGCCGGCGCAGATCCAGCGCGCGGTGCTTGAGCCGCAGGCTTTCGTCAACTCCGGCGCCCTCGTCCAGCGGAAAGGGCGGCGTGTCAGCATCGGCGAGGATCCGCATCTCGTTGACCGCAAGCTCGATCTCGCCGGTGGCGAGGTTCGGGTTGACGTTCTCAGGCGCTCTGCGCGTGACCGTCCCCGCGGCGCTGATCACATCCTCTGACCGCAGGGCGTGGGCGCCGGCATGCGCCGGTTGCGCGCTCTCGGGATGGAACACGAGCTGAACGATGCCCGTGCGATCGCGCAGGTCGATGAAGATCAGGCCGCCATGGTCGCGGCGGCGGTGAACCCAACCGGCCACCCGGGCCTGGGTTCCGTCGCGCTCGGCGGTGAGCTCCCCGCACCAGCTGTCGCGGTAGTCGTTGGGACGCGGCGGCTGCATGGCTAGAGGCGGCTACCCCGAAGGATGGTGGGAATGACATCGGCCGGGGCAAGTTCCCGCTGCTCGCCGGACTCCATGTCCTTGAGACTCGCGCTGGTCGGATCGGCGATCACGGCCACGTATCGCGCCCCGAGCCGGTCGGCTTGCTTGAACTGGCCCTTCAGCGAGCGACCGGTCAGTTCAAGCTGCGCGGCCAGCCCCGCCCGGCGCGCCTCGTGGGCCAGCTCGAAGGCGGCGCGGTCCGCGGCCTCACCGTCCGCATTGCGGGCGACGAACAGATCGACCAGGTCCGGTGCGTTGGGAAGCTCGGGGGCGGCGAGCAGCATCCGTTCGACGCCGGCCGCCCAGCCCGAAGCAGGTGTCGGGTGACCGCCGAGCTGCTCGATCAGACGGTCATAGCGCCCGCCGCCGGCCACCCCGGACTGGGCCCCGAGCGCGTCACTGGTGAACTCGAACAGGGTCCGGGTGTAATAGTCGAGACCCCGGACGAGGGTCGGGTCGAGCTCGAACGGGATCCCGGCGTCGTCGAGCAGCGCGCGCACCTGGGCGAAGTGCTCGGCATCCTCGGCCGAGAGCCGGTCCATCAACTTCGGGGCGCTGCGCATCGTCTCCTGAGTGCGCGGGTCACTGGCGTCGAAGGCCCGCATCGGGTTCAGGTCGATTCGCGCCCGGACCTCGCTGCTGAGTGCATCTTCGTGCTCACGCAGGTACTCGGTGAGCTCGGCGCGGTATTCATTTCTCGTCTCCGGCGAGCCGAGGCTTGCCAGCCGCAACCGCAGGTCCTTGACGCCCAGGGCCTGCAGCAGCTCAGACAGGAGCACGATCAGCTCCGCGTCGGTGTCGGGTCCCGCTGCGCCGATGACCTCAGCCCCCACCTGCCAGAACTGCCGGTAGCGGCCACGCTGCGGCGCCTCACTGCGGAAGAAGCTCGACAGGTACCAGAGCTTGACCGGCTGCGGAAGCTTGTGCATGCCGTGCTCGATGTAGGCGCGGCAGACTGGTGCCGTCCCCTCGGGACGCAGGGTGAGCGAGCGGCCGCCTCCGTCGTCGAAGCTGTACATCTCCTTCTGCACGATGTCCGTGGCCTCCCCCACGCCCCGGGAAAACAGCTCCGTCGACTCAAACGCGGGCGTCTCGATCCGCCCGAAGCCGGCCGCGCCGAGGATCCGCCGCACGTGCACCTCCAGCTGTTCGCGCCGGCGGGCATCGGCGGGCAGCACGTCAAAGGTCCCTCGCGGCGCCTGAATCATGCTCTCGTCCGAGTGGGACGGGTCACTGCTGCGCGAGCTCGCGCAGGAACGGGTTGCCGGCGCGTTCGCGCCCAAGCGTGGTGATGCCCATGTGACCCGGATATACGCGTTGTCTGCTCGGGAAACCGTGCGACCAGGTTCTCGATCGAGCCCAGCAGCGTCGGCCAGTCCCCGCCCGGAAGGTCCACACGGCCCACCGAGCCCTCAAACAGCACGTCGCCCGAGAACAGCGCTGGTTCCTCGGCGAGCGCGTAGGTGACGTGGCCGGGGCTGTGCCCCGGAGTGAAGACGACCTCGAACGTCAGACCGGCAAAGTCGAGCGTCTCGCCACCCTTAACGGTCTGGTCGGCCTCATAGCTCTCGAACGGCCCAAATCCCGGCCACGGCACGAAATCCATGATGTTGGCCAGCACATGGCGCTCGAGCTCGGGACAGATCACCGGCGCCCCGGTTGCGCGGGCCACCGGGGCCACCGCGCCGACGTGATCGAAGTGCGTGTGGGTGAGCAGGATCGCGTCGAGCTGCTCGATCTCCAGCGCGCGCAGCGCCTCAAGCAGGCGCTCAGACTCCTCACCGGGATCGATGATCACGCCGCGCTTGGAATTGCGCTCGCGCACGATGAAGCAGTTCTCCTGCACCGGGCCGACGGTGAACATGCGGACGTCGATCATCGGCTCTCCTCGCGCTTCTTCTGGCGGCGGCGATAGATGAACTGGTCCATGTAGAAGCCGGCAGGCACGTAGAACACCAGCGCTACCACGCCCAACCCGATCGCCGAACCGATGTGCTTGCCCTGGCTGATCAGAACCAGGAAGATGAACATGATCCCCGCGGCCAGCGAGGCTCGGGTGAATGACCCCTTCCACGTCGGCGGCGTGGTCAGGCGGCGCTCCCGCGCGGTCATCTTCGCCTGCTTTTTACGTTCCTCCGGAGTGGGTGGACGACCCGTGCGACCTCGGGAGGAGATCGTGCCCGCCGCTGTTCCGCGGTGCTTGGTGCGGCGCTTTCGCTTGGTCTGAGCCATCTCCCCAAGGAGCTTAGTCGGACTGCGGGCGCCGGGGTTGGCGATTTGCCAGTACCTCCTCGAGGATCTGCTTTCCGCGGACCGGGAGCTCAGCCGGAAAGCCGTCGAAGGCCGCCCTCGGAGCGAGACCGACGAGCTCGGCTCCGCTCACCTCGGCGTGGCGTGCGACCGCCGCCACGACGTCGGCCAGCGACGTCCGGCGATGGTCCTCCACGTTGGTCGAGACCTGGGCCAGGCCGCGCTGGTCCAGCCAAAGGCCGATCGCGCGCACGCACGCCAATCCCTCCGGCCCGCTCTCACGGATGCGGGCGGCGATTCGCTGCGCGTCGAGCAGCGTGGCGGGCGGGGCGAGCTCGACGTTGAACGCCACCAGCGGCATCCGTGCAGCCACCAGCACCGCTCCGCCGCGAGCGTGGAGGTTGGTGGGGCCGAAGTCCGGAGTCAGCTCGCCGGCCTGCATGCGGGCGGCCAACTCGGCGGGCCCGCCGCGGCGAAGCGCCGCGCGGGTTCGTCCGCCGGCCAGCGCTCCGTACAAGAACACCGGCAGGCCCAACTCTTCACCGAGCCGATCGGCGAGCACGAGGGCCTCTGCGCACGCCGCGCCGCGGCCGGCCTCCTCTAGATAGACGATCGGCGCGACGTCGATGGCACCCACGCGCGGGTGGATGCCCTCATGTCGGCCTACGTCGATGCGCGCCAGCGCCTCCGTGGCTCCGCGCAGTACGGCGGGCGCCAGCGTTCCGGGAGCACCGGCCAGCGTAAACACGCTGCGATGATGGTCGGGGTCACGGTGGACGTCGAGCAATTGGCCGCCGAACGCCGCCGCGATGGCGTCGATCGTCGCGTCGTCGCGCCCCTCGGACACATTGGGAATCGCCAGCAGGGTCAAGCGGGCTCAGCCGGCGTTTCGAGGACCCACTGGCCGGCATCCAGAACCCGCTGTCCATCGATGTCCAAGGTGGCGTCCGTGACCACGACATCGAGGTGGATCGGCACCGACACCGTGCCGCCGATGCCGGCGCTGGCACCGAAGGCGACGTGCACGGTCCCGAGGATCTTCTCGTCCTCCAGGACGTTGCCCGTGAGCTGGGCCCGGTCATTGGTTCCTACTCCCAGCTCGGCCAGGTTGAGGCCTCGGTCCCCGTGCGCTCGGAGCAGCTCGATGAACTGCGGCCCGAGGCCTCCACGCGCGTCGACCAGACGGCCATCCTGGACCGTCAGCAGGGCCGGCTCGTCGCTCAACCCGAGGGGTGCGAGGCTCAAGGGGACAAGCTGCCCGCGGCCGCCGGTGGGGGCGATGAAGCCCTCGCCACAGGGAAGATTGCCGAACGCCCCCGGGGCCGTCAGGTCGCCGTCGTCGGCGATGCCCGGCCGGCCGCTCAGCTCGAGTGTCAGGTCAGTTCCGCGCGGACAGGAGATATGTGCGCTGCTCGCGTCCTGCAGCAGGGCTGCCACCGCGCGAGATCGCGCGGCCATCAGCGGGAAGTCGACCGCCATCACGCGCGCGAGCATGTCCTCGGTCACCCCCGGCATGGTCGCGCCGCGCGCGCCGGCCTCGCTCGCCTGCTTCCGCGCCGCCGTGTGACTGAGTGACCGCGAGGTCGGGGCGATGTAGACGTCGCTTGCCGCTAGTGCGGCGGCCAGCGGTGGCGGTGGCTCGGTGCCGTCGGTGGCGCGCTCGTCCATCACCGAAAGCACTGCATCCGCTCCCAGCGAGCCCGCGGCGTCCCGGAGCGCCTCCCCGATCGCACGGGTCGGAGGATCCACGATCACCAGCACGTTCTCTCCCGGTTGAACACCGAGACAGCGACGGATCACGGTGTCGACCGCGGGACCCAGATCAGGCACGCGCCCATCATAGGCAGCCGGGCCCAGGGCAGAAATGCGACGTAGTGATCAAGTGATCCGGACGAGGGACGCCGCTAGACTGCGCGACCCTCGCCGGAGTAGCTCAGTCGGTTAGAGCAGCGGAATCATAATCCGCGTGTCGGGGGTTCGAGTCCCTCCTCCGGCATCACGTTTTCGCCAGCTCAGGCAGACCGTCGACGCTCATCTCGAAGTACTCGTTCTGGCTATACGGTCCGACCACCGACTCGACGAGCTCGCGAACAGATTCAATCGACGGGCCCTCCCAGATGCAGATGCCAACCCTGTGATCGTGCGTGGCGGCATGAATCGGGAGCGAAAATCCTTCCGGCAAACCGGCGGCGATCGCCTCATCCTCAGCCTTCGTGAACCCGTGCGGATCAGAGACGCGGTGGATCACGGTGACGTACATGGCGGTTCTCCTTCAATGGGAATCGTGCCCTGCGTCTCCCACCCTACCCCAGGCCTCCGGGCCAATGTGGGGGATTTTCCGAACGCTCGGGAGCCAGTAGGAGGCACGGTTCCGCCGCTGCGGACGGTTTCGGAGGCAGAAGCGAGGCAAGCTCAGTGAGCATCGTCCGCAGGATCGGGAATGTCGCTCGAGTGGGCTACATCTCCGGCATAACGAAAAGACCTGGGAAGTTGCACTTCATCCGCTGACCTGACCGAACCGCCGCAGGCCTTCGCGCGAGCCAGAGTGCGACTGAATGCCAGCTGCCCGCCAAAGCCTGCCTTGTAGGCGATGATTCGTGGGTGGTTGAGTTGACCCAGGAGCACGAGTGGAACGGCTGCCGAATCAAGTGGAGCCGTAATGGCCGCGGACCATCGGTCGTGTTCTGCCATGGGACACCGTGGTCCTCACGGCTGTGGGCGCCGTTCGCCGAGGCGCTGAGTTCGCAGTACACGACCTATCTCTGGGATATGCCCGGCTACGGTTGGTCGCGCCCTGGCCCCGACGGCCGGGTCTCTCTCGATCTGCAGGCCGAGGTTTTCTCCCAGCTGCTGCGCCACTGGGAGCTCGACTCGCCACATGTGATCGCGCACGACTACGGAGGGGCGGTCGCGCTGCGCGCCCACCTGCTCCACAGCGCGAAGTACGCGTCGCTCGCGCTCGTGGACGTCGTCGCCCTTGCGCCCTGGGGCTCGGACTACTTCCGGCTGGTGCGCGAGCACGCCGAGGTTTTCGGCGCGCTTCCCGCCGCTGTGCACGAGGGCGCGACCCGCGCGTATGTCGCGGGTGCCAGCCACGCCGGCCTGACCCCAGCACAAGCGGACATGCTCGTCGCCCCATGGCTCGGCCCCGAGGGCCAGCAAGCGTTCTATCGCCAGATCGCTCAGGCGGACCAGGCCTACACCGACGAGATCGAGTCGCGCTATCGCGAGCTTGACCTTCCTGTCCTCATAGTCTGGGGTCAGAACGACACCTGGATTCCCGTCGACCGTGCGCACCGCCTCGCCGATCTCATTCCCAATGCTCGGCTCGACCTGATCGACGACGCCGGGCACCTCGTCCAGATCGACCAACCCGTCGCACTAGCCACCAGCCTGCACGACTGGCTCACCACCTAGCGCATCCGAGCCAACGCGGATCCGGAGCATCAACCAAGAGCGCACACGGAGGTTTAGTGACTCGGCCTCCTCGAAGGTCACGCCCCTCCCCTTGCCGCGAACGCGGAGCTGCAAGAGCGCGAGCTGATCAAGCTCGCGGCACTCGCCTCGGCCATTGCCGACGCACTACGCCGGCGCGGCGTCAGCGACCCAGCGGCGAGTCTGACCGCCGAGGCCGGGATTGCGGTGTTCAAAATCGCGTTTGAGCGCTGGCAGGACGAGGCCAACGAGCGGGACCTGCGGCAGATCATGCGGGAGTCGCTCGAGGAGCTCAAAGCTGTGACCGCGGACAACTGATCAGACCGCGCGGCGTGACGTGCCCGCTATTCCCTCTCGAGCACGTCAGCCGAGCCGGCGTGCGGATGCGCCGCCGAGGCTCGCGCGGCTCTCGCCGCTCCGGCGCTAAAGTGTCCCGTGTCGACTGCTTCACGTCTGCGCGACGAGGAGCTGGCTATTCATTCGGCGCGGTCAGGGATCGCGCAGTCCGAGCTGTCAGCGACTCGTGTCGAGCGACAGCCAGGGGAGCGTTCGCCGAGCTGCACCCCTGACAGTCTGCGCGACATCGGCGTTGCCCGAGGTTTCGCCTTTTCCAATGGGCTCCGTTGCTGTGGCCCATCAAGCCCCGCCCAGCCTCGGTTCAAACTCATCGGGCGGAAAGCAGGCAGCGACATGGCTGACGCAGCGCAGGACGGAACCATCGAGGGCGGGCTCAGCCACGTCAGCGATTTCGAGGACGGCGGCTCGACGGAACGACGGCAGCCGCTGCTGGAGATCTCCAACGAGATGGTCCGCATCTACAAGGAGCAGTTCGGACGCGGACCGACCAAGGTCCGCACCAACTATGCGGGGCCCGACACACTGGTGTGCCTGCTCGAGCACACGTTCACACCGGCCGAGCGCAACCTGGCAGCCATGGGCGAGCACCAGCGCCTACGGGACATCCGGATGCTCTTTCAGTACGCCGAGGTCTCCAAGTTCACCGAGCCGGTCGAGCGGATCACCGGACGCCGGGTCCGCTCGTTCATCAGCGGCATCGATACCAATACGGACGTGGCCTGTGAGTTATTCGTACTCGAGCCCGAGGGACCCGTGAGCGGGGTCGGACGAACCGCTGAGCTGTCGGACTCCCGTCGAGCCGGTCACAGTTCGCGCTCGTAGGCCCTGAGCCTCAGGCCGGCCAGTAGCCGGGGATCATCTCCGCGTCACCGGCCCGGTGGGTCCCGGTGACCAGCAACTCGAGTCCGTCCGGTCCGGCTTCGAACGCCCGCACGGAGCCTGGACCGAGCCGGATTGCGTCCATCAACCGCAGCTCGTGGACCTGGCCATCGACGGCGATGCGCCCCGAACCGCTGAGCACCACGTAGGCCTCCTCGTCGAGCGCGTGACGATGGCCGAAGGCCTGGCGGGCGTTCGGCCGCAGGCGGTGAAGACTCAGACCGATTCCCTGGGCTCCGAGTGCGGTGCGGGCAAAGCGCGCCTCCCCTAGTTCGCCGAAGCCGAACTTCGGCGCCATGTCCTGGACCTCCTCAAGGTTGACGATGGTGCAGCCCGGCTCGCTCACGGGAAAGCCGCAGCCGCCGAGCGGCTCGAGTTCGACCCGTTCAAAGCCGCCTTCGACCACCAGGGCCAGGACCTCCGGGATCCGCGTGCGAGCACCTTCGCTCTGGAGCGCCGCGTCGAGCTGCTCCTGGCTCTGCCACAGCTCGGTCACCCAGATCACGTCTGGCTCGCCAGCCGAGCGGTTGATCAGGTAGAGCTCACATCCGGGCGTCTCCCGGAGCCCCTCGGCCACCTCGAGCATGATCCCGGCCAAAGCGTCGCCCTGGCCGGGTCTTGCAGTCGCTTTGGCATATCGCGCGACAGCGTTCATGTCTGGTTCTCCTCCTCCTTCGCAGCCATCCGGCCGCCTTCGTGGTGCGCGTGGGCTCCTCGGGTTCAGGGTAAACCGAGCTGAAGCATCCATGAGCCTCCTCGCCTATCTCATCGCGCTCGCCATCTCCGGCCTGTTTGTCGGCGCGCTCGCCCGCCTGTCGCTGCCCGGTCCCGATCCGATGTCGATCTTCCAGACGATCCTGCTCGGGCTGGCCGGGAACTTGGTGGCCGGCCTAATCGTGCTGGCGCTGTGGCGCCGCGGGGTGCCGGGCGTGATCCTGTCCGTGGCGTGCTCCAGCCTGATTCTCTACCTGATCAGGCGCTCTCGGGGCGGAAGCCTCACTCGGCCCGGCGCGCCGCTGCGCTGACGGCGCCGGAATGGCGGATACGCAGACGTTCAACGAGCTGGTCCGCCAGCTCGACTACTCGATGTTCATCGTCACCACCGCGGCGGACGGTGAGCTGGCAGGGTGCCTGATCGGTTTCGCCTCGCAGGTATCGATCAAGCCGCCCCGGTTTCTGGCCTGCCTGTCGATGAAGAACAGGACCTATCGGGTCGCAGGCCGCGCGGAGGTCCTGATCGTGCACTTCGTCCCCGATGACGCGACCGAGCTCGCCGAACACTTCGGGGGCCAGACCGGAGACGAGGTCGACAAGTTCGCCCATATCGATTGGCGTGAGGGGCCCACCGGCGCGCCAATCGTCACCGCGCTCGAAAACTGGTTCGCAGGTCGCGTCCTCAGGCGTCTGGACCTGGGGGACCACTGCGGCTTTCTCCTCGAGCCGATCGCTGGCCAGGCCGGTCGCAGCGAAGCCGCGCTCACCTTTCATCGCGCCAAATCGATCGAGCCGGGTCACGAGCCGTGAGATCGGGTAGCTGCTCCCACGCAAGCCGAGACGGAAGGAATGAGTGGCGATGCCCGACGACCGCGACGAAACCACGAACGACGAAGCCTCAGCCGAGTCGCCCCCGACCGGGTTCCCTGAGCCTCCCGGCCACGATCCTGGGGATCGATCGCGCGACCGGGACCCCCACCATGTCCTCAACAATCCGGTCGGGGAGCCCGATCCGACCGAGTGGCCGGACCCGTACGACACTCGCGAGGATCCGCGCGATCCCCCAGACCCTGATCAGGCGCCGTTCGGGGCCGACCCCCACCCGGCTACCGGTGCCACGAGCACCAGCGAGCCGCATCCCTCCCAGGACCCTGAAGCCATTCAGTGGGAGGGCCCCAAGCGGGACAAGCTCGACGACTGAAGGACCGCCCTCAGTCCTCGAAGGTGAACAGGCGCGTCGCCTGGGTCAGCTCAAACACTCTTTGCACCGCTCGCGGACCGCGCAGCAGCGAGAGTTCTCGGCCGCTCGCCTGCCAGCGTTCCTGCACGCGCAACAGGGTGTGGAGGCCGGTGCTGTCCACGAATTGCAGGCCGCTGAGGTCGAGCACGAGACGCTGGATCGCGCCCGACTCGGCCATCTGGACCTTACCCTCGAGCACCTGTGAGCTAGCCAGGTCCAGCTCCCCATAGAGCGAGAGCTGAAGGGCATCGCTTTCCGTCATTGCACGGACGACCAGGCCCCCTGGCTGGGCCAACTCGTCGGTCAGCTCCCGTTCATGCATCAAATCGGCGCATCGGCGTGTTATGGACTGCGGCAACTTATCACTCGGCGCGCCGGCAATCCAGGGCTCAGAGCCCGGCCCGCCCTAGCCTGGCGCTCAGCTGACCGGCGGCCGGAGTTGCGCCCAGGGTTCGGCGGCCTCGATCTCGCCCGCGAGGGCGTAGAGGACGTCTTCGCCGCCCTGGCGCCCGACGAGCTGGACGCTCAGCGGGAGTCCGTCTGAACCGGTGCCGGCCGGAAGCGAGATCGCGGGCTGGCCGGTCAGGTTGAACACCGGTGTGAAGGGCGTGAATCGCCCACTGATGTCGATAGCCAGCGGGGCAGGCTTGCCAAAGCCGCCTTCGGCGGCGATCGCCGTCTTGGCCAGGCCGGGAGTCAGCAGCACATCGAAGTCGTCCCACAGCGCCAGGATGCGCGCCGTGGTGCTGGCGCGTTTGGCCAGCAACTTGCCGCGCCGGCGCTCGGGAACCATGAAGCGCCCGGCGGCCGCGATCTGTTTGGTCAGCGACTCGAACTGGCTGCGGTCAGGTACGTTCAGAGAGTCCTCGTAGATCCCCCGCATCCACGTCTGGAGGAACTCGAGCTGAGCCAGGCCGTAGGCGGGGTCGCGTTCGACCACCTCATGTCCGAGGCCCTCCAGGGTGCGTCCCATCCGCTCCCAGGCGGCGCGCTGGTCCTCGGAGAGCTTGCCGATCAGCCCGGGAGGAAGCTTGCGGGATACGGCGATCCGCAACCGAGCCGGCGGCGTCTGCGCCGCGGCCACGTAGCTGCCGTCGAACCCGGGGGCGGAATGCGCGTCGCCCTCGCTCGGGCCGTGCATCACGTCGAGCAGCAGGGCGCTGTCGCGTACCGAGCGGGCCAGCGCGCCGAAGACGCTCAGGCCGAGCCATCCCTCACGCGCGGGCTGGGTCGAGACCCGTCCGCGGGTCGACTTCATGCCCACCAAGCCGCAGCACGCAGCGGGGATGCGGATCGAACCGCCACCGTCGGAGCCCGTCGCACACGGGACCATGCCGGAGGCGACGGCGGCCGCCGAACCACCCGACGAGCCTCCGGGCGTACGGGACAGATCCCAGGGATTGCGGGTGACGCCATTGGCTTCAGTCGCTGTCCAGGGGAAGATCGTCAGCTCGGGGACGTTGGTGATGCCAATCGGGATCGCGCCGGCCGCCCGCAGACGCCGGACGGCTTCTGCATCCGCGGCCGCCGGTGGGCCATGGGAGCGTGACCCGCGCGTGGTCACCTGCCCCTTGACCGGCAGGTCGTCCTTCACCGCGATCGGCACGCCGGCCAGCGGACCGTCGGAGACGGTCTCGGCCGCCGCCAGCGCCTCGTCGGCCATCGTCACCCGGAACGCGTTCAGACGCGGATCCAGGGTCTCGATGCGGCGAAGGCACAGCTCCACCAACTCGCGCGGATGAAGCTCCTTGGCACGAACGCGCTGGGCTAGCTCACTCGGCCCGGCGAAGATCAGATCTTCCTCAGTGCTAATCGCCATCAGGGGTAGCTTCGCATGGCGGCTGCGCGCGTGCGCAACGGGTTACCGGCCCAGCGCCAGAATCAGCTCGCGGATTGCCCTGGGGTAGCGGTAGCTGATGCCGCCGTGGCGGCCGGGGAACCGCTCGAGCGTGTATGAGACGCCGAGTTCCTCGAGCTCACGAGCGAACGCTTCGGCCCCGAGGTCGAGGAAGTACTCGTCGCTCTTGCCGGCGTCGAGATAGATCCGCCGCATCCCATGCAACGCCTCGGCGTGGCCTGCGGCCATCCGCACCGGGTCATGGAGCAGCCATGACTGCCACACCGGTTCGATCAGGCGTCCGGTCTCCAGATCGAAGGGCAGGAGAGCCTCGCCGGGACGTTCGGCGTCGGGCGAGTAGGCGCAGGCGTAGCCGTACATCTCGAACGGCTTGCCAAAGCGCGGGTAATCGAACTGATCCGCCTCATCGAGGCGCTGGTGGAACACCTCATAGGAGCCGTCGAACTCGTCCCGCAGCGCACGAGCCACAGCGGGGAAGTCGGGCTGGTAGCAGCACTCGAAGAGCGCGTCCCCTGCGTGCGAGGCCAGCGCGCCAAAGACGTCGGGTCGCACCATCGGTACGACCATGGCGCCGTAGCCGCCGGAGGACTTGCCGCTCAGACCGCGGTGCTCAGGGCCGGCCAGCGTGGGATAGCGCTCGTCGACAAAGGGAACGATCTCGTCGCACAGGTAGTCCTGGTAGCGGCCGAGGCTCGGTGAGTTCAAGAACTGCGAGCCGCCACGGCGGGTCCACGCGTCCACGAAAACAACGACCGCGTCCGGGCAGCTGCCGTCGGCGAACATCGCATCGAGCCGCTCGATGATCGTGGGTTCGAACGTGCTGCGCCCCAGCCACGAATCCACCTGCCCGGTGAAGCCCTGGATCACGTAGACCGCGGGGACCCGGAGGTCTGATCCGCGGCTCGCGCCGGGCGAGCTGTACACGTAGAGGGGCCGCCGGGCAGGATCGCCCAGCGGATTGTCCGCGAGCAGCTCGGACTCGACCACGAGCTCGTCCAGCCGCCCGCGCAGCTCACGTCCCCAGGGGGGGCCAGGCGGACCCGTGACCTCACGCAGGCTCACGCCGCCCACCGTATCGGACCGCTCCGTGCATGAAACCCCCCGTTCGGGGCTCAGGCCGTGGGTATATTGACCAGGCAGCCGTTGACCATGAAATCCACCGCACACAGGGCATGACGGATCAAGTCCAGACCCCCAGCTCCAACGGCACCGGAGCCGACCTCGACGCGGTCGAAACAAGCGAGTGGCTCGAGGCGGTTGACGCGGTCGTCGCCCACGACGGCCCCGAGCGTGCGCGGCAGATTCTCACCCGGGCCGTCGAGCGCGCCCAGCATGCCGGCACCGGTCCGATCGCGACGCTCAACACGCCGTACCTCAACACGATCCCGGTCGAGCGGGAGGCGCAGCTTCCTGGGGATCCCGCGGTCGAGCGGCGGCTGCGCTCGATCATCCGCTGGAACGCCATGGCGATGGTCATCCGCGCCAACAAGGATTCATCCGAGCTGGGCGGGCACATCGCCAGCTATCAGTCGCTGGCCACCCTCTATGAGGTCGGCTTCAACCACTTCTGGCGCGCCCCGAGCGAGGAATCGCCGGGTGACCTCGTCTACTTCCAGGGTCACTCCTCGCCCGGCAACTACGCGCGCGCATTCCTCGAGGGGAGGCTGACCGCCGAGCAGCTCGACGGTTTCCGCCAGGAGGTCAGTCGCGACGGGCTCTCGTCCTACCCGCACCCCTGGTTGATGCCCGACTTCTGGCAATTCCCCACCGTGTCGCTGGGTATCGGCGGGATCACCTCGATCTACCAGGCCCGGTTCATGAAGTACCTCCAGGCGCGCGCTCTGGCCTCGACCGAAGGCCGCAAGGTCTGGGCGTTCCTCGGCGACGGCGAGATGGATGAGCCCGAGTCGATGGGCGCCATCGGCCTGGCCGGCCGCGAGGGGCTCGACAACCTGGTCTGGGTGGTCAACTGCAACCTCCAGCGCCTCGACGGCCCGGTGCGCGGCAACGGCAAGATCATTCAGGAGCTGGAGGCGGATTTCCGGGGGGCCGGCTGGAACGTGATCAAGGTGATCTGGGGCTCGCGCTGGGATCCGCTGCTGGCCGCCGACCACGATGGGCGCCTGGCCCGGGTGATGGAGGAGTGCGTCGACGGCGACTACCAGACGTTCAAATCCCGCGACGGCGCCTACGTGCGTGAGCACTTCTTCGGACGTGATCCGGTCCTGCTCGAGCGCGTCAAGAACATGTCCGACGAGGAGATCTGGCTGCTCAATCGCGGTGGACACGACCAGCAGAAGGTCTACGCCGCGTACCACGAGGCGTCCGCGCACACCGGGCAGCCGACGGTGATCCTGGCCAAGACGATCAAGGGCTACGGAATGGGCGTCTCCGGTGAGGGTCAGATGATCACCCACCAGGCCAAGAAGATGACCGAGGACGCGCTGCTGACCTTCCGGGACCGCTTCGAGCTGCCGCTGACCGATGAGCAGGTCCGTGCCGCGGAGTACCTGAAGCCTCCGGATGACTCGCCGGAGATGCAGTACCTCAAGGAGTGCCGCGCCGCGCTCGGTGGTTCCCTACCGGCTCGCCGGCGGAGCGCCGATCCGTTGCCAGTCCCCGATCTGAAGCTGTTCGCCGCGCAGCTCGAGGGCAGCGGCGACCGTGAGAACTCGACCACGATGGCGTTTGTGCGGGTGCTCTCCGCGCTGTTGCGCGACAAGCAGATCGGCTCGCGCATCGTCCCGATCGTGCCCGACGAGTCGCGGACGTTCGGGATGGAGGGGCTGTTCCGGCAGGTCGGGATCTACTCGCCGTTCGGCCAGCGCTACCAGCCTCAGGACTCAGAGCAGCTGATGTTCTATAAGGAGGACGAGCACGGCCAGATCCTCGAAGAGGGAATCACCGAAGCCGGTTCGATCTCCTCGTTCATCGCTGCCGGCACCTCGTACAGCGCTCACGCGGTGCAGACCGTGCCGTTCTACATCTATTACTCGATGTTCGGCTACCAACGGGTCGGCGACCTCGTCTGGGCGGCAGCCGACAGCCGCACGCGCGGGTTCATGCTCGGCGGTACCGCCGGGCGCACGACACTCAACGGCGAGGGCCTCCAGCACGAGGACGGCCACAGCCACGTGCTCTTCTCGGTGGTGCCCAACTGCCGCGCCTACGACCCCGCGTTCGGTTACGAGGTGGCGGTGATCGTCCAGGAGGGCCTGCGCCGGATGGTCGGAGAGCAGGAGGACGTCTTCTACTACCTCACGCTGATGAACGAGAACTATCACCACCCGGCGATGCCCGACGGCGCCGAGGAGGGAATCCTGCGCGGCATGTACCAGCTGCGTTCGGGCTCCGGAACCGGTCCGAGGGTCCAGCTGCTCGGGTCCGGGACGATCCTGCGTGAGGTCCTTTCGGCGGCCGAGCTGCTGGAGTCGGAGTTCGGCGTGGCGGCCGACGTGTGGAGCGTGACCTCGTTCACCGAGTTGCGGCGCGACGGAATCGAGGTCGAACGCTGGAATATGCTCCACCCCGCCGAGACACCCCGGCGCCCCTACGTGGCCGAGCGCCTGGGCGATGCTCCGACCGTGGCCGCGACCGACTACATCCGCGCCTACGCCGACCAGATCCGCCAGTGGGTCGCCGGGTCCTATCGCGTGCTGGGCACCGACGGTTTCGGGCGCAGCGACTACCGCCGGGCGCTGAGGCGGTTCTTCGAGGTCGACCGCGACCACGTGGTCGTGGCCGCCCTGAGCGAACTGGCGGCCGCCGGCGCGGTCGACCGGGGTGTGGTCGCCGAGGCGATCAAGCGGTTTGAGATCGACCCCGAGGCCCCGATGCCGACCACGGTATGAGCGCCACGGCGGAGGTCATCTCGGTCGAAGTGCCGGACATCGGCGACTTCGACGACGTGCCGGTCATCGAGATTCTGGTGGCTGAAGGAGACACCGTCGCGCTCGACGAGCCGTTGCTGACGCTCGAATCCGACAAGGCGACGATGGACGTGCCCGCGCCGTTCAGCGGCGTTGTGCAGGAGGTGCGCGTACAGGTGGGGGACCGGGTCTCGCAGGGCACGCTACTGCTGACCATGGTTCCCGCGGACGGCACGGCCTCCAGCACCAGGGCCTCGGCCATCGTCTCTGACGGGGCGCCCAACGAAGCCGCGGCGCCCGATGCGGTCGCAGGCGCCCTGGCCGCTGAGCCACCGGACTCCTCCCCTCCGTCACCGGCCGTCGAGAGCGACGAGCCGATCTACGCCAGCCCCTCAGCGCGGCGCCTGGCCCGGGAGCGAGGACTCGATCTCTCGGGCATCTCCGGCTCGGGCCGCGGTGGTCGCATCACCCGCGATGACGTTCAGAGCGGAGGCGAAAAAGGGCCGGGCACGCCTGCGGCGGCCGGCCCCGGTTTGGGTCTGCAGCTGGCGCCCTGGCCATCGGTGAACTTCGAGAAATACGGACCGGTCGAACGCGTCCCGCGGTCACGCATCCAGAAGATATCCGCCCCCAACCTGGCTCGTAACTGGGTGATGATTCCCCACGTCACTCACAACGACGAGGCCGATATCACCGAGCTCGAGGCCTGGCGCAAGCAGCTGAACTCCGAGCAGGAAGTGAAGGTGACGATGGTGACGTTCCTGGTCGCCGCCAGCGTCGCCGCCCTCAAGGAGTTTCCCGAGGTCAACTCGTCGCTGGACGGCGATGAGCTGGTGCTCAAGCGCTACTACAACATCGGCTTCGCGGCCGACACTCCCTCCGGCCTCGTCGTGCCGGTCATCCACGATGCCGACCGTCTTGGCGTGCTCGCGATCGCCTCGGAGCTGGCACGTCTGTCGGCCAAGGCGCGCGAGGGCAAGCTGGCCCCCGGCGACATGAGCGGTGGCACGTTCTCGATCTCCTCGCTCGGAGGAATCGGGGGCACGTCGTTCACCCCCATCGTCAACGCGCCCGAGGTGGCGATCCTCGGGGCTACGCGCGCCGCGGTCAAGCCGGTGTGGAACGGGTCCGAGTTCGCTCCGCGACTGATGCTGCCGCTGTCGCTCTCCTACGACCACCGCGTGATCGACGGTGCCGCAGCGGCGAGGTTCGTCGTGCATCTGGTGCGAGTGCTCTCGGACCTGAGGCGGGCTCTGCTGTGAGCACGGTCGAGGTCGCGGTCCCGGACATCGGCGACTTCAACGACGTGCCGGTGATAGAGATCCACGTAGCGCCCGGTGATGAGGTCTCGGCTGAGGATCCGCTTGTCACGCTGGAGTCCGACAAGGCGACGATGGATGTGCCCGCCCCGTTTGCCGGAGTAGTCAGCCAGTTGCGAGTCGGCGTCGGGGACCGCGTCTCGGAGGGCAGCGTGCTGCTGGTGCTCCAGCCCAACGGCGCGGTCAATGCCTCAGCCGGAACTGCCCGTGAGCCGGCCCCTCCCCCACCTGGTGCCCCCGAGGATGCCGGCGAGCACGAGTGCGATGTCGTCGTCATCGGCTCCGGACCCGGCGGCTACGCCGCCGCATTCCGGGCCGCCGACCTGGGATTGAGGGTGATCCTGGTTGAGCGCTACGAGAAGCTCGGCGGCGTCTGCCTGAACGTCGGCTGCATTCCCTCCAAGGCCCTGTTGCATGCGGCCCGCGTCGTGGCCGAGGTGCAGGAGATGGCCGAGCACGGAGTGCGCTTTGGCGAGCCGGAGATCGACCTCGCCGCGCTGCTGTCCTGGAAGCAGTCGGTGGTCGACAAGCTGACCGGCGGGCTGGTGGGTCTGGCCCGCCAGCGCAAGGTCGAGGTCGTCCGCGGCCTCGCCCACTTCTCCGGCCCGCACTCGCTACTGGTCGGTGAGCGCGAAGTCAGCTTCGAGAATTGCATCATCGCCGTGGGTTCGCAGGCGGCCACGCTCCCGTTCCTGCCTGACGATCCCCGGGTGGTCGACTCCACCTCTGCCCTGTCGCCCAAGGAGATTCCGGGACGGCTGCTGATCATCGGCGGGGGAATCATCGGCCTCGAGCTGGCCACGGTCTACGACGCGCTGGGCTCGCGGGTGACTGTAGTGGAGCTGCTCGACCAGCTGATCCCGGGCTGCGATCCGGACCTCGTCAAACCGCTGCGCAAGCGAATTGCCGGCCGCTACGAGGCCATTCACGTGGGCGTGGAGGTGACCTCGGTCGACGCGCGTGAGGAAGGGCTCGCGGTGTCGCTGTCAGGCGGTCAGACCGAGCTGTTCGATCAGGTGCTGGTCGCGGTCGGGCGCAAGCCGAACGGCAATGCGATCGAGGCCGGCGCTGCCGGCGTCACCGTGGAATCCAATGGGTTCATCAACGTCGACCGCCAGATGCGCACCAACGTGCCCTGGATCTACGCCATCGGCGACGTCGCCGGCGGTCCGATGCTGGCCCACAAGGCGACACACGAGGGCCACACGGCAGCCGAGGTGATCGCCGGCCTTCCCGGCGCGTCGTTCGACGCTCGGACTATCCCCTCGGTCGCCTATACCGACCCCGAAGTGGCGTGGATGGGACTCACCGAGGCCGAGGCCCGGGAGCGCGGCGTGAAGTACGAGACGGCTGTGTTCCCGTGGGCCGCCTCAGGGCGCGCACTGAGCCTGGGGCGCTCTGACGGGTTCACCAAGCTGCTGGTCGAGCCGGGGTCGCACCGGGTGCTCGGGGCCGGCATCGTCGGCGTGAATGCGGGCGAGCTCATCGCCGAGACCGTTCACGCGTTTGAGGTGGGAGCCAACGCCGAGGACATCGCGTTGACGATCCATCCCCATCCGACGCTGTCGGAAACCGTCGGGTTCGCCGCCGAGCTGGCCGAGGGCACGATCACCGACCTGCTCCCCAAACGGGCCTCCGCAGCGTCCTCCTGAGCTGATCCGCGCGGGTTGGCTAGCGGCGCAGCAGGCGGCGCAACAGTGCGAGCACGACGAACCCCGCCGCCACCTCGATCGCCAGCCGTGGCAGTCCCCCGCGCCGCTCGGCCAGCGCGGTCCCCGAAGGCGCGTAGGGGGCGGGCATCGGGAACTCTTCCGCGGCCAGGATGTCGTGGGGCTCGGCGGACCCGGTCGGGTCCTCCGGCAGCTGGATCGGGCCGTGGTGGTGGAGCTCGGGATCCGGCGCCGGCATGGCAAACGCCTCGGCTGCCAGCACGTCGTGCGCGGCCTCTGGAGTGGTCCGTGGCTCGGCCATAGCGACAGATCATCCCAGAACCGGGCGCCACAGTCCGGCCCCCGGGTTTGGACCCCCGGCGCCAACGCCTGCGGGCGCTCGGGGGCGCGCCGGAGCACACGCGATAATCTAAGTCGTAGGCACTGAGATTGGCGCCCACATCACCCCTGAAACTGCTAACATCAACTTATCGTTCGTAAGCAACTACTGAAAGTGAAACCCTGGATGTCTCGTCTACTCCTAGTACCACTAGATGACGCAGTCGTCTTTCCGGGCATGACGCTTACGCTTGCCGTAGACGTAGCCGAGGAGGAACGCGTTCTGCTCGTGCCACGTCATGAGCAGGAATTTGCCGGCGTCGGAACTGTCGCCGAAGTCTCTGAGCAGGTCCGTTTGCCAGGCGGCGCCCGTGCCGTCACGCTTACCGGCCTGCACCGCGGCACCGCCGGTGCCGCCCACACCATGCCCGACGGGCGCCTGTTCGTCGAGGTCGAAGAGCGGCCCGATGACATGCCCGTCGACGGCCGCACGCGCAACCTGGAGCGTGAGTACCGCGCCGTGGTCGAGGAGCTGCTTGAGCTTCGCGGCGATGACGGGCGTATCTCTGCGTTCCTGCGCAGCATCACCGAGCCAGGCTCGCTGGCCGACACGTCGGGCTACTCCCCCGATCTGAACTACGAACAGAAGATCAAGCTGCTCCAGACGGTCGACGTGACTGACCGGCTCGAGTTGGCGCTCGGATACCAGCGCGAGCGGCTGGCCGAGATGCAGGTCCGCAAGCGGATCCGCGACGACGTCGAGTCCGGAGCGGAGAAGCAGCAGCGTGAGTACTTCCTGCGCAAGCAGATGGAGTCGATCCGCAAGGAGCTTGGCGAGGATGACGCCTCCGTGGTGGAGGAGTACCGGACCAAGATCCACGAGGCGGGTATGCCAGAGGAAGTCCGTGAGCAGGCCGAAAAGGAGCTCGGGAGGCTCGAGCGCGTCGGCGAGCAGAGCGGCGAGTCGAGCGTTATCCGGACCTACCTGGACTGGCTGATCGCCGTGCCGTGGGGCGAGCGCTCTGAGGAGCGCCTCGATCCCCAGCACGCTCGCGAGGTCCTCGATGCAGACCACGCCGGTCTGGAGGACGTAAAGGATCGGATCGTCGAGTACATCGCCGTGAAGAAGCTGCGCGAGGAGCGTGGCATCAACCAGGACAAGCGCTCCGGCGCAATCCTCACCCTGCTCGGACCTCCGGGCACCGGGAAGACCTCGATCGGCGAGTCGATCGCACGGGCGACCGGAAGGGAATTCGTGAGGATGTCATTGGGCGGCGTCCGCGATGAGGCCGAGATCCGTGGCCACCGGAGGACCTACATCGGCGCCCTGCCAGGGCGACTGGTCAGGGCTCTTCGGGACGCCAAGACGATGAACCCCGTGATCATGCTCGACGAGGTCGACAAGGTCGGCGCCGACTGGCGTGGAGACCCCAGTTCGGCCCTGCTCGAGGTGCTGGACCCGGCGCAGAACCACAGCTTCCGGGACCATTACCTTGACGTCGAGGTGGATCTGAGCAACGTGATGTTCATCGCCACGGCGAACGTGGCCGACACGATCCCCGGACCGCTGCTGGACCGGATGGAGGTTATCCGCTTCGACGGATACACCACCTCTGAGAAGGCGGCAATCGCCCGCGGATACCTGTGGCCACGCCAGCTGGAGCGCAACGGGCTCCGTTCCGAGGAGGTCGAGATCTCCGATGAGCTGCTGAAGACCATCGCCATCGAATACACGCGTGAGGCCGGCGTCCGCCAGCTCGAGCGTGACCTGGGAACCCTGCTGCGCAAGACGGCGACACAGATCGCCTCGGGCAAGGCAACCGCTCCTGTCACGGTCGACCTGGACGCCGTCCGGGACGCCCTCGGGCGCCAGCGGCACTTCCAGGAGTCAGCGATCAGGACAGCCGTGCCCGGTGTGGCAACCGGACTCGCGGTGACCGGAGCGGGCGGCGACGTGCTGTTCGTCGAGGCCACGGCGATGCAGGGCAAGCCTGGCCTGACCCTCACGGGCCAGCTCGGGGACGTGATGAAGGAGTCCGCGCAGATCGCCCTCTCCTACGTACGCGGGCACGCGGAAGATTTGGGAGTCGACGCAAACGCGTTCGAAGACCGCTCCTTCCACGTGCACGTCCCGGCCGGCGCGATCCCGAAGGACGGGCCCAGCGCCGGAGTGACGATGGTCACTGCCCTGAGCTCGCTGCTCAGTGGGCGCCCGGTGCGGCACACCGTCGGGATGACCGGCGAGGTGACCCTGCAGGGTCGAGTCCTGCCGATCGGCGGCCTCAAGCAGAAGGTCCTGGCCGCGCACGCAGCCGGGCTGACCGACGTGGTCGTGCCCGAGCGCAACCGCGGTGACCTGGACGACGTGCCAGAGGACGTCCGCGACGCGATGAAGTTCCACTTCGCGATGACGATCGACGAGGTGCTGGCGGCCGCGCTGGAGCCGGCGCCGCTGCACCAGACCGCGTAGTCAGCCGGAAGCCGTAAACCGAAGCCGGCCGGACCTCAGGGTCCGGCCGGCTTCACTGCGTCAGGGACTGAAAAAGGGACGGCTACGGGCTTGCCGTGAGCGCGGCCTCCGATAGCTTCAGATGCTGCTTCAGAATGGGCAGCTCCGTCTTCGCGTCGCCGCGCACTTCCTGGTTGGATCCATCCTGGATCTCATCCGTGGTCTCCTGGATGTCCTGGTGATGGTCATAGACCTCGAGGCTCGAGTACCAGTGGTCGAACGTGCGTCCGCTCATCGTCCCCACCACCTTCAGCTCCCACTGCTCTGAGGGAGTCGGGTCCTTGGGGATCGCCACTCCGAGTCGCAGGGCGATCTTCTTCGTGTCGTTGAATGACTTGGTGTGGTCGCTGACCAGCCGTGCGGCGAGCTTTCGGACCACCGGATTGTGGCTCTTGGCCTTGGCCAGATTGCCGCCGATGACCTCGAACAGATCCCCCTCCATCGACGTCTTCAGATATTCCTTATCGAGCCCTGACGCCTTGGCCGAGCGGCTGGCGTGGGCGCGCGCTCCGGCGACGCTGACGATGGCTCCACCGGCGGCAACGCACGCGCAAAGGAGCATGACGAGTCGCTTCATGGATCCCCTCCTTAGGGTGCGCCCGCGTCGCTCGACGCGGGCGTTGGACGGATTTGCGTGCCAGTTACCCGATGTCGCGACCTCGAACGTTGGAAGTTTCTTATTTCGCCGACCGGAGCTCCACTATGTGGAGCTTCAGAACAGGCGGTAGCTCTGGGCGGAGATGAAGAAGCCGTGTGCGCTGCGGATGCTGCGGCAGGTCATCCCGCTCGTGCGGCTCTGGCAGATGAAGCCGGCCTCCACCGAATCGGTGCCGTAAGGCAGCGGGCGCTCCCGCGGATCACGCGTGGTATCGCCTGCGCAGACGATCCGAGCGGAGCCGATCGGACCAACGCCGACGCCCTGGCCGAAGTCCACCACGGTGGAACAGGAGGATGGCCGAGGCGGGGGCGACCAAGAGCGGGTCCCGATGTCGCACCGGGCACCGTCCGGGTACATGATGCAACCGATGTTCCCGGTGGGGGACTTGAAGCTGGCGAGGTGGAGGACCGGCGCCGGTGCTCGGGCTGTCTGGGTGCTCTGGCTGCTCACCGACGAGCTGGTCGTCGTGGCCGTGTCGGTCGTAGCGGCAGTGTTGGTCGTAGCGGCAGTGTCGGTCGTCGCGGTTGACGACGTCACGGTTACGGTCACCGTCGATCCACCGCAGCCCCCGAGCGCGCCCAGGACGAGGACAGCCGCCGTGCTGAGGCCCCGATATCTCATCCGGCTCAGCCTAACCGCCCCGCCCGCCGCGATCCCGATTTGGCCAGTCCGCGTTGGCCGGACCCTGCGGTGGGGTAGGTTGCTCACATGACCACGATTTCCGCACCCGAAGAATCCCGCATCCTCGATCAGGTTCCCAAGCAGCTGTTCATCAATGGGGAATGGCGTGACGGCAGCAAAGGAACCCTTCCGGTGGAGGACCCCTCCACCGGCGAGTCGCTGTGCGAGGTTGCCGATGCGTCCGCCGATGACGCGCGAGCCGCCCTCGACGCCGCCGTGCAGGCCGGACCCGAGTGGAGCCACCACCCGCCACGTGAGCGAGGCGAGATCCTCCGGAAGGCATTCGACGCCGTGATCGCCCGGGCGGACGAGTTGGCGCTGCTGATGACGCTCGAGATGGGCAAGCCGATCGCCGAGTCGAAGGCCGAGATCGCCTACGGCGCGGAGTTCCTGCGCTGGTTCTCCGAGCAGTCGGTCCGGATCGACGGCCGCTACGCGGTGGCGCCCAACGGGCAGGGGCGGTTGCTCACCATGAAGCAGCCGGTCGGACCATGCCTGCTCATCACCCCGTGGAACTTCCCGCTGGCCATGGGCACCCGCAAGATCGGCCCGGCGCTCGCGGCGGGATGCACGGTGGTGGTCAAGCCTGCCCAGAACACACCGCTGTCGATGCTGATGCTGGCCAAGATCCTCGAGGAGTCCGGGCTGCCCAAGGGAGTGCTCAACCTGATTACCGCCTCCTCCTCCGGCGAGACCATGAGCCCCCTGATCGCCGATCCTCGTCTGCGTAAGCTTTCGTTCACTGGCTCCACCGAGGTCGGACGCAAGCTGATGGAACAGGCCTCTGAAAACCTCTTGAGGTTGTCGATGGAACTTGGCGGCAACGCGCCGTTTCTCGTCTTCGAGGATGCCGACCTCGATGCCGCCGTGCAGGGCGCGGTGATCGCCAAGATGCGGAACATTGGGGAGGCCTGCACCGCCGCCAACCGCTTCCACGTCCATGAGAGAGTGGCCGGCCAGTTTGCCGAGAAGCTCGCCGAGAAGCTCGGATCGATGACGGTCGGCCGCGGCATCGAGCCGGACGTCGAGGTTGGGCCCCTGATCAATGAAGATCAGCGCCACAAGGTGGCTGAGCTCGTCGACGACGCCGTCAGCCGCGGCGCCAAGGTGCTGGTCGGCGGCCATGCCCGCGAGGGAGCGGGCTATTTCTACGACCCCACCGTGCTCGCGGACGTGCCGGACGACGCGCGCCTGCTCCGCGAGGAGATCTTCGGCCCCGTCGCCCCGGTGAAGGGCTTTGCGAATGAGGACGAGGCGATTTCCGCCGCCAACGACACCGAATTCGGACTGGTCGCCTACGTGTTCACCGCTGATCTCAAGCGAGCTCTGCGAGTGGTCGAGCGGCTTGAGACCGGCATGGTCGGCCTCAACCAGGGGTTGGTCTCCAACGCCGCCGCGCCGTTCGGCGGAATCAAGCATTCCGGCTTCGGTCGCGAGGGTGGTCCCGAAGGGATTGAGGAATACCTTGAGACCAAGTACGTCGCCGTGAACCTTTAGCCGCTCCATCGGGCCCGGAACAGCGATACGCTCTTTGCGGCGCTAACGCATCGGGCGTCGCATGCCGATACTCAGAGGGCACTCGTTCAAACGGAGGTTAGGTTGCAGGGTCGACTCGGTGGGCTTAGGGGAGTCCGCACTAGCGCGGATCGGTTGTGGGGAGTTCTCGGACTCATGGTGCTCGTGCTCACGCTGGCCTCATCGGCAGCAAATGCCGCGGTGACGCAGAACCCTAAGGGGAAGTTCCTCGGCGTCGTGCCGAACGTGAAGCCCGGCCTGGCCCTTCCCGCTGTATCTGCGGCCCAGCTGACTTATCACGGCGGTCCGGTGATGCACTCCGACAAGAACTACGCGATCTACTGGGAACCGTCCGGACATGCGACGCCAGCCTCGTACAAGAGCGCGATCAACTCCTACTTCACCAATGTCGCAGCCGACAGTGGTAAGTCGACCAATGTGTATTCCACCGATACCCAGTACTCGGATGGCTCGGGGAATATCGCCTACAACGTCAGCTCCGGGAGTCCCATCGTCGACGCCAACCCATATCCGGCCAGCGGATGTCCGCAGACGGGGGGCAACCCATGCCTGACCGACGCGCAGCTCGGAACCGAAATCAACCGCGTCATCAACGCCAGCGGCCTGCCTCGGGGACTGGGCACGATCTACTACGTCTTCACCCCCCAGAACGTGGCCAGTTGCTTCGACGCGGCGGGCACTCAGTGCTCGACTAACGTCTTCTGCGCCTATCACAGCTCGTTTGGATCCGGGGCGAGCACGACGCTCTATGCAGACCAGCCGTACGCCGCGATCACGGGCTGTGACCCAGGGCAGCGGCCGAACTCAACGCCCGCCGACGCAACGATCAACGTCGTCAGCCACGAAAACAACGAGTCGATCACCGATCCGCTGGGCACGGCATGGTACGACTCCAGCGGTAACGAGAACGGCGACAAATGCAACTTCAACTTCGGGTCACCCCTTGGAGGCGCGTCCGGCGCCCTGTTCAACCAGCAGATCAGCACGGGGATCTACTGGCTGCAGCAGGAGTGGAGCAACGCGATCGGTGGATGCGCCCAGAGAACTGCCGTCGCTAACGACTTCTCCATCGCCGCCAGCCCATCATCTGTCTCGGTCGCGCCTGGAGGCAACGCGACCTCGAGCATCAGCACGACGCTCGTATCGGGTAGCGCACAGTCGACGACGCTGTCCGCCAGCGGTCTGCCCTCGGGAGCCAGTGCAGCATTCAGCCCATCGGTTGTGAACACGGGCGGTTCCTCAACCCTCACGATCACCACCTCGGCATCCACACCGGCTGGTAGCTATCCGATCGTCGTCACGGGCACCGGCACCTCCGCCACCCACCAGGTGACCGTGACCCTGACGGTGACCTCGGGTCCGGCCGCCGCCGCGTTCACTTATCCGACCGCTGGGCAGACCAACGTCGATACCACCCAGCCGTTCACCTGGAGCACCATCCCCTCCGCTCAGTACTACTACCTGACGGTCGGGACGACCCAGGGCGGCTACGACCTCGTCAACTCAGGGGTCCTGCCGGCCTCTCAGTCCTCGTACGGAGTTCCGGCCCTCCCGACCGGGCAGACGCTGTACGCCCGCATCTACACCCTCATCGGCGGAGGCTGGAACAACTACCAGGACATCACCTTCACCGCGGCACCAAGGGCCGCCGCGTTCACCTATCCGACCGCTGGGCAGACCAACGTCGATACCACCAAACCGTTCACCTGGAGCACCATCGCCTCCGCTCAGAACTACTACCTGACGGTCGGGACGACCCAGGGCGGCTACGACCTCGTCAACTCAGGGGTCCTGCCGGCCTCTCAGTCCTCGTACGGAGTTCCGGCCCTCCCGACCGGGCAGACGCTGTACGCCCGGATCTACACCCTCATCGGCGGAGGCTGGAACAACTACCAGGACATCACCTTCACCGCGGCACCAAACGCCGTCATGTTCACCTATCCGACCGCTGGGCAGACCAACGTCGATACCACCAAACCGTTCACCTGGAGCACCATCGCCTCCGCTCAGTACTACTACCTGACGGTCGGGACGACCCAGGGCGGCTACGACCTCGTCAACTCAGGGGTCCTGCCGGCCTCTCAGTCCTCGTACGGAGTTCCGGCCCTCCCGACCGGGCAGACGCTGTACGCCCGGATCTACACCCTCATCGGCGGAGGCTGGAACAACTACCAGGACATCACCTTCACCGCGGCACCAAGACCGGGCTTTCTGAAATCATCCGCCCGCGACACACCATCGCGGGCCAACGGAGCACTTCACTCGACGCTGCCTCTGGGAATCAGGCGGCTGCTTGTCCACCACGGGCGGCCACCGTCACCCGCCCGCCGGCGCCATAGGCTCCGGTCACTGCCAAAAACGAGCCATTTCGCGCCCGCGGCACTTAGGGCAGCCGCCCGTTCACGGCGCTGAGGGCGACCACCAAAGCGCGAGGCGCGCCGGCCGGCACCCGCGGCGCCGTCCCTGGTCAAACGCGCTGAGGATCTGCACCGGAAGGTGGAGAAGCGGTGAGGAGGTCAGCCGACCTACGCTGCCGTCGGTACCCGTCAGCATCCTCGCTCCCACCCTTGGCGACATCGAGCACGTCACCGCCTGAGACGACCTGGGCTCGCATGTTCGACTCCATCATTTTCAGCGCCGCGTCAGCCAAGTCCCCCTGGATGTGCGCAACGCAGTCGCTCGGGATGGCCAACTCGAAGTGGCGGACGTACGCGTCCAGGGCCGAATAGAGGATGCACTGCTCGGTGACCTGACCGGCGAGGATCAGCCGGTCGATCCCCTCCTGGCGAAGGAGGTACTCGAGTTGAGTTTGGTAGAAGCCCGAGTGCCTGGCTTTGACTACGAATGGCGTTCCCGGCGGCGGTATCACGGGCTCGACCAACTCCGGCGCGCGGCCGTTCATCGCCTTGTCGACTATCTCGGGCCGTCCGGCGCTCCAGTCGCCCGAGTTGTCGTTGACGTAGACCACCAAGGTGTCCGTGCGGCGGGCCCGGTCGACCAGGTCTCGGAGCGGCGCCAGGATCGTACGCACCGAGTCCATCAGAGGCTCGGCATCCTCATGCTGGTAGGGATTGAGCATGTCGACGATGACCAGCGCGACGGACACGTATACCTACCCCCCGTCCGGCTTGGCCCGTCGTTGTGCGCGGCGCTCCTGGCGCTGCTGCTCACGCGTACTGCGCAACGCATTGGACCGGCGCGCTGCCTTGCCGCGGAGCCCGACCCTGAACGGCCCCGCGAACGGGGTGAACAGGCGCTCTACGTCCTCGCTTGCGCAGGCTGGGCAGCCGGGCGTCTGCGAGGTGGGCACGAGCGCTTCGAACCGTTCGTCGCACTCGTGGCAATGGAAGTCATACAGGGGCATTGTCCTCGATGGTATTCGGCGGAATCGACGGTTTCGAAACCTGCTCGCCGACGAATTGCAACGCGAGCATTGCTGTGTCGTCCACGTGGGTGCCCACCTGGTACTCCCGCAACACCGAGTCGATGCCGGCCAGCATGGCCTCGGGTTCGCCCACTGAATCCGCGACCAGATTTCTCAGTCTGGTCTCGCCGAACCGGTCCTCGGTCCCGGGGGTGTCGGTGACCCCGTCGGTGTAGAACAGCAGGGTATCCCCAGGCTCGATCGACCATGCGGTCTCCGGCCAGCTGCCATTGTCGTCGACGCCGAGCAGGATCCCCGTGGTTCCCAGAGCCTCCGCGTGCACCGCGGCCCGCCGTCGCAGTGGCGGAGGATGTCCCGCGGACGCGATCGTCATCTCGACGCGATCAGGTTGTTCGGTCACGTGCGCGCAGACGACCGTGAGCAGCGACAGCTCCGGCTCGGCAAGCAGGGTGCGATTCAGAAGTGCCAGGATGGCCGCCGGGCGGAGTCCCAGCATCGCAGCCGTCCGGCTCGAGTGCCGGGCCAGAGCGGTCACCGCCGCTGCGCTCACGCCCTTTCCGGTCACGTCCCCGAGAATGACCGTGAACCCGTCGGCCGCGCGGAACAGATCGAAGAAGTCTCCTCCGATCTGGCTGACCTGGTCCGCGGGTCGGTAGAGCGTGGCGGCTCTCCAACCTGGCAGCGTGGGAAGCCTCGAGGGCAGCAGGCTGCGCTGGAGCGTCTCCGCCGTTTGGCTGCGCTCGTGATAGATCCGGGCGTTAGCCACTGCGGTGGCCGCCCGCGACGCCAGTTCCTGGGCAAACGAGAGGTCCTGCTCGTCGTAGGTGCCCTTGGTCTCGGCCGCCACGAAGGTGATCGCGCCGATCACCGTTTCGGCGGTGCGCATCGGGACGATCATCGCCGAGCGCATCTGCAGCTCAAGCGCGAGTCGCAGGTGCTCCTCGTCCCGTGCCCCGGCCGCGAGCAGCTCATCGGTGATCGTCGGGTAGAGCTCGGGCTCACCCGTCCTCAGCACCGCAGGGACGCCGGCCGCGGCGTCCGGATCCGGGGGGTACTGCTCACGTAGAGCGATCGCAAACTCGACCTTGGCCGGATCGACGTGAGCAACCGCGACCTGACGGCTCTCCCCGTGCTCATCGAGCAGTTCGACCCCACACCAGTCGGCGAGTTCGGGGACGGCCAGACGCGCGACCCGCTGGAGCGTGTCCTCAAAGTCCAGGGAGGAGGACAGCACGTCATTCGCATGGGCGAGGAAGCGCCCGCGCAACTCGCTCTCCTTGGACTCGGTGACGTCCTCGATGACGTTGACCGCCAGCGTGCGCCCCTGGTCGTCCCGATACCGGCTGGTCTTCACCAGAAGCCACCGCTCCTGACCGGAGCTCCGGTCCAGCCAACGCGCCAGCAGGGGTTCCGAGGTTCCGCCACGCAGGAACGGGCCACCCGGCAGTTCCTCCGGGCCCAGCTTCGTCCCATCCTCGCGGCGAGCCTCGAAGCGAGCAAACACCGCGCCGGGCTCGGCCGCCAGCGCCTCATCGGTCGAGCCCAGCCCGAGCAGCGCGAGTGCGGCCGGGTTCACGAACCTGAGTCTGCCGTCCTCGTCCTGCACGGTGACCGCCTCGGCCAGCGCACCGAGCGTCAGGTCCAGCTGCGCTTCGGTTGCGCGCAGCTGCGCAATCAGCGTTTCCGCCTGCCGGCGGTTGCGGACCCCGATCAGCGCGAGCGCGAACCCGGCGCTCACCACCCCGACTCGGAGCAGATGATCGGGGGTCAGGAAGTAGTGATCCCAGACGCCGCTGAGCATCACCAGCGCCAGAGCCGGCGCTCCGGCGATGAGCACGTCACGGGGCGCTCCGAATGCTGCCAGCGCGAGCGGAGCGACGAGCAGGAAGTTGGTGATGATCCGGTTCTTGGTGATCACGTCGATCGTCGCAATCACCAACTCAAAGGCCAGCGCAATCAGCAACACGCTCCGCGCGTGGCGAGCCGACCGCGGCTTGGGCTCCTCTGCCCGAGGGGAAGACCGGCTCATGCGCAGACGCTATCGAGCGGAGTTGGGTCCGGAGGCGCCCCCGCGGGGCCCTCGGCCTCGTCCCGGGCTCGGCTCGCCGAGCGTGGCCACCAGCAGCCTCCCGGAAGCTCGACCGACGGCCCGTGCGATCGGTGAGACGTTGCCTGCCTGCGCGGGCGCCACCAGCCGTGCATCGGACAACGGGTACGTCTTCCCGCCCCGCACCACCTGCGCCCCGCCGGCGAGCACGTTCTGCACCCAGTCGGAGTGCTCCCCGTAGAGCACGACAACCGCCAGGGTGCAGCCGCGCTTATAGGCGTTGACCGGCGTCCGGTAGGAGCGGCCCGAACGTCGGCCCTGATGGCAGATCACCGCCCAGGGCGGCAGCAGCCACGCGTAGGTCAGCTGGATCGGATTGTTGACCGCCCGGTTGAAACGCGCGAGGCGTCGGGAGAGCTGGAGCGGCACAGGGCAAGTTTCGCATCCCTGCGGGCCTCCCATGTACCCTCAAGTCAGCGCATGGCCTACGCCGAGCAGAGCCCGCCGGGGATGCGGGGACCCATCAACCAGCACGCTTCGGCTCTCGCCCAGGAGTGGCGACGATTGACGCGGGTGGCCACTGGGGTCGCGCTGCTGACCAGCCCGGTCTTCTTCCTGCTGCTCTACCAGTCCGATCACATCGGACTGCTGCCGTCGCTGATCCTCACCGTCGTGGCGGTGATTGCCTTCCGCGGTCTGGTAGAGGTTGTCGTCCGCAAGCTGCTGCCCACGCCTGCCCTGTTCGGCGCTGACGAGCAGGTCAAGGCCGACGACATCGTCGCCCGACGCCGCTACTGGTTCTGGCGCACGAAGTTCCGCCGGTTGCCTGTCTACGTGCTGATCGTCTTCGCCCTGCTCGGGCTGGCCCAGCTGTTCTTCGCGTTCGCCGGGGTCAGCGCGCCATTCTTCAAGCCGTTCACCGGCCTCAGGGCGATCTTCCCGCCCGACACCCTCCCCCAGCTCGGCCTGGTCTTCATCCAGCTGCCGCTGCTGTTCTTCGTCAACTTCGCCATCTTCTTCGGCCCCTTCCTGTTCTTCGCCGTGCGTCAGATCCGCGGCTACGAGCCCGGGGACGCCAGCTGGGGAGTGAAGATCGACGACGTCCGCGGTCAGGCCGAGGCCAAGGAGGAGATCACCCGTGTGATCAGCCTGTGGCAGTCCGGCGAGGAGTTTGAGAAGGCGGGCGGCAAACGTGAACGCGGCCTGCTGTTCCTCGGCGCCCCGGGCACCGGCAAGACGATGATCTCCAAGGCCATCGCGACCAACTTCAACTGCCCCTTCGTGACCATCCCGGGCTCGGGCTTCGCCGGCATGTTCATCGGGATGGACGCCATCACGGTCCAGTTTCTGGCCCGCAAGGCGCGCAAGCTGGCCAAGAAATGGGGCGGTCAATGCATCGTCTTCATCGACGAGATCGATGCTGTCGGAATGCGTCGCCAGGCGCTCGGCGCGGGCGGTGGAGCCGGGGCGGCGCCGGCGATCCCCAGCTCGATCCACGACTTCTGCTTCTACGGCCCCAACGGCTCCCTGACCCCGACCGGGGATCTGGTCATCGAGTCCCGCGCGTGGCGCGAGCGTCTGTTCGACCAGCGCGGAGAGTCTCCTGCCGGCGGCTACCCGGCCTTCGTGCAGCGGGCCACCGAGCGAATCCAGCGGATCTACCCTGGCTTCGGGATGGGCGGGGGGATGGGCGGAGGACAGGCGCTCAACCAGCTGCTGGTGGTGATGGACGGAATCGATGAACCGCCGGTGATGCGCAAGGTGCTGACCAACCGCCTCAACACGTTCCTCGACGCGATGTTCATCATCCCGGGCAAGATCGGGCGCCTACCGCTGCGCGTTGCCCCACCACGCCCCCGGCCCGAGCAGATCTACTTCATCGGCGCCTGCAACGTCCCGATCGACGTGCTCGACCCGGCTCTGACCCGCGCCGGCCGGATGGGCCGCCACATCTGGTTCCGGACGCCGACCAAGGACGACCGCCTCGACATCTTCGACCTGTACCTGGAGAAGGTCGACCACGACCCGGACCTCGACACCGGCCGCCGCCGTGACGAATTGGCCCGGATCACCAACGGGTACTCACCGTCGATGATCGAGCAGTGCTGCTCGATGGCCCTGACGATCGCCCACTCCGAAGGCCGTCGGCGCTTCGGCTGGGCCGACATCGTCGAGTCTATGACCACCGTCGAGGCCGGGACCGCTCAGAACATCGAGTACGTTCCCGAGGAGACCCGGGCGGTGGCGATCCACGAGGCCGGCCACGCGGCGGCCGGCCACATGTACCTGGAGAAGGACATCATCTCCACGCGCCTCTCGATCCGCAAGCGGGGCAGCTCGCTGGGGCACTACCAGGGGATGGAGAAGGACGAGCGCTTCTCCCAGTTCCGCAGCCGCATCATGGGCAGCCTGATCATGACCCTTGGGGCGATGGCGGCCGAGCAGGCGTTCTATGGCGAGAACTCCCAGGGGGTCAGCGGTGATGTCGTCTCGGCCACCGCGACCGCCGCGGCGATGGTCGGAATGTGGGCGATGGGTCCCGACGCGGTCCACCTCGATGGGAGCCTTGACGTCGAAGACGACGCCAAGGAGGTGCTGGCCCGCCTCGAGCGCATCGGCCTGACGATCATGAACCGCGCGGGCAGCGGCTCCGCCTTCATGGGGGATCCGATCGCCTCGGTGCTCGGCGACCGCGACAAGCGCGCCGCGGCCGCCCAGATCCTCGGTCAGGCATACGTCACCGCATATTCGCTGATGGTCTCAAACAAGCCGCAGCTCGAGCGCATCGCCGACACCCTGGTCGAGCGCAAGGAAATGCACGGGGATGAGGTGACCGACCTCCTGAACAGCGTGGGGCTGAGACGTCCCGAGGTCAACCTCTTCGACGATCGCTCATGGCCGACGGTGTGATGGATTCGCCGCACAACCAGAAGTTCCGCGCCGTTACCGCGACGCTGGTCGGCGTGGCCGTCGGCGCGATCGCGATCGCGCTGGCCGTGCTCGCCAGCGGCGGTTCCTCCGGACCGGCGGCCAAATGGTCGAGCTGGGCACCGACCGACGGCGGCCTGCAGGGCGCGCGCGAGATCGCCGACCACCTTGCGCCGTTCTACCGCATCTCCCCCGTCGACCAGCTCGACGTGATCACGGTGGCCAACGTCAACAGCTCGAGCGCGGCCAGCGCGTCCGCGTCGTCCTCCGCCTCGAGCTCGACCAGCGGCCTCCAAGTAGCCGTCCGGGCCAACCCACCCTCGACCAACGTGTCACTCATCGGCGGCCACACGGTGGCCTACAACCTGTGTGGGATCGGCACCTCCAACTGCGCCATCGGAACCGGGAAGCCGAGCAGCGATCGGATGCTCCTGCTGCGACGGGAAGCGCTGGAGCTGGCCCTGTACACGTTCAAATACATCCCGGGCACCCAGAACGTGGTCGCCGTCCTCCCCCCGGGCATTATCCCGGCGACCAGCGCTCTGAGCCCCAAGCCCCCCTCGTCGAGCGCGAAGCCCGCGACCAAGCGGGTGGACATCGCCTTGCTGTTCCTGAGCGACGAGCTGAAGCCGTGGCTCGACCAGCCGCTTTCCAACACCCTGACATTGCAATTCCCGCCGCTGGTCTCTGAACTCGGCCTGTGGCGCCAGACTCCGGAGGCGGCGCTGGTCGAGCAGATCACCGCCCGCGGCCAGTTCGCCGAGCACCTCGTCCAGGCTCAGGACGGAAGCAATCTGATCGTGCTCGATCCACTGCCGCCGTCGTAGGCTCCGGCTGGGACAGTCATCACGGCCCGTCCCGGCGCTCCCAGCCGCTGCACCGGAGCACCGGCAGCCGCGGGTAGCGGGGGAAGCGCTCCGGCTCGTCTCGGGAGCGCCGGCAGAGGGAGAACACCGACCCGCGGGTCGTCCGGACCAGCTGCTGGTGACGGCAGCTGTTGCAGAGGCCCGCGCCAGGTGCCGCGGAGGCCTCGCCCTCGCCGGGCTCCTTAGACAATGCCCGCCGAGCCGACGTCGGACCGCACCGCCCGTGCGGTGCGTGCGTCCCCGCCGGTGAGCACCCCGACCGACCGAACGACGCCGCGCCGGACGACGAACACGAAACGGGCTCCACCGGCCAGCCGGCGGCGGCCAAGCCAGATCCCGCCGCCGAGCGAACGGGCGGATCGGCGCAGCCGGTTCCTCGCCCGTCCCGAGTTCACGCGCGAGCCCGGGCCGAGGCCTCCGGCACGGTAACGCCGGCCCGTGGCGGAGACGAACGCGACGTGGCCGGTGCGCCCGAACACCGTCGCCAGCTGGCCGCCGCGGGTCACGCAGTACCGGTAGGCCCGGCCGGGACGCGAGGACGGCTGGCCGGCCGCGTACAGGATCGGCTGGGTGCCGAGGCCGAGGTGGAGCGCCCCGACGCCCCGAGCGCCGAACGAGCCGGCGGCCGGGCGGCAGCTGGTGGCCGGCACGCCGTAGGCGCGCTCCCACATCTGAAGGTACGCCTCGGCGCCGTGGAACATGTCGGCCAGGATCGGCGGTCCGGCAAGCGTTCGAAGCTCCTGCAGCCAGTCCGGGTACATGCCGTAGTTGGCCACGCCGTCCTTGTTGAGGTCGAACACCCGCTGCCCCCATTGCTCGCGGGTGAACGAGACCCGGCCATCGAATGAGCTGAACGGATAGGTGATCGGGTGCCCGGACGTCGGCTGGGTCTGCTCGGCCAATCCGTTCATGTCGGCGCCGTAGCCGAACCCCGTGCCGTTGTAGAACCGCGGGTTGCGGATCTTCAGCGAGGCGCGCCACTGGTCCAGGAACGAGCTCGGTGAGGCCCCGGCGATCGGGGTGACGAAGCCGCCGAGGTTGTATATCCGCGGATTCTCCTCGGGCGAATCCCAGCTGTGGGCGGAGATCACGCCGGAGTAGTGGTGCGCCTCGAGGATCGACAGCGTCGAATCGGCGGTGCTGACGTCCATGTGATCGAGCTCGACGATGAAGCGCTGCTGGATCATCTTGTTGATCAGGTAGGCGCCGATCTGGCTCAACCCCCTGGCGTTGCAGTGCGGGGGCGCGGGATAGACCGGCAGCAGGCCCTTGGGCACCAGCGCTCGCCCGGGGCCATTCAACAGCGTGGTGACCGGCCCGGGCGGGACCACCGTGAGCTGGGTGTTGTCGTGTGCGGCTCCGGAACAGGTCTTCACGTCAAAGAACTGGCCGGTCTCGAGGTGGTTTCCCGCGTTGATCAGGACGCCCTCCGTACCGCCGTCCATCTTCGCGCCGCCGAACGCATTGTCGAACTTGTGCACGGGGAAGAACGTGCTTACGCCGAGGGCACGCACCTCTTTGAGCCCAGCGTCGACCTGGGCCTGCGTACAGTTGGGGGTGCCGAGGAACTCGCCGCAGTCGAACAGGTGCGAAACCTCGATTCCCTCCACCACGGCGAGCTGTCCTCGGTTGATCGCCTGGCGGGCCTGGAAAGGATTGGTGACGATCCGGAAGAACCCCTTGCCCGGCCCGCCGGCCTGCGCGTCGACGTAGTCCTGTAGGGCCCGTAGATCGCGCGCCTGGAGGCGAACCGCGTCCATGTCGTTGCACGGGTTGTGGCGCGTGGTCATGAGTTGGCACAGAGCCTCGTTGTCGACCAGCTGGGTGACCATCACGCGCAGACCTGCCATCCACGCGCGCCTGATGCCGGTGTAGTAGTCGCCCTCCTCGGCCAGGTCGGTGGGCGAAGGCCAGGCCTTGAACGTCGGCCAGCCCCGCGTGTCGTGCGCGTGCGACGGGAGTCCATAGTCGAGGAAGCTCTCGACCTGCCCGTTTGAGCCCTGCTGGTAGCGCGCACAGTCCGGCAGCGCGTACGGGGCACCGAGCGCGGCCCAGGGCCGGCCGCAGTGGAAGTCCCCGCCGAGGAACTCGAACGCCGTTACATGGGTGTGGGCATCGATCGTCCCGTTGACCTGTGCCTGCGGGCTCGGACCGGAGAACGGCGTGCCCGTGGCATCGACGTTGGCCTCGGGGTACGTGGCGCAGCCGGTGGCCGCTGTGAAGCTGACCGGACGCGTGATCCCGGTGGCCGAGTTGGTGATCGTGAACCCACTTCGGGCGTCTCCGTCGACCCGCCAGATCGTCTGGTCGCTCGGAGTCGCGACCATCGCCGGCGCGGCGCCTGCGGCCAGGAAGTCGCCGACCGGGCCGTAGAGGAGGTAGTGCCCCAGCGTGGTCGCCTGCATCCGGAACGGCCCCGAGGGAAGCGCCGCAGCCGACCCGGCCGCCGGCCGCACCGCGTAGCAACCGTGGACCAGGGAATAGCGGTTCAGGGGTGCGGCGGCCGGGGCTGAGGCCTGCCGACTGCCGGCGGGGGTTGCCGCCGGCCGATCGCCAGCCGGCGCGGGCGCGGCGAACAGACCGACCGCCAGGGCCGTGGCGGCGATCAAAACCGCAGCCGACAGGCGCCACCGGGTCACTCGCGCGTCAACTCCTCCAGGGCGAGCACAAAAGAAGAGTAATGCCGACCGGTGACCTGGTGCAGCGCTACCTCGCAGGTGCGGTTGCTGGACACGCAGGCGTCGAGGCTGCGGCCATCCAGTTCCAGGGCCAGATCGCGCAGCGCCGAGGCGGGGAGCTCGGGATGCAGCATGCCGCGGTCGCCGGCCATGCCGCAGCAGCTGGACGCAGCCGGGACCAGGACCTCATCGGCCATCTGCGCCGCGACGGCCGCGAGCTTGCCCGACAGGCCCAGGTGCTGTGAGGCGCAGGTCGGATGGACGGCCATGGTGGCCAGCCGGCGCGGAATCGTCAGCCGCGGCAGCAGCTGGTCGTGCACCCAGGCGATCGAATCGAGCACCTGCACCGGAGTCTCGCCGAGCTCAGCGAGCAGGCCGTGCGTGCACGAGGTGGCGTCGATCACCACCGGCAGCGACCCGCCGTCAGTCCAACGCTCCAGCGCGCCGGAGACCTTCGCCGACATGACCGCGTGGCCGTCGACGTAGCCCTTTGAGCTCCATGGCGTGCCACAGCAGTGACCGGCCACGTCGGGAGGGATCCACAGTGGTAGCCCGGCTCGGGCCGAAACGGCGACGAGCGCCTCGGGCAGCGTCGGGTGCGCTCCCCGCTCGCGCGGATTGCCGAATATCCGGTTGATGCAGGCCGGCATGTACACCGCCGCCGCACCTTCACGGGGCGTGCGCGGGAGCGCCGACGGAGCCGCCGGCGGCAGCTCACGCTTGAGGACCCGGGCCGGCCGGCCGGCGGCGCGCAGGCCGCCACGCGCCGCCCGCTCCAATGGCGCATAGCGCCGCGCCGCCTGCGCACCTGCGCGCTCGGCTCGGGGGCCGTGCGACTGATGGCGCAGCTCTTTGATCAGCTGGCCCGTGTCGATCCCCACTGGGCAGGCGTGCTTACACGAGCCGTCGGCGGCGCAGGTCTCTACGGCCGCGTAGTCGTACTGCTCGCGCAGCGCCTCGAGCACCGGAGACTCCGGTTCCTGTCGCGCCATCTCCCGCCGCACGACAATCCGCTGGCGTGGCGTGGTGGTGACGTTACGCGACGGGCACACCGGCTCGCAGAACCCGCACTCGATGCACTTGGTCGCCACCTCCTCGATCTCCGGCGTCGACTTGAGGTTGCGCAGGTGGATCTGCGGGTCGCGGTTGAGCACGATCCCCGGCCCGAGGATCCCCTCCGGGTCCGCCAGCCGCTTGATCTGCCACATCATCTCCGTCGCCTCAGGGCCCCACTCTCGCTCGACGAACGGCGCCATGTTGATGCCGGTGCCGTGCTCGGCCTTCAGCGAGCCGTCGTACTTGTCCACGATCAACTCGACGAGGTCGACCATGAACGCCTCGTAGCGCTCGAGGTCCGCCGGCTCCCCGAAGTTCGGCGTGAGCAGGAAGTGCAGGTTGCCCGCCGAGGCATGGCCGGCCAGCCCCTGCAGGAAGCCGTGGCGCCCGAGCAGCGCCTGGAGGTCCTTAGCCGCCTCGGCCACTCGCGGAGGCGGCACGCAGACGTCCTCGATGATCAGGGACACCCCGGGCGGACGCATCGCCGCGAGCAGCCCCTGCATGCCCTCCCGGACCCGCCACAGCATCTCGATCTGCTCGGTCTCGCGCGAGAACTCCGGGGCATCGACCAGCGGCCGACCGTCGAGAATCGCCAGCGCGGCCGCCTCCGATCCGCCTAGCGCTTGCACCTCCTCAGCCCGGAACTCCACCAGCAGCGCAGCACAGGTCGGCGGCAGCTCCTTCCAGCGCTCAGGGGTCCCCGGCATGTTGTAGGCGGCGGCGATCAACGTCGGCGCAACCATCAGCTCGGTTGCCGTCGCCCCCGCCTCGACCAGCGCGGGGACCGCGTCGGCGGCGGCATCGAGATCATCGAAAAAGACCAGCGCGATCGTCGTGTGGCGACCGAGTGGAACCGTGTCGAACACGGCTTCAGCGACGAACGCGAGCGTGCCCTCGGAGCCGATCACCAGCCGGCGGAAGATCTCCAGCGGCGTATCGGCGTCCAGGAAGGCACACAGGCGATAGCCGGTGGTGTTCTTGATCTGGAATTTCCGCGCCACCCGCTCGGCCAGCATGGCGTTGCCCCGGAGCTGATCGCGAATCGCCTCGAGCCCGGCTGCCAGCTCGGGCGCCGCGGCCGCGAACTGCTCCTCGGCGCCGGCCGCAGCGGTGTCGATCGTGGCGCCGCAGGCCAGCACGAGCGTCATCGAGCGCACGGTCCGATACGAGTCCGACACGACGCCGCAGCGCATCCCGCCGGAGTTGTTGGCGATCACCCCGCCGACACACGCAATCTCGGTGCTGGCCGGGTCGGGCCCGAGCTTGCGGCCGTGGCGGGCCAGCAGCCGGTTGACGTGGCCGAGCACCATTCCGGGCTGAACCCGCACGCGCAACCCGTCCTCGAGCACCTTCGCCCGCTGCCAGTGGCGGCGAACATCGATCAGCACGGAGTCGCTCTGGGACTGCCCGTTCAGCGAGGTGCCGCCGGCGCGGAACACCACCGGGGTCCCGCTCCCCCGCGCCCAGGCCAGGAGGGCGACCACGTCGTTCACGTCGTGGGGCATCGCGATCGCCTGTGGAATCAGCCGATACGGGCTGGCGTCGGAGGCGTAGGCCACCAGGTCGAGAGCGTCAGCGAGCACCCGGTCAGCACCGAGCACGCGCGTCAGTTCCGCCCGCAGCGGCGCCGGGGTCCCGCCGGCGACCCACTCCGGCGCGCGATCGACAGCGGCGGTCACGGCGCTACTCCAGCCACATTCCGGAGGCCACCGGCACCTGGAGCAGGCGGGGGCCGTCCTGAACCGCGATGTCCTCGCGCAGCGCCTCGACCAGCTCCTCCCGGCCGGAGACGTCCCTCGCCGACATGCCGTAGGCCCGGGCAACGGCAGCCACGTCGAGGCCCGGCAGCTCCAGGCCGGGCGCGCCGGAGAGCTGCTCGAACTCGGCGAACCACTTGAGGATCATGTACTCCTGGTTGCGCAGCACCAGGAAGGTGACCGGGATCTTGTAGGCCACGGCGCTCCACAGGGCCGTGATGCCGTACTGCGCCGAGCCCTCACCGAGTACGCACACCACCGGCCGCGCTCGGCTGAGCCAGCTGGACGCCCAGCGCTGCGGAGATCCCGAAGCCCAGGCCGCCGCTGGAGCCGAAGTAGTAGCTGCCGGGCTCCGACAGGCGCAGGCGGTTACGCAGCGCCATCGTCGATGAGGGCGCTTCGAGAACCGCGATCCCGTCATCGGGCCACACCTCGGCCAGCGCGGCCATCGCCTCCGAGCCGCTCAACGGGTCGGCGTGAGGAGGATCGCCGAGCTCGGGCCGAGGTTCCACGGGTGGCCGCCCTGACTGATCGACCAGGGCCACCAGTTCCTTGAGCGCGAGCCCCACGTCGCCGACGATCGCGTCGCCCATCGGCGCCCGGGCCGCCTCAGCCGGATCGCTGGTAATCGCCACCAGTGAGGTCCCGTCGGGCAGCAGCGGGCCCGGGAAGTACGGGTAATACGGGAACACGGAGGAGCCGACGACCAGCACCAGGTCGTGGGGCTTCAGCACCTCGCTCACCGCCCCGATCGCGGGCGGCAGGACGCCGACGAAGTTCGGGTGGCTCTCCGGAAAGCCCAGCCGCCCTCCGCCCGGCGCCGGTGTCGCCCACACCGGCAGGTGCTGCTTCTCGGCCAGGGCGATCGCGTCGGTCCATCCCCCGCTGGCATCGATGTCAGGACCGGCGACCAGCACCGGGTTGCGGGCAGCTTCCAGCGAGGCGGCCAGCTGGGCCAGCGAGGCGGGGTCCGGGACCGCTCGTCCGCCAACCACCCGGCGAATGGCGTTGGTGGCCCGGTCGGCGTCTGCTTCGGCGCTCCAGTCGTCCATTGGGATCGAGACGAAGGCGGGACCACGTGGCGGCAGCATCGCGTGGTGGATGGCTCGACCGATGGCCCCGGGAACGTCCTCCGGGCGCGGAGGCTCGTGGCTCCACTTGACGTAGGGCTGCGGGCCCAACATCGCGTCGCGGTTGGTCAGGTTGGCCTCGATCGTGATCTGGGCCCGCACCTGTTGCCCGGCGGTGATGACCAGCGGCGATTTGTTGGCCTGGGCGTTGAAGATCCCGCCGACGGCGTTGCCCACCCCCGGGGCCGTGTGCAGGTTGACGTGAGTCGGCCGCCCGGTTGCCTGCGCGTAACCATCGGCCATCCCGACCACGACGAGCTCCTGCAGCCCGAGGATGTAGCGAAAGTCGTCCGGGAAGTCGGCCAGCATCGGCAGCTCGGTCGAGCCCGGGTTCCCGAAGATCGTCGTCATCCCGTGGGCCCGGAACAGTTCAAAGGTCGCTTCGCGAACGGTCGGCATCAGCAGGCTCTCTCCTCGGATTTCAACGGTCGGGCGGCGTACACGCTATTGGGAGGCCGATGCTCGTGCCATCGCTCCTGCGCCTCGAGCTGCGCCGCCAGGCTGATCAGTAGTGCCTCGGCGCCCTCCGGACCGACGAGTTGAGCACCGACGGGTGCGCCGCTCGACGTGAAGCCCGCGGGCACGCTCATGGCGGGCCACCCGAGGACGTTCCACGGCCAGGTATAGGGACAGGCGGCGACCATCTTTCGGTCGGTCTGCCAGCCGGACAGCTCGTCGATCGCCCCCACCGACATCGGCGCCTGCGCCGTCGTCGGCGTCAGCACGACATCGAAGCGCCCGAAGATCCCCCCGACCTGCCACGCCATGGCGGGCTCCAGCAGCCTGGCTGCGCGTAGCACCGGTCCGCCGAGAAGAGCGCCCACACGCGCGTTGTGCCGCGTGCGGGGGTCGAGCAGGGCGCCGTCAGGTACCCGGGAGGCCCACTGCCTCACGCCGGCCAGCGACCGAGGCAGGGCTCCGATGCCGAACGCTCCGTAGACCGGGTCGGCCGGTTCGACCTCGTGGCCGAGCCCTTCGATCACGCCGGCGATCCGCTCGATCGCGCTGCGCACCTCGCCGTCCAGCCGAGACGGCGCCACCGCGTAGGGGATCCGAAGCGACAGGGCCACGCGAAGGCGCCGCGGCGCGCGCTCGGCTGCGGTAGCGAACGGCATGTCGGGCGGCTTCGGCTGATGGCGGTCCCCGTGATGGGGACCGGCGGCGGCGTCGAGCACCAGCGCCGCGTCGGCGACCGTGCGGGCCAGCGGCCCGATGCAGGTCAAGCCGTTGAACGACTCCGCGTCGGGCCAGGTGGAGATCCGCCCGCGCTGGGGCTTGATGCCGACAAGGTGCGTCCAGGCTGCAGGGATCCGCACCGACCCGAGCCCGTCCGAGCCGAGCGCCGCCGGCACCACGCCGGCGGCAACCGCGGCGGCTGAGCCTCCCGAGGAGCCACCCGGCGTGAGCTGCTCGTCCCACGGATTGCGGGTGACGCCGAAGCCGGTGCTCTCGGTGATCGGCCACTGGCCGAGCTCAGGTGTATTCGTCTTGCCGACGATCACCGCCCCCGCCTGACGCAGCCGGCCGACCGCGTGGGCATCTGCGCCGCAGGCGGCGAAAGCGCCGGCGCAGCCAAACGGCGTGGTCTCTCCGGCTACGTCGAGGTCGTCCTTGACCGCGACCGGCACCCCGAGCAGCGGCCCACGCTCACCGGCGCGCAGCCGCCTGTCCGCCTCGTCGGCCTCGGCCCGGGCGGCGTCGGCGCGCAGGCAGCGGAAGGCGTTCAGGCTGGCCGCCGTCTGCTCCGCGGCGCTCAGCGAGCGCTCGACCAGCTCCCGTGAGGACACCTCCCCGCGCGCGAGCAGGTCGGCAAGTCCTCGCACGCCGGCGAAGGCCAGCTGCCGCTCGAGATCCGTGCCCGCGGCGCTCACAACTCGGCCAGCACCTCGGCCGCCGCGCGTTGACCGGACTGCACGGCCCCGTCCATGTAGCCGGTCCAGACCGTCGCCGTCTCGGTGCCGGCCCAATGGATGCGATTGACCGGCGCACGGAGCGCGCGGCCGTACTCGGTCATCACCCCGGGCGGCATCACGCCGACTGGGCACCCGCCGGTGTAGATCTCGCGGTCCCACACGGCGTCGAAGTACGTGCGCGGGCTCCCGGCCTGCTTACCGAAATAGCGGACGTAGGACACCAGCGCCCGCCTGGCCCGTTCGGCGGCGGGCAGGTCGGACAGCTGTCGGGCGTCGTCACCGTCGATGAACCCGAGCAGGACCCCCGGGGTCCCGCTGGCGGGCGAGGCGTCGAAGGTGACCTTGACCGGTCCGACATCGCTGTTGGCCTGGCCGTTGAGGCCGTTGTCGCGCCAGAACGCATGGTCGTAGACGGCAATTGTCTTGATCGCCGAACCGATCGGCACGCGCTGGGTGAGTTGGTCCCGAAGCGCGGGGACGCCGGGCGAGTAGATGATCCGCCCCGCCAGGTTTGGCGGGATCGCCACGATGACCCGCTTGGCCTTCACGCTCACCCCGTCGGCATGCACGGTGGCCCCGCGTGCGTCCTGGGCAATCTCGCGCACGGGGTGCGAAACCCGGACTCGCTTTCCGAGCTGCTTCGCCATCGCGATGGTGATCCCCTGCGTGCCGCCCGCCACCCGGTAGTCCTGCGCTCCCCCGGCACCGGCATTGGCGATCAGCGGGGTGACGCCGCCGGCGGCGTGCACGTAGGCGAGGAAGTACAACAGCGAGACATCCCGGGCCTCGACCGACAGAACGGCCTCGACCGCGAGCGCGAGCAGGCTTCTGCCCTTGTCGCTGAGGACGTTCTGCTGCGCCCAGCTGGCCACCGTCATCGAGTCCCATTCTGCGGCCCGAGGGGCGTTGTAGGGAGCGTCGAGCGGCACCGTCAACGCCATGCTGTCGATCGCCGGCAGGGTCACCGTCCCGAGCTGGACTACCGCCAGCGGATCGCTGCTCGGGGGGATTGTGCCCGTGTAGGGGGTCGCCTTGCCCTCCTCGTACCAGACCAGCTTCCCCTCGGCGTAGGTGGGGAACTTCCCGATCCCGAACTCGGCCATCAGAGCGAGGATCCGCTTCTGGGTGGGGCCGACGAACGTCGCTCCCATGTTCGCCACGTCGGTGGCTCCCGGCTCGAGCGGGCGGCTGAAGCACCGGCCTCCGACCCGGTTTCGTGCCTCGAGCACGATCACCGACTTCCCCGCGGCACGGACGGCTCGCGCCGCGACCAGACCGGCCATGCCCGCTCCCACGACGACGACATCGGCCTTGGGCGCACTCGAGACACGTCGGCGCTTGGGCCGGTGGCGAGTCGCCGCCTCGGCTTCGACCGGAAGCGCCGCGGCGGCGCCAGCCGCGAGCGTCCCTCCGACAAATCGCCGACGGGTGATGTGGTCCTTGTGATCTGTCATGGCGATCCTTTCAGCGTCCGAGCGTTGGGGTGCCGGCGGCGAACGCGTCCGCCGCGGCCAGGTCGAAGGCACCGTGATCAGAGCCGAGGCCCTGGGCCACCAGAGCGGCCGCCGCACAGCCGAGCACGGCCGCCTCCCGGCGCGAGCGCCCGAGTGACACGCCACGCAGGAAGCCGGCCGAGAATGCGTCGCCGCAGCCGGTGGTGTCGACGACCTCGACGGCGAACGCCGGCACCTCGAGCGCCTCCTCGGCGTCGACGACCACCGCACCGCGTTCACCGCAGGTCGCGGCCACGCACCCGACGCCGAGCTCCACCAGCGCCTGCGCGGCCCGCGCGATCTCGGCCTCTCCGGTCAGTCCGAGGGCCTGTTCCTCGTTGGGCAGCAGGTAGTCCAAATGGGGAAGCGCCGGCGCGATCCAGTCACGGATCGCCTGTGCCTGCTCACCGGGCGCGAGCAGATCGGCCGAGGTGACGACGCCCTGCTCGCGTGCGAACGAGAGGATCCTGGCCGCCTCCTCGCCGCCCATGAACTCAGGTGCGCCCATGTGCAGGTGGGTGCAATCGACGATCGCGTCCCAGGGGGCGTCTGCCGAGTTATACGTGCCGTTGGCGCCCACCACGTGGAAGGCGGGCCGGGATCCGTCCGGGCGGATCGGCAGGACGCTGGCCGAGGTCTGGACGCCCTCGCGGCGGACGAGCAGCTCGGTGGCGACCCCGTAGCGGGTCAGCAGATCGATCATCACGTTGCCCAGGGCGTCGGTACCGATGGCGCCCGCGCTGCGCGTCTGGGCTCCGAGCTTGGCCAGGGTGATCGCGGTACCCCCGGCCGAACCGGCCGGGGTGATCCTGATCTCCTCGACCAGCTGTCCGCCCTGCCCGGCGGGAATCTCCTCCACCGGCCGCACGAGCACGTCGACCACGTGGACGCCGAGCGCGATCACTCGCATCGGGTCAGCACTCATCGCGGCGGACTCGCGCCATAGCCGGTGCGCACCGCAGCCTCCACCACGCCCTGCTGCTGATCCTGATCCAGCGCGCGAGGCCGGCCCAGTGCGCACGCGTGCCAGTACACCCCACACGCCCATTCGAGCAGCAGCGTCTGCTCGACGGCGCTGTCGAGGCTCGAGCCGTGGACGATCGCCCCGTGGTTGGCCATCAGCGCGGCGCTCCGATCCTGCAACGCGTCAAGCGTCGCCTCGGCCAGCGCTGGGGTACCGAACGTCTCATAGGCCGCGACGCGCACGGACCCCCCGAGCAACAGCATCTGGTAGTGGATCACCGGCAGCTCGTCGATCACACAGGACAACGCCGTGGCCATCGGGGCGTGGGTGTGCACGACCGCTCCGGCTCCGTAGCGGCGATAGATCCCGAGGTGCAGCTGAAGCTCCGAGGTAGGTTGCCGTGGTCCGTCGACCTGCGCTCCGTCGAGATCGACGACGGCGACCTCAGCCGCGTCGAGCTCGCGGAGCGCCGCACCGGTCGGGGTGACCGCGAGCAGCTCCCCGTTGCGGACGGAGACGTTACCGGCGGTCCCCAGCACCAGACCGGCCGCCGCGAGCCCACGCGCGGCCGCCGCAACGCCCTCCCGCTCGGCCTCGAGCATTGACTCGCTCACCCTTCCGACGCTAACATGAACTCAAGCTCACTTTCAAGTTCGAGCGGGTGGGTGGGGTGTCCGACGATTTTCTAGACCGCGATCAACCGCAGCTGCGCAATGTGCCCTTGCAGGCCCGCAGCCGGGAACGTGTGCGCAGGATCCTCGATGCTGCCGATGAGCTGCTGGCCGAGGAGGGCGCGCAGGCATTCACCACCAACCGAATCGCCCGCCAAGCCTCGCGTCCCGGTCGGGTCGGTGTACCGCTACTTCCCGGACAAGGAAGGGATCGTCGAAGCGCTGGCGCTGCGCTACTGGAGCGACTTCGAGGACCTCGTGGCGGCCGCCGCCGAGATCGACGAGATGAACCCTCTGCCGGACCCGGGATCGGTTGTCCTCGACGCGCTCGCCGCCGGCTTCCGGGCACGTCCGGGCTTCCTCGCGCTCTGGTACGGCGGACTGCGGACCGAACAGGTCCGTGATGCGACGCGCCCGACCCGCAGCGCCATCGCCCGGTCGATCGAGCGCATCCTCCAGGTGCACTGGCCGGCAGCCGAGCCCGACGATCGAGCCAGGACCGCGAGGATGGTGGTGCTGGCGGGCGACGGTCTGCTGCGCGAGTCCTTCCGCCTCGACCACACCGGAGATGATGCCGTGCTGGAGGAGAGCAAGCTGATGCTCGACGCCTACATCGCCGCGCGCCTCGGGCGCCCGACCGTCTAGCACTACTTCGGCGCCGGCGCCCGCTTCAGGTGCGGGAAGTAGGCCGAGAGCACGCCGTTGCCCCAGTTGAACGCCGGCTGCACGCGGCACGGCACGTTCCCGAACAGCAGCGGGACCTGTGAGACGTTGCCGGTGTTGTTGCAGTTCGCCGACAGCAGGCCGCCTCGGCCGACGTTGGCGAGTTCGCCCGGGGCCAGGTTGGTGTTGCTGCGCAGCGTCGGCTCCCGCACGGTCTGTCCGTAGATCGACTCGCGACCGATCGCGGCGATGGCCCGCAGATACGACGCGGACCCGGTACTGGTCGCCGCCGGGGCAGTGGCCTCCAGGTCCGCGGCCAGATTGCCCATCGCGGCCACCAGCTCCTGGCGATAGAGCGCGACGAAGTTGATGATCGGCGTGATCTCCTCGGCCGCCGGCAGGACCACGTCGACCGCCGGCTTGAACGCTGTGGTGAACCGGGTGATCGCGGGCAACGCGGCGTCGGCGGCATCGAGTAACGACGGGGCGGCGCGGAGCAGGCGCGTGGCCGGGCCGGAGAGATTGATCACCTCTGACAGCGCCGGCGTCAGCAGCGGCGCCACGGGAGCCAGCGCAGCGAGCGTGGGCCGCGCGATTCCCAGGGTCGTGTTCAGCGTCCTCAGCGTCGTGCGCAGCTGCATCAGGAACGGCGGCAGCGCGTTGACGGTCGCGGTCAGCTGGGCGTCACGCGCCGCTGTGGCCGACAGCACCTGGTCTCCGGATCGGACCAGGGTCTGGAGGTCGCTCGAGCGGCTGCCCAGCGTGCTCAGCACCGTCGCGCTGCTGTTGATCACCCGCCTGAGGTCGCCCTGCTGCTGGTTGAGCACACCGACCATGGCTGAGAGTTGGGTGACGGCCGGGTCCAGGTTTCCGAACGCGTTGTTGAGATCCATTCCGCGGCCGGCCAGGGCCTGTCCCGTGCCGCTCAGCAGAGCCTGGAGGTTGCGCTGGGTTGGACGGTCGAACGAGCCCAGGACCTGATCGAGCGCTTGGGTGTCCTCGACGTGGCTGGCCGGGATCGTCCCGCCGTCCGGGAACTTGGGCCCGGAGCCGCCTCCGGTCGAGAACTGGACGTAGGCCTCACCGAGCAGGGTCTTCTGTCGCAGGACCGCTCGTGTGTCGACCGGAAGTGGCGCGAACTGGGGGCGGATCTCCGCGGTCACGTAGGACTTCACGCCCTTGGCCTGCACCGAGGAGACCTTGCCCACCGTGACTCCGGAGATCCGCACGTCTGCCCCCGGGACCAGCAGTCCGCTCTCCTTGAACACCGCGTGGATGCGGTACCCCTGGGGCGCCAGCGGAATCGTGCCGCCGAACTGAGTCCAGACGAAGATCATCAATCCCACGCACGACAGCGCGAACGCGACCGCAGCGAACACCGCCGAGCGCCTGGGGGCCTGAGTGACCATCTAGCCGTGGGCCTTCGCGCTCATGTGCATCCGAAGTTCGTGCCCAGCAGGGTCTCGATCAGCGGGCCGAAGAAGAACGACTTCAGGCCGGGGCAGGTCGCCAGCACCAGGGTTCGCCACGCCGGGCCGTTGGCGTCGGAGTTGGAGATGAACGAATCAGCGTTGTGGGCGAACCAAGCCAGCCAGTACAGAAATCCCGGGTTGCGTCCGCCGCCGTTATAGGCAACCTCGTTGGTGACGTAGGCCAGCACCTTGAACGAGTTGATCAGGGGCGGGACCACCTGGCGCAGGCTGCGCTCGAGCGGCGGCAGCTGTCCCGCCAGCGGGATCACGGCATTGACGAACGGCGGAATCTCCTTCAGCGGCAGCAGCGCGGCACCCTCGAACAGCGTGCGCGTCTGGCGCAACGTGGTGGGAAGCCGGCGTGCCGTGGGCAGCAGCGCGGTGGCAGTCGGCCCGAGCTGATCGGCCAACCCGGCCACGTCGACCAGCGTCCGACGCGTGGTGGCCAGCGTGCCGGGAAGCCTGGCGATCGAATTGCGCAGCGCGACGTCCTGAGTGGCCAGGGCGTGAACCGTCCTGTCGCCCGCCTGGACGACGGTGGCCAGCTGCGAGTCCTTGGCGCTGGTCGCCTGGCTGAGCACCCCGAGGTTGTGGACCAGGGTGGCCAGCGACTGGCGCCGGGACGCGAGCAGGTCCCCGATCTGGCGCAGCTGGACCGAGGTCGGCCCAAGCGTGCGCAACAGGCGGCGGATGTCCCCCCCGCGGCCGCTGGTGCCGTGGTCGAGTTCGGTGATCAGGCTGGTGAACCACAGACGGGTATCGGCGTCGAGCGCGCTCAGCAGTTCGTCGGAATCGATCGGCGAAGTCGTCTGCGAGATCGGGATAGTGCCTCCGTGGGCCAGTATTCCCGCGGTCGAGTGGCCCGGGACGATGTTCACCTGCATGTCCTTGAGCGGGGTGTTCGGCACCAGGCTCGCCTGGGCGTCGCGATACAGCCGCGGCATCTTGTGAGGGTCGATCTCCATGTGGACCACTCCCTGGCCGTCCCGAAGCGAGGTTCCCGTGATTTCGCCCACGTGCACGCCGGCGACGTTGACCGGCTCCCCGAGACCCGGCGCCACGGCAGCAGCGGTGGGAAACCGGGCGTCGACGGCATAGAAGGTCTGGAAGGGGTTGGGCAGGCGCTGCTGGAGGAGGATGTAGAACCCGGCCGCCGAGCCGACGATGACCAGCGCCATCAGGGTCGCGAAGTAACGCCCGTAGCGGCGCAGCTGCATGCCGAACCGTCCGCTCACGGCCCGCTCACCGCCTTGGCCTGACCGGTGGCCGTGAGCAGGCTGCGCTGGAGCTGGCGCCGGGTCAGCGCGTTCGGGGCACCGGCGCCGGCCGGCCGTAGATCCGGGGCCGCGGCCGGCGAGGCGAGGCTCGGGAGCTTCTGGGTGGCGCACGACGCGTCGGGCCTGAAGTCAGTGGGCTTCAGGTCTCCGGCCCAGGTCGGCCGCGCCCCCAGCAGCGAAGAGCCACCCGGAGGCGAGGCCCCGACGATCTGCCCCAGCAGCGGGATGCTGCCCAGGATGCCGCCGGTCACCGAGTTGGTCCCCGCACCGGCCAGGACGCGGGTATAGGGCCCGTTGGCATCGAAGTTGCCGCTCGCACCGGCGATGTTGGGCAGGAAGTGAACGAAGTCCTGCCACACCGGGCGCCCGGTCGAAAGTGAACCGTCCGGGACCTGCTGATTGAAGATCGGCGTCACGTGGGTGCGCAGGCAATCAGTCACCTGCTTGCCGACCGGGAACGCGCCCGCCAGCAGGCGGAGGATCGAGGGGAACTCGGAGAAGGTGGCGTTCAGCGTCCGCAGCAGCCGAGCGCGCTCGGCCGGAGCGACGATCTTCGCCAGCTCCTGGACCGCTCCAGTCACGCTGGTCAGGATCGGGGGCGCCAGTTTGAGCGACGGGTCGAGGGTCAGGGCCAACCGAGCCGCCGGCGGCAGCGCGCGATCGATCGAGACCAGTGAGGCCGGCGCCGCCCGCAGGGTTTCATCGACGCCCGAGATCGTCTGGGCCAGCGCCCCATCGGTCGAGGCCAGCGCCCCGGCGGTGAGGTTCAGCGACCGGACCAGATCGGTCAGCTGGGCCGAGTTGGTGGCCAGCGTGGAGGTGACGTCCGAGGCCGAGCTGAGCAGCCTCTGCACGTCGCCCTGATGAGTGCCGCGCAGCGCGCGCGTCACCCACGCGACATCCTTGAGGACCGGAGTGAGCTGAGGGATGGCAGTCTTCAGCCCGCCGGCCCCGCTGGCCGAGCCGGCCTGTCCCGGTCGCGGGCTGAACCCCTGGTTGAGCGTCCTCAGCAGCCGCTCGAGGCTCGAGCGGCTGGCCGCGTTGAACGTGGAGAGCACCTGGTAGAACTGCACCGGGCTGGAGGTCTGCGAGATCGGAATCTCAAAGCCCTCCGGAGCGATAGGGGCGTTCGGGCTGCCCGGGTTGATCTCGAGGTAGTAGCCGCCCTCGAGGAATAGGCGATCGCGGATCCGCATGGTCGCGTCTTTGTGGATCGGCAGTGCCGTCTGGTCGAGCGTGAAGGCAATTCGTGACGCTCGCCCGGCCGGCGAGACACCCTGAACGACGCCGACGTCGATTCCCGCGATTCGCACCGGCGAGTCCGCACGGACGTTGACGCTGTTGTTGACCAGGGCGTACATCGTGTACTTCGACACGAACGGGAGCCCCTGGTTGAACGCGTAGAAGGTCACGAACACCACCGCGAAGATCGCCAGGAGCGAGATCACGATGGGATGAAGGCGGCGCTTGCGCCGGGGGGAGGTTCCGCGCCGTCGCGTGATCGCACTCATGGCACCAATCCGGCCTTCTGTCCGCGGGCAAGTACGCCGGCCGGTGGCGTGGTGTTGTCCACGGTGGTGGAAGTCGGGCCCGGATCTCCGATCAGCTGGGCACCTTTGTAGGTCTCGTTACCGGCTTGGCAGGAGCTGCGGTTCTCCTTGGGGTACGGATTGATGTGCAGGTCCGAGGCGGGCGTACCCGACTGGAACTCCTGGTTGAGGTCGATGATCGGGGCAAAGCGCAGCCAGCCCGCGGTCGAGTCACCTTCGCTCAGCGATGAAGCGAAGTTCCGGACCCACAGTGCAGTCACGTTGCAGCTGAGCTGCTCGGAGGCCACGCTCCGCAGGATCGCGCCGAGCCCCACGAAGGCCGACGAGCCGAACGTGGCCAGGTCGTTGGACCCGAGCACCTTGAACGTGCCGCTCGAAGCTGGATCACGAGCGAGCGCATCGACCGCCGCCAGCGCGGTCTGGAGCGCTCCGGCCAGCCGGGGGACGCGGCGGAACACCGGCGTGGCGCCGGTGAGGATGGCGTCGAGGCGCTGCGCACCCAGGGGCAACAGGGCCGCGCTCGGCTTGAGCGCCTGAACGATCGTCGCGGCCTGGGTGAGCACCGGGCGGGCGTTGGTCAGCACCGTCGTGGCCAGCGCCTCCGTGGGGGGCGTCTGATCGATCGCCGCTCCGAGTTGCGAGCGCTCCAGGGCCGCGAAGGTGGTCGCGGCGTCGTTCAGCAGCGAGGTGACCGTGGGGGCCACGGGGGCCAGCGCCCCGGTCGTGGCGGCCAGGCCGTCGATCAACTGGGCGAGGTGCGTGTCCGGTGAGGCGAACAGCCGCAGCAGCTCCTCGAGCGGACCGATCAGGCGACGGGTGCTGTAGATGGAGTTGTTGAAGTCGGTGCCGCGGCCGGCCACCGCCTCGCCGAAGTCCGCCAGCGCGCTGCGCAGCCCTCGCTGGGTCTTCGGGCCAAAGGTCGCGAAGGCGGTATCGAGGTCGACGAACGGGATGTTGTGGTCACGCCGCGGATTCGTGTTGAGCGTGAACGTGCCTCCGTCGGGTAGTCCTCGACGCTGCGGGCTCCCGGGGACGATCTCCACGTACTTGCCTCCGAGCACCGAGGCCAGACGGACCTGGTAGCGCGTGTCGTAGGGCAGCGGCTCCAGGCCCTTCTGCAGTGCCAGCCCGAGCCGAGCAAACGGATGCGGCCAGTTCTTGCTGGCCGGTTCCGGCGTGATCGTCAGGACCTGGCCGACGCGCGCACCGCCCACCCGGACGTCGGCGTTCTTGACCAGTTCGGAGGCATTGGCGACATCGACGTTGATGTTGTAGGTGGGTACGAAGGGCAGCCCGTTCTCGGCGATGTAGGACAGATACACCGCAACGATGACGATCAGGATGGTGATCGTCCCGACGAGGATCGGGTTGTCGAACAGCTCGCCGAACGCTTTTCGCCCTGATCTCATTTGAGCAGGTAGTTGACGAGGTTCTGCAGGGTGTTGGCTGTTTGCTGCACCGCTCCGCTCGAGCCACTCGGAGCCGGCTGCGGGGCGGCTGACGACGTTGCCGGAGCCGCGGCTGCCGAGGGCTGCCCGGGACCGCTCAGGGGGACCCGGCCGACGCGGGGGTCGGCCGCGCACCGTGGCTCGCGGGCACCGGACTGGTCTTCGCTCGCGTCCGCCCGGAGGTGGATGGAGCCGAGGCGGGCGTGTAGGCCGGCGCCGAGCCGAAGTGAGCGGAGCAGCCCGCGACCGGAGTGGTCGAGTAGGCGCCGCAGAGCCCGTTCTTGGCTCCGACGAGGAGGATCGAGAGCATGTGCGAGGTGGTGTCAAAGCGGGCGAGGCCGGCGGCGACGTAGTACACGACCCCGAAGAAGTTCTCGACGAATCCGTGCTGCTGGAGGTTCGAGGCCAGCTTCGCGAACAGCTGGGTGCCCGGCAGCGACGCGGCGGCATAGCTGCGGACGGTGCGCACGAGCGGCGTGGTGGCACGGATTGTCGGGGTCGCCTTGGCCAGCGCGACGCCGAGCTTCTTCAGTGCCGGATTGGCGGCGAGGACAAACGGGCCCAGATCGTTCTGGGCTCGGTTCAACGCCGGGACCGCAGCGTGCAACTGCGCGACCAGCGGCGTTCCGGCAACTGCGACAGTGTCGAGCTGTTGCAGTGAGGGCTGGGCCGCGGCCAGCAGCCCAGGCAGACGGGCCACGGCGAGCGAGAGGTTGTCGCGGTGGCTGGCGGTCAGGGTGCTCAGCGATGCGGCCCGGTCAAGGAAGCTCTGGATCGCACCGGGGTGCGCGGCCGCTTCGGTGGCGATCGTGCCCGTGGCGTCGATGATCGCGGCCAGCTGGGTCCGCTGACGGTTGAGAATCGCGATCACTTGTCGCGCCTGCGCCAGCGCCGGGTTGGCCCGGCGGAGGATCTCATTGAAGTCCTGGCCGCGTCCGGAGGTTCCGATCCCGAGTTCGTTGACGATCGCAGTGAACCGCTGCCGCGTCGGCAGATTGAAGATGTTGAACAGGTCGAGCAGGCTGACCGGCTCGGTGGTGTTCGCCACCGGCACCGTCGGTGGGTGGGAACCGGTGCTCGGCAGCGGAGCACTGGCGGGCGTGCCCGGATCGCAGTCGACGTAGTTCTCGGCGATCAGCCCCTCCGGCCGGATCGTGCACGTCGCGTCGCGATGGAAGGGCATAAACCGGCTGTCCACCGTCGCCTGCACCCGGGCTTTGAAGTCGGAGGTCACGACGACGTTCTGGATCGTGCCGGCCTTGGCGCCGGCGATCTTCACCAGCTGACCGCCCACGAGCCCTCGTGCGTCATCGAAGATCACGTCGAAGCGCGCGGTGGAGCTTCCCTGAGCCCCCGAACGCACTCCGAGGAGCGCCAGCACGAGGACCGCGGTCAGCGTGAACGCGATGGTGATCAGGCGCCTCATGGCTTCTGATCGTTGGCGGGGTTGCAGACGCTGGCGACGCCCGGCAGCAGATCAGGCGTCGTCCACGGATTCGACGCGTCGGCGGCCGGCGGGCCGCCGCCACCGGGGCACGGCGCCAGCTGGCTGGTGCGGCCGCCGTTGAACGCCCCCAGCGACCCGGTCAGCGGCCCCAGGAGGCTGAGCAGACCGGTCAGCGACGTCCCGCCCGCTTGAACGGTCAGCACCGATTTGAGGTAGTGCCCGTTGGCGTCGTAGGAGGCTCCTGTGGAGCCCCCGACGCCGTTGAAAAAGCCCGACACGACATCCGGCACATACGGGCGCAGGCCGGACAGGATCGGCGTGATGCCCTGCAATGCCGAGGTCAGCGAGCGGACGGCCGGGGTGGCCTGGCGCTCGACCGGCGGGAGCGCGAGCAGGGCAGCCTTGGCACTGGGAATCAGCGCTTGCACCCCGGCGATCGTCGGGATCGCGTCGCGTGCCGCGGGCACGAGCGCGCGTAGCAGCGAGACCAGTCGCGGCGCCACCGGCTGGAGATCGGTGAGCGCGGGGTTGATCACGTGCAACGTGTAGTTGACGTCGGCCAAAACGCCGCGGCTCTGCTGCAGGACACCCGGGGCACGCACCAGGGCGTCCTGGAGCGCGACGCGCTGGCTCGCAACTTCACGCAGAGTGGTGGCGGTGTGGGTGACCGCGCCGGCGAGATCGCCGCTTTGGGCGGCGAGGGCACTCGAGACATTGGCGGTCGAGCTGACCAGCCGCTGCAGGGCGAACCGGTCGGCCACGATCTCGGCCGAGAGCTGGCTGGTCTGGCTGAAGGCGGGATTGAGGTACTGAGCCGCCTGGTTGAGCTGCCCGGCAGTCGGGCGCTGGACGAAGTAAGCCCCAGTCTTGAGGATCTGCTGAAGCGATGCCCGAACGCGCGGGGTCAGCGCGTCCAGGAAGACATCGAGGTCGACGATGCCGCGGGTCTGCGTCGAGGACAGCGAGCCGCCGCTGCCGATGGCCCGGCCCGCGCCGCTCAGGCTGAGACCGACGAACCGGTTGGCCACACCGGTCAGGCTGAGCTGGCCGATCCTGGCCACCGTCCCGGCGTGGACGGGCGCGATGCTGGTGTCGCTGATGTCGAGCTCGACGTCGGCCAGGCCGTTGTTGGCGAGCTTGATCGCCCCCACGGAGCCGACCTGATGGCCGGCCACAGTGACCAGATCCCCATTGACGAGTTGACCCGCGTCACTGAACTGGGCGTGCAGGACGTACGTCGAGCCGCCGGTGATGAGCACATAGCCCAGGACGATCACCGCGATGACCAGCGCAAAAGTCGCGGTCAACCGAGCGAGCTGAGAGCGCTGCATCCGGGCTTACTGCCTCAGCCGCCGATCGGCGCGCGGGCATTGCCGCCCCAGAACAGCTGCGTGCCGACCATGCCGATCAAATGGACACCGAGGATGTTCGCGACCATCGACTGGGCCGTGGCCTTCCCCACTCCGACCGGCCCCCCGGTCACGTGATAGCCGTAGTAGATGCAGACGAGGACGATGAAGGTCGCCATGGCCATGCACTTCAGCCCGGAGAAGAAGAAGTCCTGGGGAGACTGGAACTGCCAGAACAACTGCAGGTAGCCGCCCTTGGAGACCTGGCCCAGCTGCACCACGTCGGCCAGGTAGGAGGCCGCGAACCCGACCGCAACGGCGATCATGTAGAGGAACGGCAACACCAGCCAGGTGCCCAGTAGGCGTGTCGAGCCGAGGTACAGGATCGAGTCGAACCCCATCACCTCGAGCGCGTCGATCTCGTCGGAGATCCGCATCGATCCGATCTCGGCCACGAACCCAGTCCCGACCTTGGCCGCCATCATGTACCCGAACGCGTAGGGGATCACTTCGCGTAGGTCGCAGAGGGCGGCGATCGCCCCGGTCGAGGAGGTCGCGCCGACGGACTTCGCCGCGTAGGCCCCCTCGATTCCGCACTGCAGCCCGAGGATGAACACCAGACCGAGGACGATCACCGCCGAACCGGTGATCAGGATCCCGGCCTGGCGCAGGGTCTCACCGATGAACCCGAGTACACGGCCGTTGAACACCTTCATCACGATCCGCCCGCAGAACCGGGTCGCCTCACCGAAGGAGACCAACGCAGCCACGGGTCGCGAGAAGACGTTCATCGTTCGGCGTCGATCATCTCGGCGTGTTCAGCGCCGGGTGCGTGGCCAGCAGCGTCTGGGTGAAGGTGTAATCGATCGCGCCGATGCCCAGGAAGGCGATCACCACCGCCTGGTTGACCGCGCGCCCCACCCCCTCGGCCCCGCCTGAGGCGGTCAGCCCCTTGTAGCAGCAGACGATCGCGATCATCGCCCCGAAGATCGAGGATTTGACCAGCATGGCCTCGAATTCGGAGGTCGTCGCCTGGGCGAAGAAGGTGGAGAAGAACGGCCCGATCTGGGCTCCGTTGGAGACCGTCACCAGCACGCCGCCCAGCGTCCCGAACAGCAGCGCGTAGATCGAGAACAGCGGCGTCAGCAGCATCAGCGAGAGAAACCGCGGCACGACGAGACTCTTGATCGGGTCGACGCCGAGCACCATCAGCGCGTCGAGCTCCTCGCGGATCTTGCGTGCGCCGAGATCGGCGGTCATTGCGGTGCCGGCCACCCCGGCCATGACGATCGCGCAGACCAGCGGGGCGAACTCACGCATCACGATGATCACGAACAGGCCGCCGAGCCGGTCCAGCGCGCCGAGAAGGTTCAGGAAATTGCCCACCTCGATCCCCGCCGGCCCGTAGGTGAAGGCCAGCGAAGCCAGGATCATCGGGAACCAGCCGAGCCGCAGGGCGAAGAGGAACTGGTCGACGAGCTCGGGTCCGTAGTTGTACGGTGGCGTCACCGATGCGACGAGCGTCCGTCGGAACAGCAGAATCATCGCTCCGATGGTCTCGATGAACCCGCGGAGCGGTTCATAGCCGAACCTCAGGACGCCATCCATCTCCCGGCCGTTCTCCTCTCCGCCTGCCTCCCGGCACCTTCGCGGCGGCATCATATGCGCAAGGGTGAGGTGCCTGCAACACGCAACCGGCCCGTTCCTACACAACCGTTACATCGGATCTCAGGCAGCGGGCTCGCCCCGGCGCCACTATACTTTATGAAGTATGTCCGTATTCAGGCGACTTCTGAGCTTCCTCAGGCCTTACCGAAGGCCGGTGACGTGGGCTTTCCTGCTCGCTGCCGGCGCGATGGTGATGACGGTCCTGATCCCGTACCTCACCGGCCGGGCCATCGACGCGATCCGCGTCCACCACCGTCACGCGCTGACGATCATGGTGATCGCGATCGCCGTCGCGGGCGTCCTGCGCCTGGGCCTCAGCGTGGCGCGCCGCGTCGTCGCCGGGCGGGTCTCACTCGGGGTCGAGGTCGACCTGCGTAACCTCCTCTACGGCCAGCTTCAGCGGCTGGAGCTGGGTTTCTTCGATCGCCAGCAGACCGGCCAGCTGATGTCGCGGGCGACCGTCGACCTGCAGGCGGTCCGCTTCTTTCTCGGCTACGGGTTGATCTTCATCGCCCAGTCGCTGCTGACCATCGCACTGGCCGCAGTGGCGATGTTCTTACTGCGCCCGGAGCTGGCGGCGCTGTCGCTGGCCTCGGTGCCGTTCGTCGTGCTGGTGGCGTTCCGATACGGGAAGCGCTCGCGGCCCGCGCTCCAAGAGGCCCAGCAGCGGATCGCCGAGCTCACCGCCGACGCTGAGGAGAACGTCTCCGGTGTACGCGTGGTCAAGGCCTTCGCGCAGGAGGAGCGTCAGCTTGATCGCTTCCGTCATTCGGTGCAGCGCGTGTTCGACCAGCAGCTGCTGGCCATCCGGATCCAGGCCCTGTTCGGACCGCTGATCAGCTTCCTCCCCAACCTCGGACTGGCGGCGATCCTGCTCGTCGGCGGGCGTGAGGTCATCCACGGGTCGCTGACGGTCGGGCAGTTCACCGCCTTCTACGCCTACCTGCTGATGCTGATCTCGCCAATGCGCACGCTCGGCTACATGCTGAGCGCTGCCCAGCGCGCGACCGCGTCCGGGAACCGGATCTTCCAGATCCTCGACCGCCAGCCTGAGATCACCAGCCCACCCCAGGCGCCCGAGCTGCCCGACGGCCCCGGCCGGGTATCGCTGTCCGGCGTCGGCCTCAGCTTCGAGGGCTCTCCGCGTCCCGCGCTGCACGACGTCGACCTGGAGATCGCCGCCGGCCGGACGATTGCGCTCGTCGGCGCGATGGGGGCCGGTAAGTCCGTGCTCGTATCGCTGATCCCCCGTCTCTACGACGTGAGCACCGGCTCGGTCAGGATCGACGGCGCCGACGTGCGCTCGGTCGATCTCGTCAGCCTCCGTCGCGCGATCGCGGTGGTCAACGACGACCCGTTCCTGTTCTCGGCTTCGATTCACGAAAACATCGCCTACGCCCGTCCCGACGCCACGCGCGAGGAAGTGCAAAGCGCCGCTCAGGCCGCCCAGGCCGCCACCTTCATCACCGCGCTGCCCGAGGGCTACGACACCCTCGTGGGCGAGCGCGGCCTGACCCTGTCGGGCGGGCAGCGCCAGCGGATCGCCATCGCCCGAGCGATACTGGCCGACCCGCGGATCCTGATACTCGACGATGCCACTTCGTCCGTCGATGCCACCACGGAGCAGTCGATCAAGGAAGCGCTCGGCGAGGTGATGGCCGGCCGGACGACGATCGTCATCGCCCATCGGCTTTCGACGATCGCCCTGGCCGACGAGATCGTCGTGCTCGAGGACGGCACCGTCGCCGCCCACGGCACCCACGCGGAGCTGCTCATCCAGTCGGATCTGTATCGCGAGATCGTCGAGAAGGGCATGCCCGACCAGGTGTTCATGACCCGCAAGCCGCTCGAGGCGGAGGTGGCCGGCCTGTGAGCTCGGGCACGCGCACAGACGAGGTACGTCGGCGCCTGCGCCAGACGGGAGGACGCGGTCGCAAGCTGCGCGGCCTGGTCGAGCTGCTCGCGCCCTACCGCTGGCGCGTAGCGGCCATGTTCCTCGCGCTGCTGGTGGCCACCGCCACCGCGCTGGCCCCTGCTCCGCTGGCCAAGCTGGCCATCGACAGCGGCATCCGCCGTCACGACACCGGGGCGCTTGACCTGGTGGTGGCGGGCTTCCTGGTCTCCGCGATCCTCTACGCCGTCGCGTCCTACGCCCAGACGTACCTCGTCGGCTGGGTCGGACAGCGCGCCCTGCAGGACCTCCGGGTCCGGCTTTTCGCCCATCTGCAGTCGCTGTCGATCGGCTTCTATTCCCGTAACCGCGCGGGCGTGATCATCTCCCGGCTGACCAACGACGTCGAGGCACTGGACCAACTCGTTGAGGATGGGCTGGCGACGTTGTTCCAATCCGGCCTGACCCTGGTCGGGGTCGTGGTCATCCTGTTCGTGCTCGATTCGCACCTGGCGCTGCTGACCTTCCTGGCCCTCCCGATCATCGCGGTCGGGGGCCTCGCGTTCAGGATCGCCTCCGCCGACGCGTACCGGCTGACCCGGGAGAAGATCGCCTCGATCACCGGCTACCTGCAGGAGAGCCTCTCCGGGATTCGGGTCGTCCGGGCATTCGGTCAGGAGCCGCGCCACATCGCACGCTTCGGCTGGCTCAACGCCGAGAACCGCGACGCCAACATGAAGACCGTGTATCTGAACGCGGGCTACTTCCCCGCCGTCGAACTGCTCTCATCCCTAGTGACGGTAGAGATCCTGGTCATCGGCGGCATCGAGGCGATCAACGGTCACACCTCGACCGGCGTCGTGTTCGCGTTCATCGCGGCACTGAACAACTTCTTCGACCCGATCCAGCAGCTCTCCCAGCTGTATACGACCTATCAGTCGGGCATGGCCGCGCTGGACAAGATCTTCGAGCTGCTCGACGAGCAGCCGGAGCTCGCGGATTCCCCGGGCGCTCTGGAGCTGCCGCAGATCCGAGGCGAGCTTCGCTTCGAGGATGTCTCGTTCCGGTACGGAACCGACGACGACGGAGCCTGGGCGCTGAGCGACATCGACCTGGTCATTCCGGCCGGCCAGACGGTGGCGCTGGTCGGGTCCACCGGGGCGGGCAAGTCCACCTTCGCCAAGCTCGTCTCACGGTTCTACGACCCGACGCTCGGCACGATCTCGGTCGACGGACACGACCTGCGTTCGGTCCAGGCGCATTCACTGCGCTCACAGATGGGGATCGTGCCGCAGGAGGGCTTCCTGTTCAGCGGCACCGTGCGGGAGAACATCGCCTTCGGACGACCTGGAGCGACCGACGCCGAGGTCGCCTCCGCGGCCCAGGCCGTCGGAGCGGACGGCTTCATCGAGGCGCTCGAGCACGGCTATGACACGCAGGTCGGGGAGCGGGGCGTGCAGCTTTCGGCCGGACAGCGGCAGTTGATCGCGTTCGCCCGCGCGCTCGTCGCCGATCCCCGGATTCTGGTGCTCGATGAGGCGACCTCGAACGTCGACGTCCACACGGAGAGCCTGATCGAGCAGGGGCTTCGCCGCCTGGTGGCCGGACGCACCGCGATCGTCATCGCTCACCGCCTGTCGACGATCCAGCACGCCGGCCGGATCATCGTGCTCGAGCACGGCAGGATCGTCGAGCAGGGGACGCACGACGAGCTGGTGGCTGCGGGCGGGCGCTACTGGGAGCTGTACCGCGACTGGGCCGAGCAGGCCGCGGCCTAACTCGGGATGCTCGTCACCGCGCTGTCAGTGACGCCGGTCAAGGGCACGCGGCTGCGTTCGGCGCAGTCGGTCCGCCTCGAGCCCGATGGAGTCCGAGAGAACCGGCGTTTCTATTTGATCGACGAAGGCGACCGGCTGGCCAACGGCAAACGGCTGGGCGCACTGACCACGATCGTCTCCGATTACGACGACGCCGCGCGGCGGCTGTCGTTGAGCTTTCCCGACGGCCGCGTGGTGGAGGACGCGATCAGGCTCGGCGCGCCGATCCAGACCAAGTTCTACGCCCACAGCGCTCGCGGGCAGATCGTCGAGGGACCGTTCTCAGCTGCCGTCTCGGATTACGTCGGCGAACCGCTGCGGGTGGTGGAGGCCGTCGAGCCCGGCGGCGCCGTCGACCGGGGCGTGGCCGGGGTGGCCTCGCTGATCTCCACCGCCTCGCTGGCCCGGCTGGCCGAGGCGGCCGCCGAGCCGACTGTGGATGCGCGGCGCTTTCGCATGCTGATCGAGTTCGATGGTGTATCCGCGCACGCCGAGGACGCGTGGGCCGGGCGCCGGGTGAGCGTGGGTGACGCCGTGATCGAGGTCAGGGGTCACGTCGGCCGTTGCCTGATCACCAGCCGTGATCCTGAATCCGGGGCGCTCGATCTCCCCACTCTGGACATCCTCAGGGACTATCGCGGCCGTCAGAACGCCACCGAGGCGTTGCCGTTCGGTGTCTACGGGCGGGTTGTGCGTGGCGGAGACGTCCGGGTCGGAGATCGACTCGCTCTGGCAGACTTCCGGGCGCAATGAGCGAGCGCGTCCGAATTGAGGTGGCCGATCACGTGGCCGTGGTAACGCTGACCCGCCCGGACAAGCACAACGCGCTCGACCTGCCGATGTTCGAGGGCATCGCCGCCGCCGCCCAGAGGCTCATGGGTGAGCCCGGTGTCCGCGCCGTCGTCCTGCACGGCGAGGGTCCGAGCTTCTGCTCCGGACTGGACCTGGCGGGCGTGATGGGTGCATCCGAGGGAATGACCGGATTGACCGGTCCGCTGCAGGGCGAGGTGCCCAATCGCTTCCAGCGTCCCGCCTACGACTGGATCCGCGTGCCCGTGCCGGTGATCGCCGCAATCCACGGAAACTGTCTCGGCGGCGGGCTGCAGATCGCCCTGGGGGCCGACATCCGCTTCGCCACGCCCGACGCCCGCCTGTCGGTGATGGAGGTCAAGTGGGGACTGATCCCAGACATGTCGATCACCCGCACGCTGCCGCGCTTGGTCGGCATCGACGTGGCCAAGGAGCTGACCTACACCGCACGGACCTTCACCGGCGCCGAGGCCGGCGAGCTGGGGATCGTCACCCACGTCGTCGAGGACCCGCTGAGCTCCGCCCACCAGCTCGCGGCCGAAATTGCCAGTCGCTCGCCAGACGCCGTACGGGGAGCCAAGCGCCTGTTCGACGAGTCGTGGACCGGGGCGGCCGAGGAGACGCTGGCGCTGGAGGCGAAGCTACAGCTCGGACTGATCGGCTCAGCGAACCAGCTGGCCGCGGTCACCGCCGGCCTGACCAAGCAGCCGGCTGAGTTCGCAGACCCCAACTGACGGTCTCCCGCCGAGAGCCCGCGCCTCAGCGACGGAACTCCTCGACCGGGTGAAACTCGGCCTCGCGGCCGCCGGTCTCGTTGGCGTACCAGTTGTTGCGCCGCCACCGCTGCACCCGGTCGGCGGCCCCGTCCAGCGGCGGCAGCAGACGGCGAACGCTCTCGAGGGTGAGGACGACGGGAAACTGCGCCAACGGGTGTAGCGCCCAGGGCCACGGGTTTGGCATCGCGTGGCGGCGATAGCTGGCCGGCAGCATCCAAAACCGCGTGTAGCCGATCTGGGCTCGATAGTTGAGCTCATCGCGCAGCCGCTTGCGCAAGGATGTGCCGCCCTTGGGCGCGAACGCAGGCAGGTAGGACTCCACCAGCTCCGCTCCATCGCGCCCGGCGGTGTAGGCACGCTTGACGAAGGCCGCATACATCAGCTGGACGGACTGCTTGAAATCCGTCGGGTACCACGCGGGCTGCACGCCGAGCAGGTGACCTACGTAGCGCCAGAAGTGCAGCAGCGACTCAATTTCACGGATCGTCGTCTGGTGACCGACGCTCCACAGCGCCAACCCCGGAACCACGCTGCCGCCCATCAGGGTGAGCGTCGCGTCGGAGATCGAAATCGGTATCCCCCACGCTGCCAGGTCCCACTCGGGGTGTTGGGACAGCCGCCGGCGGATGAACACGTGCATCACCCGGACCCGCATCGCCGTCGCCCTGCCGCGTGCGCCGGCGTCCAGGCCGCCCGGCTCGGTGATGTCGATCCAGAAGCGGACCGTCTCGAGCTGGCGCTTGTGCGCCGCCTCGCCGGCGTAGCCACCGGACAGCGACAGCGGCTTGGTGATCGAGCTCTCCGAGTACATCTCGAGCGTGCTCGTAGTGGCGAAGCTGAACACCGACGTGCCGTAGCGCCGGAACACCCGCGCACCGAGCTCGACCTGCCGGCGGTCCAGCCACTCGGGGTCGCGCTCGAACTCCGCGAACAGCCGCCGCATCGACGCAGGTGCATCCGGGACCGACTCGACACCGTGTTCCAGTGCCTGGTCGAGCAGCCGCCGGCCCTCCTTCGCTCCTCGTTTCAGATAGACCTCGTCCACGAACGCTTCGGCCACTGGATCCGCGTCGTAGTAGCCGCCGGCGAACTGCTTTACCAGGTGCTCGGGTGGCTGTGGGTCAAAGCGCCACACCGCCTGCCACGCCCGACGGGCCAGTTGTACGCGGCGGTCGCGGACCCGCTCCCAGTAACGGAACTCGGTCGGGACGCGTGCGCGGCCCTCGGTGACGGGTTCTTCAGCCTCGGGCGCGGGGTTGGCCATCGGCGGCGACGCTAGCGCAGATCCGGGCTGCGCCGCAAAGCTGACCGCCTTCGGCGTCGCCTTTGGAGATTTGGCACCGTATACGACCAACATCTCCAAACGCGCGGGGCCTGCCACCCATCGGAGGCTCAACCTCCGCGGCTATACTCGCCGTCCGTTGCAGTCGGATCGAGCGTCCCAGCTCTTCTACCGGTGCATCGATTTACTGCGGGGTGGAGTAATGGCAACTCGCCAGGTTCTGGCCCTGGAATTCAAGGTTCGAGTCCTTGCCCCGCAGCCTTTGCCCCGGCGGACCGCAGCGTTGCCCTAAGGTGAGCTGGCTGCGCCTCCTCGGTCTCCCCATCGAACCCCCGCAGGCGGTCCTCAACCGCATCGTGTCCGATCTCGGTGCCGTCGCCCGGGCGGCCCGCGCCGCCCCCGCACAGCTCGAGCGGATGCTCGATCTGGGTGAGGAGATTGCCTTGATCGGCCGTGCGGTACTCGAGGTCGCCGAGCGGCTGGACCGACGTGCCGGAGCGGTGATGATGCTCGCGGAGGAGCTCGACGGCCGGGCGCGCGAGCTGCTCGAGCTCGGGGGCGAGATGCGGGAGCTCGGAAATCGCATCGACGTCAAAGGCAGCGAGATCGTCGAGCTCGGGAATCGCATCGATGACCGAGGTGGCGAGATCGTCGACAGCGCCAAGCGGGTGGCCGATACCGGCGGTGAGCTGATCAGCGTGCTGCCCGCGCTTGAGCGCGCGATCCAGATGACCACTCCCCTGGAGGGAGCGATCGATCGGTTCGGGAGGCTGGTGGATCGCCTGCCGGGCGGCGGCACGACGCGCCGCCGGGTCGGCCCCACCCCGCGCGACCCCCGCCTGCCCCCGTCCGACTAAAGCGAAGCGAGGTCGGTGCTCAGCTGGCCGAGCTCGGCAGCTCGGCCGTCCAGCGAGGTGCCTGCGGCGATCAGCCGACGCGCGTGGTCGAGGTCATCGGAACGCCCGACCGACAGCGCCGCTGCCACTCGCCCCTGACTCAGGTACCAGACGCTGAACTCGCCCTCGTCGGTGCTGCCGCGCACGACCTCTTGGTCCCAATCCGACGCCGGCCCGACGTACTCAAGCGAAGCCCAATCGGCCAGATCGGAGAAGAAATACGGAACCACGTCGTAGGACTGAGCGCGCCCGAGCATGTTGAGGGCCGCGACCCTGCCCTGGTTCAGCGCCACGTCCCAGTGCTCGATCCGCAGCGGCCGTCCGGCGTGGATCACGCTGTGATATTCCGCGACATCGCCGGCGGCGTAGAGACCGGAGACTCCGGTCTGCAGCCGTTCATCGACACGCACGCCCCCGCTTGCCCCGAGCTCCAACCCGGCGGCACGGGCGAGCACGACGTCGGGGACGGCACCGGTCCCCATCACCACCGCATCCGTCTCGAGCTCGAGGCCGGACGTGGTGATCACCCGGGTGACCCGTCCCTCCGCACCCTCGAAGCGTTCGAGCTCCTGCCCGCCATGAACGGTCACCCCGTGATCCTCCAGTCGCCCCTGGAAGAAGCGGCCGGCCGTCGTGCCGAACCCGCGGCTGAGCGTGACCGGCTCAAGCATCACCATCGTGCAGCTGCTGCCGAGCAGGGTCAGCGAGGCCGCGACCTCGCAGGCGATGTACGAGCCGCCGATCAGCGTGACGCGCTTGCCGGCGGCGTCCTCGCGGATCGTGTCGGCGTTTCCGAACGCGCGCAGGTAATGGATCCCGTCCAGCTCGGACCCCGGCACGTTGAGGCGACGCACGTTGGCGCCGCTGGCCAGCAATGCCTGGCCGAACCGGAGCTCGTCCTTGTTGGAGAGCTTCACCGTGCGGGCGTCGAGGTCCAGCTTCATCGCGGATACACGGGTCAGCGCCTCGATCTGCTGATCCTCGTACCACTCGGCAGGGCGAAACAACGCGTCGGCCCGCGTCTGACTGCCCTGTAGGTACTCCTTTGAGCACGGCGGGCGGTTGTAGGGCAGGTCGCTCTCACGGCCGACCAGCAGGATCGATCCGTCGGCTCCGGATTCACGCAACCAGCGGGCGCAGTTGGCGGCGGCGATGCCTCCTCCGATCAGCAGGTAGTCGACCTGCCGGTCGGCCATGCTCAGCTGGCGCTCCGCACTAGTTCCCGGTCCCGTTGGGCGCGAACTGCGGCGTGATGTCGCCCTCGAGGCCCGGGTCGAGGATCAGCAGAACCTGATCACCGGCCTCGATCATTGAATCCGCCTTGGGAACGAAGCCCGCCCCACCGCGCAGGACCGAGATGATCAGCGATCCGTCCGGAAGTGGAACGTCCTGGACCCGGCGGCCGGCGGCGGAGGAGCCGCTGCCGACCTCGAGTTCGATGATCTCCAGATGCTCCTCCTCGAGCGCGAGCAGCTGCACGAGCCCGTACTCGGGCACCTCGTGCTCGATCAGGCGCAGGATCAAATCGGTGGCGGAGACGGCGGGCTGAATGCCGAGCAGCTTGAAGTGCTGCAGGTTGCGTGGATTGTTGACCCGGGCGACGATCCGCTGACAGCCGTACTTCTCCTTGGCCACCTGGCAGATGAGGATGTTGTCCTCGTCGTCGCCGGTCACTGCGATCACCAGGTCGGCCCGCTGGATCCCGGCCCGCTCGAGCACCCACAGCTCCGTCGCGTCCCCGTACTGAACGGCGTGCTCCAGTTCCTCCTCGACCACGCGGTAGCGGCTGTGATCGGATTCGATCAGTGTGACCTCGCGGTCCTTGGCGATCAGCTCACGCGCCAGGTTCCAGCCCACCTTGCCCGCTCCGGCGATGATCACGTACATCTGCCCGGAGCCTCCGTTAGGCCATGACCAGGCGCTCGGCCTGGTCGATCGCCTGCTGGGTCGGGCAGATGGTCAGCAGCCCCTGTTCGGCGTACCACGCCGCGCGGCCCGGATCGGCAACCCGGACGACGACGCGCGGCACCTTGAACCGACGCTGGGCGATCTGGGCGATGACCAGGTTCGTGTTGTCTCCCCGCGTCGCGGCCAGGAAGACGTCGGCTTCTTCGATCCCGGCCTCGATCAGACCGTCGATCTCGAGCGCTGTGCCGACGGTGAACCTTCCGCCGGAGTCCTCCCAGGTCGTCATCTGGTCCTTGTCCAGGCGCTCGTGCGAAAGCGGGTCGCTGTCCATCACCGACACCTCCTGCCCGGCCGCGAGCGCGCGCTTGGCGACGGCCGAGCCAACCCGCCCACATCCGACGATGAGAATGAACACGGACTGGACTCTAGTACGTCTTTGAGGAATGGTGACGCCAACCTGACGCCCGCGTCAGGACCGTCCGGGTGCCGGACGCCGGCGTCAGCTCTTGGCGCCCTGACCGGCGGCGCTCCTGGACTCCAGTCCTCGGATCGGGGGTGGCGTCAGCGCCGCGGCGACCACCACCAGTCCGAAGGCCAGGACTCTGAGCGCAAGCTCCAGGTGCCCGGCGGGAAGCCGCTCCGAGAACACGATCGGACCCGCCGCGATGGTGGTCAGATTCGCGGCCGCGCTGGTCAGCGCAATGACCGGGACAGCTTCCCCCAACTGAAGGCTTCGGGCCGAGACGAGCAACCCGAGCAACGACGCCACCAGGATGACCGGAGCAAGCGGGTGCAGGAGCACGCCGGCTCCGAGGTGCCCGAGGTGGGAACTGAGTGCCTTGATCGAGGTGTCCGAGGCCGCCCACAGCAAGCCGGCCGACACGGCAAGCGCGCTGGCGCTGCGCGAGCGGGCGGCCAGGGCCAGCCCGGTCGCCCCCAGGGCGCCGACATACAGCGCGAGCGTGCCGTCGGCATAGTGCGATTGGGCGCCGTGGCCCTCGTTGCCCAGCGTTGCCGCCAGAAAGGCCAATCCGGCCGCGGTCAGTCCCACCCCGATCCATTCCCGGCGGGTGACCGCGATTCCGAACAGCCGGTCGGCGACAAAGGTCAGCAGCACCAACCCGCCGGCGATCACCGTCTGCACAAGCGAGATCGGCGCCAGCGACAGAGCCCCCACGTGGAAGCCCCACGACCCCATGGCGATGACGATCCCCAGGGCATAGAGCGGGGAGCGGAACAGCGCCACCGAACTGGCCAGCGGCCGGCGCATGTCGACCGCTGGAGCCTCGCGGGCGCCGCGGAACTTGTAGAGGAAACCGGCCACCGACCCAAAGGCCGTGAGCAGCGCCAGCACCAAGCCCACCTCGACGGATAGGGACATCCTTGAGCGAGCCTAGCGCGGCCCCCCGGCGGCCCAGGAAGCGAGATATTGGCGAGCCAGCGCCGCTGCCAGCGCCTGCCGTGGCCTCCGTGAGCCCGTCCAGGACACCTTGACCGAGATCAGGCGCCGCTGATCGGCGGTGATCAGCGTGTCCTGATCCGGCAGCCACGCCGCCCCGAGTCCCACGCCGTCAACCGCTACCGGCGCCGCAAACGAACGCACTGTCCCGAACTGCTGGCCATCTTCGACAATCGTCCGCTCCAGCCGTGAATACGGCTGCGGCGAAGAGTCAACGTTCGCCACCACCCGCAGCTTCCCGCCCACGAAGCGGCACTCCGGCTGCGCATTGTTCCCCGTCCCCGCCGTGGCGCGAACGGAGCCGGCCGGGACCCGGGCAAAGCCGGCGACGATGTCGGCGGCAGAAGGAAGACACACGACCGGTGGTTTAGCGCCGAGGCGAGGCGGCGGTTGACGAGTTGCGCCACATCCGGCAAGCAGCACCACGCCGATCATCAACCAACCGCGAGGGTGCGCGGCGCGTTGAGGGGACTCGCGGAACCCGGACCAAACCTTTCGACCCGGGTCCAACAGTCCGTCCCCTCAACGTGACGCGCAACCGGAGCGTCTCAGGTGATGATCGGAATGATCAGGAGCGCCACGATGTTGGCGACCTTGATCATCGGGTTGATCGCCGGCCCGGCGGTGTCCTTGAACGGATCACCCACGGTGTCGCCGGTGACCGCAGCAGCATGGGCCTCTGAACCCTTGCCGCCGAACGCGCCGTCCTCGATCAGCTTCTTGGCGTTGTCCCAGGCGCCACCGCCCGCGGTCATCGAGATGGCCACGAACACACCGACGACGATCACGCCGATCAGCAGTCCGCCGAGGGCCTCGACGCTGATCAGGCCGACGACCAGGGTGAGGATGATCGGGATCAGCGCCGGCAGGATCATCTCCCGCTGCGCGGACTTGGTGACGATGTCGACGCAGGTGCCGTACTCGGGGAGCTCCGTGCCCTCCATGATCCCGGGGTGCTCGCGGAACTGGCGGCGAACCTCCTCGACGACGGCGCCGCCGGCGCGGCCGACGGCCTCCATCGAGAGCGCGGCGAACAGGTAGACCATCATGCCTCCGACCAGCAGCCCGATGAGGACCGGCGGATTGCTCAGATCGAAGCTGGGCGATACGTGCCTGCCGATCAGCTCCTCCCGGAACGCGTCGAACAGCACCAGCGCGGCGAGGGCAGCGGAGCCGATCGCGTAGCCCTTGGTCACCGCCTTGGTCGTGTTCCCGACGGCGTCGAGCTTGTCGGTGATCGTGCGGACCTCTTCGGGCAGCTCGGCCATTTCGGCGATGCCGCCCGCGTTGTCGGTGATCGGGCCGAAGGCATCGAGGGCCACGATCAGACCCGTCAGTGACAGCTGCGCCATCACGGCCACACCGATGCCGTAGATGCCCTGGCCACCACCACCGGCCAGCTTCCACGCGCCGAAGATGCCCAGCGCGAGCACGATCGCCGGCAGTGCCGTCGACTGATAGCCCGACGCCAGTCCGGCGATGATGTTGGTGGCGTGGCCGGTCTGCGAGGCGCTGGCCGTCCCCTTGACCGGCGAGAAGCGGGTCGAGGTGTAGTAGTCGGTGATCACGAACAGGAGCGCGGTGACGCCGATCCCGATCAGTGCGCAGAGGTAGAACTTCCACCAGTGTGGCGCTGCCGCGCCGGAGATGAAGGTGACCTTGTGCAGCAACCAGTAGGTCACGGGGAGGAAGGCCAGCGCGGCCAGCGCGCCGGAGACGACCAGGCCCTGGTAGAGCGCCCGCTCGACGTTGCCGGCCTTCGACTTGACGGCGAAGGTTCCGATGATCGAGGCGATGATCGACACGGCGCCGAGGATCAGCGGATACATCACCACGGCGGACTGCTGGCTGAACAGCAGCACGCCCAGCAGCATCACCGCGACGGCGGTGACCGCGTAGGTCTCGAACAGGTCGGCCGCCATCCCGGCGCAGTCCCCGACGTTGTCGCCGACGTTGTCGGCGATCACGGCCGGGTTGCGGGGGTCATCCTCGGGGATCCCGGCCTCGATCTTCCCCACCAGGTCCGCGCCGACGTCAGCGCCCTTGGTGAAGATACCGCCGCCCAGCCGGGCGAACACGGAGATCAGCGAACCGCCAAAGCCGAGGCCGATCAGCGCGTCCACCGCATGACGCGGGCTCTCGCCGGCGATCCAGGTCAGCACGCCGTAGTACCCGGCGACGCCGATCAGGGCGAGACCGACGACCAGCATGCCGGTCACCGCTCCGCCGCGGAAGGCGGCATCCAGCGCACCGGAAACCCCATTCCGAGCCGCCTCGGCCACACGGGCGTTGGCGCGCACCGACACGTTCATGCCGATGTAACCGGCCGCGGCGGAAAACAGCCCGCCGATCAGGAACCCGATCGCCACCCGGATGTTCTGGAGCGGGATCAGCACGATGAACAGGACGACGCCAACGGCGGCAATCGTCGTGTACTGGCGGTTCAGATAAGCCGACGCGCCCTCCTGGACGGCGGCGGAGATAGTCCGCATGCGCTCGTTGCCCGGTGAGAGGGCGAGCAGCGAACGTGAGGTCAGGGCACCGTAGAGAACTGCGGCACCGGCACAGACAAGCGCGACGAGGACGCCATGATGCGTCAGGAAGCTAGACAAGAAGATCCTCCGTAGAAGCTCTCAATTTGAGTGAGGCGCGCCGGAAGGCGCCGCCACAACCGCAAAAGGGCCACCACCCAGACGTCGAGCAGGGCCCTGTGAAGTAGACGGCGCGGGAGTGTAGCGGGCCAGGCGCCAGAAGCGCTACTGGCCCGGAATCCAGAGCCGTCCGCTGCGCTGAGCGGGTCCGGCGCCTTCTTCGGGCGTGCCCTGCGCACCGGCCGGTGGAGGCGCCTGAGACCTGGCCTCCGCGGGCGCGCCCGGCGGCGGCTGCGTCCCCTGGGCCGGCGCTTCCGGCGTACCCGTCGCGTCTGCCTGGCCGCCGATGCGAACAAAAGCGAGCTGGAGTTGTGACAGCGCGTCCCGGATCGGCTTCACCTGCTGTGGAGCAATCTGCTCGATCAGTGGCAGCATCGCCCGCACGGCCTCGATCGCGAGATGGACCTGTGCCGGGTCGCGCTCGCCCTCGGTGCCCGGCGCGAGGCCGGTGCGCCGCATTCCCAGGTTGATCAGCGTGACGACGTGCTCGAGGAGTACCTGCTCCACGCGGATCTTCTTGATCTCTTCTTCGTAGGCGGCCCGCAGCTCCTCTTCGGTCGGCTGCTCGCCGCTGAATGGCTCTGAAGTGCTCATCCGATTACCTCCGCTGTGCTTCCGAGGGCTCCAGCATACGTCTCGCGCGTCTGCCCGACGACCGAACCGAAGATCTCCCGCATGTCTACCCCGGCCTCGATCATCCGACGCTGACGCTGGGCACCGTTGAGCGGCGGCAGCACGACGTCGATCCCCAGCTCGGACCGAACCGGGGCGGTCCAGTTCAGCAGGCGCTCAACCGCTTGCGCGGCCGGGTACGGCTCGCCGCGGTCGAGATCCAGCAGCTCCCCCTCGAGCCCGTGGCGTATGGCGCGCCACAGGTTCTCCTCGATCAGCCGACCTGGGAGCTCGATTGCCGGGAGTCCCTCATCGACGTCACGGGCGGCCTGGGCCACGCAGGCCACGATCAGCGCCGCCAGGCCGTCGGCCTCGGGCGCGGTCGCCTGGGCGTCGCAGATGCGCACTTCGACCGTGCCGAAGGCGAAATGGGGCCGCACGGACCACCACACCTGGGTGTACTCGACGATTGACTGGGTGCGCACGAGAAAGTCGATGTACTCGGCAAACGCATCCCAGCTCCCGAAGGCATCGGGGATGCCGCAGCGGGGGAAGCTACGGGTGAAGATCTGCGAGCGAGCGCTGTGCAGCCCCGAATCGCGCCCGTCGAGAAACGGGGAGTTGGCCGAAATCGCCAGCAGCAGCGGCAGCACCGGCCGCAGGCGGTCGCAGACCAGCACGGACCGGTCGGCGCCGCGCACGCCCACGTGGACGTGTAGCGAGAAGGCATTGTTTCGCCAGGCCACGTACTGGAGGCCCTCCTGCACGCGGTGATAGTGGTCGGTGTCGATGATGTGCTGCTCGCGATAGTCAGACCACGGATGCGTTCCGGTCGCCCCGAGGGCCAGGCCTCGAGCGCCGGCCAGGGCGAACAGCCTCCGCCGGCGCTGGCGCTGGGCCGCGGTCGCCGCGGCCAGATCCTCGCCCCGCCCGGAGCGAATCTCGATCTCCGAGGAGATCAGCTCGCCCGCTACCGAGTCGGTCAGCACCGGGTCAGCCTCGGCAGCATTTCTCAGCTCCTCGAAGCGGCCCACCAGCCCGAGGTCCGTGCCGTCGAGGATCGCGAATTCCTCCTCGATGCCGACGGTGAAGTCGGTCGATGCTTCGAAGGCCGCGCGCGCGGTGTCGAGGTCGAGATCCACGTCGGGAGCGTCGCTCGGCTCAGGTCAGGTAGAAGTACAGCGCGTAGAGCAGATCGACGGCTGGACTCGAGGTGTGGACCGTGACCTCAGGTGGCACCTGGAGCAGCGCATCGGAGTAGTTGAAGATGATCTTCACGCCGGCCTCGGCCAGCTCGTCGGCCAGTACCTGGGCCGCCGCCGTCGGCACGGCGAGCACGGCGACGACGATGTCCTCGTCTTGCACCACGCTGCGGAGCTCAGAGTTGTGGCGGACGGTCAGCGAGCCGATCTGGGAGCCGACCCTTGCCTGGTCGACGTCGAACACCGCCACCACGCGAAATCCGTGGTCGGCGAAGATGTCCGAGGTGGCGATCGCGGTTCCGAGGTGGCCCGCGCCGAACAGTGCGATGTTGTGCTGCCCGGCGGTCCGGAGGATCTTGCGGATCTGGCTGACCAGGGACTCGACGTTGTAACCCACGCCTCGCTTTCCGAACTTGCCAAACCCCGAGAGGTCGCGTCTGATCTGAGTCGAGTTGACGTGCGTGTAGTCGGCGAGCTCCTGTGAGGAAATCGTCTCCTTACCCATCTTCCTGGCTTGTGTGAGCACCTGGAGATAGCGGGACAGCCGAGCCGCCACTCCGAGCGAAAGCTTCTCGCCTGGCGCGTCGACGTCCGGCTGAGCTATCTCGGTACCGCGGCCGACCGTGTAGCTCATCCTCACCTCACTCTACTAGCGGGGACCCGGACGTTCGCGAGAGAGACAGCAGCCCGAGCAGCTCGTCCTCGTCAACGAACAGCTCGAATGCCTCGACGCCGTCGATGGTTACCACCGGGATACGCTCGAGATAGCGGCGCAGCAGCGCATCATCCTGCTCGATGTCCCGCTCCACCAGAGCGAACGGTCGCTGGGCACGAACCCGGAGCAGGACTTCCCGAGCGCCATCGCAAAGGCAACACCCCGGCCGGCCAAAAAGTACGATCTCCCTCATCACGCCGCCAGCGCCCGCTCCCCGGTGGCGTAGACGTCGAGACCGAGGTACTCCGGATAGGGCATCGGTCGCACGTACCGGGCGGCGCTGGCGATCATGGCGGCGTTGTCGGTGCACAGCTCCCGCGGAGGAATGTCCAGCTCGACACCGATCTCCGCCAGCCGTGCGCGAAGCGGGCCGTTGGCGGCGACGCCCCCTCCCACGGCCAGACGCTCGAGGCCGGTCGCCTCGAGCGCTCGCTCCACTCGGATGGCCAGTGCCTCGACGATCGCCCGCTGATAAGAGGCGGCAAGATCGCTGCGCCGGCGCTCGGCCTCGGTGGGTCCCAGATCTCGAACGCGATACAGAAGCGCCGTCTTGAGTCCGGCGAACGAGAAGTCGAGACCCGGCATCCGAACCGCGGTCGGGAAGTTGAATGCATCTGGGTCGCCGTCCCGGGCCAGGCGCTCGAGCGCGGCGCCGCCCGGATAGCCGAGTCCGAGCAGCCTCGCCCCCTTGTCGAACGCCTCACCCGCGGCGTCATCAAGCGTCTGGCCGAGCAGTTCGAACTCCGGACCGGGCTCATTGACCCGCGCTAGCAGCGTGTGCCCCCCGCTGGCAACCAGGCTGAGAAACGGCGGCGAGAACGGATGAGGGCCGAGGAAGCTGGCAGCGACGTGACCGTGGAGATGATCGACCGCCGCGAGCGGCAGCGCCTGCGAGGCAGCGATCGCCTTGGCGGTGCAGAAGCCCACTATCAGCGCCGCTACCAGGCCGGGCCCCCGCGTGACGGCGACGAGATCGATGCCGGCCATGGTGAGCTGCGCGCTGGACAATGCGTCCTGGAGAACTGCATCGATCAGCTCGAGGTGATGACGAGAGGCGATCTCTGGCACCACGCCTCCATAGCGATCGTGGATTCCCTGCGAGGAGATCACGTTGGCGTGGATCTCGCCGTCGAACCCGACCACGGCAGCACAGGTATCGTCGCAACTGGTCTCCAGGGCGAGGATCACGGAGCCCGCGCGTGTCAGCCGGCTGCGCCGGAGGCCGAGGACAGCTCGGTGGTGCGCCACATGATCATCGCGTCCTCGCCGGTGTCCTGGTAGTAGCGCGGGCGAATCCCGGCGGAGCGGAAGCCGAACTGCTCGTACAAGGCGATCGCCGGGGCGTTTGACGGGCGCACCTCGAGGGTGTAGGGCTCCTCCGGCCCGGCGCGGTGCAGCAGCGCGTCGAGTAGGGCGTGCGCGACCCCCCTGCGACGCGAGGCCGGATCGACCGCGATGTTCATCAGGTGCCACACGTCGGCGTAGCGCGAGCACACCAGGTAGCCGGAAATACGCCCGCCGGTCAGGGCCGCGAGGCAGACGCTGGACGGCTTGGACAGCTCGAGCACGAACATGGCCAGCGACCACGGGGTGGCGAAAGCCCGACGCTCGATCGCGATCACCTGCGGGAGGTCCGCGTAGGCGATGGGTCTGATCGTCATGGTCTCGGTGGTCATCGTGGCTCTGCCGCTCTGCGCGCGATCTCGGCGTCGGGGAGCCGGAGGTACTCGGGATGGACCTGATCCGGAGCTGCCCCGGTGCCGCCGGCAGCCAATCGGCAATGGTTGGCTGCGGTGACCAGGTGCAGGTCCGAGGCGTCGCCCGGGATCAGCGCTCCCACGGACTCAAGCATTTTCCTGAATTCTACCGCGCCTTCTCCGAGCACCAGCGGCCTTTCCCCCAGCTGCGGGATGGTTGCCGCGAGCGCTGCCGGCGTGATCGCCTGCTCTGCCAAGAGGAGTTTGCCCAGCGAACCTGACGAGGCCGGAGAACCGGCGCTCGGCAGCCTCCAGGCCGCGGCGAACGCCTCGCCGCGGCGAGCGTCCAGCACGGCCACGACGGCGTCGGGGGTGATCGGCTCGCTGGCCTGGCCGGCGTTCAGCGCGAGCGACTCCAGCGTTGAGACCCCGACCAGCGGGCAGTCCAGCGAGCGGGCCAGCGCCCGCGCCGTGCTGACGCCGATGCGCAGGCCGGTGAAGGTTCCCGGCCCGCGGCCGACGGCAATCCGCTCGATTTCCTGCCAGGAGCAGCCGGCCTGCTCGAGCAGTTCGGCGATCGACGGCATCAGCTGCGTCATGTGACGTGGCCGCTCGCCCGGGGGCGGGTCATCCCGAGCCGCGTATGTGCGCCCGTTGCACAGCGCGATCGAGGTCGCACGGGTGGCGGTGTCGAAGGCGAGGATCCTCATCGGATCTCCACCACCCGGCGGTCCCCTCCGGCGTGCTCGAGCCGTACCCGCCGGGCGATATGCGCCAGGGCTTCGAGCGCCTGCTCGGCGCCCTGAGGCCACTCGACGAACGCGATCGTGTCCGGTCGCAGGTAGTCCGCCAGCAGATCGGGATCCTCGGCGTCAAGATCGGCCACTCGATACAGGTCGACGTGGGCCACCGGGACCGGCGCCAGGTACCGCTGGCCGATGGTGAAGGTGGGGCTGGTGACCACCGCCGTCACGCCCAGCGCGCGGGCCGCTCCGCGCACGAAGGTCGTCTTGCCCGCCCCCAGCTCGCCCTGCACCAGCACTACGTCGCCGGGTTTCAAGCCGGCGGCCAGCTCAGCCCCGAGAGCCTCGGTTTGCCCTGCGCCCAAGGACTCGCTGCGGTGCGGGACGCCCGCCGGCATCTCAGGAGCGGTTGGTCGACCAGCGCACCCGCAGGATGGCACCGGTCGTGAGCAGGGCGGCCGCGAACAACAGCTCCCTGGGTATGTCACTACCGGTCCGGGGCAGGGCTGGCGTGGTCGATCCAGCTCCGGGCGTCGGCTCGGCGTGGGCGTGGCTGCACTGAACGTCGCCGGCGGAGTCGCAGTCAGCCGTGACGTCGCGGCACCAGCCGGGCCCGCCAGGCCAAGCAGCGTGAAAACCACGGCTAGGATCGCCGCTGAGCGCGTAATCGGCATGCTGAGGCGACACTGTAGAGAAGCTCCCGGCGCGTAGCAGGACTGCTGGGCGGGCCCTGGCCGACAGTCATTTCGGTACCGTCATCAGGTCTATGACCGGTGCTGGCACCAAGACCGCAGGCGGTCACCCATGGCGTTGAGAGACCGTTACCAGCCGGCGCTGGCCGGGCTGCGCAACTCTGATACCGCGAAGGCGGCCGGCCTCGCCGTCGCGATGATCGCCAACAACGTCGTGGCCCTGGCCTCCACGTTCGTTTTCGCCCGGCTGCTGAATGACTATGGCTCACTCGGAGCGCTGGTCAGTTACCTGCTGATTCTGCTGGTCGTAGGCCAAGCGCTCCAGGTGGCCACCGCGCGCGAGGGAGTCCTCGGGCACCTGGGTGAAGGCGAGGAGCTGATCGCCACGGTCAAGGGTTGGACGCGCACGCTGGTCGGCGTCACGGCGGTGCTCACGGTCGTCTCGATCGCCCTGCAGGACCCGATCGCCTCGGCCGTGGGCGTCAAGCACTACAGCTGGGCCGCCGCGGCCGGGATCCCCGCGGGCTGCGTGTGGCTCGAGCTCTCGCTGCTGCGCGGCGTCCTTCAGGGCGTCGGGGACTACAAGTCGGTCGGCATCAGCCTGGTCGCCGAGCAGGCGGTGCGACTGGCCACGGGAGCAATCCTGGCCGCGGCCTGGCTCGGCGTCACCGGAGCGTTTCTGGGCTCGCTGCTCTCGTACGTGGCGATGTGCGTGTACTGCTGGAAGGGGTTGCGTCGCCATGTCGCGCAGGCGCCCGCGACACCGCGCCGCGCAACCGCCATGAACCTCTGGACCCATGTGAAGCGAGCCTGGGCCCCGATCGCCGGACTGAGCGTGATCGCCGTGCTGCAGAACATCGACCTGATCGCGGCCAAGCATCAGTTCGTCAAGGACACGGCAAGCGCCTACGCGGCTACTGCAGTGGCGGCCAAGGTGCTCATCTGGGTCGCTATCGGCGCCGGTTTCTACCTCGTGCCGGAGGTCTCCCGCCGCCGCGCTGCCGGCGAGGATACGCGCCCGGTGCTGGGTCGGGCGCTGGCGATCATCGGCGTGTGCGCCGTTCCGTGCCTGCTGATCTTCGCCGCGGTGCCGCATCTGCTGCTGAGCGTCGCCTTCGGGTCCAAGCGGGCCACCGCGTCGGACTCCCTGCTGGTGCTGGGTGCGGCGTTCACGGTGCTGGCCGCCACCTACCTGGCCATCCAGTACATGCTCGCGCTCAGGCGCACCCTGTTTCTGGTCCCGCTCGGCGTACTCGCGCTGGCCGAACCGTTCATCCTCGTGGCCGGGCCGAACAAGCCCGCCGGCTTTGCCGCAACGGTGCTCGTCGTTCAGGCCGTCGGCGCCGCGGTTGCCTTCATCATCGCCCTGCGGCTGGGCCAGCCGCCGGCCGTCGCATCGGACCAGACGGCGGCAGCCCTGCCGGCGCAGAGCGCCGCCACCGGGGAAGCCCCAGTCCCCGCCCTACCCACGCGCGGCTAGGAACTCGGCCACCCGCTCGGCCGCGACCCGCAGTCGCCTGAAGTAGGCGGCCCGGCTCAGCGACAGGTCGATCGCCGCCTGTTCATGACTCGGCGCCGGCTCGATGTACCCGCGGATCAGGACCCGCTGCAGAAGCTTCTCGTTCTCGCTGTCACCGAAGGCACGGTCGGCTGCGTCGCGCAGGAGCATCCGGACCGACTCCGCCCTCGCCTCGGGCATCTCCCCGCTGGCCAGCGGGCTGCGAGCAAGCTCGTGGGGAACCCGGAAGTTCCGCAGCGCCTCCCGCACCGACTCGAGCTCCAGCGTGGCCTCTCCATCGCCGGTGTCCGGGCGGGCGAGACCGAGTTCCGCGTAGACGACCGCACGCTGTGCGGCGGTCGAGCCACCGGGACCGAAGTCGATCCGATGGCATTCAACCCGGTGATCGCCTATCTCGAGGTCGAGATTGGGCAGATGCTCGGCCCCGAGTACGCGGGCGAACCCGAGGGCGTGTGGGTTGGTCGGGTTGATCGGCAGGTAGGCAAACCGCGGGTTGGAGGCTCCAGAACGCAGCACGCCGGCCATGCCCAGCATCGCCTGCACCCGTCCCCGGGGGTCGCCGATGAAGTCGACTGAGTCATGCCAGAGGACCGCCTCCCCCAGCCTCGCTCCGGCGCGCGCGTGCACCAGCCACGGGCCGACGAGCGGATCCTGATGGGCGAACTCGGGCGCGGTCGCCGCGGTCATGCAGACGAGGTACCCGCAGAGGTTGTCCTCGGCGTCGCGGGCAACCGCCACACGCTCCGGTGCTTCGGCGAAGAAGCGCCGGGTCAGCCGCCACCAGTCCGGGAAGCCGCGCTCGTCCAACATGCGAGCGATCAGCTCAGCGTCTCCGTCCCGTACGTCGTCGATCCGGTAATCGACGCTGCCCTCCCAGCCGAAGCCCCATTTGATCGCCGAGTTCTCGATCAGGTGTGACATCTCGATGGCCAGCAGCGGATCGCCCAGCCGGGCCTGGTGGTAGAGGTAATCGACGATCCGGCGGCGCAGCTCTCGTTCGCGTTCCTGGTCTCGCCGGCGCAGATCGGCGTGCAGAGCCTTGCGGACGAGCTCGTGCAGAGTGAGACCGTCGCCCAGCGGCTCGGTGAAGGACACCCCGCGCAGGCGCTCGTAGGCCAGATCCGCGTCACTGTCGCGAAGGACGGCGCGCAGAAGCTCGACCGTGGTGACGCGGGCGATCGCCGCAACGCCGAGCGCTGACAGGCGAATGCCATCGAGCTCTCCCTCCGCCAACCGGCGGATCAGCGAGCGGACCATCTCCGGTCTCTGGGTGCCCTCCGCCGGACTCCAGTCGCTGTCGGCGGCGGCCGTGTCGGCGGCCAGGGCAAGCGCGAGTGGCGATCCGTCCGCCCACTCGACGACCGCCGGAGCGCGCTCGTCCCGGAGCCCGCGCGCATCAAGCAGGCTCAGCGCGTCGTCGGGATCCAGCGCGCCCAGCGCCATCTCGGTGGCCACCCCCTCCCACCCTCCGGTGAACCAAGCCGGGTCGGGCGCGTTCCTCCCCGCGATCACGACGACCGTCCGGTCCGGCAGCGAGGGCAGCAGTCCCCGCCGCAGGTAGCCGTCAAGCGCACTCATCCGCTCGTAGGTATCGATCAGCACGAGCGGCCGGTCGCTGGTGCGAGCGCCCGACAGCACGGCCTCGAGCGCATCAGGCATCGGTGGAAGCTCCCGCCCCTCGACCGAGAAGGTCTCGTACCCCCGCCCCTCCGCGCGACGCCCGATCTCCCGCAGCAGCGTGCTCTTGCCGATGCCGCCCGGGCCGTGGACCAGGATCACGCTGGAGGGCACCTCGCCGTCCAGGCAGCCCTCGAGGAACTCGAGCTGTGCGGCGCGCCCGACGAATCGATCTTGGTCACGCCCGGCCATGCGGGCGGCCAGTGTGCCCGCTCCGCTGGTGCGATTGCCCACCCTCGAGGAAAGCCCCTCCTCCGCCTCCATGTCACTCATAGAATACTGACCGGGCGGCGGTTCGCTAAGAGGCTTCTCAGAATAGACCCAACTGCGCCACCGGTTCGGGTGCCGGGAGTGGCAGATCCAAGTTGTCGATGGCGGACGGCTCCTCGGCGAGCGGTTCCCAGGCTTCGGGCGCCCCGGCGGCCGAAGCCGGCGGTTCCGGATCTGGCGGTGCCGGAAGTGACGGCTGCTCGGGCGCGCCCAGCTCGAGCAGAGCTGGGATGCGCTCAAAGTCTGCCCGCAGGGTCTCCAGCGTTGACGGCGTGTAGAGAGCGGCCGCCGGGTGGTAGAGCGGGTACAGCCGCACCGCCCGAGTGCCGATCACGCGAACCTCCTCCTGGCCGTGCAGACGGGAGATGCCGGTGTTGTCGGCGCGAAGCAACTTGGTGGAGAAGTTGCCCAGGGTGCAGATCACTGTCGGCTCGATCAGGTCGACCTGGCGCTGAAGGTATTCGTGACAGGACTCGATCTCATTCGGATGGGGATCCCGGTTGTCCGGTGGGCGGCACTTCAGCGTGTTCGCGATGAACACGTCTTTGCGCTCGAGGCCGATCTCCAACAGCAGCTTGTCCAGCAGCTTCCCCGCCTGACCGACAAAGGGGAGCCCCTGCCGATCCTCGTTGGCTCCGGGCGCCTCGCCGATGAACATCAGGTCGGCATCGGCGTTGCCGGCGCCGAACACGACGGTGGTCCGGGTCAGATGCAGCGGGCACCGCACGCAGTCCCGGGCCTCCTCGTACACGGTCTTGAGCAGCTCGCGACGCGCACTGGGGCTCCTCACGGCAACGATGGTAGCCCGCGAAGATGACGACTGAAACTGCTGCCCGGAGCGACCGGATGAAGATCGCGCAAGGTGCGAGAAGTGCCCGTTTTTCGCCGACCGGGATTGATGCTCGCTTAAGGGGGTATCATGGATGACGAGGCCGTCACCTTTGGGGATGGACCTCTAGTTCGAATCAGCTCTTTGTGTCCGACCGGTATCTCCAATGCGGGAACTGGAACGGGAATCTTCTTCTGACATCCCCCCCTGTACGCGCCTGGCCATCGTCGGCCACGGTCGCCTCGGCACCGCGCTCAGCCGGGCGCTTGCCGGCTCGGGCCTGGATGTGATCGGACCGCTCGGTCGGGGTGCCGACGCCCCCGAGGCGGACGCGGTGCTGCTGTGTGTTCCGGACGCCGAAATCGCCGGAGCGGCCGCGCTGATTTCCCCCGGGCGGCTGGTCGGCCACTGCTCGGGCGCTTCCGGTCTCGATGTGCTCCTCCCGCACGAGGGTTTCTCGCTGCACCCGCTGATGACGGTCACTCGGGCCGGAGCCCAGTTCGACGGTGCCGGCGCTGCGATCGCCGGCACCACGCCGCGAGCGCTGAGTTTCGCCACCGAGCTCGCCACCCGGCTCGGGATGCGCCCGGTGCGGGTGGCCGAGCCTGACCGTGCCCTCTACCACGCCGCGGCCTCAGTGGCGTCGAATTTCCTCATCACCGTCGAGGCGGCCGCCGAACGGTTGATGGCCGAAGTCGGCGTCGAGCGGAGCCTGCTTGTTCCGTTGGTGCGAGCCGCAGTCGAGAACTGGGCCAGCGCCGGCGCACAGCGCGCGCTGACCGGCCCAGTGGCCCGGGGCGATGAGGAGACCGTCGAGGCCCAGCGGGCGGCAATCGCCGAGCGCCGGCCAGAGCTGCTCGAGCTGTTCGACGCGCTGGTCAGCGCAACCCGCGAGCTGGCGCGCACGGAGGGCGTTCCGGCATGAGAACGATCCGCACGGTCACCGAGCTGCGCGCCGAGCTGCTGGCCCCGCGGCGTTCCGGGCACCAGATCGGACTGGTGCCGACGATGGGCGCGTTCCACGATGGGCATCTATCGCTGATCCGCCAGGCTCGGTCCGAATGCGACGTCGTGGTCGTGTCGCTGTTCGTCAATCCAACCCAGTTCAACGACAACCGCGATCTCGACGCGTATCCGCGCGACGAGGGCGCGGACGCGCTTGTGGCAGCCGAGTTGGGCGTTGACTTCCTGTTCGCACCGCCAGTGCAGGAGGTCTATCCACCCGGCTTCGCCACCACCGTCTCGGTGGCGGGCCTGACCGAGACGCTCGAGGGCGAGCATCGCGGACGGGCGCATTTCGACGGCGTGGCCACGGTGGTGACCAAGCTGTTCAACATGGTCGGCCCGGATGTCGCGTACTTCGGCCAGAAGGACGCTCAGCAGGCGCTGGTGATCAAGCGCTTCACCGAAGATCTGAACATGCCGGTGCGGATCGAGATCTGTCCTACCGTCCGCGAGCCCGATGGCCTGGCGATGTCCAGCCGCAACGTGCACCTATCGCCTGAGGAGCGCGCGCGGGCGGCGGCACTGCGTCGAGCGTTGCTGGCCGTTGAGCGGGCCGTGGCCGGAGGCGATGACGATCCCAGCGCGATCAGGGCCGGCGCACTGGCAGAGCTCGGCTCGGCGGAGATCCAGCCCGAGTACCTGGAGCTTGTCTCAGCCAGCACCCTGCAGCCGGTGCCGCGAGCCGAAGGCGAGCTGCTCGCGGTCGTGGCTGCTCGCGTCGGCGCGACACGACTTATCGACAACCACCCGTTCACCGCCACCCCGGCCGTGAACGCCAACCGCAACGGGAGACCATGACATGCAGCGCACGATGCTGAAGTCGAAGATTCACCGGGCGACCGTGACCGATTGCGACCTGCATTACGTGGGTTCGATCACGATCGATCCAGCCCTGCTCGAGGCCGCTGACATCAGGGAGTTCGAGCAGGTGGCCGTGGTGGATGTCGACAACGGCGCTCGCTTCGAGACCTACACGATCGCCGGCGAGCGCGGGTCGGGAGCCATGAAGGTCAACGGCGCCGCGGCCCGTCTGGTGCATCGAGGGGACACGATCATCGTGATCTCCTACGCCGGCTACGACCCCGACGAGATGGAGAACTACGACCCGCGCGTGGTCCACGTAGACGCGCACAACGAGATCCTGCAGGTCGACCGCGAAGTGGCGAAGCTGCTTGGCGAGCCGGTCGCATAGAGGAGACGACGCGATGTCCGCAACCCCCCATTCCCCGATCCCCACGAGCCTCGACGCCCCGCTGCCAATGACGCTGCCGCGGTTGGCCGAGAAGAAGCGCGTGGGCGAGCCGATCGTGATGGTTACTGCGTACGACTACCCCTCGGCCCAGGTAGCCGAGGCAGCCGGCGTAGACGTCGTGCTGGTCGGCGATTCCGGAGCGATGACCGTTCTGGGCTATCCGTCCACGGTTCCGGTGTCCACCGACGAGATGCTGATGCTCGCCAGCGCCGTTCGGCGCGGCCTGCGCAATCCGCTGCTGGTCGGCGATCTGCCCTTCGGCTCTTACGAGGGCTCCGACGAGCAGGCCGTTGCCACCGCTCAGCGGTTCATCAAGGAGGCGGGATGTGACGCGGTCAAGCTGGAGCGCGGTGGCACCAGCATCCAGCGCGCGCGGGCAATCGTGGACGCCGGGATCCCGGTGATGGGTCACGTCGGCCTCACGCCGCAGACCGCAACCGCGCTGGGCGGCTACCGGGCCCAGGGCCGCACGGCCGCTCGGGCGCTCGACGTGGCGCAGTCGGCCGTCGCGCTGCAGGAGGCCGGCTGTTTCTCGATCGTCTTCGAGGCGATCCCGGCCGCCGTCACCGATGTGGTGATGGAACTGCTGGAGGTCCCGGTGATCGGGATCGGCGCGGGCGGCGGAACCGACGGTCAGGTCCTGGTCTTCCACGACCTGCTCGGTATCTACGACGGGCACGCTCCGCGGTTCGCCAAGCGCTACGGCGAGGTCAAGGCACAGATGGTGGCCGGCGTGGCTCAGTACGCCGACGAGGTGCGAAGCGGCGCGTTTCCTGGTCCCGAGCACGTCTACTCGATCGATGAGGACGAGCTCAAGAGCTTCCGCGCCGCGCTGGCGACGGGCTGAGGCGGCGGTCCTCGACCGAGCCGGCAACAAAGGGCTCCACCCGAGGCTCTAGGATGCGGCTGGATGCCGCGCCTCGCGCATGTGTTCGCTCCCCGGGACCGGATCTATTTCGAGCTGTTCGAGGAAGCGGGCGCCAACGTGCTGCAGGCGGCGGACCTGCTCGACCGGATGCTGTCCAATTTCCCCGACAGCAAGGATCTGGCACGGGAGATCCTCGACTGTGAGCACGAGGGCGATCGGATCACCCATGACATCATCCATCGCCTCAACCACACGTTCGTCACGCCGATCGATCGCGAGGACATTCTCGCTCTGGCGTCGGCCTTGGACGACATCGTCGATTACATCGAGGAGGTCGCCGACTACCTGGGGCTGTACAAGATCGAGGCGCCGATGGATCAGGCGATCAAACTGGCGGCGGTACTGAAGGCCGGCTGCCGGCAGATCGCCGAGGCCGTCCCGAGACTCCGGGGCTTCCAGGACATCTCCTCCTACACAGTCGAGATCAACCGGCTCGAGAATGAGGGCGACCGGATCACCCGGGAGGCGGTGGCCTCGCTGTTCGACGGCGGCATCGACCCGATGGTGGTGATCCGCTGGAAGGATCTATTCGAGCGCCTCGAGGCCGCGATCGACGCCACCGAACACGTGGCCAACATCCTCGAGGGGATCGTGATCAAGAACTCGTGAGGGCGACGCTCGCTCGGCGAATCCGCGCCCGCGCCGGCGCCCTCGTATGAATCCGGCGCTCGCGCACAACCTTCGCCGGGTGAACCGCGGGATGATCGCCTTTGACCTCGCGTTGGGCTCCGGAGCACTGCTGGCGCCGGCGGGCACGTTGCGGGTCCTTGGACACGCTGGTCCCTCGACCGATGCCCGCCACCTGTTTCAGCGCAGCGGCCCGGTTTGGCTGACCTTTGCCGCCGCCCATGCCGTCGCGGCGCTCCGGGATCGGCCCGAGGATTGGTGGGCCCTGGCCTGGCTGCGAGGCACGGAGGTGGCCACCGACGTGGTGTGGGCGCGCTCGCCGGCGGTTTCGCGCCCGGGCGCCAAGCTCGGTCTGCGCCTGGCAGGCGTATTCAACCTTGGGGCGGCGGTGGGTTTCGCGGCGCTGGCCAGCTGGCGCGAAAGAGACGCCAACCGCGCACACCCAGTGCCCAGCTGACCGGCACGATCGCCCGTCCGCGAGGAGGCTGCTCGGAAACCGCTGTATATGAGCGCTTTTCGAGCACCCTCATTGGATTGGCCGCCCGGGCGGACCGGCGCCAGGAGCAGGCGCTAGTAGTCGATCGCCCGCAGCACTTTGGCCGGCGCTCCGGCCGCGATCGAGAACGGGGGGATGTCCTTGGTCACGACGGAGTTGGCGCCGATCACGCAGCGTTCGCCTATCGTCACCCCGCTGGTGATGACCACATGCGCGCCGCACCAGACGTTGTCCCCAACGCGGGTCGGGCCTTTGCTGGTGAATCCCTGCCAGGTCACCGGGCGGTCAGGGTCGTCGAAGCGGTGCGCGGCGTCGCTGATGAAGCAACCGTTGGCGAACATGCAGTGGTCGCCGATCTCGACAAGCTCGGCCGAGGCGACCATCACCCCCTGATTGAGGAAGGTGCCGCTGCCGATGCGCACCCGGGCGACACCGGGCGCCGTGATCCACACCCCGGGCTCGAACAGCGTCTGCGCACCGATCTCGAGCCGTCCAGCGCGCAGGGCCTCGAGGACGTTGCCGTGGAGCGGCCAACGCGCGAACGCCCCCCGTCGCATGAGCTCCCAGTGGATGCGGGCGCGATTCCACGGGAGCGAATTGACCTCGTACCAGAGCCACTTCTGCGCCCAGAGCTTGAGCTCTGCGGCCGTCGGCAGGGCGGCCCTACCCGTCTGCAGCTCCGTCATGCCTGAGGCTCAGCGCGCGGCGCCCGCGGCCGCGGGCCGCCGGGAGGGTCGCCGGCGGGCCGGCTTGGCCTCGGCCGTGGCGCCCGGGAGCATCCCCGTGAGGAATTGACCGGTGTACGACTCTGCCACCTTGGCCACCTGTTCCGGCGTACCGGTGGCGATCACGCGGCCGCCCTCGTCCCCGCCCTCCGGGCCGAGGTCGATGATCCGGTCCGCGACCTTGATCACGTCGAGGTTGTGCTCGATCACCACGATCGAGTTACCGGCATCGACGAGCCGATTGAGCACCTCCAGGAGGCGCTGGATATCGGCGAAGTGAAGGCCGGTCGTCGGCTCGTCGAGGATGTAGATCGTCCGCCCGGTGGCCACCTTGGAGAGCTCGGCCGCCAGTTTCACTCGCTGCGCCTCGCCTCCCGAGAGGGTCGTGGCAGGCTGTCCCAGCCGCATGTAGCCGAGCCCCACGTCATTGAGTGCCTCCACCCGCCGGCGGATCTTGGGAATGTGGGCAAAGAACTCCAGTGCCTCCTCGATGGGCATCTCGAGCACATCGGAGATCGTCTTGCCCTTGAAGCGGACCTCCAGCGTCTCCTTGTTGTAACGCTTGCCGTGGCACTGCTCACAGGGCACGTAGACGTCGGGCAGGAAGTGCATCTCGATCTTGATCTGACCGTCACCGCGGCAGACCTCGCAGCGGCCGCCCTTGACGTTGAAGGAGAAGCGCCCTGGCTTGTAGCCGCGCGCCCGGGCCTCCTGGGTCTTGGAGAACAGCTCGCGGATCTGGTCGAACAGGCCGATGTAGGTGGCCGGGTTGGAGCGCGGCGTGCGCCCGATCGGCGACTGGTCGACCGAAATGATCTTGTCCACCTGGTCGAGCCCGGTGACCTTCCGATGCACCCCGGCACGCTGCTTGGTCCGATGCAGCCGGTTGGACACCGCCTTCAGCAGCACCTCATTGACCAGCGTCGACTTGCCCGAGCCCGAGACCCCGGTCACCGCACACATCACTCCGAGCGGGAACTTGACGTTGATGCTCTTGAGGTTGTTCTGGGAGGCGCCCTCGATGCCGATGTAGCCAGCCGGCTTACGCCGGCGCTTCGGTGTTTCGATCGTCCTCGTCCCGGCGAGGAACTGGCCGGTCAGCGACTCGGGCACCGCCTCGACCTCCGCCGGCGTTCCCTGCGCGACGACGTAGCCCCCATGCTCACCTGCACCGGGACCCATGTCCACCAGGTGATCGGCCGCTCGCATCGTGCCCTCATCGTGCTCGACCACCAGCACCGTGTTGCCGAGCGCCCGTAGCCGCTCCAGGGTCCCGATCAGCTTCTCGTTGTCGCGCTGGTGCAATCCGATCGAGGGCTCGTCCAGGATGTACAAGACGCCGACGAGCGAGGAACCGATCTGGGTGGCCAGCCGGATCCGCTGCGCCTCGCCGCCCGAAAGCGTGGCGGCCGCACGTTCGAGCGAGAGGTAACCGACGCCCACGTTCTCGAGAAACTGAAGCCGCTCCTCGATCTCTCTGAGCACCAGGCGCGCAATCCGGCGGTCCTGTTCGCCCAGCTCAAGCTCCCGGATCCAGCTCAGCGCTCGGCGGGCGGCCAGCCCGGTGAACTCATGAATCGGGGTACCGCCGACGAGGACGGCCCTGGACTCCGGCCGCAAACGCGCCCCGTTGCACTCCGGGCACGGACGGAGCGTCATGTACTCCTCGATCTTCTCGCGTGAGTAGTCCGATTCGGTCTCCCGGTAGCGCCGCTCGAGGTTGGGCACGATCCCTTCGAACTGCGTCGCGTACGAGCGCCGGCGGCCGAAGCGATTGCGGTAGGAGACCTGGACTCGGGCCCCATTGGTGCCGAACAGGAAGAAGTCCCGCTGCTCGGCCGAGAGCTCGTCCCAGGGCGTCTCCAGATCGACGTGGTAGCGCTCGGCGATGGCCTGCGCGAGCTGGTCGTAGTAATCGGAGGCACTGACCGACCATGGGGCAATCGCCCCCTCGCCGATCGAAAGCGTCGGGTCGGGGACGACGAGCTCCGGGTCGATCTCCATCTGCGACCCAAGTCCGGTGCAGCGCGGACAAGCGCCGTGCGGCGAGTTGAACGAGAAGATCCGCGGCTCGAGCTCAACCAGGCTCGGGCCATGTACCGGACAGGCAAATTTCTCCGAGTACGTATGCACCTCGCCGGAGTCGACGAGCTCGATCTCCACCAGGCCGTCGGCCAGGGCGACAGCGGTCTCGATCGAGTCCGCCAGCCGCTTACGCAACTCGCCCTTCATCACCAGTCGGTCAACCACCACCGCGATGTCGTGCTTGTACTTCTTGTCAAGCGCGATCGGCTCATCGAGCCGGAGCAGCTCACCGTCGACCTTGACCCGGCTGAAGCCCTCGGCCCGCAGCTCTTCGAGCTGCTTGCCGTACTCCCCCTTGCGTCCGCGCACAATCGGGGCCATGACCATGAAGCGAGTACCCTCCGGCAGCTCCATCACCTGGTCGATGATCTGCTCGGCCGACTGACCGCTGATCGGCCGGCCGCAGACATGGCAGTGGGGGTGGCCGATCCGGGCCCACAGCAGGCGCAGGTAGTCATAGATCTCGGTGACCGTGCCCACCGTTGAGCGCGGGTTGCGGGAGGTGGTCTTCTGATCGATCGAGATGGCCGGCGACAGGCCCTCGATCGAATCGACGTCCGGCTTGTCCATCTGGCCCAGGAACTGCCGGGCGTAGGCCGACAGCGATTCGACGTAGCGCCGCTGTCCCTCGGCATAGATGGTGTCGAAGGCCAGCGAGGATTTGCCGGATCCTGAGAGGCCGGTGATCACCGTCAGCGACCCCCTGGGGATCGCCAGACTGATGTCCTTCAGGTTGTGCTCGCGGGCTCCGGAGACGACGAGTTGGTCCACATAAATCAGTCTAGTAGACCGAACAGACGTTCGGGTCGCCTCTCTCGGCGCCGCCCGCCGACGGGTCCAGGCGGCCCTAGTCAGCCCTCGACGCTGGCGTATACCTCGTCGAGCAGCGAGCCGCGGTCCCGGAGGTCGAAGTTCTGCTCCAGATAGCGATCGGTCTCCTCGCGGGGGGTCCCGTTGAGCGCCATGTTCAGTGCGATCAGGCGCGCGCCTTCGTCCTCGGGAGTCCCGCCGGCCGACTCGGCCGCCGGACTCGGAGCGCTGGACTCGGCGGGCAGGCTCTCGGCTGCGGGCTCGAAGCCGGCCTGCTCCCCCGCCACCTCGGGTTCGAAGGACTCCTCGCCGGCAACGTCCTGCAGCGGTGTGGCGGCCGGGTCCGCCGACTCGGCGGGGGGCGCCGGGGAAGCGGGGATCGAGGGGGGTGAAGGCTCGGGCTCGAACCGCGGCCGCGGAGCGACGGCATCGGTGACCTCGGTGAGGTTGCCCTCGAGCAGCTGCAAATCGGCGTTCAGCCGGTTGGCCCCGGTGCGCAACGCCTCAACCAGCGCCCCGAGCTCGCTCTCCATGGCGTCGAGCCGCTGGAGCATCACCGCGGTGGACTCGGATACCCGGCCAACGTATTCGCGGGCCTGCGAAGCGGCCTGTTCACGCGTGGCCTGGGCCTCGTCGCCGGCTTCGGCGCGGATCTCCCGTGCCTCGTCCTCAGCCTGGCGCTGAATCTCAGCCGCGCTGGTCTCCGCCGCCTCGACGATTGCCCGGACCTGCTCGCTGGCGGATGAGGCCAGCGTCTCGGTGCGCCGGCGGGTGCTGCGCTTGAGCTCCTCGATCTCATCGGCGAGGGCCTGCAGGTGGGTGTCGACCGCCTCAGGGTCGTAGCCCCGGCGCCCGATTGGGAAGTCCTTCTTCTCGATGGTCTGTCGTTCGAGGGCCACGCGAACCAACCTCTCAAGTTCAGGTATCTGGGGAAGCTCGCAGCGTACCGCGCGAGGGCGATCAGCGAACCCCGGCGCGACCATCGGCGATCGCGGCATCCAGCTCACGCCGCAGATCCCGGATCTCGTCCCGCAGCTTCGCCGCGTATTCGAAGCGGAGGTCCTCCGCGGCGGCGAGCATCTCCTCCTCCAGCTCGACGATCGTCTTCTCGAGCTCGGCCGGAGGAACCGAGTTCGCCGCGCGCTGACGGCGGCGGCGCGAACGGGGGACCTTGGAGTCGGACTGCAGGAACTCCGCGATGTCGGAGATGCCCTTGACGATCGTCTCCGGAGTGATCCCGTGCTCCTCGTTGTAGGCGACCTGGATCGCGCGGCGGCGATCGGTCTCACCGATCGCGGCGCGCATCGCGGCCGTCTCCTTATCGGCGTACATCAGCACCTTGCCGTCGATGTTCCGCGCGGCGCGACCGATGGTCTGGATCAGGGACGTCTCCCCGCGCAGGAAGCCCTCCTTGTCGGCGTCGAGGATCGCCACAAGCGAAACCTCGGGCAGATCGAGCCCCTCACGGAGCAGATTGACACCAACCAGGATGTCGAAGTCGCCCAGCCGCAGCTCGCGGATGATCTGGATCCGCTCCAGGGTGTCGACCTCGGAGTGCAGGTAACGGACCCGGAACCCCATCTCGAGCAGGTAGTCGGTCAGGTCCTCGGCCATTTTCTTGGTCAACGTGGTGACCAGCGTGCGCTCGTTGCGGTCGACCACGATCCGGATCTCGTTCATCAGGTCGTCGATCTGGTTGCGGGTCTCGCGCACCTCGACCTCCGGGTCCACGATCCCGGTCGGCCGCACGATCTGCTCGACAATCCGGCCCGAATGGCTGCGTTCGTACTGTCCCGGTGTGGCCGAGACGAAGACCAGCTGCGGGGTGATCGACAGATACTCCTGAAAGGTCTGCGGGCGGTTGTCCAGCGCACTCGGGAGCCGGAACCCGTAGTCGATCAGCGTCTGTTTCCGAGAGCGGTCACCCTCGTACATGCCTCCGATCTGGGGAATCGTCTGATGGGACTCGTCGACGAAGCAGATGAAGTCATCGGGGAAGTAGTCGAGCAGGCAATACGGGCGGTCGCCCGGATTACGGCCGTCGAGGATCCGCGAGTAGTTCTCGATCCCAGAGCAGAAACCCATCTCCCGCAGCATCTCCATGTCGTACTGGGTGCGCTGGCGCAGCCGGTGCGACTCGAGCAGCTTGCCCTCGGCCTCAAGCTCCGCGCAGCGCTCGTTGAGCTCACGGCCGATCTCGGCCACGGCGTCATCGATCATGCCCTCGCGGACGTTGTAGTGGCTAGCCGGCCAGATGCCAACGTGCTCCAGGTCATCCTCGATCACCTCGCCGGTGATCGGATCGAAATGCTGCAGATGCTCGACCTCGTCGCCGAACAGGACGATCCGGAACGCGGTCTCGGCGTAGGCGGGGAAGATCTCCAGCGTGTCGCCCCGGACCCGGAATGTCCCGCGGGACAGCGCGGTGTCGTTGCGGGTGTACTGGATCGACACGAGCTTGCGCAGCAGCTTGTCCCGATCGACGAACTCACCCTTGCGGAGCGTCTGCAAGTTGTCGTCGTAGGTCTGGGGCGAGCCGAGGCCGTAGATGCTCGAGACACTGGCGACGATCAGCACGTCCCGGCGGGCGAACAGCGCCGCCGTGGCAGAGTGGCGCAGCCGGTCGATCTCCTGGTTGATGGCCGAATCCTTCTCGATGTACAGGTCCTTGCTCGGGACATAGGCCTCGGGCTGGTAGTAGTCGTAGTAGGAGACGAAGTACTCGACCGCGTTACGAGGGAAATAGCTGCGGAACTCGTTGCAGAGCTGCGCGGCCAAGGTCTTGTTGTGGGCGATGACCAGGGCTGGCTTCTGCACCGCCTCGACGGTCGCAGCCATGGTCATCGTCTTGCCGGTGCCGGTCGCGCCGAGCAGCGTCAGGTACCGCTCGCCGGCGTTGATTCCCTCGGCCAGCGAGGCGATCGCCGCCGGCTGATCCGCGGCCGCACTGTAGGTGGCATCTAACTCGAACTTCGGCATGTTCTGGGACCTTTGAGCGTAGCGGGCCCCAGCGACGTCACCGCGGGAGCGAGAGCCTGAGCCGGCCCCTCCAGCGGGCCCGCACTCCGCCGGCCGGCACTTCGGCCCGCTCTAGCTGCTGCGCCCGCGCGACGAGGAGATCGACCAGCGCACGGTTCGAATAGAACGGATGCGAGATCACGCTCCCGTCGGCCAGAGACAGCGCCGCACGTAGCTCCCCCGCCACCTCCGCCAGGAGAAGCGGCAGTCGTGGCGGCTCGGCACTGTCCAGCGCGGCCAGCCGGGCGATCCCCTGCTCGTCGTCGGGAAAGCCGTAGCGCAGGGTGATGGCCAGATCGATCGAGGGCCGGGCCTCGGGCAGCGGCGGGCCCAGCGAGCGCCGGCTGGAGGCAGCCGCCCCGCGCAGCTCGTCGACCCGGGCCTGGGCCAGCAGCCGGTGCAAACGGGGATCAAGCACGGCCGCGGGCAACGGGTTGCAGGTAGCCGGGCAACGGGGCGCTACAGCGCTCGTCCGGCACGGGCGCCTCAGCGGTGAGCCTGAGCGGGATCTCGCCCGCCCAGACCGGCAGGTCGTAGTCCTCGGCGGCGTCGACCGGAGGCCCACTTCGAACCTTGGCCGAGGCCTCATCGAGACGCAGTGCCACCACCTCGGTCGCCTTCAGCTCCTGTGTGTCCGGTCCGCGGGCGTCAGCCGAGCGGCCCGGCATCACCTGCTCGACCAGCGCCTCCAGCGCGGCCAGCTTCTCCGGGCCTTCCCGCACCGCCCGAGCCTGCCCGAAGACGACGACCGAGCGGTAGTTCAGCGAGTGGTGAAACGCAGAACGAGCCAGGACGAGACCGTCGAGCAAGGTGACGGTGAAGCAGAGCTCGGCGCCGCTGACCGCCCCCTTCAGCAGCCGGCTGAGCGGCGACCCGTGGAGGTAGAGCTCGTCTGCGAGCCGGACGTAGAGCATCGGGATCGCGTAGGGCAGGCCGTCGACGACGAACGCGAGGTGGCCGACGAGGCCCGCGTCGAGGATCTGCTCGATCTGCTCGCGCGCGTACTGTCCCCGGCCCGCACGTCGGCGGACCCTGGTCCGGGCCGAAACCGGCCGGACTCGCGAGGTGGTCACCGGCTCACGCTTTTGTTATAGTACAAAATCATTCTTGATCTAGAACAATATCAAATCCGTGGTTCGACCGCCAGGGAGATCGCGGGCAGCACCGAGACGGCGATCCACGAAGGCCTGCTCGAGAGTGGCGACCTACTTCCCACCGTCCGCGCGCTGGCCGGCGCCCTCAGCACCAGCCCGGCCACGGTCAATGCCGCATACCGCATCCTGCGCCAGCGGGGGCTGATCGTCGCCGAGGGCAGACGTGGCACCCGCGTGGCCCCGCGCCCGCCCCTGCGCTCGCCTGAGCCCGCTCGCCAGCCGGACTACGCCGAGCAGCCAGCGCCGGGTCTGCGGGATCTGGCCATCGGGTTGCCCGATCCGGCGCTGCTGCCCGACCTCGGGGCGACCCTGCGGCGGGTTGACCTCGAGCACAAGCTGCGGATGTCGGACCTCGACAACGGCGATCCGGAGCTGCTGGAGTTGGGCGCTGCAGCGTTCACGGCGGATGGCATCGCGGCAGCGACGCTGGCCGTCGTGTCCGGGGCCTTCGACGGGCTCGAACGGGTGCTCCAGGCGCACCTGCGCCCGGGCGACCGGGTAATCATCGAGGATCCTGCCTACACGTCGATCCGGGACCTGCTGCTGGCGCTGGGACTGCTCGCGGTTCCGGTGAGCATCGACGAGTACGGACTGCTCCCGAAGACCCTGCGGGCTGCGCTCGCCGAGGGCGCCGAGGCGATGGTGATCGTGCCCCGGGCCCAGAACCCGTTCGGCGCGGCGATGGACTCAGAGCGGGCGGCGGCGCTGCGCCGGGAGCTCGAGCCATATCCCGACCTGCTGCTGGTCGAGGACGACCACACCGGCGCCATCTCCGGAGTTCCGTGCACCACCCTGACCTCGCCGGAGCGCAACCGGTGGGCGGTCATCCGGTCGGTATCGAAGGTCCTGCATCCAGATCTGCGACTCGCGCTGATGGCGGGCGATGAGCTGACCATCGCCCGGATCGAAGGCCGCCAGGCGCTGGGACCGCGTTGGGTCAGCCACATCCTCCAAGCCACGGTCGTCGAGCTGCTGAAGGACCCGGATTTCCCGGCGACCACCACGCGCGCACGCGAGGTCTATTCGGCGCGACGCCGAGCCCTGATCGACGCGCTAGCCGAACGCGGCCTCACCGGCCATGGCCGATCGGGTCTGAACGTATGGGTGCCGGTGCGCGAGGAGGCTCCGGTCATCAGGGCGCTCTATGAAGCGGGATTCATCGTCCTGGCGGGCGAGCGCTTTCGCATGCAGACGCCGCCGGGCCTGAGAATCACGACGTCGACGATGAATGAGGACGAGGCGCCCGCGGTGGCGGCGGTGATCGCCGACGCGGAAGGGGCAGGAAGGCCGCGGCGGCAGTACTGATCAGTAACCCAGCCGGGAGGCGTAGGTGTTGCGGTAGTCCTTCTGGGCCTGCAGGACCTTCCGCACGTAGGCTCGCGTCTCCGGGAACGGGATGTCAGCGATGGTGAAGTGGCGATGATCTGCCTTGGCCTCGGCCAGCCAATGGTTCACGTTCGCCTCCCCCCGTTGTAAGCCGCCAGCCCGAGCACCGTGTTCCCACTGTACTTGTCGATCAGATACCGGAGGTAGTAGCTGCCGTAGGCGATGTTGACCTGCGGCGTGGCCAGGTCGGCGGTGGTGAAGTTGGTCGCGCCGGACCGGCGGGCGAGGAACTCGGCCGTCGCCGGAAGGATCTGCATCAGGCCCTCCGCCCCAGCCGAAGAGGGGCGCGGGTCGAACTTCGTCTCCGCATAGATCACGGCGGCGATCAGATCCGGTGGCAGATGCTTTTCGGCGGCCTGCTGGCGGATCACGTCGTCGTGGGCCAGCGGCAGCGTCAGCTCGGTCACCGCTTTGCGAAATAGCGGCATCGCGATAACCAACGCGACGACACCGACCAGGATGATCACGCTGCCCAGCATTCCACGCCGCCGGCGGACGGCGGAGCGGCGCGCCGCTCGCCGGGCCGCTTCTCGGCGGCTGGCGACCGTTGCGGTCGACGGGCTCACGATCTCAGCATGTCAAGAACGGCTGACAGTTTGCGCTCCAAGTCCTCGATTCCCCCGTCGTTTTCGACCACGTAGCTCGCACGCTGCGACTTTTCCTGCTGGCTGAGCTGGCGGGAGGTCCGCTCGTCGACGGCATGGTGGCCGCGGGAGGCCGCCCGCCGGGACCGGAGTTCTTCGGGGGCGGTCACGGCGATGGTCGCGTCGAACGCCCCGTCCATGCCCGACTCAAAGAGCAGCGGCACCTCGACCACGATTGCCCGCGGTGGCGGCGTGCGCGCCTCGAGCTCCTGGCGCCACGCCACCATCCTCGCTCCCACCCGGGGCCACAGGAGCCCCTCGAGCCAATGGCGGTCCTCGGTGGTGGCGAAGGCCGCCTTGGCCACCGCGGCACGGTCGACCATGCCGTCCGGCGCCACGTCGGGGCCGAACCGGTCGGTCACCGCGTCGCGCACCTCGTCCGTGCCGTAGAGCTCGTGGACGACGGCGTCGGTTGACAGGACGCCGGCGCCCAGCCGCTCGAGCGCGCTCAGCGCGGTCGACTTCCCCGCGCCGATACCGCCGGTCAACCCGACGAACGGAGTGCTCAGGCCGGCTGGTCCTCGGACGTTTCGGTCTCCGCGGCGGGCCCGGGCTCGCCCTCGGCCGGCTGGGACTCGGCTGCCCCACCCTCTGCGGCTTCATCCTCCGCGAGGGCCTGAGGCTCCTCGGCAGCGGCCGGCTCGTCGGCTGGCGGCTCGGCCGCCTCCACCTCAGTGGCCGTCGCCTCGGCGGTGTCCGCCGCTGCGGCGGGCTCCTCGGTCAGCGGCGCGTCGGCCGGCGGCGCGAACACGTCCTCGGACAGCCCGAGTTCCGGCATATCGTCGAGATCGCCGGCGTCGCCCTCAGCGGGCGGAACGATCGGCCGCACGGGCAGGACCTGGCCCTCCACGCGCTTGATCGACAGCGACAGCCGCCGGCGCTCGGAGTCGATCTCGAGGATCTTGACTCGCACCGGGTCGCCGGGCTGGATGATCTCGCGCGGATTCTCGACGTGATGCTGGGCCAGTTCCGAGATGTGCACGAGGCCCTCGACCCCGTCGAGGATCTCGACGAAGGCACCGAAGGTGACCACCTTGGTCACCGTGCCCTCGAGCTCGTCGCCGATGTTGTAGGTGTCCACGACGCGCTGCCACGGATCTTCCTGGGTCTGCTTGAGACCCAGCGAGATGCGCTGGCGGTCGCGGTCGATGTCGAGCACCTTGACGCTGACGGTGTCGCCGATCGAAAGGATCTCGCTCGGGTGGTTGACGTGCGACCACGAGAGCTCGGAGATGTGGATCAGGCCGTCGATGCCGTCGAGGTCGACGAAAGCGCCGAAGTCGACGATGTTGGAGATCTTGCCCTCGACCACCTGGCCGGGCTGGAGCCGGTCAAGAATCCGTTCGCGGTCCTCCTTGCGCTGCTCCTCGAGCACCGCGCGGCGAGACAGCACGACGTTGTTGCGCGAGCGGTTGAGCTCGATGACCTTGCACTCGATCTCCTGGCCCATGTACTCATCGAGGTTCGGCACGCGCCGGATATCGACCAGCGAGGCGGGCAGGAAGCCACGGACGCCGAGGTCGATGATCAGGCCGCCCTTGACGACCTCGATCACGGACCCGATCACCGGCTCGCCGGATTCGGCGGCGGCTTCGATCCTGCGCCAGGCCTTCTCAAAGCGAGCACGCTTCTTGGACAGGATCAGGCGGCCGTCCTGATCCTCCTTGGTGAGGACGAGCGCGTCGACCTCTTCGCCGAGCGAGACCTCCTCCCCGGGGTCGACCGACTTGCGGATCGACAGCTCGCTGGAGGGGATGACTCCTTCGGACTTGTAGCCGATATCGACCAGGACCTCGTCGTTGTCGATCCGGACGACGTGGCCGGTGACGACATCCCCTTCCGAGAACGGATGCAGGGTGGCGTCATAGTTGGGAACGATTTGGCCGTCGATCTCGAGCAGCAGGCCGTTGGAACCTTCTACGACCTTCGCGTTGCTCTGATCTGCCGGCGCCATCAAAGTTGTTGTGGACATTCCGACGGAGGATAGCCGTCCTGCGCAGGAGCGGTGGCTCCGTATCATCCGCGGTCCGATGCCCCAACGTGCCACCAAGCGAGGCGAGGAACGCACACCGCTCGATCGTGACTGCGACGTCCTGATCTGCGGGGCTTCGTTTGCCGGTCTGGCGGTCGCGCGCGAGCTGGCCGGGAGCGGCGCTGAGGTGATGATGATCGACCGCTACGAGATCGGCGAACGGCAGACCTCGGCGTGCGGAATTCCCACCGGCTGGCTCGAGGCGATGGAGCTCACCGAGTCCGCCGCTCAGGAGTTCGGAGAGCTGGTGATCCACACCCCGCATACCACCGTGCGCTACGGCCTCCCGTTCACCTTCTCCACCTTTGACTACCGGACGCTGTGCGGGATTCTGGCCGACCAGGGGTCATTCTCGTTCGAGACCGCGAAGGTGTCGGGCCGATCTGGATCGGTCGTGCACACCGATCGGGGCGACATCCGCGCGGGGCTGATCGTCGACGCGCTCGGGTGGCGACGGGTCCTGGCCCCCGGGTCGAACATCCAGCCCCCCGACGCCCTGCTCTCGCGCGGGCTCGAGGTGCACCCGTTCGGCAGCAGCGACGACTTGGAGATCTGGATCGACCGCTCCTACGTGCCGGCCGGTTACGGCTGGTCGTTTCCCGCCGACGGCGAGCTGCGGATCGGCGTCGGCTCCTTCGACCCCCGTTTCCACGTGCGGGAACCGACGGTCCGGCTGGCCGAGGATCTCCAGGCCGACACGGTGCGCTACCAGGGCAACTGGATCCCCCACGCGCTGCGCGAGGGCACCGAGGACGGCATCTTCTTCGTCGGCGACTCGGCCGGCCACTGCTTGCCGCTTACCGCGGAGGGGATCCGCACCGCGCTGTACTTCGGGATCGCCTGTGGGCGGGAGCTGCGCGCGGTGGTCTCGGGTGACCAAACTCGCGAGGCGGCCCTGGCCCGCTACCACGCCTTCTCCGCCGCGCACGCCTTCCACTTCCGCTGGCTGTTGCGAGTGCAGCGGCTCGTACCCCGGATCGCGCCGCGGATGCTCGCGGGTGGCCTGCGGGCGATGCAGGCCAAGCGCTTCGTCGACTGGTCCTTCGGCCACTACCTGAACATCGCGCACCCGGACTTCGTTGCGCCGGGCGCTCCGGTCCGCGCGGCCCTGGCCACGGCTTAGAAGGGCACGCGCCGGTCAGCGGCGCTTGCGCTTTACCGGAGCCTTGGCGACCTTGACCGGCGTGGCCTGGAAGGCCCAGTTGCCGGCGCTGTCAGTCACCCGCAGCACGATCCGGAAGCTCCCAGCCCGCGTGTACTTGTGAGACACGGTCCGCCCGTGCCCGACTCGCCCCTGCCCGAAGAACCAGTCGTAGTGGCTGATCGAGCCGTCGGGATCGGCGGCGTGGGCGCTGAGGCGGAACGCATTGCCCGCGGTCAGCCGCGTGGGGGCGGCGAACCCGACGGGATCAGCCTCATCGTGGGGCTGGCAGGAATGGTCCTCGTTGCTGTACTCGTTCTGCAGGTAGTAATGGCCACCATGGATCACCTGGTTGAACGCGCCTGCTCCGGCGCCGCCAAGGCTGGGGCCGTAGCTCGAGAGGCACAGGTCACCGTTCTCGTTGCCCGACCCGTCAATCCAACCGGTGCCGAGCGGATCGGTCACCACCTCGTTGTGCTCGTGGCTGATCGTCGAAATCGTCGGGTCGGCGGTGCTGGCGTTCGGGCGAGGATTGCCGGACTGGCAGTGCTCAGGGAGTCCGTTGTAGGGAATCACCGCGTAGATCAGGGTTCCCTCGGGATTGGAGGAGTGGTAGCCGCAGTAGCTGCCGGTCGCATCCCCGCCCAGGGCGCAGTTGTCGGGCCCGGCGCCCTCGCAGCTGCCCATCCCGTTGGGGGTGACGAGGAAGTAGACGTCGCGATTGGTTTGGGGCAGGTGGTCGACGCCCACCACGTGGGCGATCTCGGCCTCTAGCTGGCTGTCACTCAGACACACGTTCCAACCCGCCGGGCCCGTGCCCAGCGGCGGCGGCAAGGGTTCCGTGCAGCCGTTTGCCGGGAGCCGGTCGGTCGCGGTCACCGCCCCGCCGTAGGTCGACGCATAGGCCGCGGGCCCAGAGCTGTCTTGGTACTGGCCACTCAACCCGTAGACGTTCGTTGGCTTGCGGCTGTCGGCGGCCACGCTGGCCAGGAAGGATTCGACCAGGCTCTGGTAGCCGGGGTCGTAGGTGAGGCCCGGCGAGCCGGCCGGCGTCCAGAAGATCACGTGGGTCCGATTGGAGTGCAGCACCGGCCCGCCGCCGTAGGGCAGGTCGGCCGCCGCACGGGCCAGCGGCGCCGCGTGGACATGTCCTCCCGTGGGAATGTCGGCGATGACGCCCCCGAAGATCTTGGGTTGCGCGCGCGTACGCGCGTCCGCGGTGGCCGGGATGGCGAGCAGCAGCGCCATCACGGCGAGGACGAGGAGGCGCAAGCGCGGGTTCACTTGGCGCTCAGCCAATCGGTGCCGATGCCCGCCTCGACGGCCAGCGGTGGATCCATGGCGAACGCCGTCGCCATCTGCTCGCACGCGATCTGCTGCACCTGCTCTGCCTCCGCGGCGGGAGCCTCGAACAGCAGCTCGTCGTGGATCTGCAGGATCAGCCGGGCTTTGAGATCGGCCTCGCGCAGGGCGCGCTCGGCCCTCACCATGGCGATCTTCATGATGTCCGCCGCGGTGCCCTGGATCACCATGTTCACCGCGAAGCGCTCACCCTGCTTGCGCATCTCCCAGCGACGGGCTCGGAGCTCGGGGACCTGCCGGCGACGTCCGAACAGCGTCGAGACGTAGCCGTGTTCGGTCCCCTGGGTGATCGTCTCCTCGATGAACCGGTTGACGGCGGGAAAGCCCGCCAGGTAGCGCTGGATGAACTCATCCGCCTCGGATTGCGGGATGTCCAGACGGTCAGCCATCCCGTAGGCCGACAGCCCATAGACGATGCCGTAGTTGATCATCTTGGCCTTTGATCTCATTCCCGGGTCGATTTGATCCGGTGTCACGTTGAACACGCGACAGGCCGTAGCGGTGTGGACATCCTCGCCGCGGCGGAAAATCTCCTTGAGCACGTCCTCGCCGGCGATATGCGCCAGCAGGCGCAACTCGACCTGCGAGTAGTCGGCGGAGACGAGCAGGTTGCCCGGCTCGGCGATGAAGCAAGCCCGGATCTCCCGTCCCAGCGGCGTGCGGATCGGGATGTTCTGGAGGTTGGGGTTGTTGGAGGACAACCGCCCGGTGGTGGCCGCGGTCTGGTTGAAGGTCGTGTGCAGGCGCCCGTCCGGCGCGATCAGCGCGGGGAGCGCGTCGAGATAGGTCTGCGCGAGCTTGGTCAGCTCACGCCAGCGTTCGATCTTCGGGATGACCTCGTGCTCGTGGCGAATCGCCTGCAGCACCCGGGCATCGGTCGAGTAGCCGGTCTTGCCCCGCCGCTTGCGGGACAGGGCGAGCTTGCCGAACAGGATCTCCTCGAGCTGCTTGGGTGAGCCGAGGGTGAACTCCTCCCCCGCCAGCTCGTAGATCTCACGCTCGAGCTCGTCGGCCTCCTGCTTGACCCGGGTGGAGATCTCCCGCAGGCGCTCGGTGTCGAGCTTGAGGCCCGCGAGCTCCATGTTGCGCAGTAGTCGCACCAGCGGCAGCTCTACGTCGTTGAGCAGGTCGGTCAGGCCGCGGCTGCGGATCTGCTCGCGTTGCCAGTCCGCCAGGGCGTGGACGAGCAGAGCGTCCGCGGCGGCCTCGTCGGTCAACGCGTCCGCGGCGAAGCCGCGCTCCTCGCACAGCTCCCGGAACGGGTACGCCCGGCGCGCCGGCTCGAGCAGGTAGGCGCCGATCTCGGTGTCGTGGGCCAGCGTCGCCGGTACTTCGCCCAGCGCCTTGGCGTCATGGGCGATCAGGGGCCGGCTGCCGAGGGCTCGCACCAGGTCTTCAGAGCTGGTGGCGTTCCCGGCCAGCACGTCTTTGGCGCCATCGGCGTAGACGCCGAAGCGGAGGCCCTGGTCGGTGGCGAACAGTGCGTCCTCGGGCGGGTCGGGCACGCGGACCGCGACCGCGGTCTCGGTGTGCGGCAGGCTCTTCAGCTGCTCGAGCGTGGCCTGCCTGAGGTTGGCGCTGAGGGCGTTCTCGGCGACTGGCGCCGGAGCGGCAGCGTCCGCTGAGCCGAGCGCCTCCTCCAGCCGGCGCAGGGGATCCCGCAGCTCGAACTCCCGGAACACATCGCGCAGGCGGGAGCGATCCGGTTCGGCCGAGACGAACTCCGCCACGTCGAGGTCGAGCGGGATGTCCCGCTTGGCCGTGGCGAGCTGCTTGGAGATGCGGGCGTCATCGGCATGCTCGGTCAGGTTCTGCTTGCGCTTGGCACCGCTGATCTCGTCGACGCTGGCCAGCACGTTCTCCAGCGAGCCGAAGCGCTGGAGCAGGTCTGAGGCCGTCTTGTCCCCGATACCCGGCACGCCGGGGATGTTGTCGCTGGTATCGCCCTTGAGGCCGATGAAGTCCGGCACGAGCTCCGGCGGGATGCCGTAGCGGTCGACCACGCCCTCACGGTCGTAGACCCGGGTATCGGTGATCCCCCGCGAGGTGGTCATGATCCGCACCCCGTCGTCGACGAGCTGGTAGGCGTCCCGGTCGCCGGTCACCACCATCACCGGGATGGGAGGGTCCTGGCGCTTGGCCTGCTCGGCGATCGAGGCGATCACGTCATCGGCTTCGAAGCCCGGGACGCCGAGGTTGCGGTAGCCGAACGCCTCTACCAGTGGCTCGAGGTGCGGCCACTGCTCCTTGAGCAGGTCAGGGCGGCTCGAGCGCTGCGCCTTGTACTCAGGGTAGACCGTCTTGCGGCCGGTATCGCCCTTGTCCCAGACCACGACGGTCGCCTTCGGCCCGTAGTCGGTGAGGATCTTGACCAGCATCGAGGCAAACCCGAAGATCGCGTTGGTCGGCATCCCGGTCGAGGTGGCGATCGACTCGGGCAGCGCGAAGAAGGCGCGGTAGGCGAGGCTGTTTCCGTCGATCAGGAAGAGTTCATCGGGCATGTTGTCGGCTCTCAGGCGTGAAACGGGGCTGTATGTCAGGCTATCCGGCCACGTGGCCACCACACCCAGCGCTCAGTACAGCCTCACCCTCAGAGTTGAGATCGACCACCGTCCCGGGATGCTCGGGAAGGTTGCCAGCGCGATCGGCGACGCGGGTGGAACCATCGGCGCGGTCGACCTGGTGCAGGTCGAGGGAACGCACACGGTGCGTGACATCACGGTCGAGACCGCGGATGCATCCGACTGGCCACGACTGACCGACGCGGTCAACGGCGTGCCGGGGGCGAACGTGCTGGACACGACCGACCGGACCTTCCTGTTGCACGTCGGCGGCAAGATCCAGATGCAGAACAAGAGTCCGCTGAAGACCCGGGACGACCTGTCGATGGCCTACACGCCGGGCGTCGCCCGGGTGTGCAGCGCGATCGCCCGGGAACCGGACAAGGCGTTTCAGTACACGATCAAGCGCAACACGGTGGCAGTCGTCTCCGATGGCTCGGCGGTGCTGGGACTCGGCGACATCGGACCGCGGGCCGCAATGCCGGTGATGGAAGGCAAGGCGATGCTGTTCAAGGAGTTCGCCGGCGTCAACGCGTTCCCGATCTGCCTGGACACCAAGGATCCCGATGAGATCGTGTCGGTCGTCAGGGCCATCGCGCCCGGGTTCGGCGGGATCAACCTCGAGGACATCTCAGCGCCACGGTGCTTCGAGATCGAGGATCGGCTGAAGGCGCTGCTGGATATCCCGGTGTTCCACGACGATCAGCACGGGACGGCGATCGTCGTCCTGGCCGCGTTGCTGAACGCTTTGACGCTGACCGGACAGCGACTCGAGGACATCCGCACGGTGGTCGTGGGGATGGGTGCGGCCGGGGTGGCAGTGACCAAGATCATGCTCTCGGCGGGGGCTCGTCACATCATCGGCGTTGACTCACGGGGCGCTCTGTCGGTTGAGCGCCCCGACTATCTGGACGGGACCATGGGCGCGGCCAAGCGGGAGCTGGCGGCGCTGACGAATCTGGAGCGGCGGGGCGGCGGCGTAGCCGATGTGGTCGAGGGAGCGGACCTGTTCATCGGCCTGTCGGGGGCGCGGGTGATCGAAGCGTCCGCGCTGCGGGCGATGAATCCGGACCCGATCGTGTTCGCGATGGCCAACCCGGATCCCGAGGTCTCCCCTGAGGAGGCTGCGCAGTTTGCCCGGGTGGTGGCGACCGGACGCTCGGACTATCCGAACCAGATCAACAACGTCCTTGCGTTTCCCGGCGTGTTCCGTGGTGCCCTCGATGTCCGGGCAACCCAGATCACCGAGCGGATGAAAACCGCCGCCGCCCGCGCCATCGCCGAAATCGTCTCGCCCGACGAGCTGCGCGAGGACTACATCATCCCGTCGGTGTTCAATCGCGAGGTGGTCGGGGCGGTGGCTTCGGCCGTGGCGGGCGAGGCGCGGGCGAGCGGGACGGCCGAGGCGGGCAACGAGCTGGGGTTTGCTTCGACCAGGACATGAGGTCGGTTGGCGGGGGCGCCTGTCGCGACTCTGTGACAAACGGGGCGTCGGGGGGTGCGGTTCGGGCGCTTCGTCGCTCTACCGGCTGCGATGGCGCGCGCGAGGAACAAAAGTGCACACCGCCCGGGGTTCGAAAACCGCGGTGTCACGGATGTGCCCTCTGAGGGCCAGGATCGCGCACGGCGAATCTGGGTTCTGGGGCAGAGCGCACTTTTAGCCCTCCCTGGCGGTGGTCCCGACGAGCTGATCGGCCTGATCGCCGCCGCACAACGCGGACGGGTGGCCCGCCGGCAGCTGCTGAGGGCCGGGATCTCGTCGAAGATGATCAGGACGAGGATCTCGCGCGGCATGCTGTACCCGTTGCATTCCGGCGTCTACGCTGTGGGTCATCCCGGCGCCGTGGAGCTCGGAGCAGAGACCGCGGCTCTGCTCGCCGCGGGCGAGCGGGCCGTGCTCAGCCACGACACCGCGGCCGGGCTGTGGAACCTTCGGCCGCGGATTGCGAACGGGGCACCGATCCACCTCTCAGTCCCGGTGGGCGGCTGCCCGCGGCGCTCGGGAATCTGCGCGCACCGGACGCGCACCCTCCTCTCCCGCGACGTCGGCGTGCGGTACGGCCTCCGGGTGACCTCGGCCGCGCGGACGCTGGTGGATATCGCCGGCTCACTCCGGCCACGTGAGCGCGAGCTCGCTCTCGATGAGGGCTTTCGTAATCGCATCGTGACTCGCGGCCAGGTCGCCGATGCCATCGCCCGCACCGGGAACCGCGCTGGCGCCACGGCGCTGAAGGAGCTCCTGCGCGTCAGCCGAAACACCACGGTCACCCGTTCTGAGGCCGAAGAGGCGTTTCTGGGCCTGGTCCGGGATGCAGCTCTGCCGGACCCGGAAGTCAACGCCTGGCTCAGGGGCCTGATGGTCGATTTCCTCTGGCGGCGCGAGCGGATCATCGTAGAGGTCGACGGCTATGCATTCCATGGGACCCGCCGGCGGTTCGAGGACGACCGCGCCCGGGACGCCAAGCTGGCCGCAGCCGGGTACCAGGTCGTCAGGATCACCTGGCTGCAGATGCGTAATGAGCCGCTGGCCGTCATCGCCCGGCTTGCCCAGGCGCTCGCCCGGGCCGAGGCCCGCGCTGGGTGACCACCTGGTCCCTAGCCGCGCCGCTTGGGCAACCGCCCGTCCACCTTCCATGCCGAGCCGGGCCGGCCGGGCAGCAGCAGCGTGATCAGGAGGCCCACCGCCGAGAGCAGCAGGCCACACGCCAGCCCGAGTTTCTCGCCGTAGCCCTTGCGCTCGGTCAGCCACGAACCGGCCGCGGCCGAGATCAGCCAGACGAACAGCAGGTACAACCCGGTGGCGCCGATCTGGTTGGCGAAGATGGTCATGCGCCGAGGTAGGCCCTCTGGACCTCTGGGTCGTTGCGCAGCTGCGCGGAGTCGTTGGCCAGCGCCACCCTGCCCGTCTCCAGCACATAGCCGCGCCGGGAGACGTCGAGGGCGTAGTTGGCGTTCTGCTCGACCAGCAGGATCGCCACGCCGGCGCGGTTGATCTCGCCGATGGTCTGGTAGATCCGCTGCACGAGGATCGGAGCGATGCCCATCGACGGCTCGTCGAGCAGCAGCAGCCGCGGTCGGGCCATCAGCGCACGGCCGATGGCCAGCATCTGCTGCTCGCCGCCGGACATGGTGCCTGCCTTCTGGTTCTCGCGTTCCTGCAGGCGGGGAAACAGGGTGAACACGCGCTCGAGGTCCTGTCCGACCTCGGGGCCGCGGCGACGGAACGCCCCCATGTCGAGGTTCTCCCTCACGCTCATGCGCGGAAAGCAGTGACGCCCCTCGGGGGACAGGGCGATCCCGTGGCCCACGATCTCCTGGGCCGAGACCCGGGTGATGTCCTTGCCCTCGAAGCTGATCAAGCCCGCCGTGGCCGGCGTGAGACCGGTGATCGCCCGCAGCGTGGTGGACTTGCCGGCGCCGTTTGAGCCGATCAGGGTCACGACCTCCCCTTCCTCGACGGTCAACGACACGCCCTTCAGCGCCTCGATGTTCCCGTAGCGGGCGTGGATGTCCTGGACCTCGAGCAACGCCATCAGGTCTGCACCCCCAGGTAGGCCTCGATGACCCGCGGATTGGCCCGAACCTCGGCGGGTGGTCCTTCAGCGATCTTCTCACCGTGGTCGAGGACCGTGATCCGCTCGGAGACGTCCATGATCACCTTCATGTCGTGCTCGATCAGCAGGATCGTCAGCGACAGCTCGTCGCGGAGCTTGCGCATGAAGGTGGTCAGGGCAGCGGACTCCTGTGGGTTCATGCCCGCGGTCGGCTCATCGAGCAGCAGCAGCTTCGGGTCCGAAGCGAGCGCGCGCGCGATCTCGACTCGGCGCTGATCCCCGTAGGAGAGGTTGATCGCCACCTGCTCGAACTGACGGGGCTGCAGGCCGACGTAGCGCAGTGACTCGGCAGCCCGCTCGCGCACGGCGCGTTCCTCACGGCGCACGCCGGGCGTGCGCGCGATTGAGCCGAGCAGCCCGGCCCTCATCCGCGCGTGGCGCCCGACCATCACGTTCTCCAGCGCGCTCATCGCGCCGAACAGGCGGATGTTCTGAAATGTCCGAGCCACCCCGAGCTTGGTGATGAGATCCGGACGTTTGCGGGTGATGTCCTTGCCGTCGAACCACATCCGTCCCCGGGTGGGCGTGTAGAGCCCGGTCAGCATGTTGAACAGGGTCGTCTTGCCGGCGCCGTTCGGACCGATGATCGAGACGATCGAGTGCTCCGGAATCTCAATCGAGACGTCGTTGACCGCCACCAAGCCGCCGAACTCCTTGACCAGGCCGTCGCCGCGGAGCACCGGGGGCGCGGCCGCAGCCGCGTGCTGGGGTCCGGCCGGGCCTCCGGGCGGTGAGGGCGTGCCGACGCTCATGCCGAGCTGCTCTCTAGCTCGGTGTCGCCGATGCCCTCGGTCAGCTCGAGTTTTCGTCTTCGCTCCGGGATCAGGCCCTGGGGACGCAGCACCATCACCAGCACGAGCAGGAAGCCGAAGATGCTGACCTGCAGATCGGTGAGGTTGAAGTTGAGGCCGAGCTTGGCCGGCAGGCCGTTGAGCACGTCGGGAATCAGGTAGTAGTTGATGTTCGAGAGCAGCAGCGCGCCGACCACCGCGCCCCAGATCGACCCCAGTCCGCCGACGATGATCATCGAGAGCACGAAGATCGAAAAACCGAACTTGAACTCGTCAGCGTTGATCACCGTGTTGTAGCTGCCCAGGAAGGCCCCGGCAAGGCCGCCGAAGGCCGCGCCCATCGCGTAAGCCAACAGCTTGGTGCGAACCAACGGGATGCCCATCGAGACCGCCGCGACCTCATCCTCGCGGAGGGCAACCCAGGCCCGTCCCAAACGCGAATCCCGCACCCGGAGGTTGACGAACAGCGAGATCAGCACGAGCCCGAAGATCGTCCAGTACCAGGGTCTGAGCTGTAACTCGTTGAACGTCCCGATGCCGGGGAAGAAAGGAGTGTCGACACCGCTGATGCCGATGTTGCCGGCGGTCAGCGGCATTCCGAAGATCTTGATGTCGGTCCCGTTGACCGCGAACACGCGGATGATCTCGCCGAAGGCGAGGGTGACGATCGCGATGTAGTCGCCGCGCAGGCGCAGAGTCGGAAGCCCGATCATCACGCCGGCGATCGAGGTGATGACCATCGCGCAGAGGAGGATGAGCAGGAAGTTGAAGTGGATGCCTGGGAGCGTCGAGACGATCGGGTTGACCACGATGTGCGCGTTGGCTTTGAAGAAGAAGCCGGAGCCGAACCACCCCAGCGAGTAGGCGCCGAGCGCGAAGAACGCGACGTAACCGAGGTCCAGAAGGCCGGCGAAACCGACCACCACGTTCAGCCCGAGGGCGAACACCACGTAGGCCAGCGAGAGGATCTGCGCGTTGATGAACCCGCTGGTCTGGGAGAAGAACAGCGGCAGCAGGATCCCGATGACGATCAGAATCCCGGCCAGCCCTCGCGGCCACCACGGAGGCAGCACGCGCTCGATCGCGGCCTGCCATTCCCGCAGCTGGGCGCGGAGCTCGCTCATCCGGCTTCCCGCGTCTCCTCGCCCAGCAGCCCGCGCGGGCGCAGGACCATGATGATCACGAGATAGCCGAACACGATCGCCGGTGTCCACTGAAGGCCGATTCGGGCATCTGAGATCTGCTGGATGCACCCGATGATCAGCCCGCCGAGCACGGCGCCGCGGATGTTTCCGATCCCGCCCATCACCGCGGCGGTGAAGGCGATCAACCCGGCTTCGAAGCCCTGGAAGTACCAAACCGTCGTCTCGTAGAGCGCATAGACCAGGCCGGCCGCGCCGGCCAGCATGCCACCGAGCAGGAAGGTCAGCGAGATCGTGGTGTTGACGTTGATGCCCATCAGCCGCGCAGCCTCGGGATCCTGGGCCGTCGCGCGCATCGCCTTGCCCAGCCGGGTGCGGGAGATGAACCAGCCGAGCAGCGCCACGAGCGGGATCGTGACGCCGACGGCGAACACGTCGGCACGGCGGATCACGAGGCCGGAGATCTGGAACACCGTGTCGTTCTGGTGAATCAGGTCGGGCACGCTGGTCGGCGAGCCACCCCGCCACAGCAGACCGACGTTCTGCAGGATGAACGAGAAGCCCACCGCTGTGATCAGTGGCGCCAGCTTTGGCGCGTTGCGCAGCGGGCGATAGGCCACCCGCTCGATCAGCACGTTGAGGCTCCCGCAGACGAGCATCGAGACGATCAGCGTCACCAGGAGACCGAGCACCAGCCCGAGCGGCCCGGTGGCCAGTCCAATCCCAATCGACGCGGCGAATCCGGCCCCGGTGAAGGAGCCGATCATGAACACGTCGCCGTGGGCGAAGTTGATCAGCTCGATGATCCCGTAGACCAGCGTGTAGCCAATCGCGATCAGCGCCCAGATGGAGCCGTTGGAGATGCCCTGGACGAGGTTGTTGCCCAGGTAGGAAAGATCGTGGTTGGTGGTGGCGTGCCCGTGGGCGAAGCCGGGGTAGCCGGAGACGAGATCCTGGATTCCGTAGACCACCGGCATGGCGGCCAAGGCCACGACCAGTCCCCAACGGCCGATCACGCGGCGAAGCGTGTCAAGCAGCGGCAGGATCGGCGCCAGCGGCGACGAGCGCGGGGCGAACGAGTTGGCTTCCACGATGAGTTGCGAAACGGCGAGCGTGGAGCGGGGCCCCTGCGAGCCCCGCTCCATGGCTCGTCTCGACTACGGGGTGACTGTCCTTTCGAACTGCGGGGTCCCGTCCTTGGCGACCTTGTACAGGCCGTATGACTTCAGCGTCGTGTCACCGTTGGCGTCGAACCCGTAGGTACCGAGCACCGAATGACGTGCCTTGGTGGCAAACAGCGCCTTGAGGACCGCTGCCTTGTCGTTGCCCTGAGCGCCCAGTCCGGCGATCGTGTCCAGCCCGAGCTTCATCACCTCGTAGCCGTAGATCGCGTACGGATCGGGATTCGCGTCTCCGTACTTGGCCTTGTAGGCGGCGAGGAACTTTTTGCCGCCCGGGTAGGTCGGCAGGTCCAGCGTGGCGACCGTGCACTGGATGTTCGGGTCGATGGACGCCGGGACACCACCCTTGCTGGCCGCGGTGTACGAGCTCGTGCAGACGCCGTCACCGCCGTAGATCTTGGCCTTGGGCAGTGCTGCGTTGACGTCCTTGGTGATCTGCGTTGCGCCGTTGGAGACGATCCCGGCGAAGTAGAAGCAGTCCGCTCCTTGGTTCTTGACCGACTGGGCGTAGGAACGGAAGTTCGGCGAGGTGGGATCGATTCCGGTGTTGGAAACGATGTTCACGCCGTACTTGGTCTTCTGCAACTCGAGCAGGGCGGCCAGACCGGTGCCGTAGGCCTCCTTGTCGTTGGCCACGGCGACCTTGGTGCAGCCGTCGTGCTTCATCGTCAGCAGGCCGGCAGCGGCCTGGATCGTGTCCCGCGGGACGATCCGCAGGTAGGTGCGCTTGCCGCTGGGGTAGTACTTCTGCGGCTCACCCGGCGCCGAGCCGGGCTCATTGGTCGTCAGTCCGACATAGGTGTTGGCCGGGCTGACCTGCGCAACGCCCGGGATGTTGAGGATCGGGATCGACACCTCGCTGGCGCCCGAGTTGAACTCGCCGATGTAGTAAACGGCCTTCGGGTCGGTGGCCACCTTGCGAGCGTCAGCCGCCGTCTGGGCTGGATCCCATTTGCCCGCCTGAGCGGTGGAGTCGTCCAACGGCTGATAGTTGACCGTGAAGTTTCCGGCCTTGCCGCCCGCCTGGGAGAGAGCCAGCTTGATGCCCTTGACCATCGGATCGGTCTGAGCGGTGGAGGCGCCCTGCAGGGGCAGGCTCGAATAGATGTCGACCGTGTTCGCCCCTCCGCTGCTGCTCGAGCCGCCACTGCTGCTCGACCCACCGCTGCTGCTGCTGCTGCTACTGCTGCCGCAGGCGGCCAATACCAGCAACGTGCCCGCCAGCAGACATCCCATCATGGCTCTGCCGAGAAAACGCATGCTCCTCCTCTAGTTGATGCCCGATACTCGGTAACGCGAGCAGCCTAGTGGGGCCCGCGGACCGCAACAAGACCCCAGAGTCACCGGCCTAACCTAACGTTCACCGCGCAAGGGCTTCGCTGGGCCACAAGTACAGCCGGAGTTCGCGATCAAGCGTTGATCGCCTTCCAGAAGGACAATCGGCCCCCGACGACTCGGTAGACGCCGTAGCGCCTGAGCGTGGTGGCGCCGTCGGGTCCGACGCTGTAGGAGCCGAGCACGCTGTGCCGGTTCCGGGTGGCGAACAACGCGGCCACCACCGCGGAGCGGCGAATCGTCCGCGATCCGTTGTCGGTGGCTCGGGCGATCGAATTGAGCAGCAGGCTCATCGCCTCGTAGCCATAGATGGCGGCCGGCTGAGGCGGCCCGTAGCGCCTGGTGTAGCTGAGCAACATCCTCTGCCCCGCCTGAGGATAACCCGCGCTATCCAGGGTGCCGCCCGTGATCAGCACCCGTGAGTCGAGGTTGGCGGGAATTCCCCCCTCGAGCGGATCGGTGTACGTGCTCTCGGCAACTCCAGCGGATCCGAAGAGCCGGGCCTTGGGCAGGCTGGTGGCGAGTTGCCTGGTCAGCAGCACGGCGTTGCTCTCGGTGATCGCGCTGAGGAGCACGCAATCACTGCCGGTCTGGGCCACCCCGGCGGCCAGCGAGCTGTAATCGGTCGCCTTGGGGTCAAAGGCCTGGACGCCGGCGACCTGGAGGCCGGCCGACTGGGCGATTTCGGAAAAACTGGACGCCGTGTCCACCCCATCGACCTCACCGTCATCGAGCACGTAGGTTCGCCGGCAGCCGAGGCTCTTCTGCAGGCGCACCTGAGCCCTGGCCTGGATGGCGTCGCTGGGCGCGAGGCGGACGAAGGTCCGCACGCCGCTCGGGTAGTACTTCTGGGGTTCACCTGGAGACGCTCCAGGGCCCGCATCGGTCAGGCCCACCGCGGTGCTAGCCGGGCTGACCTGCGCAATCCTGGCCCGGTTCAGCAGCGGTATCGACACCGCACTGGCGCCCGAGTTGAGCTCGCCGATGTAGCCGGCCGTGGTGCCGTCCTGCACCGCAAGGCGCGCGTTCACGGTGGTCTGGCCGGGATCCCATTCGCCGCGCTGGACGGTGGAGTCATCCAGTGCCTTGAATTTGATCCGGTATTTCCCGACTCGCCCGTGCACTTCGGCCAGAGCCATGCCGGCGCCCGCGATCGCCGCCCGGGCGTTGACGCGCGAGGCACCGTTCAGCGGGACGCTCGCGTAGATGGTCAGCGTCCGGCCGGCGATCTGGTCGCCTGCCACCTGCTTGGAGCCGCAGCCGCTCAACAACTCACCCGCGATCAGAACACCGGAGACGATGGCGGCGAATGGAAGTCCGGCGCGCCTCACGCTCGCTGCCCCCAGGGGCGTCGGCTAGCCCTGCACTTGCACGAACTTGAACGGAGCCAATGCGCCAGCCTGCAGGCGCTCGAAGACGAACGGTCCCAGGTTGGTGTCCCCGTTGACGTTGATTGAGTAGGTGCCGAGCACCGATGAGCGGTTCTTGATGGCGAAGTAGCCCTTCACCACGGCTGAGCGGTTGTTGCCCGCCCCCCCGGCTTGTTTGATGACGTCGATGACCGACGCGACGGCCTCGTAGCCGAAGATCGCCTGCGGCAGCGGCGAGCGGTGATAAGCGGCGCGAAAGGCGGCGATGAACGGCGCGGCCGACGCGGGCAGGTCCTTGGTCGAAAACCCGGGCGTGGACACATAGAGCTTGGGCTTGCCGGTCGAGAGCCCCGCGGTAAGCGTCGAGCCGTCGAGGGCTGAGGGTCCGAACAGCTTCACCGACGGGTTCGCGGCAGCTGCGCTCGCGAACAACCGTGCCGCCGCAGGCTGGTCAGAGCCGCCGTAGAAGATCCCGTCGGCTCCACCCTGCGTGGCCGACAGCGTGATCCCGGAGGCAGGCGCGTCGCCCCGCACGAGTGAGGCGATCGCCTTGCCGTAATGGCTCCCGTCGGTGGCCACGAAGAGCTGCTTGACCCCGAGCGCATGCATCTCCTGGACCTGAGCCTTGGCCTCGAGCACGGTGGTCGGGACCACGCGCGCAAAGGTGCGGCCATAGGTCTTCAGCGATTCGTAGTAGCGAGTGGGCGATCCAGGGACCGCGGCAATGCTCTGGGTCTCTTCGGCCGCCGTATCCGTCGGAGACACCTGAAGCAGATCCTGGGCGTTGGTGATGCCGAGCGTGTCTGCCGAGGCACCCGGGGTGATCTCGCCGATGTAGGCGATCGCCCCCGTGTTCTGGATCGCCGTGCGGGGGTTGTCGGTCAGTTTCGCGCTGCTGAGGCGCTGAAAGGACAGCTTGTAGGCGGTCACCTCGCTCGCCTTCTGAGTGAAGGCCAGCTGCTCGGCGTCGGCCACGTCCCGCGCGACGGGATCCGAGGCGACTACGGCGGGCACGCTGGAGAAGATGGTCAGAGACCGCCCCGTGGCGGTGACGGTGGTGCCCCCGGCGGCTGCACAGCCCGCCACGGCGACGCTGGCCACCGCGCATCCGGTCAGCTTCAACGCGCGAGCGCGGACCCGCGCCGGGCTCAGTCCGAGCATCCTGCTGAGCATGAACGCGGCCGCTAGTCCCGCCGACCGGGCAGGAACGGAATCAGCTGGCGTACGGCGACGGCGATCAGCACCATCAGCACGACGATCAGGATGGCGTCAAAGCCCGAGACGTTGAGCGCCCAGAGGACGATCCACAGACAGAGGCCGGCGGTGGCGGTGAGAATCAGGCCCATCGCGCTGGATCCTAACCGAGAGCTTGGTTGTGGAGCGCCTCGGAGAACTCGGCCACGAGGTCCCCCGCGGCCGCGGCTGGGTCATCGGCCTCATCGGCGGCGCGCACCAGCCGGGTCCCGATAATCACGCCGTCGGCGCCGGCCGCCGCCGCGGCTGCCACCTGCGCGGCGGTCCCGATTCCAAACCCGACTGCCACCGGCACGTCGGTGCTCGCGCAGGCTCGGGCCACCACTGCCGATAGGCCGCCGTCGAGCTCGCGGCGCTCGCCGGTGGTTCCGGCCACCGAAACCGTGTACAGAAAGCCGCGGGCGCGAGCCCCGATCCGCCGCAACCGCTCATCGGGCGTGGTCGGAGCAACCAGGGGCACCAGGGCCAGGCCACGGGCGTCGCACGCCTTCAGCGTCGCCGGCGCCTCCTCGAGTGGTAGGTCGGGGACGATCAGGCCACTCGCGCCGGCTCTGACGAGCTCGTCGGCAAATCGCTCTAGTCCCCGGGCGAAGATCAAATTGGAGTAACACATCACCACGACCGGTACCTGCTCGGCGATCGAGCCGGCGACCTCCAAAACGCTCCGCAGCGTCGCGCCGGCGGCCAGCGCCGCCGAGCCGGCATTGTGGATCACCGGACCATCGGCCAGGGGGTCAGAGAACGGAATCCCCAGCTCGACCAGGTCCGCCCCCCGCTCGGCATAGGCCGAGCCGATCCGCCGTGAGGTCTCGAGGTCAGGAAATCCACCCATCAGGTACGGCATCAGGGCGGCCCGGCGCTCGTGCTTGGCCACAGCGAATGCTGCGGCGATCGTTTCCGTCCCGCTCACTGGCGGGCGAACTCGAGCGCTTCGGCGAGATCCTTGTCCCCGCGCCCGGACAAGCAGACGAGGTCAACCTCGCTGCCGGGATTGGCCAGCGCCCAAGCGATCGCGTGGGAGCTCTCGAGCGCCGGAATGATCCCCTCCAGCCGCGCGGTCAGGGTGAACGCCTCGAGGGCCTCGGTGTCGGTCACAGCGACGTACCGCGCACGTCCGGAGTCCCGTAGCCACGCGTGCTGGGGTCCGCTGCCGGGGTAGTCCAGACCGGCCGAGATCGAGTGTGCCTCGAGGATCTGGCCGTCCTCGTCCTGCATGATCGCCGAGTACGCGCCGTGCAACACGCCGGGCAGGCCGCCGGCGGTAAGCGGCGCGCCGTGTTGCCCGGTCTCGATCCCGGCTCCGGCCGCCTCGACTCCGACCAGCTCCACGCCGGCGTCCTCCACGAACGGGACGAACGCACCGATCGAGTTCGATCCGCCGCCCACGCAGGCGATCACGCGCTGAGGCAGGCGCCCGGCCTGCGCGAGAATCTGCGCTCGCGCCTCGTCGCCGATGACCCGCTGCAGATCCCTCACCAACGCGGGATACGGGGCGGGTCCAACGCAGGAACCGATGATGTAGTGGGTGGTCTCGACGTTGGCCACCCAGTCGCGGATGGCCGCCGACACCGCCTCCTTGAGCGTGCGTGCACCGGTCGTAACCGGCTCGACGACGGCGCCCAGCAGCTGCATGCGTTCGACGTTCGGCTTCTGGCGGCGCATGTCCTCGGTGCCCATGTAGACCACGCATTCGAGGTCCAGTAGCGCGCACGCCGTCGCCGAAGCCACGCCGTGCTGGCCGGCGCCGGTCTCGGCGATGATCCGCCGCTTACCCATTCGCTTGGCCAGCAGGGCCTGGCCCAGTGCGTTGTTGATTTTGTGCGCCCCGGTGTGGTTGAGGTCCTCGCGTTTGAGATACACCGGGTGCCCGGCGGCGTCGCTGAGCCGGCGGGCGAGATACAGCGGCGAGGGGCGCCCGACGTAGTCGCGCAGGAGTCCGTCCAGCTCGGAGCGAAAGCCGGAGTCCTCCGAGGCCGCCAGCCAGGCGGCTTCGAGCTCGTTCAACGCCGGCATCAGCGTCTCCGGTACGTACTGGCCCCCGTAGGGTCCAAAGCGATGCTCAACGACGCTCACGGCGCGCCCACCTCGGCGGGCGCGGTCGAGGCGACAGCGGCGGCAAATGCCTCGAGTTCGTTCGGATTTTTGCGACCCGGCGAGAGCTCGACTCCGCTGGCCACATCGACCGCGTAGGGGTGGACCGCGGCGATCGCCTCGGCGACGTTGCTGGAGGTGAGCCCCCCGGAGAGGATCAGGGGAATCGAGCCGAGATGACCGCGGGCCAGCGCCCAGGAGAAGGTCTCGCCGGTTCCCCCGCGCTGCCCCGGGGAGTAGCTGTCGAGGAGATGAAAGTCGGTGTGAAACGGCGCCAGGGCCTGGATGTCCGCGCCGCTGTGCACTCGCATCGCCTTGATCACCCGGCAGCCCGTGCGGCGGCCCGCCTCTGCACAGAAGGCGGGGCCCTCGTCGCCGTGCAGCTGGAGCATGGTCAGTCCCACCGCTTCGGCGATCTCGGTGATGGTCTCCAGTTTCGGGTTCACGAACACGCCGACGATCTCGGCCCGGCGCCGGAGCGCCGCGGCGATTTCGATGGCCTCGTCCAGGTCGCACCGGCGCCGCGAATGCGGCCAGAAGTTCAGGCCGATCGCCCAGGCCCCGGCCGCGCGGGCACGTTCGGCGTCCTCGACCGAGGTAACGCCGCAGATCTTGATCTTGGGAGGCTGCATCGACACAACTCACATCGTACGCAGGCCACGCCCGGCGCTAGTGCGAGGCGACGACCGTGCGGGTGCGTTCGGATCCGAGGGAACGCAGCAGCACCTTGGCCGTGTTGACCGGCACGGCGAAGCCGATGCCGGTAGCACCGCTTGAGTTCTGGCCGGTCTCCAGCTGCGAGCTGATGCCGATCACGCGTCCGGCGGCGTCAAGCAGGGGACCTCCGGAGTTGCCGGGGTTCAGGGGTGAGTCGGTCTGGATCACGTTGTCGATGCTGGAGCCACCCGAGCCCTGGAGCTCGCGCTGGAGCGCGGAGACGATCCCGCCGGTCAGGGTGCGATCGAGACCGAACGGATCGCCGACGGCCAGCGTGGGATCGCCCACCCGGACCGTGGTCGAATCGCCGAGACTCAGCGGCGCCACGGTCGGCACGCCCCTCAGGTTCACCTTCAGCACCGCGAGGTCGTTGTTCTGATCCACGGCCACCACGGCGGCCGGCCGGGTGATCGCATCCTGGAATCGGACGGTGACGCCGGAATTGCGGTCCGCGCCCTCGATCAAGTGGTAGTTCGTCAGCACCAAGCCGCGGCGATCGACGAGGAAGCCAGATCCGGTGGAGCTGCTGTCCTCGGGCTGTGCGGCCAGGGCGAATGGGCTCTGCGTCGGCTGGGAGACGAGGGCGCTGATGAATACCACAGCGGGAGCAGCGCGCTCGTAGATCGCGTGGGCGGTGAGCGACGACTTCCCGCTGGAGGTCCGCTGGGCGAACACCGGCGCCTCCTGGACCACCGTCCGCGTGGTCCGCCGTCCTGTGACCCCAAGGGCCAGGAACCCCCCCGCGACCACCAGCCCCCCGAGCACCGCGGCCAGAAACGGTGAGCGCAGCAACTCCTTCATAACCTGAGTCTGCTCGGGGCGCTGAACCGGACCTAAAACGTTCTAGAGGGTCGTGTCCGGGCTTCGCTGGGTCAGCGCCAGGCACGCCGCCTCGATATCCCCGGCGCGCATTAGCGCCTCCCCGATCAGCACCGCGTCAGCGCCGGCTGCCTCCAGGGCGTCGAGCTCGGCCGGGGTCCTGAAGCCGGATTCGGCCACCACGACCACGTCCCGGGGCAGCTCGGGCAAGAGGTCGAAGGTGCGCTGGGGGTCGACCTCCAGCGTGGTCAGGTCACGGTTGTTGACGCCGATTATCTGAGCGCCCACCGCCACCGCGCTTTCCAGCTCCTGAGCGTTGTGGATCTCCACGAGCGCCGGCAGCCCCAGGTCGAGCGCCTGGGCGTGCAGCTCCGCCAGCTCGCGCTCGGTCAACGCCGCGACGATCAGCAGGAGCGCGTCGGCGCCCGCGGCAAAGGACTCCAGTACCTGATACGGGTCGACGACGAAGTCCTTGCGCAGAATCGGCAGGCTGGACGCCGCGCGCGCGGCCCTGAGGTCGGCCAGCGAGCCACCGAAGCTGGCCGGCTCTGTGAGGATCGACAGCGCCGCCGCGCCCGCGCGTTCGTAGGCGCTGACCACCTCCGCCAGCTCGACGCCTTCGCGGATCAGCCCGGCTGAGGGCGAGCGCCGTTTGTGCTCGGCAATCACCGACAGGCCGGGGCGGCGCAGCGCCTGCAGGAACGAGCGCCGATCCCCGGCCTCGATCCGCCGCTGAACCGCGCCTTCGAGATCGGCCGGGGTGGTCTCGGTCCGCCGGCGCGCCACCGCCTCCCGGGTCGCCGCCAGGATCGGGTCCAGCTGGTTCATTGGCCGGCCAGTTGCTGGGTGTGGGCAACGAAGCGCCGCAGTGCCTCGGCCGCGTGTCCGCCGTCGATCGCCCGCTCGGCGGAGACGACGCCCTCGGGCAGCGTCGGTGCGCCGCCCCCGGCGTAGATCGCCGCACCCGCGTTCAGCACGGCCAGATCCCGGCAGGGCCCCGGTTCCCCGCCCAGGATCGCCTGGGCGATCTCCGCGTTCTGCTGCGGGTCTCCGCCAGGCACCGACTCGGCCGGCGCACGGCTCAGCCCGACCTCCTCGGGGGCAACCGTGTAGGCGCGCAGCTCTCCATCCAGCACTTCGACCACCCGCGTCGGCGCCGAGATGCTCAGCTCATCAACTCCGTCCTCTCCGCAGACCAGCAGCGCGTGACGCGTGCCCAGCAGCGCCAGCGCGCCGGCCATGGTCTCCAGGTAGGCGGGATCTGAGACACCGATCAGCTGTCGGGTGGCGCCGGCGGGGTTGGTCAGGGGTCCAAGAAAGTTGAAGATCGTCCGGACGCCCAGTTCGCGGCGGACCGGAATGACGAAGCGCGTCGCCTGATGGTGCGCCGGCGCGAACATGAATCCGAACCCCACCTCATCGATGCAGCGCGCGACGGCGGTTGGGGTCAGGTCGATCCGCGCACCGAGGGCCTCGAGCACGTCGGCCGATCCGGACAGACCGGTGGCCGAGCGATTGCCATGCTTGGCCACGGTGCACCCCGCGCCCGCCGCGATCAGCGCTGCAGTGGTGGAGACGTTGAAGGTGCGCCGGCCTCCGCCCGTGCCCGCGGTGTCGAGCAGGTCCCCGTGCGTCACGCTGACCTGAGTGGCCAGCCCCCGCATCGCCCGCGCGAGCCCGGCCAGCTCGGCGACGGTCTCGCCTTTGGTCCGCAGGGCGATCAGGAACCCGGCGATCTGGACCTCCGATGCGTTGCCGGCCATGATCTCCGACAGCACCGCCGCGGCATCGTCGCTACTCAGATCGCGGCCGGAGGACAGCGCGTCGATCGAGTGCGTCAGCAGGTCCGGTCGCGTGCTCATCTCGTGCGCTGGAGGAAGTTGTGCAGCAGCTCGCGACCCTGTTCGGTCAATACCGACTCCGGGTGGAACTGGACCCCCTCGGCCGGCAGCTCGAGATGACGCACGGCCATCACGACATCGCCGCCGAACGCGCTCTGCTCGAGTACCGCGGGAAGCTCCGGATCGGCCACGAGCGAGTGGTAGCGGCCGACCTCCAGTGGCGCGCGCAGTCCGCGGAAGATCGTCTGGCCGTCATGCTCGACCTTGGTCGTCTTTCCGTGGATCGGCTGGTGCTGGATGACCTTTCCCCCCCACGCCTGGACCAGCGCCTGATGGCCGAGGCAGACGCCAAGGGTCGGGATGCCGGCCACGGGAAAGCGGCGCACCGCCTCGAGCGAGATCCCAGCCTCGTCCGGCGTGCATGGGCCGGGAGAGACGACCACGCGGTCATAGCCGCGCAGCAGCAGATCCTCGACGGTGGCGTGGTCGTTGCGGACGACCTCGACCTCGGCCTCCAGCTCACCGAGGTACTGGACGAGGTTGTAGGTGAAGCTGTCGTAGTTGTCGAGCACGAGTACGCGCATCCGAGCCTCCTATGGCCAATCCGGCTGGGAGACGGCCAGCTCGATCGCCTGCAGCACCGCGCGCGACTTGGCCTCGGACTCGCGAAACTCGTAGTCGGGCTTGGCGTCGGCCACCGTGCCGCCGCCCGCCTGGATGTGGGCGACCCCGTCCTTGACCACGACCGTGCGGATGTGAATGCAGGTGTCGAGGTCTCCGGTGTAGCTGGCGTAGCCGATCGCCCCGCCGTAGCCGCCGCGCTTGACCGGCTCAAGCTCATCGATGATCTGCATCGCCCGGACCTTGGGTGCGCCGGACAGCGTCCCGGCCGGCAGCACCGAGCGGAGGGCATCGAGCGCACCGACCTCGTCACGGAGCGTCCCGGCGACGCTGGAGACGATGTGCATCACGTGGCTGTAGTTCTCGACCTCCATGAAGTCCTCGACCTCCACGGTCCCGTACTCGCAGACCCGTCCGAGGTCGTTCCGGCCCAGGTCGACGAGCATCACGTGCTCGGAGCGCTCCTTGGGGTCGGCCAGGAGCTCCTCGGCGATCCGCCGGTCCTCATCCGGGTTGACGCCACGCGGACGCGTTCCGGCGATCGGCCGAGTCGTCACCCGGCGACCGGCGACCGTGATCAGCGGCTCCGGGCTGGCCCCGGCCACCTCGAAGTCACCGAAGTCCAGGAAGTACATGTACGGGCTGGGATTGACCGCCCGCAGTCCGCGATAGATGGAGAACGCCTCGATCGGGACGGGCGCCGACCAGCGTTGCGAGGGCACGACCTGGAACGCATCTCCGGCGTAGATGTACTCGATGATCCGGGTCACCATCCCCTCGAACTGCGCGCGCTCCATGTTCGAGCGAAACGACGGGACCGGGCGATCGGTGGCCGGCGCGCGAGCGGGGCGCGGGATCGGGCCGGCCAGGCGCCAACGGACGTCGGCGATCGTTTCCTGCGCGCGCCGGTAGGAGCTTTCGAGCTCGTCGTCGGCGTAGACGTTGGCCAGCACCGTGACGGTGTGCTTGAGGTGATCGAAGACGACCAGCGCGTCGGTCATCATCAGGGCGAGATCCGGGACGCCGATGGTGTCCGGGTTCGGCTCGCCCAGCGGCTCGACCGTGCGGACGAGGTCGTAGGCGAACATTCCCACCGCACCGCCGGCAAAGGGCGGCAGATTGGGGACAGGCGCGACGCGGAACCGGCGCACCTGCTCCGCCGCCAGCGCATAGGGGTCACCCGCATCCCCCAGCGACCACCTCAGCACGCTGCGCGGCCGGAAGCCGATGAACGAGTAACGGCCCACCCGGCCCTGCTCGGCTGACTCGAGCAGGAACGCCGGTCCCTCATCTCGCAGCTTGAGGAAGGCCGAGACCGGGGTCTGGAGGTCGTCGATGAAGGTCTCGCACAGCGGGATCAGGTTGTAGTCACGAGCCAGGACTCGTACCTGCTCCAGCGAGGACATCGCCCCGAGGCCCTCAGCGTTTGCTACGGCCATCCAGCACCCGCTCCGCATCCTCGAGGGACAGCCCGCGGCCTCGCAGAAGCACCGCGAGGTGGTAGATCACGTCGGCCGCCTCCTCGGAGACTCGCTCGTCTGACTCCTCCCGAGCAGCCCGCACTACCTCTTCGGCCTCTTCTTGGACCTTGGCCCCGATCAGCGCCGGGTCCGCCAGCAGGCGTGCTGTGTAGGAGCCGGTGGGTTGGCTCAGCGCGCGGTCGCCGATCGTGCGCTGCAGCGCCGGCAGCACCTCGTGCGGCGCAGTGGGCTGAAGCTCGCCGTTGTGAAAGCAGGTGCGCTCCCCCGTATGGCAGGCTGGACCTGACGGTTCGACCAGTGCCAGCAGCGCATCGGCGTCGCAGTCGTAGCGAATCGCCCTCACGGCCTGGGTGTTGCCCGAGGTTGCCCCCTTGTGCCAGAGCTCGTTGCGCGAGCGGCTGAAGAAGTGCATTTCGCCGGTCTCCCGCGTCTTGGCGAGCGACTCGGCATTCATGTAGGCCAGTGTCAGCACTTCGCCGCTGTTCCAGTCCTGTACGACGCAGGGGACCAGTCCCCGGTCGTCAAAAGCGATCTGCGAGTCGTCCATGGGCCGACGATTCTAGGTGGGGTGCCCGCTTGCGCCGCTTGGCGATCCCGCCGTCCGCCGCCAGACTCGGATTTTCGATGCGGAGATCGATCAACCGAGGCCGGGCCGTTGCGGTGGCGGCGCTGCTCGCTGCTGCGGTGGCGGCTGTGGCGATCGCGGGGCATCTGAGCGCCGACCGCCATGGCGCGTCGGTGGTTCGGTTCAACGTCCGCAGCCGCTACATCCACGCGCTTATGCCCGAGGTACTGGTGATCCCGGAGCACAGCAGCGGCGCCGGGCGTCCGCTGCTGGTGTTCCTGCACGGCAAGGGCAGCGACGGCCAGGACTCAAACCTCGGTTCGGCAATGTTCGCGGCGCTGTCGGCCCAGGGTTTGCGTGCGCCGGACATCCTGTTCCCCAACGGCGGCGAGGACTCCTACTGGCACAACCGGCGCAGCGGCGCGTGGGCGGACTACGTGATTCGGGAGGTCATCCCGCGCGCGCTCAGGCTCACCGGGGCCGACCGGCACCGGGTCGCGATCGGCGGGATCTCGATGGGCGGCTTCGGGGCGCTGGATCTGGCCCGCCTGCACCCGGGCCGGTTCTGCGCCGTGGGCGCGCACTCGGCTGCCCTGTGGTTCACCGGCGGGGCCACCGCTCCCGGCGCCTTCGACAACTCCGAGGACTTCAATCGACACAACCTGATCGATCTCGGTCGGGGCGGGAATCTCTTCGGCACGACACCGGTGTGGATGGACGCCGGCCGGGATGACCCGTTCCACGGCGCAGACGTCGCGCTGGCCGGCGAACTGAGGCGAGCCGGGACGAGCGTGCGCTTCTCCTCGCGGGCGGGCGGACATGACGGTGACTACTGGAACAGCCGCTGGAGTGACTACATGCGCTTCTACGCACAGGCTCTGGCCAGCTGCCCGCAGAGATAATGGCGCCCATGGAGCCGGTGTTCGACGGACACAACGACGCCCTGACCGCGGACGATCACGCGGGCCTGGCGACCGGGCGCGTCGGCGGACATCTCGACCTGCCCCGGATGCAGGCCGGCGGGGTGCGGGGGGCGATCTTCGCGGTCTTCACGCCCTCTGAGAATGAACGCGAGCAGCCGCTCCCGCGTGAGGACGGGGTGATCGAGTTCGAGCTCGCCGAGCCGGTCTCGAATACCCGGGCCGCGGCTCACGCGAGCGCCGCCGCCGGGCGGCTGGTCGAGCTCGAGCGCGGAGGCCACGTCCGCATCGCCCGGACCATCCTGGATGTCGACGCGGCGCGCGATGGCTCCGGGCCGCCGGCGGCCGTACTGCATCTGGAGGGCGCCGAGGCGATCGATCCGGAGCTGGAGGCACTGGTGTTCTGGCACGCGGCCGGACTGAGATCGCTCGGACCCGTCTGGAGCCGCTCCAACGCGTTCGCTCACGGCGTTCCCTTCGTCTCCCCCTCCTCGCCGGACACCGGACCGGGTCTGACCGCCGTGGGGGTCGCGTTGGTCCGCCGCTGCGCCGAGCTGGGGATCCTCGTCGATCTGAGTCATCTCAACGAGGCCGGCTTCTGGGACGTCGCGGGGCTGGAGGCCGGTCCGCTGGTGGCCAGCCATTCGGCCGCGCACGCCCTCTGCCCCGCGTCACGGAATCTCACCGACCCCCAGCTCGACGCGATCGGGGCGAGCGGCGGGCTGGTGGGAATCGTCTTCGCTTGTCCGTTCCTCCGGCGGGACTTCTCCGAGGATCCGGACACCCCGATCGAGCTGATCGCCGAGCACGCTCGTTACGTCGCCGAGCGGATCGGACCCGAGCATGTGGCGCTGGGATCGGACTTCGACGGCGCGTCGATCCCGCGGGCGGTCGGCGACGTCGCAGGCATGCCACGGGTGCTCGAGGCGTTACGCCAGGTGGGGTTCACTGGCGCGGAAGTCCAGGCGATCGCCTGGCACAACTGGCGTCGGGTGCTCGCCGCGTGGTGGCGCGACTGAACGTGGGTCGGGGTCGAACTTCGCACCAACCTCAGGGACCCGTCTCGGGTCCGGTTCCTACTTCGGGCTCAGCCCGAACTACGCACCAACCAACCGGCGCGACCGGCGATTGGGTTCGTTGTTCGACCCCGATCGGCGCACCGGGCTGGGCGCACCGAGCTGGCCACGCCGCCCGCACCGCACCGACCCACCGAGCTACTCGATCTCGACGCGATCAGCCAGCAGCGCGATCGAGGAGGGCGACCAGTTCGCGAGCAGCGCGGGGATGGCTTCTTCACTCACCGGCCGTGAAAACAGGAACCCCTGTCCGTACTCGCAGCCAAGGGTGCGCAGGCGGCGGAGCTGGACCATATCCTCGATCCCCTCGGCAATCACGTACAGACCGAAGCTGTGCGCGAGCGCGATCGTCGAGCTGATGATGACCTCGTTCTCCGGGGCGCCGCCCTTCAGCGAGGCGACGAAGCTGCGATCGATCTTGAGCGCACCCACCGGGCAGCGATGCAACGTGGCCAGCGACGAGTAACCGGTGCCGAAATCGTCGAGGTGCAAGCCGACCCCGGATTCACAGACCTCGGCGATCGTCTCGGCGATCACCTCGTGCTCCTGCATCAGGGCGCTCTCAGTGATTTCCAGGCGCAGCGCCTCCGGCGGCAATCCGGAATCGGCAAGCGCCGATCGAACCTGGTCGGGCAACCTCGGGTCCTCCAGTTGCAATCCTGAGACGTTCACGTTCAGGCAGACGTAATCGGCGACCAGACCGCGGCGCCGCCAGGCCGCCAGCGCCTGCAGCGCACGCTGCATGACGTGTGAGCCCAACGGGCCGATCAGCCCCGTCTCCTCGGCGATCGGGATGAATTCGGCCGGAGCGACCGGTGTCCACCCCGACGGCCAGCGAGCCAACGCCTCGAAGGCGCGGAGGCGGCCCGTGGCAAGGTCGACGATTGGCTGGTAGTGGACCTCCAGCAGTGAACGCTCGATCGCCTCACGAAGCTCGTTCTCACGTTCGAGCCGTTGGACAACTCGCCGGCGCATGCTCTCATCGAAAGCCGCCCAGCCGGCCCGGCCGCGACCCTTCGCGGCATACATCGCGATGTCGGCGTTGCGCAAGAGATCAGCCGCGTCCATGTCGGGTGCGCTGAGTGAGATGCCGATGCTCACGGTAAGGAACAGCTGGTGGCCGTTGATGCTGAACGGCTTCCCGAGGGCGGTGCGGACGCGGTCGCCGATGACCGCTGCCTCCGGCTCTGTCCTCACCCCTTCGAGCAGCAATGTGAACTCGTCCCCGCCGATCCGCGCCACGGTGTCGCCTGGCCGCAGCGCCGCGCTGATCCGTCCGGCGAGGGCGACCAGCAGCTGATCTCCAACCGCGTGACTGAGACTGTCGTTGACCAGCTTGAAGCGATCGATATCGAGAAACAGCACCGCGCCGCCCGATGTTGCATCGCGCCGAGCTCGCTGGAGAACTTGATCGACGCGGTCCATGAACAGCGCCCGGTTGGGGAGTCCGGTGAGCCCGTCGTGCATGGCGTCGTGCTCGAGTTTCAGCTCGGCGTCGCGGCGGTCGGTGATGTCCGACATCGACCCGGCCATGCGTGTCGCGACGCCCTCAGCGTCATGGATAGCCACACCACGGGTGAGCATCCACCGCCAACTTCCGTCCGCGTGACGCATTCGGTGCTCGGTCTGGAGGTGTGGGGTCTTTCCAGCGAGATGCGCGTCGATCGAGGCGTGCAGCTGGTTCAAATCGTCGGGATGGACGAGGCCAAACCAGGCCGCAGGGCTTGCTGGCTCGGCCCGTTCGGTCTGACCCAGGAGCGCCGACCATCGGGGTGAGAAATAGGTTCGATCGCCAACCAGATCCCAGTCCCAGATCCCATCGCTGGCCCCTCGGACGGCCAGCGCATAGCGCTCCTCGCTGAGCGCCAGGTCCTGGTTGGCCCTGTGATGGCGGATGGCGTATCGGATCGACCGCTCGAGCGCGGCGGGTGTCAGGTCCTGCTTGACGAGGAAGTCAGTCACGCCCAGTGACGTGGCCTCCAGATCGATCTCGTAGTCGGTCTCGCCGGTGAGCATGATCACCGGAGCACGTGGCCTGGATGAGAACGCTTCCTGTACGAGCTCGAGACCGGTGCGGGCGCCGAGTCGGTAGTCGATCAGGTAAACGTCGTGCGTGCGCCCGCCAATCGCCGCCAGCCCGCTGTCGTAGTCAGCGGCCCACTGAACCCTGAAACGGACCCGCGATTGGGACGCGAGCGTCTCGCGGGTGATGAGGTAGTCGTCCTCATCATCCTCGATCAGTAGGACCTTGACCTCGTCAACGACTGAATCCATCGGCCATCGCTCCGTCGGGCAGCTCCACGACTTCGAACCAGTAGCGGGTCCAGGTCCGCATGGCCTCCACGAGGCCGGCGAACGTGACTGGCTTGGTGATGAACGAGTTGACCCCCAGGTCATAGGTTGAAAGGACGTCTTCTTCGTCCTTAGAGGTAGTGAGCACCACCACCGGGATCCGCCGCAGCGACTCGTCGGCCTTGATTTCGGCCAGGGCCTCGCGCCCGTCCTTGCGGGGCATGTTGAGATCGAGCAGGATGATGCCGGGACGCGGAGCGTCCACTTGTGGGTCCGCGTACCGTCCCTCGCGTCTCAGGTAGTCCATCAGGTCCTGGCCGTCGACCACGAAGCGCATCTCGTTGGCCAGCCGCGAGTCCTGAAGCGCGTCCCGGGTGAGCTCGCGATCCTCGTCGTCGTCGTCGGCCATCAGGATGGTGACCGGCTTGCCACGTGTCTCAGGCGGGAACACCGATCTCCTCGTGCTCGCTCACGGTCTTCCTCAGAGGCTGCTCGCCCGCCGGTTCCAGTGGCGAGTGCACAGGCAGCGTTACTGTGAATCTAGCCCCAGCTCCAGGATCACCTTCGGCGACCACCGCACCCCCGTGACGCTCGGCGATCTTCCGGCACAGGGCCAGGCCGATCCCGGTGCCGGGGTATTCGCTGCGGCCGTTGAGACGCTCGAACACGCGGAAGATTCGGTGGCTGTAGCGCGGCTCAAAGCCGATTCCGTTGTCGCTGACGGCGAGTTCGACGTGGTCACCGTTGCTGGTCGCCTCGACCGCGATCTCGGGCCTCACACCGGGGCGGCGGAACTTGATGGCGTTGGAGAGCAGATTCTGCGTCAGCTGACGCATTTGCAGCGCGTCGGCCTCGATCGTCGGCAGCGCGCCCACGCGGACGATCGCTCCAGCGCTTTCCACCTGAGCCTCGAGGTCTTCCAGCACCTCCCGTGTGACCTGGCCGAGGTCGACAGCGGTGAACGGCCGTCCGTGCGTGGCCACGCGTGAGAACTTGAGCAGATCCTCGATCAGCCGCTGCATCCGCTCGGCAGCCGAGTTCACGCGGTGCAGGTAGTCAAGCCCTCGCTCGCTTACCCGATCAGCCTCGGTGACCGCCAGCTGCTCGGTGAAGGTTCGGACCTTGCGCAGCGGTTCCTGCAGATCGTGGGAGGCGATCGAGGCAAACTGTTCAAGCTCGGAGTTCGAGCGTGCCAACTCGCGGGCCCTCGCCGTCAGGGCGTCGTTGGTGATCGCGAGCTCCTCGTTGAGAAGCTCAAGGCGGCCATTGGCCTCCCGAACCTGAGTTGCGGAACGGAGCACGCGTCGCCCGAGCGCCAGGGCCAGGGCGGCGAACACGGCGAAGGCCGAAAAGATCACCCACGGCACCCATTTGCGCAGACCGGTGACGCTGGCGAACAGCGCATCGTTGGGTGCGGTGAGCAGGATCCGCAGCGTCGAGTTGGACAGCTTGACCTGATCGTAGTAGTGCCCTTTTGCGTCGCCACTGCGCCGCCCGAGCGCCTGTCGCTGGGCCGGTTGCACGAACCGATATCCGGCTGGACGGACGGGATTGTTGGACGCGACAACGGTGTTGTTGCCATCGACCAAGTAGCTGTGAGCTCCCCTCACGCCGGGAATCTTGCGCAGCTCCCCGCTGACGAAGGCGCTGTAATCCGAGGGCCTGGAGCCAGACAGGAGAATTCGCGTTCCGTAGCGGGTCGGGAACTTCACCGCGAAGTTGATCACCCCGGTGGCTCCGTAGGGCAGAACGTTGCCGACCCCGTATGTGTGCCCGAGACGAATCTCTGCGAGCGCGGCCGAACGCGCGAGGTCGGCCCGAGCCTGCGCGTTGAAGCCGGCCGAGGCCGCGAGTACGCGCTCGTGAGCATCGAGCACGACCACGTAGAGGGACTGTTGGCGCTTGCGGTCAAGCAGGGCCACGCTGACCCGCGCCGCGCCATAGGTGGCGGAATACTGCGACACCTGCTGCCCGGCGGACTGGAACAGGCTGTCGATCAGCGCCGCGGCTAGGACTGCACGCTCGTGGACCCGGGCTTCGACGTCACTTTTTGACTTGGCCTGTGTGTTCGAGAGCTCGATCGCGAACACCGCCATCAGGGCGAGCACGAGCACGCCTGCCACCGACAGCCCAAGTACTGCTTCTCGTTTTTTGGTGACCCAAGTCCACATCGTTGCCCCTCTACAGTCTCGACGCCGAGCTCGCCTCGGTTATCGGACCGCCGTGAGGAAGACTTGAGCGAAGGCGCCGCTCAATTAGCAGACAGCGCCCTTCTGGACGGATGTTGGAGGTCCGCCGCTGTGTCCTCGCCCGGACTACTCGATGCCCAGGCGATCCAACAGGCGCTCGTCGCCACGCCAGTGGCGCCGAACGCGAACCGACAGCTCCAGGTGCACGTGGCCCCCGAGCTCCCGCTCGATCGCTCGCCGTGCGGCCACCCCGATCGACTTGACCATCCGGCCGCCCGCTCCGATCAGGATTCCCTTCTGGGAGTCGGTCTCAGCCAGGATCACCGCCTTGATCCGGATCAGATCCGAGCGGTGACGGTCGACCTCCTCGATCTCCACCTCGACCGCGTGCGGGATCTCCTCACGGGTGCGGTTGAGCACCTGCTCGCGGACCAGTTCGGCCAGCACGGCCGGCTCGGACTGGTCTGAGTGCTGTCCAGCGGAGAAATAGAACGGCCCCGGCGGGAGCATCGACACGAGCTGGTTGACCAACCTCGGAACGCCGTCACCGGTCCGGGCCGAGACGGCGAAGATCTCCTGCGCGACGTCGAGTCCCTCAGCGTCATGGAGGGTGGCCACGGTCCGTGGCTGCTGACAGCGATCGGTCTTGTTGACGGCAATGATCACGGGAATCGGAGCGCTGCGCAGCAGGCCGGCGATGAAGCGCTCTCCGGGCCCTACTCCCTGTTCGGCGTTCATCACGAACAGGCAGGCGTCGGCCTCCCCCAGTTCCCGCTCGACCCGGCGCTGCATTCGCTCGGTCAGGGCGTCACGCGGACGCTGGACTCCCGGCAGGTCGACCAGCACCAGCTGCCAGTCTGGTCCGGTGGCCACCCCGCGCACCGCCCGGCGGGTCGTCTGAGGCTTGTCGGAGACGATCGCCACTTTGCTGCCGATGATCGCGTTGGCCAATGTCGACTTGCCGACGTTCGGCCGGCCGGCCAGGGCGATGAAGCCCGACCGCGTCCCGGCATCCAAGCCGGGAGCGGGTTTGCCCGTGCTCACCGGACCCATCGCATGAGCTCAGCCTGGAGAGCGAGCATCTCGCCCTCGTCGCGCTCGTGATCCATGCCACTGAGGTGCAACGCTCCGTGGAGCACGGCCTCACGCAGATCCTCGGTGTGCTCAGGGCAGATCACGATGTCCCCGAGCTCCCGGGGACCGACGGGGACGCCATCCTCGTCGACGCCGAATGAGAGGACGTCGGTGGGCGCATCGATCCGGCGAAACTCGAGGTTCAGCCCTCGGATGCGGTCCTCGTCAACGAACTCCACCGCCACGTGGCCGTCGCCGATGCCGGCGGAGGACAGGGCCAGCGCGCACAGCTCCTCCACCTCGACGCCGGTCGGGCCCTCGGGCCCCAGCTCCTGAACCCCGATGACCTCGACGTCCAACACGCCGCCGGCGCTCACGCCCGTTTGCGCGGGAGCAACTCCGGCGCCATCCGCTGGCCGTGCTCGTTGTAGGCCGCCACGATCCGCCTCACGAGCTTGTGGCGGACCACGTCCTCGTCGCCGAAGCGCACGAACTCGATTCCCTCCACCCCGTCAAGAATCTCGGAGACGACAACCAGGCCCGAGTCATGCTCGCGGGGAAGATCGATCTGGGTGATGTCGCCGGTGACCACGATCTTCGAATTGAAGCCCAGCCGGGTGAGGAACATCTTCATCTGCTCGGGGCTGGTGTTCTGGGCCTCATCGAGGATGATGAAACTGTCGTTCAGCGTCCGCCCGCGCATGAAGGCCAGCGGCGCCACCTCGATCGCTCCCCGCTCCAGAAGCTGGGAAACGCGCTCGGGCTCGATCATGTCGTGCAGGGCATCGAACAGCGGCCGCAGGTACGGGTCGACCTTGGCCATCAGATCTCCGGGCAGGAAGCCCAGCCGTTCGCCCGCCTCGACGGCAGGACGGGTCAGGATGATTCGGTTGACCTCACGCCGGCTGAGTGCGGCGGCGGCCAGCGCGACGGCCAGGAATGTCTTGCCGGTTCCCGCCGGCCCGATCCCGAAGGTGATCGTGTTGTTGCGGATCGAGTCGACGTAGCGCTTCTGGTTGATCGTCTTGGGCGCGACCTTGGTGCTGCGGTGGCGCCAGACCACGTCCTCGAGAATGCGGGCCGGGGACTCGTGTTCGTCCAGCGCGCGGGTGACTGCCTCGATGGTGCCGGGGGCGATCTCGTGGCCCTGGGCGACGAGCTCGGCCAGCTCACGCACGACGGAGGCCGCAGCGTCGACCGCCTCCGCGTCGCCCTCGAGGGTGAGCACGTTCCCCCGCAGGAACACGTCGCACTCCAGGTGACCCTCGAGCACACGCAACACCGCGTCCTCGCTACCCGCCAGCTCGGCGGCCACCGCGTTGTCGAGCTCGATCTGCCGGCGCACGAGCCGACTAAGCCCCGAGCGCCGCGCGCACCGCGGCCGAAGCGCGCTTGCCGTCCGCCCGTCCGCCCGATTTGGCCATCACGGCCTTCATCACCTGGCCCAGGTCCTTTGGGGTGCTGGCCCCGGTCTCAGCGATCGCGGACGCGACAATCCCCTCGAGTTCCTCGTCGCCTAGCTCAGCTGGGAGATACACCTCGATCAACGTGGCCTCGGATTCTTCCTGCTCGGCCAGCTCCGGCCGGCCGCCGTCGCGGAACTGTGCCGCGGCCTCGAGCCGTCGCTTGCGCTCGCGGCGCAGTACCGACAGCTCATCGGTTCCGCCGTCCTTGGCGGCCTTTTGCAGTTCAGACAGGACCAACCGCAGCGCCCCCACGCGATCTCGCTGCCCGGCCTTCATCGCGGTGGTGATATCGGTGCGTACCTGATCTGTGACTGTCACTACCTTCAGGATAGCCCTGCCGGGAACGGAACCCGGCAGCTGACGCCCCAACCCGCGATTACCGGTGAAAACCGCTCGCGACCGGCGTCCCGTCGTACTCGTCGAGAATCGCTTCACTCCGCGGTGTCCTCGGGACAGCGTGCGTTGAGAGGAGAGAGGACTCATAAGCACTACCAGCCCGAGGCTTGGGCCGTGGAGCGACGAACTCGAGGAGTAGGCCACCGAAGGTCACGCCGATCGCGAGCGGGTTGAGCAACTGGATTCACCTCCCTTTGAGATCCCGTTTCGCAAGGTGAGTCAAGGATGCCCGAGCCCTCGACCGCGGTCACCATCCGGATGTCCAGGATTCGGCGCGCGGGGGTTGTCCACGCGCAGGGTCAGGTGCTCAGCAGGAGCGCAGCCCAGTCGCCGCGGGTCCGGCGCTCGCGCTCGCGCAGGCCGCAGGCGGCAAACGCACCGGCCACCCCGTCGGCCTCGTGAGCCAGCAGCCCGCTGGCGATCACCTGCTCACCCGGCGCGGTGGCGGCGCAGCTATCCGCCCACGCACGCAGCAGCGGACCCAGCAGGTTGGCGGCGACCGTCCGGGCCGTCGGCGTCGGCGCCACTCGCAGATCGTGGCGGCGCACCTCGAGCGTGACCGCGTTGACCCGCGCGTTGTCCTGGGTCGCGGCCACGCTGTCGAGGTCGTAGTCCAGGGCCAGGACCGGATCCCAGCCCAGCATGGCCGCGGTGATGGCCAGTACGCCGGATCCACACCCAAGATCGAGGAACGACCCACTGGGCTCGAGCTCGAGCATCAGCTCCAGGCACAGGCGGGTGGTGGCATGGGCGCCAGTGCCGAACGCCTGCCCGGGATCGATCACGAGGTCGATCGGCGTGGCTCCGGGTGGCTCCCAGGGCGGGCGGACGGTGAGCCGGTCGGCCAGGACCATCGGACGGTGGAACTGCCGCCAGCGCTCGGACCAGTCGTCCGCGATCTCGGTGGTGCTGACTTCGACCAAGGCGCCACCGGCGGCAACCTGCACATCGGGCAGCGACGGCAGCTCACCCGGCGCTCCGTAGACCGCGTACTCGATCACCCCGGGGGAGCACTCAACCTCCTCCACCCCGCCCGGCGCCAGCTCCAGCAGCTCGGCCAGCACCACCTCGGCCTGGTCGCGAGCCACACGGATCGCGAGCCGGATCAACCCCCGAAGGCCCGCTTGAGCTTTCCGAACACGCCTTCGTCGGTGCTCAGATTGCGCTCGGTCATCGACTCGGCCAGGCGCTCCAGCAGCTCGCGCTGCTCACGAGCGAGGTGCCGGGGGATGACGACGTTGACCACGACTCGCAGGTCGCCGGTGCGATGGCCTCTGAGCGCCGGCAGCCCGGCGCCCCGCACCACCAGTGTCTCGTGCGGCTGGGTGCCCGCGGGAATTTCGAGAGGCACCGCGCCGTCGACGGTCGGCACCTCGACCGTGGTGCCCAGCGCGGCCAACGGCGCGGCGACGTCGACGGCGGTGACGAGATCGTCGCCATCACGCAGGAATCGCGGATCCTCACGCACGCGGACCAGCACGTAGAGGTCGCCCGGGGGCCCGCCGCGCTCGCCGGCATGGCCGCGCCCGGTGACGCGGATCCGCTGACCGTCGGCAATCCCCGCCGGGACGTCGACCGCCACCTTGACCCGCTCAACGGTGCGCCCGCGTCCCTTGCACACGTGGCAAGGCTCCTTCGGCACGCGCCCCTCCCCATGGCAGACATCGCACGCGGCAGCGCGCACGACCTGCCCGAACGGCGTCCGGGACACCGCCCGGAGCTGGCCACTGCCGCCACAGCGCGGGCAGGTCTCAATCGGCGTCCCCGGTTCGGCCGCGTTTCCATTGCAGTGCTCGCAGCGGGCGATGACCTCGTACTCGACTTCGACCGAAGTGCCGCGGGCCGCCTCAGGCAGCTCGATCTCGACGGCCGCGGCGAGATCGTCGCCCTGGGCCGGACCCGAGCGGCCGCCGCCGAACGCGCCGCCAAAGCTGCCGCTGCCGAAGAACGCCTCGAAGATGTCCGAGACGGAGCCGAAGCCCTCGAAGTTCGACGAAAAGCCGCCGCTGCGCAGGCCTTCGTGACCGTAGCGGTCAAAGGTCGCCCGGCGATCGGGGTCCGAGAGGATCTCGTATGCCTCCGCCGCCTCTTTGAACTTGTCCTCGGCCTCGGGATCGTGGCTGTTGACGTCGGGATGAAGCTCGCGCGCCATGCGGCGAAACGCCTTCTTGATCTCACCCTCATCAGCCTCGCGCGTCAGCCCGAGCACGTCGTAGGGATCCCGCGGCATGTCCCTAGCGCTCGTCATAGAGATCCACCACAAAGCTCGAGAGTTGTAGGGCCGCCTCGCGCACGGCGCGGATCGCCTGGCCATAGTCCATCCGTAGCGGGCCGATCAGGGACACGGTGCCCAGGCGCCGCGCCGGCAAGCCGTAACCCGCCGCAACCAGCGCGAGTGAGTGCAGGGCCGGAGCGTCGTTCTCGGCCCCGATCCGAACCAGCACGTCCCGCTCGGACAGCGCCGAGCGCAGCACCCCGAGCAGGGTCACCCGCCGCTCGAGCATGTCCATCAGCGCGTTCAGTTCCGAGACATCGCCGAAGCGCTCCAGCCGCAGCAGCCGTGAGGCCCCCTCCACGTACAGAGTCTCCAGCGAGGACTCCTCTAGTTCGGTGAACACGGGCGACAGCGCCTCGAGGAAGCTCAGCTCACGAGCCGACAGCGATGGGTCGTGCAGTCGCTGATGGAGCATCCGAGCCCCCAGGCCGAGGCCGACGAAGCGCTCGTTGAAATAGCTGGCCGCCCAGTCGGCCAGACCGGGGTCGATCGGATCCGCGAACGTAAACAGGCGCTTGCTGACCCCGCCCGTCGAGGTGATCACGACGACCATCAGGACCTGCGGCTGCAGCGCCAGCACTTCGACGTGGCGAATGGTCGAGGTCTCGATCGGCGGCGCGGTGACGATCGCCAGCAGGTTCGTGACCTGAGACAGCGTCTCGGTGGTGATGCGCATCGCCTCGTCGAGCTCGTGTCGAACGAGCGATAGCGACAGCCGTGGCCGGGGATCGTCCTCGGGTAGCAGCCGGTCGACGAAATAGCGGTAGCCGGCCTGGGTCGGGATGCGTCCGGCGGAGGTATAGGGATGCGCCAGCAGGCCCAGCTCCTCAAGGCTGGCGAGCTCGTTGCGGATCGTCGACGGACCCCAGACGACCCCGGCCGAGAGCGCCTTGGAGCCCACGGGTGCACCGGCCTCGAGGTATTCCTCCACGACCTTGCGCAGCACCAGTTCTTGGCGATCAGTCAGCACGACCCTGATTGTAGGTCGGCTCCACGGCGGCTTCCGTTCAGAAAGGGTGCACCGACGTTCGCCGTTTGTGCAGGCTTTCCGCCCTAGAGCTCGATCTCCGCGACCGCGTTGCGGATGATGCGGCGACCGGACTGCTCGGCCTGCGCGTCGACGATCGCCAGGCCACCGCTCACTTCTCGGACGGTGCCCGACACGGTGATCGGCTCATTCAGCTTGCCCATGCCGCGGAACTGAACGCTCAGTCGCTTGAGCTTCTGCGGCCCGCCCGCCGCCTCGGTCTGGGCCCTGGCGACCTGGGCCATCGTCCAAAGGCCGTGCAGGATGCGGCCCGGAAGGCCCACCTGCTGGGCGAACCCCTCGTCGATGTGGATCGGGTTGAAGTCGCCCGATGCGCCGGCGTAGCGCACGGTCACGTACGGGTCCGGTGTGACCTCGAGCTCGATCTTGCTGCCTGCCTGCAGGCTCACGCCGCTGCCCTGACGATGTTGGTCCAGGTACCGGTGCAGACTGTCTCGCCGCGCTGGTTGTCCGAGACCGACTCGAACACGAAGAACTCCATCCCGCCACGGGCGGAGATGTCCGAAACGGTCGTGGATGTGGTGATCTCATCGCCGGCGACGACGACCGGGCCCCAGCGAAAGTCCTGAGCGCCGTGGACCATATGCGCGAAGTCCAGCCCGACCTCGGGGTCGAACAGCGCCGGAACGAGCGACCGGCTGGCGTAGACGACGGCGAACATCGGCGGCGCAACCACGTCGGCATAGCCGGCCGCCCGCGCCGTCTGCACGTCATGGTGCAGGGGATTCGTCTCCCCGACCGCAGCGGCGTACTCGCGGACCTTCTCGCGTCCGACCGCGTAGGTGACCGGGTCGTAGGTCTTTCCGATGGCGCTGCTGCTGACCGACATCTCGGCGCAGTCTCTCAGATGATCACGGGCACCGAACCGCCGTCGACCGACCATGCCGCGCCGGCGACGTTGGAGGCGGGCTCGGAGCACAGGAACACGATCACCGAGGCGATTTCGTTCTCATTGGCAAGGCGGCCGATCGGCACGCGGCCTGCTGTGGACTCGAGGATCTCCTCACGGCTCTTCCCACGCGCCTCGGCGTTCTGGTCGGCCAGTCCGCCCGGCGCCATCCACAGCTCGCTCGCTACCGGCCCTGGGGCGACGGCGTTGATCAGCACCGCCTGGGAGGCGTACTTATCGGCGAAGGCTCGGGACAGCGAGAGCTCGGCCGCCTTGGTCACCGAGTAGGCGACGTTGGTTTGCGACGGGCGCTTACCGGAGGACGAGCAGACGTTGACGATCCTCCCCCATCCGCGCCGGGCCATCGCCGGCGCCAGCTCTCGCATCAGCCGCATCGGCGCCATCACGTGCAGCTCCCACTGGGTCTGCCAGTCGTCGTCGGTGAGCTCCTCGACTGGGCGGACGAAGCTGGTACCGGCGTTGTTGACCAAGGCATCGATCCTGGCGTAGCGCTCCAGGCAGGTGCTGAGTACGCGCGATCCCGCACCGGGATTGGTGACGTCGAGAACCAGTGGTTCCGCGCGCCCTCCTCTGTCCTGGCAAGCCTCGGCGACCGCTCGCAGCGCGTCCTCGTCCCGGCCGACGAGCAGCACCGACGCGCCCTCGGCGGCGAGCCCGACCGCGGTCGCGGCGCCAATACCCCGCGAGGCTCCGGTGACCACACAGGCGCGATCTCGCAGGCCGAGGTCCATCCCGCGATTCTCACACGTCCGAGGACCAGCGCAGCCCAGAGGTTTCGCAGGGCCCAAGTGCTGCCGTTGGAGCCGGCGTCGCGTCGCGCTAGCCTGTTTGCTCGAACGCCGACCGAGGAGCACAGCAAGATGCCACAGCGCGCCCGCCTGAGAGCATCGGACCAGGACCGAGAGCACGTCGCTGAGCGTCTGCGAAACGCCACGGCGGAAGGCCGGCTGCTCGCCGATGAGCTCGAGCGAGCGGCTGAGCCAGCCGCGCTGCGCGCCCGCACCTACGGCGAGCTGGACAGCCTGGTGGCCGACATCCCCCGCGGACCGGTCGATCGTCGCCGCTCCAGGGAGCGTGCGCGACGTGGGCCGCGCCAGCGCTGGCACTGGTGGTCGCGATGACCGTCGTGTTCGCGCTGATGATCGCGGTGGTGTTCATCGTCACCGGGGTCCTCGCGGTGTGGATGCTGTGGGTCCTGGCGGGCTGGTGGTTCTTCGGCCGCGGGCGCCACGGCCACCGGCACGGTCACCACCGCCGCGGCGGACGGGCAGGCCAGGGCTGTACGCCAACGCTGAGTATCGGGCACGTCTCGGCGCCGAGCGCTACTTCGCGCCCAGCTCGAGGACGGCGAGGAAGGCCTCCTGGGGAACTTCGATCCGTCCCACCTGCTTCATCCGCTGCTTGCCCTTCTTCTGCTGCTCCAGCAGCTTGCGCTTGCGGCTGATGTCGCCGCCGTAGCACTTGGCGATTACGTCCTTGCGGTACGCCTTGATTGTCTCCCGGGCGACGATCCGCGATCCGATCGCCGCCTGGATCGGGACGTCGTACTGCTGGCGTGGAATCTTCTGGCGCAGCTTTTCGGTCAGGGTCTTACCCGCCTCGTAGGCCTTGGTGCGGTGCACCAGCATCGACAGCGCGTCGATCGGCTCGCCCGCGAGCAGGATGTCGAGCTTCACGAGATCGGAGTCCCGCAGGCCGATCAGGTCGTAGTCCAGCGAGGCGTAACCGCGGGTGCGTGACTTCAGCTGGTCGAAGAAGTCGAGCACGATCTCGGCCAGCGGCAGGTCGTAGGTGATCTGGATCCGCTCTGAGGACAGATAGTGCATGCCCGAGTGCTCACCCCGACGCTCCTGGCAGAGCTCCATGATTTGCCCGACGAACTCCTTCGGGGTCAGGATCGAGGCGCGGATGTAGGGCTCGCGCACCTCCTCCACCCGGCTCGGGTCGGGGAAGTCGTTGGGGCTGTGGACGGGGTCACGCTGCCGTCGGTGAGCGTGACCTCGTACTCGACGCTGGGCATCGTCGCCAGCAGCTCCAGGTCGTACTCGCGCTCGAGGCGCTCTCGCACGATGTCCATGTGCAGCAGACCGAGGAAGCCGCAACGAAAGCCGAAGCCGAGCGCGTCGGAGGTCTCGGGCTCCCAGCTCAAGGCGGCATCGTTGAGGGTCAGCTTCTCGAGCGCGTCGCGCAGGTCGGGGTAGCGGTCGGAATCGATCGGGAAGAGGCCGCAGAACACCATCGGCTTGACCTCCCGATAGCCCGGGAGCGGCTCGGTCGCCGGATTGCGCTTGCTCGTCAGCGTGTCGCCGACCCGCAGCTGGGTCACGTCCTTGACCCCGGTGATCAGGTACCCGACCTCGCCCACGGTGAGCTGCCCGGCCGGGGTCATCTGCGGCGTGAAGAAACCGATGTCGTCGATCTCGGCCTCGGTCTCCCCCTGCATCGCGCGGATCATCTCGCCCTTCTTGAACGTCCCGTCGACGACGCGGATGTAGGCGATCACGCCCCGGTACTGGTCGAACTCAGAGTCGAAGATCAACGCTCGCGGCGGCTTGTCCGGATCGCCCTGGGGTGGCGGTACCCGGGCGATCAGCTCGTCGAGCACGTCGGTCACGCCCTCGCCGGTCTTGGCACTGATCCGGCGCACGGACTCCGCCGGCTCTCCCGAGCAGATCGGCCACCTCCTCTGCCACTCGCTCCGGCTCGGCGCCGGGAAGATCGACCTTGTTCAGGCACGGGAATCAGCTCGAGCCCGGATTCGACCGCGAGATAGGTGTTGGCGACCGTCTGCGCCTCGACGCCCTGTGAAGCATCGACGACCAGCAGCGCGCCCTCGCACGCGGCCAGCGAGCGGGAGACCTCGTAGGTGAAGTCGACGTGACCCGGGGTGTCGATCAGATGCAGCTGGTAGGCCTGACCGTCGCCGGCCTCGTAGAACACGCGCACGGCCTGGGCCTTGATCGTGATTCCGCGCTCGCGCTCGAGATCCATCGAGTCGAGGACCTGGGCACGCATCGACCGCGGATCGACGGTGTGCGTCAGCTCGAGGATGCGGTCGGCCAGCGTCGACTTGCCGTGGTCGATGTGGGCGATGATCGAGAAGTTGCGGATGTGAGCCTGGTCGGCCATGAGCACCAAGGGTATTCCGCGCGCGGTCTCAGCCCCGGCTGCCCAGACGCCCGCGCACGAGCCCCTCGATCTGGCGCGCCTCCGGAACCCGCATGGCCAGCACCACCTTGGCGTAGACGAAGATCCCGACCGCGATCGCGGCGCCAACCGAAACGATCTCGGCGGGCAGCGAACGCCCGAGCAGGCTGTCGAGGCCCTTCCAGATCAGCCACGACACACCGGCCAGAAGCGCCGAAGCGACGACGATCCGAACCGTGATCATCAGCGTCTGATCGCCCTCGAGCCGGCCGTTGAAGCCGGCGCGCAGCCGACGGATCTGCAGGGCGGTCATCACCGCGTTGGCGATGGCCGTGCCGATCACCAGCCCGGCGATGCCCAGTGGCTTGTACAGCGCAACGCTGACGATCACGTCGACCACCATGTTCACCGCGGCGAGGCTGGTGGGAATCCACGGTCTCTGCACGGCGAAGAACGTGCGGGTCAGCAGCAGGTTGATCCCGCCGAAGGGCAGGCTGAGGGCGAACCAGAACAGCGCGATCGACACCAGGTGGGTCGAATGGGCCGTGAACGCGCCGCGCTGGAAGACCAGGCGAGTGATCGGCGTGGCCAGGACCATGGTGATCGCCGCCGCGGGGATCAGCAGCAGGTTGATCTGGCGCATCCCGTTCCCCACCGCGCGGCGCATGCCGGCCACGTCGCGCCGGGCGGCCTGCCGGCTGAGGGTGGGAAACAGCACCGTCGCGACGGCCACGCTGAAGATTCCCTGGGGCAGCATGTAGATCCGGAACGCGTTGTCGATCGCGCGCGGGGCCTCGCTGGAGACCAGCGTGCCGAACACGGAATTGAGCAGCTGATCGAGGTTGACGATGCCCAGCCCGATGGTCACCGGCAGCATCAGCGCGAACACCTGCCGGACCCGGGGATCGTGCCAGTCGATCGAGAACTGCAGCCGGAAGTCGATCCGCCGCAGCGCCGAGGCCACCATCACCAGCTGCACGACCGTGGCCACCAGCCAGGCGATCGCGTAGGCATAGAGCCGCTTCCCGCCGGAGTACTGCGTGTGCAGCGCGACCAGCAGCACCAGGATGACCAGATTCCAGATTGCCGGCGCCAGCGCCGGGATCGAGAACTCGTCGTAGGACTGGAGGATCCCAACCAGCAAGCCCGGTCAGCCCGAGCAGCAGTACCACCGGGAACAGCACCTGCGCCAGACCCGCGGTGAGGTGGTTCAGCGACGGCGTGAACGTGCTGCCGGTGAACAGCGGCATGATCACTCCGGCCGCGAGGATCCCGATCGCCGTCAGCGCCCCGAGGGCGATCAGGATGATCCAGAACAGCGTCGAGGCGAGCTTGAACGCCTCGCGCTTTCGCCCCTGCTGGAGCAGATCGGTGAACACCGGCACGAAGGCGGCCGAGAGCGCCGCCTGCGCGAACAGGTTCGACATCAGATTCGGGATCTGCGAGGCGATCGTGAACGCGGAGGCGGGGCCCCCGGTGCCGAAGTAGCTCGCCGCGACGACCTCCCGCGCCGAGGCCCGCGATCCGAGAGAAGCCCGTGGCGATCGCGAAGATCGCGGTGTTGACGCTCAGTCTGCGTCGGGGAGGGGGCGGCGGGGCGCCCGCGGCGGTGGTGTCGTCCAGAGCCGCCACGGCGCTATAGTACGGGCGCGCCGCGGTTAACCGACCGCAGCGTTTCTCTGCGCACACCGTCTCATGGCGAACATCCACTCACAGAAGAAGCGAATCCTCCGCGCCGAGCGCGAGCGGCTTGGAGAACCGGCGTTATACGTCGACGATCAAGACCTACTTCCGGCGCCTCGAGACCGCCGTCGCCGGTGGCGACGACACGGCCGCAGAAGCTGAGCATCGGGGGCTGGTGAGCACGATCGACAAGGCCGTCAAGCGCGGCGCGATCCACCGCAACTCCGGCGCCCGGAAAAAGTCACGCGCGGCCCGCGTGCGCCGCGGCGACGGCGCAGCCTAGCCGCGGCGTCTGCAGTCTCCGGCGTCGAATTTGCGCTTCGGGGTGACGTCTCCCAGCGCGTTTTCCCTGCGCGGAGCGCTGATCATGCCGCTTGACGGGTAGCTTTCAGCGCACATGGCACAGGCACCGGAGGCCGATCACCCACGAGGCCGAGCAGATCTCCTTCGAGCTCGAGCGCCTCGCCCTGACCGCTGAGCACCGGCTGGAGCTGAGCCGGACGCTGGTTCGGCGTGCGCGGACGGCGCTTCGTGCGCCCCACCCTGACGCTGATCGGGGCCACCAAGCGCTCGCGCTCGCTGGCCGATCTCGAGCACAAGCCTTGGGCCGCTGAGGACGGGCGCACTGGACTCGCGGCGTTCCCGCTCCAGGACCCCGGCGAGGACGTGGTCGAGACTGGAACTCGCCGTCGCGCCCGACATAGCGGTCTCGCTGTCTCCCCGCCCGAGCTGGCGCAGCTCCTCGCGCGAACCGGCATCCGCCGCCGTGCGCACCGGACCGTGCCGCGTCGGATGCCCGGATCGCGGTGCCGCCGCGCAGCCTCGCGCAGAGCCGACGCTCGGAGAGCCGCAGCTCGCGCCCGGAGACGATCGCAGAGCCCATCGAGGAGCAGAGCCTGGAGGACGGGCTGGCGGGCGGCGGATCAGAGGTCGAGCTTCGCTCCGCCCTTGACCGCCGCGACGCCGCGGTGGAGAAGCTCGAGGCGGTGCTCGAACAGGCGAGGACCAGGCACGCGATCAGGCGCGGCCGAGGAAGAACGCGAGAGTGCCGAGCGCGAGCGGCTGGCCGCGCTGCGTGAGCGCGATGACGCCCGCAAGGGTTGGCGCGACGCTCATCAGGGCTGGGCCGAGGTCGCTCGCGAGCGCGACCAGCCGCGCAGGAGCGCGACCGGGCGCTGATCGAGCGCGACCGTGCGATGGCCGAACGTGATCAGCTGGCCTCAGAGCTCGAGCGAGTGGCGGCCGAGCGCGACCGGGCGCGGGACTGAGCGCGACCGGGCGTCCGATCAGCGCGATCAGACCCTGGCCGAGCGTGATCAGATGAGTCACCGACCGCGCGGTCGCACCGGTGCGGCGCCCGGCCATCGCAGCGCCCGAGCAGCGTCCACGCGGGACCGTGAGCAGGCCGGCCCGGGGATGGCGTGGTCTGGATGACGCGACTTTTTGCCCTGCTCGTGCTGCGCGGCGACCGTAGCCGCAATCGTCGTCATCATCCACTCCGCGTAGGGTCGGCTCAGGCGGCGATGCGCCGCAACGCGAGCAGCGCGGAAGTGTCCTCGCCCGCGCCCCCGGAGCCTCCGCCGCGGGAGGCCAGCTCGAGGTCGGCGATCTCCACGATCGCGCCACGCAGCTTGTCCGGCCCGCTTCGGCGGGCATCGGCGATCAGGCGGTCGGCCGCGCGTCCGGGCATCCGCAGCCCGCGCTTGATCTGGGCCACCGGCTCACCGGCCTCGATGGCCAGCGCGACGTCGTGGGCGAGGCGCACTCGCTGTCCCATCCAGTAGAGCAGGCCGGGAAGTCGCTCACCCTGGCCGCGCAGGGCCAGATACAGCTCGACGGCGTTTCTGGCTTCTCCGCTGAGGAGCGCGTCGGCCAGCGACCAGGCGCGGTGCTCCGCCGACGCCGCGCTCAGCTGCTCCACCTCCGCCACGTCGAGACTCGCTCCGCTTCCGGCGCCCAGCGCCAGCTTCTCCAGCTCGCGCAACAAACGCTGTTGGCGATCGCCGACGTGCTGGATCAGGGCGCGGGCCGCGTCGGGCTCGAGCGAGAGCTGCATCTCAGCCGCCCGTGCCATCACCCACTTCGGCAGCTCCCATGGTTTCACGCTCTGCTCGGCGCTGATGTCGCCGCCCGCCTTGCGGACGGCGTCATGCAGGCGCTTGGGAGCCTTGGCGCGGGTGTCCTCGCGGGCAAAGAAGGCGATCGTGGTGTCGGGCGGCATGCTCGCCAGCGCCGCCTCGAGCGGCTCGAGCTCCTTCTCCTTCCACCGCTCGGCGCCGTCCAGGATGATGAAACGACGGCCCAAAGCCAAGGTCATCGCGCTGAGGGAATAGGCCGCAGCCTCGGCGGTTGCCTGCTCTCCTTCGAGCAGCTCAATCCCCTGCGCCCCGCTCTGCGCCTCGGCGATGGCCCGGAGTCGGCTGCGCCGCTCGGAGATCCGACCGTGGTCGTCTCCGTGGATCAGGTAGGCAGGCTTGAACGAGGCGATGCGTCCAGTCTAGGGCGGGCCTCCGATGGCGCTACCGAGCGACGACAGGCCTAGCGTGAGCGCGTGCTCGGGGCCGTCCGCGCACCTGATTCCCTCAATCGCCCAGGTGTTGACCCCGACCACCGGCACACCGGTCTTCAACGCCAGCGCGACCTCAGAGAGCGTCCCGAACGCCCCGCCGATGGCGATGACCACCTCCGCCGCGCGGACCAGCAGCCCGTTGCGGAGCTCCCCCAGTCCGGTGGGGATCGCAATGCTACAACCACTTATTCGCCCCGTTGCGATCAGCTCCGGGTAGCAGTCCGAACGGTGACCCCGCCCACGCTGGCCGCCCCCTTGGAGGCGGCGGCCATCACTCCGCCCAAGCCGCCGGTCAAGACGATGACGCCGGCCTGCGCCAGCCCTCGGCCGACGGTCTCGGCTGCGCCGGCTTCGGCTGCAGTTGCCTCGGCCGGGCCGACGACGGCCACGTAACGCGAGCGGACCATCGCTCAGCGCACGACGATGTTCACCAGCTTGTCCGGGACGACGACCACCTTCGCCACCTCGTGTCCGTCGAGATGGGCTTGCACCCCGCGGGCCCCGCGGCACAGCTCCTCGAGCTCCTCACGCGAGGTCCCCGTGCGTGCCTGCACGCGGTCGCGCACCTTGCCGTTGACCTGGCACACCAGCTCGAACGTGTCGGCCTGCAGCATCGCGGGATCGGCATCAGGCCACGGTTCCTCCCATACCCGGGCGCCGGTCACCAGCTCGTAGACCTCGGAGCCCAGGTGCGGCGCGAACGGAAACACGAGCGACGCGGCGGTCGCCGTGGCAAAGCGCCGCGCCTGCGGGCTGGCATCGCGCGCCGGGTTGTAGAGCTCGTTCACGAGCTCCATGATCGCGGCCAGGGCGGTGTTGAAGGCGAACCTTCCAGCCAGGTCACCGGTGACCTTATCGATCGCCCAATTGGCCTTCCTGATCAGCGTCAGTGAATCCCCCTCGGGGTCGGCGGGTATCTCGACGCTTCCAGGTTCCCCGCTCAGCTGGTCCCCCAGCCGCCATAGGCGCCCCAGAAACTTGTGCACGCCGGCCAGCGAGCTCTCCGACCATGCGGCGTCCTGATCCGGGGGTCCGATGAACAGGATGTAGCACCGGGCCGCATCGGCCCCGTAACGGTCGACGATCGGCATCGGGCTGATGACGTTGCCGCTGGACTTCGACATCTTCTGGCCGTCGGGCCCGAGGATCATGCCTTGGGTGAACAGGGCCTGAAACGGCTCCTGGACGTCGAGCAGATCGAGATCGGCGAGCGCCTTGACGAAGAAGCGCGAGTACATCAGGTGCAGGATCGCGTGCTCGACGCCGCCGATGTACTGGTCGACCGGCATCCAGCGGGCCACCGCGCGGCGGTCCCAGGCTGCTTTGTCGTTGTGTGCGTCGCAGTAGCGCAGGTAGTACCAGGACGAATCGACGAAGGTGTCCATGGTGTCGGTCTCACGCCGCGCCGGGCCGCCGCACTGCGGACAGGTCGTATTGACCCAGTCCTTCGCCGTGGCTAGTGGCGATTGACCCCGAGGCTTGTAGTCCTCGACGTCCGGCAGGACCACTGGCAGCTGATCTTCGGGCACGGGCTGCATCCCACACGTCTCGCAGTACACGATCGGGATCGGGCAGCCCCAGTAGCGCTGGCGGGAGACGAGCCAATCCCGAAGTCTGAAATTGACTGATGCATGACCGCGCCCCTCGCGGTCGAGCCAGTCCACGATCGCTTGATAGGCCTCCCGGTTGTGCATCCCGGTAAATGGTCCGGAGTTGACCAGCAAACCGTCCCCGGTGTAGGGCAGGTCGCCGTCGCCGTCCTCGGCGGCGATCACGCGACGGATCGGCAGACCGAATGCCCGGGCAAAGGCAAAATCGCGCTCGTCGTGCGCCGGCACCGCCATCACCGCTCCGGTTCCGTAATCCATCAGCACGTAGTCCGCGACGTACATCGGCAGCTGCTCACCGTTGACCGGGTTGGTCACGGTACGACCGAGCGGTACCCCCGTCTTCGGCTTGTCGGTCGACGCCCGCGCCTCAACGGACTCACTGCTGACGCGGTTGACGTACTCGTGGACCTCGCCCTCGTGATCGGTCCCGGCGGCGAGGCGGAAGACGTCCGGATGCTCGGGGGCCATCACGAAGAACGTCGCGCCGAACAGCGTGTCCGGCCGGGTCGTGAACACCGGGTAGTCGATGCCGAGCTCCTCGCAGCGGAAGATCACCTCGGCGCCTGAGCTGCGGCCAATCCAGTTGCGCTGCATCGACTTGACGTGCTCGGGCCAGCTGATTGTGTCGAGATCGTCCAGCAGTTCTTCGGCGTAGTCGGTGATGCGGAAGAACCACTGCTCCAGCTGGCGCAGCTCCACCTCCGCGCCGCAGCGCTCGCAGCGCCCGTCGATCACCTGCTCATTGGCCAGGACGGTGGCGTCATTGGGGCACCACTTGACCGCCGCCTCCTTGCGGTAGGCCAGGTTGCGGCGAAACAGCTGCAGGAAGATCCACTGCGTCCAGCGGTAGTAGCTCGGCTCGTGCGTGGCGATCTCTCGCGACCAGTCGATCGAGATGCCCCACGAGTGAAACGCCCGGCGAAACGCGGCGATCGATTCGTCGGTGGACTTCCGCGGGTGGACGCCAGTGCGGATCGCGTGGTTCTCGGCCGGCAGGCCAAACGCGTCGTAGCCCATTGGATGCAGCACCTCGCGCCCGGTGCGCCGGTGGAAATGCGCGATCGCATCACCCAGGGCGTAGTTCTTCAGGTGGCCGATGTGCGGCTCGCCGCTCGGGTAGGGCAGCATCTCCAGGACGTAGGACTTCGGGGAGCCGAGCCCGTGCCGATGGCCGTCCTCGGGATCGTTGCTCACCTCCCAGGTGCGCTCGTCGGCCCATACCTTCTGCCACTTGGGCTCGATCCGCTTCGGGTCATATCGACGTTCGCTCATGCTGATACATGAGGTTACTTGCGCGTTCTCCCTGCTGAGCGGCGGTGGCTGTCTTGCGGAGACCTGACCGCTCCCCCTTTACCATCCGCTCGTGGCTGATCATCGAGAATCCCCGCCCAGCGCGATGTCCGCGGCCGACCGGGTCGGTTCCATCGTCGCCGCCGCGGAAGCCGCAGCGGACCGTATCCGGGCCGAGGCCGAGCGCCGGATGCGCGACCGCATCGAGGAGGCCGACCGCGCTGCCGAGCACCGGGTCGTCGCCGCCGAGGAGGAGGCGGCGGAGATTCTCGCCGCCGCGCGCAGGGAGGCCACCGAACTGGTGCAGAGCGGCCGCGCCGAGGGCGAGGAGGCCAAGACGACCGCGACCAGCCAGGCGCTGACGATCGTCGCCCGGGCGCAGGAGAATGCCGACAGCACCTTGGCCGAGGCAACGGCCGAGGCATCCAGGGCGCGCGAGCAGGCCGAGGAGCGCGCACGAGAGTTGCTGCGCGACGCCCGCAGCGCCGCCGGTGAGGTCAGGACCGAGGGCCAAGAGCTCGCGGGCAACCTGCGGGAGATGGGCGACTCGATGCGCTCCAACGCCGAGCGCCTGCTGCGCGACGTGCAGATGATCCACTCCCGGATGGTGCGCGAGATCGACCGCGCCGACAGGGGCGCCAGCGGCGACCCGTCCCCGGTGCGTGAATCATTGCCCGGTGCGCGGCGCCCGCCTACCGTGTCCGACGGGGGGGAAGTTCTCGACGTGCCGGAGTTCATCCCACCGCGGTAGTCCTCGCGCCGCATGTACTAACCTAGCCGTCGATTACGACTTCCCCGGGGCTGTAGCTCAGCTGGGAGAGCGTCGCGCTGGCAGCGCGAAGGTCAGGGGTTCGAGCCCCCTCAGCTCCACTTCACCGTTCGAAGACGACAGCCGGCCCACCTAGCCGAGCTGCTTCGCCGCCGCGAGCGCCGCGGGCGGATCGAGCTGGGGATTGCCCCGGGCCACACCCAGCGCGCGATCGGCCAACTCAGCGGCCTCGACTCCGCTGAGGCTGTCTTCGCGCAGGGCGAGGGCCAGCAGGACCTCTCGCATCAGCTCAGGGTTCTGGGTGTCCGGCGGCGGTCCCGCGGGCGGGAGCGCGCGAGCGCTCGCGAGCAACCGGGAGGCGGTGACGCCACCGCCGAACAGCTTGCCCGGCTGACGGTCGGGGATCGAGGCGACAACCGCGCCGGTGGCCGGGTTGACCACGTTTACCCTGCTGCGCAGCCCGGTGCGCTCGAGCGCGAGCCGATAGCCCGACAGCCGCAGGTAGCCGAGCTGGGCGGCCAGGCCCACGAACCCCGAGACCTCGGCCTCGTCCTTGACCCGGCCGTGGTGTAACGAGATCTGAGTGCCGGCATCGGGAAGTGTCGGATCAGGATCCGGTGCGATGAGCAGGAAGGCCTGCGAACCAAGCCGGCCGGCGCCGACGCCGGCAACCTCGACGAGCAGCTGATAGCCGCCGAGGCCGAGTGACCCGACGATCCCGGGCGGGAGCGGATTGGCCGAGAGATGACCCTGGGCGAACGCCATCTATTTCTCCAGAAGTCCGCCGACGACGGCGCCGAACAGGCCGCCGCCCTCACGCTGCGCAGCTCCACCGGCCCCCTCCTGAACCGGCGGGTGGTAGTACGCGCTCTGCAGGCACACACGTCCGGGTCCGGTGAACCGATTGAAGACCAGGTTGCCACCTCCGCCGCTGAGGAACCCGGTCTTGAACCCGTACACCTCCTGGGACATCTGCACCGAGTGGTCGCGGTAGACCCAGCCCCCGGGCTCAATGTCGATCGTCTCACCGGCGTCCAGCTGCTTCTCGAACAGATTGCCGTAGCCGTGGATCCAGACAACCCCCTCGTGGTCGCCGGCGAAGAACTCGTCGACGAAGAAGCCGCCTCCGTACATGACGTTGGCGAAACCCTTGATCCGGCTGTAGTCGTACTGGACGCCGCCGGTGGCGGCCAGGAACTGGTGCTCTCGGACGACGATGCCCTGGCCGGCCTGGAGATGAAGCGCGGCGATGTGCCCCGGGGCATCCCGGCTGAAGGCGATCTCACCGGCCGACTGCGCTTCGATGAGCAGCAGCGGCATCCCGCCGAATACGCGGCGCTTGAGGCCCTTCTTCAACGGATGGAGGCCGATCTGGAGGTTCGGGTACTTCCACAGGAGGACGTGGTGCTCGAAATACACCGGGACCTGACCATCCAACGCCATGTGAAGCACCGGCACCAGCTCGCCCTCGAGGCGATAGCTCAGACCGGGAGCGGTCCCCTGGGTGATCGACGTGGGAAGAATCTGCGGTGGGGACGGCATGTCCTCTCTCCGGTTCGCTCGCGGCTCTCGAGCGGCGGCGACCCCCGCTGCTCGCGTGTTCTCGCACCGTACCGCGCACGGCGATTGCTTTCCAGCCACGGTCCTGATTGGCAACTAGCTCGCCCGAACAGCACCCGCCGTCGCCGGGAGGCCCGCCAGCGGGTTCCGGTCGGCCCGGTTTCGGACGACCAGCGGCACCCCGTCCTCGGGACTGAGCGTCGGTACCTTGGACACGCGCAGCTCGAACCCGGCCCCGAGCTCAAAGCTCACTCGCTGCAGAACCGTGGTGGCCACGGCCTTGACCACGAGCTGGCCGAAGCGCTTGCCGATGCAGATCCGCTGGCCAGCACCGAACGGGATGTAGGCGCCGTTGGGCAACCCGCGCCGCGCCTCGGGGCTGAAGCGTTCGGGGACGAACGCCTCGGGGTCGGGAAACACCTCCGGCAGGTGGTGGGTCACCCACGACGAGTGGATCACGTGTACACCGGCGGGGATCCGGTGGCCGTCAAAGCTGAACGCCGTGACGCTCAGCCGCGGTCCGAACCAGACCGGCGGATACAGCCGGAGCGTCTCATCGACGGCCATCGAGAGGTAGGGCAGCCCGCTGAGCAGGTCCTCGGCGCCGGCCGGGCGCCCGGCCAGCACGCGGTCCTGCTCAGCCAGCACCCCGGCGAGCACGGACGGGTTGCGTCCCAGCTCATAGAACAGGAACGAGAGGGTCGATGAGGTCGTGTCGTGACCACCGAACAGCAGATGCATCAGTTGGTCACGCAGCTCGGACGGCGTGAACCCTGCGCCTTCGTCGTCGCGCGCCTCCAGCAGCATCGACATCACGTCTTCCTGCCCGGAGTCCTGACGGCGTCGGCGCTCGATCTCGGCGTAGATGATGCGGTCGAGGCCCTGGCGTGCCGACTGCATCCGTGCCCACGGTGACCCGGGGCCGCGCAGGAGCATCATCCAGCCCTCGGTGTCGTAGTAGGACAGCGCTCGCTCGAAGCGCTGCGCCGCCTGCTGGCCGAGACCCCCTTCCCGGGGATCGAGGCCGAGCAGGGCACGCATCGCGATGCTCATGGCCAGCTCACGCACCCATCCGTAGGCCTCAACGACAGCACCCGGCTTCCACCCCTCGAGCGCGAGCCCCGTTTCCTGAACCATCACCTCAACCGCTGCGTCCATGCCCCGGCGGTGGAACGCCGGCATCATGATGCGCCGCGCTCGATCGTGATATTCGCCATCGGTGGTGATCAGCCCATCGCCGAGCAGGGGGATCAGCTGCTCGCCGAACATGCCCCTGCGCCAGCTGAAGTGCTGCGCTCCGGAGACGGTCACGAAGTGATTGGCGGCCGGGCCGATCAGACCAACGATCGGCCGGTGCAGTGAGCGAAAGGTGAATACTGGTCCATAGGTGCCGTATAGCTCCAGCAGCATCTGCAGCGTGTGGCGCTGGAAGCGATGAGTCCGCCGCATGCTGAAGCCGAGCTCTCCTGGGGGTAGTGGGCCCTCCACCGCCCGCTCGGCCCGGAGATCGGCCAGGACCTTCAGCAGATTTGGCGTCCGCTCAGGGGCGGGGGCGTCCACGTGCGCAACATAGACTTTGACAGAGCCCCCTGTCAAGATTGCGACGTGACCGAGCTTGTTCGTCCGTACAAAGGGGTGAGCGCGCAGGAGCGTCGCGGTCAGCGGCGCGAGCGTCTGATCGACGCCGCACTGGACGTCATCGGCTCGACCGGAATAGCGGGGCTGACGATGACGGCGGTGTGCGCCCGCGCGCACCTCACCGAGCGCTACTTCTATGAGAGTTTCGCTGAGCGCGGCGAGTTGCTCGAAGCGGTGTTCGACGCCTGTATGCGAGAGATGGACGCAGCGACCTTCCACGCGCTGGATACCGCCCCCCCGGACTTGCTCGAGCGCTGCCGGGCGGCGGCCGGGGCGATGGTCTCGGTGCTCACCGACGACCCCCGCAAGGCCCGCCTGTATTCGGAGGCGGTGGGATCAGGCGTGCTCCGTGAGCGCCGGGCCGACGCCAACCGCGCCCACGCCGATCTGCTGGCCGCGCAGATCCGCGAGCTGCGCTCGCCGGGCCGCGCGCTGGACGATGCCCCGCTGCGCCTGGCCACCCTGATCCTCATCGCCGGGACCGCCGAGGCGATCCTCAGCTGGCTCGACGGCTCACTGGAGCTCTCCCGTGAGACGCTGATCGAGCAATGCGCGCAGCTGGCGGTGGCCACGGCCGAAGCGGTGGCCGCCACCACCGCGGTCTGAGGCCACGCGGGCGCCCCCGCCCTGAGGCCGCGCGGCACCGCGGCGCGGCCGCCAGCGGCGATAATCGCAGTCGGATGTCACAGATCTACGTAACCGGGCATCGGAACCCCGACACCGATTCGATCGCCTCGGCGATCGGTTATGCCGAGTTGAAGAACCGGCTGGATCCGCACACCGAATACGTTCCGGTGCGACTGGGCGAGTGCAACGCCCAGACGCGCTGGGTCCTGGAGCGAAGCGGTGCCACCGAGCCGGAGTTCCTCCCCCACGTGCTCCTGCGGGCCTGTGACGTGATGCAGAGAACCTTCCCGGTTGCCGGCCAAGGCGAGCCGATCCGCGTGGCCGGTCTCGCGATGTCGAGGGCCGGGCTCGACCTGGTCCCGATCGTCGACGACGACGGCGCCCTGACCGGCGTTGTGACCGAGCGGGCTCTGGCGCACCGGTATATCCGCGAGACCCGTCAGACATCGACGCTCCAGGATGCGCCGACCCACGTGCAGTCGGTGGTCGACGTGCTGGAGGGCGAGCTGGTGAGTGGCGACGACCGGCTTCTCTCCGGGCGGGTCTGGGTCCACTCGATGGACGTGGAGCGGACCAGCGGGATCTCCGAAGGCGACATCGTGGTGGTGGGAAATCGCCCCGATGCGCAGCGCCTGGTGATCGAACTCGGGGCCGCACTGCTCGTCGCGTCCAACGGCGCCACCCCGGATCAGGAGGTGCTGAAGCTGGCCAGCGAGCGCGGCGCCGCCGTGGTGGTCTCCCCGCTCGATACCTACGTGTCGGCCCGAATGATCACGCTCGCCGCGCCATGCCATGCCTTCATGGAAAAGGACCCGCTGACCATCACCACCGAATATCTCGTCGCCGACGTCTCAGAGCAGATCAAGGAGATGCACTACGGGGCGGCGATCGTCGTCGACGCCCGCCAGCGCCCGGTGGGCCTGCTCACCCGCTCGGATCTGGTGGCCCCGCGCCGCCGGCGGGTGATGCTCGTGGACCACGCCGAGGAGGCGCAGAGCGTCGCCGGCGTCGAGGAGGCCGAGATCGTTGAGATCCTGGACCATCACCACATCGGCTCGATCGAGACGCGTGTCCCGGTCACCGCCACCTTCGATCCAGTGGGTTCGACCGCCACCCTCGTGATCGAGCGCTTCCGCCAGAACGGGCTGGAGCCGAGCCGGCCGACCGCCTCGATGCTGCTCGGCGCAGTGCTCTCGGACACCGTGATCCTCAACTCCGCCACCACGACCGAGCGTGATCATTCAGTCGTCGGGTACCTTGAGCGAGTGCTGGCCCTCGACGCGGCCAAGCTCGGCCGGGAAATGTTCGAGGCGACCGCCGACGTGTCGGAGGTCAGTGCCGGGGAGATCATCAAGCGCGACGCCAAGCAGTACCAGGTCCGCGGCGGGCAGACGATCTGCATCGCTCAGATCGAGGTCGTCGGCCGAGGACTGTTGGAGCGCAAGGCGGAGTTGATCGACGCGATGGACACCGAACGGGATCGGCGGGGGTTTCACCTCTACGCGCTGATGATCACCGACGTGCTGTCCAAGGGCACCGACCTGCTCGTCTCCGGGGACATCGCGGCAGTGGCCCGCTGCTTCGAGTTGGACTCATCCGATCACACGATCGAGCTTCCCGGCGTGATGAGCCGCAAGAAGGAAGTCGCGCCGAAGCTGCTCTCGGCGCTGTAGGCACGAGATTCGGGCTCAGCTTGATTGAGCGCTCAGGCCGATCCGGCGCCCGCACCCGCGCCGACGCCGAGTTCCTGGGCCGGTGCCTCCCCCCACAGCTGTTCCAGCCGGTAGAACTCGCGCGTCTCGGGAGTGAACACGTGCACCACGACGTCCAAGTAGTCCATCAGGATCCAGCGAGCATCGGTGACCCCCTCGACCCGGCGCGGCAGCAGACCATGATCGTCCTTCATCCCGACATGGATGGCGTCGTGAATGGCCTTGACCTGACGATCGCTACGGCCGGTGCAGATCACGAAGTAGTCGGTGTATCCGATCATGCCGCGTAGATCCAGCTGGACGATGTCCAGGGCCTTGCGGTCAGCAGCGTAGTCGGTGATTGCACTGGCGATCTGTTCAGGATTCATGTTCGCGCGGGACCTCCGTAAAGCCTATGCTCTTTGATGTAACCGGCAACGGCGTCGGGGACGATGTACCTGATCGGCTGCCCAGTGCGTACTCGGTCTCGGACCATGGTGGACGAGAAACCGATCCGCGGCATCCGAAAGAACTGAGTTCGCTCACCGCCCCGGAGCTGTTGCAGCGCCTCCTTGACGGAGGCATGTGAGGTGCCGCGACGCCGGGCCACGGCCAGAGTGGCCAGAGAAAGCACCCGCTCCGGTTCATGCCATTTGGGCAGCCCGGCGGCGATGTCGGCACCGACGATGAAGAACAGTTCCGTATCTGGAGCTAATGACTTCAGTGCTTCAAGAGTATCGACCGTATACGACGGTCCCTCCCGGGTGACCTCCAGATCAGAAACGACGAAGCGATCATCGCCCGCCGCAGCGGCGTGGCAGAGCTGCAGCCGGTGCTCGGGCCCTGGCTCCTCGTCGACTGCCTTGTGCGGCGGGATTCGGGTCGGCATCAGCATGAGGCGGTCGAGCTCCAGCTGAACATAGGCTTCCTGGGCGCAGACCAGGTGACCGAGGTGTGGCGGATTGAACGTGCCGCCAAGAATCCCGAGACGCAAGCGGGATGAGCTCACGCGCGGATGTGGCCCGCGCCCTCGACCAGGTACTTGAAGGTGCACAGCTCACGCAAGCCGATGGGGCCGCGCGCGTGGAGCTTCTGGGTGGAGTTTCCGATCTCGGCGCCCATGCCGAACTCTGCGCCGTCGGTGAACCGCGTGGATGCATTCACGTAGACACAGGCGGCGTCGACGCCGAGCTGAAAGGCGCGCGCGGCGTCGGTGTCGCGCGTCACGATGGCCTCGGAATGGCCGCTTCCGTGGAGGTTGATGTGCGCGATCGCCTCCGGCGCGGAGTCGACCACGCCGACCGCCAGCTCGAGCGCCAGGTACTCCTGATCCCAGTCCTCCTCGGTCGCCGGCTCGATGTCCAGCTCAGGAGCGGCATCGCGAGCGAACTGATCGCCGTGCAGCCTGACGCCGGCTTGGGTCAGGGCCCCGAGCACCGCGGGCAGGAACTCATCGGCGACATCACGGTGCACCAGCAGGGTCTCGAGTGCGTTGCAGACCCCGGGCCTCTGCAGCTTGGCGTTGAGGACAATCTCCTGCGCGGACCGCAGATCGGCGCTCGCGTCCACATAGACGTGGCAGTTACCGGACGCCGCGTAGATCACCGGAACCGAGGCCACGCCCTTGAGCGCCGCCTTCAGACCCTCGCCGCCACGGGGAATGATCAGATCGACCACCCCGGTCTGAGTGGCCAGCTCGGCCAGCTCCTCGCGCCCACCGCCCGCCACCAGCGAGAGCGCGCCGTCCGGCAGCCCGGCCTCGGTGGCGGCGCCGGCGGCGACAGCCGCCAGCACGGCGTTTGAGTGCGCGGCCGAGCTAGATCCCCGCAGCACGATCGCGTTTCCTGACTTCAGGCATAGGGCGGCGGCGTCGATGGTCACGTTCGGTCGCGCCTCGTAGACCACGGCCACGACGCCGAGCGGCACGCGGACCTTGCGCACATCGAGGCCGTTGGGAAGCCTGAACCCGTCGATGACCTCACCAACCGGGTCGGGCAGCGCCGCGATCTTGCGCACGCCATCGGCCATCGCAGCGACTCGCCCGGCGTCGAGCGCCAACCGATCCATCAGCGCCGAGGAGAGCCCAGCCTCACGGCCCGCCTCGAGATCCCGCCGGTTGGCCTCCAGGATCTCCGGCGTGCGGTCGACGAGTGCCTGCGCGATCGCCTCCAGCGCGGCATTCTTGGTCCCCGAGTCAATCGTGGCCAGAACGCGCGCCGCCTGCGCGGCGGCAAGGCACGTCTCGGAAACGGTTGTGGTCAGGATGGCCATGCCCGCTACAGGTTACGCAAGCACGAAATAGTCCCGGTGCACGGCTTCCTCGCTTGCCGTTGGCAGTACTTCACGAACATCGGGGGACTTGAGGCCCCGCACCGTCCTCAGCTCGGCTGCCGAATAGTTCGAGATCCCCTTGCCGACCACGCCGCCGTCGTGGGCCACCTCGACCGCGTCGCCGGCGTCGAAGTCGCCGCTGACCTCAATCACCCCGACCGGCAGCAGGCTCGTGCCCCCCTCCCGCAGCGCCCGAGCCGCCCCGGCGTCGACCAGCACCCGGCCCCGCGTCGGCTTGGCGTACTTGAGCCACAGCTTGAAGCTGGAATAGCGGCCCGCACGAGCTGGGAACGTCGTTCCGACCGGGCGGCCACCGGCCGCCGCGGCGATCGCGCCGGGACGCAGGCCACCCGCGATCACGGTGGGAATGCCCGCCGCGGTTGCCATCTCGGCGGCGACCACCTTCGAGCGCATACCCCCTGACCCCAGCGGCGAGGTTTGGTGGCCGATGTCCAGGCCCTCGAGCGACTCGAAGTCGTGGACCTCGGGGACCAGCTGCGCGGCCGGGTCGATCCGCGGGTCCGCGGTGAACACCCCGTCGGCGTCGGTCAGCAGCAGCAGGCGCTCCGCGCTCAGCAGAATCGCGACCTGGGCGGCGAGAAAGTCGTTGTTGCCGAACGAGATCTCATCCGTGGTGGTCGTGTCGTTCTCGTTGATCACCGGGATCACGCGCCACTCCAGCAGCTTGGTCAATGTCTGCCGTGCATTCAGGTAATGGGTGCGCGCGCTCATGTCGAAGAACGTGAGGAGGACCTGCGCGGTTGGTACTCCGCGCTCACGCAAGAGCTCGTCGTAGACCTGGTAGAGCTTGCCCTGGCCGACCGCGCTGGCCGCCTGGAGCTCGTCGACCGACCGCGGCCGCAGCGGGATCTGCATGACCCCCATGCCGCGGGCGATGGCGCCGCTCGTGACCACGATCAGCGGACGTCCGGCCTGGTGCAAGCCAGCCAGCTCGTCGCAGATCCGGGAGAGCACGTCGGTCCGCACCTCTCCGCGCTCGTCGGCGACGATGCTCGATCCAAGCTTCACAACCAACGGGCCCATGGGGCGAAGCTTAGGAGAGGCCGGGGCAGCGCCGGGCCCGGGAGCGATCCCAGGCCCGGCAGCCGGAAGCGATCCTGGCCCGGCGGCCAGAGCGCTAGACCGGTTTACCGGCCCGGCACCACCGGTTCGCCGGGACGCCCACGCAGGGGTTCGGCATCGTCTTCTGGCGCGGGAGCTTCGGCATCAACACCCGCGTGCGTCGCGGATACTTGTCGCCGGGCTGACAACCGAAGCCGCTCAGCTTGACCCCGGAGTCGCACAGGGCTTCATTGAGGAACGGGATGTTGATGTTGGGCGGCACGGCAGTCGTCGTGCAGGTCGGGTACTTCTGCTGAAGCGCTGCCGCGTCGCTGCTGAGCGGGCCACCGGTGTCGGTGTTGCCGGAGAAGCAGCTGCTGGGATGGGACTCGAGGTTGAGCTGGTCAAACTGCCCGTTGGTCGGGTTCTTGTACCGGCCGTTGGCGGTGAAACGGTTGTTGATCAGGTGCACGCCCCATTCGTCGTACAGACAGGTGCCCGGTCCGAGCAACGGGGAATCGACGGTGCCCCCGGTGCACGGCGGACCACTGTCGGTGAAGGGGACGACGATCACGCCCCAGGCGTTGTTGCGCACGAACCGGTTGTTCATGACCGTGTCGTTGCGCGCGCCGGAGAGCGACATGCCGGTGCCCACCGGACCCGCGCCGGCGGTGCCGGCGAAGGGCACGTTCGGGTTGTTGTTGTCGTGCACGTAATTCTGGGTGAACACCCAGCACGTGGGAGCTCCGGCGACCGGCGGCTTGACCCCCGCTGGGCAGGCGCCGTTCTGTGGCGGTGGGTTGTCGCCGTTCTGGCTATTGGTGTCGAAGCCGTCCTTGTTGTGATCGAACTCCGAGTTCTTGACCAGCAACCGGCCGCCCGAGTTCGAGCCCGAGTACCCGAGCGCGTTGTATTGCGCGTGGGCGTGGTTTATGACCTGATTGCACTGCTGTTGGCAGGCCCCGATGTAGTAGCCCGAGTCGTTGAAGTTGCTCGCATACGTCTGGTCCCACGTGCCGCCGTTCCAGTTGCTGGAGAAGATCCCGTAGGTAGCGGCCGTGGCCTCGTTCTTGAAGAACGAGTTAGTGGCGGACAGATACGAGCCGTAGAAGCCATAGCCGCCGATCTTGCCGGTGCCGTCGCCGCCGTTCCACCAGATCTGGTTGCCGACGTCGCCGGATCCACCCAGGAAATTGCATACGGTGAGGTTCTGCACCCAGACGTCCGGCGCCTTCCAGATCAGGATGCCGTTGCGACCCAGGGGCGCCTTGCCGGTCCCACCGGACTGACCGAAGTCCTGGGCAGAGCTCTGGCGAGAGCAGATGCCCGACCCGGGCTTGGTGCCGTCGACGATCACGGTGTTCCGGTTCATGCCCCGTAGATGCAGACGCGCCTTGGCGATGACGACACCGGCCGGGGTGCGGGCCGGCTGGGGTCCGCGGTTGGCCCTGTGGTCAGCCTGTTCCTTGTAGTCCCCAGGACCAACCAGCACCCAGTCGCCTTTGTGCGCCGCGGAAACCGCGCTCTGAATGGTCGTGTACTGACCGCGCACGCCGTGGTAGGACCCGACCAGCAACACCTTCGCGCCCGCCGCAGGCACAAACGTACCCATCACGACCACGACAAGACAACCGAAATACCGGCGCATCCTTACCTCTCTCTCTCCTCGGGGCGGACTGCGGGCGGATCCTACACGCCGGGGTCCAATTCGAACCGCACCCCTGCAATTTCAACGTCGTCCCCGGCCTGGAAGCCCTCGGCCTCCAACGCCCGGATCACGCCGATCCCGCGGAGCCTGCGTTCGAGGTGGGCCAGCGCATCGTCGTTGTCGAGGTCGTAGCGGGCGACGAGCCGTTCGATGCCGGGTCCGGTCACGCGGAAGCTGCCATGGTCGACCTGCTGCACCCGGTAGGCCCGGTCCGGCGCGGGTCGAAACACCCGGTGCTCGGCCAGCTCCTCCAGCGGCGGCTGGTCGGCGCTGGGCGCGGTTGCGACCGCGTCCTGGAGGGGTACACGTCGGACCAGCTCAATCGCCAATTGCTCGAGCCCGGCCCGCGTCACCGATGAGGTGAGCAGGACCGGCGTGTCGGGACCGAGCCGGCGCTCCCAGTCCTCGCGCGCAGCGGCTGCGGTGTGCGCCGGCACCAGATCGGACTTCGACAGGGCCAGGATCCGGGGCAGCCCGGCCAGCCGCGGATCGTGGAGTTGCAGCTCGTGCTCAACCGTCTCGTGGTTGGCAACTGGATCGGAGCCGTCGAGTGGGTTGAGATCGAGGACATGCACGAGCAGGCGTGTGCGCTCGACGTGGGCCAAGAACTCGTGCCCGAGCCCGGCGCCGGTGCTCGCCCCCTCGATCAGGCCCGGGATGTCCGCGATGACCAGCTGGCGGTCCTCGAGCTGGAGCGTCCCCAGCGCGGGTTCCAGTGTGGTGAACGGATAGTCGGCGACTTTGGGGTGTGCGCGAGTCAGCCGCGAGAGCAGCGAGGACTTGCCCGCGTTGGGCAGACCCACGAGGCCCACGTCGGCCAACAGCTTCAGCTGCAGGGTGATCCAGCTTTCCTCTCCGGCCAGTCCGCGCTCGGCGAACCGTGGCGTCTGATGGGTCGGTCCCGCGAAGCGCTTGTTGCCGCGGCCGCCTGCGCCCCCTCGGGCCACCACCGCCCGTTGGCCGGGACGGATCAGGTCGTGACGGCTCCCGTCCTGCTCAACCAGCACCTCCGTGCCGGGCGGAACCATGATCTCGAGCGTCTCCCCGTCGGCCCCGTGGCGGAGCGCCCCCTGACCGTGCCCGGCGCGGCGGGCCTTGAAGAGTGAGCTGCGGCGAAAGCGCTCCAGGTCGCGCAGCGAGTCGCTGCAGACCAGGACAACGTCGCCTCCCCGCCCGCCATCGCCGCCGTCCGGACCGCCCTTGGGCACGTGCGCCTCCCGGCGGAAGCTCAGGCAGCCGTCTCCCCCACCTCCGGCCTGAACATGGATGCGCGCGCGGTCTTGCATAGGATGATCGTGACAGCTGGATGACCCGGGCGGCCGACATAATGGGAGTCAGGATGACCAGCGGAGGCCAGGCGTGAGTGATTCCGTATTCCTGATCACCGGCGCCTCGAGCGGGATCGGTGCCGCCACAGCACGCCAGGCCGCAGCCGCCGGCTACCGGCTCGTGCTGGCCGCACGCTCGACCGATCGCCTGAACGAGCTGGCCACCGAGCTCGGGGGTGACGAGCGGGCGATCGCGGTCACCTGCGACGTGACCGAATGGGACCAGCAGGAGGCGCTCGTCCAGCGGGCACTCGATCAGTACGGCCGAGTCGACGTCGCCTTCGCCAACGCCGGCTTCGGCGCAGCGCGCGGATTCCTCAAGGAGTCGCCCGAGCAGTGGCGCTCGATGGTCCTGACCAACGTCTACGGGGCCGCGCTGACCATCCGCGCGACGCTGCCTGCGCTCAAGCAGGCGCGCGGGCACCTGGTGCTGACCGGATCGGTCGCGGGCCGGCGGGCACTGCCCGGTTCGCTGTACTCCGCCACCAAGTGGGCGGTGACCGGGATGGGCGAATCGGCGCGGCAGGAGCTCAATGGCACCGGCGTCCGCGTGACGCTGATCGAGCCCGGGATGGTTGACACGCCGTTCTTCGAGAACCCGGTCTCGAACGCGCTGGAGCCTGACGATGTCGCCCGGGCCGTGATGTTCGCGGTTTCCCAGCCGCCGCACGTCGATGTCAACGAGATCCTGGTGCGCCCCACGGCTCAGGAGGGATAAACGCCCGCCTTCGTGGCGGGGCGGCGCGCCGGCCGCCAATCAACGCGGAGCGGCTACTCAGAGTCAGCCGGCGCGACCGAGATCACGCGACCGCGGCGACCGCGGTTGAACTCGACCGTGCCCGCCGAGCGGGCGTAGATCGTGTCGTCCTTGCCGATCCCGACGCCATCGCCGGGCTTGAAGCGCGTTCCGCGCTGGCGGACGATGATCTCCCCGCCACTGACGCTCTGGCCCGCGAAAACCTTGACGCCAAGGCGCTTGGCGTTGGAGTCGCGGCCGTTGCGCGAGGAACCCAGGCCTTTCTTATGAGCCATTGGTGGCCTCCGAAGTCTCGTTGGTGGTGTCCGGCGCGTCAGCGGGGCCCGGCTCGGCGACGGGGTCCGGCTCCTGCTTGGCCGCCCGCGCCCGGCCCGCGGCCTTGGTGAGCTTGATGCCGGTGACCTCGATCCGGGTCAGGTCCTGACGGTGGCCGGTACGGCGCTTGTAACCGCGCTTGGGCTTGAACTTGACGATCCGCAACTTCGGTCCCCGCTCGTGGGCCAGGATCCTCGCCTCAACGCTCACGCGACCGATGTCGGCACCGTCCACGACATCGGCGCCGTCCACGTAGAGCAGCGGCGTCAACTTCACGCTCGCGCCGTCATCTTCGGGCAGGCGCTCGATGAGCAGGGATTGACCCTGCTCAACGCGGTATTGCTTTCCGCCTGTCTTGACGATTGCGTACATGCTCTAATCCGAGGGAGTGCTGGCAGGAGCCGATTCGGCCTTCGCGCCGGAACGGCGCCGTCCGCCTCTGCGGCCGCGGCGCCGAGGCTTTGATTCTAGGCCATCGTTGGATTCATCCGCAGCTGGGCCCTCCGGACCGTCATCTCCGGGTCCTGGGGGCAGGTCCACGAGCGTGGCGGTAGCGGCGGTACGCCCGACTTCCTCGATCCGGACCAGGCGCTTCTGGCCCACGTACTTCGTGGCTCCATGAACCGAGATGATGTAGCCGTCGACCTTGGCGACGGCGTCGGTGGGGTTGTACATGTGCGGCTCGATGATCTCGACATGCACCTCCTCGCCCTCGCGGAACGGCAGCGCCCGCTCGAGCACCTGCTCCCTGTCGCCCTCGAGCAGGATCGCGAAGTGGTCGACCGGGAGGCCCTCGGAGCCCTCGAAGTGGAACCACTTGCCGGTCTCCTCCTCGACCGCATGCAGCACGCGGGCTCCGTTGCTGGTGAACTCGGCGCTGACCCGGGGGTTCATCTGGATCAGCAGCGCTTCGCCCTTCGTCTCCTTGGCCAGGTCGCGCATACGCCGCTCGAACTCGATGGCGATCGTCTCCTCGGATTTGATGACGCCCTCTCCGTGACACGTCGGGCACGGCCGGGTCATGATCTCCCGCACGCCCTCGGTCACATTCTGGCGGGTCATCTCGACCAGTCCCAGCGGCGAGATCTCGACCACGAAGGTCTTCGTGCGGTCCTCGTCGAGCGCCTTGCGCAGCGTCTTGAGCACCGCGTCGCGGTTGCGGGCGCGGGCCATATCGATGAAGTCGATAACGATGATCCCGCCGATGTCCCGCAGGCGGAGCTGTCGCACCACCTCGTCGGCCGCCTCCAAGTTCGTCTTGGTGATCGTGTCCTCCAGCCGGGCGCCCTTGCCGCGGCCGATGAAGCTGCCCGAGTTGACGTCGATCACCGTCAACGCCTCGGCGTAATCGATGATCAGATAGCCCCCGCTGGGCAGATCAACCCGGCGCGAGAGCGTCGAATCGAGCACCTTCTCGACTCCGAAGGCCTCGAACAGCGGGGTCTTCTCCTCCCACAGCTCGACGTGCTCGACCAGCTCGGGCGATGTGCGCGAGAAGAACGAGACGAGCCGATGGTGCTGCTTGGGGTCATCGACGATCGCACGCTCGAACTCGGCGGAATAGATGTCGCGCACGACGCGCACCGACAGGTCGGCCTCCTGGAAGACGAGCGCCGGCGCCTGCGTCTCGGCCACGCGCTTCTGGAGCACCTCGTTGAGCTTGAACAGGTACTGCAGCTCGCGCTCGAGATCGGCACGCTTGGCGCCCTGGGCCGCGGTGCGAATGATCGCCCCGGCCCCCTTGAGATCAAGCCTGGCCGCCTCCTTGCGCAGGCGCTCGCGCTCCTTGTCCTCGAGCCGGCGGGAAACTCCGACACCCTCGCCGAAGGGCGCGAGGACCATATAGCGCCCGGCGATGGTCAGATCCATCGACAGACGGGCGCCCTTGGTCTTGAGCGGGTCCTTGACCACTTGGACGACGATGTCCTGCCCGGGCTTGAGCATGTCGTTGATCTGACGACCCTCGCGAGCGCCGCCGCGTCCACGCCGGGGCGCCTCAACCCCGGGGAGCACAATTTCGTCGACGTGGAGAAAGCCGTTCTTCTCCAGGCCGATGTCGACGAAGGCGGCTTCCAGGCCGGCCAGGACATTGTCGACCCGGCCCTTGTAGATGTTGCCCACGATCGACCGGGCGCCGCGGCGCTCGAGATAGAGCTCGGCGACCTGATAGCCGGCATCCAGGTTCGTGGTCTTGCGGCGCCGGCGAGAGCCGGAGCCGGGCTTGCGTTCGGCAACTGTCCCGGTTGCCTCGAGTAGCGCGACACGTGTCTCTCCACGGTCGACACTGACCAGCACTTGCTTCTTCAATTTGTCTTCAGTCCTTTATAGATAGGCGCCCGGTCGCAGGTCGGCAGCGGGGGCGAAATGGCATGCCCCCACGGCGCGCACCGCGCGACGCGGACGAAATGAGATGCGGCCCTGGGTGCGAACAGCACCGAGCGGGCCGCCAAACGTGCCCGCGCGCGTTGCGGCGCAGGCCAAGTGGAATTGGGCACGGAGGCCGTGGGTGGACGCCGGCATCACGAGAGCAGCGCCCGGCCCTTGCTGGCCGAGGTCATCCGGGCCTGGACATAGATCGACTGCAGCAGGCCGAGAGCGATAAAGGTCACGAGCACAGATGACCCGCCGTAGCTCATCAGCGGGAGCGGCACTCCGGTGATCGGCATGATTCCTATGGTCATACCCACGTTCACGAACACTTGGAACATCAGCATGGCAAGGATGCCGGCGGCAATCAGGGTGCCGTAGAGGTTCTTGGCCATGGTCAGGATTCGCAAGCTTCGCCATATCAGTAATGCATATAGCGATAGCACGAGTGCGGCGCCGGCGAAGCCATAGGTCTCGCCGACCACGGCAAAGATGAAGTCCGTCTGGTTCTCCGGGAGGAAATGCAGGCTGGTCTGGGTCGCGTGAGCCACCCCCCTTCCGGTCTTACCGCCGGACCCGATGGCGATCAGCGATTGGCCGATGTTGTAGGTCTGGTTCGCTGGGTCACGGGAGGGATTCAAGAAGCCGGTCAGACGCTGCACCTGGTACGGCTTGAGCACATGCACGCCCACCGCCGGCGCGGCGGCCAGCACGATCGCCACCGCCGCGGCGAAGATCGCCGCCAGCGCGACCAGTTGCTTCCAGGACGTCCCGGCGAAGAACAGCACCGCGAAGGCGACCGCCACGTAGACGAGTCCCGTCCCGAGGTCCGGCTGCGGGATCACGATCATCGCCGGCAGCAGTGCCAGCAGCATGATCCGAGCCGTCGTACGCCGCTCGTGCAGCCTTCGTGAGCGATCCACCGCGAACGCGGCCAGCGCCGTGATCAGCAGCATCTTGCCGAATTCGGAGGTCTGGATCTGGAAGAACGGCAGCGGGATCCAGCGGTGCGAGCCGCGCACCGCCGGCATGCCGAACACGATGATGTTCAGCGCGATGATCAGCCCGTAGATGCCGTACTTGTATTCCCGCAGCCGCGAGTAGTCCAGGCGCGCCAGGACCACCGCGAGCACGATCCCGATTGCCACGTAGATCGCCTGCCGCTCGACGTAATAGAGCGGTTGGCCGCGCATCGCGTTGCTGGTCGCGCCGTGCAGCGTCACCAGCGAGCAGGCCACCAGCCCGAGTGCCGCCGCGAGCAGCAGCGGGTCAAACAGCAGTACGACCCGCCGCCGCGGCGGGGCCGTCTCCTCGGTCATCTGGATTGGACTCACGCTCATAGCGTCTTGGACGTCCCCGCGATGAACTGGCCCCGCTTGCCGAAGAACCACTGAGAGAGGATCTGCCGCGCGGCCGGGGCGGCGGCGGCGGCGCCGAAGCCGCCCTGCTCAACCGTGACCACGACCAGGATCGGCCGCTTGGGATCGGGGACGTAGCAGACGTACCACGATTGGTCGGCCTGCGGTGGGCGCTGTGCCGTTCCGGTCTTGCCGTACACGGGATACTGGCCCTGGGGCCAGCCGCTGAACACGTCGGCTGAGGTGCCGCCCGACTGCGAGGCGGCCGCATGCAGACCGGAGCGAATCGCATCGAGGTTCTGCGAGGCGATGCTGATGTGGCGCGCCGGGGCGGGGTCGATCCGCTGCAGCACCGTGCCGTCGGGCGCGTCGGCCTCAAGCCCGACGTGAGGGCGCACGACCGTGCCCCCGTTGGCGATCGCGGAGTAGGCGACCGCGAGTTGCAGCGGAGTCGCCTGGAGGTCGCCCTGGCCGACGGCCAGGTTCTCGTTATCGCCGACCGACCAGAGACGGCCGTCGGCGATTCCGCAGGTGCTGTGACGCGGCTTGCCCTTGAACGGGCCCGTGGCGTGCTCACACTGAACCTCGAGCTGGTCCCGGGCCGCGCGCCATGCGGGCGTGGGCAGGTTGCCCGCGTTCTCGGCGCCCAGATCCACTCCGGTCTGACGTCCGATGCCGAATGCGCGGGCAATGTCCTGCAGCGCGCCACCCCGGGGCTTGTTGTCGTTCATCAGCCGGCCGAGGTTGTAGAAGAAGTTGTCCGAGGAGACCTGGATCGCCTGGGTGATATCGATCGCGCCGTAGGAGGCATGGCCGGCGTTGTGACGGGTGTCACCGGGGCCGTTCTGGTAGACGCCGGTGTCGTTGTAGATCTGCCCCAGGCTCCAGGCGCCGCTCTGGAGCGCGGCGGTGGCGGTGATTCCCTTGAACGTCGACCCGGTCGGGTAGGAGCTCTGGATCGCACGGTTGAACAACGGAAACCCGCTGGAGGCGTTGTTGAGCTGCGAGTACTGGGTCTGCGACAGGGGCTTGGTGAAGATGTTGGGGTCGAACGTCGGCGCCGAGCCCATCGCCAGCACCTCGCCGTTGTTCGGGTTCAGAGCGACGAACGCTCCCGCGCCGGCCGGGGGATTGTTGGCGATGGCCTGGGAGAGCGCCTGCTGTCCCGCCTTCTGCAGCCCCAGGTCGAGCGACAACTTGAGCGTGTGACCCGGGGTCGGCTTGGTCTGGCGCAGGTAGCCCTTGAAGCGACCGAGGGCATCGACCTGGACCCGGTCTGTCCCGTCGGTCCCCCGCAGGTAGCGGTCGTAGTAGTACTCCAGCCCGGATTGGCCGACGATCGAGCTCTGGGAGACCCCGCGGTAGTGGCTTTGGCTCAGCTCGGCCTGTGTGATCGGCCCAACCGTGCCGAACAGCTGCGCTGCGGTCTGGTGCAGCGGGTAGGAGCGCAGCCACACCTGCTGGACGCTGACCCCGGGGAACTGGTCCTGGCGTTCGGCCAGGAAGTAGTGGACGTCCGGCTGGACGTCGGTCTTGATCGTCACGTTGGCGTACGGGAGCTTGGCCTGTTCGACCGCGACGTCACAGGGAATCGCGGCCAGGCGCACCGCGTTGCGCAGCCCGGGGATCACACATCGGATGGGCTTGGTGGGGATGTTCAGCATCGCGGCCAGGCGGTTGAACATCCGCCGGCGTCGCGCCCGGTTCCTGGGCAGGTCCGGCGGCGAGAGCTGGACAGCGATCGTCGGCTTGGAGTCGACGAGGATGTTGCCCGTGCGATCAACGATCTGCCCGCGCGGAGCCGGGATCGCCAGCTTGCGGATCTGGTTGGTGCTGGCCTGCTTGACGTACTGGTCGCCGGACAGGACCTGGAGGTACCATAGGCGAAAGAAGATGATCGCGAACATGGCCAGCGCGATGCTGCCGATCACTGCTGCGCGCAGCGCGAGCTGCGGCGTCAGGGGCGCGCGCCGGTCGTCGGGGGTCTGGATCATTGCGAGGCTGACCGGGGGATCTGTCCGAGACGGTCGGAGGGCCGCTGCAGCGGGCTGAGCCCGCCGGTGGTGTAGGCCCGACGCCGGCGCCGGCGGGGATCGTCGGGGATCGCCGGCCGGATGATCCGCTGAACCAGCGCGTACACCGGAAGCGCGATCAACGTGTTGACCAGCACGGTGATGAAGATCTGCTGCACGAGCAGGAAGCTGACCGGAGAATCGACGCCGAGCAGGAACTGGATAATCGCCATGCCGATTCCGGCAAACGCGGTGGCGGCGGCGCCGAGGGCCAGCGGCACGAGCCCGTGCGAGGGATCGCGCAGCTCACGCAGGCGCCCCGACCAGTAGCCGATGGCGATGAACAGCAACGAGGTGACCCCGAGGGTCTGGACCAGCACCATGTCAACGAACAGCCCGACGCCGAAGCCGGTGATCGCACCCAGCAACGAACCGGTGAGCAGACCCACCGACATCACGACCAGCGGTGTCAGATCGGCGCTCACGCCGAAGATCGAGATCTGCGAAACCCCGGCCTGCTGAACCACGACGGTGGCGAAGCCCAGCAACACGAGCCGCAACGGAAGGCGAAGGTTCTGGTTCACGGAACCTGCGCCCGCTGAGTACTGGAGCCCGGGCGGGTGAGGATCTGGACCAGGTCCAGATGGCGCAGGTCGGCGCCCACGCTGACCTGGACCTGTCCGTTGTTGAGCAGGTCGCTCTGGCTGGCGCTGGAGACCTGGCCGATCGGGATACCGGGCGGGAACAGCGAGTCGAGCGCGCCGGACTTGAATCCCGCGGTCACCACCTGCATGCCGGTCTGGATCGGAGCGCGGCGCGGCAGATACTGGAGCAGCAGCTGGTTGGGGTTGCCCACGGCCGGTACCAACACCCCGGTGTCCCCGTACTGATCCTGCACCTGCGCGGTCACGGCCGAGGAGTGGTCGGTGATCAGAGCCACGACCGAGACGTTGGAGGCGACTTCCTGGACCTTGCCCACCAGCCCGCGGTCCCCGATCACCGGGTCATCCACGTGGACGCCGTCGGCGGAGCCCTTGTCGACCTCGATGGTGGCGTACCAAAGCGTCGGGTCGCGGGAGATCACATGAGCAGCGACCTGCTGATAGCGGCTGATGCCGATCGCGTTATCAACCCCGACCAGGTGCGAGAGCTGCGTGTTCTGGATCTGCGCGCCCTGGGCCAGCGCGAGCTGGGCCGTCAGCTTCTGGACTTGCTTCTTGTACTGGTCCCGCTGCGACTTGGCCCGGAAGGTATCCGAGAACCAGCCGGCAATGTCCCGGACCGGCTTGAGCGCCTTGCTGGCGCCTTCTTGGATCGGCGAGAGGACCTGAACGATTCCGCGCTGCGCGCTGTGCAGCGGGCTGCTCGGCGATTCGCCGAAGTAGGCCGTCAGCAGGATCAGGGAAACGACGACGAGCAGCGCGAGCACTGCGCGTCGTCGCCGAACTTGCTTGTCATGCACGATGTGCCTGTCTCCAAGGTTTTGCTCCGCACCGTGTGGCTACCAGGACCCAACCTAGTAGCGCCGGCGGCGGTTGCGTGAATTCTTGCTCGAACGGTGGATCGCTTCGAATTCCTCCAAAGACCTTCCGGACCCCACCGCGACGCAGGTTAGTGGCGACTCGGCGAGGTGCGCGGGCATCTGCGTCTCGTGACGCAAACGCTCTTCGATCCCCTGTAGCAGCGACCCGCCTCCGGCCAACATGATGCCACGATCCATGATGTCGGAGGCAAGCTCCGGGGGAGTGCGGTCCAGCGTCTCCTTCACGGCGTCGATGATCTGCGATACCGGCTCCTCCAGCGCACCGCGGATTTCCTCGCTGGTCAGGACCACCGTCTTGGGCAGTCCGGAGACCATGTCGCGACCGCGGATCTCGGCCTGGACCTCCTCGGGCATCGGGAATGCAGAGCCGATCTCGAGCTTGACCTCCTCGGCGGTCTGCTGTCCGATCAAGAGCTTGTACTCGCGCTTGACGTAGTTGATGATCGCCTCGTCCAGCTCGTCGCCGCCAACCCGGATCGACTGCGAGACCACGATTCCTCCGAGCGAGATCACGGCCACCTCGCTGGTCCCGCCGCCGATGTCGACCACCATCGAACCGGTCGGTTCGCCGACCGGCAGTCCGGCACCGATCGCTGCGGCCATCGGCTCCTCGATCAGGTATGCCTGACGTGCCCCGGCAGACAGGCAGGCCTCTTCGACCGCCCGCTTCTCGACTCCGGTTACGCCGCTCGGCACGCACACGACCACGCGCGGGTGCGCCCACCGGTTCTGGTGCACCTTCTGGATGAAGTGCCGGAGCATCTCCTCGGTTACCTCAAAGTCGGCGATCACCCCGTCCTTCAGGGGGCGGATGGCGGAGATCGTGCCTGGCGTGCGGCCGAGCATCCGCTTGGCCTCGATTCCCACGGCGTGAACCTCGCCGGTACGGGAGTCAACCGCCACGACGCTCGGCTCGGAAAGTACGATGCCGCGCCCACGCACGTAGACGAGCGTGTTCGCGGTCCCGAGATCGACCGCCATGTCGCGGCCACCGAAGCCGGTTAGGTACGTGAAGAAGCCCATGGATTGAGGTAGGAACGAAGCGGCGGACGGGGCGGCGAAGAAACGGGAGCCGCACCTAGCTGCCAAATCCGTCCCGAGCGGGAGTGTACCGAACATAGGTCCGCGGACGGTCCTGGCGGAACCGCCTCCGAATCGGAAAAAACCTGGAAAATGACTAAATGGAGGCTAAAGACGGGCCCGCTCAGGGCCCGTCTCACGCAACCAGAGTTGCAAGCCCTGCTTCAGGCCCACACAAACGGCGGATAGGTCTCGGTCATCCAGTACGAATACAGGTTCACCCGCAGGCCCCAGCGGAGCGCGACCAGAACCGCGTTGAACAGTCCCTGCGGGATGCGTCCGGTGATCAGGATGGCGAACCAGGCCACGACCAGCCCCAGGTAGGCGACCAGCAGGATGAACCATCCGGCGATCGACGCGGGAAGCACGAGGAGCCATGCGATCAGCGGGCGCCAGCGCGCGATCGCGGGCGGGTAGTCGACCTCTAGCCGCACCGGGTAGCTCGGGTCGTCCTCCATCGAGAACGGCGGGTAGCGGTCGGTGAGCAGGAACTGATAGGCGATCACCCTCACCGCCCAGCGCATGACGCCGACCATGAAGTTGAACAGACCCTCTGGATAGCGGCCGGTGAACAGCACGGCAAACCACGAGATGACCATGCACACCCACGCACCGATGCCTAGAAACAGCAGGCAGATGTAGTGCGGAATGACGAGTATCCCCTTGACGAAGATAAGCAGCCGACTGAGGCGATCTGGGTACTCGATCTCAAGCCGCAGCGGATAGGCCGGATTCGGCGGTGTCATGCTCTTCCCCCCCACGTTGTTGTTGCCCTCTGAGGTCAAGAACATACACGGGCGAGCCGACGAAGACCGCCCAACTCGAGGCCTACTCCGAGCCCAGCAGGCCCGGCTCGAGCTCCAGCAGCGTCGCCACCGGCAGCCCGACGACGTTGAGGTAGTCCCCCTCGACGCTCGACACCAGGGCGGCTCCACGGCCCTGGATCGCGTAGCCCCCGGCCCGCTCGCGCCACTCCCCACTGGCCAGGTACCAGTCGATCAGCGCCTGATCGAGCTGCCGGAATTCCACCATGGTGCGGGCGGCCGCCGTCCGAGAGCGCCCCCCGGAGATCACACAGACTCCGCTGAGGACGACGTGCCGAGTCCCCGAGAGTGCCCACAGGGTCTCCCCCGCCTCCTTGACCCCCGCCGGCTTGCCGTAGATCCGCCCGCCGGCCCAGACCACGGTGTCGACTCCGAGGACCAGCGCGTCGGGCGCGTCGGCGGCCACGGCCGCGGCCTTGCGGTGTGCGTTCTCCAGCACGACCTCGTCCGGGGGGCCGCTCATCAGCTCATCGACCCGGGGGACGACGACTGAGAACGGAATCCCCAGCTGCTCCAGAATCGCCCGGCGCTGCGGCGACTGCGAGGCAAGGATCAGACGCGGAGCGGGAGCCCCGCCCGCGGCACCGTCACCCAAGGTCAGGAAAGAAGAGCCCGATCTCGCGCGCGGCCGACTCGGGCGCGTCGGATCCGTGCACCATGTTCTGGCCAACCGCGACAGCGAAGTCGCCGCGAATCGAGCCGGTGGTGGCCTGCAGCGGATTCGTCGCCCCGATCACCTGACGCGCTGCCTCGATCGCCGACTCGCCCTCCAGAACCATCGCGACCAGCGGCCCGGAGGTGATGAAGCTGACCAGCTCCTCGAAGAACGGCTTGCCGTCATGCTCGGCGTAGTGCTGTTGGGCTAGCTCGCGGGTCATCGTCATCTGCTTGATCGCCGCCAGGCGGAGGGTCTTGCGCTCGAACCGGGCGATGATCTCGCCGGTGAGGTTTCGGGCGAAGGCGTCGGGCTTGACGAGGATGAGCGTTCGCTCCATGTGAAGCTGGTCTCCTTGAGAAATGGGTTTGGGGGGTGCTACGTGACGGTGGGGCCGGCTTCACCGGCCGTGCCTGCCACCGGCTGCTCTGAGGCGCCCTCGCGACGGCGGCGGGCCCGCCGGGGTGCAGTCGGCACAGAGCCGATCTCCGCCTCACAGTAAGGGCAGACCTTCCAGCTCGGATCCAGCGGACGACCGCACGTCTTGCACGGGTCCTTGAGCTTGCGCATGCAGCTGGGGCAGCGCAGGAAGTCCTTCTCCACCTCGTAGTCGCAGTGCGGGCAGAGGTGGTAACCGACCTCGGCCAACCGGGCCTCCGCAGCCTGCATCTCCAGCTCACGCTCGCGCACGTCGTCCAGATACTCGGGCGGGCGAACGATCATGTAGACGATCGTGCCGACGAACGGGAACAGCGACGCGGCCGTCGCGCAGCCGATCAGCATTGGATCGGCGATTCGCCGCCGCGCGTCTGCATACGTCCAGTAGACAAGCGCCAGCCAAATCACCACAAGAAACAAGACGACCAGCGACACAACGAGGTTGATCGTGCTGTTCTTGATCCCGAAAACGCCATATATCGTGAGCATGAGGGGGGCGAGTGTAGTGGTCGGCGGGGTTATGTTGCGTTGGGCGGCCGTGCAAAACCTGCACGCGGCGTGGCTAGGAGTTCGCCACGGTTTCGCGACGGCCTGCCCGTGGCCCGCCTAAAGAAATACGCGGCCGAACAGGTAACCGATCCCGAAGAACACGAGGATCACCACCGCGACGATCAGCGCGACGAGGCCGATCATCGTCAGGAAGCTTGGATGGTCGTCTTGATCGTTCACAGCATCGAGGCCCGCCGCCGGCCTTCCGGTGCCAGCAGATCGGCTACAAGATAGATCGAACCGGTCGCCAATACCATCCCCCCGGGGCCGGCCAGCTCCCGCGCGCGTTCCAGCGCCGCCCGCGGATCCGCCACCACCTCGGATGGTGGACCGTGAAGCTGGCGGGCCAGTGACTGCAGGGTGGGGGGCGGCAAAGCGCGAGGATTCTGACTGCTCGTGAGTACGAGCGCATCGCAGATCGGCATCAGCCGGGCCAGCATGCTCGCCGCGTCCTTATCGTCGAGGATCGAAACGACGGCCGCCAGACGGTCATGGCCGCCCTTGATCTCCGCCACAGCCTCGGCCAGGGCCTCCATTCCGTCCGGGTTGTGCGCGCCGTCGAGCAAGGTCAGCGGTTCCTCTGCGATGACCTGCAGGCGCCCCGGGACGCGCACCGACGCGGCCGCCTGCGCCAGCGCGACCGGGTCCAGCCGGCCGAGGTACACCTCGGCCGCCGCGCGGGCCAGGGCGAAGTTGCGCCGCTGAAAGGTGCCCGGAGCACCGACCGGCACGCCCGGGTCGACGCCCGCGTGCACGATCCGCGCGCCGCGCTCGGCGGCGACGGCCGCGGCGCGGGCCTCGGCATCCGGGTGCAGCCCCGCACCCAGCACCAGCACCCCGCCCTCCTGGACCACGTCGAGCTTCTCGGTGGCGATGTCGGTGATCGTCGGCCCGAGCCAGCGAGTGTGCTCGAGGCCAACGCTGGTCAGGACCTGAACGGTGGACGGGATCACGTTGGTCGCGTCGTAGCGGCCGCCCAGCCCCGCCTCGATCACCCCCACCTCGACGCCCTGCGCGGCCAGCTCGGAGTACGCCGCGGCGGTCAGCGCCTCGAACTGGGTGACCCGATCGTCGTCGGCGAGCGAACGGTCGACCAGCTCTGCCGCCCGCGCGGCGCGCTCCACCGCCGCGGCAAACGCGGCGGGGGTCAGATCAGCGTCGCCGATCCGGATCCGCTCGGTGAACGACACCAGGTGCGGGGAGAGATAGGCACCGGTGCGCAGCCCGTGGTGGGCCAGGATCGAGGCGATCATCCGCACCGTGGAGGACTTGCCGTTGGTCCCGACCACGTGAATCGAGTTGAACTGCCGCTCCGGGTGCCCCAGCGCGGTCATCAGGCGGCGCATCCGGTCCAGGCCGAACCGCATGCCGAACAGCTCCAGCGACAGCAGGTAGCGCTCGGCCTCCTCAGAGCTCACAGCGAGTCGAGCTCCCGCCGCAGCCGCGCGAGCTTTTCCCGCTCGGCCTGGACCACCTCCTCGCGGGCCTTGGCCACAAACCCCGGGTTGCCAAGCTTACGCTCAGAGCGTTCAATGTCGGACCGCAGCTTCTCGCGCGCGGCCGCCGCCTTGCGCTCGGTCGCCTCCAGGTCGAGCGCATCGCTTTCGAGGATCTCCACCGTCCCACCCGGCACGGGGATCGAGGCGACCGACTCGCCCCCGTTGCTCGGAGAACTCGAGGCGGGCCAGCAGCGCGATCTGATCCGCCGTCTGCTCATATCCCTCCGCGGCCAGGCGCGCCGATACCGTCGCGCCGACCTTGACATCTGCCGCCGCGCGCCAGGCGCGAAGGCCCTGCACAGCTTCGATCGCGCGGCCCAGCGCGCCCTCGGCGTCGCCGTCGATGTCGGCCACCCGCTCCGGGGCCACCCGAGCGGCCAGCAGGCCCTCCGCCCCGGGGATGTGCGAGTAGATCTCCTCGGTCACGAACGGGATCATCGGATGCGCGAGCGTCAACGTCTCGGTCAGCACGTGCAACAGAGTCGCCGCCAGGTCCGCTTCCCCGGCCCGTAGGCGCGGCTTGACCAGCTCCAGGTACCAGTCGCACAGTTCGCCATAGACGAAGTCGTAGAGGGCGAGCGCCGCGCGCGAGAACTCGAAGCGGTCGATCCGCTCGCCGATCTCCTCGCGTGCCCGCTGCAGTCGGGTGAGAATCCACCGGTCCTCGACCGCCGCCGGGCGGACCGCGGCACGCGCATCGTCGCCGACTCCGAGCAGGATCAGCCGCGACGCGTTCCACAGCTTGTTGGTCAGCTGCTGGCCCTGCGCCACCTTGTCCTCGCTGAAGCGGACGTCCTGACCGGAGGCCATGGCCAAGAGGCCCCAGCGCACCGCGTCGGCGCCGTAGGCGGGGAATTCACCCGCCGGCTGCCCCTCCGCCGCAAACACGGGCGGACGAGGGCCGCCGTTGATCAGGTCCATCGGGTCGATCCCGGTGCCCAGTGACTTCGACATCCGGCGCCCGTCCGGCGCCTGGATGATCGAGTGCACATAGACGTCGGCGAACGGGATCTGTTCGGTGAACGCGAGGCCCATCATCACCATCCGGGCCACCCAGAGAAAGATGATGTCGCGCGCGGTGGAGAGCACGTCGGTGGGATAGAACGCTCGCAGCTCCGGCGTGGGCTCGGGCCAGCCCAGCGTGGCGAACGGCCACAGCGCACTGGAGAACCAGGTGTCGAGCACATCGGGGTCGCGCTCCCAGCCCTCGCCCTCGGGTGGGGTCATGCCGACGTAGGTCTCCGAGCCGCGATACCAGACCGGTATCTGGTGGCCCCACCACAGCTGGCGGGAGATGCACCATGGGCGGATGTTCTCCATCCAGTCCAGGTAGCGCCGGCGCTCGGAATCGGGGCGGATCCGCACGCGCCCGTCGCGCACCACCTGGATCGCCGGAGCCGCCAGCTCGTCCATGCGCATGAACCACTGCAACGAGACCAGGGGCTCGATGCGCTCTCCCGAGCGCTGGGAGAACGGCACCGTGTGAACGAGCTGCTCGGCGCGTGAGACCAACCCCTGCTCGCGCAACTCCGCCACCACCGCGTCACGCGCCCGCATCACCGGCATGCCCACGAACCGCTCCGGTGCGGTATCGGTGATCCGGCCGTCCTCGCCGATCACCGTGATCTGGGCCAGCCGGTGGCGGTGACCGATGTCGAAGTCGTTGGGGTCGTGACCCGGGGTGATCTTGAGCGCGCCGGTCCCGAACTCCGGCTTGACGTATTCGTCGGCGATGATCTTCAGCTTGCGCCCGACCAGCGGCAGGATCGCCGTCTCGCCGATCAGTCGCCGGTAGCGTTCGTCATCGGGATGCACCGCGATCGCGGTGTCGGCCAGCATCGTCTCCGGGCGGACGGTGGCCACCGTGATCGCGCCCGAGCCGGAGGCCAGCGGGTAGTCGATGTAATAGAGCGTGTCGGTGACCTCGCGGTCCTCCACCTCGAGGTCGGAGATGGCCGAGCGGCTCCCCGGGTCCCAGTTGACCATGTAGCGATCGCGGTAGATCAGCCCCTTGTCGTAGAGGGTCACGAACACGCGCAGCACGGCCTGCACATAGCCCGCGTCGAGGGTGAAGCGCTCCTGCTCGTAGTCGCAGGAGGCGCCAAGGCGCTTGAGCTGGTCGACGATCGTGCCGCCGTAACGCTCGCGCCATTCCCACACCCGGGCGATGAACGCCTCGCGCCCGAGGTCCTCCCGGTGCAGGCCTTCTTGGGCCAGCGCCCGCTCGACCTGGGTCTGGGTGGCAATGCCGGCGTGGTCGGTGCCGAGGATCCACTTGGCCCGGCGACCACGCGCCCGCGCCGTGCGGACCAGGCAGTCCTGCACGGAGCTGTTGAGCGCGTGGCCCATGTGCAGCACGCCGGTGACGTTGGGCGGCGGAATCGCGATCGAGTAGTTCTCCTCCGGCGTGCCCTCGGGGTCGGGATGGAACAGGCCCGAGGCCAACCAGCGCTCAACGATGGCCGGCTCTACCTCGGAGGGCTCGTAGCGCTTCTTGTCCTGGAGATCGCTCACGAGCCGAGGGTAACCGCATCCGGCTCCGGGCCGGGCTTCGCTCCGCTCCACGAATCCGTGAGAACGCTTCTCTCGCCCGGCTGTCTCCACGGCCCAGCATCCAGCTGGGCCCGGTGCTTACGCGGCCTCTTCCTCGGGCGCGGCCACGGTGACCAGCGTCGGCGGCGTGGCCTTGTCGATCGTGTCGCGCGTGACCACGCACTTCTGCACGTCCCGGCGCGAGGGGAGCTCGAACTGCACCTCGAGCAGCACCTCTTCGATGATCGAACGCAGGCCGCGGGCGCCGGTCTCGCGCTCGAGCGCCTTGTCGGCGATCGAGATCAGCGCATCGTCGGCAAACACGAGCTCGATCCCGTCGAACTGGAAGAAGCGCTGGAACTGCTTGACCAGCGCGTTGCGCGGCTCGGTGAGGATCTGCATCAGCTCGTTGCGCGAGAGCTGGTGGATCGCCGACATCACCGGCAGGCGGCCGATGAACTCGGGGATCAGGCCGTACTGGATCAGGTCCTCGGGCAGGCAGCGCTCGAACATCTCGCCCAGATCACGCTGCTCCTTGGATTGGATCGCCGCGCCGAAGCCCACGCCCTGGTGCCCGACTCGGCGCTCGATCACCTTGTCGAGGTTGGCGAACGCTCCGCCGCAGATGAACAGCACGTTGGTGGTGTCGATCGCGAGGAACTCCTGGTGGGGGTGCTTGCGCCCGCCCTGCGGGGGAACCGAGGCCGTGGTGCCCTCGAGGATCTTCAGCAGCGCCTGCTGCACGCCCTCGCCGGAGACGTCGCGCGTGATCGACGGGTTGTCGGCCTTGCGCGCGATCTTGTCGACCTCGTCGATGTAGATGATCCCCGTCTCGGCCTTCTTGACGTCGTAGTCGGCGGCCTGGATCAGCTTCAGCAAGATGTTCTCGACGTCCTCGCCGACGTAGCCGGCCTCGGTCAGCGCGGTCGCGTCGGCGATCGCGAACGGGACGTTGAGGATCTTGGCCAGCGTCTGGGCCAGCAGCGTCTTGCCGCAGCCCGTGGGGCCCAGGAGCAGGATGTTCGACTTCTGCAGCTCGATGTCGTTGTCATCGGACTGCATCATCTGGACGCGCTTGTAGTGGTTGTAGACCGCCACGGAGAGCGAGCGCTTGGCCTGCTCCTGCCCGACCACGTATTCGTTGAGGACGTCGTAGATCTCGCGCGGCTTGGGCAGGTTCTCGATGTCGAAACTGGGAGGAGCGGTCAGCTCCTCGTCGATGATCTCGTTGCAGAGATCGATGCACTCGTCGCAGATGTAGACGCCCGGCCCCGCGATCAGCTTCTTGACCTGCCGCTGGGATTTACCGCAGAAGCTGCAGAGAAGCTGTTCGTTGGAGTCCGTGGGACGTGCCATTCAGTTCCTCTCTCCCGGAGTACGGCCGTGCGCCGGACCTCGAAGCCTAAGGGTAACCCCTCAGTGCTGCGAGATCACACGATCGATGATTCCGTACTCCTTGGCCTCTTCTGAGCTCATAAAGTAATCGCGCTCGGTATCGGCGCGTACCTTCTCGAGATCTTGGCCGGTGTGGTGGGCGATGATCTCGTCCAAGCGTCGGCGGACGTCGATGATCTCTTTAGCGTGGATCTCAATATCGGTGGCTTGGCCCTGAAAGCTGGACGAAACCTGATGGATCAGGATCTTCGCGTTGGGCAGTGCCATCCGCTTGCCCTTCGCCCCGCCCGAGAGCAGCAGCGCGCCCATCGACATGGCGATGCCGACACAGATCGTCTGCACATCGGGCTTGATGAACTGCATCGTGTCGTAGATGGCCAGGCCGGCATAGACCGAGCCGCCGGGCGAGTTGACGTAGATCGAGATGTCCTTGTCGGGATCCTCGGATTCCAGATGCAGCAGCTGGGCCACGATCAAGTTGGCGATCTGGTCATCGACGGGGGTCCCCAGAAAGATGATCCGCTCGTTGAGCAGACGGCTGTAGATGTCGAAAGCGCGCTCCCCGCGGGAGGTCTGCTCCACCACCATAGGTACCAGTGGGCTCATGTTCCTCGCTTCTTTTGCTTGCACGCCCGGATTCCTGCCGAATGTAGCAACCGCCCCCCGGCGGCCCACCCGCCTCGGCCCTTCCCCAGCGAGCCCCGGCTCAGCTCAGGAGCCCGGCGTCCAGATCTGCCCGGGCTGCTCTGACTCATCGTCCTTGCCCGGGGTCCACAGCTTGTCTCTGGCCTGCGCCTGCTCGACGCTGATCGGCTTGGCCTCGCGGACGAGCAGGTCGACGGCCTGACGATTGGCCACGTCCTCCCGGATCGCGTCCAGCCGACCGCTCGAGCGCAGGTCCTCCAACAGCTTCGCCGCCGTCGTCCCGTTGCGTTCCGCCACCGGCTCGAGCGCCTCAAGCACCTCTTCGTCGGTCGGCTCGATCTGCTCGGCCGCGATGATCGCGGCCAGCACGGCCTCGCGTCGCAGGGCGGAGGCCGCGTCGGGCTCAGCCTCGTGGGCGAGCGTCTCCTCGTCCTTGCCGGCGATCTGCAGGTAAGCCTCCTTGGAGATGCCCTGGCGGGTCAGCGCCGACATGGTCTGCTCCAGCAGCTCGTGGGCGCGGGCGTGGACCAGTTGGTCGGGCAGGTCAACCTGGGCCTCGTTGACCGCGGCTTCGAGCACCGCCTCCTCGAATTCCCGCTCGATCGCGCGCTCGTCGTTCTCCCGCAGCCGGTTGCTGATGTCATCGCGGAGTTCCTGGAGGCTGTCGAAGCCCGCCGATTCGCTGGCAAACTCATCGTTCAGCTCGGGCGGACGCTTCTCCTTGACCTCGGTCAAGGTGACGTCGAAGGTGGCGTCCTTGCCGGCAAGTTCGTTCGGATATTCGTCGGGGAAGGTGACCGCGACCTCGCGCCCCTCCCCGGCGCTGGCGCCCACCAGCTGTTCCTCAAAGCCGGGGATCAGGCGCCCGGAGCCGAGCTCGAGCAGCTGGTCGCGGCCCTCGCCCCCCTCGAACGGCTCGCCGTCGACCTTCCCGAGATAGTTGATCACCACGTGGTCGCCGGTCTGCGCCGGACGCTCGACGGTGTCGAGCGTGGCGGAGCGGTCGCGCAGGTTCTCGAGCTCCTGATCGATCGCCGCGTCGTCGACCTGGGGCTCGCGGCGGCCGACCTCGAGGCCCTTGTATTCGCCGAGCTTCGCCTCCGGGCGCACGCCGATCTCGATCGAGAACCCCAGGGGCTGCCCTTCGGCGGGCAGGTCACCGACGTTGAGCTGCGGCTCGCCGACGGGGGCGATGCCGGCCTGGTCGATCGCGTCGACGTACCAGCTGCCCAGCGCACTGCGCAGCGCCTCGTCGAGCACCGCCTCGCGCCCGAGCCGGCGGATGACCACGGGCGGTGGCACCTTGCCCTTGCGGAATCCCGGAATTCGCAGCTGGCGTCCGAGCTGCCGTGCCGCCTGCTGGACGCGCCGCTCCACTTCCTCAGCGGGTACCTGGGCTTCCACGCGCACGCGCGACTCGGGAAGCTCGGTGACGGTCGTCTTGAGGGCTGCCGGGGAGGCCATCATGCAGACGATAGCTTCCAGGGGTGCTCCGCAGGCTTGCCGGTCGACTGATAACGAGCCCGGCCGCGTTCTTCGTCGCCGGCGTGCTGGACGTCGGCGCGTTCGCCTTCGCCGCCTTGCGCGCGCGCTTGCGCAAGCGCTTAGGCTTGGGCGTGAGCAGAGATATCTAGAAAGCGGGAGGGTGCCATGGCGCTAGCAACAGCGGTCCTGAGCGATGTCCAGCGTGCGACGCTAGTGGCGGTATGCGACACCTTCGTGCCGTCTGTTTCCGATCCTTCGGCGGACGCGGTGATGCAGGGATACCTGGCCCGGTCCGCCGCCGATCTGGCGGTGGCCGACCAGATCGAGGGGCTGATGGCGCAGGCCATGACCGACGACCAGGTGCAGGGCTTCGCCGCCCTGCTCGACGGCCTGGCCGAGCAGAACTTCTGCGAGCTCCCGCTCGATGCCCGGACACAGGTCCTGGACGGGGTCGCCGCGTCCTCGCATGAGGCGCGGCTCGGGGTGATCGCGCTGCGCAACGCGACCTTCCTGTTCTTCTACGGCTACGCCGACGAACACGGGAAGAACCCCAACTGGGACGCGCTGGGCTACCCGGGACCGATCTCGGCGCCGCCATCGGCTGAACAGGCGCCGAAGACGATCACGGTCACGGAAGTCGAGGGCGCACGCGCGACCCTGACCGCGGACGCCGTCGTCGTCGGGTCGGGCGCCGGGGGGTCGGTGATCGCGGCCGAGCTCGCGCAGGCCGGACGCTCGGTGCTCGTGCTCGAGCTGGGCGGCTATCGCAACGAGGCAGACTTCAAGCAGCTCGAGGTGCCCGGCATGTTCGAGCTCTACCTCGGCGGCGGGATGCTGAGCTCCGAGGATGGCTCGATCGCGATCCTTGCCGGATCGACGCTCGGCGGCGGCACGGTCGTCAACTACATGAACTGCCTGCGCACCCCTGAGCCCGTCCGCCGCGAATGGCGCGAGCACGGCATCGAGGGTGTCGATGAGCAGGACTACGACCGGCATATCGATGCCGTCATGACCCGGATCAACGCCACCGATCAGGCGACGACCCAGAATCGCCAGCACCGCAAGCTGATCGCCGCGCTCGATGAGCTCGGCATGGAGCATCGCGCGATCGTCCGCAACGTCGACACCGCTTGCGAGGATCCGGCGGTCTGCGGCTACTGCCTCGCCGGCTGCCAGCGCGGCGCCAAGCAGTCCACGATGAAGACCTACCTGCAGGACGCTTCCGATGCGGGTGCGTCGGTGGTGGTCAGCTGCCGTGCCGACAAGGTGCTGGTCGAGGATGGGCGCGCGGTCGGGGTGGAGGCCAACGTCCTGCATCCCGACGGGACGGTGACGGATTTGACCGTCCGCGCTCCGACGGTGGTGGTGGCCTGCGGGGCGGTCGAGTCGCCGGCGCTGCTGCTGCGCTCGGGGATCGGGGGACCGGCCGTGGGCAAGCACCTGCGGCTGCATCCGGCGTCGGTCGTCAACGGCATCTACGACGAGCCGATCGACGCCTGGGAGGGCCAGATCCAGTCCGAGGTCTCCGATCATTTCGCCGGGTGCGAAGGGGCGTGGGGCTTCCTGATCGAGTCCGTCGGCGCGACCCCGGTCCTGCACGCGGGCGCGATCCCGTGGACCGACGGCGAGCGCCACAAGCGTGAGTTCGCGCGGATGTTCCGCTACCACGCGCCGTTTCTCTCGGTGGCTCGCGACCACGGTGAAGGCGAGGTGGTGCTCGACGATTACGGGCAGGCGGTGGTGCGCTGGTCCTTGGACGACGAGGTCGACCGCAGGCTGATGGTCCGCGCCAACGTGGAGCTGGCCCGGCTGCACCATGCCGCCGGCGCGCCGGAGATCCGGACCCTCCACGCGGTGGAGCTCTCCTGGCGCGCTGACTCCGGTGAGCCGTTCGAGGACTTCATCGACCGGATCAAGGCGGCTCCCTACGGGCCCGCCGACCTGACGATCTTCACCGCCCACCAGATGGGCTCGTGCCGGCTGGGATCGGATCCGACGACGTCGGTGGCCAGCGGGCGCGGGGAGCTTCACGACGTCAGCGGGGTGTGGATCGGCGACGGCAGCGCGTTCCCGACCGCCCCGGGGGTCAACCCGATGGTCTCGATCATGTCGCTTGCGCACCGGACGGCCGGGGAGATCTTGGGCAGCTGAGGGCCGGACCGGGCGCCGTCCGGTCTCCGCGGGCCCCAGGCTCCACGTCCGGGGCCAACAGTGCGCAATGCTCGACCGCACCGGATCGCCGTGTGCGATCTTGGCCCTGAAAGGGCTGTTTTGCGCCAACGCGTTTCCCGCGGGTCAGCCAGTGTGCGATCTTGGCCCCGTCAGCGCTCGCAAACCGGCGACAGCGGCCCCGACTCCGAATCGAAGCCCGGCCTCCGGGGTTTCAGCTCCTCGATGCCATCGGCGACATCCGCGCGGCCGATCCCTGGCGCGCCCCAGACCCTGCACCTCTACCATGCTCCCGCGATGGGCGCCCGGCAGTTGTTCCTCACGGCGGCGATTGCCGTTTGCGCGTTGATCTGCGCGCTGCCCTCGCCTGCGCGCGCGTCGAGCAATCAGCAGTCGATCCTGATGGACGACAACCAGCTGATCTATGCCTCCCCGGATCACGTTGCGCACACGCTCTCGCAGCTGCGCCTGCTCGGCGTGGACCGGGTCAAGGTGTCGGTGGTGTGGAGCCTGGTCGCCCCGGACGCGACGTCGTCGACCAAGCCGAAGTTCGACGCTACCGATCCAGGCGCGTACCCCATGGGCTCATGGGACCGCTACGACACCATCGTGAGGCTCGCGCAGGCCGCGGGATTGCAGACCTACTTCCAGTTCACGCCGTCGATCCCGGCCTGGGCGATCGACAACAGCCTGCCGGGCGGGCAGGGGATCCCCCTCGGGCGCGCACCCGACACGCGGGAGTTCGAAAAGTTCGTGGAGGCGGTTGGACGGCGCTACAGCGGGACCTACGCGGCCAAGATTCCCGCCACCGAGCCGCCGCCCTCGCTGCTCGGGCTGGTCGGCCTGTCCGCGAGCCAAACCCAGGCCACCCAGCCGGGAAGCCCGATCCCGGCCGTGAACTACTGGGGCATATGGAACGAGCCCAACTTCCCCAGCTGGCTCAATCCCTGGCACCGCACCCTGCGAGGGGGCCTGCGCCAGTACACCCAGCCGCTCATCTACCGCAACATCGTCAATGCGGTGTCGCAGGGGCTGACGGCAACGGGTCATACCAGCGACACGGTTCTGCTGGGGGAAACCGCCAACTTCGGCAACCTCCTGCCGATCCCGTTCATCGAGGATCTCTACTGCGTGTCGCCCGGATTCCGGCCGCTGCGCGGGCGCGCCGCGACCCAGGCCGGGTGCCCCACCTCGGGCAACCGAGCCAACTTCATGGCCCAGAACCCCGGGCTGTTCTCGATCGCCGGCTACGCCCATCACCCCTACGGCTTCGACCTCGCCCCCAACCGGCCGTATGGGCAGCCGGGCTGGGTGACGCTGCAGAACCTCGGCGTGCTCGAGCGCGCCCTGAACCGGGTCTTCGCGAGCTACGGGAGATCGCGCCCCGGCGGCGTCCCCCTCTACCTCAGCGAATGGGGCTACAAGACCAATCCGCCTAACCCGTATGTGAGGACCTCACTCAGACAGCAGGCGATGTGGCTGGACCAGGGGGAATACATGACCTGGAAGATCGGCTACGTGCGTGCGCTGGCGCAGTTCCTGCTCGTCGATGACGGGCCGCGGACGAGCGAGCCGGTCGGCAGCCGCCAGTACTGGCACACCTTTCAGACCGGATTGGAGACGATGGCTGGAGCACCCAAGCCCTCGATGGCCTCCTTCCGAATCCCGATCTGGCTCCCAGACGCCCGGCACGGCCCGCGCGTCACGGTCTGGGGGCAGCTGCGCCCAGCTGACCATTCGGCGCTGCAATACGGCGTGATCCAGTTCCGGGGGTCCGGACAGAGCCAGTGGGGAACGCAGCGGGTCGTCCAGACGTCGAGCCCCGAGGGGTTCGTACTGGCTCACCTGGCGATTCCCCAGGCGGGGAGCGTCCGCCTCGGCTGGCTCAGTCCGCAGAGCGGGAATGTCGTCTACAGCCGGGCGGTCGCCGTCCGCTAGGCCGGCGCTCCGGCGGGCCTACCCCGCCATCGTGAACGACTCGGCGCCCGGCGCTCCGGGTGAGTCGAGGCCGCCACGGATCAGGTTGCGGATCTCCCGCAGGGCCACCGGGAGCGTTGTGGTGTCGTAGCGCCGGGCCCCGTTGATGTCGGCGAGCATCTGCAGGCATCGCTCGAGCGCGACGGCGTTGGCCCCCATCCAGCGTTCGATCGCGGCCTGGCTGTCGGTGGCCAGGCGGTTGGAGCTCAACACCTCCTGGGTCAGTGCCCGGTGCAGGCTGTAGAGATCGTCGCGCAGCGCGGCCCGGGCCAACGCCTGCCAGCGATTCTCTCGGGGCAGCTCGATGATCCGGTCGCGGAGGAGGTTCAGTTCAAGCCGGGATCCAAGCTGGAAATGGGTCCTCATCACCATCGCAGGATCGGCGCCGATCGCACGGGCAACCTCGACGATGTCAAAGCTCGACAGCAGAGCGGGCATGGCCGCAACGCGTCGGGCCAGTTCGGCCGGCACGCCGGCCGCTTGGAACGCGTCGACGCGCTGATCGAACCGCTGGTGCTCCTCCTCACCGAGCACGTCGGGCAGCGACCCGGCGAGCATCCGCGCACCGGACTGAAAATATTGCGTGCTGATGGTGATGTCGATGGCATGCGGACTCGCGCGCACCAGACGCCGTGTGGCGCGCTCCACCAGACGCCGTCCCTCGACCAGCATGTCGAGCTGGGTCTGCGCGGGGACGCGATTGTCGAGCTCCTCGACCGCCGACCAGAACGACCCCATGTCGAGCACCTCCCGGGCCACGGCGAAACCGCGAGCCAGAATCGGCGCCGTCGCGCCGGTCTCCTCGGCCAGCCTGAAGACGAAGGTCGTGCCGGCACGGTCGACGAGCTGGTTGGCGACCACGGTGGCGATGATCTCGCGCCGTAGACGATGGCTTTTCATCTCCCGGCTGAACCGCGCGGGTAGCGGCGGCGGGAAGTAGCGCTCCAGATCCTTGGCCAGATGCCGGTCCTCGGGAAGGTCCGAGTCCAACAGCTGGGAGTACAAATGGATCTTGCAGTAGGCCATCACGACGGCCAGCTCAGGAGCGCTCAGCCCAGCCCGGCCTGCTCCCCGTTCCTCCAGACCGTCTTCGTCGGGGAGGAACTCGATCTCACGGTGCAGCCCGGCCACCTGCTCGAGGTGATGGATCAGGCGCGCGTGTACGTCAAGCATTCCCGGGGCCTGGTACAGCGCCAGGCTCATGGCCTGCGTCTGGATGTAGCTCGCATAGAGCACGCGCTCGGCCACCGCGTCGGTCATCTCGGTGAGCAGGGTGTTGCGCTGCGTGCGGGTCAGCTCCTCGGTGGCGACGAGCGAGTCGAGCAGGATCTTGATGTTCACCTCATGGTCTGAGCAATTGACGCCGGCGACGTTGTCGATCGCATCGGTGTTGATCCTCCCCCCCGCGAGCGCGTACTCGATCCGCCCCCGCTGCGTGAAGCCGAGGTTGCCGCCCTCGCCGACCACACGGCAGCGAAGCTCGCGGCCGTCGATCCGCACCGCGTCGTTGGCCTTGTCCCCGGCCTGGGCACTGGTTTCGCCGGCGGCCTTTACGTAGGTGCCGATCCCGCCGTTCCACAGGAGATCAACCGGAGCACGCAGCAGCTCACGGATCAGCTCGTTGGGAGGCAGCTGTTCCGCCGCGATGGACAGCGCGCGCCGGACCGGCTCGGAGAGCTCGATCGCCTTTGCGGTCCGGGTATAGACGCCGCCGCCCGCGGAGATCAACGCGGTGTCGTAGTCATTCCAGCCCGAGCGTCCAAGCGCGAACAACCGCTCGCGTTCGGCAAAGCTGGCCTGCGCATCGGGATCCGGATCGAGGAACACGTGGGCGTGATTGAACGCCGCGATCAGCCTGGTGTGGGGCGAGAGCAGCATCGCGTTACCGAACACATCCCCGGACATGTCGCCGATGCCGACCACGGTGAACTCGCTCTGGGCGATATCCATGCCGAGCTCACGGAAGTGGCGCTTGACCGATTCCCACGCCCCGCGAGCGGTGATCCCCATCGCCTTGTGGTCATAGCCGTGCGAGCCGCCTGAGGCGAACGCGTCGCCGAGCCAGAATCCGTAACGGGCGGCCACCTCGTTGGCGATATCGGAGAAGCTGGCGGTCCCCTTGTCGGCGGCGACGACCAGATATGGGTCGTCACCGTCATGGCGCACCGTCCGCTCCGGACCGACGACCTGGCCGTCGACGATGTTGTCGGTGAGGTCCAGTAGCCCGGACAGGAAGGTCCGGTAGCAGGCGATCGCCTGGGCCTGAACGGCCTCGCGTCCGGCGTCGGGGGGTGGTGGCTGCTTGACCACGAAGCCCCCCTTGGAGCCGACAGGGACGATCAGCGCGTTCTTGACCATCTGCGCCTTCATCAGACCGAGGATCTCGGTGCGGAAATCCTCTCGGCGATCTGACCAGCGCAGCCCGCCTCGGGCCACCTTGCCGCCGCGGAGGTGGACTCCTTCCACCTGGGGCGAGTAGACGAAGATCTCAAATCGCGGCCGCGGGAGCGGCAAGATCGGGACGAGCTCCGGATCCAGCTTGAAGGCCAGGCATGACGGCTCGGCTCGGGTCTCCGGACTGCGGAAATGGTTCGTTCTCAGGACCGCCTTCACGACGCTGAGGAAGCTGCGCAGGATCCGGTCTTCGTCGAGGCTCCTGACCTCGTCGATCGCCGTGTCGATCTCGCTGCTCACGCGGTCGACGGCGTCGGGGTCTCGGCGGTCGGGATCCAGCCGCAGCTCGAACAGCCGAACCAGTAGCGCGGTGATCTGCGGATGGGCCACCAGCGTTCGCACCATGTAGGCGTCTGAGAAGGCGATGGTGCCTTGGCGCAGGTACTTGGCGATCGCGCGGATGATCGTCACCTCGCGTCCGCTCAGGCCGGCTCGCAGGACCAGCGCGTTCAAGCCGTCGTCCTCCAGCTCGCCGCGCCGGACGGCTAGGAACGCATCCTCAAAGAGGTCCTGTACGCGGTCGAGATCGTCCGCCACGCAACGCAACCCGAAGTCATAGATCCAAACCGGTTCGAGCCCTTCCGGGGTGATCTCGTAAGGACGCTCGTCGACGACCTTCGCGCCCATGTGCTCGAAGGTCGGAACCACGTCTGAGAGCGAGATCCCCTCGCGGCTGAACAGCTTGCAGCGAAACACTCCGTCCGCGGCGTCGAGCGGACGGTATAGGTTGATGATCAGCTCCTGGGTACCAACGAGCTCCTCGATCCGGTCGATGTCGGCCACTGCGGATGCCGCTGCTCGCTCGTCCCGGTAGGCGGGCGCGAACGCCTGTCCGTAGCGAGCCAGGATCGCGCTGCCGCGGTCCTCGCCGTGAGCCTGCACGAGGGCATCTCGCAGGTCATCCGACCAAGCGCGCGTAGCCTGCACCAAGCGCGCCTCGATCATCCCGGCGTCGACATCCGTCGGCACGCCGTCAGGGCACCGGACGATGTACTGCACCCGCACCAGCAGTGACTCGGACAGCTGCAGCGACCAGTCGACGAGCGCGCCGCCATAGGCCTCGACGAGGATCGAGGCCACCCGCTCCCGGTTCTCGGTGTTGAAGCGGTCGCGAGGAATGCAGACCAGGCAGTCGACGAAGCGATCGAGGGCGTCCGGGCGGGCGAACAAGCGCACCCTCTGTCGCTCGCCCAGGGCGAGGATGCCCATCGCCGTGGCGAACAGATCATCCACCTCGACCTGCATCAGCGAGTCGCGTGGGTAGGTTTCGAGGATCTCGATCAGCGCCTTCGCGTCATGGCTGTCGACCGGGAAGCCCGCGCGCTGCAGGACCTGCTCCACCTTCCCGGCCAGCAGCGGGGTGGCACGTGGACTCTCGCGGTAGGCCGTCGTGGCGTAGAGGCCAAGGAACCGGCGCTCGCCGATCACCCGTCCGTCGGAGTCGAACCGCTTCACGCCGACATAGTCGAGGTGCGCGGGACGATGCACCGTGGCCCGGGCGTTCGCCTTGGTCAGGACCAACGGGGCCGGCCCCTGAGCGAGGGCCGCCGCCCTCGGCCGCAGTGGCTTGTAGGGCCTCGCCGGGGAGCCCCGGAGGATCCCCAGCCCTGAGCCCGGCACCGCCTTGAGGCCGGTCTCCCGGTCTCCGACGACGAGCTCATACTCGCGGAAGCCGAGGAACGTGAAGTGGTCGCGGGCCAGCCAATCGATGAACTGTTGCGTCTGCTGAAGCTCTTCACGGGGGATCGGCGGCGGCTCGCGCCCGAGCTCGTCGACCAGTTCGAGCGCTTTGGCGCGCATGGCCGCCCAGTCCGACACCGCGGCGTCCACCTCCCCGAGCACGCGCTCGACGTCCCGGTGCAGGCGCTCGAGCAGGCTTGCGTCCGGCTCGCGTCTGATCTCGGCGTGGAGGATCGATTCCCCCAACGCGTCCGGGGCGGCCTCCTCCGGTGCGACCACCTCGAGCACTCTGCCGTCGTTGTCGCGGCGGACACGGATCACCGGATGAATCACCAGATCGAGCCCATATCCGGCGCGGGCCAGCTCCATCGTCACCGAGTCGACGACGAACGGCATGTCGTCGGAGATGACCTCGACCACCGTGCACGGCGACTGCCAGCCGTGCTGGTCGGGATCGGGGTTGTAGACGCGCACCTTGATCTCTCCGGGCGCTCGCTGGACGAGCAGCCGCCAATGCGCCAGCGCAGCGCCGAGGAGATCGATGGGACTGCGTTCGGCGAGATCCTCGGCCGGGACCCAGTGGTAGTACTGGCGGACAAAGGCATCGCAGGCGGCGACCTGGGGCTCCGGCACCTGTTCGCTCACACGGGCACAGACCGCGTCGATCAGCTCTGCCTCGAGCTCCGACGCCTTCAACGACATCTCATATCGCTCTCTCCTCGTGCCGGGCGTAGCCTGGACCGCTCAGCGGAGCCTACCCCGCCCGACGTGCTGCGGCCACCGCCCTGGCGCCCGTCGGTCGGCCTTCTAAGCTGTTCGGATGGGCGCCGGCGATGCTCGGACAGACGTTCCGGATGACCTGACCGAACCCCGGGATGCACTCACCGCACCGGGGAGCTCGGTTCCCCGACGCGACGGGAGCGTGCTCACCCTGGCCGATTGTCTGCGCGCCTTCGCCCGGCGTCCGAGCCCACCCTGGTTGGCCACCGCCGTCGTCGTGGCCCTGGCGCTGCGCCTCGCGCTCAGCTCGTGGGATTGGCGCGATCTCGTGGTGATCGCCGGAGTGATCGGTTTGACGCCCCTGGTCGAGTGGCTGATTCACGTGCTGCTGCTGCACGCCAAGCCGATCTGCTGGCACGGGCACCGCCACGAACTGCTCGCCGCGCGCGAGCACCGCGCGCATCACGAAGCCCCGGGCGAATTGGACGGCGTGCTGATTCCGGTGTACGCGTTGGTGATCTTCTTCGTCCTGATCGCACTGACCGTCTGGTCGCTCTCGTTCCCGATCCACGCCGTACTCGGCGGCGATCGTGTCGCACACGCCGCCACTGGACTCGTCATCGCCTACGGGGTGCTGGCGGGCTACGAGTGGTCTCACTTCCTGATCCACACGCCGTACCGGCCACGGGGTCGCTATTACCGCTCGATCTGGCGCGGCCATCACCTGCACCACTACAAGAACGAGCGCTATTGGTTCGGAGTGACCTCAACGCTCGCCGACCGGGCGCTGCGGACCGCGCCTGACCAGGCGGTCGTGCCGCGCTCGCCCACGGCCCGGACACTGGAGGGAGGCAGACGCTAGGCCTCGCGCAGGTGCTCCGGCGGCGCGGCATCCGTCGGGCCTTAATGCGAACATATGTTCGTGACCAGCGACGGCAATCCATACGCCCGGTTCCGGCGGGCGCTGGCCACCGGAAACGAGGCGCTGGTCACCGCGGCGGCGCTCGAGCTTCCCCGGATCGCCCTCGACGACGCGCTGCGCATCTGCCTGGTGCTGCGGGGGGGCAACCCCCGCCGCTACGAGCGCGCCGCGGTCCGCTGGCTCGGGCGGTTCGCGCTCGAGGCGCACAACGCCAGCATCGAGGATCTCCGTCGGGCCGCCGACGCGCTCGACGAGCTGCCACGTCGCCCGGCCGAGGCGATGGAGAGCCTGCAGGGGCTCTGCGTCGCCCGCGGCGTGGGCTGACCGCGACAAACCTGACACGATTGCGCGGTGTCCTGCGGCGTCCGGCATCCGATCTTCGCTCGCATGTTCGACCGCCTCAGCCGGATGATGGAGGGCGAGGTCGGTCCCTACCGAGATGAGCTGCTGGCCGGGCTCTCCGGCCAGGTGGTCGAGGTTGGGGCCGGCAACGGGATCAATTTCTCTCACTACCCGGCGGAGGTCGAGCACGTACTCGCGCTGGAGCCCGAGCCGTACATGCGAGCCAAGGCGCGGGTGGCCGCCGTCACCGCGAAGATCCCGGTGACCGTGCACGACGCGACGGCGGATTCGCTCCCGGCCCGGACCGGCTCCGCGGACGCTGCGATCGCCAGCCTGGTGCTGTGCACGGTGGCCGACAGCACCGCCGCGCTGGCCGAGCTCCGCCGAGTCTTGAAGCCCGGAGGCGAGTTGCGGTTCCTGGAGCACGTTCGTGCCGAGGGGCCCGGCAAGGCCGGGCTACAGCGAACCCTCGACCGCTCCGGCCTGTGGCCGCTGGTGGGCGGCGGCTGCCACTGCGCGCGGGATACGGTCGCCGCGATCAGGGGCGCCGGCTTCACCGTCACCACCGTCCGCAGCATCAACCTGGGTCCCGCCTGGGCGGTGACCAACCCGCACGTGCTCGGCGCCGCGCGGGCCTAGCCCCCCGAGCACGGCGGTCGGGTAGCGTCAGCGCTATGCGCAAGCTTCAGAGCCAAGGCGTTCACCACATCACGCTCGTCGGCGCGAGCCGTCAGATTTCGATCGACTTCTGGGAGGGCGTGCTCGGCATGCCGTTTGTCTTCGATCAGCCCAATCTCGACAATCGCACTGAGAGTCATCTCTACTTCGATCCCGGTGACGGCCGGTTGATCACGGTCTTCACCAACGAGGAACGGGTCGGCGATCCGCAGCGGACACCGACTGAGCCCGGATGTGTCCATCATCTGGCCTTCGCCGTCTCCCAGGCGAGCTTCATGCAAGCCGTCGAGCGGCTGGACGAGCGCGGGATCAAGCACAGCGGGATCAAGGATCGCGGCTTCATGGACTCGATCTACTTCGAGGATCCGCTCGGGCTGTTGATCGAGCTGGCCTCCTATCGGTTCGAGCCGCCGGCCGGCTTCACCCATGCCGAGGTCCTCCTGGAGGCCCATCGCCGACGCGTCGCGCAGGACGACTACAACATCGCTCCCGTACACCTCGCGGATGCGATCGAGGCGCTGGTGGCCCGCTCACGCGAGTCGCTCTCTGAGGACCGCTCGCCCCAAGACCCGTACAGGAAGGCCTCCGCGCCAGCCGGATAGGTCACCTGTGTCGAGCGGATTCGCCGCTGTCGCGTAGCTCCGGAGCGAGGCTCGCGACCGCCGCAGCACCGAAGATGCCCTGGATGCCCAGCGCGACCGCGCGGTAGCACACGATCGCTGCGGCCGCCAGACCGGCGTTGACTCCGGACGCCACGAAGATGCCGAGCATCAGCGGCTCGACCCCCCCGACGCCGCCCGGCAACGGCAACGTGTTGCCGAGCTGGCCCAGCATGTAGGCCAGAATCAGCACGCTCAGCTCGGGCGAGCCACCGCAGGCCGGAAACGCTGCCCACAGCGCACCGCAGTCACCGGCCCACCACCCGACCGACCCAATCCACGCAACGCCCCGCCGCCCGCTCACCGCCATATCCCGAGCGCCTTCGGGCAGGATCGAGACGGCCCAGCGCAACCGCGAGCGACGCTTCCCCTCGGTCGTCGAACTCGTGCGGCCGAGCCACGCCGCGCCGAGCACCACCGCGCATACAACCAGTACGAGGCCCGCTGGAGCGAGCGCCGTCAGCACCGGGGCGTGGCCGGGCAAAAGATGCAGTGCGACCCCGGCCCCGAGTACCACCGCGGCCAGGACATAGGGAACGTTGAGGATGCCAGCGTGAGCGACGCTGCGCACGAGCAGCGTTCGCACCGGCATTCCTCCCGCTCGCAGAGCCCAGAATCTCAGCACCGGCCCGCCGATCCCGGTCGGCACGATCGCGAAGGCTCCGAGTTCACCGAGCCCGATCTGGGCACTGCGCCGCGCGCTCAGCAGATGCGGGGCCCGCGAGAAGACCGCGTGGAACAGCATCACGTAGCCGGCGCAGCCCCCGAGCTCGAGCGCCAGTGCCAGGACGAGCCAAGCCGGGTTCGCGTGACTGAGCCGGTTGCCGGCGCCCGGGACGAACTGCTCGACCAGGAAGATGACGCCAGCGAACAGCGCCGCGAGCAACGCGACGCGTAGGGCGCTCCGGCCGTGTTTCGCGCTCGCTGGGATGGTCAGAGCACGATAGGCGAGGCGCTTAGGGTCGCGAGACTAGCCCCCGAGAAGCTTTGTGCGCATCAGGCCGATGCTCCCGAGGACGTGCTCGCGGGTGATCCGCGCCGCCTCGTCCACCGCGCCGGCGCCCAGCGCGGCGACCAGACGTTGGTGGTCCTCGACGGACTCAGCGTGCGAGCGCCAGAGCTGGGGGCCGTGCGCGAAGGAGCTCCATAACAGTCGCATCAGCGAGAGCAGTAGCGGCGACCGCGCGGCTTCGTAAATCCGGAAATGAAATTCACGGTTGAGTTCCTTGGCCGACGGATCGTCCCCGGCCACCTGCGCGAACGCCCGCTCGGCGGCCTCGACCTCCTGCAGGTCCTCCGGCGTCAGCTTCTGCACCGCGAGCTTCGTCGCCAGGGCCTCGAGCTCGGCCAGGATCAGGTAGTTCTCCTCGTGTTCGTCGACGTTGATCTCCGCGACATGTGAGCCTCGGTGCAGCTCGGAGCCGACCAGCCCCTCGGACTCGAGCCGGCGCAGCGCCTCACGCACGGGGGTCGGGCTGACGTTGAAGAGCTTGGCCAGGTCACGCTGGCGCAACGACATTCCCGGCGGTAGATCGCCGCGCGTGATCATCTCCCGCAGCATGTCGGTGACCACATCGCCCTTGCTGAGGTAGGCGTTCTCCTTCACGACGGCATCCGGTTCAGGGCACGGGATGGACCGGTCTCCCGACCCAGGAACAGCTCCCCGATGTCCTCCCGGGCCAGCAGCTCAGACGCCGAGGCGGTGATGCTGACCCGCCCGGCGACGAACAGGTAGGCCCAGTTTCCGATCGCCAGTGCCTCGCTTGCCCGCTGCTCAACCAGCAGCACCGCGGAGCCGGCGTCGGCCAGCGCGCGTACCTGATCCTCGAGCACCGCACGAGCCAGGATCGGTGCCAGATTCGCGGTCGGCTCGTCGAAGATGATCACCTCGGGGCGCATCATCAGCACCCGCCCGATGGCCAGCATCTTGCGTTCGCCGCCGCTCAATTTGCTCGCCGTGCGAGTTCGCATCTCGGCCAGGGCCGGGAATGCGTCCATCACCTCGGCGACGCGCTCGGCCACCGCCTTGCGCGGAAGCAGGTAGCCACCCATCTCGAGGTTCTCGTGCACGGTCAAGGTCCCGAACACGTCGTTGACCTGCGGAACGAACCCGATACCCAGCTTGGCCAGCTGATCTCCCCGCCGGCCCGTGATGTCCGTCCCGCCCAGTTGCACGGATCCCTCGAGGACCTCGATCTGGCCGGTGATCGCCTTCAGCAGCGTACTCTTCCCGGCCCCATTGGGACCGATGATCGTCGCCACCTCGCCGAGTCCGACGCTTACGTCGATGCCATGGATGATCGGGGCGCCGCCATACCCGGCAACCATCCCGTGGACCTCGAGCACCGCTGGAGGACGCTCAGCCGACGAGGTAGGCATCCAGTACCTCCTGCTCGGTACGCAGCGTCTCCATCGTGCCTTCTGAAATCACCTTGCCCTGAGCCATGACCACGACGCGGTCACACAGGCGCTCGACCACTCCCAGCTCATGCTCGACCATCACCATGGTCAGGCCCTCGTCGTTGAGCCGCCGGAGATGTTCCTCGATGCCGCGGGCGAGGGTGGGATTGACTCCGGCCATCGGCTCGTCGAGGAGCAGGAGCTTCGGCCCGGCCATCAGGCCGCGCATGATTTCGAGCAGCCGCTTCTGGCCACCGCTCAGGCTGCCCGCCCACTCGTCCTCTTTGTCGGACATCTGAAAGCCGGCGAGCAGCTCACGGGCGCGGACGACCAGCTCGCCCTCGCGCGAGCGCCACGAGCGCCTGCCCCCGAGAAGCGCTCCGCGCAGCGTCTCCCCCGGGTTGTCCTGGGCGGCAACGACCAGGTTCTCGATCACGGTCAATCGCGCGAACTCGCTCGAGGTCTGAAAGGTCCGGATCAACCCGCGGCGCGCCCGCTTCATCGGGGACAAATCGGTGACGTCGTGACCGTCGAATTCAATCGTGCCGGCATGCGGGCGCAGCGCACCGGCAATCGCGCCCAGAGCAGTCGACTTCCCCGCTCCGTTGGGACCGATCAGTCCCGTGACCGAGCCCTCGGCGACACGGAACGAGACACCGTCCACCGCGTGAACACCCCCGAAGCTGCGTCGCAGCCCGTCGACGATGAGCAGGCCCTCGCTCATCCGCGACTCCAGGGCAGACGCACGGCGAGACGGCGCGGCTGCTCCCCCGCTTGAGCAAACCGGCGCTTGCGTTCGGGGATCACCCCGCGCGGCCAGAACCACAGGAAGGTCAGCGCGAGGACGCCCACGGCAATCCACTGCAGAGCGGCGACAAATCCCGGTTGGCCGACATTGGGCAGAAACCGAGTGGACTCCAGGAACCCAATCGGCACCAGCAGGGCGCCGACCGCGACGCCGATGTTGTTGCCGGTCCCGCCGACCAGGATCGCGGTGAAGAAGACAAAGGTCTCCGGATAGAGCCACGAGCCTGGCGACCAGGCGCCGATGAACTCCACGAACACCGCTCCGCTGATTCCCGCCACCACACCCCCGGCGACGAACGCGGTCATCCGCAGCCCCATGACGTTCTTTCCCAGGGCGGCGGCGGCGTGTTCGTTGTCACGTACCGCGCGCATGGCCCGTCCCATCGGTGACTCCGTGAAGCGTCGAACGAACCACCAGATCACGACGCAGAAGGCTGCGGCCAGGCCGACATAGAACCACTGGTAGCCGATCGTCGAGAGGCCGAGCCCGCCCGAGAGCGGCTTCGGCACCAGCGACAGACCCGCCGGTCCGTTGACCAGATGGGTCTCGTTGTTGGCGATGTACGTCGCGGTCAGTGAGACCACGAGCATCACCATCGCCTGATAGTCGCTGCGCAGGCGGCGGATGCCGATCAGACCGATCAGCAGTGCCGCCAGACCGCCGGCGATCCCGGCCGCCAGAACGGGGAGTGGGAACGGAAGATTCGCTCCGCCGATGTATTGCTGGAAGCCGACGCGCTGCGCGGGGCCCAGCGTCAACACCGAAGCCGTGTAGGCGCCGATCGCCTGAAACACGATGAAGGCGAAGCTGCTGATGCCTGCGACGCCGAACTGCAGGTTCAGCCCCCAAACCGCCATCACGTCGACCGCGAGGTAGATCAACAGGGTCGAGAAGTAGAACTGCCAGGCGACGCTCACGCGACCACCTCCTTCTCATTGGCGATCTCGGAGAGGATGCCCTGGGGACGGATCAGCAACACGATCACCAAGACCGCGAACGCGACCACCTGCTTGTAGGACGGCGCGATCACTCCGGCGGCGACCTCACTCGAGATCCCGATCGTGAGCGCGCCGAGCATGGCTCCGTATGCCTGACCCACTCCGCCCAGCACGGCGGCGGCCACGATCGCGATCAGGAAGGTGCCACCGGTCGTCGACGTGAAGCTGGTCACGTTCATGGCCAGCGAGATCCCGGCCACGCCGCACAACGCTCCGGACAGCAGCCACGCCACATCGATCACCCGGTCGGTGGCGATCCCGCAGCTGCGGGCCAGCGTCGGATCGCAGGCGGTCGCCCGCATCGCCTTCCCCAGCTTCGAGTAGCGCAGGAGCGTGTACACGCCCACCATCGCGGCCACGGCGATCGCCATGATCCCGAGCTGCGAGGTGGTGAACACGATCGCGCCCAGGTGATACGACTGGCCAGGAGAGAACTTCAAACTGAAGAAGTTCGATCCGTAGATTGCCTGCAGCCCGTTCTGAATGATCAGGCTTACGGCGATCGTCACCACGATCATGCCGAACAGCTTGGTGCCGTGCCGGACGAACGGCGTGTAGAGAAACCGGTTGAGCAACACCGAGAAAACGGCTCCGAACACCGCGCACAGCACGACCGCGAGCCAGATGCTGACGCCGTTGGTCGTAGCGATATATCCGATGAAGGCCGAAGCCGTCATCACGTCGCCGAAGGCGAGATTGAGGATGTTGGTAACGCCGAACTGAAGTGTGAAGCCGACGGCCGCGACGGCGAGGATCGAAGCCGTCACCAGGCCGAAACCCAGAGACGCGACGAATAGATTCATCCGCCACCCTTCAGCTGCGCGATCTGAGCCGCCGAGACCGTGCCGAGGATCTTCAGTTTCCCGTTGGGGTTGCTGGCCGCCTCGTACGCCCCGGAGGCGTTGTGGTACTGGTCAAAGATGATCCGGCCGATCGCCCCGACGTACTGGATCTTCTTGCCTGCGATGAGCGCCTGCTTGCCCTCCGCGAACGAATTGACGGGCACGGCTCCCGGTGAGGCCTGCGTCAACCCGACGATCTGCGACGCAAACGCGCTCGGGGTGATCGACTTCGCCTTCAACATGGCCAGGGCCATCAGGTTGACCCCGTCGTAGTAGGTCAGCGAATAGGGGTCCGTCGCCCACTGCGAGGGATTTGGGATCGACTTCGAGGCCAGCAGGGCCTTGGTGTAGGTCTTTGTCGCTGCGCCGGCGACCGGTGCCAACGGCTGCATGCCGGTCACGTAACGCGCCATGGTGGCAGTGCCGATCGCACCGCCGACCGCTTTCAGCCACGGTGCCTGCAAGGACGTCTCGGTGCCGATCACCGGGATCATCCCGTGGAGCTGCTTGACCTCGCTGAGGAAAGTCGCGTCAGTCTGCGGATCGGCCTCGGTGAAGATCACCTGAGGGTTCCCGGCCAGCATCTGAGTCACTTCGGTCCGATAGGAGCTCTGGTCGAGCGCGATGCTTTGGCTGCTGGTGATGGTCCCGTGGAGCGCCTTGAACGCCTTCAGGAGCGTGGGCACGTCTGACTGAGCGCCCACGTCGCTCCCGAACACCGCCGCAGCGCGCGTATAGCCCTTGTCGTGCGCCCACTGGGCCAATGCGTATCCCTTGACGTCGTCGCCCGGGGTGAGCCGGTAGAAGTAGGAGTATTTGGAGCGATCGAAGGCGGCCTCTCCGGTGTCGGCGAACATCGGGATCTTGGCTGCGTCGATGACGGGCACGGTGGCCTGTGCCTCGTCCGCGCTCGGGCCGAGGATGCCGACGAGATTGGTCGTCGTCGCCAGCATCTTGCTCGCGGCGGGGACCGCGTCAGCTGGATCGCCGCGGGTATCGACGGCCTGACAGCTGATCTTGTGGCCGAGGATGCCGCCCGCCTGGTTGACCAGCGTGGCTGCGGGCACGCAGCCGCCCATCATCTCGGGCCCGAATGCCGCGTCGCCTCCGCTGAACGGATTGAAGGCCCCGACGACGAGCGAAGATCCGGCTCCGCCCTGTCCGCCGCAGCCAGCCACGGCGAGGGCCAATAACGCACTTACGAAGATGCCGATCCGTCTCATTGGGTCTCCCGGCTGTCGCGTGCTCTCCTGATGCTATTTGATACACCATCTACCATTAAAAGGCAATATCGGAAGCTGGCGGCAATCGGTCGGAGCGAGAGGACGGGCACGATGACTTCTAAACTGAGAGGAGCCGCGACATGAGTTCCATTGCGAGCAACCCCGGGGAGGTGCTGATCCCGGGCGGCCACGGGAGCGCATTCGCGGTCACCCTCGGGCAGTTCCTGGAGATCGTCGACGTGGAGGGCCAGCAGGTGGCCGACGTGGTGGCTTTCGCTGCGGTCGATCGGCGTGAATGGCTGTCGACCACCCACACCCGCTCCTCCACTCTGCGTCTCAGCCTCGAGGTCGGCGACATCCTGGAGAGCAACTGGCGCCGGCCGATGTTCAAGCTCGTCCGCGACGACGTGGGCAGCCACGACGTGATCACCTCCATGTGCGACGACCGCCGTTACCAGATTGACTACGGCGTCGAGGGACACCGCAGCTGCAGGACCAATTTCACCGAGGCCTACAGCCCGTGGGGAATCAGCGAATGGGAGATCCCGGATCCGTTCAACTTCTTCCAGAACGCTCCGATCCATCCCGACCGTCGCTTCGGCAACGAGATTCCTCCGGGCAAGCCGGGCGAGGGACTGGTCCTCGAGGTGCTGATGGATTCGATCGTCGGGATCTCAGCCTGCCCGCAGGACCTGAATCCCTGTAACGGATTTCACCCCTCCCCGGTGATCGCCCGGGTGCGCGACTCCCTCGAGGGCTGAGCCCATGGCCGGCCACCCGGTTGAGCGCATTCGCCTGGCGCAGGAGCTACCGGAGCCGCTCAGCCACTACACGGACGCCGTGCGGGCTGGCGACACTCTGTGGCTCTCGGGTCTGCTGGCGCTAGACCGACACGGAAGCCTGGTCGGCGAGGGAGATGTCACGGCTCAAACCGAGCAGGTCTTCCTCAACATCGGGCTGCTGCTGTCGCACGGCGGGGCCAGCTTCGCCGACGTGGTCAAGGTCGTCCTCTACGTGATCGACATCGAGCACCGCGCAGCCATCGACGAAGTGCGCCGTCGCCACTTCGGCGACGCGCGTCCGGCCAGCACACTCGTCGAGGTCTCGGCCCTGGCGATTCCCGGCGCCCTGGTGGAAATAGACGCCGTCGTCTATGCCCCACGCTGAGTGAGCACCGAGGCGGTCAGCGGGGCCAAGAGAGGGCGGCGCCCGCGGGCAGGCTGCTCGGCGCGGGGGTCTCTGGCAACCGACGCGAGATGAGCCCGGCGGCGAGCACGCAGACGACCGATGCCCAGAGGCAGGCTTCGAGCCCTTTCCATTCGTACAGGGCTCCGGACAGAATGGTGCCGGCGAGCCGGCCGAGGGCGTTGGCCATGTAGTAGAAGCCGACGTTCATGGCGACCTTGTCGCCATCCGAGTACGCAAGGATGAGGTAGCTGTGCACGGCGGAGTTCATCGCGAAGACCACGCCGAAGAGGACGAGGCCGGAGACGAGCGACAGCGCAGGATCCGCGCCGGCGGACAGGGCGATCGCGATCGCGGCGGGGAACGCGGCGAGCGCGAAGGCCAACCACGTTGCCATCCGTCCGTCCGGCTCAGCACCGTGGCCGGTCGCGCGCCGGCGCAGGAAGCGAGGTGCCGATCCCTGAACGATCCCGTAGCCGATAACCCAGAGCGCCAGGAACCCGCCGGCCTGCCAGAAGCTCCAACCGAGCACGCTGCGCAAGTACACCGGCACCCCGATGACAAACCACACGTCTCGTGAGGCGAACAGGAAGATCCGTGCCCCCGCCAACACGTTGACCGCTCGGTTGTTGGAGAACATCTGGCGGAACTTCGCCTTGGGGTTGGGGTTGCCGAGGTCGCCCCTCATCATCGCCACGACGAAGACCAGCGCCCCTCCCACCAGCACCGTCAGGATCCACAGGCCGCCCTGAAACCCGACCACGGTGAGCAGCAGCCCGCCGAGGAAGAACCCGACACCCTTCAGCGCGTTCTTCGAGCCGGTCAGCACCGAGACCCACCGGTAGAGCGAGCCCTCGTCTGGCACCACCAACTTGACCGCGCTCTTGGAGCTCATCTTCGTCAGATCCTTCGCGATCCCCGAGAGAGCCTGGGTCAGCATCACGTACGGAACTGCCAGCCACGAGAGCGGGGCCGCGGCGAGCATCACCAGAGCGATCACCTGCACGGCGAGTCCGGCCACAAGCGTCGTCTTGAGTCCAAGTCGCGCCGCGAGCCACCCGCCGACGAGGTTGGTCACGACGCCGAACAGCTCGTAGAAGAGAAACAGCGACGCCAATGCGAACGCGCTGAAGCCGCGCTGGTAGAAGTGAAAGAGCACCAGGGTGCGGATCGCCCCGTCGGTGACCGTGTCCGCCCAGTAGGCACCGGTGACCAGCGCGTAGTTGCGTAGACCCCTCGCGTGTGCCGGCGCCGCGCCGCTCATGACCATTGCCGGCTGTCGGCCACCTTGCGGGTCAGTTCGGCCAGCCGATTGGCATAGCCCCACTCGTTGTCATACCAAGCGTAGATCTTGGCCTGGGTCTCGTTGATCACCCGCGTCGAGAGCGCGTCGACCACGCCGGAGCGGGGATCGTCCTTGTAATCGACCGACACCAGCGGCCGCTCCTCGTAGCCGAGGATCCCGGCCAGCGGCCCTTCGGCTGCGGCGCGCAACAGGTCATTGACCTCATCGACGCTGGTCGCGCGCACGAGCTCGAACACGCAGTCGGTGAGGGAGGCGTTCAGCAAGGGCACGCGAACGGCCAGGCCATCGAGCTTACCCTCCAGCTCGGGGAAGATCAGCCCGATCGCGGTCGCGGACCCCGTCGAGGTCGGGATCAGCGAGACACCGGCGGCGCGGGCTCGGCGAAGATCCTTGTGGGGGGCGTCCACGATCGTCTGGGTGTTGGTCAGATCGTGCAGCGTCGTGATCGAGCCGTGCCGGATGCCGATCTTCTCGTGGATCACCTTGACCACCGGCGCCAGGCAGTTGGTCGTGCAGGATGCGGCAGTGACCACATCGTGCTCCGCAGGGTCGTAGAGGTCGTCATTGACGCCCATGACGACGTTCAGCGCCGTCTGTTCCTTGACCGGTGCTGCCACGACGACCTTCTTGACCCCCCGATCGAAGTACGGTGCCAGCGATTGCATCGTGCGGAACCGGCCCGAGGCTTCGATCACGACATCGACGCCGTGCTCGTCCCAGGGCACGTCGCCGGGGGAAGGCTCGCTACTGAAGCCGATCGGCGTGCCGTCGACGGTCAGCGTCCGCGCCCCGCCCGTGATGTCAAGGCGCCAGCAGCCGTGGATCGAGTCGAACGTCAACAGGTGAGCCGCAATCGCGGCGTCCCCCTTGATCTCGTTGATGTGCGCGAAATCCAGCTCCGGCCAATCCCACGCCGCGCGTAGCGCCCGCCGGCCCATCCGCCCGAAGCCGTTGATCCCGATGCGTGTGGAGCTCATCTCTGGGCGGATCTCCGCGATCGGCTGAGGCCGGTTACGTCGTCAGCCGGGGGCTGAGAACCGTCATCACGCCCTCTCCTGAGTGGCTGCGCATCCACACGATATGGGGACGCTCGTGCTGTCAGCCGCGTCCGGGCCACAGCATTCGGACTTGGCTGCCGGCTCACAGCAGATATCGAGGGTCTCGGCGGCGCAACACCCAGCGGACTCATCACCGGAGCCGGGTTTGCGGGCGCGGATGATCGCCGCGGCGGCATGCTCGTGAACCCGATGCGTCTCCGGAGATCTCGACGTCGGTCAGGCCGGCAGCGCTCAGCGCGTGCTCGAACTCGGCCCGGGTCAGCGCGCCCGCGATGCAACCGGTCCAGGCCGCGATGTCGGCACGGGTCGCTTCATCCATGTCGTCATCAGCGATCACATCCGAGACCGCGAAGCGACCGCCGGGCCGCAAGACCCTGGCTGCCTCGCTCACGACCTTGCCCTTGTCACCGGAGAGATTGATCACGCAGTTGGAGATCACGACGTCCACGCTGGCATCCGGCAGGGGGATGTCCTCAATGTGGCCTTTGACGAACTCGACGTTGTCAGCGCCCGCCTCGTGGGCATTGCTCCGAGCCAGCTCGAGCATCTCGTCGGTCATATCGAGGCCGATCGCGCGACCGCTATGCCCTACTCGCCGAGCGCTGATCAGCACGTCCGCACCGCCACCCGAGCCGAGGTCCAGCACCGTCTCACCCGGGTGCAGATCGGCGACCGCGGTCGGGACACCGCAGCCCAGCGAAGCCCCGACCGCGCCCTCAGGCACCTCGGCGGCCTCGCCGCGGTCATAGAGGGCGCTCCCGAACACGACGTTGCCCCGCGCGTCAGTCAGCTCAACCTCACCGCCACAGCAGGACGCTGGAGCCGGGACCTGGGCCTGGGCCGCTCGCGCGGCGGCGGCGTACTTCTGCGCGGACGGTCTCCCGCACATCAGCGGTTTCGGTCAGCTCAGCCATGCGGTGATCTCCTCCAGGCCCTCGGCAATGACGAAGTAGTACGTCCACAGGCCGCGGCGCTCCGAACCGACGACGCCCGCGGACGTCAAAACCTTCAGGTGCTTGGAAAGCGCCTGCTGGCTCATGTCGAACAGCGGCGTCAGCTCGCACTGACAAATCGCCTCCGGAGCCGCCGTCCGCAGCGCATCCACGATCAACAGCCGAGTGGGATCAGCCAGAGCCTTCAGGATGACGGCCAAATCAGCCGCAGCGGCGTTCGTCAGCCGCGGCTGGACCGCAGCCACACAGCAACCGCCGGGGTGACGCTCACGCGGAGACAGGACAGGTGCTTGCGCGGCATCCACGCGAGCCATCATACACAACTAGATGGTTGTGCTTGCTAAGTTGGCCTGACGGGCGGGCTACGCCGCGATTGCTCGCCAGTCTCGCCGCATTTGTCAGGTGGCTGTCCCGGTGAGGATTTCGAGGAGTGTCCCGATGTTGTGCTCACTGGCGATCGGTTCCGGGAGCGCGCGGTTGGCGTTGATCGTGTAGCGATTACGCCGTCCGTCGCGTTCTCGGGTGATGTAGCCGGCCGTGGCGAGTTCGCTGACGATGCGGTGGACGGCGCGTTCGGTGATTCCAACGCGTTCCGCGATCTCGCGCAGTCGGATGCCGGGATCGCGTGCGATGCAGACAAGGGCCTGGCCGTGGAGGGACAGGAAGCTCCACCGTGGGGCGGTCTCGATCATCTCTCATTCAATAGTTCCATATTTTCTACAAGTGCTTCCAGATTCAAGACGTTTTGTTCATGATTTGCGGGTCAAGCGTGACCGGCGGCACCGTGGGTACGCCAACCGATTCTGCGCGCGAGACCCCGGAGTAGTAGTCGCGCGGCCCAGGAGGTCTCACATGGCCAATACACAGATTCCCTCGCGCTTTTCTTTAGCGCCCCGACGTTGGCTCTCCGCGGGTGCAACGTTCGGCGTCGCATGGCTGGTGATGGCGCTGGTGGCTGGTGGTGCGCTCGCGGCACAGCCCCCGGTTGGGTTGGGAACCGCGGATAGTTTTGCCGTGTTGGCCGGCTCGACGGTGACGAACACCGGCCCGTCGGTGATCAATGGTGATCTTGGGGTCAGCCCAGGGTCGGCGATCACCGGGTTCACTGGGCCGCCGAACGGAACGGTCAATGGCAGGATCCACTCGGGCGACGTTTTTGCTGCACAGGCGCAGAACGACCTGACGACCGCATACAACGATTCCGCTGGGCGCACTCCCCCGGTGGTGTTGGCATCGGCGGAACTGGCCGGACAGACGCTCACTCCTGGCGTGTATCGGTCGCCCACGCTCGCGTTGAACGGGACGCTGACGCTCGACGCCCAAGGCGATCCCAACGCCGTGTTCATCTTCCAAGCCAGCTCGACGCTGATCACCGGTGTAGGGAGCTCCGTGAAGCTCATCAACGGAGCGCAGCCGTGCAACGTCTTCTGGCAGATCGGGAGCTCCGCGACGCTCGGGACCTCATCGGTGTTCGTCGGGAACATCCTCGCCTTGACCTCGATCTCGGTCAACGACGGCGTCACGGTCGCCGGACGAACACTGGCCCGGAACGGTGCCGTCACGTTGATCAACGACACGATCACCGCCGTGCACTGCGCTCCCCCGGTGATCCCGCCCCCGACGCCAACGCCGACACCCACTCCAACCCCGACCCCGACCCCGACCCCGACCCCCACGCCCACTCCAACCCCGACGCCGACGCCGACGCCGACGCCGATCCCGGTGGGCGGTGGTGGCGGCGGAACGCCTCCCCCCGGCACCAGCGGCGGCGGCAAGTCCGGTCACGGGAGCGCTCACTTCGGTCATCGACACACCCAGAGTGGAAAGTCCCTCGTTACCGTGAGCGGCCATCTGATCCACAAAGTCGTTTTCACGCTCGGCGGCAAGGTCCTCCCAGCTCACGGGAAGGGCCCGTTCTCGGTGTGGGTGCGCGGTAACGGCGGGATGCAAACAGTGAGTGCCCGCGTCTCGTTCAAAGACCGCACTCCCACGCTGACGATCAAGCTGCGGTTCAGATCGCCCGCCATCAAGCGCCACGTCGTCAAACACCACGTACCGGTCCCCTCGCGGCCGCCGGTCAACTCCGGCGGGTTCACCGGCTAAATGAACACGCGAATGAATGAGGCGGCGGCCGGCGGCCGGCGCCTCGCCCGCCGCCGCGCCACCAAGCTCCTCAAGCCGGCAAAGCCAGCGCTCCCGCTGATCGCCTGCTTGCTGATGACGGCGATCGGAGCCCACTCCGCGAGTGCGGCCCCGGGCGTCGCAGCGGACCAAACCCTCGCCGCGTTACTCAGCACGCACGACGTGCACGACCGGCCCAACGGCACCAAAGTCGGATTCGTCGCCCCCCAGCGGCCGCTCACCGGCGAGCGCACCGTTCTCCCCGTTCTCGCCCGGTCAACCGATAAACGCAGGCGAACGTGGCTGCGCGTCCGGCTTCCGGGCCGCACCCTCGGCGGCTCGCCCCCACCTCGCACCGGCTGGATCAAAGCCACGAACACCGTGCGCTCAACCACGAGTTGGCACATCGTTGTTCACCTCGACGCCCGGCGCGTGGACGTCTACCACAACGCCCACCGACTACTCAGCTACCAAGCCATCGTCGGCAAACCCTCCACCCCCACTCCCACCGGCGAGTACTTCGTCGAAGAGAACATACGCATGCCCGCCGGGGCACCCGGCGCGCCGTTCGCGCTCGCCACCAGCGACCGCTCAAACGTCCTCCAAGAATTCGACGGCGGCCCCGGCCAAATCGCGCTCCACGGCCTGGACAACGTCGGCGGACAACTCGGAAGCGCCCAGTCACACGGCTGCATCCGCCTCGCCGACAGCGCGATAACCTGGCTCGCCAACCGCATCCCACCCGGGACCCCGATCACGATCACCTAAGTTGCGCTCAAGGGGTCGATACCGCGGTCGGCTCCGAGGCGGAGCGTCGATCCTGCGCATTGAGCAGCGCCCCCGGGCCGTCTGCTCAGCAGCTCACGCCGAAGCACTGATCCGGCGTGTTGCCGGTGACGGTGGTGTCCGAGAGCGTGATGTGCACGGTCGGCCCTCCGGGATAGCGACCGCTCCAGATGCCTCCGCCTGCGGCGCTCGAGGTCAGTCCGTGCGCAACCGCGGAGTTGTCGCTGATCGTGTCGGTCTGGAGCGCGACGGAGCCGGCGTTGAGCAGGCCGCCGCCGTTGACCTGGGCTGGACCGTGTGGGCTGAGGGCGAGGACACGGTTGCCACTGATCGTGCTGTTGGCGATCACCGTCCGGTCGGGGTCTGTGGAGAAGATCGCCACCGCCGCGTTGGCGATCGCGGACCCAGTCGGGCTGGTGACGCGCGTACTGTTGGCCACCACCCGGGTGTCGGTGATCTCCGCCGGCCCGTCTGCCTCGAGCGCCCCTCCGATCGAGAGGCCGCTGGTGGCGAAGGCATCAGACGTAGAGCCGACGAGGGCACTCAAACTGTTTTCAGCAATCTGGCTGTGGCGAATCACCATCCTGCTAGAGCCGCAGCCACAGACACCGGCGTCGAAACCGCTCGGCTGGCCCTTCGGATCGGCAATCGAGAGCTGGTTGTGGTCGACGCTCGTGTTCTCGATCGTCAGCGACCCCGCATCACCGATGTGGACCCCGCCGGAGTTGGCGCCGAGCTGAAGCGTCTGGTCGGCGCTGATCCGGTAGGGAAACGAACTCGACAGAGACACTGAGTTGGAGGCGATGCGGCTGTCTTGGATGAGCACCAGTGATCGGTCGCTCGCGAACACGGCCCCGCCCTCCGCGAAGCGGCCATTGGGATCCGTCACGCTGGCGTCGTTGTAGATCAGGGTCGAGTGTTGAATCGTGAGCCTCCCACCCCCGCCGAGGCTGTAGATGGCCCCGCCGTCGGCGTCACTCGTGATCGGGCCCGCCGCGTGGTTGTTGCTCATCTGCGAGTCGATCAGGGTGAGATTGCCGCCGTTGAGGATCCCGCCGCCGAACGCGCCAGCGAACGGACAAGGCTTACCACCTGGGCACGGCGGTCCGAACGGCTCGGACGTCGCCGGGGCGGCGCGGTTGTCGGCGATCAGGCTGTGGCTGATCGTCACAGTCGCGCCGGGCCTGAAGTCTGCCCCGGGTGGGATGGTGATGCCCGCGCCCCCAGCGATCTCGCGGGCGAGCGGGCTCGACTCGGTAGAGCCACCCGTGACCGCCACGCCGCTGACAGCGACGGTCGGCTGCTCGCGAGCGAGGAACTCGCCGATCGTGATCACGGGCCCACCGCCGTTGATCACGGTGCGCGAGGGGCCGGCTCCGAGAACGGTCAGGCTCTTGCCGATCACCAGCCCGCCGGCGTAGATACCGGCCGCAATCCGGACCGTGTCGCCCGGATGCGCGGCGTTCACGGCTGGCTGGATCTCGGCGAAGTCGCACCCGTGCGGGCACACAGTGACCGTTGCCGCTGACGCGACCGCGGGGGCGGCCCACGTCATCATCGCCGCAGCCAAAAGCGCAGCGACCCGCGCCGCGCAGAGCCGACCCAGTGGTGAACGCGACATATGACGCCTCCCGTGCCCCGGTGACCGCCGACCAAACCCCGCCGGCTGCTCTGATTCTCTAACCACTCTCGGCCATTTGCAACCCTATCGGCGGAGGCGGCCACCATTCACGACCACACGTCGGCGATCGGTGGAGGCGTGTCGGTACGCGAGACGGCCACCGAGAGCTGACGCTTGACGAGGCGTCTCGGGTTCCCTTCCCCGCAGCCATGCTTCAAAAGGCCGGCGCGACTTCTCTGAGGGTGAGCGAGGGGACTCGAACCCCCGACCGCCTGGACCACAACCAGGAGCTCTACCAGCTGAGCTACGCCCACCGCGTTGGAGATCAATCTACCAGCGCAGGTCGTGACGCTCAATCGCCCCCACATGGGCCGCCTCAGCCAAACCGGCGAAGGTCTCAGTCTCAGAGCTTCCGCAGCGCACCGGGCTTATGCACGGCACGGCCGCCAGACTTCTCGCTTCGGACCTCATACTGCGGCGCGTCCTCAGATGCCTTGACGGTGCGCCCGGCGGCTTGGGTGTCCGACGTGATCTTGCGCTCGACCACGCCGACGGCTTCCCCGCCGTGACTTCTCCATCTGACCCTGTCGCCCTTCTTGAACTGCTTGTCCATAGCTTCTCCAATGACGCATGCCGACCACCGAGCCATCAGCTCGGCGGCTGTTCAACAACTGTTTGAGCTTGCTGCAACGAACCGTTGACTACCCGAAATGGCTGACGGTATGCCTCTCCACCATGCGGCGGGCGAAACCAGGTTTGCCGCGGCTTGCACCAGCGCCCCCGGCAGGATTCGAACCTGCGACCCACGGCTTAGAAGGCCGTCGCTCTGTCCGCTGAGCTACGGGGGCTCGCGAACAGGGAAACTGTAGAGGTGTACGAAGTTCGATTCCGGCGGTGGACGATCGCCGCGACAACCAGCGCGCTACTTGGTCTGACGGCCGCCCTGGCGATCACGCTCCGTCCGGCGCGAGCCGCAAGCCCTTCTGCCGCCGCAGCGCGGGCCTGCGTAGTCCCGGGGGCGGGCGAGCCAATCGATCAGTTCTGGCGCCCGAACATGCATGCCGCGGTGGACTACGCGCGGCAGCGCATTGGGGACATCGCGTTCGCGGTTCGCACTCCGGGGCGCTTCTACGGCTACCGGGCCGACCACGTCGAATGGTCGGCCAGCGTGGTCAAGGCGATGCTGATGGTCGCCTACCTCGACCGGCCGTCGGTGCGCGGACGGCCGCTGAACGGCACTGACACCTCGCTGCTGGTTCCGATGATCACCCATTCGGACAACAACGCCGCCTCGGTCGTCGACGGAATCGTCGGCAACGTCGGCCTCCAGGGGCTGGCCAACCGGGTCGGTATGACCCACTTCACGCCGGTCATGCAGCCGTGGGGCGAGACGCGGATCACCGCCAGCGACCAGACGAAGTTCTTTCTGCACATCGACAGCTTCATTGCCCGCCGCCATCGCTCCTTTGCAACCCGCCTGCTGGCCTCGATTACGCCGTCCCAGCGCTGGGGGATCGGCCAGGTCGCGCCGCACGGGTGGCAGCTGTTCTTCAAGGGCGGCTGGGGGTCCGGGACCGGACTGCTTGACCACCAGGTGGTCCTGCTCACCCGAGGATGCGCCCGGGTGTCGCTTGCGGTGCTGTCGATGTACGACGGGTCTCACGCCTACGGCAAGGACACTTTGCGCGGGGTGTTCTCGCGCCTCTTGGAGGGATTCCCCACCGGTGCTCCGCTGTACCCGGTCGTCGACGGCGCTCACTATTCGGGCTATGTCGTCGGCGACATCAGCTCGGGAAGAGCTGTGCCCGGAAGCACCGTCGTCGACGGTCTGAGCTTCCGCTCCAGCGGCAATGGGCGGCAGGTCCGGGGCTTCGACATCGCCATCGCCAACGATCCCAAGGACCTCTGCCCGGGCGGCAAAGCGACCCGTCTGCACGTCGAGCGCATGACCCCTGACCCAAGGGGACGCTTCAAGGCCCACGGGCAGGGCGCGACGTATCGCTACGCCGTGACCGGGCGCTTCCTCAGCCGGCGCCGAGCCAGCGGCACGATTACCGAGACAGACGTCGACCCGGCCTCGCGCAAGGTCACCTGCACGTTCCGGGCCGTCTGGCTGGCTCGGGTGACCAAGCACTAGGCCCGCCGAAAACGACTGATCGGGGCGCCCGGATTTGAACCGGGGACCTCCTCGCCCCAAACGAGGCGCGCTACCAGGCTGCGCTACGCCCCGCGCGTCCTCAGTCTATCGCGATCACGGTTGCGCGTACGCCTCCGGAACCGTCCAACTCTGAAAACGGCTTGCACATTTCGGCGCGGGAACGTAGGATCTGAAAGTCCCTTTCATAATCCGTCGAGGAGGAGACCGCATGAACCCGAGCCGCCCGCTGCTCACGGACCCCGCCCTGCTCGATGCGCTGGCCCACCCAGTGCGACTGGACGTTCTGAGCTATCTGATTGCCGAGGGACCAGCGACCGCCTCGGTCTGCGCGCGGGCCGTCGGGGACACCCCCTCCAACTGCAGCTATCACCTGCGGGTGCTCGCCCACCACAGCCTGGTCGAGCGCGACGAGTCGGCCGACGGCCGTGAGCGCCCGTGGAAGGCCACGATCACCGGCTTCGAGCTCGACCGCACGGGCGAGGAGAGCCCCGGCACCGCGGCAGTGATGGCAGCTGCGCTGCAGCTCGACCAACGTCTCGTCCGCGACTACCTCACACGCCGCGACGAAGCCGCGCCGCTCTGGCGTGAGTCTGACGCCTACTCCACCTACACCCTCCGCGTCAGCCCAGCCGAGCTGGGCGAGCTGATCCTGCAGCTGGATGCGTTGATTCGCCCACTGATCGCCGGCACCAGAGAAGCGCCGCCCGCCGACGCCGAGCTAGTCCACATCGGCCTTCAGGCATTCCCGCGTTCCTGGTCGCGGTGAGGCGCCCGCCAGCGCTTAACCACCCCGATTTCCGAGCGCTGTGGCTGGCCGGCCTGATCAGCGATGCCGGTGACTGGATGCTCTTCGTGGCACTGCCGATCCTCGTCTACACCGAAACGGGATCGGCGCTGGGGACGTCACTGGCCTTTCTGATCGAGCTGGCGCCAGCGGTGGTGCTGGCGCCGCTGGCCGGGGCCATCGCCGACTCGCTGCGATAGGCGCCGAACGCTGCTCATCCTCAGCATCCTGCAAGCACTCGCGCTGCTACCGCTGGTGCTGGTTGGTGACCACGGGAAACTGCCGCTGCTTTACGCGGTGATCCTGATCGAGGCCTCGCTCTCGGCGCTGTTCGATCCAACCAAGAACTCGCTGCTGCCCACGCTGATCTCGCCCGGAGAGCTGGTCTCCGCCAACGCGCTAATCGGCTTCAACCAGAGCGCCGGCAGGCTCGTAGGCGGCCCACTCGGCGGCCTGCTGCTCGCCGCCGGCCAGCTGCGCCTGCTCGTGGCCGCCGACGCCGTCACCTTTCTACTCGCAGCCGGGCTGATCGCCCGGGTGAGAACCCCGCGGAAAACCGGGTCGCGGGCGGCGGCTCGGTTGCCGGTCCGCGGGCGCCCGCGCGCGAGGGCGGCGGGGACTGGCGGCGGGCCGCGGCCTGCCTGGGCCGGCCGCGCGGTGCGCGCCGAACTGATCGTGGCCTTCACCGCTCAGATCGCCCAGGGCATATTCGTGGTTCTGTTCGTGCTGTTCGTCGCTCAGCGCCTGCACGGCGGCGCGTCGGAGATCGGGCTGATGCGCGGAGTGCAGGCGATCGGCGCGCTCGGAGCAGGCCTCGCCCTGAGCCTGACCAGCACCGCGCCGGAGCCGGCGCGGCTGACGGCATGGGCGGCGGCCCTGTTCGGGATTCTCGATCTGGTGCTGTGGAACATGCCGGACCTCAGCACGGCGACCCCTGTCTACCTAGCCCTGTTCATCGCCGTCGGAGCCCCGGGCATCGGACTGGTTACTGGACTTATCAGCTCGCTGGGACTCGCCGCCCGCGAGCAGGAGCGAGGTCGCATGTTCAGCGCGCTCGGCCTCGCCGACAACGCCGGGCAGGCGCTCGGGATGGTGGCCGCCGGGGTGCTGACGCCCTCCGTGGGACTGATGGCGATGCTAGATACCCAGGGTGCGCTGTACCTCGCCGCCGGCGCCCTCGCGGCGCGATGGATGGTGAACGCGAGAGTGAAGTAGCCTCCCGACCCGCCATGGCCGAGATTCGACCGCTGCAGGCCCTCCATTACGACCCCGAGCGAACCGGCGGGCTGCAGCCGGTGCTGGCGCCACCCTACGACGTGATCGATCCGGCTCAGCGAGCGGAGTTGGAGGCCAGATCCCCCTACAACGTGGTCCGCGTCGACCTTCCGCGGTCCGACGGCGACCCATACTCCGCGGCGGCGGAGCTGCTGGCCGACTGGCGCGCCCGTGACGTGGTCGTGCGCGACAGCGAACCGGCGTTGTGGCCGCTCGAGCAGGACTACACGGGGCCCGATGGGCGCTCACGGACGCGGCGGGGCTTCCTCGCTCGTGTCCGGGTGGAGGATTACGGCGCAGGCCGGATCCGGCCTCACGAGCGCACACACCCAGGCCCCAAGGAGGACCGTCTGCGTCTGACCCGGGCGACGAAGGCCAACCTGTCTCCCATCTTCTCCTTGTTTTCAGATCCGTCCGGTGCGGCGTGGGGAGCCCTGGCGCCGGCCACCGAGACTGAGCCGTTCTCCCGGACCGAAGACGACGACGGCACGGTGAACCGACTGTGGCGGGTGTCCGATCCGGAGGCGATCGAGCGGGTGTTGCGCGAGCTGCAAGACACCGAGCTTCTGATCGCCGACGGCCACCATCGCTACGAGACCGCGCGTGTCTATGCCGAGGAGATCGGCGGCGAGGGTCCGCACCGGTACGTCCTCATGTGCTTGGTCGCGCTCCAGGATCCCGGGCTCACCGTGTTTCCGACCCATCGCCTCGTACGCGGGCTGAGGCCCGATCAGCATGAGACGCTGGCCGATGCGCTGCGCCGTGACTTCACCATCGAGCCCCTCGACGACGTCGCCGAGCTGCCGCCAAGTTCCAGCGATCAGGTCCAATTCGGCTACATCGACTCCCATTTCCGCCGTCCCTACCGGCTGACCCTGAAGGACCCCGCGATCGCCGATCAGGCCCTCCCGGAGCGCGCTGAGCCGTACCGGCGGCTTGACACTGCGGTGCTCGAGGCGTTGATCCTCAAGGGCGCGCTCGAGATGACCGACGAGGACATAGATCACCTCAACGGGCTCGGATACGCCCGCGACGATGCCCAGGCGCTTGAGCTCGTCCAGCGCGCTGAATACGACGCCGCCTTCTTCATGGCCCCGACGCCGGTGAAGCGCGTTCAGAGGGTGGCCGCGGCCGGCGAGAGCATGCCGCCGAAGTCGACGTACTTCTTCCCCAAGATCCCCACCGGACTGCTGTTCAATCCACTGGCCGAATAGCACTTATTCGGCGCTACGATGGGATTGTTAGGTGTCTCAGCCAACCAAGAGGATCAGCCAATGAGGGCCACCGCTCACCGCACGACCGCATCCGCATTCACCCATCAGATCGACGTTCGCAATCACCAGCTAACTGCGGATGAGCCGACCGAGCACGGCGGAGATGACGACGGCCCCAGCCCCCAAGAGCTGCTCGCGGCCAGCCTCGCCTCCTGTACGGCGATCACCATGGAGATGTACGCCAAGCGCAAGGGCTGGGACCTCGGCCCGGTCGAGGTTCAGGTCGACTACACGCCGGCCGAGCGGGGATGCCCGACCCGGTTCAAGCTTGCACTGCGGCTGCCCAACGGCTGCACCGAAGAGCAGATCGAGCGCCTCCAGGTGATTGCCGCAAAGTGTCCGGTGCACCGGACCCTGGAGGGCGAAGTGATGTTTGAGGACCGCGTCGAGGTCCTGGAACCCGCCCGCAGCTAGCGCAGCGCCGCCACCATCCGAGCTGTCTCAACCGCGGCGGTCGGATTTGCCAGAGCCCGAGGTCCCTCCGGAAGAGCCTTGGCCTCCGCCGCTGGATCCGCCGTCACTCCCCGAGCCATCGGAGCTGCCAGTCTCCGAAATGCTGGCGGCAGTCGCGCTGGAATCACCCCCGCCTGAACTCCCAGACCCATCCTTGCCGCCGGTGGCGCCGGTGCCGCTTGTCTCGATCGAACTTCCCTCGTGACCGCCGCCCCTGTGAGCAGAGCTTGATGAGCCCGAGGAATCCGAGCCCGAGGATCCGGTCGCGCCGCGAGACGATGAGTCCGAACCGGTCGACGAGCCGCCGGGACCATGCGAGGACGAACCCGGTTTCGAAGTCGTCAACCGGGACCCCGGGGAGGTCCCGGTGGTTGTCGACCGGTACCGGCCGGAAGACGCTGCGGACCGGCCGTGCCGTCCCGGGGGACTGACCGAGCCCGCGGACCCGGCGCGGAGCGCTGCGGCCGGCCTCAGCGCTGCGGAGACGGCTGTCACCCCCGACGGGGTACCTGAAGCGACGCGAGCGGGCGGCGATCCGGGCACGGGCGCGCCGGTCGCTGTCAGGCCGGGCGATGGCCGGTGTCCGCTCACGCGATGAGAGTTCGGATGCAGGGCGACCCCGGCCGCGCCGGCCATCACGCCCGCCGTCGCCACGATCGCTCCGCCCTTGAGCAGCACGCCCGCGACGCCCGCCGAGCCGCCGCCGCCGATTGCCTCGGCGAGTGCAGCAGCTCGCCCGCCGGCGCCAATCTCCTGGCCCGCGGCCCAGCTGATCAGCGGGCCGGGCACGACAACGGCGGCCGCGCCCCGGAGCGTCGCCCGGGCGCGGTAGATCAACCCGCGCACGGCACCGTGGGTCAGACCCAACGCCGTTGCGACTTCGTGGTGGCTCTGACCCTCCAGCGCGGTGCTGAGCATGACCTGGCGCTGGAGCTCCGGTAGCGAGGCCAACCCGGCCAGCGCGTCACGCAGCGCGAGGCGGCGTTCGACGACCTGGTCGGCGCTGCCCCCCTCCACGGCCTGATCCTCGCGCACCTGATCGTGGACTGGCCGGCGGAGGCTGCTGATCGCGACGTTGTGGACGATCCGGTACAGCCACGCGCGCACATCTCGGATTTCGCCCTGACCACTGCCAAGCGCGATCCACGCCTGCAGCAGGGCCTGCTGCAGCGCGTCCTCGGCGCTGGCCTCCGAACGCGAGCGGCGCCGGCAGTAGTTGAGCAGCGGGCGCCGGTAGCGCTGGACGAGCGCCTCGAAGGCGCGCTCGTGCCCCGCGCGGGCAAGCTCGAGCAGCTTGCTGTCGGGCTGAGTCTGGAGAAACCGGATCGAGAGGGCGAGTGGGCTCATGGCTGTACATCGACACCGGCGCGAGAATTGCTCATGTAACAGCCAGACGTTGCATGACGAGGGAACCTTCCCAGCTGCTTTGATCGATTCGTACGTGCACTTTGGTCGGCTAGTACGTGCGCGGACCGGCCGTGTTCCCGGACGGCCGGTCCGCTCGCATTCAGGATGAACTCGTGCTCAGCCGGCGAGTTCGACCTTGTCCCAGGTCGCGCCGGCGCTCGAGAGGCTGAGCTCCGCTCCGGTCACGGCGGCGCCCGGCACGAGGCTGGCAGTGGTGCAGGTGGCGTGGCCGTTCTCGTCGCCGCCCTGGTCGTCGCCTCCGCCGCCGTTCTCGTCGCCGCTGCCGGAATTGCCCTGGTCACCGCCGCCGCCATGGTCGCCATCAGCGTGCATGGCGACGTTCGAGTCGTCGGTGTCAGCAGCCTCGCACTCGATCTCGGTGTTCGGCGTCACCGTGCCGCTGACCAGCGAGTTGTTGGCCAGCCTGATGACCAGCGTCGTGCCGTCGAACGAGTCGACGGTACCGGCCGGGTTGGCTGCCGGCGGGGTCGTCGGAGCGGTGGTCGTCCCGGTCGGCGCGGTGATCGTGCCGAAGCGTTCGTGGCGGACGCGGGCACGGTGGACCTTGGCGTGATGGGTCCGCGCGTGATGACGCTTGCTGTGGTGCTTGGCCAGCACGCTGGCCGGCGCGATCGCCAGGATGGCGAGGCTCGCCACGACGCTGAACATGATTCGTCTCATCGACCTACCTCCTCTTGGGCGACCGCCGCGTGACGGCGCCTTCGATATTTGTGGAACGGTGCATAGACGCGCGAGCCAGGAGAAGTTCACGCGCGGGCACATATAGTCATCGGATGGCGCTGCGCACCGACGCCGTTCATGAGGTATTGCGGCAAGTCCTGCTGGCGCCGGAAGAGGCGATGGCGCTCGAAGTGAGCGGTCGCACCGACGCCGCCGTCCTCGTCCCGCTGTACATCCGCGACGGCGAGCTACACGCGGTATTCACCAAGCGCCGCGAGGATCTGCGCCGACATCCGGGCGAGATCTCATTTCCGGGCGGCCGCTACGACGAGGGCGAGCAGGACCTGCGGGCCACCGCGCTACGCGAGGCGCACGAGGAGATCGGGCTTGCCCCGGAGGGGGTCCAGATCGTAGGCGCCCTGCAGCCGACGCCGACCATCGCGACTGGCTACGCGGTCTATCCGTTCGTCGGACTGATCGAGCCGGGACACACCTGGACCCTCAGCGCTCGTGAGGTCGCCGAGGTGCTCGAGTTGCCACTGTCAGCGCTGCGGGCCGGGTATGGGCGTCGCCGCCTGGTCCGGCGAGGCGTACCGATCCGGACCGACACCTATCTGGTGGCCGAAGACCTCATCTGGGGCGCCACGGCGCGGATCCTGGCGGATCTCTTCGACCGCATCACGCCATTACTCGCGCCGGCTTGAAAGCGGCCTAGCTTCGCTCGATCGGCACGTTGACCAGGTTCCCCCACTCGGTCCACGAGCCGTCGTAGTTCTTGACGTCCTGCTCTCCCAGCAGCTCGTGTAGGACGAACCAGGTGTGCGCCGAGCGCTCGCCGATCCTGCAGTAGGAGATGATCGGATCGCCGGACAGCACGCCCTTGGAGCCGTAGAGCTCGCGCAGGTCATCGGCGGACTTGAATGTGCCGTCCTCGTTCACTGCCTGGGCCCAGGGCACGGAACGAGCACCGGGAATGTGCCCGGAGCGCTGCGCCCCTTCGTTCTCGTAGCCGGGCATCGCGATCAGCTCGCCCGAGTACTCCTGCGGTGAGCGCACGTCGACAAGCTGATGGGAATCGTGCAACGCGTTCAGCACCTCGTCACGCAGGGCGCGGATGGAGTGGTCTCCGGACCTCGCGGTGAAGGTCTCGGGCAGGTGCGCGGCGGGCTCCGCGGTGGTCGGGCGGCCCTCGGCGATCCACCGCTCCCGCGGACCGTTGAGGAGCTTGACGTTGTCGTGCCCGTAGTACTTGAGGTACCAGTAGGTGTAGGCGGCGAACCAGTTGTTGCGATCTCCGTAGAGCACTACGAGGTGGTCGTCGGAGACCCCGCTGCCGCCGAATAGCTTCGCGAAGTCCTCGGGGCCGAGGAAGTCCCGCTTGACCTGGTCTTGCAGATCCTTTCGCCAGTCGAAGCCGATCGCCCCGGGGATGTGAGCCTCTTGGTACAGCGCGGGGTTCTCGTCGACTTCGACGATCCTGATCGAGTCGTCGTCGAGATGCTGCTCGAGCCATTCGGGCTCGACGAGGACGTCCTTCGCATATTCAGCCACGGTGTCTCTCCTAGGTCGCGAGCTCAATCTCTCTAGTCGAAAAGTCCAGCCAGGCTCACCTATAGCAGCCCGTACACCGATGCGCTCGCGGCGTCGAGCCACGTGCGGTACCGAGAGGGGTCGGCGTCGAGCACGGCGTGCGGAATCAAGGATGCGTCGCAGGTTTCGCGCACGATTTCCGCACCGGCGAGCAACACAGCGGGCGCCACGGCTCCGGCGGCCTCGTAGACGATCCCGTGGATGGTTGTGTCAAGCATGCGCGAGAGCAACATCTCGAGGCGGCTGCCGTGCAGCGCTGCCAGCTCCCCCTCACCGCCTGCCGCAGACCCGAGCAGGATGCAGGCGATGGTCACATGCTCGAAGGCCGGGGTGAGGGTGGCCACACGGTCGGGATCGCCGAGGTGGGGCTCGATCCCCGCGGCCTCGAGTTCACTGAGCCGGACGCGGTCCCGGGTGGTTCCACGGACGGCGTGGCCAGCCACCTGCAGCTCGCGTGCGAGTGAGGTGCCGCGGCAACCGCAGCCGATGATCAGGCAGCGAGCCACCCGGGGGCTCAGCCGCCGGGCTCGGTGCCTTGACCGAACTCCTTGCGGGCTTCCTCCCGGGAACGCTCAGGCAGGCCTCGGGCGCGGCGGCGCGCGTTGGTGACCTCGAGCAGCTGATCGAGCTCGCGGTCGGCCAGAAGCTCCTGTCGGCGCCGGCGTTGGTCGCCGAGGTCCTCCATCACCTGGAGCTCGAGGTCGTGAACCGTGACCTCGGACTCGCCCCGCCTCCGGCGCCGGGCGTTGTGAGCGGCGAGCATCTGCTCCAGATCCTCAGCCTCCAGCGCCTCCCGGTTCTCGGAGATCTCGCGCGCTGAGCGCAGCCCCAACTGCTCCAACCCGGAGCCCGGGTAGTACTTACCGAGCAGCCAGACCCACAGGATCAGGGCCGCTAGGCCGGCGATCAGGACAAGCGCAAAGGGGTCCACCGCAGCCTGAGTCTATCCGGCGGGCACCCGAGGTCGAGACCGATACGAGACCGAAGCGCGATTGCCACGTCGTCCCCGCGTCCCTAGGTTTGCGCATCACGATCAACGTTTCAGGGAGAGTCGCGATGGGCCTCGGCGGTCTTGCCGATCAGCAGCGGAAAACAGCGACCACGATTTCCAGCGGCATCGCCGGTCGGGCCACGGTCGAGCGCATCTGCGAGACCGGTTCGACGGTGAACGAGAACCCCCAGGTCCAACTCGAGCTGACGGTGACGATTCCCGGGCGTGACCCCTACCCGGCTGTGCTCACCCAGATCGTCAGCCGGATCGCCCTGGCACGCTTTCAGCCGGGCGCGGTCATTGCCGTCCGCGTGAGCCCTAGCGATCCGGACACGCTGATCATCGCCTGACCCCCGGACACGCCTGAAGCTCGCGCAACTTTCGTATTGGGGGTCGTGTTTCTGTGGGCGTCAAGAGCCACCGCCCGGAGGGGAGCCGGCCCAGCCGGCGGAGGCGACACCTACCAAGCAGAATGAGGAGGGCTCTATGCGCCCACGCTTTGTCGTGCTCGCTTGTGCACTGGCTGCGTCCGCGGTCATGGCACTGCCGGGACTCGCTGGTGCCGCACCCCGGCACAACCGCGGCCTTACGATCAATGCCACCCCAAATCCGATCATCGCCGGAGAGGGAGTGCTGATCTACGGACAGCTGAAGGGAACGGATATCGCCGCCAAGCCGATCATCCTGTACCACCACATCAACGGCTCCGGTACCGGTTACACCCAGATCGGCCACACCACCACCGACTCGCACGGGTTCTACGAGTTCACCCGCGCCGAGGGCGTGGTGGAGACAAATCGCAGCTGGTTCGCGCGGCTCGGCGGCACGCCGAGCGTGCACAGTCGCACCGTGCGTGAGTACGTGGCGGCGCTGGTCAGCCTGGCTGCGAGCTCAAGCACGGCCGTGACGGGTCACCCAGTGACGTTCACCGGGCATGTCGACCCCAATCACGCATTTGAACGGGTGCTGCTGCAGGAGCAGGTTGGCTCAACCGACGACTGGAAGACGCTCAAGAGCGGACGGCTGGGGCCGGGCTCGAATTACGCGATCAGCTATGCCTGGAAGCTTGCCGGTGATCACACCGTCCGCGTCGCCTTCCGAGGTGACAACCGCAACACGCGTGGCGAATCCGACTCGGTGTCCGTCGCCGTCCAGCAGGCCCAGGTCGCGGACTTCACGATCCAGACCTCGGACCCGATCATCACCTACGGCTCATCGGCCAAGATCTCCGGCACGCTGTACGTACGGGGCACGACGACGCCCGAGCCGAGCACGCCGATCACGCTGTGTCATCGGGCCATTACTCAGAGCGTCGCGGTCTGTGATGTGGCCGGTGTCACCGGGACGAACGGGAGCTACAGCTTCTCGGTCAGCCCGACGGCCAATCAGGTGTACTTCGCCAGGACCACGCTGCCACCGGCGCGCCGCAGCGCGGGCGTGTTCGAAGGGGTCAAGGACACGGTCACCCTGGCGACGCCTTCGTCCAGCGTGACCGCAGGAGAGCATGTGACGTTCACCGGGACCGTCACGCCAGACAAGGCAGGCGGTTTCGTCTACCTGCAGCGGCTCGGGGCGGACGGAGACTGGCACACGGTTGGCATCGCGCGAATTCACTCCGACAGCTCGTTCACGTTCACCCGTGTGTTCGGAACCGCTGGTCCGAAGACGTTCCGTGCCCGCGTGCCCGGCGATGTCCAGAACATCGGCGGATCGTCCCCCGCGCTAACCGTCACGGTGGCGTTGCCCCCGGTGTCGACGCTGCCCCCAGCGTCCTAGCCGGACCACTCAGGGAGACCCACGAGGTTCCCGGCCCCCGTCAGGGTTGACGACGGGGGCCGGTCATCGTTCTGGCCCGCACCGGGACGCCGCCCCGGCCAAAGTGTGCGCGCGGCCGCCGGCTAAGCCGTTGCCGCCCACAGGCGCCAGCGCCCAGGCACGCCCTTCAGCTCGGCCTCGCCGCGGTCCTCGAACGTGATACCGGATCCGACGACGAGGTCCTTGACCGTCCCGGATACGAGCACCTCCCCCGGTCCGGCGCTCGCGCCCACGCGGGCGCCGATGTGGACCGCGATGCCGCCCACGTCGTCTCCCATCACCTCGATCTCGCCGGTGTGGAGGCCGCTGCGTACCTCGAGCCCGTACTGCGATCGGGCTCCGTCGCGGATCGCCGCCGCACAGCGGATCGCGCGCGCCGGTCCGTCAAACGTGGCGAGAAAGCCGTCGCCCATCGTCTTCACCGCGCGCCCGCGGAAGCGCAAGAGCTCACGGCCCACCGAGCCTTCGATCGACTCGAGCAGATCCCGCCAGCGCCGGTCGCCCATGTCAGCCGCGCGACTGGTCGAATCGACGATGTCGGCGAACATCACCGTGGCCAGGATCCGCTCGGCATCGCGGCTCTGACGGGTGCCGGTGAGGAACTCCTCGATCTCGTCGAGCTCGGTGGCCGCCTCGGAGCCGAACGACAGCGCCTCGTCCCCCGGCAGCTCCACCAGCCGGGCGCCAGGTATGTGCTCGGCGAGGTAGCGCGAATGGCGGATGTCGATGAACTTGTCCTCGGCACGATGCAGGACGAGCGTCGGCACATTGATCGTCGGCAGCACCGCCCGGACGTCGACCTGTCCGTTCATCAGCATCAATTGCGCCGCGGTCCCCGGGCTGGCGGCGAGACGCTCCAGCTTGGCGTACCAGTTGAGCAGCCGGGAATTGCCGCCGGAGTTGGGGGACAACGACATGATCCGGGAGCCGTCACCCCAGGTGTCGAGACCTCCGTCGCGCAGGTACCCGTCGCGTTCCTCCCGGGGGATCGCCCAGTCGTAGTCCGGGGCCCAGGACGTACGCGGCTGCGCCTCGTAGAGCACCAGCGCACCCGTGCGCTCGGGATGCGTGGCCGCGAACAGCGCCGCCATCGCGCCGCCCTCGAGCAGCGCGAACACCGCGGCTCGCTCGGAGCCCGCGGCATCCATCACCGCCACGACATCGTCCATCTGCTCCTCCAGCGTCGGCGCGCTCGGCACCGGGTCCGAGAGACCCGAGCCTCGCCGGTCGAACATGATCAGGCGCGAGAAGGAGGCCAGCCGATTGAAGTACCGGGCGACCATCGGTTCCTCCCAGTAGTGCTCGACCTGGGAGATCCAGCTGGGCACGTAGATGAGGTCCATCGGGCCGTCGCCGACCACCTGGTAGGCGATGTGCAGCTCGCCGCTACGCGCGTAACGAGTCTCGGGGGCCATCGGGACCCCGCAGCCTACCCTCCTTGGGGTACCGTGCCGGGCCGATGGACTTCGACCTCACCGACGAGCAGCGCCTGATCCGGGAAACTGCGCGTGCGTTCACGGATCACGAGATCGTCGAGCGCGCCCGTGAGAACGATCGCAACGAACAATTCGACCTCGAGCTCGTGCGCAAGATCGCCGACCAGGGCTATCTCGGGGCAATCGTCCCGCGTGAGTACGGCGGAGCCGGACTGGACTACCTGACCTACGGGCTGATCGTCGAGGAGGTGGGACGAGGAGATTCGGCGATGCGGACGGTGATCTCGGTACAGACCTCGCTGGTCTGCTCAGCGATCCTGCGCTGGGGAACCGAGGAGCAGAAGCAGCACTACCTGCCCAAGCTCTGCTCGGGCGAGTGGCTGGGCTGCTTTGGACTAACCGAGCCGGACACAGGATCCGATGCCGCCAACCAGCGCACCCGGGCGCGCAAGACCGAAACGGGCTGGGTGATCAATGGCGCCAAGATGTGGATCTCGATGGGCAATCACGCCAAAGTCGCGCTGATCTTCGCCCAAACCGATCCCGGCCAGGGCCACCGCGGCCTCGCCTGTTTTCTCGTCGATACCGACCAGCCGGGGTATCAGCCCCAGGCGATTCATCACAAGATGGGCCTCCGAGGTTCGGACACCGCCGCCATCTCCCTCGACGACGCCGAGGTCCCCGACGGCGCGTTGCTCGGCGCGGTGGGCGACGGCTTCAAGGTGGCCATGAGCTCGCTGGACTCCGGGCGCTACAGCGTCGCCGCTGGGTGCGTCGGGATCTGCCAGGGCTGCGTCGAGGCATCCGTTGCCTACGCCAAGGAGCGCGTGCAATTCGGCCGGCCGATCGCCGGCTTCCAGCTCGTCCAGGCGATGCTGGCGGACATGAAGGTGCAGACCGACGCAGGCCGGATGCTGGTTTGGCGGGCCGGCTACCTCAAGGACACCGGCCAGCCCAACACCACCGAGACCTCGATCGCGAAGCTGTATGCCACCGAGGCAGCGGTGAACTGCGCGAACACCGCGATCCAGGTCCATGGTGGCTCGGGTTACGTCGACGATCACCCGGTCGAACGCTATTTCCGCGACGTCCGCGTCACCACCCTGTACGAGGGCACCTCGCAGATCCAGAAGCTGATCATCGGCCGCGCCCTGACGGGGATCAACGCGCTCGTTCCTGGCTGAGCTTTGAGCCGGCCGGAAGTCATCGGCGTGGTCGGGGCCGGGACGATGGGCGCGGGCATCGCGCAGCTCGCCTGTCTGTCCGGGGCCCGGACCCTCCTTCACGACCCTGCACCCGAAGCGCTCGCAGGAGGGCTGCAGTCCATCCGCGCACACCTGCTCCGCGGGGCCGAACGGGGACGTTGGGACGAGCGCGCCGCCGAGGCCGCCCTTGCCGCGCTGGAGCCCGCGGTCAAGCTCGAGGAACTGGCTCCCTGCGAACTGATCATCGAGGCCGCCCCCGAGCGGCTCGAGGTCAAGCGGGAGCTGTTCGGCCGCCTGGCCGGGGAGGTGGTGGCCCCAGACTGCGTGCTGGCCACAAACACCTCGTCCCTGCTGGTCACCGCGATCGCGACCGCCGCCAGGCATCCCGAGCGGGTCGTGGGCATGCATTTCTTCAATCCGGCGCCGGTGATGAGACTGCTGGAGGTAGTGGCCGGCGAGCAGTCCGGGGATGCCGCGTTGTCACTGGCCCGCGCCGCCGGCGAGGCGATGGGCAAGCACGTCATCGACGCGGCCGATGGACCGGGGTTCCTGGTCAACCGTTGCAATCGGCCGTTCGGCCTGGAGGCGCTGTGCCTGGTGCAGGAAGGCGTCGCTTCCGTCGCCGAGATCGACCGGATCTGCCGGCTCGGCGGCGGCTTCCGGATGGGCCCGTTCGAGGTGATGGACCTGGTCGGGGTGGACGTCGGCCTCGAGGTCGCTCGGTCGTTCTATGAGCAGAGCTTTGGCGAGCCGCGCTGGCGTCCCTCGCCGATCGCCGTGCGCACGGTTGCCGCCGGGCGGCTGGGGCGCAAGGCCGGCCGGGGGTATTACGACTACAGCGGCGGACCCGGCTCGCATCGGCCCGCGGATCTCGAGCCGGTGCCGGTCGCCGGCGGCGACGGTTTGATCGTGATCGCCGGCGAATCGCCTCTGGCCGTCGAGCTGGTGCAAGCCGCCGCCGACGCGGGCTGGGAGGTGGCCTCGCCCGTGGAGGCAGAAGGGCAGGTCCCGTTTCTGATTCTGGATCTGACCGGTGGAGAACCGTCCGACGCGCCGCTCCAGGGCGCCCCGCAGGCGATCTGCTGCGACGCCGGCTCGCTGGGAGCCCTCGATCCCGGTGGCAGCGCAGCCGGGTTCCATGCGCTCGCCCCGCTGGCCGAGTCTCGTCTCGTAGAGCTGACGCGAGGGGCAGACACCGCGGCTTCTGCGGGCCGAGCGGCGGAGCAGTTCTTCCACACCATCGGCAAGCACACGGCGTGGGTCCGCGACGCGCCCGGACTTGTCCTGGGCCGGATCATCTGCCAGGTCGTCAACGAGGCCGCCTTCGCGCTGGGAGAAGGCGTCGGGAGCGCCCAGGACATCGACGCGGGCATGGTCCATGGCCTGAATTACCCGCGCGGAATCCTCAGCTGGGGGGACACGATCGGGCTGGACCGCGTCCTCACGCTCCTCGACGCGCTGTATGAGGAGCGGCGAGAAGAGCGCTACCGCCCCGCCCCGGCGCTGACCAGGCTCGTCTGGTCGGGCCGCTTCGGGCGCCAGACCGGCGAGGGGTTCTTCTCCTACGAAGCATGACGGGCTGGCTGCGCGGGCTCGCCCTGGACTTTTCGCCGCTGCGCGACTCGGGTGACTTCCGCCTGTTGATGCTGGGCGAGCTCATCTCCGCGTTGGGCACCCAGGTCGCGATGGTCGCGCTGCCCTACCAGGTCTACGTGCTCTCGCACTCGGCCGCGCTCGTGGGTCTGCTGGGAGCATTCGAGCTCGGGCCAATGATCATCGCGTCGCTGTTCGGAGGCGCGATCGCCGACCGGCTGGATCGCCGCAGGGTCCTGTTCGTCGCCCAGCTCGGAATCATCGCCTCCGCTTCACTGCTGGCCGCGATCACGCTCGCCGCGCGTCCGCCGGTCCTGGTCATTTTGCTGCTCGGCGGTCTGCTGGCCGGGAGCGCCTCGCTGGATTCGGTCACCCGGGCAGCGATCGTTCCGCGTGTGGTCGCGCCCGGGCGACTGCGATCGGCGCTCGCGTTCAACTACGGCTCTTACCAGCTGGCCGGAATCGTCGGACCGGCGATGGGCGGAATCGTGATCGCCGCCCTCGGCGTTGGGGCGGGCTATCTGATCGACGCCGCGAGTTGTCTGGCCATGGCGGTCGTGGCTCTGGCGCTGTCTGCGCAGCCTCCGCCTACCGAGCACTCGCGTACGCCGATCCTGCGGTCGATCGCCGATGGGCTGCGGTTCGTTCGCCGCGAGCAGGCGCTGGCGGGCAGCTTCGCTATCGACCTCGTTGCGATGACGTTCGGCTGGCCGCGAGCGATGCTGCCGGTCCTCTCGTTGACCGTCTACCACGCCGGCGCCCGCGGCACCGGCCTGCTGTTCGCCGCACTGGCCGTGGGGGGAACCGTCGCGGTGCTGTCAGCGGGTTGGATCGAACGGGCCCGGCGCCTGGGCCGGGTCGTCATCGGGGTCGTCGTCCTGTGGGGAACCGCCATCGCCGGCCTCGGGCTGGCCCGCAGCCTCGCGCCGGCCATGCTTCTGCTTGGCCTGGCCGGCTACGCCGACGCGATCAGCGCGGTCTGCCGCTCCACGATCAATCAGACCGTGACGCCCGATGGACTGCGCGGGCGGATGAGCGCCGTCTACAGCCTCGTGGTCACGGGGGGCCCGCGGTTGGGCGACGTCGAGTCCGGGCTGGTGGCCGGTCTGAGTTCCGCTACGACGTCGGTGCTCACCGGCGGCCTGGCCTGCATCCTAGGTGCGGTGGCGATCGTTGTCGGCTTCCCGGCGCTGGCGCGTTTCGACGCGCAGACGCAGCCGAGCGCCGAGACTCACGACACGACGTGATCCTCTCCGAGGATGCGCGGTTCGATCGCAGCGCGTCGGCGAATGTACGAGCGTTGGGCCGTGATTGTGGGCGACTGGGATGGGTTCTCCCGATGGAGAGCCCATGCGCGTCGATGCCGCCATGCTCTGCCGCCTGCGAGTCGTCCTGCTTGCCGCAGCCCTGGGACTGCTGGGGTCGGCGCCGGGCGCAGGCGCCGCGACGGCTCCGCCGGCCCGCTGCCCCGGAGCTGACCTGCCGGCCGCGGCCGCATCGGCGGCCACGATGCGCGGCGCGGTCGTGTGTCTGGTCAACCAGCAGCGTGCGGCATGGCGCCTACCCTCGCTGAGCGCTAGCGCCCGCCTCGATCGTTCGGCCCAGACGTGGACGAACGCGATGATCAAGACCGCGACGTTCAGCCACGGCGCGGATTTCTCGGCGCGGATCAGCTCGGCCGGATACTTCTGGGCCTCGGCCGGAGAGAACATCGCCACCGGATTCCAGACCCCCCGGCAGGTGGTAACGGCGTGGATGGGCAGCGCCGACCACTGCCACAACATCCTCGATCCCGTCTACGCCGACGTAGGTACCGGCGTCAGCCCGCAGCCGCTGGCTCAATACACCCCGTCGACGTGGACCCAGGACTTCGGTCTATGGATGGGCCGCCCGGCGCGCTCGCACAACTACGGACCCTCTCGCGGCTGCCCATACCGCAGCTGACCGGCGAGTCAGGCCGTGGCGCCGGCAGCGCCGGCCACGTCCTCTACCGGAAAGGGCGTGTCGCGCAGGTACCACTCGGCGTCGAGGGCCGCTTGGCACCCGGACCCGGCGGCGGTGATCGCCTGCCGGTAGGTGTGATCGACCAAATCCCCGGCCGCGAACACGCCAGGCAGATTGGTCAATGTCGACCGACCCTGCGTGATCACGTAGCCGGCTGGATCGGTCTCGACCTGTCCTTGGACCAGCTGCGACTGCGGGTCGTGCCCGACCGCGATGAAGGCGCCCGTGATCTCCAGTGAACGCTCGCTTCCGTCCGTGGTGTTGCGCAAGCGCGCGGTGCTCAGCGAGCCCTGCTCGCCGGCCACGAACTCATCCACCACATACGGGGTGATCCATTCGATGTTGGGAATCGCCCGGGCCCGCTCGAGCATGATCTTCGAGGCCCGGAACTCATCCCGCCGGTTGACGATCGCAACCTTGGCGGCGAACTTGGACAGGAACATCGCCTCCTCCATGGCCGAGTCGCCACCGCCCACGATGATCGTCGGGTGATTACGGAAGAAGGCGGCATCGCAGGTCGCGCAGTAGCTGACGCCTCGGCCGGAGAGCTCGGCCTCGCCCTTGACCTCGAGCTTACGGTGCTGGGCACCCATGGACAGGATCACCGTCCGCGCGAGATGCTCGTCGTCCCCGGCGTACACCTTGTGCAGTCCGCCGTCGCGCGAGAGCTCAACCCGCGTGACGTCATCAGTCTCAAGGCGCGCGCCGAAACGCTCTGCCTGATCCCTGAAGTGCTGCATCAGCTCGGGTCCCATGATCCCCTGCGGGAAGCCGGGGAAGTTTTCCACGTCGGTCGTCTGCTGCAGCAGACCTCCCCAGGCAAAGCCCTCGATCACCAGCGGCTCAAGATTCGCGCGCGCGGTGTAAAGCGCGGCCGTGTAGCCGGCGGGGCCACTGCCGATGATGATCGTGTTTTCGACTCGGTCGGTCACTTCATTAAGTATAGCTTGGTGTCCGGGCGGTGCGCCAGCGCTGCACAGTACGCCGAAGTTGGAGATAGGCCACGGCGCCGGGCAGGGTGGGCAGCCAGAAAGCGATGCCACGATAGGCCAGCACCGAGACGATGGAAATCTCGACCGGCACCCCGAAGGCCGAGAACGCCCCGATCATGCCTCCGTCGACGCCGCCGATGCCTCCCGGGAGGGGCAGGGTGTTGCCGACCATCCCAACGAAGTAGGCCATCACGATCACCGCCGTCGGCGGCGCGCTGCCGAACGCGTGAAAGCAGGCCCAGAGCACCGCGATGTCAAAGCCCCACCAGGCGATCGCTCCGAGGAGGTACGGATCACGGGAGCGAACCAGGCTGATCGCCGTGCGGATTCCGGTGGCCGTGGTCGCCGGGGCCGCAGCCAGGCGCAGCGCGATTCTCCCCGACAGCCGATCAGGGCTGGTGTAGCGCTTGACCAGCCGCTCGAAATCTCCCGGCAGCAGCGACACCGACAGGAACACGGCGATCACCACCGCGCCGAAGATCGCCGGGACGACGGTGATGGCAAACGGGGCCGGGCCGGGAAACACCCCGATGTACAGCCCGAGGCCGTCGACCACCAGCGTGGCCATGTAGACGCCGTAGAGCAGCGCCATGAACGCGATGATCCGGCAGGCCACCACCCGCGGCTCGAGACCCGATCGCCGAAGCGCCCATGCCGTAAGGGCGATCCCGCCGGCCCCCGCCGAGGCAAACAGGCGAGTCGCCGCGAGGCCCGCCATCGTGATCTCGTAGCTCTCGCGCCAATTGATCGGCGACTCCCCTCGAACGAAAACCGCCCGGAACAGCGCCACGTAGCCGCTGAACGAGCACACCTCGAGGCCCAGGCCCAGCCCGAGCCACCAGAGGTTGCCGTGTTGAATCCGGTTCCAGGTCTCCTGCAGTCCGAGCAGCCGCGGTAGTACGAAGTACAGGAACGCCACCGTGGAGACCACGAACAAGCCCGAGATGAGCAGCCGGCGGCGCGTGAAGCGCACCCGCGGCATCTCTTCTCGAGAACGCTCGAGCGCCTCGTCAGCCTCACGCGAGCCGGGTGCGGGCTGCTCGCTGGGTGTCTCGACCGTCACGCTTGCCTACTCGTTACCACTCCGTGCTTCAAGCGCCTGCACGAGGCGCGACAGACCCCGGACGAGCGGAGCCGTTCTGGGGGCCCCGAGGCGAATGGTCTCGGTCAGCGCAGCTCCGCCGAGCAGATCAGCCAGATAGTGCTCTCCGAGATAGACCAGCGCCACACCGAGCGTGGTGACGTACGCCCAGCCCGCCGCGCCCGCGATCGGATCCACCTCGCTGAGCAGGTGAGCGGCCATCAGGGATGTGGCGAAGTGCAGCGACGGCATGGCGGCGAGCGGATTCCCTCCGAGGACATCGTAAAGGCCGCCCCAGCGGTCACCCCAGAACTGTTCGCCGTATTCGATCATCATCCGCCTCACCTGCGCGGTGGGGCCGTCTCCGAGCCGCCCCTGAGCCGCGGCCCACCAGGGCGGGGCGGTCGGGATCGCCCAGTAGAAGAAAGCGCCCAGATCGAACACCGCGTACATGCGCGCCGCGGCGCTGGGAAACCGCTCGCTGTCGCGAAGCAGCACGTAACCCACGCTCGCATGGGGAACGAAGAACCACATCCAGTGACACCACACGAGGACCTGCTCGGAGCGGTTCACCGAGCCCGGCGAGGAGAACGCATGCTGAAGTCGCAGCGTCGGCGTGACGCCGAGACCCAGCACTCGGTCGATCGCGATCGGATAGCCGACGTGGACACGGGCGGCGAGCCGCTGCGGGTCATCGTGCGGCATCTCGTACGCGGCGAGATAGGCCCACATGTTCAGGACGCAAACCGCTGCGTCCCGTTTGCGGCTGCGGGGCATGGCGACGCAGACGGCTAACGGCGCCAGGGCAGCACTGCCGAGGACCGCTGCAGGCGGCAGCTTCACCTTCCGGCGCAGAGCAGGCGCGGCGACGCCCATCGCGACGAGGGCCCATGCCGTCGCTCGGATGCCCCTCGGCAGGCGCAAGTCGCGCCAGTATAGGAATCAGGCGGGGGAACGCGCAGCGGCGACGACTACCCGCTTGCGTGGGTAGAATGCCGCCGCCTTGCGACTCGACGTTTCTGCCGCCAACCCTCGCCGTCGGCGCCGCGCACTGGCGCTATTAACGATTGCGCTCGTTTTGAGCGCTTCACTCGTGCTGGCGCCGAGCGCGTTCGCCAACTTCCTCTCGCTGAAATCGGGCGGTTCGCCGAATGCGAACGGGATCGCCGACCTCTACAACCTGCTGCTCTACATCGCCGTCGTGGTCTTCATCGTCGTCGAGGGCGCGCTGTTCTACTCGGTGATCCGCTTCCGGGCCAAGAAGAACCGGGTGGCGGCCCAGATCCACGGCAACACTCGCCTGGAGATTGGCTGGACGGTGGCGGCGGCGCTGATTCTGGTGGTGATCGCCGTGGTCACGTTCATCAAGCTGCCCAGCATCACCAATCCGCCGAACTCGGACAGCAAGGGCCTCGTGCTCTCGGCCTCGCTCGGCCAGCCCACGCCCCCCAACGGCAAGAAGCTGACGGTCTGCGTCCAGGCCCGCCAGTACATCTTCCGCTACTCGTACGGCGCCAATTGCGCCAACAACGCCTTCACCGGCAAGCTGCCCTACTCCTACACCGACATGGTGGTGCCGGCCAACACGACGGTCGTGCTGGTGATCCAGGCCACCGACGTGATCCACAGCTGGTGGGTCCCGTCGCTCGGTGGCAAGGTCGACGCGGTTCCCGGCTACACCACCTACACCTGGTTCAAGGCCCCGCATGCGGGCTCGGTCTACACCGGACACTGCGCGCAGCTGTGTGGGCGCCAGCACGCCTGGATGCTCGCGCGAGTCAAGGTGGTCTCGCCCGAGCAGTACCAGCAGTGGATCACGCAGCAGTCCAGCCTGATCGCGGCCGCCAACGCACAGGTGACCCAGCTGCGCCAGATCCTGACCGCGAACGGAAACCTCTAGAGGAGCCGACAGAGATGTCCACCACCGACTACGCAATCCGTCCGGTTCCGCAGATCGTTGCCCACGAGGTCACCAAGCCGCGTGAGACCAAGCGCTGGATCGACTGGCTGACCACCACCGATCACAAGAAGATCGGGATCATGTACCTGGTCACCACCTTCGTGTTCTTCATCCTCGGTGGTGTCGAGGCGCTGCTGATGCGAGTGCAGCTCGGGGTCCCCAACAACACCCTGCTGAGCTCCGAGCACTACAACCAACTGCTCACGCTTCACGGCACGACGATGATCTTCCTGTTCGTGGTGCCGGTGATGGCCGGCTTCGGGAACTACTTCCTGCCCCTGATGATCGGCGCGCGGGACATGGCCTTTCCGCGCCTCAACGCGTTGTCCTTCTGGCTGCTGCTGCTCGGCGGGATCGTCTTCTACTTCACCCTGTTCTTCCACCCGCCCGAGGCCGGCTGGTGGAGCTATCCGCCGCTCTCCAGCATCCAGTTCTCGCCCAGCGGCGGCCAGGACGCGTGGATCTTCCTGATCCACATCACTGGCATCTCCTCGCTGGTGGGCGCGATCAACTTCTACGCCACCGTGGTCAATATGCGCGCCCCCGGCATGAGCTGGGGCCGGTTGCCGCTGTTCGTGTGGGCAATCCTGATCTACGCGATCCTGCTGATCATCGCGCTGCCGGTGATCGCCGCGGCGGTGACGATGCTGCTCACCGATCGGCACTTCGGGACACACTTCTTCGACCCGACCAACCACGGCTCGCCCGTGCTCTGGCAGCACCTGTTCTGGTTCTTCGGGCACCCCGAGGTCTACATCATGATCCTGCCTGGCTTCGGGATGATCTCCGAGATCATTCCGGTGTTCTCCCGCAAGCCGATCTTCGGCTACAAGGCGATCGCCGCCTCGACCGCCGTGATCGCCTTCCTGGCCACGCTGGTCTGGGCGCACCACATGTTCGTCTCGCCGGTGCCGATCGTCGTCCTCGGGTTCTTCATGCTCAGCTCGTTCCTGATCGGGGTGCCGACAGGGGTGAAGATCTTCAACTGGATCGCGACGCTCTGGCGAGGATCGATCGTGCTGACCACCTCGCTGCTGTTCGCGGTCGGATTCATCGCCGTGTTCGTCGTCGGGGGGATCACCGGCATCTTCCTCGCCGTGTTCCCGGTTGACTGGCAGCTCAACGACACCTACTTCGTGGTCGCCCACTTCCATTACGTACTGATGGGCGGAGCGGTGTTCTCGATCTTCTCCGGTCTGTACTACTGGTACCCGAAGATGACGGGGCGGCTGATGAATGAGACCATCGGCAAGATCTCGTTCGCACTCATGTTCGTCGGCTTCAACCTCACCTTCTTCGTCCAGCACGCGCTGGGCCTGTCCGGTATGCCGCGACGGGTCTACACCTACCAGCCCGGACTCGGCTGGTCGACCTACAACTTGATCTCGACCATTGGGTCGTTCATTCTTGGCGTCGGGATCTTGGTCACCATCGCCAACGTCGCTCTCAGCCTCAAACGAGGCAAGCTCGCGGGTCCTGACCCGTGGAAGGCGAACACGCTCGAGTGGTTCACCTCCTCTCCCCCGCCGGCCAACAACTTCGACGAGATCCCGCGTGTGCGGTCGGTCGAGCCGATGCGGGATATCCGCCGCCAGGTCGAGCGCCAGACCGGCGCGACGCAGAAGACCGGCGGCAGCGAGCGCTACGCAAGGGTCTAATGGCCACCGCCACCGCCCTTCGCAGCACCAGCGCCGCCTCGGCGGCCCGGCAGGTCCTGTCTGACTACGTCGAGCTGACCAAGCCGAAGGTCCAGTCGTTGCTGCTGCTGACCACGGTCACGGCGATGGAGATCGCCGGCAGCCCGTCAATCGAGCGGATCGCGCTGACCTGCCTCGGCGGTTACCTTTCGGCCGGCGGCGCCGGCGCGGTCAACCACTACTACGACCGTGACATCGACGCGCAGATGGCCCGCACGGCCATGCGGCCGGTCCCGGCCGGACGCGTTTCGCCGCGAGCGGCGCTGAGCTTCGGCATCACGCTGGCCGTGCTGTCCTTCGTGCTGCTGTCGCTGACCGTCAACGTCCTCGCCGCCTCCCTCGCGCTGAGCGGCTTTGTCGGTTACGTAGGCGTCTACACGGTCTGGCTCAAGCGCCGTACGCCCCAGAACATCGTGATTGGTGGGGCCGCCGGGGCCGTGCCGCCCCTGGTCGGCTGGGCGGCCACCCGTGGCTCGCTGTCCTGGACCGCGGTGTACCTGTTCGCGATCGTCTTCTACTGGACTCCGCCCCACTTCTGGGCGCTCAGTCTGTTGATGAAGGACGAGTACGCCAAGGTCGGGGTGCCGATGATGCCCGTCGTCCGGGGCGAGCGCGAGACGCGCCGGCAGATCTTGCTCTACACCCTGTTGCTGTACGCGATCACCCAGCTGCCGTTCTGCGCTGGAGCGTTCGGGGGGATCTACCTGGTCTCCTCGATGGTGCTCGGCTGCGCTTTCATCGCGGGCTCGGTCATGCTCTACCGCAGAGCCGATCGCAAGGCGGCACTCCAGCTCTATCTCTTCTCACTGCTCTACCTCGCGCTGCTGTTCGGCACGATGGTGGCTGATGTCAAGCTGTAAATTCCCCGGAGGACGCAATGGATCGTAAGCTCGCACGCAAGAACATCCGCTCCGGACTGATCGCAGGCGCCGCGTGCGCCTTCATGTTCGGGATCACCTTCCTCGCCGCCGCGATCTACGTTCACGCGTGAGCGAGATCGACCCGCAGGCACCCCCTGTCGGCGAGGAGATCCATCTCCCCGGACCGACGCTGATCCCGCTTGCCAGCGCGGTTGGGATCACGCTGATCGTGATCGGCACCACGCTGTCCATCTTCTTCGTCATCATCGGCGCGGTGATCTTTGTCCTCACCACGGTCCGCTGGATCAGGGACACGCGTCGGGACATCGCCCAGCTGCCCGAAGAGCATCCGCACGCCTAGCGCCAGTGCCCGGAAGGCCAGGCGGGCGCTGTCAAACCCGCCGGAGCCCCCCGGCGAGGGCCTGCGAGCGGCGCTAGGCCCGCGCGGTGAGCGGCACCTCTGAGGTTGCGCCGTCGGCCGTCCAACAGCGGACGATGTCCCGCATCGAGAGGATTCCGACCAATTCACCGCCGTCGACCACGATCAGATGACGAAAGCCGCCGCGGACCATCGTCGAGGCCGCCTGCTCCAGCGACCAGTCCGGCGCGGCGAATTTGAGATTGGAGGTCAGGTGGTTGGCCACCCGCTCCTTGGCCGGATCATGGCCGTGGCCTATGGACCGGAGAATGTCGCGCTCGGTGAGCACGCCCGGCCCCTGCTCGTCGGGGTCGATCACCACGGCGGCGCCCACGTTACGGGAGCACATCAAGTCGGCGGCCTCCCGCAGCGTATGGTCCGGCCCGACCGTGAGTACTACCTCGGACATCCCTTCTCGCACGTGCATGGAGTCTCCCAGTTGCTTGCAACGATTGACTCAATCATAGTCAAATCGTCCGGGCCTCAAACATGGTCGCCACGTCGACTGCGCGGGCGTTCCGGCCCACAGATCCGCCATGGCGGGGGGCGAGCGCGCGCGACCGCGCCGTTCGTCCCGCAGAAGTCATAGGATGCCGCCCGGAGTGATGCCCGAGGGCCCCCGTCGAGGAAGAAAGCGTGCGTAGAAGCGAGCTCAGGCAGATGCTGATGATCGGTGTGGTCGCGGCCGCGATCGGCATCGTCGTCGCGCTGGTCATCCCATGGTTCCCGGCCAATGCGTCGCGCCAGGCCGGCAATATCCGCACGCTCTATGACGTCCTGCTGATCGTCTCGGTACCGATGTTCGTGCTGGTCCTCACCGTCGTCGGGTACTCAGTCTGGAAGTTCCGGATGCGCCCGGGAGAGGAGAGCAAGGACGGGCCGCCGATCCACGGCAACACCCGGCTCGAGGTGGTTTGGACCGCCATCCCGGCGATTCTCATCATTGGGCTGTGCGGGTACGCGTACTCGATCCTCCGCTCCAACGAGGACTCCAAGAAGCGCGAGACGACGGTCAACGTCACCGAGCGCCAGTTCGCGTTCGAGTTCTCCTACGCGCGCTCGGATGGCAAGACGATCGTCTCCCCGTCGCTGTACCTGGCCCAGGGCCAGCCCGCGGTGTTCAAGCTGCGCTCGCTCGATGTGATCCACAGCTTCTTCGTGCCCGAGTTCTCTCAGAAGCTCGATGCGGTTCCCGGGATCACCACGACGGTGCGCGTGACGCCCACCCGGCTTGGCAATTATCCGGCCGAGTGCACCGAGCTCTGCGGCGCCGGCCACGCCCTGATGCGCGCCGCCGTCCATGTCGTGAGTCCGCAGGCCTTCCAGACCTGGCTGGCGTCACAGAAGCCCAACGGTCCGCCTCCGATCGGCACGATTCCGGCCAATGCGGCCCTGGCCGGCGAGCCGGGTGCGGGTGCGGGTGCGCCCACCGGCGGGACCTCGGAGGGAACCAACAGCGCCAACAGCGGGCCGGGGGCGAGCTCCAGCTCGTCCTCGGGCTCGGGGACGGCCTCGGGCACATCTGCGGCCGACGTCGCAGCCGGCAAGGCGGTCTTCACCGGAGCCTCTGGCTGCAGCGGATGCCACACGCTGGCGGCGGCGGGGGCGACCGGAACCACCGGACCCAACCTCGGCACGGCGATCGTGCCCGACGCCAAGCGGGCCAAGCTGCCGCTCAACCCGTTCATCCTCGAGTCGATCACCAAGCCCAATGCCTACCTGTCCCCCGGCTTCCAGGCGAACATCATGCCCGGGACCTTTGGACAGTCGCTGACTCCGGCTCAGCTGAAGGCTCTGGTGGCCTTCATCGCCAGCGCAACCAAGTGAGTCCAGTGAGAGGTACTCTGACCATGATGTTCGTATGTGGCCTCACGACAGCGGCCCAGGGGAAGGAGACCCGCCCATGGCGATAGCGACGAGACTGCGCACTCCAGGCTGGTATCGCGCCGCGCTGTTCGACGTTCTCGGGCTCGGCTTCGCGATCGGCCTCACCGTGCTGATCCGGTTCCTGATGCACCAGCACCCAGTGGTCGACGGGCACGCGATCACCATCGTGGCCCTGATCGCCGTTCCGCTGTTCTTCCTCGTCGGGCTCGGCACGGCCGACTACTGGTTCTACTGGGCCGCCGGCAAGGCGACGCGCGCCGAGGACCACTCCGCTCATGGCGCCCACACCTGGCGGGACTACTTCCGGGTCAACACCGACCACAAGGTCATCGGGATCCAGTACACCGTCACCTCGTTCTTCTTCCTGATGGTCGGCGGACTGCTGGCCATGCTGATGCGTGCCGAGCTGGCGCAGCCGGGGATGCAGTTCGTCACGCCCGAGCAGTTCAACGGGCTGTTCTCGATGCATGCCACGCTGCTGATCTTCCTGTTCGTGATCCCCGTGTTCGCGGGGCTGGCCAACTATGTGCTGCCGCTGATGATCGGCGCGCCGGACATGGCCTTCCCACGCCTGAACGCGCTGTCCTACTGGATGCTGCCGCTCGCCGGTCTGATGATGCTGTTCAGCCTGCTGGCCCCTGGCGGATCGTTCGCGGCCGGCTGGACGGCCTACGCCCCGTTGTCGACGACGATGCCCCTGGGTCAGCTGTTCTTCACCGTGGCCGTACAGTTCGCCGGCGCATCCTCGATCGCCACCGCGCTGAACTTCCTGGTCACGATCATCACCATGCGTGCGCCGGGGATGAGCTTCTTCCGGATGCCGCTGCTGGTCTGGGCGAACTTCTCGACCTCGCTGCTCGTGGTGATCGCCACTCCATTCATCGCCGCCTCCCAGTTCTTCGTGCTGCTGGACCGGGCGCTCGGCTTCCACTTCTTCGATGCGTTCGTCGGTGCCGGCAAGAACGGCAACGTGATCATGTACCAGCACATCTTCTGGTTCTACTCGCACCCGGCGGTCTACATCATGATGTTGCCCGGGTTCGGGATCATCTCTGAGGTCCTCGCCGTCAAGGCCCGAAAACCGATCTTCGGCTACCGGATGATGGCCTTCTCGCTGTTGGCCATCGTTGTGCTGGGCTTCACCGTCTGGGCTCACCACATGTTCGTCTCCGGGATGCAACCGTGGATCCGGATCCCGATGATGATCACCACCGCGATCATCGCGATCCCGACCGGCATCAAGATCTTCTCGTGGCTGGCCACCCTGTGGCGCGGCGTGCTGCATCTGGACACCCCGATGCTGTTCGCGCTCGGGTTCTTGACCATGTTCACCCTCGGCGGGATCAGCGGGGTGATGCTGGCCATGATCCCGTTCGATATCCACGTCTCCCAGACCTACTTCATCGTCGCCCACATCCACTACGTGCTGTTTGGGGGTTCGCTGTTCACGATCTTCGCCGGGGTCTACTACTGGTTCCCGAAGATGACCGGGCGGATGTTCGATGACCGCTTGGGCAAGTGGCACTTCTGGACCACGTTCATCTTCTTCAACCTCACCTTCGGGCCGATGCACCTGATCGGCATCCAGGGCATGCCGCGCCGAGTCGCTGACTACTCGCAGCAGTTCGCCTCCTGGAACCTGATCATCTCGTTTGCCAGCTTCGGGCTCGGACTGAGCACCTTGATCTTCCTCTACAACATCGCCGCCAGCTGGCGTGGTGGCCCGAGGGCCGCCGCCAACCCGTGGCGCGGGCTCACGCTCGAGTGGCAGGTCTCCTCGCCGCCGCCGATCTTCAACTTCGACGCCGTCCCGACGGTGGTCGGCGGACCCTATGAATACGGCGTCCCCGGCGCGGTCCACGGGATCTTCAAGTCTCCCACCGAGGCGGCCAGAACCGTCGCCGCGGGCAGCACCATGGGGCCGCCCAGCCAGGAGAGCCACGAGTGAAAACCGTCCTTGTCGTAGCCAACGAGACGCTCGGCGGTCAGTCGCTGATCGACGCCGTGCGTAAGCGCGTGGCCGAAGAAGAAGTGCGGTTCGTACTCGTCGTACCCCAGAGCCGCCCGCGCGCCGGTCTGGTCGTCTACGACGATGCGGTGTTCGACGCCGCCCAGACGCGGGTCGATCTGGCCCTCCGGTTCGTTCAGGCCGAGGGCATCGAGGCGGTCGGCGAGGTGGGCGATCCGGACCCCTACACCGCCACGATCGACGCGGTGCGGGAGTATCAGCCGGACGAGATCATCATCTCGACCTACCCGGAGACTCGTTCGGGCTGGTTGCGGCGGGACCTGATCGACCGCGTGCGGGATGCATCCGGCGTGCCGGTCGAGCACGTGGTGACCGACCCCGACAGTGAGGGCCTGCCGTTCAAGGTCACGCTGGCCGTGGCCAACCGCACCGCCAGCGGCGACGAGCTGCTGCAGGCCCTCCAGGCCAAGGCGCAGGGCGACGCGGAAGCCCAGCACGTGTTCATCGTCGTCGTGCCGCTGGAGGGCGGGAGCGGATCTGCCACCCGGCGGGCGCGCACCCGGCTTCAGCTGGTTGTGGACCGGATGCGGCGAGCCAACCTGTTCGCGGCCGGGATGATCGGCGACCCGGACCCCTACACGGCGGTGATGAACGCGCTGCAGTCATTCCGGGTGGACGACATCGTGATCTCCACCTTCGCCGCGACCAAGTCCGGCTGGCTGCGGGCGGACCTGATCGAACGGGTCCGCCGCGTCAGCGGCAAGCCCGTGGAGCACATCGTGCACGAAGAGACCGTGAACGCGACAGCCTAGGAGCACGAATGGAAGCTGCTGCCATCGCTCACGCCGAGCACCACGGGCCCCCGCCGGCCAACCGCTCCTCCCGCGTCGAGCCATCCACGCTGGGGATGCTGTTGTTCATCATCTCCGAGGTGATGATCTTCGGGGCGTTCTTCACCGCCTACTTCTTCATCCGCGTTGTCAACCACGATCCCTGGCCGGCACACGGCACGTTGCTGCCCGAGGCGGTCGCCGGCATCAACACCGCGATCCTGCTCTCGTCCTCGCTGACGCTGCACTGGGCGCTGGTGTCGGTCAAGAGCGGCAACCGCTTCGGGCTCAAGGTCGGGATGTTCTCGACCTTCCTGCTCGGCCTGACGTTCCTGACCGTCCAGATCAACGAGTACGTCCACATCGGGTTTGCGCCCCACGACTCCGCCCAGGCCTCGGTCTTCTACTCGCTCACCGGCCTGCACGGCGCCCACGTCTTCATCGGCTTGTGCCTGCTGGCCTTCGTCACGATCCGCGCCTTCCGCGGCCACTACTCGGCCGAAGAGCACCGCGGGATGGAAGTGCCGGGAATCTACTGGCACTTCGTGGACATCATGTGGGTCGTCGTGTACACGACCGTGTACGTGCTCTAAGCGCCGCGCTTGTTCAACCCGCTGCGAAACGAGGCCGATGCCTTCCGCGTGCTCGTGTGGTTCGTGGGCGTGGTCGCGCTGATCGCGATCCTCGTGCTGCTCGTTCAGGCGCTGACCTAGCGGCTGGGGCCCGGAGGACCCGGGCGATGGTGGCCCCGGGAGGCCTCGGGGCCAAAATCGCTCACCCTCCCGGGGTCGCTCGGCGCCGTGCGTCGCAGATGCCCTCACGGGGCTCAAATCGCACAAGGCGATCGACGCAGCAGGGACGGTGTGCGATCTTGGCCCGCTGAACGGGCCCGACTTGGGTCACGCCGGGACGGTTCGGCGCCGCCCCGCTGCGCCACCCGTCACCATTACATCCGTGTTCAGCCTGACCCTCCCCCTCGCCGCCAGCGGGCCGGCCGGAACGGTCGCGCTGCCGGTGATCGTGCTCCTCTACTGGCTGCCCTACCACGCTCGGGTCAGCACGCTCGGGCGCGAGCACCGCAACGCCGTCCCAGCCTGGCGCCAGGCGTGCTACGCCGCGGGGCTGATCCTGCTGGCGATCGCGCTCAGCCCGCCCATCGGGAAGCTGGCCGATCAGCTGCTGGTCGCCCACATGGTCGAGCACCTGCTGATCGGCGATCTGGCGGCTCTGCTGATCGTCCTGGGCTTCACCGGGCCCCTGCTCGCGCCGCTGCTGCGCAATCGCTTCGTGGGGCGCCTGCGCGTTCTCACGCACCCTGTGGTCGCCGTGGTGCTGTGGGCGGTCAACTTCTACGTTTGGCATCTTCCCGTGCTCTACCAGGCCGCGTTGCGCCATGACGCCGTACACGCTCTCGAGCACGCGACCTTTCTGGCCTTCGGCATCGCCATGTGGATGGGGCTGCTGGGTCCCCTTCCCAAGCCGCAGTGGTTCGGCAACGGCGCGCGGCTGGTGTACATCGTCGCCGTGCGCCTGCTCGGCACCGTGCTGGCCAACGCGATGATCTTCTCCGGCACGGTCTTCTACCCCTACTACCGGCCCGGAGATGCGCACTGGCACATCAGCTCGATGGCCGACCAGATCGGTGCGGCGGGGGTGATGATGGTCGAGGAGAGCCTGCTGACGATCGGGCTGTTCTGCTGGCTGTTCCTCAAGGTGGCCCGTGAGGGCGATGAGCGCCAGCGGCTGCTCGACTACGCGGCGGCGCAGGGAGTGGAGCTCGATGAGCGTCGTGCCGCCCGCGCGGTTGCCGCCGGCCGGGGCGAGGAGCTGCGTGAGCGCCTGGGCCCCCAGACCGCCCCTACTTGATGATCAGGGTGCCCTTCATGCCCGCGGCCTCGTGGCCGTCCACCGAGCAGTAGAACTCGTAGGTGCCGGGCTTCAGCGTCGCGCTGGCGGTCGAGGTGCCGCCATTGGTGACGATCGCGCCCACCACCGGACTGACTCCGCCGCCCTTGATGGCGATGTCGTGCGGAACCGAGGACGCATTCTTCATCTTCAGCGTCACGTGTCCGGGCGGTCCGGTGGCACTCGAGGCGAGGAACTTGAGCTGACCGGTGGGGTCAGCGTCGATCACGGCGACGCCGTTCTTGATCACCACCGGCTTCTGGTTCACGGTTGGTACCGCCGAGGCGAGCTCACCCGTGTCCTGGCCCGGCTTGGCCGCGACCTGGGCCACGTATCCGGCCACATCGGCGGCTTGCTGTCCCTTGAACAGCCCTCCGGGCATCGCCCCGCCGGCGCTGGGGTACTGGATCCAGTAGTCGACCAGGCCGCGGATGTCCGAGCCGCGCAGCTTGTCGGCGCGATCCTGCCGGAACGCGTCGTCGAGGTTGGGGCCGACGACTCCGTTGGTCCCCGCGTGGGCCAGCGTGTGGCACGACCCGCACTTGGCCACGAAGTTCTTCTTGCCGTTGACCACGTTGGCCGTCGGGTGTTTGACCGCGCAGCCGGTCAGGGCCACCAGAGCGGCCCCGGTCGCCAGCAGCGCACCGAAATTCCGAGGAATGCTTGCCCGTGCTTTGACCATACGATGCGGGCGGCACTCTATCCGAGCGCACGGCATAGGGGCGCACCGGTCGGACACCGGCCCGCGGCGACCCTGCCCTGCCGGGGCCGCTGGTAGCATGGCCCGGGATGAGGATCCGCCAGAAGTACCGCATGCGGACGCCTTCCACCGGTCGTGAAGTGATCATCGAGGCCGAGCCCGGCGTCCAGTACGTAGACCGGGAGACCGGCGAATCGCTTGAGGTGGTGGCCGAATTGCTGCCGCTGGCGCCGACCGTCTCTGAACTTCCATGGGCCGTCGAGAATCTCCGCTTTTGCAACTGGTGCGACCAGCTGACCCAAAAGGACCTGAACGACTGTCCGCACTGCGCTCGGCGGATGGCTCCGCTCGGCGACTGAGGCGGCCCCCATGCTTCTCCGAGGCTCGCCGCTCCTTCACGCCGACGCGCCCCGCCGCTCCGGCGTACCGTCGCGCTCGGGCCATCGCGCCGTCGCCATCGTTGCGACGGCGCTGGCCCTGGCAACCGGCCTAAGCGCCTGTGGCGGTGGCGGCTCCAACTCCGCCAACACCTCAGGCGCGCCGCCCCTGACCGTCCCCACCGGCGCGTCAGCTAACGCGGCCACGGTGCCAAGCACCACGACCTCCACGACATCGTCGACCCCGAGCACGACCAGCACGGCCCCTGCCACCAGCGCAGCGCCGTCCTCGGCGGGGAGCGGCTCGGCCGCCTCGGGCGGCGCATCGGCGTCGGGCAGCGGCACCGCGGGATCCTCGGGCAGCGGCGCCGGCGCCGGCGGGACCTCCGCCTCCGGAGGTGCCGGCACCTCCGGAGCGACCGGAACGGGGTCGACGGGGTCGGGCAGCTCGAGCAGCGGCGGAGCCGGGCTGGGCTCGGCGTTCTGCCAGCAGAACCCCGGCGCCTGCTGACTCCCCCGCCCGAGCGCCGGTGTGCGGCGCGCGAAACGGAGTCGCCGGCTACTGCACGCCGAGCGGCGGCGCGCCCGCGCGGAGCGGCGTACCGCCTACGTCCGCCGCGTGAAGCTGGTTCTTGGGCGGGACCGGGTTGGTGATCTCGGTGGCTGAGTACTCAACCCGAGTCCCGGGGTAATCGCACAGGTATCTGACGCTCTGGCCAACCGTGGTCTGAGCCTGAGTGCTAGCCGCGGGGCGGGTGCAGTTCGCCGTGCGGCTCTGGCGGTAGGCGAACTTCGTCGTGGGCAGATTGAACGACAGCACGGGCGCCCACGTGGGTGTGGTCAGCGCGATGACCTCTCCGGGCACCACCGGGATGCTCGTGTCGAGCGGGAACTGGACCACCTGGCCGAGATACGGCTGCACGTGATAGATCGGGCTCGAGGCCGCGACGGCCCAGCGGCGGAACTTCTTCTTTCCCACCGGCTTCAGCACCGTGATCCCGACCTGGGTGGTGCCGCCGTAGCTGGAATCGAGAAAATGGATGTCCGTCGTGGCTTTGGTGGCGCTCTTGTCGAGCCTGGACAGCCCAACCGTGAACGCAGCGATTTTGCCGGCCTTGGTCACGGTCGTCGGATAGGCCACGCCGTCACGGATCGTTTCCAGCGCGGTCACCTGGGTGAGGATGATCGTGCAGTTCGAGGCGCTCACGGTAGACGGACAGACCGGCGCCACCAGCGGGGTCTTCGGCACGCCGAGCTCGACGATCTGGGCCGACGCGGCGGCGGGACTCAGGGACGAAGCCGCGCCGATTGCAGCCAGCGTCATCAGTGAAGAAGAACGTTTCATAGACACCATTGAACACGAACCGGCGGCAGCAGTTGCGCCCCGGGTCGCCGCGCGGACCGCCGCGACCCGGTTCACCGACCCTCTGAACAGCCGCTGGCGCGGCCGAATGCTGCTCTACATCTTCGTGACGTTGATGGCCTTGGGGCCCTTCGGCCCGGCCTCTTCCTCGTAGGAGACCTTCGATCCCTCGGGCAGCGAGCGATAGCCGTCTCCGCTGATGCCGCTGAAATGGACAAACAGGTCCCGGCCGCCATCATCAGGTGTGATGAAGCCGAAGCCTTTGTCGTCGCTGAACCATTTGACGGTTCCGGTTGCCATGTACTCCCCTTGGCGCTGCTCGGACACGTCGGGCTCCCGGAGGTGAGGTCCCGACCCAACGCGGAAAACCTACCAGGCACCGGGTGCTCGCGGGCGCGCGCGGGCGCGCGCGGGCGGCAACGCCGCTCAACGCCCGGAGAAGGTGGCCTTGCCCGGACCCACGTCCAGGAAGCTCCGCACCGCCTTCTGCAGATCCTCGGTTTCGAACAGCTCCCCGGCCACGCGCCCCACGCGGTCATTGGCCAGCTCGACCCCGCCCTCCAGATAGTCGTGGATGACCTGCTTGGTCGCGGCGTGGGCCAGCGTCGGACCGGCGGCCAGCCGCGCCGCAAACTTACGCGCCTGTGCATCGAAGCTCTCGTCGGGGTACACCCGGTTGACCACGTTCCAGCGCTCGAGCGTCGCGGCGTCGTAACGGTCTCCGGTCATCACGAATTCTCGCGCGCGGCCGGTTCCGGCCCGTTCGGCCAGGCGCTGGGTGCCTCCCATCGCCGGTGTGAGTCCGATCACGTTCTCCACCAGACCGAAGCTGGCCGACTCCGCCGCCAGGATCAAATCGCAGGCCAGTGCCAGCTCAAACGCCCAGGTCAGGCAGAGCGAGTGCGCGGCGAAGACCGTCGGGCACGGGAGCGCATCCACGCGCCGGGCGATCATCACCAGCCCGTCGAAGGTCCGAGCGGCCGCCTCAGCGCCATCGAGCGCGGCGAACAGCTCGACATCCACACCACCGCTGACCACCCGTCCCTCGGCCCGGAAGAGGACGGCCCGGGGCCGGGAGCGCTCGAGCTCCGCCAGCGCCTGCTCTAACCCATGGGCCAGCTCGGCGCTGAACAGGTTCAGCGGCGGTGAGTCGAAGGTGACGACCGTGACGTCCCCGTCCCGCTCCATCCGTATGTGCCCCTCGGCGTTCATCGCAGCTGCTCCGCGGTCGCGGCGATCTCGTCGGCATCTCCAGGTGCGGGCGTCCACGGCAGCTGCAGCGGATCGTCGGCGTAGCGGGGAATCACGTGTACGTGGAAGTGAAAGACCGTCTGCCAGGCCGCTCGGCCGCATGAGTTGATGAGGTTGATCCCGTCGGCGTTCAGGCGCTCGTGCGCACGCCGGGCCAGTCGCTGGGCGGCGGTCGTCACTGCGGCGAGCTCGTCGGGCTCGATCTCCAGCAGATCCCTGGCATGCCGGCGCGGGACCACCAGCGCGTGACCGCGCGTCGCCGGGCTGATGTCCATGAACGCGACGGTTCGCTCATCTCGGTCCACGATCTGCCCTGGCAGCTCGCCGGCGATGATCTTGCAGAAGAGGCAGCCCTGGTCGCTCACGCGCTGCAGCCTATCGGTCGGCCGCCGAGCGCCCGCTCAGCCCCTCGCGGGCGAACTCGATCGCCGCCTCCCGGCCGGATATCTCCCCGGCGAAGGAGGCCTCTTCCAGCTCCCCGAGCAGCCGGCCCAGCTCCGGGCCCGGCCGGATCCCGAGCAGCTCGGCCAGCTCATCTCCGCGCAGCGGCGGCCGCGGCGGCTCGCGGCGCCAGGCCAGCGCCTCGGCGAGCATCTGCCGGGCCAGCTCCAGATGGCGCGCGATCGCCTCGTCTGAGCCGCGACCCCGGGTGGCCAGCCGGTCGGCGACGCTCAGCAGAGTCACGTCCGCCTGCACCGGTTCGCAGGTCCGCAGGTAGCGGTAGATCGTGCGCCGGCTGAGCGGCATCTCGTGGACGAGAAAGCCCAGCCGCAAGTGATGGCGCGCGAGCGCTGCCACGTGCTCGGACAGGCGCTCGCTGGCGCGCAGACGACCGAGCAGATCCCGGATGACCTGCGCGCCGGCCTCGTCATGGCCCATGAACGTAACCCGCCCCGCCGCGGTCACCCCGCGCGTCTGCGGTTTGGCGATGTCGTGCAGCAGCGCCCCGAAGCGCAGCGCCTGCCCCCGAGTGAGCTCATTGGCCAGTGGCTCGGCCAGCAGCGCCCGGATCTCCTCAGCCTGATCGCCGAACAGCTGCTCCGGGGCCTGCTCCAGCGCGATCGTCTCGCCCAGCACGGCGAGCGTGTGCTGGTAGACGTCGAGGTGGTGATAGTGGCTCTGCTCGACCCCGCGCAGCCTGGCCAGCTCCGGTAGTACGGCGTCGGTGCTGCCGGAGCGCTCCATCAGATCCAATCCCCGCAGCGCGTGATCAGCGCTGAGAACCCGCTTGAGCTCACCGAAGACGCGCTCTGGCGCCACCGCGTCGAGACCGGGAGCCGCGGCTCGGGCGGCCGCCAGCGTGTCCGGGTCGACCTCGAAGCCCAGCTCGGCACCGAGCCGCGCCACACGGAGGGTCCGCAGCGGGTCGGCGGTGAACGCACGAGCCGAGACCATTCGCAGACGACCGGCCCGCAGATCCTCGATCCCGCCGAATGGATCGACAGCTTCGCCCCCGGCCAGCGGCTCGGCGATCGCGTTGACGGTCAGATCGCGCTGGGCCAGGTCAACCTCGATCGTCTCCCCGGCCAGCGGCAGCAGGTCCAGCTGCCAGCTGTGATCGCGGGCCACCACCCGCCAGGCGCCGAACCCCTCCGAGAGGGCAAAGGGATGCCCTCTGGCCGGCCGGGCCAGTGCGCGCGCCAGCGCTTCAGGATCGCCCTGCACGGCAACGTCAAAATCGCTGCTTCCCCGGCCCAGCAGCCGATCCCGTACGGCTCCCCCGACCAGCCAGGTGCCGGACGGTGCCAGCCCCGCAAGGATCTCCAGCGGCCCGCTCATGCCGGCTCGCCGTCACGGTGGTAGACGCGCGGGACCCGTGCGGAGATCCCGCAGAGGATCTCGTAGCTGATCGTGTCGATCCGGCGGGCGAGCTGCTCAGCGGTCTGTCGCTCGCTCCCGTCGCGGCCGATGATCGTGACCGCGTCGCCGACCTGGGCCGCCGGAGATGCCCCCAGGTCGAGGGTCAGGTTGTCCATGCTGACCGTGCCGACCAGGGGATACCGGCGTCCGCCGACCAGCAGTTCGCAATTGTCGCTCAATCCCCGCCGGATCCCATCGGCGTAGCCGATCGGAACCGTCCCGATGCACGCTTGGGTTTGGGCGATGAACCGGCGGCCGTACCCGGCGCTCTGGCCCGGGGCGGCGGCCTTCACGGCGGCCAGGTATGACCGCAGCTCGAGCGCCGGCTCGAGGCCGCGGTCCTCCGGATCTAAGTTCATCGGGTCGCCGCCATAGATCGCGATCCCGCAGCGGACCAGGTCGAAGTGCGAGGCGGGTTCTCGGAGCGTCGCGGCGCTGTTGGCAGCGTGGACGATCAAATCATCGGCCAACCGGCGCATTTCCGCGGCGAACGGAGCAAACCGCTCGAGCTGGACGGAGACGAAGTCGAGATCGTCATCGGCGGTGGCGAAGTGCGTCATGGCCCCGGCCAGCCTCATCGCCGGGGCACAGGCGACCACATGCCGCGCCACGGCGAGCGCCTGGCCGACCTCGCGTGTGCCCAGGCGACCGAGCCCGGTATCGAGCTTGACGTGAACTCGGGCCTGCGCGCCCGGGTGGACCCGGACCGCCACCGCGTCGACGAAGTGCTGCGACCAGGCAACGAGATCTGCGTCCGCGCGCAGGGCCACCGGCAGCTCGTCGTGACTGATCGCCCCCATGATCAGCAGCGGCGCGGAGATGCCGGCGGCGCGGAGCTCCAGCGCCTCGTCGGCGGTGGCGACCGCCAGCCAGCTCGCGCCGGCCTGCAGCGCGGCTCGGGCTACGGGGATCGCACCGTGTCCGTAGCCGTCGGCCTTGACCACCGCGCATAGCCCTGCGCGGGTCAGGTCCCGCCGCAGCCGCGCGACGTTGCGCTCGATCGCCGCCAGGTTGACTCGGGCCAGCGCGCGCAGGGGCATATCGTCGCGTCTAGGAAGTCACGAATCGGGGCACTAGCGCGTCAGCGCCTCGAGTACGTCGACCCGCGTGACAACTCCCTGCAACCGTCCGTCTTCATCGACCACGGGCAGCCGGTTGTGCCGATGCTCGGAGATCAGGCGCGCCGCGTGTCGAACCGTGTCGTCGCCGCGGGCGGTGACCGGGTCACGGGTCATCATCTCCGACACCGTCGAGGCGAAGGCCCGCTTCAGCCGCTCTTCGTAGTGCTTGACCGATTCGAGATAGATGACGCCGCCCCACAGATCGATGTGGTGGGGCAGGCGGATGTCGGCTTCCTCGTCGCGAATGACCAGATCTGACTCGGTGACGATCCCGATGACCCGGTCGGAGTGATCGACCACGGGGACGCCCTGCAGCTCGTGCTTGCGCATCAGGCGCAGCAGCGTTTCGACATCGTCCTCGGGATGGACGCTGACGACGTCACTCAGCATGATGTCCGCGACGGTCTCGATGCTGCTCAGCCTAGTCGCTAAGCCAGACCTTGTGCGTCGTGATCACCCGCTGGCGGGCGGCAGCGCACGCGGCAGCAGCTCGATCACATCACGCGCGATCACACCCTCGGTGCCGATCGATCGCGCGGCCAAGCGCCCGGCCGCCGCATGGACGAAGACTCCGGCGCAGGCGGCATGAAAGGGGTCCATGCCCTTGGCCAGATACGCGCCGATCACCCCCGAGAGCACGTCGCCGGTGCCCGCGCTGGCCAGCGCGGGAGCCCCACCCCGGTTGACGGCGACTCGCCCGGAGGGGTCCGCGACCAGAGTGTCGTCGCCCTTCAGCACGACAATCGCCTGCGCCTGCGCGGCGGCCTCCCGCGCGGACTTCAATCGATGGGCCTGGATCTCAGAGCTATCCCGTCCCAGGAGCCGTCCGAGCTCACCGGCGTGGGGCGTGAGCACGGTGGCGGCCTGACGGGAGCTCAGCGAGGGCAACCTGCCCGCATGGGCATTCAGTCCGTCGGCGTCGAGCAACAGCGGAACCTCCGCGCGCCCGGCCAGCTCTCGGGCAAACTCTGCGCTGTGCTCGTCGCGACCCAGGCCGGGCCCGAGCACGAGCGACTGCACGCGGCCCGTGCGCTCGAGGACTTCGGTCAGGGCAGCTGGGACGATCACCCCATTTTGATCGGGTAACGGGACGCTCATCACCTCGAGCAGCCGCACCTCGAAGACGATGTTCAGCGACGCGGGCACGCACGCCGTGACGTAGCCGGCGCCGGCCCGCATCGCCGCCTCGGAGGCCATCGATGGGGCGCCGGTGAGGCCGGTCGAGCCGCCGCAGACGAGGACGCTGCCGGCGGCGAACTTGGTCGCATCACGATCGCGTCGCGGAATTCCGTCGGTGACCGCGTCGAGGATCAGGCCCACGTGTGGATCGACCGGGCCGCCTGCCGGGATCCCGATGTCGATCACGTGCACCGCGCCGGCCCGAGCCTTTCCGGGGGCGATCCACAGTCCCGGCTTGGCGGCGTGGAACGTGGCCGTAGCGTCGGCCAGCACCGCGGGCCCCGCCTCCTCGCCGGTCGATGCGTCTACGCCGCTGGGCACGTCGCAGGCGATGACCACGCTCGTGTCGGCGACGCCGTTGATGGCGTCGATCGCGCCCGCGCTGGGCTCCCGCGGGGCGCCCGAGAAGCCGGTGCCGAGGATCGCGTCGACCACACCATCGGTCCCGGCCAGCCGCGCGGCGTCAAATGTCTCTGCCGCCGGTCCCGGGAGCTGCTCGAAGTTGGTCTTAGCATCGCCTTGGAGCTCGTCGGCCGGGTAGAGCGTCAACACATCGACCTCGCGTCCCAGCTCTCGCAGCAGCCGTGCAGCGACAAAGCCATCGCCGCCGTTGTTGCCCTTGCCGCAGACGATCGCCAGCCGGCCTCGGGGTGCCAGCTCACCGACCAATTCGGCAAGCCCAGTCCCCGCGCGCTCCATCAGAGTCAGCCCGGGGATGCCCCGCTCATGGATGGCCCACTCGTCCAGCGCCCGCTGCTCGGCAGCGTCCGGCAGCGGCCCCAGCCAGTCCGGCAGGCTCACGCTGTGACCGCAACGGCGACGGCGACCGCTGCGGCGTCCCGGTCGGTGTGGGTGAGGGAGACCGAGACCTCGACCCCGAGCTCCCGCGCGCGGGCGGCCACTGCTCCGTGCAGCTCGATCGCCGGTGGTCCCCCGTCACCGACCACCTCCACCTCGGCGAAGTCCCATCCGTTCAGCCTGAGCGCCTTGGCCACCGCCTCCTTGGCGGCAAAGCGCGCGGCTAGGTGTTGGCCCGGTCGCGCCCGCGAAGCGGCGTAGGCCAGCTCGCGGTCGGTGAACAGGCGGTTGGCCAGGCGGGGGCGGCGTTCCAGCGCCCGCTCGAGCCGGTCGATCTCGAGCAGGTCGATCCCGATCCTCACTCCACCGTCACCGTCTTGGCAAGATTGCGAGGTTGGTCGACGTTCAGCCCCCGCAGGCGAGCGACGCTGTAGGCGAACAGCTGCAGCGGGATCACGGCCAACAGCGGCGCGAGCATCCAGTGGGTGCGGGGGATCCAGATCACCTCGTCGGCGTGTTCGGCAATCTGGTCGTCACCCTCGGTGGCGACGGCGATGACGCGGGCGCCCCGGGCCCTGACCTCCTGAATGTTGGAGATCACCTTCTCGAGAACCGGTGACTCGTTGGCCACCACGACCACCGGGGTGCTCTCGTCGAGCAGCGCGATCGGGCCATGCTTCATCTCCCCCGCCGCATAGGCGTCGGTGGCGATGTAGGAGATCTCCTTGAGCTTCAGCGCTCCCTCGAGCGCCACCGGGAGGCCAACATGGCGACCCAGATAGAGGAAGAAGTCCGCGGCGTGGGCCCGCTGGGCGATCTCCTCGATCCGGTCCCCTCCGCGCTCGAGCAGCTCGGCGATCAGGTGCGGCAGGTGCTTTAGCTCGGTGATCGCGCCCCGCAACGCTGCCGGCTCGAGCGTGCTGCGCAGCTCGGCCAGTCGCAGCGCGAGCAGATACATGGCCGCCACCTGGCTGAGGAACGTCTTGGTCGCGGCGACGCCGATCTCCAGGCCGGCGCGGGTGTAGAGCACGCCGTCCGCGTCACGGGTCATCTGCGAGCCCATGATGTTGGTCACCGCCAGCACCGTGGCGCCGCGCCCGCGCGCGGTGCGCATGGCGGCCAGGGTGTCGGCGGTTTCACCCGATTGCGAGATCCCGACCACCAGGTCACCCGGGCCAACCACGGGGTTGCGGTAGCGGTATTCCGAGGCGATGTCGACCTCCACCGGCACCCGGGCCCACTCCTCGATCGCGTAGCGGCCGATCAGGCCCGCGTGGTACGAGGTACCACAGGCCACGATCACCACCCGCCGGATCGTTCGCAACAGCTCGTCGTCGATTCGCCCCAGATCCCCGAGATCGATGCTGTCCTCGTGGGCGGCGCGCTCGCCGATCGTCTCGGCCACGGCATCGGCCTGTTCGTGAATCTCCTTGAGCATGAACGTCTCATAGCCCTGCTTCTCGGCGGTCTCGGTGTCCCAATCGATCTCCACCTGCTCACGCTGCAGGACCTCACCGTCGGCGTTGAGGAACTGGACGTCGTCCGGACGCAACACGACGATCTCGTCGTCGCCGATGTACTGCACCACCCGCGTCTCGCGCAGGAACGCGGGGATCGCCGAGGCGATGAACTGCTCGCCCTGGCCGCGGCCGATGATCAACGGGCATTCCTTGCGCGCCCCGACCACCAGGCCCGGCTCGTCGGCGCTGATGGCCACGAACGCGTAGTGCCCGCGCAAGTCCGCGTAGGTGCGGCGGACCGCCTCGATCAGCCCGTCCTCATTGTGGCGGGCGACCAGATGGGCGATGACCTCAGCGTCCGTCTCGGAGGTGAACACCGCGCCCTCCTCGGTCAGCTGGTCCTTGAGGGCAACATAGTTCTCGACGATCCCGTTGACCACGATGTGGACGCGGTCGGTGTTGTCGAAATGCGGGTGGGCGTTCTCCTCGGTCACCCGCCCGTGGGTGGCCCAGCGGGTGTGCCCGATGCCCGTCCCCGGAGCGGGCGCCTCAGCCAGGGCCGTCGCGGCGGCAGATCGGGACTCGGGGTCGGGGCGCTCGCCGAGCGCGTGCCGCAGCGCGCTGAGGTTTCCCACCGCCCTGACCGCGTCGATCCGATCGCCGTCGAGCACCGAGATACCGGCGCTGTCATATCCGCGATATTCGAGCTTCTCGAGGCCGGCCAACAGCAGGGGGCGGGCTGCTCGGGGTCCGACATAGCCGACGATGCCGCACATGCGTCTGGAGCGCTCCTGGAATCGGGTCAAATGGTGTGGTCGAGCCGCAGCGGCAGCCCGCGCCCCCCACACCCACTGGAGAGCGAGCTGGGGATGTTAGAGGCTAAGCAGGCGTTGCCTGGCCCGGGTAACCCCTAGAGTTCCGCCGCTGATGGCCCTGCCCCGCGTCCCCCGGCTGCCGTTGGTTCCCGATCCGTTCCGCCGGATTCACCTCCCCCGGGACCTGGGGGCGATCACCGTGACCGGCGAGCAGGAGAATCCGGCGGCCGGCGGTCTCAGCGAGCGCACGGCCAACCGGATCTGGGCGGCCGGGCGGGAGCTCTACCGCAGCGGCGTGCATCCCGCCCTCCAGCTGACCGTGCGGCGCAACGGCCACGTGGTGGTGGACCGGGCGATCGGGCACGCCCGCGGGAACGGTCCGCACGACGAGCCCGATACGCCCAAGGTGCAGGTGACCACCGACACACCGTTCTGCGTGTTCTCCTCGTCTAAGGCGGTCACCGCGCTGGTCATCCATCTGCTCCAGGAGCGCGGCGCGCTCGATATCGGCGACCGGGTGGTGGACTACATCCCGGAATACGGAGTCAATGGCAAGCACGAGACGACGATCGCCCACGTCCTGGCCCACCGGGCGGGGGTCCCCGGGCTGCCGAAGACGGCCCTCGACCTGGATCGGGTCAGCGACCGCGAGTTCCTGACCAAGACGATCTCGGACGCCAAACCGTTCGTGAAACCGGGGACGCTGCTGGCCTACCACGCCGTCTCCGGCGGCTTCATTCTCGGTGAGATCGTCTGGCGGATCACCGGCAAGAGCATCCGGGACGTGCTGGCCGAGGAGATCCTCGATCCGCTGAACTTCCGCTGGGGCAACTACGGGGTTCGCCCCGACGAGGTCGATCAGGTGGGGCTCAACTACGTGACCGGGCCTCCGCTGATGCCACCACTGTCGAGCCTGGTGACGCGGGTGCTCAGCCTGCCCATCGACAAGGTCGTCGACCTTTCGAACGATCCCCGGTATCAGACCGCCGTGATCCCGAGCGCGAGCGTGATGACCACCGCCAACGAACTATCGCGGTTCTTCGAGATCTTCCGCTGCGGTGGTGAGCTCGACGGAGTCCGGGTGATGCAGCCGCAGACGCTGCGCCGAGCGCTGACCGAGCAATCCCGGCTGGAGATCGACCTCTCGCTCGGTTTCCCTACTCGCTTCAGCTACGGGCTGATGCTGGGGGCCAAGGTGTTGAGCCCGTTCGGACTCGACACCGACCTCGCCTTCGGCCATCTCGGGCTGATCAACATCATGGGCTGGGCCGACCCGGAGCGCGGCGTATCGGTCGGCCTGGTCACCAGCGGCAAGCCGATTGTCTATCCGGAGCTTCCGCGCTTCTACGGCGTGATGCAGCAGATCGCCTCGCACGTGCCGAAGGTCCCTGCGTCGGAGCGGATGATCTAGGAGTCCCCGGGCGACGGTCAGGCGGACAGCGCCTGCTGCACCACGAGCGCGAGTCGATCGGAGATGTCGAGCGTCTCCTGCTCGCTCGGCGCCTCGACCATCACCCGGATCAGCGGCTCGGTGCCCGAGGCCCGCACGAGCACGCGCCCGCGGCCGGCAAGCGCGGCGTGCTCGCGGTCGATAGCACCCTTTACCTCGGCATCACTCATCGCGGCGGCCAGTGCCGCCCGGTCGGCTGCGCGGATGTTGACCAGGCGCTGAGGCAGTTTCTCCATGGCGTGGCGATCGGCTAGATCCGCACCCGCCAGCGCCTCGAGCGTGAGCAGGGCGCTGGCGATTCCGTCGCCTGAGGGGGCGAAGCCGAGGTCGATGATGTGCCCGGACTGCTCGCCACCGAGCAGCCAACCGCGCTTGCGCAGCTCATCGAGCACGTAGCGGTCGCCGACGGCCGTCGTGGCGACCTCCACCCCGGCCGCCTCCATGGCGGTGTGGAATCCGTAGTTGGTCATCACGGTAACCGCGACGCCGTGGCCGGGCAGGCGGTCCAGCCGGCGCAGGTGTAGCGCCGCCAGGGCCACGAGCTCGTCACCGTCGACGACCGAGCCGTTGCGATCGACGGCCAGCATGCGATCCCCGTCGCCGTCGAAGGCGAAGCCGGCGTCATACGAGCCCTCGAGCATCGCGTTCGAGATCGACTCGAGGTGGGTCGAACCGCAGCCATCGTTGATGTTGCGCCCGTCGGGTTGATCGGCCAGCACCTCGACGTCTGCGCCCAACCGCCGGAAGATCTCCGGGCCGGCCCGGTAGGTGGCACCGTGCGCACAGTCGAGCAGGATCCGCCGGCCACTCAGATCCAGCTCGGCGAAGCGCGTGTGGAGCTCACGCAGGTAATCCTCGAGCGCGCCGTGCAAGCGCCGCACGCGCCCGATCCGCTCGGGCGTCGGAGGCTCGCGCTCCAGCTCGGCCTCAATCGCGTGCTCGGTGTCGTCGTCGAGCTTGAAGCCGTCGGCCGAGAAGAACTTGATGCCGTTGTCCTCGTAGGGGTTGTGCGAGGCTGAGATGACCGCGGCCAGATGCAGCCCGTGGCGGCGCACCAGCAGCGGCGCGGCCGGCGTCGGCAGCACGCCGGCCAGCAGCGCATCGCCGCCGGCGGCGGTCACTCCGGCAGCGATCGCGGACTCCAGCATCTCGCCCGACTCACGGGTGTCGCGGACGATCACCACCTGCGGGCGCTCCTGATCGGCTCTGGTCACTGCTGCTCGGGCCAGCGCCAGCGCCAGCTCGGCGGTCAGAAAATGTCCGGCTCGGCCGCGGACACCGTCCGTGCCGAAAAGCTGGCGCGTCATGGGGCCTACCGCGCCTGCGCTGAGCGGGTCAGCGCTTGGAGAACTGCGGCCGCTTGCGGGCCTTCTTCAGTCCCGCCTTCTTGCGTTCCTTCACGCGCGGGTCACGCGTAAGGAAGCCGCGTCGCTTCAGCTCGCCACGGAGATTCGGGTCGGCCACCAGCAGCGCACGGGAGATCCCGTGTCGCAGCGCGCCCGCCTGGGCGGCCACGCCGCCGCCGTGCATAAGCGCGATGACGTCCATGCGGCCCTCGTATCCAACCGTCTCCAGCGGCAGACGGATCGTCCGCTGCAGCGTCGGACGGGGAAAGAAGTCGTTGAGTTCCTTGCCGTTGATCGAGTACGTGCCCGTACCGGGCTTCAGCGTGACTCGTGCGACCGCGGTCTTGCGCTTACCGGTCGACGTGTAGCGGGCGCCGGCGGCAAGGTCGATGGCTGCGTCGGCGATCGGCTTGGCCTCTTCTTCGGCCTCCTGGGCACGCGCCGCCGCCGCCTCGGCCTCAGCCTCAGCCGCGGCCTGGGCCTCAGCGTCGAGGAACTGCTCGCCCTCGGGCACGATGTCCGGCTCGAGGTCGGCGCCCGGGATCTCAGGCTTGACGCGGGGCGTCGGAGTGTCTTCGTCCTCGCCGGCCTGCGGGGTAGCGGTGCCGGCATCGGGGGCGGGTGCGGCGGCCTCGGGTGCGGCGGACTCAGGCGCAGCGGCCTCAGGCGCAGCGGCCTCAGGCGCAGCGGCCTCGGGCGCAGCGGCCTCAGGGGCGGCGGGCTCGGGGGAGGCGGCCTCAGGGGCGGCGGGCTCGGGCGCAGCGGCCTCCGGCTCGGGCTCGGGGTCGGGAGTCGCCGGCTCGGCTACGGCCTCGGGGGCCGGCTCAGGCTCCGCGGCGGCTGCCGCGTCAGGCTCGGGGGTGGAAGCCTCCACCGACTCGTCGGCGGGGCGCTCTGCGGCGGGATCGACGGCGGGCGTCTCCTCGGCGCCGCGCTCCTCGTCCTCGGGACGCTCGGAATTACTCAAAACTGAATCTCCATCGGTTGCGGCTGCTGGGCGGCGTGGGGATGCTCGGGACCGGCGTAGACCTTGAGCTTCGTCAGCTGCTTGCGAGCCAGACGATTGCGGGGCAGCATGCCCTTCACGGCGAGGCGGATGACCTCTTCGGGACGGCGGTCGAGCATCTCGGCCAGACTGCGTGACTTCAGACCGCCGGGATAGCCGGAGTGTCGGTAGTAGCGCTTGTCGGTCAGCTTCTTGCCCGTGACCGAGATCTTCTCGGCGTTGATCACCACGACGAAATCACCGGTATCGATATGCGGCGTGTACGTCGGCTTGCGCTTGCCGCGCAGAGCATCAGCGATCTGGGTGGCCAGACGACCAAGCGTCAACCCGGCTGCATCGACGATCAGCCAGTTGCGTTCGCGGTCGGTGGGTTTGGCTACGTAGGTCTTCATGGCATGGACAAGCCGCGCTTGAAGGCGCGGCCTCAAGGCAATGATAGGCGATGCGTTCCGATTGGTGCGTTCGCGGTTCTGAGGGCGCTGGGGGCGGGGTATCGCAGCCCCGCTCGCGGCTCAGACGCGGTCCGTTATTCCCACTCGATCGTGCCCGGGGGCTTGCTGGTGATATCCAGCACCACGCGCCCGACCGGACGGATCTCGTTGATCATCCGCGAGGCGATCTGCTCAAGCAGGTCGTAGGGCAGCCTGGCCCAATCGGCCGTCATCGCATCGTCGCTGGTAACGGCCCGGATCACGATGACGTTCCCGTACGTCCGTGTGTCACCCTGGACGCCCACGGTGCGAATGTCCGGAAGTACGCAGAAGGACTGCCAGAGCTCGCGGTAGAGCCCGGCCTTGCGGATCTCGTCCTGGAGGATCGCGTCGGCCTCTCGCAGCACGTCGAGGCGCTCGCGCGTGGCCTCTCCGCCGACGATGCGGATTGCCAGTCCAGGCCCCGGGAAGGGCTGGCGCCAGACCAGGCGCTCGGGCAGTCCCAGTTCGGCCCCGACCGCCCGAACTTCGTCCTTGAACAGCGCGCGGAGCGGTTCGACGAGCTCGAACTCGAGGTCATCCGGCAGCCCGCCGACGTTGTGGTGGGACTTGATCGTCGCGGCGCCGGTGCCGCCGCCGGACTCGATCACATCTGAGTAGAGCGTGCCCTGGACCAGGAAACGCACGTCCTCCAGCTTGTCCGCCTCTTCCTCAAACACCCGGATGAACTCAGCCCCGATCCGTTTACGCTTGTCCTCGGGATCAGAGATCCCTTGGAGCTGCGCGAGAAAGCGCTCGGATGCGTCGACGGCGACCAGCGGCACCTTGAAGTGGTCACGGAAGGCGGCGATCACCTGCTCGCCCTCGTTCTTGCGCATCAGACCGTGGTCGACGAACACACAGGTCAGCCGGTCTCCGATCGCTCGATGCACGAGCAGCGCGGCGACACTCGAGTCGACGCCGCCCGAGAGCCCGCAGATCACGCGTCCCTCCCCCACCTGCGCCCGGATGCGTTCGATCTGCTCGTCGATCACCGAGGCAGCACTCCACGTGCGCTCGCAACCGCAGACATCCTCGAGGAAGTTGGTCAGGACCTGGTTGCCGTATGGCGTATGGACGACCTCGGGGTGGAATTGGATCCCATAGATGTCCCGCTCCACCGACTCGAATGCCGCCACCGGCGAGGCGGTCGACGAGGCGAGCGCGGTGAAACCGGGCGGCGGCGCGAACACCGTGTCCCGGTGGGACATCCAGCAGGTCTGCTCATCCGGGGTGCCGGCCAGCAACCGCCCCGTCTCGCCGACCCTGAGCTGCGAGCGTCCGAACTCGCCGACCTCGGCGCCCTCAACGCGACCGCCGAGCTCCAGCGCCAGCAGCTGCATGCCGTAACAGATGCCGAGGACCGGGATTCCCAGGTTCAGCAGCTCCCGGTCCAGCGGGGGCGCTCCCTCGGCATAGACCGAGGCCGGTCCGCCGGAAAGGATCACGCCCTTGGGCCGGCGGCGAGCCACCTCCTCGGGACCCACGTGGTGGGGCAAAAGTTCCGAGAACACGCCGCATTCACGAACCCGGCGGGCGATCAGCTGCGAATATTGGCCACCGTAGTCCAGGACAACGACTTCTTCGGTGGCTGCCGCAGGGGCGATCGGGCTGTCAGCTCGCTCCGCCTCGACGGGGAGAGGGCTAGTCGGCGACACCGACCGTCGCGGCCTTGCCGGCTGCGCCCATGCCCACGCCCTGCTCACGCTGGAGGTGCTTGCCCTCGGTCTGCAGGGAAGGCGCCACCATCAGTTCCGCGCGGTTGAACTCCGCGATGTCCCGGTAGCCGGTGGTCGCCATCGAAGTGCGCAGACCTCCCATCAGGTTGAACGTCCCGTCGTTCTCGCGGGCCGGACCCTTGACGATCTCCTCAAGCGTGCCGTTGGGAGTCGTTCTCACGCGGGTACCGCGCGGGAGCGTCGGGTGGAAGGTCGCCATGCCCCAGTTGTAGCCGCGGCCCGGTGACTCATACGCGCGGGCCAGTGCCGAGCCCAACATCACCGCGTCGGCTCCGCAGGCGATCGCCTTGGCGATGTCGCCTCCGTTGCGCATCCCGCCGTCGGCGATCACCTTGACGTAATCCCCGGTCTCCAGCATGTGCTGCGAGCGCGCGGCCGCAACGTCGGCGATCGCCGTCGCCTGTGGGACGCCGATGCCGAGCACGCCGCGGGTGGTGCAGATCGCCCCGGGGCCAACTCCGACGAGCACGCCGGCGGCGCCGGTGCGCATCAGGTGCAGACCCGTGTGGTACGACGCACAACCACCGACCACGACCGGAGTCGGAGCGAGCTCACGGATGAACTCCTTGAGATTCAGGGGTGGCCGGCTCTCGTCCAGCGACACGTGCTCAGCGGAGACGACGGTGCCCTGGATGACCAGGATGTCCAGCCCCGCCTCGAGTGCGACCTCGTAATGGGCGCGGACCTTCTGTGGCGTCAGCGAGGCCGCGGCGACCACGCCCTGGGCCTTGATCTCCTGAATTCGCTGGGCGATCAGCTCCGGCTTCACGGGCTCGCGGTAGATGTCCTGCATCTCCCGCGTGGCGATGTCCGGCGAGAAGCTGGCGATCCGCTCGAGCTGCTCTTCCGCGTCCTCGTAGCGGCAGAAGATGCCCTCGAGGTTCAGCACCGCGAGTCCGCCGAGCTTGCCGACCGTGCCGGCGGTCTGCGGCGAGACTACGCCGTCGAGCGCGGCCGCCAGCAGCGGCAACTCGAAGCGATAAGGCCCCAACGTCCATGAGATGTCCACATCGTCGGGATCCCTCGTTCGCCGGGAGGGGACGATCGCGATGTCGTCGAACCCATACGCCCGGCGGGCCTTCTTTCCACGTCCGATTTCGACTTCCATTACGGCAGCGTAGAACGTGTCGCGGACGCGATCGGAGGAGTCCGGCGGATGGACTCTGAGAGGCAGACGAAGGCGGCAACCATCGTCCCAGTGATCCTAGCAGTGGCAGGCGCGGCTCCCCGGCCGGCCGATCCGCGCTCAGCGGATCTCGGCGCTGAGCTCGAGCCGCTCGGCATGAACCTCGCCCAGCAGCTTGTCCACCCGCGCCGGATCGATGATGCCGGCGCCGAAATGCTGGGTGGACTCCGCTCCGCAGGCGACACCGAAGCGCAGGCAGTCGACGATCGGGCGTCCCGCGTAGCGAGCGGCCACGTAGCCGGCCAGGAACGCATCCCCTGAGCCGATGCTCGAGCGAGCTTCCTGCTCCTGCACCTGCACTCGGAACACGGACGTGCCGCCGCCGTCAAGGACCTGGGCGTAGCAGCCGTCGGGCACGGTCATGATCGCCTCCGCGGCTCCGAGCCGCGTCATGTCCGCGACGGCCTGGGCGCGGTCGGCGACGTCGTTGAACTCGTGGCCGACCAGCTCCTCGCCCTCGAGCTCGTTCGGGGACACGACATCGGGTTCAGCTTTCATCGCCAGCCTCAGCGGCTCGCCCTCGGTGTCGATCATCGTGATCACGCCGAGCCTCCGGACGTCGCGAATCAGCCCCGAGTACACATCGGGATCCATCGCGCGGGGAAGCGTTCCGGCGAACACACAGATACTGGCGCCCTTGGCGAGGTAGAGCAGCTTTTCCCGGAACAGCTCGAGTTCCATTGATGACACGGCTGGTCCGCGCTCGTTGATCTCGGTGTGCAGCCCCGTCGTGGGATCCAGGACCGCGGTGTTCGTGCGTGACTCCTCGCGGATGCGCACGAAGCCGTTGAGGATCGCCTCATCGTTGAGCGCTTCCACGATCCGGGTGCCGGTCGAGCCTCCGACCAGGCCGGTGGCGATCACAGGCTGCCCGAGCCGCTTGATGGCGCGGGCGATGTTGACGCCCTTGCCGCCCGCCATGGTGGTCTGATCGACCGTGCGGTGACGGCGTCCAGGGGTGAAGCTCGGCACCTCGAGCGTCTTGTCGAGCGCTGCGTTGAGCGTGACGGTGATGATCATGCAGCCTCCGGGCCGACCGGATGTCTCCCCCGGGCTTTTTCGCGCCAAACATAGGCCAGGGCGGCGAGCGCGAACAGCACGATGAGCAAGACAAGGGTAGACCCTCTGGTGAGGAAGTGAGCAGCCAGCGTCAACGGACTGACCGCGGGCAGCGCGCGGGCGAGCAGTAGCGGGACGCGAGCGATCGCTCGCCGGCCTGCGAACACCGTCACCGACCCCACGACCGTGTGGCGCTTGAGTGGGCCGGCCAACTGATGCGGGACACGGACGCTGAGGCTGACCCGCGCCGAGCGCGCCAGCACGCCCGCGAACGAGCTGGCCGCGATCACCGCCGCATGCACACCGGGCCGATCGCGCACCGTCGGCCTGGCGAGCACCTCCCCGGCGCGCACGGGCGAAACGCGGCGAAACGTGCGAAAGCCGTAGCCGAGCAGCGCCAGCGTGTTCGCGTCCCGGGAAGCCGGGCTGGCCGTCCCCAGCACGGCGCTGATCAACGTCATCCCACCGCGGGTGCCCGAACCCACGAGCACGTAGCCGGCCGCCCCTGTGTGGCCCGTCTTGACCCCGTTGATCCAGGGGATGCTTCCCACGAGATCGTTGCGGTTCACCACGAACCGGGTGTGGTTGCCGGTGTGGAGCACCGCCCGCGGGACGGCCACGATCCGGGCGAAGAACCGGGAGTGGGTCAACACGAAGCTCGCCAGCCGGGTCAGATCTGACGCGCTCGAGTAGTTGTCCGGGGTGTCGAGGCCGATCGGGGTCGAGTAGTGAGTGTGCGTGAGGCCGAGCTGGCGCGCCCGCGCGTTCATCATCCCGACGAAGCGCGCCACCGAGCCGCGGCCGACGTTGAAGGCCAGATCCTCGGCCGCATCGTCGGCGCTGGGTAGCAACATGGCCACGAGCAGGTCGTGGACGCTCATCCGCTCGCCGGGAACCAGACCGATCTGGGAGTCGGCAGGCGAGGAGTAGTAGTTGTTCTGGGTGAACACGAGTCCGAGGTGCCGCACGTGCTCGAGGGTCAGGAGCGCGGTCATGAGCTTGGTCGTGCTGGCGATCGCCGCGCGCTGGTCCGGAGCCAGCCCGTACAGAAGCTGCCCGGTGCTCTGCTCGATCAGCGCCGCCGAGCGCGCCGACAGGTTCGGGGCGCCGGCGGCCGGCGACGCGCCCCAACCCGCCACCGCGGCAACGGTGACGAGCGCGACCTGGACGACTCGCTTCACCTGCGAAGCCTCAGCCGCTGCGCGGTCTGCAGGCTGTTCGGGTCAAGGTTGGAGTTCAACGCTTCAAGCGTGTTGACCGGCAGCCCGGTCTTCTTTGCGATGATGGTGAGGTTGTCGCCAGGTTGCACGACGTAGAAGCGCACGCGCAAGTACTTGCGATGGGCTCGGGGGACGTGCCGCACCTGCGTCTTCGCACTCGCGTGGTTGGCTTTCAGGCCTGTATGCACGACCAGGTAGGTCCCACCGATCGCCGCCGCCAGCGCGATCGGCGCCAGGTAGCGCGCTCGATTCCGAGCCAGCATCGCGCCTCGATCATACCGCCGTCCCCAAGACTGACAGCAGGATTTCACGCGCTTTCGGGCGCGGCGATCGTGGGCTCTCCACTAGGTCGAGACTGCCCAAGCCAGCTCCCTCAGACGATCGGCCTCGGCGCGCGCGGCGGCGGCTGGATCGCCGCCGCTGCGTTCGTGCGCGCGCACGATGCCACGTGAGGCGGTCACGAGCCCGCCGGCCGGACCCGGCGCGAACGCCGCGGCCAGATCCTCGACGCGCCCTCCCTGAGCGCCCACGCCCGGCAGCAGAAAGACCGCGGCCGGCATCAGCGCACGCAGCTGCTCGAGGCGGTCCGGGGCCGTCGCGCCGACCACGGCCCCGACGTCGGCCAGGCCGCTGACACCGACGGACGGCGCGCCCAGCTCTCTGACCACCCCCGCCACCCGTTCGCTGACCGAACCACCATCCGCAACTTGCAGCTCCTGGACGTCGGCGGCGCCTGGGTTGGACGTGCGCACCAGGACGAACAGCCCTCCGCCATGCTCACGCGCGGACTCCACAAACGGTACGAGCGAGTCGGTGCCCAACAGCGGGTTGACGGTCAGGGCGTCGGTCCCGAGGCCGGCCACCTCGCCGAACGGCGTCGGCGTCTCCCCAAAGAAGGCCTGAGCGTACGCGGCCGCAGATACGTCAATGTCACCCCGCTTGGCGTCGGTGATCACCAACAGTCCGTGATCACGGGAGCGGGCGATGACCTCCGACAGTGCCGCCCAGCCCGGCGCACCGAGACGCTCGAAGCACGCGACCTGCAACTTGACCGCAACGCACGCCTCGGCGACCGCTTCGATCGCCAGCGTGCAGTGGATAGCCACCGCGAGCGAAGCGCGGACCGCGGGCGGGGCGGGCGGATCGCCGGCCCCGCCCGCTAGTTCGATAGCCCGCGGCCACAGTCGAGCAGGATCGGGGTCGAGCCCCAACACCAATTGCGAGGCGCGCTCGACCACAGCGCTCGCGAGCCGATCACCGAACACCTCGGCTCGCGAGGTAACAGCTTCCTACTTGACCGCCTTCTTGAGCCCGGCACCGGCGCTGAACTTGGGAACCTTGGACGCGGCGATCTGAATCTTCTCTCCGGTCGCAGGGTTCCGGCCCTCTCGTGCGCTCCGCTGAGAGACGCTGAACTTGCCAAAGCCGGAGAAGCTGATATCGCTGCCCCGCTTGAGGGCGTCCTCGATGGTCTCCAGCACTGCATCCACGGCGTCGCCGGCATCCTTCTTGCTCAAACCGGCTCGGTCCGCGACCTGATCGACGAATTCTGACTTCGTCACTTGCTCCCTCCTTCAAGGTGGTAGGAATTTTCGACGCTAACACGCCCCGCGGACGGCCCTTTCGTCACTGGTCCGGGGGAACGGCCATTCTGTCCCGTGCGCCCACCCGCCGCTCTACCCTTTAGGTTGCTTTCCCGCAAATTGCGGGAATGTCAGCCGATAAATACGGCGTCAGTGCCCCTCGAGGCGCCGTAGCGGGCCCAGTCAGCGTCTGATGATTCAACACGTGACCCGGGAGGTGAACCCGGCCCAACTCCAGCAATGCGTGCAGTTCTATGGCGTTTTGGGCTTCCGGCCGGTCAATGTTCCGCCCGGTATCGCCGGACGAGCGCTGTGGCTCGAGCGCGCCGGCACTCAGGTCCACCTGATGCTCCGCGACGACGCCCGAGTCCAATCCGGTCACGTCGGAATCGTCGTCGAGCCCTATGCGCAGACGGTCGATCGACTGCGAGCGATGGGCCACGAAATCGAACCCCGAACGGCCCACTGGGGATCTCCGCGAGCCTATGTCCGGGACCCTGCGGGACACCTCGTGGAGTTGATGGCCTTCGCGCCCGGAGCCGAGACAGCCGACGAACCAGGAGAATAGGCGGGTGGATCTCGCCCGAATCGGCTGGCTCGCCACCGCCGGAGTGCTGTTGATCGCCGTGCTCATCCTGGTCCTCCAGGGATACCTGGGCTACGCGGCGGTGACGCTCGCCGTCGCCCTCGCGGCCGCGATCAACCTCCGCTGAGCGCAGCTCAGGAGCTCGAGCGCGGCTCGACCGAGGAGCGTGGGCCCACCAGCCACTGGGCGAATGCCCGTACCGCACGTCCGCGGTGGCTGATCTGATCCTTCTCGGCCTCGCTGAGCTCCGCCATCGTGCGCCCCGCAGGATCCTCATCGGGGATGAACACGGGGTCATAGCCAAACCCCCGGCCACCGCGCGGCTGGGGCGCCATGCGGCCGGTGCATTCGCCGAAGAACAGGTGCTCCTCCCCGGAGGAGTCCACGTAGGCGAGCGCGCAGCAGTAGCGCAGCCCGGTGCCGGGCGGCACCTCAGCGATCAGTTTCTGGAGATTCTCGCCGTCGCTCGCCTGCGGCCCGGCGTAACGGGCCGAACGTACCCCGGGGGCTCCCCCCAGCGCCTCCGCCTCGATCCCCGAGTCGTCGGCGACGGCCGACCGGCCCGTGGCCGCGGCGGCGGTCCGCGCCTTCGGCAGAGCGTTCTCGGCGAAGCTGTCTCCATCCTCGGGCGGGAGCTCGACGCCGGCCGGCAGCGGCTCGACGACGATCTGCAGCGGATCGAGGATCCGGCGCACCTCCTCCAGCTTGTGCAGATTGCGCGTGGCCAGCACGAGGGGACCACGACCGGAGGCACCACTGGCCATCGGTCAGCTCGCCGCGGCGGCTACCGCCTCGTCCTGAAAAGCTCTGAGCGACTCGATTCCACCGGCCGCCAGGACCAGCAACTCGTCCAGATGGGCACGGGACAGCGGCGTTCGTTCAGCCGTCGCCTGGACCTCAACGAGACCCCCGTCCCCGGTCATGACCACGTTGGCGTCAACCTCGGCGGCGGAGTCCTCGGGGTAATCCAGATCGAGCAGGGGCGCCCCACCGACGACCCCGCACGAGACCGCGGCCACCGTGCCGGTAAGCGGCGAGCGCTTCAGCATCCCTTTCTCGAGGAGTCGCGCGCAGGCCAGCCGCAGGGCCACCATGCCCCCGGTGATCGAGGCGCAACGAGTTCCCCCGTCTGCTTGCAGCACATCACAGTCGACGTAGACCGTCCGCTCCCCCAGCGCCTCGAAGTCGACGACGCCGCGTAGCGAGCGCCCGATCAGGCGCTGGATCTCCACGGTTCGGCCATCCGGCCGTCCCTTGGTCACGTCGCGCTGCTTGCGCTCGCCGGTGGAGGCCGGAAGCATCCCGTACTCAGCCGTGACCCAGCCGCGCCCGGACCCGCTCATCCAGCGCGGCACGCTCTCCTGTACGGAGGCCGTGCAGATGACCCTGGTCTCCCCCATCGAGATCAGCGCCGAGCCGTCGGCGGTGCGAACGAAGCTGGGTTCGATCGTCACCGGCCGCAGCGCGTCGGGGCCGCGGCCGTAGCTGCGCACACCGATCGCAGAGCTCACGCAATCACCGGAGCCGGGAGCTCGACGTGCGCTACCTGTTCCAAGGGCATCTGCAGAAATCGCGTCCCCAGGGAATGGAAGGTGTCGGTGTCGCCGGTGCAGCGAAAGCGATAGCTGCCCTCGTCATCACGGGGATTGAGCAGCCCGCGCGAAGCCAGCGCGCGTTCGACGCTACGAGCCACGCCGGTACCCGAGGTGACCAGCACGACCCCGCGCCCGAGCGTGCGCTGGAGCATCGGTGCGACGAGCGGATAGTGGGTGCATCCGAGGATCACCGTATCGACCTCGGCCGCGCGTAACGGTGCGCAATATCCGCGGACCGTCTCCACCACGTGGGAGTCGAACGGGAACCCGCTCTGGATGATCGGCGCGAGGTCGGGGCAGGAGACGCTCTCGAGGTGGACGTGTGCGTCGGCCGCCCGTACCGCGCGTTCGTAGGCCCTGGAGGCGACGGTGGCCGGAGTGGCGAGCAGCCCGATCCTCCCGGTGCGGCTGCCGGCCACCGCGAGCTGTGTCGCCGGCGCGACAACCCCGATCACGTCGACCCCGAGCCCGCGCTCCTCGACGTGCCGCTCGAGCGTCTGCAGCGCGGCCGAGCTGGCGGCGTTGCAGGCCACCACCAACAGCTTCGCCCCCGACGCGAGCAGGTGATCGGCGATCTGCAGGGCAAAGGCCTGAAGCTCCTCCTGCGTCCGTTCCCCGTACGGAAAGCGAGCGGTATCGCCGAGGTACAGATAGTCCTCGGTGGGCAGCGAGACCAGCAGCTCATGTAGGACCGTGAGCCCACCGACCCCGGAATCGAACACGGCAACCGGCTGCTCAGGTGTGGCGCTCATCATCCTGATGGTGCCAGAGCCACGGGCCGGATCCGGGATACGCTCGCCATCCGATGCGCTCGCTGGTCGTGACCAACATGTACCCCAGCGCCGACCGGCCCGCTCTTGGGAGCTTCGTGCGCGACCAGGTGCGGGCTCTGCAACGGATTCCTGAGCTCGAAGTTGAACTGTTCTCGTTTCCCCCGGGCGGCGCCTCGGCGTACGCGCGGGGCGCGACAGAGCTTCGCCGTCGCTACCGAGGTGTGCGCTTCGATGTGGTCCACGCCCACTTCGGGCTGACGGTGTGGCCGGCGCTCGCCGCGCTCGCCGGCGTCCGGGCGGTTACGCTGCACGGCACCGACCTCGTGCACCCCCGCTCGCGGATGGTCACGCTCGCCGGACTGCGGCTGATGGATCTGCCCGCCGTGGTATCCGAGACGCTGGCCCGCGAGGTGCCGCGCTGGGCAGTGCGCCGCGAGCTGAGCGTGCTCCCCTGCGGCGTGGATACCGATCGCTTCCGGCCGATCCCACGCATCGAGGCTCGGAAAGCCCTCGGCCTCGACCCAGGCGGCCCTTTCCTGCTGTTCCCGGCCGACCCTGGGCGACCCGAGAAGCGTTATGACCGGGCGCTGGCCGTCGCGGGGGACGTGCCGCTCTTGACCCTCGGCGCGGTCGCGCCGGAACGCGTGCCGCTGTGGGTCAACGCTGCCAATGCCGTGCTCGTTCCCTCCGAGCGCGAGAGCTTCGGCCTGGCGGTGCTGGAAGCGCTGGCCTGCGAGGTGCCCGTCCTCGCGACGCCGTGCGGGATCGCCCCGGAGGCGCTCGCCGGAGTCCCTGGAACGCTGTGCGCGCCGTTTGAGTTGCAAACGTGGCGAGACGCGGTGGCCCCCCACCTGGCGACCGACGAACCTCGGGTCCCTGGCCGGCCGCGCGCGGAGGACCTCTCAGCCGATCGGATGGCCCAGCGTGTTGTGGCAGCCTGGCGCGGGCTCATGGAGCGATCCGGCACCTGAGCACGAATGCCTCGCCGACTCGGACCGCGTGACCCGCGATACTCGCCGGAACGTGGTCTCGCTTCCTAATCAGCTCATCACCCACGACGGCGGATATCGGCCGTGCGGAGGCTTATACTCGACCGGGCCTCGAGCATCATGAGCGGCCTGTTAGAACGAATCGTCCGCCGCCGCCGCGCTTCGGCGAGCAGCCGGCTTGGTCCCCCGACGCAGAACGGCCACCCGTCTCCGTACGACGTCCCGTACCTGAACGGGCACGCGACCGAACTGACGCTCACGCACGTCAATGGATCGGCCGGCGCGATCGAGGCGCCGGAGGCGGTTGACGAGATCGAGACCCCGGAGGTCATCGAGGAAATCGAGGCCTCGGAGCTGGCCGAAGTAGTCGAGGTGATCGAGCCGGTCCAGACTCCGGAACCGGTCGCGCCGCCCGAGGCGGTCGAGGTTCCCCTGAGCGAGCCAGAGATCGTCGAGGCTCCTGAGGACATCCAGCTCCCCGCGGTCGAGCCTGAGCCGGTCGAGGGACCGGACGTGGAGGCGGTCGAGGAGGGCCCGGATGCGGTCGAGGAGGACCTGTATGCGATCGAGGAGGACCTGGACGCGGTCGAGGAACCTGAGAGCGAGCTGGAGCACGACCAGGTCACGGAGTCCGATCCACCGCCGGACGAGGACCCGGTCCCGGAGGACCTCGACCAACCGCCGCTGATCGAAGACGAGTCCCCGACCATGGAGCACAGGGTGCTGGTGCTCGACGAGGCCGAGGCCAAGGCCGAGGCCGATGAACCGGTCTCCGAGCCCGCACCGATGCCGGAACGTGCGCCCGAGCGGGGCTACGCCCCGACTGCTGAGCCCCGCCCCCCTGAGCCACAGTTCCGCGGCCGGGGACGGGTCCGGCGGCGAGCTCGGTACCTGCGGCGCCTGCGGGAGCTGCAGCTCCGGGACATCGGCGGGTTCGCGCTCGAGCTGCACCGCTTCGGCCGGGACCGGCCGGACCTACTTCAGGCCAAGATCGCCGACGCCGCCCAGACCGACGCCGAGTTGCGCGCGCTGGAGCAGGCCCTCCACGCCGAGGAGCCGCTGCGGGAGCTGCGCGAGGCGGGAATCGGCGGGGTCTGCAGCAATTGCGGCGCCGTGCACGGGAGCGAGGACCGTTTCTGCGCAGCGTGCGGAGAGCCCGTCGGGGGCAATCCGGCGGCCTCGCGCCGGCCGACCGAGTTCGACGACTACTTCGGCCAGGGATGAGCCTGACGGACGAGAGGGCGCGGGTCGATCGGCCCGCTCATGACGCGTTTCCGGCCGGCGACGACTGCGCGCACTGCGGAGCGTCCCTGCGCGAGGACCAGGAATGGTGCCTGGAGTGCGGGGCAGCGCGCACGCTGATCCACCGTCCGCCGGACTGGAGGATCGCCGCGGCGGTGATCGCCGTCGTGGTCGGCCTGGCGCTGCTCGCGTTGGCAATCGCGCTGGTCAACCTTTCGAGCAACGCCGACCAGGTTGCCACCCAGACCAGCGCCAGGACCGCGGCGACCCCGGCGCGGCGGGCCACGACTGCGGCCGCGGCGCCTTCGTCCACGGGCTCGGCGACGATCGCGTCCTGGCCGGTCGGGCTGAGCGGCTGGACCGTCGAGCTGGCCCGCAGCCCAAGCCAGAGCGAGGCGAACGCCACGGCGCACCGGCTGGCCGCCTCCGGGCTCCACGTGGGCGTGCTGGACTCAAGCCAGCATCCGGCCATGAAGCCCGGCTACTGGATCGTCTTCTCAGGCCGCTATCCCGAGCGGTCCGGAGCGGCGACGGCAGCCACGAACCTGAAGGCGAAGGTCTCGACGACGACTCCCGTCGCACGCCGTGTCGCGCCGCCGGGCGGCCTCTAGTCACGCGCCGACAGGTCGAACAAAGCACCGAACCGCGATCCCGCGCATCAGAGTGGTGCGAAGTTCGCGGTGATCACGAATAAAGAACCACGCCACCACCGTGCGCGCCGGTTTGGTTCGAAGTTCGGCTCCCGCGCTCGGTCCGATGAAGCAGCGGGACCGCGGGCAACCCGCACGGCCCCGCGCAACCCCGCTACAGCGCCCAGAACCCCGCTAGCCGCTCCCGCGCGGCCTGCGCCAGCGGCGTGACCGGCGCCGACCCCTCGCCCGCAGGCTGACCTGCCACCGAGGCCTCCATCGTCGCTGCCACCGAGCGCGCCAGCGCCCCCAGCGCGTATCCGCCCTCCAGCACGAACCCGAACGGAACCCCCAAGGACTCGCACGCGCGTCGCAGACTGACGGTCATGGCCGCGAAGCCGGCCTCGCTGACCGCGCACTCGGCCAGCGGATCCTCGCGGTGGGCGTCGTAGCCGGCCGAGACCAACAGCAGCTGAGGCGAGAACGCGCGAGCCAGCGGCACCACCACATGGTCGACCAGCGAGCGGTAGGCAAGGTCGCCCGAGCCGGCCGGAACCGGCAGATTCACCGTATAGCCAAGCCCGGCGCCGGCCCCGAGATCATCCGCCGGGCCCGTGCCCGGATACAGCGGTGACTGATGCACCGAGACGAACAGGACCTGGTCGCTGGCATGGAAGATGTCGTTGGTTCCGTTGCCATGGTGGACATCCCAGTCGAAGATCATCACCCGGTCGAGCCCGAGGCCGCCGACTGCGTGCGCGGCCGCAACCGCGACGCTGTTGAACAGGCAGAAGCCCATCGCCCGGGCGGCGGACGCGTGATGTCCGGGGGGACGGTGCGCGCTGAAGCCGGTCGGCACCTCGCCGGCCACCAGCAGCTCAGCGAGCCGCACCGCCCCGCCCGCGGCGTGCAGGGCGGCGTTGAACGAACCGGCGCTCATCCCGGTATCGAAGTCCAGCTGTCCACCTCCGGCCGCGGATATCTCCGAGAGCGCATTCACATACCGAGGTGGATGCACCCGCTCGAGCGCGGATCGCTCCACCGCGGGCGACGAATCCACCGCAAACCCGAGCCACTCGCGTGCCGCCAGCTCCTCCTCGATCGCCGTGATCCGGGCGGGCTGCTCGGGATGCGGGCCGGGGTCGTGCTCGAGCGAGGATGGGTGCGCCAGGAAGATCGGCTTGCCGGCCATCGTCGGTACCGTACCGGGCCTTGCCGGGCCTTCGAGACCGCTCTCCCCAGACCGCCCCTGTGCCTGCGCACTCGTTGTGAACACGTCGCCGCCTGCGACTGAGCTGACCGTGGTCGGGGCCGGGGCCGCGGGCCTCTACACGGCACTCTGCGCGGCTCGGAACGGTGCGCGGGTCAGGTTGGTCTCCGCGACCGCGCTCGCGGAATCCTCCAGCTACTGGGCCCAGGGCGGCCTGGCCGCAGCGATGTCCGACGAGGACAGCCCGGAGCTGCACCTGGTTGACACCCTGCAGGCCGGACGCGGGACGGTCCGCGAATCGGCGGCCCGGGTGCTGTGCGACGAGGCGCTACGAGCGGTGGAGGATCTGGCCGCGCTCGGGGTGCACTTCGACGCCGATCGGCGCGGCCGCTATGCGCTCGGCCTCGAGGGCGGCCACAGCAGGCGCCGGATCGTGCACGCGGGGGGCGCAGCGACCGGCCGTCGGCTGATCCGCCAGCTGAGCGCGCTGGTGGCCGAGGACGCGCGCATCGAGGTGCTCGAGGGAAGACGGGTGACCGCCCTGCTCGCCGCCGAGGGTCGCTGCTACGGAGTGGCGCTGGCCGACGGCGGGCGGCTGATCAGCTCGGCCACCGCCCTCGCCACCGGTGGCGCCGCCGCGCTGTGGGCGCGGACCACCAATCCGACGGGGGCGACCGGCGGCGGTCTGCTTCTGGCCTACTACGCCGGCGCTGCGCTGGCCGACCTGGAGATGATGCAGTTTCACCCGACGGCGGTGGCCGCCACCGACGGCGCCGATGGGTTCCTGGTCACCGAGGCGGTCCGGGGCGAGGGAGCAAAGCTGCTCGACTCCCAGGGCGAGCGCTTCGTCGACGAACTCGCTCCTCGCGATGAGGTGGCGCGAGCGATCCAGCGTCAGATCAACGACAGCGGCGCGACGTCGGTCGGCTTGGACATGCGCGATGTGGATCCCGCGCTGTTTCCCAACGTGGTCACCGAGCTGCGCCGGGCCGGTATCGATCCCGAGCGCCAGGTCGTCCCGGTGGCGCCGGCCGCCCACTACATGATGGGCGGGATCGCCACCGATCTGGATGGCCGCGCGAGCCTGCCGGGACTGTTCGCGGTCGGCGAGTGCTCGTGCACCGGCCTGCACGGTGCCAACCGGCTCGCCTCCAACTCGCTGACCGAATGCTTCGTCTTCGGGGCCCGCGCCGGCCGGGCCGCGCTCGAGGAGCCCTCCCCCGTTCCCGCCGGCGGTGCCGGCGCCGACGCCCAGGTTTCTCCAACCGGGCCGCCGGTCCTCACCCAAGCCAGCCGCGAGGCTTTGTGGCGCGATGCCGGGATCGAGCGCGACGGCACGGGCCTCGAGGCGCTGAGCGGAGATCCGCATCCGCTGGTCCGCCTGATCGCTCGATCGGCCCTGACCCGGACCGAAAGCCGGGGCGCACACGAGCGCCGCGACTTCCCGGATGCCGAGCCGGCCTTCGAGGATCGCCACGTCACACTGACGCGCGATCAGGAGCCCGAGGTGGACCGCTGGACTTGACGCACCAAGTTCCTGCTTAACGTCGGGGTTAATATGCGCTGCTCCCCTGGCTTCACACATCCCGGGAATACTCGCGGCCAGGAGGGGATTGAGGCCGGCAAGGGAAGCCGAAAGGAGAGAGTCTGCATGTACAGGTTCAGCCGAGCGATTTACCGAGAGCTCGCCGACGAGATCACCGAGGATCCGCACAGCTTCTGTCCACACGCCAATCATGAGCGAGTGCTGCGCGCTTGCGAGGCTGCGGTAGAGCGTCTGGCCACGGACCGTCACTACTTCGCGCGGCCCGCTCGAACGCTGTTCAACGACATCCGCGCCTACTTTCCCATGATGTCCCAGACCCGCGTGCTGCGCGTGATCGAGCGTTACCTGGGCTTCGCCGACGAGTTCCTGGCCCGTCAGCCACAGAACGGCTTCGACGTGTACGGGAATCCGCTGCAGTGCCGCGCGAGCACTCGCAAGGGAACGCCGTGCCAGCGCATGCCGCTGCCCCACAACGGATACTGCCCGTCACATCAGCATCTGGCGGAGACCGAGGAGATCGAGACGCCGATCGCCGCCTGAGGCCACCGGATTTATAGGGCCCGCATGCGCGGGCCCCGTTTTGTAACTTCGCCGGATGCTTCTCGGAGTCGATGTCGGCGGCACGTTCACCGACGCCGTGCTTGCGCTCGACGGGCGGCTGGTCAGCGCCAAGGCGCCGAGCACTCCGGCCGACCAGTCCGAAGGCGTGATGGCCGCCGTCAAGGCAGTCCTCGAGCGCGCGGGTGCCAAGCCGCGGACGTGCGGACGTTCTCCCACGGCATGACGGTGGCCACCAACGCGCTGCTTGAGGGCAAGGGGGCTCGGACCGCGTTCGTGGCCACTGCGGGCTTCACCGATCTGATCGCTTTGGGGCGTCAGGCCCGCCCAGAGCTCTACCGGCTGTGCGCGTCGCGGGCACCGCCGCTCGCGCCGCCCGAGCGGCGCTTCGGGGCACCGGAACGAATGACGCCGGAGGGCCCGCTGCGTGCCCCCACCGACGAGGAGCTGGACGGACTGGTGGAGCAGATCAAGCAGGCGGACGTCGAAGCCGTGGCGGTGGCGCTGTTGCATTCCTACCGTCACCCCGAGCACGAGCGCAAGGTCGGCCAGGCGCTGGCGCGGCGACTGCCGCAGGCGCATGTATCCCTGTCGCACGAGCTCGTCGGCACCTTCCGCGAGTACGAGCGCGCTGCGACCACCGAGGTCGACGCGGCTCTATCCCCCCTGCTGGCCGGCTACCTCAGGCGGCTCCTCGAGCGCTGTGAACAGGGCGGCCTGCCTCCCCCGGCGATCATGCAGTCAAACGGCGGCCTCATCGACCTCAGCGCCGCCGCCGCACACGCGGCCCTGACCGTGCTCTCGGGACCCGCGGCCGGCGCCGCCGGGGCGGCCTTCGTGGCCCGCCTCGCCCGGACGCCGGACGCCGTCTGCTTCGACATGGGCGGGACCTCGTGCGATGTCTGCGTGGTGCATGAGGGCCGGGTCCAGGAGCGAAGCGGCGGTGAGATTGCCGGACGTCCCCTCGCTCTGCCGATGCTGGCCGTGCACACGGTCGGCGCCGGCGGCGGCTCGATCGCCTGGCGCGACGCCGGCGGAGCCCTGCGCGTCGGACCGCGCTCGGCCGGCGCCGACCCGGGACCCGCCTGCTACGGCCGGGGTGGGACCGAGCCGACGGTCACCGACGCCAACCTGATGCTCGGATACCTGTCCGCTGACGCACCCCTGGCGGGCGGGGTGAAGCTCGACCGGACCGCTTCTGAGGTGGCGATCGGACACCTCGCCGGTGAGCTCGGGCTTGAGGCGATGAGCTGCGCCGAGGGCATCATTGCGGTGGCCAACGCGGAAATGATCAGGGCGCTCAGAGTCGTCACCGTGCAGCGAGGGGTCGACCCGCGCTCGCACGCGCTGCTCGCCTTCGGTGGTGCCGGCCCGCTGCACGCCGCCGCCATCGCCGAGGAGCTCGGGATGACCCGGATCGTCTGTCCGCGGGCCTCGGGAGTCCTGGCCGCGTTGGGCCTGGTCGTGTCTCAGCGCCGGCGCGACGTCCAGCGCAGCGTCCTGCTGGCCGGCGAAGCGCTCAGCTCCGATGCCGTGCGGGAAAATGTCGACGTCCTCGCCGACGAGGTGCGACGGGCGCTGGGCGACGGCGAGGGCCTGAAGCTGGCCGCTACCTATGAGCTGCGCTACCGGGGACAGGCGTTCGAGCTCCCGATCGAGGGCGGTCTGGCCCCGGATCCCGCTGCGCTGCGCGCCGCCTTCGAGTCGGCCCATGAGGAGCGCTACGGCTACCGCGATGGCGACGGGACGCTCGAGCTGGTGACGATCCGCGTCACCGGAACCCTTCCCGCCGGCGACGTGGCGATGGTGGCAGAGCGCGAGCGCGAGTCGCCGCGCAGACGCCGGCGTGCCGCGGTCCTCGGCGGCGCGGAGATCAACTTCGAGGTGATCTGCGGCGCGCCGGGACCGGGGACCTCGTTGGCCGGCCCGGCGATCGTCGAGCTGCCCGAGGCGACGCTGCTGATCCCCACGAGCTGGAGCGGGCAGGTCGATGAGGCCGGAAACGTCTGCCTGGAGCGCGAGCGATGATCGATCCGGTTCAGCTCCAGGTCCTGACCGGCTCGCTGCGCTCGATCTGCGAGGAGATGGGCGCGGTGCTGATCCGCTCGGCCCACTCGGCCAACATCAAGGAGCGCCGTGACGCCTCCACGGCGCTGTTCGACCGCACCGGCGAGATGGTCATGCAGGCCGAGCACATCCCGGTTCATCTCGGCGCGATGCCGGCGGCGGTCGCCGCGGTGCTCGATGAACGCCACGCCCCCGGACGCTCCTGGATCCTCAACGACCCCTACCGCGGCGGGACCCATCTTCCCGACATCACGGTGATCACTCCGGTCTTCGCGGGCAGCGAGCTGACCGGCTTTGCCGCCAACCGCGCCCATCATGCCGACGTCGGCGGCGCGACGCCGGGATCGATGCCGGCCGACAGCGTGACCCTCGCCGATGAGGGAGTGGTGATCCAGCCGCGCATCCTCGACGACCAGACGCTGACTGAGCTCAGCGAGCAAATGCGCCGACCCGATCAGCGCCGGGCCGACCTGCGCGCTCAGCTGGCCGCCGGCCGGGCCGGCGTGCTGCGGCTGCAGGAACTGCACCGGCGGGTGGGCGGCCGGGCGCTCGAGGAGGCGTTCGCTGAGGTGCTCGACTACGCGGAGCGGCGCACGCGGGCCTGCCTGGCCGCGATGGACGACGGCATCCGCAGCGCGAGCGACGTACTCGAGGCCCGTGAGGGCGATCTTCCGATCAGGCTGGTCGCCACCGTGGAGGGCGATCGCTGCCGCCTGGACTTCACCGGCACGGCACCTCAGCACGCGGGCAATCTCAACTGCCCGCTGGCCGTCACCCGGTCCGCCTGCTACTTCGCCATCCGCGTGCTCACCGACCCCGAGATCCCACCCAGCGCGGGGGCATACCGCGCGATCGAGGTGATCGCGCCCGAGGGCTGCCTGCTCAATGCCCGGCCGCCGGCGGCGGTCGTCGGAGGCAACGTCGAGACTTCTTCGCGGGTGGCGGACATCGTCCTCAAGGCGTTCGGGCGTGCGCTCGGACAGGGGACGATGAACAACCTGACGCTGGGGAGCGAGGAGACCGTGTACTACGAGACGATCGGCGGCGGTCAGGGCGCCTGTCCGGACGCCGACGGCCCGAGCGGCATGCACGTGGCGATGAGCAACACACTGAACACGCCGATCGAGGCATTGGAGCTCGAGTTTCCGCTGCGGATGACCGAGTACGGCCTGCGTCGCGGCTCTGGTGGCCGCGGGCGATACGACGGCGGCGACGGGGTGGTGCGTGAGTTCGAGGCGCTGGCGCCGCTGCGCTACTCGCTGATCACCGAGCGCCGCCGCCACGCCCCGTCGGGCGCCGAGGGCGGGCAACCCGGCGCGCGGGGCCGCAACCTGCTCGACGGGCGGGAGCTCCCGCCGAAGGTCACCGGCACGATCGAACCCGGTCAGAGGCTCCGCATCGAGACCCCGGGTGGCGGCGGTCACGGCGAGCCGCCATCATCTGGGCCATGAGCCAGCGCGTCGCCTTCATCGGTCTGGGGATCATGGGGTCAAGGATGGCCGCCAACCTGGCCAGGGCCGGGTTCGATCTGACCGTCTACAACCGCACCGAGGCCACAGCTCGACAGTTCGCCGAGCAGCATGGCGCGAAGCTCGCCACCACGCCCGCGGCAGCAGCCGAGAACGCCGAGCTGATCGTGACCATGGTGGTCGACGCGGCCCAGGTCGAAGCGGTACTGCTCGGCGAGGACGGAGCGCTCAGCGCCGCTCGTCCCGGAACGCTCTGCATCGACTGCTCCACCATCGGCCCCACGGCCACCCGCATGATCGCCGCGAAGCTGGCCGAACACGAGGTGCGGATGGTCGACGCGCCCGTCACCGGCTCCTCACCGAAGGCGGCGGACGGGACGCTCACGATCATGGTTGGCGGCGATCAGACGGACGTGGAGCGTGCGATGCCGGTGCTCGAGGCGATGGGAAAGCTCATCGTCCATGCCGGCCCGCTGGGTCAGGGCCAGATGGTCAAATTGGTCAACAACGCGGTGGCGGCCATCAATACCGCCACGGTCGGTCAGGCGCTGGTGTTCGCCGACCGCGCCGGCGTCGACCTCGATGCCCTGGAGGCGGTAATGAGCGCGGGATCAGGCGGATCCGCGGTGCTCGAGCTGAAGGCCGGTCCGATGCGCGCGCACGACTACAGCACGCTGTTCAAGCTCGATCACATGCTCAAGGACGTGAGGCTCTGCCTGGAGGAAGGGCAAGGCGCCGGGGCACCCTTCGCATTTGCCGCGCTGACCCGGGAGATCCTCACCGCGGCGAGCGGACGAGGCCTCGGGGACGCGGACTTCGCCGCCCTGGTCGAGGTGCTCGAGGCCGACGCCGACCACCGGCTCGGCGCCTAGACGCAACGCACCAAAACCTGAAGCTATGCCGGTGTAGCCACGTAAAAGCTACGAATTTGCAGGGACATTTGGGGATTTCCGAGAAGTCCCCTAGAATCATGTCTCCGGTTGTCGCCGTCGTTTGCATGCGCGCACCGGGTATCCGTAAAGCCCCCACTCCCCCCATTGACTATGCCGATTGCTTTTAAAGAATGGGCCGTGACCGTACGGGCGCTCGCCGAAGGCGAGCAGCTCCTCACCCTTCGCAAGGGCGGTATTCGCGAGCCCGACAAGCACTTCAAACTCGAATACGACCGTTTCTTCCTGTACCCAACGTTCGACCACCAGCGGGCCGATCTCGTCCGTGAGTCGCACCGTCCGGAGCTCGCACGCGCGCTCGAGGAAGGCGTCTGGAGCGACGGCGAGCCGCCGCCCTCGGCCCTGCTTCGTGAGGGTGACGTCAGCCAGCCGGATCGCGTGCGGATCCGCGCTTGGGCAGAGGTCGCAGCGCATTTCACGGTCACCGACCGTCGCGCCGTCGACGCCCTGTCCCCGTTCTACGTCTGGACGACCGATTATGCGGAGAAGCGACTGGCCTGGAAGCGCCGTCATCCCCTCCACGTGATCCTGCTTCGTACCTATCGGATCCCCCGGCCGGTGACGGTCAAGGTCCGTGACGAGTACGGCGGCTGCCGCTCGTGGCTCGAGCTGACGCGTGATCTCCCGTTTGAGGGAACCCCGGTTCTCTCCGACGAGGAGTTCGAGCGGGCTTCCGAGGAGATCGCAGCGGTCGCCTCGGACCGTCAGCCGGTACTGGTCTAACAGGAATTCGGTGTTCCGCCGGCTCCGTTGAGAGCCGGCGGTGCAACCCCCCTTATGGCTTGGGTCGAGTCCGTCTCGGCGTCCTTCCGTGCGCGGCATGATTCCGCCCACGCGGATGACGCCGATCGCGTGTTGGACACGCTGGAGCACACTCGCGACCGGCTCGACGAGGTGTTTCCGCGCACGGTGACCGATCTGACTGTGGTGCTGCACCGCGACTTCAAGTCACTGGTCATGTCCAACCCGCTGCTGCCGGTGACCTGGCTGAGTACCGCCCCCGCATCGCGACGCTACGTCGCCGGCTGGGCGGGTCGCGAGGAGCTGCACGTGCTGAGCGCCGAAGCCCTCGATGCCCGGGCGTCCAATGTTCCGGGCTCGCGGGAGATGCTCGCGCTGAGTGCGGCAGCACTCTATGCCCGCAGGGTGGTCACCGAGAACAACCACGATCTCCCGCGGGCCTTCACCCCGGCTCGCCTCGCGGCCGAGCTCCGGTGGGCGTGGCTGCTGGAGGGCGCCGCTCGCTGGTTCTCGGGGCAGACCGAGCACGCCCGCCCGGCGATCGGCCGCCGCCTGCGGGAGGGCGGACGGCCAAGCTTCCCCCCGGGCTGCGGGACGCCCCACTGCTCGGGGGCACGGTGGTCGACCTGCTGGCCCGGGAGGAAGGCGAGCGCGCCACCGCGATGTTCGCCACCCACCTGCATCCCCAGGGCGCTCGTGCCGCCCTCTCGAAGGCGTTCGGCGGACGCGCCTTCGTGCATACCGAGGGTGCCTGGCGTTCACATCTGGCCCGGCTCGCCTCGGCAAGCTGAGCCATCCCGATACCGGAGCCTCAGGACAGGCCGAGGTAGGACACCATCTCGCGGGCGTCCTTAACCAGCGCCGCGGCATCCCGATCGGCCAGTTTCCCCAGCGGCTCGAGCTGAATCTCCTGACCGGTCTGCCGCCATGTCGCCACCGCGCGGCCACCGACCAGCGCGAAGGGCCGGAACAGCCCGTTGACCGTGAACACGAGTTGGTGGGCTCCGACCAGGAATTCCCGTGAGCACCAGCCGAGAAGAACCGGCTCGTAGGGTCCCAGCAGTCGCGGCGCCGGCAGTCGCGCCGGAGGCGGGGACCCGACGAGCTCGAGCAGGCCGTCGTCACGCTCCACTAGCTCGGCGGCGATCGCCTTCAAGCCCGCCCGCGCGTCACGCAGGGGCAAGCCCGCCCAGCGCGCGAGGTCGCGTTCATCCGCGGGGGCATGCCCGCGTAGGTAGCGCCGGGCCAGCTCAGCCAACGCGTGGTCCCGATCCACCGGCCCGGGCGCGCCCAGCCAGTCGCGCACGAGCGCGTAAGCCTGGTCACGGCCGACCATCGGTCCACGTACCGCGATGCCGCGCAGGTTGGCCAGGATGAGAACGTGAATCAGCGCCTGCCCCTCGGTTGGGACGTCGGCGCTCTGCAACCGCTCGCGCAGCTGCGGGCGTGTCAGCGGTCCTTCCTCTGCCAGCGCGCGCTGGATCACCGCCAACCCTCGCTCGGCAGCCTGTGGGCTCACGCCCTCCTCGGCCAGCCGCCGGGCATTGCCAGTGGACATTCGCGGCGCGGTCAGGGCGTGGATCCACGGATAGTCCTCCGCGGTCACCAGATGCAGCGTTCCTCGGTTGAGCCAGGTGATGACCAGCGAGCGTGCCTCGGTGAGCTGCCGATCGAAGTCCGCCGCCGAGCCCGAGCTGGTGCGGGCTCTGATGGCCAGGCGCGCCCCACGCGGATCCTGGGCCTGAATCGCCAGCAGATGACGCGTGGCCGCGACGGCGTCCGAGGCCGGCGGTCCCGCCAGCAACTGCGAGGTCAGCCTGCCCCGGAGCACTAGTGGGTGAGCGCGAAAACGAGCCAAACCAGCAGCAGCCCCACCGTGAGTGCCGCCAGCAGTCCGGCCAGCAGGCGCCCCGGGGCTACCGTCTGACGGGCGCCCGGGTCAGACGGAATCAGCTCCGCCTCCAGAAGCACCTCACGCGCGGCGCTGACTCCAGCCTGCGGCACCAGCACATCACGGGGCCCTGCAGCAAGGAAGTCCGGCACGTCGAACCCGGCACTGCGGCGCAACATGCTGGGGACGCCCTCCTCCAGCAACAGCCCCTGAATGAACTCGGCCTCGGCCTGGTTGCTCGCGCCGGCGACCCGGATCAGCGCGCCCTCGCTCAGCTGGGGCTTGATCTTGCGCGCTCGCTCATGGCGCTCACTGGCCGCCGGCCGCCCACTCTCGGCGCCCTCCTGGTGCACCAGCGGGATGCCGCATGCAGCGCAGAAGCGCTCATCGGACGGATACATACGGGCGCAGCCGGGGCAGATCAGCTGCGCGCCAGCGCGGTGGCGAGACATCACTCGACGACCAGCTCGGCCTCGCTGACCTTTCCGTCGTCGATGCGCCAGGTCCTCACCTGCACCTCGTCACCGGCCAGACCCACGATGATCCACAGGACTCCCGGCCACGCCTTGCCGAAATTCAGATCGGTCTGCGAGGGCTTGGGCTCGGTCCGGGTGTGGGAGTGGTAGATCGCGCCGAGCTCGAGGCCCGCCGCCTCGATCTCGTTATAGATCTGAAGCTGCTCGCGACCATCGATCACGAACCGGAACGGGCTGGCCTCGACGTTGGTGGCGCGATACACCTTGACGATCTCCCCATCCCGTGAGGCGACCATCCCGCAGCACTCGTTCGGTGCCTCCTCACGCGCGTGGGAGATCATCTCCTCATAGAGCGCGCGGGCGATTCGCATCCTGACCGCGAGGCTACCAGCAGGCCGCTGGTCCACCCCGGACCGTGCCCTAGCTATAGCCCATGGCGCGAGGCCTGGTTCGGGCGGGTCCTATAAACGTTTAGACGGCTCATGCCCGGCCATGGCCACGCCGATACGGCGCCCATGCGGTCACGTCTGAGGCTGCTCAAGCAGCTGATCGAGGACTCAATCTACGTTGTCGACGAGCATGCCGTCGCCGAAGCGGTGCTGGCCCGGGCCTCCGTCCGGGCGAGGGTCGCCGAGCCGAGCTTTCGCAGCGAGACGGTTCCCGCCGTCGGCCGCTCGTTTCGGCGCCAGCGGGGCGTGCGTTCGTTCCGGTTGGCCTCCGCCCCGAGCCACCGGCGCCTTCATCACTAGCGACGGCTAGTAGCGTCCTTCGACGAAGGCATACGGGACGGCTCGGCTGAAGTCCTTGTGCCGCCTGAGCTCTCCGAGCAGCGCGTAGTGCTGGGCCTCGCTGGCGAGGATCTGGGCACCGAGTGCCATCAGCCGAGGACGGGTGAGTTTCGACATCGCCTGGTAGTAGGCGCCCTCAATCAGGTTCTCGAAGTCGAGCAGGAAGTCTAGGCAGTCGTGCTCGTGGTGCAGATCGGAGAACGAGCGCGAGACGTGATGGTCGGAGAGGAACTTCTCGAGGGCCCTGGTGTCGGCGGGCCGGGCCGGGGTAACCCCGCCCAGGGTGCTCAGCTCAGTTGCCAGGGCCGCGGCGTGGGCGCGCTCGTGTGCAAGTATCCCTCGCGCTGCTCGCGCGGAGCGAGGGGACAGCAGCCCGGTGGCCAGGATGCGCTCGTATACGGCGGCAGCGGAGAGCTCGGCGGCAAGCAGTCCCTGGACCAGCGTGGTGTCACTGACCGCTTCGGCGCCGAGCGCGAGCGCGGGCCCGTCGCCCGGCGCGAGCGCCGTTGCGAGGTAGGCAGCCGCCCCACCGCTGAGGGCCCGTGAGAGTAGCTGCCTGCGCGTGGGGGAAACGTGGTTCACGCCGCTGGGTTCTTACTCGGCGCCGGTCACGAACGCGCTCGGAAGCGGCGCCAGCCCCAGCGTTGAGCGCAGCACGCTGACATGCTGCGCGTCGTTGGCCAGCACCGCGGCCACGGCGGCGCGGACGCTGCCCGGAGATAGCTTGGTGATGGCGCCGAAGTAGAGGCGCAGCTGGCGATGCTCGATGTCGTGCAGGAGCCCGAGCACATCCAGCGCCGACTTGGGGCGCCCCAGGTCGTACCCGGCCTGGGCCTTGTTGGGCCGCCCGCCCGCCTGCTTTACCAGCCCACGCATCTCGCCGGCGTGGGAGAGCTCCTGGGTCAGGAACAGCTGAGCCGCCTTCTTGGCCCGGCCGTCGAGCAGGGGAATCCCCGCCGTGTACGCGGCGATCGCCTCGTGCTCGAGATCGAGCGCCTGGTTGAGCAGGACAACGTCAGCGGACTTCGCCGCCGGCGGGAGCGTACGCAAATTCGGCTTCGAGCTCTTGCCGCACCCGACGAGGCCGACCGCTGCACCCGCGGTGATTGCCGTCTGCCAGCGGCCCAGGAGCGCGCGCCGCGTTGACCGGGCCGCGCCGGCCGGCAGGTTCACCACCAGACGGTGGCGTCCAGATTCTCGATCTCCTCGACCGGCCGCGTGTAGATCCCGGAGGACAGGTACTTCCAGCCGTCGTCCGCCACGACGAAGACGACATTGCCCTCGTCCAGCTCGTTGGCGATGCGAACGGCAACGCGCGCAATCGCCCCCGATGAGACTCCGGCGAACAGACGCTCCTCGTCGAGCAGCTTGCGCGTGAACACGATCGCGTCGGTGTTGGTAACGAAGATCTTGCGGTCCAGCAGCGACAGGTCGATGATCGGCGGAATGAAACCGTCCTCGAGCGACCGCAGGCCCTGAACCGGCTCACCCTGCATCGGCTCCGCGGCGACGATCTTGACCGTCTCGCCGAGCTCCTCCTTGAGCCGCCGCGCGTTACCCATCAGCGTCCCGCCCGTCCCGAGCCCGGCTACGAAAGCGGCCACCTCGTCGAGCTCCTCGAGAATCTCAAGCGCCGTCCCGTTGTAGTGCGCGAGTGGGTTGGCCTGGTTGCCGTACTGGTACGGCATGTAGTACGAGGCGTCGCGCTCAGCCATGCTCAGCGCCATCTCGACCGCTCCGTTTGATCCTTTCGAACCCTCGGAGTACACGATCTCGGCCCCGTACATTCGCAGAAGCTCCGTGCGCTCCGGGGTGACGTTCTCAGGCATCACGACCTTGACCGGATATCCCTTGTAGCCACAGATCATGGCCAGCGAGATCCCGGTGTTGCCGGAGGTCGGCTCGAGGATCGTCTGCCCGGGGCGGATCAGACCCTTGTCCTCCGCGTCCTCGATCAGCGAGCGCGCCACCCGGTCCTTGACCGAGCCGGTCGGGTTATGGGACTCAAGCTTCGCCCAGATCCTGACGCCAGGTTTGGGACTCAGCCGCTTGAGCTCGACCAGCGGCGTGTGCCCGATCGCCTGGACGATGTCGCCGTACCGGCCCCCGCAGGGCTTGTTCTGAAGCCGCTCCGTCGCCATTGCTTCAAGAAGTATAGCGGTGCGGAGGGCCGGCGGCGCGCCCTAGTACACGGGGTAGCTATAGGTGCTCGACGTGGTGGTGGTAGTCGTGTTGGTGCTGGTCGTGTTGGTGCTCGTCGTGGACGTCTTCGTGGTGGTGGGCGCGCCCGCCTTCGCCGCGTGCCAGACCCCACCGAAGCTGGCGATGCCCTCGCCGTTGGCCTGTCCCTTGGCCGAGTCGCCGGAGAACCGATAGAGCGGCCGGCGGTTCAGCGTGACCTGGGCGAAGCCCTTGCGTTGCAGGGTGGCCAACCGGCCCTTGATGCCTGCGCCCTTGACCAGCTTGGCCTTGGCCGAGGCTGCCTTCAACGGCGGCCAGAAGGAAATGCACGCGCTCGTCTTGCACAGCAGATGATGCGTGGTCTCGGGCGAGAGCGTGTATAGGGTGAACCCGCGCCGGTCGACGAGGACCGTTTCGTGCAGACGGGAGTTGTGGGCGGTGGCGACGGTTGGATTTGCGACCTTGGCGGAGGCCAAACCGGCGGCCGCGGCTATGGCCAGGCCGGCAATCGCCGCGATCAGCAGGACCACCCCGGGCCAGTCGTGCGGTGGTTGGCCGGCGAGGCTCTGAGACTTGGACGGATGCGGCATGAAGCTCCTTGCGGTCGTGTGCGCCTTCGTCAGTACAGACGCCTATTCGCGCTGAGCCTTCCCGGGCAGCCGGGAAACCGTCTGAACCGCTAACGCGCCCCGCCGGCCATGGCCGGCAGGATGACCAGCGTGTCGCTATCTCCCACCGTCGTCTCGAGTCCCTGGAGGACGCGGACGTCCTCATCGTTGAGATAGACGTTGACGTAGCGGTTCAGTCCGCCGTCGGCGGCGAACAGCTGCGACTGGGTCTCGGGGTGCTGCTCGGCGACCGAGTGAAGGATCTCAGCCACCGACGATCCGTCGGCGGTGAGCTCCTTCTCTCCTCCGACCGCAGCGCGGAGAACTGGGGGGATGCGAACGGTGGCCATGGCTGGAACCCTAATGGGCTCCGGCGCAGAACGCTTCGTAGTCCGGAAATACACCCATCTCCTCGTCGGCGATCGCCTCCGGGTGGCGTGAGCAGATCGGGCAGTGCGGATCGCGGCGGACCCTCACCTCGGTGACCTTGGCGGCCAGCGCGTCGTACATCAGCAGGCGGCCGATCAGCGGATCGCCCTCGCCCAGGATCAGCTTGATCACCTCGGTGGCCTGAAGCAAGCCCATCGTCCCGGGCAGCACGCCGAGGACTCCGTTGGCGCCACAGGACGGCGCCAACTCTGCCGGTGGCGGAACCGGGAACAAGCAGCGGTAGCAGGGGCCGTCGTAGGGCTTGAACACCGACAGCTGGCCCTCGAAGCCCAAGATCGCCGCCGAGACGACCGGAATCTGCAGGCGCACCGACGCGTCGTTGAGCAGGTAGCGGGTCGGGAAGTTGTCCAGGCCGTCGACGACGATGTCGTAACCCGGGAGGATCTCCATGATGTTCTCGGGGCCGAGACGGAGGTTGTGCTTCTCGACCTTGACGTCCGGATTGAGCGCCGCGATCGTCTGCTCCGCGGACTCCACCTTGGACATGCCGATCCGGTCGGTGGAATGGATCACCTGGCGCTGCAGGTTCGACAGGTCGACCTCGTCGTTGTCGACGATGCCCAGGGTCCCCACCCCGGCCGCGGCCAGATACAGGGCGGTCGGGGATCCGAGACCGCCGGCGCCGAGCAGAAGAACCTTGGCGTCGAGCAGCTTCTGCTGGCCTTCGATCCCGACCTCCGGCAGCAGCAGATGGCGCGAATAGCGTTCACGCTGCTCTGCGCTCAGCGAGCGCGGGACCTCGACCTCATAGCCGCGGTCCTTCCACAGCGTGACTCCACCCGTCATCGACTCGACGTTCTCGTAGCCGAGGTCCTCGATCAGTGTGCGCGCCGCCCAGGCCGAACGGTTGCCGGACTGGCAGTAGAGGATCACGTGCTGCGAGCGATCGGGCGCGGCCCCCTCGATGCGTGACTCCAGATAGCTCTTGGGGACGTGTTTGGCGCCCGGGATGTGTCCGGTCGACCACTCCTCGGTCTCGCGCACGTCAACCACGACCGCGCCATTGCGGACCTGATCGCGGACATCGGCCGGATCGACCTCCTCGATCCTGCTCTTGATCTGGCGGAGAACTTCGGCTCCGGACGGGCTCATGACTGAAAACTCCTCAAAGGCAGTCTGGATTCAATACTTCACCGAGTATAGCGGCGTAACTGCCGTCGGTCTAAGCGTATAGGCGCTGAGCCGTGGTGCTGAACCACACCGGGGCGCCCCGTCTGGAGCGCCCCGGTGGATAGACCCATCTGCTTCTAGCAAGCCCGCTGCCCGTGCTGTCGATCGGAAAGTTCTGTGCTTGCAAGAGGGGTATCGGTCGGGCGGCTTTTGGCCGATATCGGGTGAAGACCCCATCTTTGCCGCGTGGCCCCCCACGCGCGATCGCGCCCATGAAGTCACGTCCGCTTCTCGCCCAAGTCCTCGCCGTCAACCTCCTGCTCGTCGCCGGGACAGTCCTCGTGGCCACGGTTGCCCTGGACACCCATCTAAGTCTGGTCGTGCGCGGACGGGAGGCGCTGGTTCTGGGGCTGGCGATCGTCGCGACTCTGCTGGGCAACTGGCTGCTGCTGCGACGGCGCTTCGAGCCGCTGGACCAGCTCATCTCAGCCATGGAGGCGACCGATCTCGCCGGACCACAGGCGCCGGCCCTGCCGGATCACCGAAGTGACAGTGCCGAGGTGCAGCGCCTGGAGATCGCCTTTGGCCGCATGGTGTCCCGGTTGGAGGCGGAGCGAAAGCACGCCGGTAAGGCCGCGATCCAGGCTCAGGAGCGCGAGCGGCGCCGGATCGCCCAGGATCTGCACGACGAGGTAAACCAGGCGCTCACCGCGGTGTCGTTGCGACTACAGGCGTCGATCGAGCGCGCCCCCGCAGAGCTGCGCAAGGAACTGCTCGAGACCAAGCGGCTTTCCGGACAGGCGATGGAGGAGCTGCTGGCACTCGCGCGGCAGCTGCGGCCCGCGTTGCTGGATGACCATGGCCTGATCCCCGCCCTGCACAGCCAAGTGCGGGACTTCGCCGAGCGAACCGGGGTGCGCGCGAAGTTCAACGCGCGCGGGTCGGTGCCGCGGCTCACCCAGGAGCAGCAGCTGGTGATCTACCGCGTGACCCAGGAGAGCCTCTCCAACATCGTCCAGCACGCCGGCGCCCGGTCGGTCGACGTGGAGCTCTCGTTCATCGGGCGCACCGTGCTGCGCGTCAGCGACGACGGCTGCGGGTTCACCGGACCCCGCAACGGGGGCCTTGGGCTGTCCGGAATGCGAGAGCGGGCCCTGCTGGCCGGCGGTCAGCTGTCGATCTGGTCTGACCCGGGCCAGGGCACGCGGGTGGAGCTGACCATCAGATGAGTCCGGGCATGCGGATCCTCGTGGCGGACGACCACGGCATCGTGCGGGCGGGGATCAAGCTGCTGCTCGAGCGCCAGCCCGATCTGGAGGTCGTGGCCGAGGCGGCGGACGGCGCCGAAGCGGTGCAGCAGGCCCTCGCGGCGCAACCGTCGCTCTGCATCCTCGACGTCGGGATGCCGCGGATGACCGGCCTCCAGGCCGCCCGGGCGATCAGGTCGCAGCTGCCCGGCACTCGCGTCCTGATGCTCTCGATGCACGACGACGAGCGCTACCTGTTCGAGGCGCTCAAGGCGGGAGCGTCCGGCTATGTGCTCAAACGAGAAGCCGACCAGGACCTGGTCGGAGCAGTCCGCGCGGTCGGCCGCGGCGAGGCATTTCTGACCAACGCGGCGGAACGATCGATCATCCGCGAGTGGATGGCCGATGGCTCGTCTGGCCCGGCGATTGCGCTGACTCCGCGTGAGGAGGAGGTGGTCAAGCTGATCGCCGAGGCCCACACCAACACCCAGATCGCGGGGATCCTCCACCTGGCCGAGAAGACCGTCGAGTCCCACCGCGCGAACGTGCTGCGCAAGCTGGGCATGCGGGACCGCGTGGAGCTCGTCCGCTATGCGATCCGGCGCGGGCTGGTCGAGCCCTAGTCGCCATCGCGGGGGACCACCGGGGCGCGGCACCGCTCTACCATCGCCGCCGTGCGTGCGCCGGTCGACCATATCGCTGCTCCCCCGTTTCCGCCCAAGCTTCCGTGGATCAACGTCGCGATGCTGCGGATGGACCAGCAGCTCGGTCGTCCGGTCCTGATTGAGTTCTGGGACTTCTGCCGGCCCAATTCGGTCCGCACGCTCCCCTATCTGAAAGCTTGGCACGAGCGTTACCAAGCCGAGGGCCTGCGGGTGATCGGGGTGCATGCGTCCGGCTTCGAGCCGTCCCGGGATCCCGACGCGGTACGGGCGGCGGTGGAGCGGCTCGAGGTTCCCTACCCGGTGGTGGTCGACACCGAATACGAGGTCTGGCAGCTCTACGGCAACCTCGGATGGCCGGCTCGCTACCTGTTCAACCAGGAGGGCCTCCTGTTCGACTACCACTACGGCGAAGGCGGCTACGAGGACACCGAGCGAGCAATTCAGGAACTGCTCGGCGTCGAGCGCCCGACGCTCCCGCCGCTGCGCCCCGAAGACGCCGCCGGGGCGCAGCTGGCTGCGCAGACCGAGGATGTCGAAGGGCTCTACAGCGGGCCCTACGATGCCGGCGGCGTGTGGGCGGTGCTCGACGGCGAAGGCACGGCCACGGCCAACGGCGTCGAGCTCACCGTCGACGGGCCCGGGTGCTATTCGCTGATCTCACACCCCCGCAGCAGCCACGGTGACTTGGAGCTGACGGTGAGCGATGGTGTCCGCTGCCACGCGGTGTGCTTTACGCCCGGGCTGGCGGCGCTTGGCCCTCCGGGCGACCCGGAGGATCCAGCAGGTTCCTGAGCTCCGGCGGCCCGCTGGCTCCGAGGGTGACGCAGAACCCGGCGCGGTACGGACTGGTGTGCGGCCGGGGGCCGAGGAACGCGGGCTCGAGGATCCAGCTGCCGGCGTTGAGCGCCGCCCGGCCCTGCGGTCCTCGCCAGGGACTCGGGTCACCCCCGGGCAGTGGGCCGGCGCAGTGCGTGTGGCCGAAGATCACGTAGTCGGCGTCGACCCGGAGGCGAGCCATCACCTCCCAGAGCGCCCTTAGCGACGCGCGAGAGAGCTCGCGCGCGGACAGCTCCGAACGCAGCGGACCTACCCCGGCCCGGTTGAGCCCTCGCACGAGGAGCGGAAATCCGGCGCCTAGCAGCCGCCGCCTCCAGCCCCCCCGAGTTGCTGCCAGTGCCTGCCATGCGCTCGTGGAGGCGCTCTCGGGACCGGCTTCCCGTCCGGAGTCACTGGCCTGCGCCACCGCGTGTATCCAGGCGTAGATCGGACCCAGCGTGGCTTCGTAGTCCTCGATCCGCCGCGGACCGCCCGCGGGCTCGCGCGCGACGGCAGCCATCACGCCCGCCGCCACTCGCTCGAGCATCGGGACCGTGGTGTGGCGGTCGCCAAAGTGCCCGTGAGTGGCGTAAATGTCATCACGCAGCCACACCCCCGGGTAGCAGGCTCGGACGGTGGCCGGTGCCAGCGCGCCAGTCACCTCGGCCAACGGCTCCCCGGCTTCCCAGTCGACCGCCGTCTCCAGCGTCATCGGATCCGGGGTTCCGATCTGCGCTCGCCGCGCGAGCCAGCCCGAGAGCAGGTGATGGTCGTGATTGCCGGGAACGAGCACCACCTCCTTGCCGGGCCCGAGCGCGTGGGCGACCTCGCTCAGCACCGGCCGTGCGGCGCTCATCGCCCTACTCCAGGGGATCTGGCGCAGCTCCACCACGTCGCCCAGCAGCACCAGCCGGTCGATCTGGCCGAGCTCGGCCAGCAGCCGGCCGCGCACGTCCGGCTGGCGCAGGACATCCCGCCCTGATGGTGCGCCGAGGTGTAGGTCTGACACGACCAGCGTGCGCAGCCCGCCCGTGGCCACGAGGTCCCGTCAGGCTGAGGCCGCGGCCATGGCCTGGCGGATCCGCTTGGGCAGCATGAAGCGCACGTCCTCCTGGACGACCTCCAGCTCACGGACATCGGTGGTGCCGCGGTCGGTGAAGAACTTCACCAGGCGCTGGACCAGTTCCTCTGGCGCGCTGGCGCCTGAGGTGATGCCGACGACCCTCTTGCCGGTCAGCCAAGCCTCCATGACCTGGGCCTCGTTGTCGATCAGGTGTGACTCGGCGCCGTGCTCACGGGCCACCTCGACCAAGCGGTTGGAGTTCGAGGAGTTGCGCGAGCCGATCACCAGCACGAGCTCACACTGGCGGGCCAGCTGTTTGACGGCGGCCTGACGGTTGGTCGTGGCGTAGCAGATGTCATCCGTGCGCGGCCCGGTGATGCTCGGAAACCTCTGCCGCAGACGGTTGATGATGGCCTGGGTCTCATCGACCGACAGCGTGGTCTGCGAGATGTAAGCGACCCTCTCGGGGTCGGCAACCTCCAGGGTGTCGACGTCGGCCTCGCTCTCGATCAGGACGATGTGCTCCGGTGCCTCGCCCATCGTGCCCTCGACCTCCTCGTGGCCGGCGTGTCCGACCAGGACGATGGTGTAGCCGTCGGCGGCGAACTTCTTCGCCTCCACGTGGACCTTGGTGACCAGCGGACACGTCGCGTCGATCGTGTGCAGGTTCAGCGTGGCAGCGTTAGCGTGGACGCTCGGCGCGACGCCGTGGGCTGAGAAGACCACCGTCGCCCCTTCGGGAACCTCGGTCTCAGAGTCAACGAACACGGCACCGCGAGCCCGCAGCTGCTCGACGACGTGCTTGTTGTGCACGATCTCCTTGCGCACATAGACTGGCGCGCCGTGCAGCTCAAGCGCCCGCTCGACCGTCTGCACGGCCCGGTCGACGCCCGCGCAGTATCCGCGGGGGGCGGCCAGCAGCAGCGTCTGGGGCGCGTCAGGCATGTCCCGGAGTGTAGAGCGGTCGGGTCGGGGAGCCGCGAGCGAGCCTCCGGCGAGGCGCCGACGGGTCAGTCGTTGGCGGTGACCGTCTCGAGCAGCTCAGCGAACTGCCGGCGCGCGTGCTCGCGCCGCGTCGGCACGTGCTGGGTGGGCATGCCGTCAGCCGGCGCCTCGTAGCCGCGCAGGACCTGACGGGCCACCGAGGCCCGGTGGACCTCGTCGGGCCCGTCATAGATCCGCGCGGCCCGCGCGTAGCGGTACATGCCCTCGAGCGGCAGATCGGTCGAGTAGCCGAGCGAGCCGTGGACTTGCAGCGCGCGGTCGACCACATCGTGGAGCACGCGAGCGCCGTAGAACTTGATCATCCCGATCTCCTGACGCGCCGAGGCGACGCCCTCGGTGTCCATCTTCCAAGCCGCCTGGAGGGTCATCAGGCGGGCGGCCTGCATCTCTGCGGCAGAGTCGGCGATCCAGTTCTGCACCGACTGGTGCTGGGAGAGCACGGAGCCGTGGGCATAGCGGTAGAGCGAGCGCTCGCACAGCATGTCGAAGGCCCGCCGGGCCACGCCGAGCCACCGCATGCAATGGTGGATCCGGCCGGGGTAGAGCCGCTGCTGAGCGATCAGGAAGCCGGCGCCGCGCGCGCCGAGCAGCGCCTCCTCGGGCAGCCGCACCTGCTGGTAAAGCACTTCGGCGTGGTTGCCGTAGCGACCAAAGCTCTCCCACGGATGCTCCATCGTGGCGACATCCCGCACGATCTCAACGCCCGGGGTGTCGGTATCGACGAGGAACATCGAGGCCCGCTGGTGCGGGCGGGCGTCCGGGTCGGTGACCGCCATCACGATCAGGAAATCGGCGATCGAGGCGTTTGAGGAGAACCACTTGTGCCCGTCGATCACCCATTCGTCGCCGTCCTTGACAGCGGCGGTCCGGAGCAGCGTCGGATCCGATCCAGCCGTGTCGGGCTCGGTCATGCTGAAGGCCGACTTCAGATCGCCGGCCAGCAGCGGCTGTAGGTATCGCTCCTTCTGCTCGGGCGTCCCGGCTAGGGCGAGGATCTCGGAGTTGCCCGAATCAGGAGCGGCGTTGCCGAAGGCCAGCGGTGCGATCGCACAGGTGCCGAGGATCTCGTGCATGAGGCCGAGCTTGACCTGACCGAACCCCTGGCCACCAAGCTCGGGGTCAAGGTGCGCGGCCCACAGGTCCTGCGCCTTGACCTCCTCCCGCAGCGGGGCGATCGCCCTCTCGAGGCCTTCGAATCCGAGTTCCTCGACCAGCGTCTCCAGTGGCCAGATCCGCTCCCGCACGAACTCCTCCATCCAGTCGAGCTTGCGCTGGAAGTCGGATTCGGTGGAGAAGTCCCAGGGCACGGCGGAAGCGTACTCTTCTCGGACACGGGTAACCCGGGACCCGCACCGATGCCTCAGAGACACCTAGATCGACTCACCTCCACCGACGCATCCTTCCTGCACCAGGAGGGCCCCGCGTCGCACATGCACATCGGCGCGCTGCTCATCTTCGACGGACCGCCACCGGCGTTCGAGGATTACCTGGGCCACGTGCGCGGGCGCCTGCATCTCGTCCCGCGCTACCGGCAGAAACTGGCCACGCCGCCGCTGGAGACCGGCCGTCCGCTGTGGGTCGACGATCCCTCGTTCAACCTCGAGTACCACGTGCGCCATGCGGCACTTCCCCCTCCCGGCAGCGAGGATCAGCTGCTCCAGCTCGCCGCGCGCATCGTCTCCCAGCAGCTGGATCGTTCCAAGCCGCTGTGGGAGAGCTGGCTGGTCGAGGGCCTCCAGGACGATCGCTTCGCGCTCATCTTCAAGACCCATCACTCGCTCGTCGACGGCGTCTCAGGGGTGGACCTCGCCACGGTGCTGTTCGACCTGAGCCCCAGCCCCCCGCCCACCCCGACCGACCTCGAACCCTGGCAGCCCCGGACCGTGCCCTCGGCCGCGGAATTGATCCTGGCCGGCGTCCGCGGAGCGGTCAGCGCCACCGCGGAGATGCTCGAGCGCGCGATTGCCGCCGCGACCCGCCCGGCGAGCTCGGTGGCGATCCTCAGAGACGCCGTCGAGGGAGTGGGCGAGATCGTCTGGGCCGGGCTCAACCCGGCGCCCCAGACACCGCTCAACGTCGAGATCGGACCGCACCGGCGCTATACCGTCGTGCGCCACCGCCTGGAGGACTACAAGGAGATCAAGGACGCGCTCGGCGGCACCGTGAATGACGTCGTGCTGACGGTGGTCTCCGGAGCCCTGGCGCGGTGGCTGCACTCCCGCGGAGTGAGAACCGAAGGACTCGAGATGCGTGCGCTCGTTCCGGTGTCGGTGCGCACGCCGGATCAGCGAGGCTCGCTGGGCAATCAGCTCGCGGTGATGAGGGGGCCGCTGCCGGTCTACATCCGTGATCCCGTCGCCCGCCTGCGCTTCGTCAAGGAGGCGATGGACGGCCTCAAGGAGTCAAAGCAGGCCGTCGGGGCCGCGACCCTGGCCGCCGTCAACAACCTCGCGCCTCCCACGGTCCTCGCCCAGGCCTCTCGGCTGAACTTCTCCACCCGGCTGTTCAACCTGATCGTGACCAACATCCCCGGCCCGCAGCTGCCGCTCTACGTGCTCGGACGCCAGCTTCAGGACCTCTTCCCGATCGCGTTCCTGCCCGAGCACCACGGGCTGGCCATCGCGATCATGTCCTACAACGGCCGCCTTGAGCTCGGGCTGCTGGGAGACTACGACGCGCTCCCGGACATCGACGTGATCGCCGACGGGATCGAGCAGTCCCTGCGCGAGCTCCAGCAGGCCGCAAGAGCCGGAAACGGGCGCGGTCCCGCCCGGCGCCCGGCAGCCAAGAACCATGATGAGGCCAAGCCGGCGCCGATCATCCCCGCCGGTCGTACCCGCTCCCAGCGCGGACCGGCCGCCGATATGCGCTCCAAGCGCAGCCGGGGGGCCGGCTCACGCCCCAAGCGCTCCGGTTCCTGAGCCAGCTGAGCCAGGCCCTAACGGGCGCCGCGGGTAACCCGCGTGGTGGCATCGAGCGGGTGCAACTCCCGGTTTCCCGCCCGGTCGACGGCCACCGTGAAGAACACGTAGCGGACTCCCGGGCGCCCGTGGAACCGCAGCGTATGGCGTGTCGTGCTGGAGATCAGACGGGCTCGGCCAGCACCCGCTCGGGCGTAGACGTAGTACCGCGCGATCCCGGAGGCCACCAGTTCCGGAGAGCGTTGATCGTGCCCGGCCCACCGGAGCACGAACTCACGCGTCCGTGAGGTACGAGGAGCGGATAGCTCGGACACCGGAGCCTGGCGGTCGATCCGGCGGATCGCCTCCAGTGCGGCGCCCGCATTCAGGATGCCCCACCCGAGGTTGGCCGTCCAGCCCGTACCGGCTGGTCGGGAGGCGGTTGCCTTCAACGCCGTGATCACGTCGGTGACCGTCGCGTATGGGTTGAGTACGCGCATCATCGCGGCGGTCGCGGTGACCTGCGGGGCCGCCATCGAGGTCCCTTGGAGATACGCGTAACTGTTGCTGGCGCCGAACGTCGTCCGGCAGCCGCATCCATCGATGGGGGAATCGAGATCGGTCTGATTGCTGGGAAACGCGCCGAGGATTCCAGGCACTGGAGCGCCCAGGCCGAGCAGACCGGTGGCGTCCGGCTTGAACGCCCCGAACGCGGCGAGCGAGATTTCGCTGCCCAGGCCGGCGAAGCTCGCCCGGGCACCCGAGTAATCGGCGGCGGTCACGTCGAGACCCAGCCCCTGGGTCAGGTTCGGGCCCGTGTTGGCCGGCTGCAGCACATTGGCTGGATCTCCCTGCTCGGCTGTGGGCGAATCGGCCGCGGCGGCCACCAGCACAACGTTGTGCGCCGCGGCGTACTGCAGCGCACGGAGCTCCGAGGCGGGAGCGGCGGCGGCCGTCGGCTGGGCCGGTCCGAAGCTCATGTTCAGCGCGTCGACGCGATGATTCGCAGCGTCGACGATCGCCGCCGCGATGCTCGAGTCGCTGAAGTCGCTCTTCTCGACCAGGAGCTGGCAGTTATATCCCGCTCCGGCCACACCGATCCCGTTGTTGGTGCCGGCACAGGCCAGCGAGCTCACGTGGGTCCCATGCCCGACTTCGTCCGTCCTCGCGGTGCCGCGGGCGTCGGAGGGGTCCTGCTGATCGACCGCGCCGGCGATCTTGCCCGCCAGGTCCGGATGCGAGGCATCGATGCCGGTGTCGATTACGCCGACCAGCGCGCCGTCGCCGTGCGAGAGGTCCCAGGCGGCCGGGAAGTTCTCCCGGGCCAACGCCCATTGCACGACCCCTGACGTTGCATCGGCGACATGAAGCGCGGGATCGTTGGGTACCGACCGCGGGACGTAGCGCCGCTCAAGCGCAACCGAGGAGACCCCAGGGAGCCGGGCCAGCGTAGCCGCGAAGGCTGTCGCCGTCACCCCAGCCGGCGGGTGGAGCGTGATCAGGCCGATCTCCGGCACCGAACGGCCGGCCGGGTGAGCTCGCAGCCGGGCGGCGGTCGCGCGGACCGAGGAGCGCGCGGCGGCGGCGACCGCTCTACCGCGCTCGAGCAGCACCATTACGTTGCCCGTGCTCGGGGCGGGAGCCGCGTGCGCGACCTGCGCCAGCGTGGAAGCGGACAGCGCGAGGACGAGTCCCAGGCTCAGCGATAGACGGCGCACGAAAACCAGGATAGGTCCCCGCGGGCAGCGGCACGCCATAGCCATGTTGCCAGCGGACCCCCGTCGGGATACGGTTGTCAGCGCATGGCGGATGACCTGATCCAACCTGGCGAGACGGCATACCGCCTCGAGCTGACGGCCGCCCAACTGAAGATCGTGCATACGGCCTTGAAATCGCTGGCCGATGACCTTGGTCACGAAGAGCATGACGTCGGAAGAGTGGTGGCGTCGGTGCTGGCCAAGCTCCCGGGGGAGCACGAGATCCGGGCGATCGATCTAACCCGCGAGTTGCGCGAGCAGTAGGCCCAATCGGCCAACTTCAGGCGGGGGCCCCGGTTATCGTGGATAGCGGGGACCTTTGGCGTCACCGGGTCCCTAGCCCATCCGCCCGAAGTCTCGGCCGACGTGAGCGTTCCCCTGAGCGACGCGCCGGTGGGCGGAGCTCAGCTGGCCGGGTCCGAGGGATCGGGCCCGGCCAGTGCTTGCACAGACATCGCTCGAGCAGAGCTTGAACTTCAACCGCGCCGGTTGGGTCAGCCCACCGGCTTTGCACGGGATCAGCGCGGGGAGCGTTTAGAACCCGAGGGCGAACTTCGCGTCTTCGCTCATCCGCTCCGGAGTCCACGCCGGCGAGAACGTCATGGTCGGCTGGACGTCAGTGACGCCGTCCAACTCGCCGACGAACTCTTGGATCTGCTCGGACACCTGCGGACCGATCGGGCAGCCCGGGCTGGTGAGGGTGTAGCTCACCCTCACGGCCCCATCGCCGTCCACGTCGACGTCGTAGATCAATCCCAGCTCGACGAAGTCCAGCCCGAGCTCGGGATCGATCACTTCGCGCAGAGCGTCGGTGACCTCATCAACTGTGACCATGCGACAGAGTGTACGAAAGCCGCTCGGCGGGTTGCTTTCCCTAGGTCGGTTTCGGTAGGTTGCAGGACATCGTCGACTTCGAGCAACAGCCGTCGATCCTGCGCTGCGCGGGCGACGAGGATCGAACCACGCAAGGGTGTCGTCGCCAGGCGATGGTTCGTGCAATCGGCGCGAAGGCCGACGTCGTGGTCGATCTGAGCGAGCTCGTGTTCGCCGACACGTCGCTGATGGTCGACCTCGCGATGTTGTCGCAGCGTTTGCGCCAGCGTGGACGCGCGATCCTGCTGCGCGGAGCGCAGCCACAGATCCAGAGGCTGATCGAGATGGTCGGGCTCCACCGGCTCCCCGGCGTCCGCCTCGAGGGCCCATCCGCCGCGTTGGCCTGAGTTCTCGGCCACAGTAGCCTTGGGACGATGTTCGTCCTCCTGATCCTGTGGCCGATCGCGGAGCTGTTCGTCGCCGTCGAGGTGGCCCGCGCCGTCGGCGTGCTCGCAATGATCGGGCTGCTCATCCTCAGCTGGCCGCTCGGGATGTGGGCCATCCGGGCGCAGGGCGCGGCGGCCTGGCGGCGTCTGACCGTGACTCTGTCCGAGCGCCGGGCCCCGGGCCGAGAACTGTTGAACGGCGCGCTGGTGCTGCTCGGCGGGCTTTTCCTGTTGGTGCCCGGATTCCTCACCGATATCGTCGGTTTGGTTCTGTTGTTCCCCCCCACCCGGGGGCTGATGCGGCCGCTGCTGGCCCGCAACCTGCATGGCCGATTGTTCGTCCGCGCCGCACGCTTCACCGGCCAGCCCTACGACGTGGAATCGACCGCGCACGACGTCGATCAGCCCCAGCTGCGCCGATGAGCTCCGTCGGCGCGCCGCTGCTTCAGACCCTTGTATTCGCCGACCGTGACTCGGGACTCTGGGGCGTGGCCTGGGGATCTCCCCGAGGGGCCCTCGGGATCGGGCAGTTGCAGTCTGGTTCGGTCACGACCGGCAAGGACACCAGCTTCGAAGGCGCCGACGCGAGCCAGGGCTGGAGACTGACCGGCGAGGCGGGCGAGCTGAGCATCGCCCCCCTGTCCGATCCGGTCAGCTCCGGCCTGGCCGGTGCCTTCGACCAGCTGTGCGAGGTACAGGGCAACCTGGACCCAGGAGCGGAGCACACCTTCCGCGGGCTCGGGATTCGGACCGCGCGAACCGGGGTCGATCCCGCGGCGCTGCAGTCGCTCAGGCAAACCTGTGTCTGGTTCGCCGCGGACGACGGACTGGCGCTCACCGCGCTGAGGCCGGCCGCGGCGCACGGGCATGATCGCGATGTCCTGGCGGGGTCGGTGCTCGAGCCCAGCGGTGGGATGACGGTGGCCGATCCGCGGCTCTCCACCACCTACGCGGCCGATGGCGTTCCGGCCCGGGCGGGACTCGAGCTTTGGATCGAGACCGAGGACGACGCGGCTGACTACTCGCGGCGTGCGGCCGGCGAGTCGATCGGCGCGCAGATCACGCTCAGCGCCGACGGCTTTGACCTTCGTGCCTACGCCATGCGCTGGCTGAGCCGGGGCCGCGACGGCATCGGCGCATACGTGCTCGCACAGCCTCGATGATGCCGATTCGCGCCGTCGTCAGCGACTTTGGCGGCGTGCTCACCTCACCGCTGCTCGACTCGTTTCTGGCCTTCCGGAACTCCTCGGGCATCTCCCTGGAGCAGCTCGGTCTGGCCATGGTCGCTGTGGCCGAGCAGACCGGCGCCAACCCGCTGTTCGAGCTGGAGACCGGCCGGATGACCGAGGCGGCGTTTCTCCAATCCCTCGAGGCGGAGCTGACCCGCTTGCTCGAGCGCGGGGTGCACCTGCACGGGTTCGGCGAGCAGTACTTCGAGCACCTGCATCCCAACACGGTGCTGATCGACTACATGGCCGCGCTGCGCAGCCGGGGCTACCGGCTGGCGATTTGCACCAACAACGTCCGAGAGTGGGAGCCGCTGTGGCGGGCGAAGCTGCCGGTGGACGAGATCTTCGACGTCGTGGTCGATTCCGCGTTCGTCGGCTTCCGCAAGCCGGAGCCTCAGATCTACCAGATGACCCTGGAACGCCTCGGCGTCGAGCCGGGCGAAGCGCTGCTGGTCGACGACATCGAGATCAACTGTGATGCCGCCCGGCAGCTTGGCATGCAGGCGGTCTGGTTCCGCTCGACCGATCAGGCGGTTGAGGAGATCGAACGCGCGCTGACGGCCGGCGCCTGATCAGAGCTCAGCCACGCGGCCGCGCCGCATGATCAATTCTCGGCGCCCAGCCGGTCCCAGCAGTAGAGCTCGAGACACTCCTTGGCCAACTGAACGCATCGCTCCTCGGACAGCCAGGGGAGCACCGTGTCGAAGGCCTGCTCCTCGCCCACGCCGGCTTCGAACGCCTCTTCACCGCGGAACCCCGCCGCGATCTTTAGCGCCTCGCGCCGATTGTCGCCGAGGGATGGGAAGACGTTGACCAGGAACTCCTTGTTCGGCAGTGGATGCCCAACCTCGAGTGAGGCGTGCCAGGCGGCCAGCAGCGAGAGGTCGTGCTCATCCAGATCGGCTACGGCCTTGGCGTAGTGGGACTCGAGTTCCGATTCGGGGATCTCGTCGACCCACGCGCGCACAACCTCGCCGAGGATCTGGCGCCGCGCCTCACGCCCCACCGAGTCGGCTATGACCCGGATGGCGTTCTGCGGTTCGATGAAGCAGAGTGACATTGCGACTCCGGCTGGTGGGATCGGTCGTCGCAAAGGTAGGTGGTCGACCGGACGGAGCCTGCGCTTGGGGTTCAGTCCTCGGCTGAGATGCCCAACCCGGCGCGCGCCGAGGCCGCCAGGGCTGGATCAGGCTCAGCCCCCGGTCCTAGGCCCACGGTGGCGCGCCCGCCGCGATCCCAGTTGTAGAAGCCCAGATCCAGCGCTTCAAGCGGGATGTCGCACGCGGCTGCCAGCTGTGCCGCGCGACGCTCCAGCAGCAGTGGATCGCCGATGCCCAGCGCTCGTTTGGCCGCGACGGTGACCTCGTTCGCGCCGCCGAGGTGCAACTTCCCGGCGCGGAGCTCGTACAGCCCCAGCCGACCCAGGGTGACCAGCAGGTCGAAGCGGGCGTCACGGTGAAAGCCCGGCAGGGCGAGACGCTCGAACACCCGCTCGAAGCGGCGCCCGGGGCTCCACGCCGGCTCGCCTCCGAACGCGACGGCCTGCCCGCCTGCGCGCGCCGCCCAGGCGCGGTAGGCCGACAGCGTGGCCGTCCCACGCGTCGGCTCGTGCGCGGCCCGCGGCCCGAGGGCGACGCCGTCGAGCTGTGGCAGCTCCGATGAGGACCACGGCGTCCGGACCGCGGCAATGGCGCTGAACGGGTCCTCGGTCTCCAGCGGGCCCAGATAGGCGATCAGGAAGCCCAGCCAGGTCAGCTCCTCGATGTCCTCTGCGCCGGCGGCCAACTCAGCGTAGAGACCCGGAGGGTCCGCCTCCAGGCGCTTCAGACGCGTGGCCGCAAAGGCCAGCTCGTCAGCCAGACGCTGTGCATCGGCCCCAGACTTGAGGCCGGGCACCAGCGAACTGCGGAAGCCGTCATCGGCACCCCGGGCCAGCCGGCGCACGCGCATCCCGCCGCCCGCTCGGCTGCCCGGTGTCCTGGACCGCGGGGGAGTCGACCGCGGAGATGAAGACGGGCGGCTCGAGGACGTGCGCGCGGCGGGCTCGCGCGGCAACGTCGAGCGGGGCGCACTGGAGGACAGAATCGGCCGCGCCTCGACGGCCTGCTCACGTGAGCAGATCGGGCAGTTCTGAAGCAGGCGATTGTGGCGGCAGAAGCTCGGCATCCAGCTTCCATCCTGACACGCCCAATAAGAAAGACCGGTTAAGAAACCTGTCTCCGCGAGGCGCTCGGTCAAGAACTGGACTCTGCCTGCCGCTCCCGGTAGGCCCGCGCTTTCGCCCGGTTGCCGCAGACCCGCATGTTGCACCATGCCCCCGAACGGTTCTTCGTGTGGTCGTAGAACGCCCATTCGCAGGAGTGTTCACGGCAGGCCTTGAGTCGATCCCAGGTCTTCTCAGCTACCGCGGCCTGCACGATCGCCAGCAGCCGCCCGAGTCCTCCATCGATCCCGTCGGCCTCGGGCTCGAGCAAGATCTCACCGCCGCGGAAACGAAGCTGCAGGCGCGCGCGGCAGGCGGCATCATCCAGTGCCTGCGCCGCCTCGGCAGCAGTCGCCGGACCGTCGTTGTGGGCCAGCAGAATCGTCCGCAGCGTCTCCCGCAGCGCGATCGCGTGCGCCAGGTCGGCGGCATCGGCGCTCGCCCGCGCTGGGAGCAGCTCGTGCTCGAACAGCCAGTCCGAAAGCGCCGGCGGCGTTGTCAGGTACTCCTCGCCCTGCTCGAGGTCGACGGTATTGACGAACTGACGGATCAGCTCGAGGCGTCCAGGTGCTGCCTGATTCTTCGCCATCACCACCAATACTAGTTGAACGGTTAGCAAAACCGTCTATAATCGTTAGATGGTTATACATCAACAGTAGGAGGAACACCATGCTCACCCTCAGCCTGCTCGCAGCCCGCGCGCACCGAGATGAACTCGCTCAGCAGGCGCGCGAAGCGCGCGCCACGACCGCTGAGAGCCCGGTCACCCGGGTCACGCTTCGCTACGCTGCGGCGGCCGATGCGCCGCGGCTGCGCCGTCTGGCCGAACTGGACTCAACCGATCCGCCACAGGGACCGGTGCTGGTGGCCGAGGTGGACGGGCGCCTCAGGGCTGCCCTGCCCGTCGACGGCGGCCCGCCAATATCGGATCCGTTTCACCGCGGGCGCGAGCTCGTCTCGCTGCTGCGCCTACGCGCCGAGCAACTGCGGGTCAACGGAGTCCGCGCCTAACCGGCGGTCCCACGCCCCGTCTCGGCGGCCATCCGGCTGATCCCGCCCAAAAACAGCTGGGTAGCGAACCGAGCGGCCCCGTCCACGTCCGCCGGCTGCCGGTCGGCCATCCGCACGCCGAGCTCAAGCGCAGCGCCCGCCATCGCGCCGGCCATGTAGTCCGCATCCAGCGGCGGGAGGTCTCCGCGGCCGATCGCCGCCCGGAGGTCTTCCAGCAGTTCCTCCACTCCAGCCCCCAGGATCGGGTCACCGAACATCGAGCGGATCGGCCCGGCGTTTCGCTGCATCAGCTTGAACATCAGCTCGTCCTCGACCAGGAAAGAGAACCACGCCCGGTACGCATCGCCGACGAACACCTCGAGCGTGCGTGCGTTGGCGCGCACAGCCCGTAGCCGCCGGCGCACCTCCTGCGCGCTCTCGTCGAGCACGGCGCGGAACACCGCTTCCTTGTCGTCGAAGTAGTTGTAGAACGTTCCGGAAGCGAGCTTGGTGCCGCGGATCACGTCCCGCACACCGGCGGCGTCGTAGCCGAGCTCGGCGAACACCTCCCGCGCGGCCAGCAGGATCGCCGCCCGGTTGTTGGCCTTGGTGCGAGCGCGCCGTCCGCCGCCACCCGCCTCCGCGGCCGTCCCCAGCGGCGTGGCGCTCATGCCGGCGCGGGAACTGCCGCCTGCTCTTCCGACGCCGCGGGCTGGACCGGCAGGGCGAAGCCTGCCGCGCGTGCACGGGCTGCACCCGCCGCCTGCTCCTTCTTGAGGTCGTACAGGTAGTTGTCGAAGTCGACCTGCATCGTGTGGCGCTTGGAGGCCACATAGCGCTTGAACATCTTGGCCCGCTCACGCTCAATGTCGGCCTGCATCTGATGGCGAGAGGGAAGGTGGTACTCACCGCGCAGGTAGGCGGCGATCCATCTTCCCTGCGCCTCGGCCAGCGGCATGGTCGCGCCGAGCGGCTGCAGCAACGCGAGGAACGCCAGGTTGTCGATCCCGGGCTTGAACACCCGACGGTAGAGCGGAAGATCGTTGTCGGGCGCCGACAGGAAGTCCTCGTCGAAGAACGGGAATGTGACCTTATAGCCGGTGCACCACACGATCACGTCGATGTCTTCGACGGTGCCGTCCTCGAAGCGGACCTTCCCGCCCTCGAGCGCGGACAGGTTGGGCTTCCAGGTCATCTCGCCGTGGGCGATCCGGTTCAGGAAGTCGGCCGAGATCGTGGGATGGGCCTCGCCGATCTTGTGGTCGGGCTCCGGCAGCCCGTAGTCCTGGACCTTGCCAACGCCCACCCGGTAGAGCGTCATCAGGATCGCGCGGCGGAACGCGAACGGCATTCTGGGCGTCAGCGCGTTTACGCCGATCTGGTCCAGCGGTCGCCCAAACAGGTACTTCGGCAAGATGTACGCCCCGCGGCGGGAGGAGATGAACGTCCGCTTGGCGACGAAGCTCGACTCGACCGCAATGTCCATCGCGCTGTTGCCGATCCCCACCACGAGCACGTTCTTGTCCCGGAAGCCGGAGTTCTCGATGTAGTGGTGCGAGTGCGTCTGTTCGCCGTCGAAGTCGCCGGGAAACGCCGGCTCGGGCCAGCGGGGATTCCAGTGGTGACCGTTGGCCACCACCACCGCGTCGTAGCGGCGCGTTTCCCCCCCTTCCAGGCGCACCGTCCAGACCCCGTCCTCACCGCGGGCCGCGTGCTCCACCCCGGTCTCGAAGATGATCTTGTCCCGGAACCCGAAGTGATCCACGTACGCGTCGAAGTACGTCGCGATGTGCGTGTGGTGCGGGAAGTCCGGATAGTCGCTCGGCATCGGGTAGTCCGAGTACTCCATGCGCTCACGTGAGGTGTTGATGTGCAGCGAGCGGTAGGCCGACGACATTCCGTTCTTGTTGCCGAACACCCAGTTGCCCCCGACGCGGTCGGACTTCTCGAAGCAGTCGAACGGGATCCCCCGCTCGTGCAGGGCCTTCGCGCCGGCTATGCCTGACGAGCCGGCGCCGATCACGCAGACCGAGGGAAGTTTGTTCATCGACCGCTCCTGAGAATCTGGTTGACGGGGTTCTCGGGCAGCCTAGAGAAAGATGACGGGGGCGTCAAGATTAGGCCACGACCGGCTGCTAGCCGGCGATCACGGTTTGATGCTCGTGCTCGGCCTCGTCGGCTGCGACCCCGGCCTCCTCGCGGCGATGCTCGCGCCCACGCCGCATCACCTCCTTGAAGCTCTTGAAGCGGAAGATCAGCACCAGCGCGGCAAATCCCATCACCCCGCTCAGAGCAGCGGTCGCGATCTGCTGACCCACCGAGAACGATGCGACATTGGGGTTGTGGGCGAAGATGGTCAGCAGCAGGGCCTGTTGCACTCCGGCTCCGCCCGGCGTGAACGGGAACACCGAGGCCACGACCTGAACGCCGAGGACGAGCAGCGCGTTCCGTACCGAGCCGCCGATGTGGAACGCGTCCAACAGCGCCCAGTAGGCACCGAAGCGGGCAATCCAGCTGGCGAACTGCCAGGTAGCCATCTCTCGGCGATAGCGTCGACGGTCACGCAGGATCGTGAAGCCCTGCCGCACCCGATCCCAAAACGCCCGGACCCTGGCTGACAACAGGGCAAACGCCACCAGGAAGATCCCGCCCAGCGCGGTCAGGAAGAACAGCGTGAAGCGCATGTGACCCGCAAAGAAGCTGATGTCGAAGGCGGGGAGCTTGGAGAAGTCAGGGGGCTTTGGAAACACCCCCTGCGTGAACGAGAAGGCCATGATCAGCAGGCCCATGAACCAGTCGAAGATCACCCCGGTGGACATCGCGGCGGCGATCGTCGGATAGCTGCTGCGCGCGATCGCCAGGCGGGCCAAGAATAGTTGCGCGATGTTCCCGCCGCCGAGGGGGAACACGTTGTTGACCGCGTAACCCACCATGTACGCCCCCCAGATATCCCGCCAGCGCACGTGCTCCTCGGGATAGGCCGCCCGGACGGCGTTGAACAGGGCCCGGGAGCGCAGCAGCAGGTACAGCGAATAGAGGGCCAGCGCGATCAGCAGCGAGACCCAGCTCAGATTGGCCAGCTGCGAGAAGAACTTCCCGGCTGAATCCAGCAGGCCGTTGATCGTGTCGCCGATCGAGGCGTGGTGATGGCTGGTCGTGACGGCGCTCGCGGCGGCAATCGGGGCCATGGACACACGGTCGCACACCACGCCCTCGGCCGCACCTGAGAATCGTGCGGAGGATCGGCGTCCCCCCTAAATAGACCCGGGGGGCCCAGATCCATCTGGGCCCCCCGGAGAGTCAGGGAAGTGGGGGCGCAGTTCCCTGACCGACAGGGGCGAGTTTCCCCGTCCCAAGCTTGCTCTAAACCTAAAACCTCTGCCGCGTCAACCCGCCGCGCGACACTCGCGCCGACCTCCTCTACCGTAGCAGCCCGAGACCGGCCCATGGGCGAAATCCGCCGGCCTCGCCCGGCCCCCTCGCCACTCAGGCTCGTCGCTCTCCCGGTCCGCTGAAGAACTCCTCGCCGGGGCGGACCGTGCCCGCGGCCTCGGCCTCATGGCGCAGTGTCCGATCGGCTTCACCGCTCCAGGCGCCGACGGCCAGCATCTCGCGGTCGGCGTCCATCGGGCTGCCGCCGAGGTCCTTGTTGACGATCCTGGCGCACTTGCGGCCCTCCGCGATTGCGGTGACCACGAGCGACTGGCCGATCCGTGCGTCACCAGCGGCGTAGACACCCTTGACCGAGGTCCGATACGTCTGCCGGGTGCGAATGTTGCCGCGCTTGTCCAGCTCGAGGTCGAGCTGTCGAACCAGTCCCTCGTGCTCCGGATGCTCGAAGCCGATCGCGATCAACACGACGTCGGCCTCGAGCACGAACTCCGTGCCCGGCACCGGGGTCAGATCACGCGAGGACGTGCCCGTGACCTGCCGGGCATACACGTGGCTCACCGCTCCGTCCTTACCGCCGAATCCGGTGACCTCAGTCCCCCACCGCCGCTTGCCTCCCTCTTCCAGAGCGTAGGTCGAGGCGGTCCGCTTCGGCGGCAGCGGCCACGGGTGCCGCGGATCATCGCCGTCGGTGGGCAGCTCCGCGTACACGTCGAGCATGACCACGCTTCGCGCGCCCTCGCGATGGGAGTTGGAGATGCAGTCCATGCCGGTATCGCCGCCGCCGATCACGATCACCCGCTTGCCCGTGGCGCTGATCTCCTGCCCCGGTTCGGTCGGCTTGAAGGGGCGGCCCTCCTGCGCGGCCACCCAGCGGTTGCGCTGGTAGAGGTAGTCCATCGCGTAATGAACTCCCTGCAGCTGACGGCCGGGGACGTCGAGGTCACGGGAAACGCGTGAGCCGATCGTCAACACCAGGGCGTCGTGCCGGTCGATCACCTCGGCGGCGCTGAGATCACGCCCGACGTCGGTGTTGTAGACGAAGTCGATCCCCTCCTGGGCGAGGATCTCGACCCGCCGGTCGATGATCGACTTCTCCAGCTTGGCGTCAGGGACGCCGAAGCGCATCAGGCCGCCGGGTCCTTCGTCGCGCTCGTAGAGCGTCACCTTGTGCCCGGAGCTGTTCAGCTCGGCGGCCACCGCCAGGCCCGCCGGGCCGCCCCCGACCACGGCCACCGTCTTCTCCGTGCGCCGGGAGGGCGGATCAGCCACCACCCAGCCCTCCTCGAAGGCACGCTCGGCGATCGCCATCTCGATCTGCTCGATGGCGACGGCGTCATCGTTGATCGCCAGCACGCAGGCGGACTCGCAGGGAGCGGGACAGATCCGTCCGGTGAACTCCGGGAAGTTGTTGGTCATGTGGAGCTGGTCGATCGCGTCGCGCCACTTGCCCCGATAGACCAGATCGTTCCAGTCCGGGATCAGGTTGCCGAGCGGGCAGCCCTCATGACAGAACGGGATTCCACAGTCCATGCACCGTGCCCCCTGGCGCTGGAGTTCCTCCTCCGGCTGGAGCGCGAAGTACTGCTTGTAATCGTGCACGCGCTGGTCCGGGTCGCGCTTGTCAAAGCCGACCCGATGGATCTTGAGAAATGCGCCGAGTTCGCCCATGGGGCAGGTGAGCGTAGCAACGCCCAGTCCATTTACAGCTTCCCTGCATGACGTCCATCTGACCCCTTAGAGTGCGCTCGTGCGCAGCCTGGGGAAAGGGGTCACAGCAACGCTCGGCGTGGTGGGGGCGCTGGCCCTGCTGTCGCTGCTGATCGCGGGTCCCGCCGCAGCGACGCCGCTCCCGTCTGCACCAACGGTCACACCCCCACCGGCGATCACCCTGCGCGCCGTTCCCGCGCAGCTGACCGGCGGCCATCACGCAACGCTCTCGGGCATCGCCTCCGGCGTGCCGGCCGCAACCGAGGTGCGCCTATACGTGAGCCCGTACCCGTTCCCGGTCGCACGGCTGGCCGCGAGCACGACCACAGCGGCCGATGGCTCGTACTCGTTCCCGGTCTCGCCGGACCGCAACACGCGCTATCGCGTGATCCTGACCGGCACGCCGGCCCAGGCCAGCACCGCGATCGAGGTCAGCGGGAAGACGCTGACCAAAGTCAGGGCACTGCCGCTGGGGCAGGCCGGGGTGAGCGTGGTGATCTTCCATCCGCGCGATCTCCGCTGGGGCGGGGCCCGGGTGAGCTGGTCCTTCGCTCTCGGCCGGCGTGGGCGCTTCTTCGCCGCGCCCAGCACCAAATCCCAGAAGCTGAGCCCCTACGTGACCACCCTGCACACGCAGATCACCCTGCCCGCGGGCCGGTTCCGCTGGCGCGTGTGCTTTCACGCGCGCGGAGATCATGCGCTGGCCAACGCCCGTCGGCCGCGCGGATGCACCGGCCGCGGGTACTACGGCGGCGGCTCACTTCCCGTCGGCTACCCGGGCCCCGGCGCAATCGCCCGGGCCGCGGGGGTCCTGCGCAGCCACGCCGGCCGTACCGCCTTTGCCGTGGTCGACAGCGAGGGCCGGATGTCAGGGCTGCACGAGCACTGGACCTTCGTGTCCGCCAGCGTCGTCAAGGCGATGCTGCTGGTGGCCTACCTGCGCCGGCTCGACGCGCGCGGGCAGCGCCACGTCGACTCGTTCAGCAATTCGTTCCTGTATCCGATGATCAATGTCTCGGACAACTCGGCGGCCACGCAGACCTGGTCGATCGTCGGCGACTCGGGCCTCTATTCGGTGGCACGCGCGGCTGGGATGACCGACTTCTCAATCGTCGGGATCTGGGCCAACGCGCAGATCAGCGCGGCCGACCAGGCCAAGTTCTTCTTCGAGATGGACTCGTTGATCCCCCGTCAATTCGTCGGCTACGCCCGCTTCCTGCTCTCCACGATCGCGGGCTATGAGAGCTGGGGCATCCCGGCCGTCGCCCGGCCACGCGGCTACAACGTGTTCTTCAAGGGCGGCTGGCGCGGGACCGGTCTGGGCCAGCTGGTCCATCAGGTGGGCCGCCTGGAAGGTCACGGCCTCACCTTCTCGATGGCGGTGATGACCGACGGCGATCCGTCCATGGGTTACGGGATCGGCACGATCCAGGCCGTAACCGGTGCCTTACTCTGACGCGGTGAAGCTCGGGCGCAACCTGGCCGGGACCCTCCTCGCCGCGGCTGCCGTACTGATGGGTCCGGCGGTGGCCAGCGGGTCGGCTGCGATGACCGTGACGAGTTCCGCCTCCTCGATCACGGCCGGGAAGGCGGTGACACTGTCCGGCCGGGTCGCCGGCGTACCGGCAGCAACCGCGGTGCAGCTCTACAAGACGGCCTTTCCATATCCGCCGGCCACGCTGGTCAGAACCACGGCCACCGCCGCCGACGGCTCCTTCTCGTTCACCGTCGCCCCCGACCGAAACGTCCGCTACCGCCTGCTCGTGCCCAGCACCGGGGACGTCGCCGCGGCGGCGGTCCGCGTGGCGGCGAAGGTGATCGTCAAGGTCAGGGCGCTCCCGTTCGGTACCGCTGGAGTGACGATCCTCGTATTCCATCCCCCGGACCTGCGGTGGGCCGGTACGGCAGTCCATTGGGATTTCGCCGGCGGCGGCAGCCGCAGCTATGTTCCGGCGCCCGCGTCCACCGCCCACCGCCTGGGCCCCAACATCGCAGTACTTAAAACGCAGATCGCGCTACCGGCAGGACGTTTTCGCTTCCGCGTCTGCTTTCACCCGCGGAACTCGCAGGCCCTGTACGACGCGGTCCGCGTGCCCCAGTGCGCAGGGCTCGGCTTCCGCGGCAGTGGCTCGCTCCCCGTGGGCTTCCCGGGGACGGGCGCAGTCGACCGCGCGGCCAGATACCTCGGCCAACGCACCGGGCGGACGGCGTTCGCGGTGGTCGACAGTGAGGGCCGCCTGTCCGGAATCCGGATTCACTCGACGTTCAATACCGCCAGCGTGGTCAAGGCGATGCTGCTGGTCGCCTATCTGCGTCGACTCGACGCCCGCGGACAGCACGGAGTCGATGCCTTCAGCAACTCGTTCCTGTACCCGATGATCCACATCTCCGACAACAACGCGGCCACACAGTGCTGGTCGATCGTCGGCGACTCCGGTCTCTACGCGATTGCCCGCGCGGCCGGCATGACCGATTTCTCGGTCACCGGCTCGTGGGGCACGGCGATGCTCAGCCCGGCCGACCAAGCGCACTACTTCTTCGAGATGGATTCGCTCATCCCCCGCCAGTTCGTCGGCTACGCCCGGTTTTTGCTTTCCACCATCGCCGCGTCGCAGAGCTGGGGCATCCCGGTGATTGCGCGCCCGCTCGGCTACCAGACGTTCTTCAAGGATGGCTCGGAGCCGACCGGCCTCGGCCAGCTCGTGCATCAGGTGGATCGTCTCGAGGGCCACCACCGGCGGTTGGCCATCGCGGTTATGACCGACGGCGACCCGACGATGCAATACGGCATCGACACGATCCAGGGTGTCGCCGCCGCGCTGCTTCGCTGAACGAATGCCTCCCGGCGGGCGAACCTACGCCCCGACCACCTCGGGTGCTTCCACATGCTGCTCCAGCGCCCGCTTGTAGTCACGCGGCATCACCTTGACGAACCGCTCCTGGGCACCCCGCTCCCAGGACGCCAGCAGGTTGCGGGCGACCAGCGAGCCGGTCCGTTGGGCGTGCTCGGAGATGAGCATTTTGACCTCGTCCGCGTCCGCGTCGCTCAGCGCGTCGAGGTCCACGAGTTCCTGGTTGCAACGGCTGGCAAAGCGACGGTCGACGTCGTACACGTAGGCGATGCCGCCACTCATCCCGGCGGCGAAGTTGCGCCCCGTGGGTCCGAGCACCACCACGCGGCCGCCGGTCATGTACTCGCAGCCATGATCGCCCACGCCTTCCACCACGGCAACGGCTCCGGAGTTGCGCACGGCAAATCGCTCGCCGGCCAGGCCGCGGAAGAAGGCCCGACCGGCCGTGGCTCCGTAGAGCACCGTGTTGCCGACGATCATGTTCTCCTCGGCTCGGAATAGCGCCGTCTCCGGAGGGCGCACCGAGACGATTCCGCCGGACAGTCCCTTACCGGTGTAGTCGTTGGTCTCCCCGCGCAGTGAAAAGGTCACGCCGGGGGCCAGCCAGCCGCCGAAGCTCTGGCCCGCCGAGCCGGAGAACGAGATCTCGATCGTCCCTTCCGCCAGCCCCTTGAGGCCATGACGGCGCGCGATCTCTCCGGACAGGATCCCGCCTACGGTGCGGTTGACGTTGCGTACCGGCACCGGCCCAAAGCGGACCGGCTCGCCGTCGTCGATGGCCGGCGCGCACTTGCGCACGAGCTCCCAGTCCAGCGCGTCGTCGAGCACGGGGACCTGCGCGCGGGTCCGGCAGCGGGGGGCGCCCTCCGGGAGGTCGGGCGCCTTCAGGATCATCGACAGATCGACGTGCTTGGCCTTCCAGTGCTTGATCGCCGGATCCATGTCGAGCATCTCGGTCTGCCCGATCATGTCCTGGAAGCGGCGCACACCGAGCGAGGCCATGATCTGGCGGACATCCTCGGCCACCATGATCAGATAGTTGACCACCTGATCCGGCGTGCCGCGGAAGCGCGCGCGCAGCTCCGGATCCTGAGTGGCGATCCCCACCGGGCAGGTGTTGAGGTGGCAGACCCGCATCATGATGCAGCCCATGGCGATCAGCGGGGCGGTCGAGAAGCCGAACTCGTCGGCGCCCAGCAGCGCAGCGACGACGACATCGCGGCCGGTCTTCATCTGCCCGTCGACCTCGACGGTGATGCGTGAGCGCAGATCGTTGAGCAGCAGCGTCTGCTGGGTCTCGGCCAGGCCGATCTCCCACGGGACCCCGGCACCGTGCACTGACGACTGCGGGGAGGCGCCGGTGCCGCCGTCGTGGCCGGCGATCGTCACGTGGTCGGCGTTGGCCTTGGCCACACCCGAGGCGACCGTCCCGACGCCGACCTCGGACACCAGCTTGACCGAGACCGAAGCGGTCGGGTTGGCACAGCGCAGGTCGTAGATCAGCTGCTTGAGGTCCTCGATCGAATAGATGTCGTGATGCGGGGGCGGGGAGATCAGGCCCACTCCGGGAGTCGAGTTGCGGATCTTGGCGATGTACTCGTCGACCTTGTGACCGGGAAGCTGGCCGCCCTCTCCCGGCTTGGCTCCCTGCGCCATCTTGATCTGCAGCTGATCGGCGTTGACCAGATAGTGGATCGTGACGCCGAAGCGGCCGGAGGCGATCTGCTTGATGGCGGAGCGGCGTGAGTCCCCGTTGGCATCGGGCGTGTAACGCGAGGGGTCCTCCCCACCTTCGCCTGTGTTCGACTTGGCCCCGAGCCGGTTCATCGCCACGGCCAGCGTCTCGTGAGCCTCGCGGCTGAGCGCGCCGAGACTCATGGCGCCGGTGGTGAACCGGCGGACGATCTCCTGCGCGGGCTCCACCTCCTCCAGCGACACCGGCTCGCCCGCCGGCTTGAACTGCATCAGCCCGCGGAGCGCCGCCTTGCGCGTCGCCTCGCGATTGGCCAGGGCCGAGAACTCTGCGTAGGTCTGGTGCGCGTCGCCGTTCTGGCCGCGGACCGCGTGCTGGAGCTTGGCCACCGTGTCCGGGTTCCACACGTGGATCTCGCCATCCCGTCGCCACTGCAACACCCCTCCGACCGGCAGCAGGTCACGGGCGGTGCGTGGGTACGCGCGGTAGTGGCGCTCCATCGCCTCGCTGGAGAGCTGGTCCAGCCCGATCCCGCCGATCCGGGACGCCGTGCCGGTGAAATGCGTGTCGATCACGTCCCGGTTGAGCCCCACGGCCTCGAAGATCTGGGCACCGCAGTAACTTTGGATCGTGGAGATGCCCATCTTCGAGATCGTCTTCAGCAGGCCCTTGCCGATCGCCTTGACGATCAGTCCCTCCGCCTCGTCCCGGCTCAGGTCCTCCGGCAGCAGCGATCGGTCGGCAAGCTCGTCCAGGGACTCGAACATCAGGTACGGGTTTATCGCCGCGGCCCCGTAGCCGATCAGGGTCGCCATGTGGTGGATGTCCCGCGGCTCTCCGGATTCGATCACCAGCCCGGTGCGCAGGCGGGTACCGCGCCGGACAAGGTGATGGTGAACGGCCGCCACGGCCAGCAGCGAAGGCATCGCGACGCGCTCGGGACCGAGGTTGCGGTCGGACAGGATCAGGATGTTGGCGCCGTTGTCCACGTAGCGCGCGGCCTCGCCGCACAGGTCGTAGAGGCGGATCTCCATCCCGTCCGGGCCGTTCTCGATCGGCCAGGTGATGTCGAGCGTGGCCGCCTCGAACACGTCATGCGAGACCTGCCGCAGCTTTTCCAGCTCCGCGTTGCGGAGGATCGGCTGCTCCATCATCAACTGGTGCGCCTGGTCCGGGGACTCCATCAGCAGGTTCACCTCGGCGCCCACACCCGTCTGCAGGCTCATCACGACGGACTCGCGGATTGGGTCGATCGGCGGATTGGTGACCTGCGCGAACAGCTGCTTGAAGTAGGCGAACAGCGGCGGCTGACGGTCTGAAAGCACAGCCAGCGCGGCATCGTTGCCCATGCTCGCCACAGGCTCCTCGCCCTTGGCCGCCATCGGCGCGATGATCATCCTCAGGTCCTCCTGCGAGTACCCGAAGGCCAGCTGCTTCGAGCGCAACGGCTCGATCCGGGGGGTCCGCGGCTCGCGGTCGGGCAGGTCCGCGATGTGGACGGCCGACCCCTCGTACCACTCGCTGTAGGGCTTGCGCCGGGCAACCCTTCGCTTGACCTCCTCGTCCTCGACGATCCGGCCGTCCTCGAGGTCGACCAAGAATAGCTTCCCCGGCGCCAGCCGGCCCTTGCGCTGAACGTGCTCGGGCGCCACGGTCATGACGCCGGTCTCGGAGGCTAGGACGACATAGCCCTCGGTGTCCTGAATCCAGCGTCCGGGTCGCAGACCGTTGCGGTCGAGCATGGCGCCGACGAGCCGGCCATCGGTGAAGACGATCGCGGCCGGGCCGTCCCACGGCTCCATGAGGCAGGAGTGGAAGTCGTAGAACCCCTTGAGATCCGGATCCAGATCCGCGCGGGTCCGGTAGGCCTCCGGCACCATCATCATCACCGCGTGGGGGATCGAGCGTCCCCCGAGCACCAGCAGCTCCAACACGTTGTCGAATGTCGCCGAGTCCGAGCCGCCCTGACGGACGACCGGAATCACCTTCTCGAGATCGTCGCCGAACAGCTCTGAGGCGAGCTGGGACTCACGCGCTCGCATCCAGTTGACGTTGCCCCGCAACGTGTTGACCTCGCCGTTGTGGGCGATCATCCGGTAGGGGTGAGCCAGCTCCCAGCTCGGGAAGGTGTTAGTCGAGAAGCGAGAGTGGACAAGGGCCAGCCGTGAGGCCACTCGCGGGTCGCGGAGGTCGCAGAAGTAGCGCGGGAGCTGTGGCGCGGTGAGCATGCCCTTGTAGACGATCGTGCGCGAGGAGAAGCTCGGCACCGCGAGGTCGCTTCCGGCCTCCCGCTCGATCACGCGCCGGATCACGTAGAGCTTGCGCTCGAACGCGTCCTGGTCGGGGAGCTCCTCCGCAGCCTCGATCACCACCTGGCGGATGAACGGCGCGGCCAGGCGGGCGGTGTCGCCGACATGTCGCTCGTCGATAGGGACGTCGCGCCACCACAGCAACCGCTGTCCTTCGGCCTCGATCGTTTCCTCAATCAGGCGCTCGAGGGCCTGGCGACGCTCCGGATCCCGCGGCAGGTAGCAGACCCCAACCCCGTAGCGTCCTGGAGCCGGCAGGTCGACGCCGGTGACGGCGCGCATGAACGCGTCCGGGATCTGCAGCAGGATTCCGGCCCCGTCGCCCGTGTTCGGGTCGGCTCCCTCGGCGCCACGGTGCTCGAGATTCTCGAGCGCGTCCAGCGCTTTCTCGACCACGGCATGGCTGGCCTCGCCCCACAGCTTCGCCACCATCGCGATGCCGCAGGCGTCGTGCTCGTTCTGAGGGTCGTAGAGGCCAGTGGCCCCGGGTGGAGCAGAGTGCTTGTGCATAGGAAAGGAGTTGCCCTGAGAGTGGGGACAGGGGGAAGCGACGGCGGCCCGACTTAAGGAAATCTTACCAGCGCCGGGGTGCGCCAGCGACTCCGTCAGACATACCGCCGGACCGGACTGCCTGGCTGAAGGCGGGATGGTTACTTTTGTTCGGCCAGCGATGCCCGGCGGCCGTCGCCGGCACCGTTGGAGCCGCTCTTCGCGGGCGGCTTCTTGGCCGGCTTCTTTGCCGCGGCCTTCTTGGCCGGGGCCTTCTTGGCCTTGGGCTTTGGGCTCTCGGCTTCCGCTTCTTCGCCCTCTGGTCGCATGGCGGCGAGGCTGGCTTCAAGTGCTGCCATGAGGTCCGGTGCAGCCGCGGGCTCTTCGGCCTGCGGTTGGACGGCGATTTCCTCGCCGGCGGCCTTGCGCTCGATCAGCTCGAGCACGCGTTCGCGGTATTCGTCGTGGTACCGGGTCGGCTCGAAGTCCGCCGACAGGGATGCGATCAGCTGCTGGGCCATCTTCAGCTCGCGCTCCGAGGCCTCGGCGTCACCGAGGGCGTCGAGCTCGTCGATCCGATCGGGGGCGAGGACCTCATCGCCGAACAGCATCGTGGTCAGCGTCAGCGCCTCGCCGGTGGGGCGCAGCGCACAGAGCTGCTGCTTGGAGCGCAGGACCACACGGCCGATGCCGACCTTCCCCGCCTCGCGCATCGCGTCCAGCAGGAGCTTGTACGCCTTGGCGCCGCCGGCGCTCGGCGCGAGGTAGTAGTTGTGGTCGTAGAAGATCGGGTCGATGTCGACCAGATCGACGAATTCCTCGATGTCGACGGTGCGAGTGGCCTTCGGATCGAGCGCGTCGAGCTCCTCCGGAGCGATCGTCACATAGCGATCAGGGGTGATCTCGTACCCCTTGATGATCTCGTCGAAGGGGACCTCCTCGCCGGTGGTCGGATCCACCCGCTTCTGCTTGATGCGAGCTCCCGTCTTGCTCGAGAGCTGGTGGAAGCGAACCGTCTTCGGCGACGTTGCGCTGTACAGCTTGACCGGGACGTTGACCAGGCCGAAACTGATGGCGCCAGACCAGATTGCGCGAGCCATAGCCATTTTGTATAGCGAACCGCTGTGGTGAATCAAGCGTTGAGCGCGGTATTGCTCAGCGGTTGACCCACCCCATATCCGGATACCGGTCTCCGGACGTCGCCCCAGCGGGCGCCGCCGCGTCGAGCTCGAGGAGGTCGTCCTGGCTCAGGTCCAGTTCCGTGGCGTCGACGTTCTCCTGCAGGTACGCGCGCCGCTTGGTGCCCGGGATTGGGACCACGTCCTGCCCTTGATGCAGGACCCAGGCCAGCGCCAGCTGGCCCGGGCTGCAGTTGTGCCCGGCGGCCAACTGCTTGACGCGCTCGACCAGCTCGAGATTGCGCCGGAGGTTCTCACCCTGAAAACGCGGGTTGTGGCGGCGGAAGTCCTGATCGTCCAGGTCCTGGGGCCTCGACAGCTGCCCGGTCAAGAAGCCGCGGCCCAGCGGGCTGTAGGCGACTAGGCCGATACCGAGCTCGCGGATGGTCGGCAGCACCTCCTCCTCGAGGTCGCGACTCCACAGCGAGTACTCGCTCTGCAGGACCGAGATCGGATGCACCGCGTGGGCTCGGCGGAGCGTCTCCGCCGAAGCCTCGGAAAGGCCGAGGTAGCGCACCTTGCCCGCATCGACCAGCTCTGCCATGGCCCCGACCGTCTCCTCGATCGGCACGTCACGATCGACCCGGTGCTGGTAGTACAAGTCGATGTGGTCGAGACCCAGGCGGCGCAGCGACGCATCACAGGCCGCGAATACGTACTCCGGGCGCCCGTTGACCCCACGCACGGTCGGGTCGACCCGGTCGCGCACGATTCCGAACTTGGTGGCGAGCAGAACCTCCTCCCGTCGATCGGCCACGGCGTGCCCGACCAGCACCTCGTTGTCGCCGTATCCGTATGCATCGGCGGTGTCGAGCATCGTCACCCCGAGTTCCAGGGCGCGATGAATGGTCGCGATCGCCTCGGTCTCATCGGCGGCGCCGTAGAACTCGGACATGCCCATGCAGCCCAGCCCCTCGGCCGAGCTGACCAACCCCTGAGTCCCCAGTGAGCGCTGCTCCATGGTTCCCAGTGTCTCACGCGGTGACGCCCGCGCTCGTTCAATCGACGTGAAGCTTCCTCCGTTTCAGCAGCTGCTCGACGCTCACGGCCGCGATGTCCACCGGTTCCTGGTCGCCAGCGTCGGCCCGGTGGACGCCGACGACTGCTACCAGGAGACCTGGATCGCGGCGTTGCGCGCCTACCCGCGGCTTCGCGATGCCTCCAACCTGCGCAGCTGGATCCTGACCGTTGCCCATCGCAAGGCGATCGATTTCATGCGAGCCCGGGGACGCCGCGCGATTCCAATCGCCGAGGTGCCCGAGCGCGTCAGCGTCCCGCCGGCTCTGCCTGACCAGAGCCTGTGGGATCACGTCCGGCGACTGCCGCCCAAGCAGCGCACCGCGGTGTCGTTGCGGTACGTCGCCGATGCCGGATACGCGGAGATCTCGGCCGTGATGGGCACGAGCGAGGAGGCGGCGCGACGAAATGTATACGAGGCGCTCAACCGACTTCGAACGGAGTACCAGCCATGACCGAGCATGATCTGATCGTCTCAGCGCTGCGCGCGGCGGCGCCGTCGGCTCCCCTTCCGGACCTCAGCCAGTCCGCGGCCCGGGCCGGCCTGCTCGATGTCGCCTACGAGACGGTCGACTCTCCGGTGGGAACGCTGTTGCTGGCCGGGACGCCGCAGGGTCTCGTGCGCCTCGCCTACCTGGACGGCACGGAGGACGCCGTACTGGAGGATCTTGCGGCGCGGATCTCACCGCGCGTACTGTCCGCTCCCGGACGCTTGGATCAGCCGCGGCGAGAGCTCGACGAATACTTCTCCGGGAAGCGCCGGCGTTTCTCGGTCCCGCTGGACTGGCGTCTGGCTGGCGGCTTCGCCCGGCGGGTGCTGAGGGCGACGGCCAAGATTCCCTATGGGAGCGTCTCGAGCTACAAGCTCGTGGCCGAGGCCGCCGGCAGCCCGTTGGCCTCACGGGCTGCCGGCAACGCGCTGGGTGCCAACCCGCTGCCGATCATCGTGCCCTGTCACCGCGTCCTGCACTCAGGCGGCGGGCTCGGCGGCTACACCGGCGGTGTCGATCGCAAGAAGCTGCTGCTCTCGGTCGAAGGACGGCCGGGCTAAGCCGCGGGAACGTCCGTATCCTCCTTGGCCCACTCCGAGGGAGCAGAGATGAGCAAGCGGGAGATCAGACGGTCGCTGCCGCCGGGACCGAGCGTCCCCGGGGCGTTGCAGATGCTCGCGACGTGGAAGCGGCCGGCCGCCTCGCTGGAGCGGCTGCGCAACCGCTATGGCAAACGCGTCACGGTGCAGCTGCCGTTCCAGCCACCGTTCGTGATCCTCTCCGATCCGGCCGACATCAAAGATCTGTTCATGTCCGCGCCGGACGTGCTCCATCCCGGCGAGGGGGCGCGCATCCTCGAGCCGATCATCGGACGCAACTCCGTGATCCTGCTTGACGAGGGCCCGCACATGGAGCAGCGCAAGCTGCTGCTCCCAGCCTTCCACGGCGAGAAGATGCAACGCCTGACCGGTCTGATGACCGAGCTCGCCGAACGTGAGATCGCCGACTGGCCGCAGGACGAGGCGATCAAGCTCCATCCGCGGCTGCAGCGCGTGACCCTGGAGATCATCCTGCGCGCGGTGTTCGGCTTGGAATCGGGCGCCCAGCTGGACGAGCTCCGTGACTCCTTGACCGAGGTGCTGGTGTTCAGCGAAAGCCCGCTGTCGGTGATGCCGTGGGTGCAGCGGACGCGCCGCTGGTTCGGACCCGTTCGGCGCTTTGCGGAGCTGACCCGGCGCACGGACGCGCTGATCTTCCGCGTGATCGAGGAACGGCGGGCCAACCCCGACGAAGGTCGCGACGACATCCTGGCCATGCTTCTGCAGGCGCGCCACGAGGACGGCTCGCCGATGTCGCCCCAGGAGCTGCGAGACGAGCTGATGACCGCGCTGGTGGCGGGACACGAGACCACGGCCTCGCAGTTGGCCTGGGCATTCGAGCGCCTGGCACGCGAGCCACGCGTCGCGCGGCGACTCGCCGAGGAGCTCGACGCGGACGCGGGCGACGAGTACCTCACAGCGACCGTCTACGAGGTGCTGCGACGCAAACCGGTGCTTCCGAACGCCGAGCCGAGGCTGACCAAGAAGCACGTCCGGATCGGCGACTTCGAGTATCCGCCCGGAGTGGCCCTGCTGGCCAGCGCCTACCTGGTCCACCACGATCCCGATATCTATCCCGATCCCCACGCCTTCCGCCCCGAAAGGTTCCTCGGCAATTCACCAGGCACCTATACCTGGATCCCGTTCGGCGGAGGCCGACGGCGCTGTCTGGGCGCGAGCTTCGCGCTGCAGGAGATGAAAATCGTGCTCCGGGTCGCCCTGCTTCGCTACGAGCTCCTTCCGGTGGGTCCGGCGGCCGAGCAGACCGCACGACGCAGCATCACCTTCAGCCCCGCCGCTGGCGCAACCGTGATGCTTCGCAGTCGCCGCCCGACCGGCGCCGGCTCGCAACCCGCATTGGCCACCACCGCCTAAACAAACTGTTGAACGGGTAGCCGTCCGGCGTGGACCTCCTGCGGCCGGTCAAGGCCTTCGACGCAGTTCAGCAGCGCCATAAGTGGCTGGCCGTCCCGATGGCCGTGGTGAAGAAGTTCAGCGACGATCAGGGTGGCAGCCTGGCCGCGCTCGTCGCCTACTACGCCTTCTTCTCGCTGTTCCCACTCCTGCTCGTGGCAGTGACGATCCTCAGCTACGTGCTTCAGAGCAACGCCAGCGCCCAGGCAACGATCGAAAGTTCGGTGCTGGCCCAGTTTCCGATCATCGGCGCCGACATCACCAAGAACATCCACACGCTCCACGGACACGTGACCGCGTTGGTGATCGGGCTCCTGACCTCGTTGCTGGCCGGGATGGGCGTCACCCAGGCGGCCCAGAACGCCTTCGACCGCGTCTGGGCCGTGCCGATGAAGGACCGTCCCGACTTCGTGCACTCACGGCTTCGAGGCCTCATGCTGCTCGGCTCACTGGGCGTCCTCTTCCTGGCGGCAACGATCGTCTCGGGACTGGTCACCGGCGGCCTGCACCTCGGTGGAACGCTGGCCAAGGTTGCGGCCATCGTCCTCTCGCTCCTGCTCAACTTCGGCCTGTTCATGGCGGCCTTCCGGTTCATGACCTCGAAGACGATCGCCACCCGCTGCCTATGGGTCGGTGTGATCGTCGCGGCGGTGTTCTGGGAGCTGTTGCAGTCGCTCGGCGGGATCTACATCAACCACGTCCTCAAGCACTCAAACAGCACCTACGGGCTGTTCGGCTTCGTCATCGCACTGCTTGTCTGGCTGCACCTCGGAGCGCAGTTGACGCTCTACTCGGCGGAGATCAACGTCGTCGTCACGCGCAAGCTGTGGCCCCGCAGTCTGCTCGGACCGCCCAGTGCCCGCGCTGACGAGGAAACGCTGACTGCCCTGGCCAAGGTCGAGGAGCGCCACGACAACGAACAGGTCGACGTCGAGTTCAAACCGAGCTAAGCGCGCTCCGGAGGGCCAAAAAGGCTCATCGCCGGCTGCCCCCGCAGCACCGTGAACGATTTTGGCCCTGTGCGGGCACCTCAGCGCCACAGTCCGCTGAGCATCTGGGGCGATGTGCCCTTTTGGCCCTTCCGGCGTCCACCCGAGCAGTCCGCACCTGTCCCCGCCCGCCTAGAACAGTTGCTCAACCGACTCCCGCCGGGTCATCTCCACCGGCCAGGAACAGAGCCCTTCCTCGGCCGGGCAACCGATGCAGATCGACCGCTGCGGGATCTCGGTGACCACGAACTCGCGCCGCCGTACGCCGCTGGTCAGCGCGTCCAGCTCGCGTTCGAGCGCCTCCGCCTGCGCGGCCTCAAAGTGGGCGATCACCGGCTCCGCGGGCGCCTCGAGGAACACGTGGGCGACCTCCACCTCGGCCGCACCCGCCCGAAGCGCCGCCAGCGCGTAGATCAGGCGCTGCGCTCCGTAGGACGAGCTGACCACGGCCTCGGGAGAGGCTCCCGACAGCCGGTCGCTCTTGTAGTCGACGACCAGCATGCGCCCGGGCCCCTCGCGGGCCAGGACGTCGAAGGCGCCCGTCATCAGCACGCCGTTAGCGAGCAGGAAGTTGAACCGCTCCTCGCGCCGGACATCGTTCGCTCGTCCCAGCCGTGCCGCCAGCTCGCTGGCCGCGAACCCCCCGATCAGCGCGTCGAGCTCCTTCCCTTCCTCGGCACTCGGCGCCTGCTGGCCCGCAACCGTGAGCGAGGCGGCGGCCACCGGCGCGGGACGCCGGAAGTCAAGCTGCTCCAGGACGGCGTGCGCGAGGATCCCCCGCTCAGTGCCCGTCAGTCCGCCGTTTCCGCCGGCGGAAGCGGGGACGGCAGCCGGGGAGGGACCGGACGCGGCAGCAGGCGCGAGCCCGAGCACGCGCTGGGCATAGAAGCGGTACCCGCAGCGCCGGTACTCCGTCAGCGCCGAGTAGCTGAGCCGCGAAACCGGCGATCCTGGCTCAGCCCGCCCGACAATCTCCGCCGGCACTGGCACTGGCACCGGCACCGGCACCGGCACGGGCGCGGGCGCGGGCTCGCTCGGCGCGGGCGCGGCCCCGGTGGGCGCCGCGGCGGACGGCGGGGCAGAAGCTGAGGCCGCCACGCCCTCCGGCCGGACCGCGATCAACCTGATGCCGTCCTCGGTCACCCCAGAGCCCTCCATCACCCGGGTGGCGATGTCAGGAATGAAGGCCGGGCCGATCCAGGCCATCGGGCCGCTCCCGCCGCTGGTCTGCCAGCGCTCGAAGTTGGACGCGCCGCTGAGGATCAGCCGTTCCCGGGCGCGGGTCATGGCCACGTAGAACAACCTGCGCTCCTCCTGCTGCTCGAGCCGCTGCTCCTGCTCGCCGAGCGCGTTGTAGGCCAGGGCGGGCTCACGCTTGCCGGTTCCGGGCTCGGCCAGCCGCAGGCCGAGGCTCCCGTCGCGCCCGACCCGGATCAGCGGCGCGCGGCGGATCGGACCGCGACCCAGGTCGGCCACGCAGACGATCTCGAACTCGAGCCCCTTGGCGCGGTGAATCGTCATCAAGCGCGCGGCGTCCAGCGCCTCCCCCTCTACCGGCGCTTCGCTCTCACGGCTGTCGCCCGATCCGCCCCAGCCACTGCTGCGGGCGTGGACGAGCTGCAGAAATCCGCGCAGATCAAGCCCCGCCGCGGCCTCGTGTTCGCGGCCCAGCCGCATCAGCTTGCGAACGTTGGCGAGCCGGCGCTGACCGCCGGGCATCTCAAGCATCACCAGGTCGTAGCCGGTGACCTCGAGCACCCGCTCGACCAACTCCTCCACCCCGAGGCGGGGCACCGCCTCACGCTCGGCCGAGAACCACCGGACGAAGCCGGCCAGCCGCTCGCGATCGGCCGGCGCGAGGCCGTCAAGGCGCCCCTCGGGCTCGCGGAGCAGCCACCACGGGTCGCGCCCGGAATGGCGCGCGCCGGCCATCAGCCCGACCAGCGCGTCCACCGAAGCGCCGACCAGCGGTGAGGCCAGCAGGGTCAGCAGCTGTTCTTCGTCGCGAGGGTTGGCCAGCGCACGCAGGTAGGCCACCAGGTCGACGACCTGCGGGTGCGCCCAGTAGCCGCGACCACCGATGACGTAGGTCGGGACGCCCAGATCCTCGAGCGCCCGTTCGTAGGCCCGCAGATCCGTCGTCGCCCGGGTCAGCAGCACGATCTGCCCCGGCGCGGCGCCGGCGTCGACCAGCTCCCTGACCCGCCGGGCGAGCGCTGCGGCTTCGGCTAGGCGCCAGGGCGCCGCCAGCCCGTCCTTGGTCCAGTCCGCGCCCTTGTCGGCCACGAGCAGCTCGACCACAGGCTCATCGGCCGGCGGCGCTGTGCGTCCGGCTCGCAACGGCCGAAAGCGCTCCGCGAGCACTTCCTCGAAGGCCCGGTTGAGCGCGGTGATGATCTCCGGCCGAGAGCGAAAGTTGATGTCGAGCGTGGCCCGGGCGCCGACGGCCGCCAGGCGCTCACCGAGGCGCTCGAACAGCTCCACGTCCGCGTGCCGGAATCCGTAGATCGACTGCTGCGCGTCGCCGACCATGAACATGTTCCCCGCCGCGACGGACTCGATCAGCTCCAGCTGCACGACGTTCGTGTCCTGCAGCTCGTCGACCATCACGTAGGTGAAGCGCTCGCGGTAGGCCTCGCGCAGCTCAGCGTGGCGCGCGAGCGTCGCCCGGGCCAGCAGCTCCAGGTCCTCGAAGTCGAGGCCCGAGCAATCGCGTTTGCGCTGGCTGTACTCGGCGCCGAAGCTCGCCAGCAGTTGCTGCAGCAGCCTGTGGGCCTGTTCGGCGCGCCGATGCTCGCAGGCTTCACGAAACTCCGCCAGTGCCTCCGCATAGGCCAGGCACAGGGGCGTTGAGAGCGCCGCGCCGTTACCGCGGGGCAGCGACACCCGGTCGAGCTCGCCGGGCCACGGGTCGGCGAGGGACACGATCTCCGCGCAGCGTTCAAGGCGTTCGAGCGCTTGGGTGACGCGGACCGCGGGGGCGGGGATCTCGCCGAGTTCGGCCGCGACCGCGGCCGTGGCCTGCGCCAGCGCCTCACCGCGTGCCTCCAGGTCCGGCGCCGGCCCCAGCGGCGGCAGCTGCGGATCCAGCTCGCCCCTGGCCCGCAGCTCACGGTAAACGCCGATGATCGCTCCGCGCAGCGGACCGCTGCCGTAACCGGCGATCAGGTCGATGCCGCCGGATTCGTTCTGCGCCAGCTCCTCCAAGGCCAGGTCGAAGGCAGCGGCGGCCAGCGCTTCGGACTCCGGCTGGTCGAGCACAGTGAAACCGGGATCCAGACCGGCGAGGAGGGCGTGGGTGCGCAGGATCCGCGCGCAGAAACCGTGGATCGTCGAGATGAAGGAGCCCTCGGTGGCCCGCGCCGCGTCCACCAGCCCGAGCTCCCGGAGCCGTCCGCGGATGCGATCGCGCAGCTCCGCCGCCGCCTTCTCGGTGAAGGTGATGGTCAGGATTGACGAGACGTCGACTTCGTCCTCGACCACCGCGCGGACGAACCGTTCGACCAGCACCGACGTCTTCCCACTGCCCGCGCTGGCGTCGAGCAGCAGGTCCCCGCTGCGCCGTTCGATGGCCAGCTGCTGTTCCGGGGTGAACTCCATCAGGAGATCCTGCAGATCCCCGGATGCCGGCAGCCATCCCGGGAGCAGGTCTCCGGGCACGGCTTCAGCACGCCGCTGCGCAGCTGCGCCGCAAGCTCCAGCGCACGCGCCCGGGCCTCATCGAGCACTGCCTCGAGCTGCTCACGATCGCGGCCGTCGTTGGCCACCACCCGTGATCCGACCGGGGCTCCTTTAAGGAACACGCCTCGGGGGCGCAGGTCGCCGCCCCCGAGGGGCTGGTAGAGGCCGGCCACCGGATCGTGCCCGAGCAGGTCCCTGACCGCGATCATGTACAGCGCGACCTGGAAGCGCCGGTCGGTGATCCAGCGCGCGCCCTGCTGCTCGGGTCGCGCGGAGCCGCTCTTGTAGTCGCGGACCACGGCACGGCCGCTGCCATCGGGGTCGACATCTACGCGATCGATCACGCCACGTAAGAGAATCCGCTCACTTCCCTCGCCGAGCGCGACGGGCGGCAGCGAGCCCTCCTCGCCCTCGAAGCCGAACCGGAGCTCGAGTCCCTCGGGGGTCCAGTCGGATCCGTCTCCGGCCTCCTGAGTCAGGTAGCGCCGGAGATCGGCCTCGATCGAGCGCAGCACCGCGGTGCGCACGGACTCCGCCCGCCCCGGGGCGATCGTGGGCGGGATCTCGGCCACCACGTCATCGAGGATCCTCAGCGCATCGGTGAGGTTCTCCGCCGTCACTGGACCCTCCAGGCGGCCGAGTATCTCCTCGAGTGCCGCGTGCATGTAGCTGCCGCGCACCAGGGGCTCGGGATCGGGCTCGAAGCGCGCCGGCGAGAGCTGGCGGTCCATCAGCCACTTCACCGGGCAGTCCGCGTAGGTCTCGAGCGCTCCGCCGGAGACGATGTCCCTGTGGCGGACGTGGGTCAGAGCCTGCTCGCCCAGCGAATGCACCGGGGACGGCGGTGCCGTGCCCGGCGCATGCGCCGAGGCAATGGCCCGGGCCTGTTCCCGCGCCGTGGGTGCGATGCGTGGATCCCAGACCACGTCGGCCAGCAGCCGCCGCTCGCGGCGGTCGAGCCAATCGTCGGCAAACAGGTCGGCCAGGTCGGCGATGAACGGCGAGGGCAGGGCGAGGTTTCCCTCCTCGTCGGAGCTGCGGTAGCTGAACCGCAGCCGCTCGGTGGCGCGTGAGACGCAGGCGTAGAACAGATAGCGCTCGCGGGCCAGCGCGTCCTCGGTCGCCGGCAACCGCAGGCCCGAGGCCAGCGCAAGCTCCCGTCGCTGCTCATCGGAGAGAAACGGCTCGCTTGAGCCCGGCATCGGGAACTCGGCCTCGTTCAGGCCGCAGACGAATACGGCGCGAAAGCGCCGCGCGCGGATGGCCAGCGGCTCGGCCAGCAGGACGGCACCAGGACGGACCGGCTGACCGGCGTCCACGTCGAGCCGCTCGAGCAGCTCGAGCAGCTCGGCGCCGGTCAACCGCTCGCCCAGCTCTTGCACGTCGGCCTGCGCGGCGATCAGCGCCGAAAGCGCGCGGGCGTCGAGCTCCTCCCGGGGACCGAGGATCGCGGCCGTGCCGCGGTGGGGCGCGTCGAACAGCTTGCGTGCCTGGCGAGCCAACTCGGCGCTGGGATCTTCCGCGGCGCGTAGCCGGTCGATCTCGTCGAGCTTCCAGCCCAGCCGCTGCCGTGCCTGCTCGGACGTGTTCAGCGCCTCACGACGAACCTCTGCCTCGAGCCCATCGGCCACCTCGATCCGGTCCAGCCGGCCCGGCGCGCGCAGCAAATCCAAAAGGTCGTCAGCGGTGGCCTCGGCCTCGGGGGCCAGCGCGCATCTGGCCAGCGCCCGCACCGAGCGGCCCAGCGCCGTGTGCGCGAACGGGATGCGGTGCCGGCTGGCCAGGGGGACCCCGTAGCGCCGGAACACCCCGGCCATCACCGGCGCGGTACGGGCGAGGGAGCGGCACACGACGACGATCGCGTCGGGCGTGACCCCAGACCGGAGCAATCCGAGCACCTCCCCCGCCACGAGCTCCGCCTCGGCCAGCTCCCCGCCGGCCTCGAGCAGGCGCACCGCCGCGCCGGGATCGATGCGCTCAGGTTCGGGCTCGAACAGAGACCGCTCCACGTGGTGCAGGGCCATCCGAGCCCCGGGCGCGTAGTACTCATCCAGTGCGGGCAGCTGCTTGACTCGCTGGGCGATGGCCCGCAGCTCCTCCACCACCTCGGCCCGGGCGCTCAGCGCCGCCCGCGAGGGCTCGTAGGTCAGCGATACCGTGACCTCGACGCCGACGATCCGGGCCAGGGTCTCGACCGCGTCGCGCTCGATCGGGAGCAGGTCGTCGAAGCCGTAGACGAACACCGGGGTTTCCCCCCAGCGCCCCGGCTCGGCTCGCAGGGCGTCGATCGCGCGCCAGACGTACAGCTCGCCGTCCACGCGGCCGAGGCGCTCGAGCTCGCGCGTGTATGCCCGATAGACCGAGGCCAGCTCGCGTGCGTAGCCGAGGCGCCGTTCGTCTTCGGCCGCCCAGGCATTGAGCGCCTGGGCGAACCGCTGTGGAGTGACCAGCGACCGCTGCAACTCCGCGATCAGCTCGCCCGCGGCCGCCGCGAAGCCCGATGCCGAGGCCGAGCGTGCCAGCACCTCGAGCTCGAGGCCGGACAGCGCTCGCTCCAGCACGCGCTCGCGTTGGAGCGCGGACAGGCGCCGCCCGGAGGGCCCGGCCCGTCGGGCGATCTCGCCGGCCAGGCCCGAGAACGTCAGCACTGAGCCCACCACTGCCCCCGCTTCGGCCAGCTCACGCGTGTAGTGCTCGGCGTCCACAGCCGTCGGCACCACCAGCAGGGCGCCACGTCGAGAGGCATCGGCGAACGCGCCCAGCACCTCGCCGGCTTTGGCCGAGTTCGCCGGGCCGAGTACGAGGGTCAGAGGCATCGGCCTATGGTGGCGAGTCCTCCTGACGGCTTCGGCCCCACCACGGTGGGGCCCATTGGCAGCGGGCGATCCGCCTACGCGGCGGCGGGCTGTTCAGCGCTCGCGGGCGCCGCGGCGGCGTCGTCGGCTTCCGCTTCGGCCTCGGGCGGCTTCGCGCCTTCCTTGGCCCAGGGCTCATCGAACTCGACGCGCCACTTGCCCTCCTCGCTCTGTTGGAGGGCCAGCCGCGAGCGGAAGCTCTTTCCCGAACGTCCCTTGAAACCGGTGACCGCCTTTTCGGTCCGCCCAGTCTTGATCAGCTCCCTGGCCACCACGATCGGCAGCTGCTTGCCGGCCTTGGACTTCCAGATCACGAACCCGCAGCCTGGATCGTCGCGGGACCAGCACGAGTAACCCTTGCGGTTCTCGATGATGTCGTGGCCGCACACCGGGCACGGACCGAGGTTCGCGCGGGGGATTCTTACGTCCTTGAGATTGGCGTCCAGTTCGGCCACCGTGGACTCGGCGAACTTGACGATGTCGCCCATGAACGCCTCGCGGGAGTCTGTCCCGGACTCGATCTTGGCCAGCCGGTTCTCCCAGTCACCAGTCAGCCCGGGCGAGGTGAGCGCATGCTCGCCGAGCAGCCGAATCACGTTGAGCCCCTTCTCGGTCACCACCAGCGCGCGCCCGTCGCGCTCGATGTAGGCGACCTGGAGCAGCCGCTCGATGATCGCGGCCCGGGTGGCCGGCGTGCCGATCCCGGATTCCTTCATCGCCTCGCGCAGTTCGTCCTCGTCGACCAGCTTGCCCGCCGTCTCCATCGCGGCCAGCAGCGCACCCTCGGTGTACCGGCGCGGCGGCTTGGTCTCCTTCTCCTCCGAACTGACCTTCTCGACGTCCGACTGCTCGCCCCGCTCGAGCTTCGGCAACTGCTGCTCGCGTCCCTCGTCGTCCTCGGCGCGCTCCTCCGCGTCCGCGGTCTCCCCGTACACGCCGCGCCAGCCGGGAACCAGCATGACCTTGCCGCGGGTCCGGAACACGTGGGTGGCGACCGTGGTCTCGACCCGAGTGTTCTCGAACACGGCGTCGGGGTGGAAGATGGCCAGGAAGCGCTTGACCACCAGGTCGTAGATGCGACGGTCGTCGCTGCTCATCTTGTCGACCGGATGCCGCTCGGCCCGAGTGGGAATGATGGCGTGGTGGTCGGTGACCTTGGCATCGTTGACCACCCGGCCCAGCGGTAGAACGTCCAGACCCTGGACGTACTTCGAGCCGGCCGCGTACTCGGGCTGCTCGCCGACCAGGGCCGCGATCGGCTTGATGTCCCCGATCATGTCCTGCGTGATGTAGCGGGAGTTGGTACGCGGGTAGGTGAGGGCTTTGTGCTCCTCGTAGAGCCGCTGGGCGGCGGCGAGCGTTCTGCGGGCCGAGAACCCGAAGCGGCTGTTGGCGTCGCGCTGGAGCGAGGTCAGGTCGTAGAGGAGCGGCGCGCGCTCCTTGCGCTCGGTCTTCTCGAGCTTGGTGATCTCGCCCGTCTGGTTCTCGACGGCGCGGACGATCTGCGTGGCCTCGTCAGCGGACTTGATGCGCGGGTTTGCCCCAGCGTGGTAACGGCCCTCGTAGACCCTGCGATCGGTCACCGTGGCAAAGCTCGCGTCGACGATCCAGTACGGCTCGGGCTTGAAGTCCCGGATCTCCTGCTCACGGCGGGCCAGGATGGCCAGGGTTGGCGTCTGCACGCGTCCCAGCGATACGGCGCCGTCGAATGATGAGCGCAGACGGATCGTCGCGGCGCGGGTGGCGTTCATGCCGACGATCCAGTCCGCCTCGGAGCGCGAGCGAGCAGCGGCCTCGAGCGAGGCGAGCTCGGAGGCCGGGCGGAGCACGGCGAATGCGTCCTTGATCGCCTGAGTCGTCATCGAGTTCAGCCACAGGCGCTGAACCGGTTTCTTGGAGCCGGATTTCTCATAGAGGTAGGCGAAGATCAGCTCGCCCTCGCGGCCGGCGTCGCAGGCATTGATGACGTTGTCGATGTCGTCGCTTCCGAGCAGGCGCTTGACCACGTTCATCTGTTTCTTCGAGCGCTCGTCGCGCACGACCAGCTTGAAGCGCTCGGGCACGATCGGCAGGTCCGCCATCCGCCACTTCTTGAAGCGATCCTCGTATTCATCGGGGTCAGCCAGCTGAACCAGGTGTCCCACCGCCCACGTCACGGTGTGCTCGGGCCCGTCGAGGTAGCCCTCGCCCTTGGTGAACGCTCCGGGGAGGACGCGGGCGAGGTCGCGCCCGACGGATGGCTTCTCGGCGATGACGAGGGTCTTGGACATAGGTTCGCCGGAGGGTAGCGCTCAGGGCAAGAGCTGCCTCGGGGTCCCCGGACTCGGGGCGGCTAGGCCCAATCCAGCTGGGTCGCCCGGCGCAGCACCGCGGTGAGCTGGAGCCGCTGGGCCGTCGCGGTGGCCGACGCCAGCAGGGTGCGGGCTTTGGCCGAGTCGGGACCCAGCATCTGGGCGTACGCGAGCTGGGTGCGGGCCAGGCACACCGGCGCCTTCAGCGCCGCGTCGGCCACCAGCGCCCGCTCGAAGTGCGCCGTGGCCTCCCGCTCGGAGCCCATGGTCGCGGCCAGCCGCCCCAGGTAGCGCGCCGCGGACCCGTTGCATACGACGGCGAGGCCGATCACCACGTTGGCCTCCCGGTATGGCGTCAGCAACTCGTACAGGTCCTGTGCGCGCTCGGCATCTCCGAGGTCAGCGCAGCAGTCGGCCATGAGCGTGACCGAGGTCATCCAGTCACCGTCCTGTTCGATATCCCGGAAGCGATGCTCGGCCAGCAGATCGAGCTCATGCGCGGCCTCCTCGGTGCGGTCGAGCTCGCACAGCATGGTGAGCAGCGCGGCCCGCCATGTCGGTCGCTGCGGGTTGCTCTCCACGAACTGCCGTGCCGGTTGCTCGAGCTCCGCCATTCGTCCCTGTTCCCGGCGGATCGCCAGCAGCTGGGCGGCGTAGTACTGCGGGGCGGTGACGGCTTCCCCGGGGGCGCCGAGTGTCAGTGCCGCTTCGGCGAAGCGCTCGGCCTCCTCGAGGCGGCCGGCCAGCAGCGCGCGCATCGCTCGCCACACCGAGGCGTGCCAGAGATACAGCGGCTGCCGGAGATGATCGGCCCCCGCGGCAAAGGCCTCAATCTGCGCGTTCACCGCATCGGAGTCGCCGTGTTCGAGCAGATCGACCACCAGCCAGGCATGGCCCTGCATGACCAGCTCAAGGTCCCCGGCCTCCCTCCCGAGGGTGAGCAGCTCCGTGGCGTCCGAAAGCCGCTGCTCCAGATGGTCGGGGTCCCAGAACGCCCGACGGCGGGCGGCAGCAGCGAGCGCGCGGGCCACCGGATCGCGCAGCTCGTCGGCGATCGCGGTGGCTTCGTGGGCGAGCTCGGCCATCCGGTAGCGGTCGGGTGAGTAGTAGAGCGTCCCGCAGGCGCGGGCCAGCAGCGCCACCCGTTCAACCGTCCGCTGGCCCTCCGTCATCACCAGCGCCTGTTCCAGAAGCTCGATCAGCTGATCGTCGATCACCCCCGGTGCCTGGATGTACCGCCTGGAGGCACCGATCGCGGCACGAGCCAATCCGGCGCTGTCGTTGCGACTCGCGGCGATCGTCGCCGCCTCCCTGAAGATCCCCCACATCGAAGGCCGCTCGCCCGCGCGGACCCGCGCCTCGCCGAACAGCAGCAACAGCTCGCAGCGCTGCTCGAGCGCCTCGGGTTCAAAGCGCCCCTGTACCTCGAGCGCGCGGGCATAGTGCTCCGCGGCCTCCTCGTGAGCGAGCATGCGCGTCGCCTGCTCCCCGGCCCGGCACGCGTACTCGATCGCCTTGGTCGCGTCCTGCGATCCGGCCGCTCGGGTGAAGTGCAGCGCGAGCGCGGCGAGCTGCGAGTCTCCGGCATGGGCCTCGAGCGCCTCACCCACCCGACGGTGGTTGCGGGCGCGTCGCGGCAGCGACATTCCCTCGTAGAGGGTCTCCCGGATCAGGGCGTGCGAGAAGCTGTACCGCCCGGGGTCTCGCGGCACCACCAGTCCCGCCGCCAGCGCCTCATCGAGCGCGTTGAGGAACTGGTCCTCCTCGAGTCCCGCCACCTGCTCGAGCAACGCCAGATCGAAGTCTCGTCCGATCACGGCCGCCAGTCGAAGCCACTGCATCGCCGGGGCCCCCAGCCGGGCCAGCCTGACCGCGATCACCTCCTTGACACCTTCGGGGAGGCCGACACGGCGCAGCTCACTGGCGTCGGCGTCGTCGGTCTGAACCCCAGCGTCCTTCAGATGGCGCACGATCTCCTCGATGAAGAACGGGTTTCCCTCGGTTTCGAGATGCAGGCCACGGCACAGAGCGGCTGACGGGCTTCCACCCGCGCGGATCCGCACGAGCTCGGCGGTCTCCGGTTCGGTCAGACCGCGGACGCTGATCTGGGTCACCAGCCGCTCGCGCCGGAACTCGGCCAGTGACTCGGCGAAGCCGCCCCCATCGGTCGCGGTTGCGCGGTAGGCACCGAGCACGAGCACCCGGCGCAGATCCGGCGCGCGCGCGATGTGGCGCAGCAATAACAGCGTCGGCCGGTCCGCCCACTGGAGGTCGTCGAGCACCAGCAGCACCGGCGCCGACTCGGAGATCTCACCCAGCAGCCCGGCAACGGCCTCGAACAGACGGTAACGCTCGGTCTCGGGATTGCCCTCGATGGGCGCCGGGAGCTCAGGAGCCCGGCGGCGCAGCTCGGGCACGAGCCGCGCCAACTCGGACCCGTACTCGCGGGCGCTGGCCCGCAGGTCGCTGAACGGGACTCGAAGGACATAGTGGCGCAGGGCCTCGACGAACGGCTGGTAGGGCACCAGCGCCTCCTGTGGGGAGCGGCCCGCAAGCACGAGTCCGCCGGTTGCGTGGGCGCGCCGGGCCAGCTCGGCCACCAGCCTGGTCTTCCCGATGCCAGCCTCGCCCATCAGCAGCGCGAGCCGTCCTCCTGGCTCCAGGCTGCGGTCGTGCCGAGTCCGGGCAACTGCCTGACCCGCCCGACCCCAGAGCTCGGACAGCTGTTCGAGTTCGGAGGCGCGGCCGACCAGCGGTGCCTCGCCGCGAGCTAGTAGTTCGGCGGGCAGATCGATCGCCGGCGCAGCGGTCATTGCCAGGTCGGTCTCGCCGGCGCTCGCCTCCGATCGCCGCTGGGACGCGGGTCGCAGGAGCAGGTCGTGCGCGGCGAGCGTCTCGGGCGAAGGACTCGTGCCGAGCTCGTCGCGCAGGAGTGTGCGCAGCCGGTCGAACACCCTCAGGCCTTCGGCGATGTTGCCTTCGGCGGCCAGCGCCTGCATCAGCAGGACATAGCCCGATTCTCGGTACGGCTCAGCTTCGATCAGGCTGCGCGCGGCGCGTTCGACCGAAGTCCGCTGGCCCCGCCCCAGGCTGAGCCCGGCCCGGCCGATTATCTCGAGCGCCTGGAGCCGAATGTCTTCCAGTTCGCGCCGGCGGGGCTCAAGCCACGTGGCCTGCGAGCCCGGCAGCAAGCCGCGCGCGGCGATGTTCAGGGGCACCTGAGCCAGCCCCCAGGCGGCCCGTGCATCCTGTCGCTCGAGCGCCTGCCGCGCGCGGTCCGCCGCCAACGCCGCGGCTTCGACATCTATCCACACTGGAACCGGGAGGTCGAGAGCGAGTTCGTCGCGCCCCACCAGCCTGTCACCGCCCAGGGCCGAGCGCAGCCGTGACAGCAGCGTTCTGAGCGCGGCATCCTGCGAAACGGGGGCCTTGAACGGCCAGAGCGCCCCGATCAGCTCCTCGCGGCCGATCGGCCGATCACGGTTGAGCAGCAGGTAGGCCAGCAGCAGCGGCACCTGCTTGCCGCGCAGTCCCCCGGCCAGCTGCGCGCCATCGACCTCCACGGACAACCGCCCGCAGAGCTGGATTCTGGTTCGTTCGGTGGCGGGTCCAGCCTCCGGCAACGATTTGGAAACGTATCGACAACGGCGGTGCGGCAGCTTTCTCACCGTGGTCACCGGGGCCACACAACGGACGCTCTCGTGAGGGGCGCTGCGAGGAGAAGCTGAGTCGTAACTCATGGCTATGGCCACGAACCACAACAGCCACCGCCGGATCGCCTTCTGCGAGTGTGGGGCGCAGCTCGCTGGAGATTCCGAGCAGGAGCTGTTCGATGCGGCTCAGCGACACCTCGCCCATCATCACCCCCAGCTCCTTGGGGCGCTTGAGCTGGAAATGGTGCATCAGATGGCTGAGGACGTCGGGGGGCACTAAAAACGCGTACGGGCGGGCGGTGTGCAGACCACCGCTCGCCCCGGCGTTCCACGGTGCCTGCCGCGAGGCGTTTAACTCGAGCAGTGACCGGTGCCGACCGGCGAGGTCCGTCCCCGCGCGGCAGCGAGCTGCGTGCGCACCACCGCGTTGGGAACGGCGAACCCTCCGGCGGTAGCGCTGCGGGCCCCGGTGCTCGAGCCCGTTATGGCGGCGAACACCGTGGCCTCCACGTGACCGGCCGAATCGACCATCGGCCCGCCTGAGTTCCCGGGGCGGACGCGGCCCCGCAATGACACGATGCTCCGAACCACCGGGCCGTTGCCGTACGCGTCCTCGGTGCGAACGCGCTGGGTCTGACCGATCCTGCCGGGCTCGGCGTCGAAGGGCCCGTCGAGCGGGTAGCCGAGAATCGCGGCCGGGGACCCCGGCCGCGCGTCGGGCACGAGGCTGAGTGCCGGCGCTCCGAGGCCGGGGACGCGCAGAATCGCGATGTCGTCGTGGGGATCAAAGGCGATCGCCTGAGCGCCTAGCGAAGGCGCGTGGCCGCCCGGCTGGACCACCGTGTCCGACTCCCCCGCGACGACGTGAGCGTTCGTCACGACGATCCCCGGCGCGGCGACCCAGCCGCTGCCCTCGATTCCAAGTCCGCAGGCCGTTCCAAGGACGCGCACGACGCTGGCCGCGGCCGCGCGGACGCCACGGGTGGTGAGAATCCCGCGGGTCGGGGCGGGAACATCAGCGGCCGGGCCGTGGACGGTAGGAAGCGGATCAAATCGCGCGAGGGCGTTGAGGATCGGCCCTGACGGCGGGAGCAGCTGATTCAGGCCGCGCAGAATCGCAGAACGCTGGAGATCGCGTCGCAGGTTCTCCGAGCCGGAGGACTGCAGTGCGACGGCACCGATGATCCAGGCGATTCCCAATCCCACGCATGCGGTGAGCGCAGCTCCGAACAGGCCGTCGATCGCGCGCAGGCCGGGGAGCCGGAGCGAGGCGCGGGCGTGCACGCCCAGCCCCTCGAAGCCGCTGGCCAGCACCCCTCCGACGAGCAGCGCCCCGACCAGACCGAACAGGGCCGAATACTGCGAATGCGAGCCGTTGGGCAACAGCAGTGGCGCGATCCGCGTGCCCAGAAACGCGCCCAGCGCGAACCCGACCAGCGACAGTGCGCCGACGATGAAGCCCTGCAGGTACCCGTAAAAGGCGAGCAGGACGGTGAACGCGATGATCACCCAGTCGATCGCTGTCACCTTCTGGAGGTTAGCTCTGCGCCAGAAGTCCGCTTTATCTTCTACCGTTCGCGTTGAGGTGGCTCAAGGCGTGGCAACTGGGGTGATCGAACGGTCGGGGCTGCGACGGGACCGACGACGCTCCAAGCTGCTCCGGCGAGCCGGCCCGCTCGGCGTGCTGGCGGTGGTCGCGTTTGTCGCCGGAGTGGTGCTGGCGGGCGGATCGGGCGGGGAAGAGCGCCAGCTCGTGACGCACTACGTCACTTCCTGGGCCCACGGCGACTACGCCCACATGTATTCGCTGCTCGACGCCCCGTCGCAGCGTCGTCTGTCTCAGTCACAGTTCGTCCAGGCGCTCGATACCGCGGCGGCCACGGCCACGCTGCTCTCGATCCGCCACGGAAACGTCGGGTCGCTCTCCAGCGGGAGCATCCCGGTGCGGATGCGAGTGCGCACACGCGTGTTCGGCACGCTGGCCGAGGTCTTGAGGGTGCCGCTCAGCGGCAGCGGCAGCACCGCGCGGATCCATTTCTCCACCGCCCTTCTGTTCCCGGGCCTTCGCGCCGGCGAGCAGTTGACGCGGGACGTGACGCTCGCGTCCCGGGGAGATCTGCTCGCCCGGGACGGGAGCGCCCTGGCCCAGGGGGCTGCCCGAAGCTCGACGATCCCCGATGTGGCCGGCCAGATCGTCGGCACCCTGGGACCGATCCCGGCCGCCGCCGCCTCTGCCTATGCCGCGAAGGGGTACCCCCCGGATGCTGACGTGGGGCTCAACGGCCTCGAGCGCGTGTTTCAGGACCAGCTGGCCGGCACTCCGGGCGGGCGGCTGCTGGCCGGCCGCCGGTCGCTGGCCACGGTCAGACCGACCGCGGGAGTGACGGTGACCACCACCATCAGCCCGGCTCTGGAGCGGGCGGCGGTGACGGCGATGGCGGGGCGGTATGCCGGGATCGCCGCGATGGATCCGCGGACCGGCGGATTGCTGGCCTTGGCCGGCGTCGCCTTCTCCGCCCTCCAGCCTCCCGGCTCGACGATGAAGATCATCACCGCCACCGGCGCGCTGGAGGCAGGAATCGTGAAGCTGGGTGACGTGTTCCCGATCCAGACCTCGGCCACGCTCGAGGGCTTCAACCTCCAGAACGCGAACGGCGAGGCATGCGGCGGGACCTTCCTGAACGCCTTCGCCGTCTCGTGCAACTCGGTGTTTGCCCCGCTGGGGGCAAAGCTCGGCGCCGCGCGGCTGGTCGACATCGCGCAGCGATTTGGCTTCAACCAAACTCAGTCGATTCCGGGCGCCTCCGAGCCGACGATTCCCTCCGCCAAGACCATCGGCGATCCGCTCGCGGTTGGCTCGTCGGCCATCGGACAGGGCATGGTCCAGAGCACCGCGCTGGAGATGACCGATGTCGGCGCGACGATCGCGATGGGGGGTCGGCGGCCGATCCCCACCTTGGAACTCAGCGCCCGTCCGCATTTCGTGCATGTGGTGAGCCGTCACATCGCCCGTCTGGTCCAGAGGCTGATGATCGCGGTCGTCGAGTTCGGAACCGGCACCGTGGCTCAGATCCCCGGGGTCATCGTGGCGGGGAAGACGGGTACGGCCGAGTTGCGCAACACCGCCGCTCCCGGCACCGCAAGCTCACCGGCGAACACCGACTCGTGGTTCGTGGGCTACGCGCCCGCCGGACATCCCCGCATCGTCGTGGGGGCCCTGTTCCCGGCCCAGGGGGCGGGTGCCACGACGGCCGCCCCGGCGGTCCGCGACGTGCTGGTCGCAGGGTTGGCGGCGCACTGAGCCCCGTGGGCTCAAGTGGCGATCCGTTCGCCCGAGCCCTGCGGCTCAGGCCCTAACGCCGGCGGAAATCGGCGCCCATCACGCTCTGGGCCAGTGTCCCCTGGGTCCACACGGCCAATGCGCCGCCGGTGGGCGCGGCGGTGAGCGACAAATCTGTAGCGAAGCCGGTGTTCGAAACGACGCTCGCGCGAGGCAGGCGGGTGGTCTGTGAGCTCGCCGCGAGAACGTGGCCGCTGCGAACCCATCCGATCACTGCCCTGGCGCCGAGAGTCACCGCGGCCGCGGGCGTGTCGCTGGCATCGATCGCGCCGGCGCGCTGCACCGAACCGAACCGGCCGTTGGCCCGGCGCAGGACAACCCGGGTCGCACAATCTCCGTTAGTGGTGCAGGCCTTCCAGGTCAGGGCCTGATCGCCGCGGTCGTCGGAGGCGAACGCCAAGCCGGCGGCCAGCTCGGAGCCGACCGAAACGGCCTGGGGGCGCATCCTTGTCGACAGATCGGCGACCCTGACCTGCGAGTGGAAGTTTCCGCTGCGGTCAAACCAGCTCTCGATCCAGGCCAGCGTGGGCAGGTTGGCGCCCCGCGCCAGCCTGATCTCGTCGATCTGATGGTTCGGCGGCACGGTCAGGGTGAGGTGTTGGCCCAACGGCGCCTGCTGCACCGAGCCTCTGGAGGTGTAGATGGAGCGGGGACCGTCCGCGGTCACCTGAGCCTTGCGCGCCGTCCAGGCCACGAGGCTCTGGCCGGAGGGGAGCGCGATTGCCTCGACTGACTGCGGTAGCTGATTCGCTGCGCTCAGCCGACGCGGGGCCGCGAAGCGATCTCCGCCGGCACCTGACTGCGCGACCCATACGCCGCGCTCGGTGCCGACGACGGCGAGCAGCCGGTTGGGCAAGTTGATCAAGCGAGCCAGCGTGGCACCGGCGAGGGCGGAGACCAAGGTCCGGGCCTGCCCGAACGAGCCTCCGTGGACCGGGCCGAGCACCTGAACCTGACTGCAGCACGATGAACCGGCCCCGCTCGTGCCCGCGAGCAGCTCCAGCCCCTTGGTTCCGTACGCCAGATCGAGAATCTGTTGCTCGCGCGGGACCTTGCGACTGGCGCCGAACCGGGCCCCGCCCCGGCCTTGGAGCACTCGGGCGGTCGAGTCGGCGGGGGTGTCCATGTCCTCCACGCTGTATCCGACCGCGCTGGCCCCGTTGGGCGAGAAGGCAGTCTGCCCCGGTACGACATCCAGCGGCACCGGAGCGGCCACCCTGAATGGTCCACCCCAGCCCGGCGCGGCAGCCGCCGAGGACGCGCCGGCGGCGAGCAGACAGACAGCCGCCAGTGTCGCGGCCCGAGCCAGCTGACGCGCCCGGCCCGCCGCGAACGATCGGCGACGATCAGAGATCGAGCGACACCGAGGCCGTTTGCGCCCCGCCCGGAGGATGAATCTCCAGGGTCAAAGGCCGGTTCGAGTAGACGCTGTTGTTGAGCTTGAACAGAAGCTCGGCGCCCTGGGTCGGGCCGAAGTAGGCGGTCGTGTCCGGCGCGGGCTCGGTACCCAGCGGCTGCAGTGCCTGTGCGGTCCACGCGTACGGGTTGGTGCTCGGGTTCACCGGCACCGGGTAGTACTTGTTGCCCTGGGTGTCGATGATGTCGAAGGTGTTCGCCGTGGTCTGATTGGACTTCGATTCGTTCTTCGCCCACAGGAACACCGCGAACCACTCCTCGTTGGGCTTCGGCGGGGTGGCGGTCACCCCGCTCAGGTAACCGTGGTCCTCGCTGTTGAACGGGTTCAGCTGGCGGGAGATCTGGACCTGGTAGCTGACCTGGCCAGCGTCGACGTAGACGCCTTCGTTGTCGGCCACCCTGGGATGGCTGACCTTGTTGCCGCAGGCCCCGAGGCCGAGCGCGAGGGTCAGCGCCCCCGCAACGATCGGGAGCCGACGAGGGTGAGCGAGGGGTCTACGATCTGTCACGGCGGCCGGGGAGTTTATCCGGGCAGCCGTCAGTTGGCGGCGACCGATGCCCGTCGCCCTCGTCCGCGGCCCTCTTCGAGGATCGTCCGCAGCCGCCGCATCGCCCGGGACGCCTGGCGGCGGGTCCAGATCCGGCCACCCAGGGCGTCAAGGATTCGGTCCGAGAGCATCGCCGGCTCGGTCTCCATCGTGTACTCAACCTTTGTGGTGCCCGAGGCGCCGGGCGAGAGCGTGTATGAGCTCACCATCCGGATCCGGTTGAACTTGCCGCCCCGTCCACGCTCGACGATCCGAAACGGCGGTTGGAGCTCAGCGAAGGTCACGTCGGCCCAGGAGAACCGGCTCAGAGGCGCCTTGATCCGGAACCGGGCGCCGGCGCCCGGACCGTAGGAGTCGATTCGGGTCAGGTGCCAGTCGACCAGATAGTGATCGGTGAACTCAGCATGGTTGGCGATGTCCGCCAGGTACTCGAAGACCTGCTCCCGCGGCTTGGCGATCGTCGTAGAGACGGTGAACGGATTCACGGGGGCGGATTCTATGCGCGCAGCCGCGCCCGCCACGTCCCGGCGACCGACAGCCAGTTACGCCGCCGTGCGGTGGTCGGCGATCCGCATCGTGTGCCCGAATTCCGGGCCATGGACGATGCGTGAAGGGGCCGAGGCGTCCCGGTCTACGTCGCGGCAGAGCTCACAGAGGATCGAACCGCTGTCCTGGGTGTAGACGCGCTCGCCGATCAACGGCGTCCGGTGGCAGCGCCGGCATCGCTCACTGCCGGCTGCCATGTCATCGACGCCCCGTCGTAGCAATGCGAGCTCCAGCTCCCGCATCTCTCTGAGAGGACTGTGCATGCGAGGTGGGTTCGTCGTGCTGGACCCGGTTCCTTCTCAGGCCGGGCCGACCGAACGCCCTGCAACGCGGCTGTCCCCGAACGTCCTCGGCCCGATTTAGGAAGTTTGAACGCAATGCAAACAGGGGAACCCTGTCGTGTCGTATCACACCATCAAATAGTGCAAAACGGTGTTCAAAATCTTTACTCGCTCTTTGACGCACCGGCTATGCTCTGGCAGCCGGGTTGGCCAGCTCGGCGAGTCTGCAGCCCGTAACAAGGAGAATGCGCCCCATGAAAGCTTGGACGTCGGGCAACGTTGCGGGGACCGGAACTTTTAGATGCACCGGATGTGAGTATCCCGTCTCGCTGGACGCGCTGGACGAGCTACCAACATGCCCCAACTGCGGGGGCACGGAATTCGTCCGCGCCTCGCTGTTCACCACCGCCCAGGCGAGCGTGGTCGAGGTCACGGCGGAGGCCGAGGACGATGCCTGGCTCGGCGAGCTCCGCGACGAACTTGCCCAGCCCGGGCAGTACCTCGCCTATCGCACGCCGGACTCCGAGATCGTCACGTTCCCGCTGCAGCGAGAGTGGACGCGCATCGGTCGCAGCCTGGCGGCCGACATCCGGTTCGATGACCCGACCGTGTCACGGCGGCACGCGCTGATCGTGCGCCAGCCGGATGGGTTGCGCGTACTGGACGACCGCAGCCTCAACGGCGTGTTCGTCAATGGCGAAAGAGTCGAATGGAGCACGCTGGCCGACCATGACGAAATCGTCATCGGTCGGCACCACCTCCATTTTGTCGACATCCCCGCCGTGTCCGGAATGCGCTTCGGTGAACCCGAGGAGCGCGGGACGCGCCCGGTGGCAACTTAGTACCCGAGCCGCGCTGGCTCGCGTACCGGCGGCCTCCAAGCCTCCAAGCTGAGCCGTCTATAGTGGCGGCGCGATGGCCACGATCGCGGTCCTTTCCCAAAAAGGTGGCACTGGCAAGACGACCGCCGTTCGGACCCTGACGGACGTCATGCGGCGGGTCGGTCTCAAGGTTCTGGCCGTCGACCTTGACCCCCAGGGCAACCTCTCCGACTATCTCGACGTCGATCCGGACGCCTCGCCCACCGTGGGCGACGTGCTGGCCGGGCGGGCCAAGGCGAAGGACGCCGTACACGACAGCATCATGCCGGCGAACCTCGGACTGGCCGAAGCGGAGCTGATGCTCGGGGGCAAGATGGGACGTGAACTGACGCTCAAGAAGGCCCTGCGCGAGGTCAAAGGCGGCTACGACGTCGTGATGATCGATTGCCCGCCGGCGCTTGGGCTGCTGACGGTGAACGCGCTCGTAGCCGCCGACTACGCCCTGCTCTCGGCCGAAGCGCAGTACTTCGCCCTGCAGGGAGTCGAGCAGGCGTTGGAGGTCATCGAGTTGGCCAAGGACAGCCTGAACCCCGGCCTCGAGTGGCTCGGCGTCGTGCTGAACATTGCCGACATGCGAACTCGGCACTCGCGCGAGGCCTTCGATTCGCTGCGCGAGCACTTTGGCGAGAAGCTATTCGACGCCACGATCCGCTCCTCGATCGCCTATGCCGAATCGGCGGAACGGGCGTTGTCGATCGTCGACTACCGACCCGATCTCGCGGTCGACTACCTGAACGTGGCCGACGAGCTGCTGCGCCGGCTCGGCCTCGAAGCTGCGCGAGCCGAGCTGGCCACGCTGGTCAGCTCGCAGGCGCCGCTGAAGAGCTAGAGCTCGCGGACGTCGGCGCCCTGGGACTCGAACGGCGCGCGGATCACCCGGGCCCAGCCCTCGGCCTCGCGCCCCACCCGTTCCATCACTGCTCCCGTCTGCTCGAAGCGCGACCACACGAGCACCGCGGGGCCGGCGCCGGAGATCGTCGCCCCCAGCGCTCCGAAGGCAGGCGCACGCTCGAGCAGGTCCGCCGAACGCGGATACAGATGCGCCCGATAGGGCTGGTGCAGCCGGTCCTGCAGCCCAGCGGCGATCAGCTCCCAGTTCGACGTGCTGAGCCCGAGCATCAGCTTCGCCGCCTGGGCGACGTTGAACACGGCGTCGGCGATCGGCACCTGCTCGGGGAGCGCGGCGCGAGCTTCGTCAGTCCGCACGGATTCGAACGGGATCACCAGCACCGCCTCGAGCCCCAACGGAACCTCCAAACGGTGAACCTCGTCGCCGTCGCAGACCACGAGGCCGCCCTCAATCGCCGCCGCGACGTTGTCAGGATGGCCCTCGAGCTCGCGCGCGAGCTCCGGTACGTCCGCGTCGAGCTCGAAAATGTGGTCAGCGGCCAGCAACCCGGCCACGATCGCCGCGGCGCTTGACCCCAAACCGCCGGTCAGGGGGATCCTGGATCGGATCTCGAACCGGAACGCGTCGGCCGGATGGAGCCGCTCGAAGGCGCGCACGAGCAGGTTGTTTCGATCGCGGGGGACGTCAAGCTCGGTTTCGACTGAGAAGCTGCCGGTCTCGGTGACCTCGAGCTCGAGATGGAGCGCCAGCGCCGCGGCGAGCACGTCGAATCCTGGGCCAAGGTTGGCCGACGAGGCCGGCACGCGCACCAGGCGGCGGCGGTTCAGCGTCATCGGAGCACCGCACGCTCGACCGCGCCGATATCCGGCGCGCAGGGGATCACCCCACCGGCCTGGTCGAGGGCGGTTTGCGGATCCTTGAGACCGTGCCCGGTGAGCACACACACGACACGGCGGCAGTCGTCGGCTCCGTGGACGAGCAGGCCGGCCACGCTGGCAGCCGACGCGGGCTCGCAGAACACCCCCTCGTTGGCAGCCAGAAAGCGATAGGCCTCGAGGATCTGCTCGTCAGTGACCGCGTTGACGGCCCCACCCGACGACGTCATCGCGTCCATCGCCTCCTCCCACCGGGCGGGATTCCCGATCCGGATGGCGCTGGCCACGGTCTCCGGGCGCTCGACCGGGGCGCCGCTGACCAGCGGTGCCGCTCCGGCGGCCTGAAAGCCGCGCATCCGCGGGCTGACCCCGGCCTCCTTGAATCCCTTCCAGTAGGCGGTGATGTTGCCGGCGTTCCCAACCGGGATGAACACCGCGTCCAGCTCACCGTCGAGTGCCTCGACCACCTCGAACGCCGCCGTCTTCTGTCCCTCGATCCGGAACTCGTTGACCGAATTGACCAGCGAGATCGGGTGGCGGCGAGCCAGCTCACGCACCAGCTTGAGCGCCTCGTCGAAGTTCCCCTGCAGTGCGATCACCCGGGCACCGTGCATCAGCGCCTGCGCCAGCTTGCCGGTGGCGATCTTACCCTCGGGCACGATCACCGCTCCGCGCAAGCCGGCCCGGGCGGCATAGGCCGCGGCCGAGGCGGCGGTGTTGCCGGTGGATGCGCAGACCACCGCCCGGGCGCCTTCGCGCACCGCGGCCGACACGGCGCAGGTCATCCCGCGATCCTTGAACGAGCCGGTGGGGTTGGCCCCCTCGAGCTTCAGCCACACCTCGGTGCCGGCTCGCTCGGACAGCCGCGGCGCCAGCACCAATGGCGTCGACCCCTCGTCGAGCGAGATCACCGGGTCACCCGCCGCGAAGGGCAGCCGGTCCAGGTAGCGCTCGATCAGCCCAGCCATGGCCCGCAGCATGCCAGAGCCAGGCTCCTCCCTACCTGGCGGTCTCCCGAGCCCGTGCCAGGGCAACGGCTCCCTGCCCCGTGGCGACGAACAGATCGGCGCAGTCCTCGATCAGCTGCTCACGGGCTACCGGCAGTGTCCCGTCGATCCAGGCCAGCAGCGTCTCGGCCAGACCCCCGACGACCATCAGCGCGGAGAGCTCAACCACCGGATCAGGGGTACCTCGGAGGCCGTAGAAGTCTCGGGCTTGGCCGGCCACCAGCTGGGAGAACATCCGCAGGGCGTCGAAGCGCCGGCGGGCCAGTGGCTCGGACCCCATCGCCTCGACAAACAGCACCCGCGCCTTTCGCCGATCGTCCGTGACCAGGGCGACGAAAGCTCCGATCGCTGCCCGCGCCTTGAGCCGAGCGTCATCCGGCGCCTGCTGAACGGCCTCTAGCACCGTTGCCGCCGCTTCCTCGGCGATCCGGTCGAACACGGCCAGCAGCAGCTCGTCCAGGTCGCCGAAGCTCTCGTAGAAGTAGCGCGGCGTCAGCTGTGCACGCGCGCAGACGGACCGTACGGTAGTCCCCTGCCACCCCTCACTGCCGAGCCGCTCGAGCGCCGCCTCCAGCAGCTGCGCCCGCCGGCCAACGCGACGCTGCTCTGCATCAAGACCACCGTAAACGCCACTTGCCGCGCGAGGCACGCATACATCTTGACAAAGCCTGGAACGGTCTGGAAACATGCGTTTGCAGATTGCCATGGCTACCGACCGATACCGAGACGACGGCTACTTCCCCCGCGGGAGCTCGTGGCTGCGGCGGGTCCACGGGGAGCGGCTGGTCGGGCTCATGTACGGCCAGCGGGCCCTCTGCATCGGCGCCTGCGCGCCGCTCAACTATGTCGGCACGAGCGAGCATTCGTACGCCCGGCTGACCCCGTTTCGTCGCCTCGCCCACACCGGTACCGCGTTCGAGAAGGTCTATTTCGGCTCCCGGGCGGAGGCCGATCAGGTCCTGAGCTACGTGGGGCGGCTGCACGAGCGGGTCGTCGGGACGCTGAGCGAAGACGCTGGCCGGATCCCCGCCGGGACGCCGTACGCGGCGCTGGATCCAGAGTTGATGCTGTGGACGGTGGCGGTGATCGCCGACTCAGCTCAGTTCTTCTATGAGCTGTTCATCCGGCGCCTGAACCCGGAGGAGCGCGAGGCGCTGTGGCAGGACTACGTCCGCTTCGCCGAATTGTTCGGGATGCCCCGCGCCGCGGCCCCCGCGAGCTACGAGGACTTCCGCGCCTACTGGCGGAGCAAACTGGCCTCTGACGAGTTGCACCTGACTGACGAAGCGCGCTACATCGGCTACGCGACGGCGTTCGAGATCCCGTTTCCGCGTCATCAGCAGGCGGCCAAGCGGGTTCACGACGCCGTGATGCTCGGGAGCATGCCCCCGCGCCTGCGCGAGCTGTACGGACTCCATTACGGCCTGCCCCAGCAGGCGGCTTTCAATGCCGCAGCGGCTGCGATGCGCGCCGGCCGCCGGCTGACGCCGAAACCGCTGGCCCGCGGGTACAACACCCGTTCGTTCAAGATGGTCGCCCGAACCGAGCGCCGGCGGATCCAGCGGGGCGAGCCGACGCCGCAGATTCGCGATGACGGTCCGGACCCGATCGCCGTCCCGGATCCGCTCGGCCGAGCGGCCTAGCCGGCCCGGCCGGCGGGCTAAGCGCGCTACTCGCGCACGTCGAGCACGACCTTGCCGGTCGCGCCACGGCCGTCGATCAGCTTCAGCGCGTCTCCGGCCTGCTCGAGCGGAAAGCGAGCGCCGACCACTGGGTTCACAGTTCCGGACTCGATCATCTGCGACAGCGCCGCGCCGATTTCCCGGGTGACTTCAGGCTTGGACATCACGTAGGCCCCCCACCCTGCTCCCACGACCTCGGTGTTGTTGAGCAGCAGTCGGTTGACCCGGACCTCGGGGATCGAGCCGCCGGTGAAGCCGATGACGACTACCCGGCCGCCTTCGCGCAGCGCGCGGATGCTGTCGGTGAAGCGATCGCCGCCCACCGGGTCGAGTACGAGGTCGACGCCGCCGCCGGAGATCTCCTTGGCCTCGTCCTTCCACGATCCGTCGGAGCGGACCACGTGATCGGCGCCGGCCTCGTGGGCCACGCGCTCCTTCTCATCGCTCGACACCACGGCGATCGTCTGCGCGCCGAGCCCCTTGGCCACCTGCAAGGTTGCCGTGCCGACCCCGCCGGCGCCGCCGTGAACGAGCACCCACTCACGTTTCTGCAGGCGACCTCGGAGCTTCAGCCCAAAGTAGGCCGTGTGGTAGTTGAGCACCAGGCTGGCGCCCTGGGCAAAGCTGAATTCATCCGGGAGCTTGAAGCAGAAGTACGCCGGCGCCACCGCCACCTCGGCGAACGCCCCGAGAAAGCAGAAGCCGGCGACCCGGTCGCCCGGACCCACCGCGGATTCCTCGGGGGCGCTGCGCACCACCCCGCCGACTTCGCTGCCCGGAACGAACGGCAGCGGGGGCTTGAACTGGTACTCGCCGCGCGTCTGGAGCAGCTCAGGGAAGGACACCCCGGCAGCGTGCACGTCGACGAGGACCCCGCTGCCCGGTGTGAGCATGTGCGAGGGTTCGGGCTCGGGGAGCTCGACGAGCTCGAGAGCCGACTCGGGGCCGGTCAGCTCGGTGATCTGAATGGCGCGCACAGGGCGAGACCCTAACGCGCTCGGCGGCGCCCTGACACCGCGACCTAACACCGCGACCTAACCGAATTCCTCCTCCAGCACCCTGATCGCCCGCGGCGGAGCGCGTAGGACCGACAGCCGGGCGATCTCGTCCATCGCCACGGCAAAGCGCGACTCCAGCACCGGGTGCACAACCATGACCAGGCGCGCCTGATCGCCCAGGCCCTTCTGTACCACCGACTTGACGGACGCGCCGGCGATGGCCAGCGCTTGGGCGACCTGCGCCAGAACGCCGGGCTCGTCGGCCACCTCGAGGTGCAGATAGAACGACGAGGCGACGTCCTGCACGATTTCCAGCACCTGCGTCGTGGCCGGGGTCGAGGCCGGCGGGATCATCGCGCTGATCACATCGCCCAGCACGGCGCTGGCCGTCTGCGGACCCCCGGCGCCCGGCCCGGACATGGTGATCTCGGTGATCTCCTCGGACTCGACGGTCACCGCGTTGAACGGGCCGCTCACCGAGGCCAGTGGGTGTCCCGGATAGAGGAACGCCGGGTGCACGCGGACCGACAGGCCGCCATTGATCCGCTCAGCGGTTCCGATCAACTTCAGCCCGAGCCCCAGTTCCCGCGCGTACTCCAGGTCGTCGGGCTGGATCTGCTCGATCCCCTCGTAGCGGACCTGGTCGAGGTGGACCGGAGTGTCGAAGGCCAGCCGGGCGAGGATCGCCATCTTCGCCGCCGCGTCGCGGCCGTTGACGTCGTCCGCCGGGTCAGCCTCCGCGTAACCGAGTCGCTGCGCCTCGGCCAGCGCATCCCGGAAGGTCATCCCCGTACGGGCCATCTCGGTGAGGATGAAGTTGGTCGTCCCGTTGACGATCCCGTGGACCCGGTCGATGGTGGCGCCCGACAGCGATTCCTGGAGCACCCGGATGACGGGGACCACCCCGGCCACGGACCCTTCGAAGCGCAGCTGAACCCCCTCCAGGCGCGCCACCTCCCACAGCTCCTCCCCGTGCTGGGAGAGCAACTGCTTGTTGGCGGTCACGATGTGCCGTCCCGCCCGCATCGCCCGCAGCACGTACTCGCGGGCCGGCTCGATCCCGCCGATCAGCTCGACGATCAGGTCCGAGCGATCGAGCAGGTCGTCAAATGAGCCACTCGAGCGGGTCAGCACCCCGGAGATCTCCGGCCGCAGCCCGGTGATCCGCTGCACGCGATCGGCATGGCGCGGCAGCAGAGCCTCGAACGCCGCGCCGACCGTGCCGTGGCCGAGCAGGCCGACACGGAAGGTCCCCTCGGCACCACTCACCGGCGCCTCACCCCTCCACGTCGCGCGCCATCAGATCCTCATAGGTCTCCCGGCGGACCACTACGCGAGCGTCGCCCTCCCGGCAGAAGATGACCGGTGGCCTCGGCACACCGTTGTAGTTGTTGGCCATCGAGTAACCGTAGGCCCCTGTCGCCGGGGTCACGAGCACGTCCCCCGGCACAGGATCGGGGAGCTGCACGTCACGGACCAGCACATCGCCTGACTCGCAATGTTTTCCCGCCACGTGGCAGCGCACCGTGCCGTGGGTCAGGGGGCGATCGGCGAGGATCGCCTCGTACTGCGCGCCGTAGAGCATCGGGCGCAGGTTGTCGGACATTCCACCGTCCACTGCCACCCAAGTGGTCACGTTGCGCTTCACCGTCTCGACGGTGTACGCGGTCACGGTGGAGTTCGCGACGAGCGCCCGCCCGGGCTCAAGCAGCAGTCGCTTGTCCTCTCCGAGTTCCTCGATGAGCCGTGCTCACCAGTGCCTCTACATAGTCGGCGATCGCCGGAGGCTGCTGTTGGGCGGTATAGGCGACGGCCAGCCCACCGCCCAGGTTGTAGACGGGGAAGTCGCCGAGCTCCGCCAGGGACCGCACCGCGGCTCGGAACGGATCCAGCTCGAACAGCTGCGACCCGATGTGGAAGTGAAGCCCGACCAGCGCCAGATCATCGTCACCGCGGAGAGCGTCGATCATCGCGCGGGCGTCGTCGAACGAGAAGCCGAACTTGGAGTTCGACCTGGCCGGTGGAGATCGCCGCATGGGTATCGCCGGCCACGCCGGGCGTGACCCGCAGCAGCACCTCCTGGCGCAACCGAGCGCGGCGGCCACCCCCTTGAGCCGCTCGGCGTCGTGCGCCGAGTCGAGCACCACGTGCCCTACGCCTGCTTGCAGAGCTTCGCTCAGCTCGGCCGTCGACTTGGCGTTGCCGTGAAAGTAGATTCGCTTGGCGTCGAAGCCACCGCGGAGCGCTAACGCGAGCTCGCCCCCCGAGGCCACGTCGCATGACAGCCCCTCCTCCGCCAGCACGCGGTAGACCGCCGTGCACGGAAACGCTTTGGAGGCGAACAGCACGTCGAAGTCGCCTTGACGGGCGCCGAACTCCTCGACAAAGCTCCGCGCACGCCGGCGGAGGTCGTCTTCGCCCACGATGTACGCAGGGGTACCGAATTCACGCGCCAGCTCAACCACGTCACAGCCACCGATCTCGAGATGCCCGCGGGCATTGACACGGTGAGCCGACCGGATAAACGTCGGATAGGGCGGACGCGGTGGTGCTCATCGCCGCCCGATCATGCCATGCGGCGGTTACCGACCCCGGTGCCAGTTCCGAGCCGCGGACGCTCCGAACCCCGCGGAAAGCGCAGGGCGGTGCCAGTGCCTGGCATGATCGCGGCGTGGCCCGCCTTCGCACCGTCGTTCCCGTGCTACCGGCCGAGATCGAGGCTCGTGACGGCCTGGCCTATTCGCTCTGGATTCCGCCCCAGGGGCCGATCCGGGAGGCGTGGTGATCCTGCATGGCGCCGGTTCGTGCAAGGAGAGCCACCACGACTTCGCCCGCGCCCTGCTCCCCACCGGCTTGGCCGCGCTCGCGTTCGACCAGCGCGGTCACGGCGCGAGCGAATGCCCCGATGGACGCCGGGTGCTCGAGGACATCGCCGCAATGGTCGAAACTGCTGCGCGACCGAATCGGGCTCGACAAGCCGATCGCCCTGCGCGGATCCAGCATGGGCGGGTACCTGGCGCTGGTCGCGGCACAGCTGGTCGGCGCGCGGGCCGTGGTAGCGATCTGCCCCGCCAGCGCGAGCGGGCTGCGCGGGAGTCTGGAGGCCGAGCACGCTGCGCTTCGCGGCTGACGCACCGGCCCTCAGCGAGCTGCTCTCCGAGCACGACCTCGAGCGCGCTGTGTCGGCATTGGCGATCCCGGTGCTGTTGCTCCACGCCGAAGGGGACGAGCAGGTGCCAGTCCAGCATTCGCGCGAACTTGAGCCGCACCTTTCACATCCGGCCAGCCGCTTGATCGTGGTTCCCGGCGGGCACCACCGCTCGATCCAGCATGATGACGAGCTGCAGGCCGTCAGCCTGCGCTTCCTCGACCGCGCGCTGAGCGAAAAGCAGGCTCAGTGACCGCCGAGCAGCGCCCCGACCGTCTTGCCGGCGCCGGCCAAGGTTGACGCGGCGGCACCGGTCGCCCCGGTAACGGTGCTACCGAGGACCTGTCCGGTCTGCGTGACCGTTCCGGCCAGCGACGAACTGAGACCGTTGACGGTCCCGCCCAGGCTGCCGGCCACGCTGCTTACCGTGGATCCGAGCGACGCTCCGCTCGCGGCCACGGTGCTGCCGAGCGCGCCTGTTGTCTGCTCGACCACACCGCTGAGCCCTCCACCGCTCGATGCGCCCCGCGCCCGCGGACGGTGGTCCGGTGCCGACCGCTCCCCCGGGGGTGGTGGGGACTGGGATACCGCGGCTCGCGGTGACCTGCCGGCCGCCGGCCGTGGCGACGCTGGTCGACGTGGCTCCCACGGCGATGGTGCGCGCGCCGGGCTTGGCGCTCACGGCGCCGGCCGGCCGACCCGCCGCTCCCTGAGCGGCCAAGACGGCGGCCACGCGCCGAGTTCCGGCGAAGTTGACGCTGGCGTGTGCCGGGGCGCGAACCAACGTCGGGGGCCCAAGCTGGTTGTCAAGCTGCGGCCAACCCCGGAAGGAAACGACAGCACTAGCCAAGACGAACACCACCGCAGCGCCCGCCAGGAGCGATCCGGCGGTCCCGAAACCGGCCATATATGCCCGAGTTGTGCCCACCTCATCCATTTATCGGCACCAGATGAAACTCCTTTAGGGCAATTTAGGCAACCGCGACGGCGCGGCCGGGCGGGCGGCCGGCCTGCAGACCTCCCCGGCGGTTCAGCACGATCAGCCAAACCGCGCCGGTCACGATCAGCCCGATGCTCTCGAATTGGGGGGCGGTGAGCCCGAGCGCGACGTCGGTGTTGCGCCGCACGAACTCCACCAGCAGCCGCTCGAGGCCGGCCAACAGCAGATAGAAGGCGAATAGCGCACCCGGCCGGAAGCGATCACGCATCCGCCACAGCCACCAAGCGACGAGCCCCATGGCCAGCGTCTCGTAGATCGGCGTTGGCTGCACCTTGACCCCCGGCGGGGTCGCGACGGTGCCGTGCGGATAGCCCATCGCCCACGGCAGCGTCGACACCTTCCCATAGTCGCCGTCGCCCGAGACCTGACACCCGATCCGCCCGATGGCATAGCCCATGGCCAGCGGCACGGAGGCCAGATCGAGCAGCCCCAGGTTCAGCACCCCGCGCCACGCCGCCCACGCGATGACCGCGAGCGCGCCTCCGATCACGCCGCCGTACCAGACGAGGCCCGACCCGGAGAACAGGCTGCCGATCAAATCGTGTTTGACCTGGCTGTAATTCTGGATGATGTAGTACAGGCGTGAGCCGACCAAGCCGCCGACCAGCGCGGCGAAGGCCAGCTCGTAGGCGTAGTCCAGCGGCTGGCCGAGTTCCTTCAGGCGACGGATCAGAATCGCCCCCGCGGCAAGGAACCCGCAGGCGAAAACAATCCCGAAGCTCTTCAGAGAGAGCCCGAGGAGATGGATCTCTGGGCGCACGAGAACGAAGGTTAACCCGGCGCCGGGCGCTCCGCGCCTAGGGACCTTTTCCGGATCCGATCCCCTGTGTGGGTGCGTTCTGGGCCGGCAGATTGCTGCTAGGTAGGACAACGACAGGACTGGGGGTAGACGTACCGCCGCCGCTAGCGCCTGAACTAGGTGAGGAGGCCGGTGGCGAAGGCGAAGCTGGGGCGGCAGGGGCGGTTGTCGGCGTGACCACAGCGCGGGTCGAGGCCACCGCGGTGCTGCCAGGGTTGCTCGACGAGGGCTTCGCCGGGGGAACGGCCCGGGTACGGCGATGCTTTACGGACCTCCGGTGCCCTGGGGCTCTGTGCGCGGAGGGCCGCGAGCGCGCCGGAGTCACAACGGGTGGAGTGGTCTGAGTGGAGCTGACGGCACGTGCATGGCTGGCGGATGGCTTGCCGGAACCATCACTGAAATGCAAGCCTGCGGCGACGGCCACCGCAGCCAGGAGCCCGAGCGCGGCGAGGAGCATCGCTATGCCGCGGCGGCGACGCGGGGGCACACCGTCGTCGGCGAGGACGGAGGCCGTTTCAGGCATGCCCTCGGCGGTGGCACTTGCCACGGCGGCACCCGCACCGGCCGCAACGGGCACCGCGGCGGGAATCCACGCATTCTCATCGGCCGCGCCCGCCGAGGCGATCACTGAAGGTCGTTCTGTGCTCGACGGCAACCCGGCCGGGACCCAGTTGTTGCCGCGCACCAGCGCAGCGGTGAAAGCATCGTCGGCGCGCGCCGCGCGCACCTGAAGGTCCTGACAGTCGGGGCAACTGCTCAGATGCATGTCAAGCGCCCGCGCCTGCTCATGGCTCAGTTCCCCGTTGGACCGCTCGGCCAGCCGGATGGCGCTCGCGTCACACTCACTCTCATGCTCGGCGGCGAGCAGACCGCGCCACCTGGCACGTGACTGCGCTGGCGAGGCGTGTCGTGCCGAGATGTCGCGCGTGGTGCGGAGCAGTTGCTCGTCTGACTCGGCCGAACGGATGAACAGCTCACCTCTGAGGATCTCGTCAGTTGCCGCCTGCGCTCCCTCCGGAGGGAGGAGCTCGGCACAATAGGCGCGAACAGCTACGGCGCGTCGTTCCTCGTCGTGCGTCGCGGGCGGGAAAACAACTCCTGCGGGATCGCCAGATATCCATCGGTCTGGAGCCGAACGCGCTACAGGCGTGACGCTGGGCTGGTCCGAGCCCGCTCCGGTGAGCCACCTCCCGGGCAGGTCAGCGATCTCGGGGTCGTCTTGTTCAAGAGGCTTTGAGTGAACCTCTGGCGCCCTCGCTGGCTCGGGATCGGGCCACGGAATGGGGGCCGGCACAGATGGAAGGTTCGCAACGTGCGTTGAGGGAACCCATCGCGATGGCGCGTCAGGGTTCGACTCCGATGACTCGGCTCCCAGGGGTGAACGAGGCTCAGGCGAGTCGGGTGGCTCGGGCTGGCCCCACGGGCTGGTGCCCGGCTCAGGGGGCGAAAGCTTGGCGTCCCTCGGCGCCTCAGCGCGGCGATCGGGCTCCGGCTGGTGAGTTGCTCGCGGAGCAACACCTCGAGTGCGCCCGAGGTCCACAAAACGCCCAAGTACTCCCCCGCTCCTGCGCCTTCGGTGTGCCACGGCTGGAACAATAGAGGAGCGACAAGTCCTCACGGACAGGCGCCCGTTGCTCATAATGCGCGCGGTGCTGCCCAGCGTCGCGATCCTCTGTGGCGGCCGCGGAACGCGGCTGCAGGAACACGTGCCCTCGATTCCCAAGCCGCTGGTCGAGATTGGCGGGCGGCCGATCCTGTGGCATGTGATGCAGATCTACATCGCCCAGCGGTTCAGCCGGTTTCTCCTGCTCACCGGTTACAAGGCCGAGCTGATCGAGGCCTTCGTCCGCGACACCCCGTGGCCGCCGGGGGTCTCAGTGAGCTGTCTCGACACTGGGTTGGACACGCCGACGGGCGGTCGGCTGCGCCGCGCAACGGCGGAGATCGCCGAGAAGCGGTTCTGCGCGACCTACGCCGATGGCGTCGCCGATATTGACCTGCACGCGCTCCTGGACGCACACGAGCGACACGCGCCGCGAGCCACGATGACCGTCGTGCGACCCGAGCTGCAATTCGGCGTGGCCGAATTGGGACATGATGGCGTCGTGCGAGGTTTCGTGGAAAAGCCGAAGAGCGAGCGCTGGGTCAACGGCGGTTTCTTCTGCTTCGAGCCCTCCGTGCTGGATTTGCTCGAAGACGCGTCCGTGCTCGAGCGTGAACCTCTGGGGCAGCTGGCCACCGACGGCCAGCTGCGAGCCTTCCGCCACGAGGGATTCTGGGACTGCATGGACACTTACAAGGACGCGGTGCTGCTCAACGACCTCTGGAGCGCGGGCCAAGCCCCGTGGAAGCTATGGACCTGAGCGGCCGTTCGATCCTGGTCACGGGTGCCTACGGGCTGCTGGGCGGCTGGCTGGTGCGCGCGCTGCTTGCGGGCGGCGCCTCGGTCGTTGTGCTGCGCCGGGACGAGACGGCCGAATCGCCGCTGTCATTGATGGACCTCGAGCGGCATACCGCAGTCGTTCACGGAGACATCTGCACCCACGGCCTTGTCGCGCGGATCCTGGGCGAGTACGAGATCGACAGCGTCTTCCATCTCGCGGCCCAGACGATCGTTCCCACCGCCAATCGCTCTCCGATCTCCACCTACGAGACGAACATCCGGGGAACCTGGCAAGTGCTCGAGGCGTGCCGCCTGCTGGAGGTCGAGCGAGTCCTGGTGGCGTCCTCGGACAAGGCCTACGGCCCGCACGCCGAGCTGCCCTACCGCGAGGACTTTGCGCTGGTGCCGGTGTTTCCCTATGACGTCTCCAAGGCGGCGACGGACCTACTCGCGCGCTCCTACTGGCACACCTGGAGCCTCCCGGTGGCGGTGACCCGATTTGCGAATTTGTTCGGCGGAGGTGACTTCAACCGGTCCCGGCTGGTGCCGGAGGCGGTGCGGGCCGCACTCGCCGGGCGTGCCCCGGTGGTCCGCTCCGACGGCTCACCCGAGCGCGACTTCCTCTACGTCGACGATGCCGTTGCGGCCTACCTGGCGATTTGGGACGCGCTCGGCCGCAAGGACGCCGCCGCTGCGGGCGAGGCGTTCAACGCCGGCAGCGGACGCCCGCACCGCGTGCTCGACATCGTCCAACTGATCTGCGAGCTCGCCGGGACCGGCGTGGAGCCGGACGTGCGCGGCGCAGGAACCCCGGCAGGTGAGATCAACCGGCAATGGGTCGACTACGGCAAGCTGCACGCCCTAACCGGCTGGGAGCCCGCCGTGACGCTGGAGGACGGCCTCCGGCGGACGATCGACTGGTACCGGGAGCACGCTCCGGCTTAGAGCCTTCTCCTTCGGAGACGCTTATCCGCGTCTGCCAACATAATCATGTAAATGGCACGCTCAACCTCATTCGGTCGTGATCCTGGGCTTCAAGCCCGGATGCTGGTCACCCTGTTCCTGCTCGGTCTCGTCTATGCGGTGCTGGTGGGCGTGCTGTTCGCCTCCGGCGCCGGCGCCGTGACCATCGCGGTCATCGCGGGGGCGCTGTTTTTGATCCAGTACTTCACATCGGACAAGATCGCGCTGGCGTCGATGGGGGCCCACGTGGTCACCCCGCAGGAGGCGCCGCAGTTTCACGCTCTAGTGGACCGGCTGTGTATTACAGCGAACCTGCCCAAGCCCCGGTTGGCGATTGCCCAGACACCGATGCCCAACGCATTCGCGGTCGGAAGATCGCCCAAGACGGCGACCGTGGCCGCGACCACCGGGCTATTGGAGTTGCTTTCCCCCGCCGAGCTTGAAGCCGTCCTCGCGCACGAGCTGACCCATGTCCAGAACCGCGACGTGATGGTCATGACGATCGCCAGCTTCTTCGCTTCTGTAGCCTCCTTCATCGTCCAGATGGGCTTCTGGTTCGGCGGCATGTTCGGCGGAGACAACAACGATGATGGGCCGGGAGCGATCGTGGTCATCCTCGTCTCAGCCGTGGTTTACGCCATCTCATTCGTCCTGCTGCAAGCGCTGTCGCGCTATCGCGAGTTCGCCGCCGACCGTGGCTCGGCGATCATCACCGGACGACCCAGCGCGCTGATCTCCGCCCTGATGAAGATCAGCGGCGACATGCAGCAGATCCCGCAGCGGGACCTCCGCGCCGCCAGTGGCGAGCTGGCCGCGTTCTACATCTTCCCGCCCAAAGCCAAGCAGGCTGCGGCCTCGCTGTTCTCCACCCATCCGCCGCTGGAAAAGCGGATCGCCGCGCTCCAGCGGCTCGAGTCGCAGCTACAGGGCACCGCGTAGCCAGGAGCACACGACTACCGCGGGTGATACCGCGGTCTTCCGGGCCTGCGATCATCAAGGACCATGGGCTTCCTCGATGTACTCACCGGCAAGCGCAAGCTGGCCCAGCCCGCCTCGGACCGCCTCTTTGCGATCAGCACCGCGAACGTCACGTTCGAGACCTCGCTGCAGCTCACGCCGAAGGGCATGGCGGCGATCGTCTTTCAGCCGTTGTCCACGGGCGACTTCGAATCGATCGTCCGTGAGATGGAGGAGGTGGTGCGCGCCACCGCCGGTGACTCTGGCACCACGGTTGACACGTCCGACGACACGTACGGATTCCGCTGGTTGGTCCTGCGGGGTGCCGACTTCGATCAGCTCGTCGTGGGTATCAATGCCGTCAGCACCGCGCTCGAAGCTGCCGGCTACGGGGACCGTGTGCTGTGTGCGGTGTTTGCCTTCGAGGACGCGCGCCAGCGGCCCATCTACTGGATCTACAACTACAAGCGGGGCTCGTTCTACCCGTTCGTCCCGGCCGAGGGGGCGCAGCAGCGGGACAACGAACGCGAGCTGGTTCTTAAGGCTCAGATCGGGGCCGAGCTCCCGATCGAACCCGAGCTCGACCGGTGGTTTCCGCTTTGGGGGATCCCGATTTGAGTTCGTCCCCGCGTCGCGCCCTGCTGGCGCTTCTGCTGAGCCTTACGATCGTCGGCGCGCCCGCGGCCGCTGCGTCCGGTCCCGCCGTGTTCCAGAAGGGCTTCGTCGATGAGTCGTTGGGGGACATCTCGCAGAATTGGGGCCTGAAGGCCGAGCGTCTGGGCGCGGGTTGGACGAGGCTCTCAGTGCTCTGGGCGCTGGTGGCACCGAAGTCCCCGCATCCTGGCTTCCACGCGAGCAGCCCAGCTGATCCGCAGTACTACTTCGCCGTGCTGGATGCGTACGTAAAGGCGGCGACGGCTCATCATCAACGCGTCATCCTGACTGCGTTTGACGCCCCGGGGTGGGCTGAGCAACGACCCCCGCGATCCGCAGTGCCAGGCACCTGGAATCCCCGGGCGTCCGCCTTCGGAGCGTTCGCTCACGCCCTGGCTGCGAGGTATTCAGGCCGTTTCCAGGATCCGGCTGACCCCCGGCGGAACCTGCCGCGCGTGAACTACTTCCAGGCCTGGAACGAGCCGAACCTGTTCTATTCGCTCAGCCCGCAATGGGTCCGCACGCGGCGCCACAGCTGGCAGCCAGCGAGCCCCTCGATCTACCGCGGACTACTGAACGCTTTCTATGGCGGGGTGAAGGCGGCCCAGCCGCATGCACGCGTGCTTGCGGCTGGGACCGCGCCTTACGGCGATCCGCCGGGGGGCCGCCGCATTCCCCCCGTGTTGTTCCTGAGGGAGCTGCTGTGCCTGCACGGTAACGGCCTGCGTCCGGAGCGGTGTCCGCATCCGGCGCACGCCGACGTATTCGACCACCACCCGTACGCGCTGACGCCTACTCGCAGCGCCAGCGCCAACCCGTTGGATGTAAGCGTCCCCAATCTCGGGCGCCTCCAGCGAATCATCCGCCGAGCCGGTCGTCTGCGCCGGCTGCTGCCCCGCGGATCCAAACCGCTGTGGGCAACTGAGATCGGTTGGGACTCCAATCCGCCGGATCCGAGCCCGACAACTCTGCAGGCGCAGGCCCGTTTTGTCTCATTGTCCTTCTACGAGCTCTGGCGCCAGGGGGTCGGCCTCGCACTCTGGCCGCTGCTGCGAGACCCCACGACACCGAGCCAACACATCCCGGCGTTTGGGGTGCTGTTTGCCAGCGGCCTGCCGAAGCCGTCCATGGCGGCATTCCGCTTCCCGTTCACCGTCCTCGCCGCGCCCCGCAGATCGGTCGCGATCTGGGGAATCGCCCCTGGCTCCGGACGAGTTTCGATCCAGTTGCGCACCGGCCGAAGCTGGCGAACCATCGCCACCGTTCATGCCCGCGCCGCGGGCGGCGTGTTCTACGTGCACCGGCGCCTGAAGCGACGCGCCGCACTGCGGGCCGTGTCAGGCAAGATCGCCAGTCCGGTCGCCGCAGCGCCCTGAGCGCTCGCGCGGCGTCACGGGCCGATTGCAAACGCGACGGAGTCCGGGCGCAGTCGGTGCGCCTCGGCCACGTCGCGCACAGCGGCGCTGAGGTGGTCGGCCTCCGTCTCGATCCGGGCCAGCACGAGCCAGTGGGCGTAGTTCGTCGGTTCGTTCTCGATCGCACGGTGCAGGTCTGACGCGGCAGCGCTGTACCGGCCCGCGGCCTCGAGTATCAGGCCGCGCTGCTCGTATGGTGTTGCTGCCCACGGCGCGGCACTGACAGCGCCGTTGGCCCAGCCCAGTGCCACATTTGCGCGACCCCCGCGCTCGGCCTGCTGGCTGCGCCGGACCTCGATGGCGCTGAGCAGCCCAGGGAGCTGGATCGCGCAGGCACCGACGGCAAGCAGCACCACCGGCACGCGCCGGCGCCATCCGAACGGCCGGTCACGTGAGGCCGACCGAGCCCCCGCAGCGGCAACCATCGCCAGTGCCAGCACCGTGACCGCCGTCGTTTGCCACATCCAATCGACGCTGGCATGCGCGAGGTAGACAACCATCACCGCCGCGCTCGCTGCCGCCGCCCCGGCACTCGCCTGCCGACGGGCGCGACGCCTAGCCCTAAGCGTCGCCCACAACGCCGACAGTGCGACCGCGCTGATCAGGAAAAGCCCCGGAAGGCCGAGTTCAGCAAGGTTCTGAAGCCAGATGTTGTGGGTGTCGCGGAGGTATTCCGCAGTCGTCCCGTGCCGGTTCCACCAGAACTGGAACGTGCCCGCCCCGCCTCCCTTCAGCGGCCGCTGATCAAATTCGTCGAGCGCAGATTTCCACACGAGGTAGCGATCGCCGCTGAGGTTCAGTAGCCGCTGGGAAGGATCGTTACTTTGAGTGATGACACCCGTGCTCTTGAAGGAGTGCCATGCGCGTGTGGCGAGGTGAGGGACGAACACCGCGCCTGCTGCGAGGACTCCAACCACCGCTAGGAGGCCCGCGGCGCGGCGGGCGTTCCGCGGCGGTGACCATCGGTCGATCCGCGCAATACTCGTGAGCCAGACGCCGGCGAACGCGAGCGCGCCCCCACCGACCACGGCCGCGGCGACAGTCGAGGCGCCGCGGGTCCCGGTCGCGTTGGCGATGTCAGGCTCGTGGATGATGACCAATATCGCCACGGCCGTTCCAGCGCCCGCAAGCAAGGTGTGAATCACCACCGTCAGCCGGTTGCGGCTGGCCGCCAGGACCGCCAGTACCGCCAGCGCGCTCCCGCCGATACCGGCCCTGGAGTACGTGAGGTAGATCACCGCACCGGCCGCCGGCACAACCGCCAGTGCCGCGGCCCTACCTAGCCGGCTCGCGGCATGGGCGCTCCAGCCAAGCGCGAAAGCGACCGACATCGCACCCCACGCAGCCACGGCGTTCCAGTAGCCGAACGGGTAGCTCAGCCGGTCGAAATTCGCCGCTGCCGACACTCCGTTGGCGGGGAACACTGCCGGGAGCAACCGGCTCGCTAGGGCGAGCAGGCATACGAGCATCGCGCCAGACCCCAGCCCGGCGAGTGCGGGGCGCCAGGTATCCGGACCCAGGGCAAGGCTGAACAGCAGGAACAGACCCAGGTAGTCAAGGGTCCGCGCCAGTTCGACCATCGTTCGCTCCGAGCTCTCGGTCCAACTGAGGCTCAGCGCGATCCAGATCGCGTAGGCCAGCAGTCCGCCGCAGACTGCTAGCACGGGCGCGGAAGGCCGCCTCCAGCGAATTAGCCCCAATCCAACCGGTACCGCTACCAGCGTCCAGACAACCAGGCCATATTCTTGAAAAACGACCGCGTCGTAAGCGCCGCCATTGAGGGCGTAGAGCAATACCGCCCCGAGTCCGGCGAGGAACGCGATGAACGCCGGAAGACGGGTCCTCGCACCCCGGCGCCGGCTCGCATGGTCTGGTGGCACCTCTAGTGAGTCCGGCTCGGCCCGCAATCCTTCAGCTACCATTGGCTCGCCTGATGGCCTCGGCGGCAACAATTCGACTCGCCGTACTCATCGTCTGTGTGGGGTTCGCCGTGCCCACGGCGACGGCAGCGGCGCCACCGGCTGGCGGTCCCTGCTCGGGCCCGCTTGTCAGCGCGCAGGACCAGTACTGCGAGAACCTGCCGTCAGCCGGCGGACGGAACAACCACGTTCCTGTCAATTCCCCCGGCGCCGCCCCCGGGCAGCCGAGCTTGGCGCAACAGCTCCCGCGGGCCGTGGTCAGGGAGCTGTCCTCGGGTCGACCGGGGACCCCGCGCCGTCGCTTGCTGACGCTACCGGCCGCGCCGTCCGTGCACCTGCTCGGACCGGCAAGCGCCTCGCCCTCTTCTCTGCCAGTTGTGCTGATTTTGATCGCGGCGGCCATATGCCTCGCGTGCGTGATCGAGGCTGAGCGTCGGCGTCGCCGACGGCGTCGGCCGGTCGCTACATAGGAGCGTTCGGCAGCCAGCCAGCGGCCGGTGCGGGCTCTCATCAGCAGCGTGCCGCGTCGGCGCGGCAGGCGCCGATTAGCCGAGTCATCCGCTTAAGGGTGTGGCTGACCTCCGAGCGCGCGCGAGCATCGGCGCGTACAGCCGAGTGGATGGTTGAGGTATTCGCACCTATGGATGCTGCCTTCCCGAGCGCGCCGAGCTCTTTGCGAAGCCCAGCGAGGAGTTGCTGGTGAAGCTCTCGCACGGGGGCCGGGGAATTGACCCGCTCGAGCCGCCCGATCGCGTGCCGCAACTCGGGGACGACATGGCGAATCTCGGCTGGTGAGCGCGCCAGTCGGTTGATGATCAGCGCGATCTTCGTCTGGTAGGCGATCTCCTGCCGCTGTAGGTTGACCTGCGTTGAAGGCCCGCAACCGGCCATCGCCAGGACAATCGGGGCAAGCAAAGTCATCTGGCGCCCTCGGTTCATTTGGCGAAGGTACCGCTTGATCGCGCGGGAGGTCGCCGGTTGGGTGCCGGTGAGCGCGAGAGCAGCGCGTGCGGCACACCGGAAACTGGGTGTGGACAATTTCCATCTCGCTCGTTATGCTCCGCCGCTATCTTTGTTCCTTGGGGCCGTCGAGACCGGCCCGTCGCAGTGAGCCCGTTCTCTCGGGGAGACGTTGCGCTTGCGGGTGCCGTGGGAGGCGCTATGCACGTACAAGCTGAAGTTTCTGACCGACTTCATGATCTGGATGGGCTCGCGACGCGGGCTCCGGTTCCGTACGAACCTGCTCCTGTTACCTCCTCTGCACTCCTGAAGCAGGAGTCAGTCCACCGTGAGCAGGTGGACGACTACATCCACCGCCTTCAGAAGGCTCTCTCGGCGCTGCCTCGCGAGCGACTGGTGGAAGTGGGCAAATCGTTGTTGCGCGCGTATCGCAATGACAAGCAGGTGTTTACCGTCGGCAACGGAGGAAGCTCCTCGACGGCCAGCCACATGGCTGCCGATCTGGCCAAGAACACGATCGGCACCAACATGAAGCGGTTCCACATCACCAGCTTGAGCGACAACGCCTCGATCGTCACCGCGCTGGCCAATGATGTCGGCTACGACAGCGTGTTCTCGGAGCAGCTGGTCAACATGATCGCTGCCGGCGACGTCCTGGTAGTCATCTCCGCAAGTGGAAACTCGCCCAACATACTCAAGGCGATCCGGTGCGCCCGGTTGCAAAGCGCCGAGGTCGTGGGGCTGCTCGGCTCAGACGGTGGCGAGGCGTTGGCTCTGGTCGACATCCCGATCGTCGTCTCATCCAAGGACTACGGAATCATCGAGGATGTTCATTTGGCGATCAACCACATGCTGGTCGAGTACTTCTGCCAGCATCTGGCGGCATCGCACCCCTGGGTCGCTTGAGCGCCCAGTCTCCGGTCTCCACGGCGATGCTCCTCGGGGCCGGCCGGGGCACCCGGCTGGCCGAGCTCGGCCTGGCGGTTCCGAAGATTCTCGTCCCAGTTGGCGGTAGACCGCTGCTGGCCAGGCAGATCGACTACTTGCAGGCGCAGGGAGTCGAGCGGGTCATCATCAACGCGCACCATCTGGCCGAGGCCGTCCAGGCGTTCGCCGCTGAGTATGCGGGGCCGGTCGAACTCACCGTGGTAACCGAACCAAAGCTCCTGGGTACCGCCGGATCAGTTCGCAACGCGTTGGAGCTCTTCTCGCGTGGGCCGTTCTTCGTGCTATACGGCGACGTCGTCGTCGACCAGCCGCTCGCCCCCATGGTCTCTGAACACATACGGCGTGGTGCCGCGGCCACGGTTGCCGTCTACGAGAGCCTGCTCGTCGCGGGCAAAGGCACGCTGGCCGTTGACGATGACGGATGGATAACCCGATTTGTTGAGAAGGATCCCACCGTCCGGCCTCCGGCGCTGATCAACGCGGGCCTCTACGTGCTCGAGCCTGCTCTACTCGCCGACCTCCCGCCGGGCGAGGAGCTGGACTTCGGCTACGACGTGTTCCCCAGCGCGCTGAGGCGGGGCGTGAAGATCCTCGCCCATCGGCTGCCCCATTCCGTGGTCGACGTCGGCACCCCGGAGGGCCTAGCCCTCGCTCAGGTCCGCGCGGGACCGTAGTCGGCCATCACCAACTCGGTCGCGCTGTATAGCGAAGGAACGCACTCACGGCCAACAACAGGCTCGCTGCAAATGAGGATGCCCCGCGCCCCGATCCGATCGGACGCTTCCATATCGATGTCCGAGTCGCCGATGACCACCGCCGAGGAGAGGACGATCTCAGGTCGGTCAGCCTGCGCCTGCAGGAACATCCCGACCCCGGGCTTACGACAGTCACAACTGTCAAGTTCGTGAGGGCAGTAGTAGATCCCATCGAGGTGTGCCCCATCCGCGGCCAGCTGCGCACGGAGTTCGGCATGCACCCGCTCCAGGCCGGATTCGCTGATCAGCCCGCGGGCGACACATCGCTGGTTTGTCACGACGAATACGAGGGCGCCCGCTCGGTTGAGTCGCAGAACCGCGGGCGCGGCGCCGTCCAGCAGCTGGAGCTCGTGAGGGTGAAGGACGTATTCCCCCTTCGGAGCCGCACGGTTGAGAACGCCGTCTCGGTCAAGAAACACCGTCGGGGGGCCCAGCGCCTAACCTCCGAATGGGGGATCGAACAGGGAGATGTGGGTGCCCCGGGAGGTAAAGCGAAACGAGACCTCCCGCACGTCCGGTAGCTTCGCACGAATCGCATCGAGCCGCTCTGGCGGGGCGACGACAAGCAAGAAGCCGCTTGCGCCCGCGCCGAGGAGCTTTGCCCCCAGGGCACCTGCGGCCTTGACTCGAGCGTAGAGGTCGTCGATCTCAGCGTTCGTGATTCCGCCCACCAATGAGCGCTTGAGGTGCCAGTTCTCGTCCAGCAGCTCACCCACCGCCTCGGAGTCGCCCCGGGAGAGGTGCTCGCGGAACTCGTAGGCCAGATCACGCATCCGCGTCAGCGACCTGAGACTCTTGTCTTCGCCGCTGCCGATCGCGGCATTCTGGGCCGCGAGCACCGACCAGGCCGATCGTTGCCGACCGGTGTAGAAGAGCGCCATCGAACGGTGCAGTTGCCGGAGCACCCCGGGAGCGTGAAGAATCGTGCTGACCCGCACACCGCCTCCCTCAGGAAGGAACTCGATTAGGTTGAGTCCTCCCACGGCTGATGCGTATTGATCCTGCCGGCCAACCGGCTTGCCGAGATTGTCGATCTCGATGCCCGCGGCCTCCTCGGCCAGGGCCAGAGGCGACTTGTACACGCCTTGAAAGGCGTACAGCGCAGCCAGCGTGCCGACCGTGACCGCGCCTGAGGAGCCCAACCCCGTTCCCGCCGGCAGATCAGCCAGCGTCACGATGTCGAGCCCACGATGCATTCCGGTGGCCTTGAGACTTTCGCGGACCAACTCGTGCTCGAGCTGGTTGGCGTCGGGCACGATCTCGGTCCGCGAATAGCTGACCCTCAAATCTCCCTCGAATCTCCGACTCACCGCCACGTGAACCCACTTGTCGATCGCGGTGGACACGACGGCACCCCCGTGCCGCTCGTAGAAGGACGGCAGGTCCGTGCCGCCTCCCACAAAGCTGACCCGCAAGGGGGTCTTGGAGACGATCACGCCAAACCTCTCGGACGGCCAGCGTCGCGCGGACTCCGATGTGCCAAAGCTCTCCCTGCCATCGCGACGCAGACTAGTGTCTTGTTTGTGTGCGCGCGATCACGCCGAGATCGTGCGGGCTCCGTGGGTCGCGGTATCTGCGACAATCGCGCGGTGGCGGGACAGGAGGAGGCACGCGGACGGCGGGTCTCTCGTGGGCGCCGACTTGTACCCATGCATGCCCATATGCGGGAACCCACAGGGGGCGTTGAGCCCCTGACCGTAAAGCCAAGAGCTGATGGCGAGCGCTCTGCGCCGCCCGAAGAGGGGGCTGGGACCGTCCCGGGGACCGTGTCCGACCGCCGTGAGCAAACTCGCCACGGCCTCCTCTTGACTGCCGACGTTGTATCGCTCGGTGCAGCCTTCGTAGCCTGCAGCTCATCATTCACGTCCAACCTTTCGGTGGCGGCGATCCTGGTCACGTTCGGTCTGTGGATCGGCCTCACCGCCTCGCTGGGTTTGTACACCTGGGACCTCGCGGCAATCGACAGCTCGACGGTCCGCGAGGCGCCAAGGCTGGCGCAGGCCGTGCTGATGGCAGCCGGGGCGACCTTTCTGCTCGAGCCCGGTGACGGGCTCGTGCGTCATCGACTCGGCGGGCTCCTGTTCGTGACCGTTCTGTGGGTGGCGATGCTGATCACCCGAGCGCTGGCGCGGACGCTCACGCTGCGCTTGTTCGGCCCGCAGCGCGCGCTGATCGTCGGACACGGCAAGGTCGCAGATGTTGTCGCGCGCAAGTTGCAAACGCACGCCAGCTACGGAATCGAGGTCGTGGGGTACGTCGGAGCCGACCGCGACGATGCGCGCCCGAGCGGCGCCTTCGCGCGCCTGGGCACGCTGGCGGAGATTCCCCGGCTCTGCCGCGAACAGAGGATTAAGCGGCTGATCATCACCAATGCCCAGGACGAGGCCCTGGATGTTGCGATCCGCAAGGCGCGTGGCCTCGGCGTCCGTGTGACCATCGTGCCCCGCCTAGTGGAAGTCCTGGGCGGAAGGCTGGCACTCGACGAGGTCGAAGGCATGACAGCCCTCAGCATTGATCGCTCGGTGCTCAACCGCCCCGGTCTTGCGGCCAAGCGGCTTCTGGACATCGTCGGCGCATCCGTCGGACTGCTGCTGCTCTCGCCCCTGCTGGCGATCATTGCGCTGGCGATCAAACTTGATTCGAGCGGTCCCGCGATTTTCTCCCAGGTGAGGATCGGGCGCGGCGGTAAGCCGTTTCGGATCCACAAGTTCCGCACGATGGTGCCCAACGCCGACAAGCTGACAGCGGAGATCGCACACCTCAGTCAGATCGAATACCCGCTGCTCAGGATCCCCGAAGATCAAGATCCCCGGCTGACTCGGGTGGGGCGCCTCCTGCGCAAGACCATGCTTGACGAGACGCCGCAGCTCATCAACGTCCTCCGCGGCGAGATGAGTCTCGTTGGTCCCCGTCCACTCGAGCCGCAGGATGATGCAGAGGTGAAGGGCTGGCAGCGCGCGCGGCTCGGTCTGCCACCGGGCATAACGGGCCCCTGGCAGGCGCTGGGCCGGCACGCGATCCCGTTCAGCGAGATGCTGACGCTGGACTGCCTGTACGTGAGCGACTGGACGCTCTGGCGTGACGTCATGTTGCTGATCCGCACGGCGCAGATCGTTGTGCTTCGCTCTCGCCCCGGTTGATCCCGCGAATACTGAGCGAGGCCGTCCATCCGATGAGAATCCAGCTCTGGAGTCATAGCTATGCGCCCGAACCCACTGGCATTGGTCCGGTGAACGCGGTGTTGGCTCAGGGATTGCGCCAGCGAGGTCATCAGATCGAGGTGGTCGCCGCGCACCCCCACTACCCCGAGCCTCGCTGGGGCAGCACGCGACGCCTTCCTTACGTCGAGCACCGTGATGGCATCCGCGTGGTCAGGCTCCCGCTCTGGGTCGGGAAGGCCAGCACCCTCGAGCGCTACCGCCAAGAGCTGACGTTCATGGCGTCCCTCGCAGCCGCGGCCCCGTTCTTGGGTCGGCCTGACGTGCTTGTCTCGACCTCGCCGGCCTTTCTGGCGCTGGTTCCGGCCATGGGTGCCGTGCGTCTGCGGGGACTGCCGTGGGTGCTCTGGTTGCACGATCTACTGCCCGACGGCGCGGCGGCAACCGGGCTCGTCGACGAAGGCAGCACCGCGGTGAGGCTTGCCCGAGTGCTGGAACGAGCGGCATATCGCACCGCCGATTCGATCGTCGTGCTCTCCCGGTCATTCACGAAGAACCTAATCTCCAAAGAGGTCCCCGAGGCCAAGATCAAACTGGTCTACGACCCTGCCACTCGAATCCCCCGGAGGATGGCTGACCCCGCAGCTCACGCCGGCCCCTTGCGGCTTCTGTCGATGGGGAACATCGGTCACTCGCAGGGCTTCACCGTTCTGATCCGCGCATTTGAGACGGCTCCCGAGCTCACCGACCAGGCCTTGATCAGGGTCACAGGTATTGGTGTTGCGGCGGACGAAGTCCGCGCCGAGATCATCGATGATCGAGTGCGGATGCTCGGGTTGGTTGACGACGAGCAACTTGAGCAGGAGCTGAGCGAGGCGGACGTCGGACTCGTCACTCAGCGGTACGAAGGAACCGAGTTCAACATCCCGTCAAAGCTGATGAACTTCATGGCCTACGGTCTACCGATTCTCGCGGCAGCCGACCCCAGCGGCGAGGTCGCGCGGATCGTGCACGAGTCCGGCGGCGGCTGGATTGTGGATTCACGCCACCCTGAGAACTTCCCCCGGGAAATCGCTCGCCTGGCCGAGAATCGTGGGGAGATCCGTGCCCGAGGTGAGCGGGCCCGTGCCTACGCGGCCGAGCACTTCACGCCGGCGGGGTTCTCCGAGCGCTTCGAGCAGGCAATGATGGCGGCGAGAAGATGACGTCCCGACCACGGCTCCCCGGACCCGGCGCGCCTCCCCCCCGCTGGTTCAAGCGAATGCTCTTCCATGCCGGAAGGAAAGCACCCGAGCGGCTCATCTATGGCCTGCTGCACCTGTTCAACTACGTTCATCTCGGCTGGTGGATCAAGGCGAGGGCCTTCCCGGTCACCGCGATCGTGAGCGACCGCTTCGGCGTGTTCGAGCGCATGGCCGCCGAGGCACGCGAACGCCCGGTGCTCTACCTCGAGTTCGGCGTGGCCGAGGGGGACTCCTTGCGCTATTGGTCAGGACTGCTTGATCATCCGCGCAGTCAGTTGCACGGGTTCGACAGCTTTGAGGGGCTTCCTACCGACTGGCAGCCAGGTTGGCCCGAGGGGGCGTTCACGCGCGGCGGAACGCTGCCGAACTTCGCCGACCCACGAGTGACGCTATTCCCCGGCTGGTTCTCGGACACGCTCCCCTCCTACACGTGGCCGGACTCATATGAGCAGCTGATCGTCACCCTCGACGCCGACCTCTACTCCTCCACGCGATGCGTGCTGGAGGCGATCGAGCAAAGAATCACCGTGGGTACGATTCTCTACTTCGATCAGTTCCATCACTACGCGGACGAGCTGCGAGCCTTCTCCGAACTGCTCGAGAGCACAGGATGGAGCTTCGAGATCCTCGCCACGACGACGGACTTCTCGCAACTGGCGTTCCGTCGCGTCCGCTGAGCTTGAACGGCCCTCAGCCGACCTGCGCCAGCGTCGATACCTGATCGAACACCCAGCGGTAGGTCTGCTCGAGCCCATCGCGCAGCGAGATGCTCGGCTCCCAGCCGAGCATCTCAAGGATCATCGTGTTGTCGCTGTTGCGTCCGCGCACGCCCTTCGGCGCGTCGAGGTCATGCCGGCGCTGAACCTTGATCCCTGCGATCTCCTGGACGATGTCGACGAGGCCGTTGATCGTCACCATCTCGGCAGAGCCGAGGTTGATCGGCACGTCGATCTCGGAGTCCATGATCCGGCGCGTGCCCTGCACGCAGTCGTCGATGTACATGAAGCTGCGCGTCTGCTCGCCGTCCCCCCACACCTCAATCTCGTGGCGGCCGGAGATCTTCGCCTCAGCGATCTTCCGGCAGATCGCGGCTGGCGCCTTTTCACGGCCGCCGGTCCAGGTTCCGTGCGGGCCGTACACGTTGTGGTAGCGCGCGACCCGCGTCACGAGTCCGAAGTCCTCGGTGAAGTGTCGGCACATCCGCTCGGAGAACAGCTTCTCCCAGCCGTACCCGTCTTCCGGTTCGGCTGGATAGGCATCGCTTTCCTTGAGCGGCTCGATGTCCGGCGTGAGTTGCCGGTCGGCCGCGTAGACGCAGGCCGAGGAGGAGAAGAAGAACCGCTCCGCGCCGTGGTTGGCCGCAGCCTGCAGTAGATGCGTGTTGATCAGCACCGACAGCATGCACCGCGCCTTGTTGGCCTCGATGAAACCCATCCCTCCCATGTCCGCGGCGAGGTTGTAGACGGTCGTGGCACCGTTCAGAGCGTGGTCGCACGCGTCGGAGAGGCTCAGGTCGAGCACCAAGTTCTCCGCTCCGGCCGCGACCTGGTGCCACTGGTCGACCGGGTGCTGGTCGACCGCGCGCACCTGGTTTCCTTCTTCCAGCAGCCGGCGGACCAGGTGGCCTCCGATGAAACCGCCACCGCCAGCAACGACAATCAACTTCTCAGGCATGCACCGTTCCCGCCCTCGACATCAGCTGTGTTCTGAACCCGATGTGGGCAAGGCTACTCTGCGGGGAGCTGTATGAGGCTCGTCGTGGATGCCGTCGCGGTTGGTCCGGGAAGCGCCGCTGTCGTGATCAGCAACCTGATCTCAGGTTGGGTCGCTGCGGCTCCGCAGGACGAAATCGTCGTACTTGTGAGCGGGGCGCCGCGGTTTCCGCTGCCCGATGCAGTCGTCGTGGAGCCGATCGTGGACCGCTCTGCATCCATCCTGGGTCGAGTGTGGGCGCAGTCGATCGGGGTGCGTCGTGCCTGCCGGCGACTGGATCCTGATGCCCTGCTCTCGGCGATTACGGCCAGCGCATTCCTCGGTGCGCCCTGCCCGCGGGGCGTGATCGTGTACGACCTGCGTCACGAGCTGCGCCCGGCGCAGTTCTCGCTGGCACGCCGATTTATTCGCAGGCTCCTTTACGGATGGTCGTTCCGACATGCCGATGCGTTGTTCTGCATCTCAGAGCGGACGCGCACCGATTTGCTCGCCCGCCGGCCGGGCCTTCAGGCCAAGGCTCACGTAGCTCTGCTCGGCGCCGACCATGCCGCAGGTTGGCGAGGGGCTGACGAGGGCGGCGGTCGCTATGTGCTCGCCTTCGGGCAGTTCGCCAATAAGAACGTCGACCGCGTTCTGCATGCCTGGCAGCAACACGTTGCGGCTGGCGACGATCTCACCCTGCGGATCTGCGGGCTGGGCGGCGGAGCACGCCTGGCTGCCGAGCGCCTGGTGTCGGCGCTCGGCATTTCCGACCGGGTCGAGTTGCTGCCGTGGCTGGAGGACGAGCAGTTCGAGACCGTCTTCGCGGGAGCTTCCGCGATCCTGTTCCCATCCGACTTCGAGGGGTTCGGGCTGCCGGCCGTCGAGGCACTGCTGCTCGGCGTGCCGGTCGTTGTCTCGTCAGACCCCGCCCTACTCGAGGTCACCGGTTCAATGGCCGTGGTGGCCGAAGACGATAGCCCCGGGGCCCTCGCCCAGGCGATCGAGCGCGCTCTGATGGTGACTGACGACCAGATCGCAGCGGGCCAAGCGCACGCTCGCCGCTTCACATGGAAGCGCACCGCCCTCCAGGTGCGGGCCGGCCTGCGGATGGGACAATCGGCGCCGCTATGAGCACGACCACGCAATCAGCCCGGCGCCGGTTGAGCGTGATCACGATCGACCAGATGATCGCCGGCGCATCGAACGTCCTGATCGCCATCCTGGCGGCCCGAGTGCTGGGCGTCGCATCGTTTGGCCTGTTCGGCATCGTCTTCCTGGTCTACGCAATGGCGGTGGGCGTCACCCGCGCGCTGGTCAACGATCCGGTGCTGGTGCATCCTTTGGAGGCGGAGGAGCGACTGGGCGAAGTCATCGGGACGAGCATTCTGCTCGGCATTGGGGTCGCGGTCGTCGTGGCCGCGGCGGGATTGGGCATCGGGATGTGGGACCCTCGCCTGGGCAACGCGCTGGTCGTCCTCGCGCTCTGCCTGCCGCTCCTGGTACTCCAGGACCTCGGTCGCTACGTCGGGTTTGCCACCCAGAAGCCTTCGGCGGCCCTGGTACTTGACGTGACGTGGTTGGTGCTGCTGCTCGGCGCCGTGGCTGCCCTGTTCGCGACTGGCACACACATGCTGGCATGGTTCATCGCGGCTTGGGGGGGCTCGGGTGCGCTCGCGGGGGTGTTGCTCTTCGCCCAGCACTCCGCGCGCGGAGTGCGCTTCGGGCTCTCGTGGCTGCGCTACACCTGGAGCTTCTCGTGGCGCTACCTGATCTCCTACACGTCGACTCAGGGCGCCGCCCTGGGGATGTCAAGCGGTGTCGGCGCGATCGCCGGTGCCCGAGCGCTCGGTGGTGTCCAAGGGGCGGTGCTCCTGGTCCGGCCGTTCATGACGTTCCAGGTCGCGGCGATCGCCGCGAGCATCGGCGAGATCGCACGGTCGCTCAGCATTGACACCCAGCCGCGGCGCCTCGCGGTCAGGACCTCGCTGCTGGCGACCGCCGTTGCGCTGCTCAACGCGGTAGTGCTGCTCGTCCTCCCCGACCGCATCGGCGAGGTCGTGCTCGGGGCCTCCTGGCACGTAGCGAAGCCGCTGCTGTTGCCGACCGGCGTGCAGATCGTGTGCCTCGGATCTCTGACGGGAGTGCGAGCCGGCCTGCTCGGCATGCGCGCGATCAGGAAGGCAATGGTGCTCGACGTCGTGGGTACCGTGGTCGTGCTGGCGGCGGCGAGCACTGGTGCGGTGATTGACGGCGCGGTCGGCGCACTCTGGGCGGTGGCCGCCGGATGGGGCCTGATGGCGGTCCTCTGGTGGGTCACCTTCTTGGGTCACACCGCGCACCCGAGGCCGGCTGCCAGCGAGGTCGCCACAGCATCGTTGCCGCCGGCGGCCGTTCCGAGCCCGCCGGTCTGAGGCGCTCTGCTAGCTTGCCCGCTGGTGCGAGAGCGAAGAGGCTGAGGATGGCTGGTCGGGGCATCGTCCAGGGCATGATTCGAACTGGATTTGAATCGTTGCCGGAATCGGTTCGCACGGAGATCATTCGCCGGCGCGCCGAACTCAGAGGGCTGGGCCAGTTGAAGATCAATCAGGCACTACTGGCAAAGCGCTTGGCCGACCTCGAGCAACAGCAGGCTGCGGCGACGAGCGGGCCGGCTGGGGTGCCCGATCCCAGGTTCCCGTCACAGGTTCGGTCGCGGCTATGCACGCAGGCTCAGCTGAACGAGCCCTGGTTCAAGCGCTGGTGTGATGCGATCGGCGAGCCGCCGGTCGCCCACCGCAAGACGTGGGAGTTCGCCTACATCGCCGAGGTCCTGGACTCCCTCGGACAGCTCAGTCCGGGTCGCCGCGCTCTCGGCTTTGGCGTAGGCCGGGAACCACTCGTCTCGGCGTTCGCCAGCAAAGACGTGCAGGTGGTGGCGACCGATCTCGCGCCCGCTGCCCGCGAGGCGCTGAGATGGGTCAGGTCCGACCAGCATGCGAGCGGGGCTGAGGGCCTACTGCGGCCCGCAATCATCGAGCCGAGCAGGTTTCGGGAGCTTGTGTCCTGGCGCGCCGTGGATATGCGTGCGATCCCGGAGGACCTCGAGCAGTTCGACTTCTGCTGGTCGGTCTGCTCGCTCGAACACCTTGGAACGCTCGCCGCCGGGATGGAGTTCATCGAGAAATCCGTGGCCACTCTGGCGCCCAATGGGATCGCCGTTCACACGACCGAGTTCAACCTGAGCTCGAATGAGGAGACGGTCGAAGCCGGACCAACCGTCGTGTACCGAGAACGCGACCTGCTCGCCCTCAGAGACCGCTTGGAAGCAGCCGGGCACCAGGTGGCGGCATTCGATTTCTCTCCCGGCGAGGGGCTGCTCGATCGATATGTGGACGTGCCACCTTATGCCGACGAACCGGTACTTCGCTTCCTCTACGCCTCATACACGCTCACCTCGGTCGCGATCGTGATCAGGGCGCGGCCTTCCTGAGCCTTTTCGGCGAGCTCAGCTCCAGATGCCGGTGTTTTCGACAAAGCGGCGGCGGATCGACCTAGTCAGGCCCGGCACGCGGCGCTTCAGCCTGTCGTACTCCTCAGGCATCGCGCACCGGATTCCCTTCGCAATGTCGGATGCGGTGAGACGGCCGGCAAGTCGCCAAGCGTCTGCGCCGCCACCGATCATAGGCGGCGGCCTCCTCGGCGACGAACGGCGACGGTACCCCTCCGGGGTCGGCCAATACGGCGACGCGATATGCGTGTCTCAGGCGCCGGCTGATGTGCCGCCCGGCGGTGTCTTGGCCGTAACGGTAGGCGGGAGGCTGACCGACCAGCGCACGGTTGGACAGCACGGCGACCGCATATGCGCTCGACAAGGCCTGCAGTGACTCGCTTTCGACCCGAAACTCGGCAGCGCCTGTGCGCTGCCGCGTGTACACCTCCTCGGGGTGGAGCGGGTCGAAAGCGTGGAAGTGAAACAGTCGCAGTCGGTCTCCATTGGACGCGATGTAATAGCCGTCAGCATCAGCAGCGACCGGGCGCTCGTGAAGGTTGGCGACCCCGACGTTGTAGCCATAGTGCCGCAGGCTCGTGCTGCCGAACAGCACGCTGCCGATGTCCATCCACTTCTGATCGACGAACAGGCCAGCGATCGCGTCGTGCAGGCATTCAGAGCGGAGATGGCTCCACCACCAGCGCAAGAGCTCGTCGGCGTCGCGGTTCACCGCACAGAAGCCGAGGTTGAAGACGCCTACGTTCAGCAGATGGCCTTCCGAGAACGGCTGTCCTTGAGGGACCGGTTCCAGATAGTGGGGCGTAAGCACCATGCCCGAGCTTACGTCGAGGGCCGGTCCGAGTTCGACCATCGGCGAAACAACGTACGTGTCCGGATCGAGGTAGACGACCTGCTCGTACTCTCCGAGCAGCGCCTGCAGAACCAGGGGCTTGAGCGCGGTGGCGAACTCGACCAGGTCGTAGGACATCGCGAGGTCAAGCGCGGCACGCTGAGACAGGTCCAGCGAAGCCGGCATCATCCACCGCACACCGTCGATCGTCGGCAACTCGGTGTCCGGAGTCGCGTCGATCAGGAACACCGCCAGCGGAACTTCGCTTCCATGCCGGCGCAGGCTGTCGCTCAGCGTCAATGCACTGGGTAGGTAGTTACTCGCGAGGATCGTGCAGTAAGCAAGTGTTGTCATCGAGATGCATCCAGTTTGCGACGTCCCGGCGGCGCCAATGGGTGGCGAGCGGGAACGCCCCGCCCAAGCCGCGCTGCGCAGATGTCGGTTGTTAGCATCGTCGCGTGTCGTCTATCGAAACGCGGACCGATCTGGCGCGGGGACTCTACCTCGATCTTCTCAAGCGGACGCTCACGGGGGCAGTTGCGGAGGACAACGATTCGATCCTCGGCGGGGTGCGAACATCGGGTTCGTCTGCTTTGCGGAAGACGTGGGCGGACGCCGTCGGCAAGCTGATCGGGAGATTCGGCTTCGAGCTCGCGTACAAGAAGCCTTATGACCCATCGCTTCGCGCGCTGGGACGGGACTGGCCGGCGCGCGCTGATTCGATGATCGGGCTGCGGCGTATGGACAACCTGCAAGAGTGCATCGAGACGGTGATTCACGACGAGTTCCCGGGTGACTTGATCGAAACCGGCGTGTGGCGCGGGGGAGCCACGATCTTCATGCGTGGCGTCCTCAAGGCATACGAGGAGACGGCGCGGATCGTGTGGGTTGCTGACTCGTTTGAGGGTCTGCCGCCGCCGGACGCCGCGCGATACCCAGCCGATGAGGGAGACACGCTGTTCAAGTACGACGGCCTCGCGGTCGGCGTCGACACGGTTCGACACAACTTTGAGCGTTACGGTCTGCTCGACGACCAGGTTCGATTCCTGCCGGGCTGGTTCAAGGACACCTTGCCGAGCGCGCCGATCAAGAGCATTGCGGTCATGCGCCTCGACGGGGACCTCTACGAGTCCACGTGGCAGGCAATTGAAGCCCTCTACCCTCGGCTCTCGCCCGGTGGGTTCTGCATCGTCGACGACTACGGTGATCTCGTGACTCAGTGCCAACAGGCAATCCACGATTACCGTCAGGCCCACGGGATCGCCGAGCCAATCATCGACATCGATGGCACCGGCGCGTTCTGGCGTAAAAGCTGATGACGGCGACGCTGGCCGAGATCAGAGGCGGCTACAACGATCAGGTCCGGCTCGATGTCGTCCCGAGCGTGCCCGCCGCCGCTGGCACGCTTCTCGATGTCGGCGGCGGTACCGGCGCGACCGCGGCCCATCTGAAGCGCCTGGGCCGTGCCGGGCGGGTTGGCACGGTTGATCGCGCGCGCCCAGATTCAGCTGATCCGGACCTCGATTTCCAGTGCTTCGGCAACCTCGATGATGAGCGGTTCGTCGAGCGACTGATCGCCGAGCAGGGGCCGTTCGACACCGTCCTCTGCCTTGATGTGCTCGAGCATCTGGTCGACCCTTGGAGGTTGGTCGCGCAGCTGCACGCTGGCCTGAGGCCGGGCGGAGTGATCGTCGCCAGCCTGCCCAACGTCCGGCACTACCGCGTCTCGGGCGGCCTCTTCTTCCAAGGCCGCTGGCAGTTGCAGGACGCCGGAATCCTCGATCGAACGCACCTGCGGTTCTTCGTCAAGGACACGATGATTGACTTGCTGACTCACTCGGGCCTCGAATTGAAGAGCGTCGAGGCGCCGCTCCCAGAGCGCCGGCGGGGGCTGGTGCTCCTGTTTCGCAAGCTGACGCTCGGACGGTTTGACAGCCTGATCAGCGTTCGCTACATCCTGCAGGTCCAGCGCACGGATCGTTGACGGTCAGGTCGAGGCAACGGGCGTTGCCCGCTCGCCACTCCGTTGCCCAGGCGATGAAACCGTCGATGTCTGGGCTGGCCAGTAGCGGTACGGCTTCAACGATGTGGTCGCGGGACCAGTCCCACCAGCGGATCTGCAACAGCGCCTCGCGCTGCTCCTCGGTAAACCGATAACGGATCAGTCGCGCCGGGTTGCCGCCGACAATCGCGAATGGCGGTACGTCTTTGGTGACTATGGCGCCGGCGGCAATCACGGCTCCGTCACCGATCGACACCCCGCCATTGATGAGCGCGAACCTTCCGGTGTAAACGTCCGAGCCTACGATGGTGTCGCCGCGAACCGAAGGGAAGCCGTCGCTCCCGGCGCCGTCGAGGCGGAGATTGATCCGGTGCGGATACGTCGTCACCCGGTCAACGGCATGGTATCCGCCCATCATGAAGATGCTTGCGATCGACGAGTAGTTCCCGACGATCAGGCGTGAGTCGTCATAGTCGGCTTGCTTGATCGTCGGAATCCCGTAGGAGCCATTTCCGTAAACGACGCGGCCGCTTCTGATCATGCGTCGGAACACCGCCTCGTCGTACCCGATCACGGCGCCGACTGCGCGATCGGCAAGCCAAGTCCAGCGGCTCATAGTGCTCGAGTCTTCTCTTTCATTGCGGGCGCGACGCGGGTAGGCGAACGGGCAGTCGGACGCCAGGCAGAGAGTAACGAAGCGTAGAGCCGGGACCACTGTGGCATCGGCTAGCCCTCCTCGTCCCTACGTCCCGGCGGCGCTCGGATCCGGGCGTTTCGACGGGTGTCCGTCTTGAGAGCCGACCACAAGTGCTTCCACCTCGCCTGAGCAGCAAGCCGCAGTATGTGCTGCATCCGCTGCGGGCGCTGCGACGTGCGTGGCGGCTCGTGTCGGCGCCTTCGACCGACGCGGCGCCGAGGTAGCGCGGCTGCCGTGGGGCCTTGAGCTGAGCGTGCACGAGGCCGACGCGATCGGCTACAGCATCCTTGTCGGGCGAGTCTTCGACCCGTGCGTCACCGAGACGATCCACCGCCTTATCGAACCCGGGGAGCTCGTGGTCGACGTCGGCGCCAACGTCGGCTATCTGACCAGCCTGGCCGCGGTGCGAGCCGGACCGAGCGGGCCGCGTGGTCGCGGTCGAGCCGCATCCAGCCGTGTTCGAGCTGCTGCAGAGCAACGTCCAGGCCTGGCACGGGAACCCAAGAATCGCTCCCGTCGAGCTGCACCAGCTGGCGCTCTCTGACCACTGCGGCCGGGGAACGATCGTGACCGCGCCGCTGTTCGGACACAACATGGGCCTGGCTACCCTTGCCGAGAGCGAGGCCGCCGTCGACGGCCGGGCAGCAGGTCGTATGACGTCGAGCTCCAGCGTCTCGACGGGCTAGTCGGCCAGACCGCAGATCGGCGTGCTGAAGATCGATGTCGAGGGCCACGAGGCAGAAGTGCTGAAGGGCGCCGCTGCACTGCTGGAGCGCCCGCCTGGTCCGCGACATCGTGTTTGAGGACCACGATCCGTATCCCTCGGCGGCCACAGCGATCATCGAGAGCCGCCGGCTATCACCTGGTCAGCCTGAGCAACGACCTAGGCGGCCTGCTGCTGGAGAATCCCGCCGAGCGCGGCGAGGCGCCTGCGTGGCCCGGACCGAGCTACCTAGCCACCCGTGAGCCGTCTCGCTCATTCCCGCTGCTCGCCGCGCGGGGCTGGCGGGTCGGCGGCATCGGTCTACGCGTTCCCGCGCGGCGCGCGCGGCGGGCAGCCGGTAAAATGAACGTGGATGGCCCTTTCCCGGCGGTGGTCGCGACCGACCCGACGACACCGACCGAGCCAACGAAGCGCTGAGCGATGAGCCGGCTGATCGACCACGCTCCGTCGGACACGCTGGCAGATGTAGAAGCCGGTCTCCTGCCCGAGCGCTACCGCTACCGAATGCAGGACATGTTCCTCGAGCATCTGCGGCCCCTGCTGGTGCCGGGCATGCGGATCCTCGATGTCGGCTCGGGTCGCACCCCTTCACTGGGCCCGGAGGACCGCCCCGAGGGATGTCACTACATCGGTCTCGATATCTCCGAGGAGGAGCTCCTCGCAGCCGGACCCGGTGCGTACGACGAGAGCTTCGCGCACGACATCACCAAGCCGCTGCCGGCGGTGCGGGACGTTGACCTGGTCATCTCCTGGCAGGTGCTCGAGCACGTCAGCTCGCTCCCGGCCTCCTTCAGCAACCTCCATGCGATGTTGCGGCCGGGGGGCACGATGCTCGTGCAGCTATCGGGGTCCTTCGCCGCTTTCGCGCTAGCCGCTCGCGTGGTGCCACACCGCCTCCGCGTCAGGGCAATGGTCGACCTTGCTGGATCACCCCGAGGAGCAGAAGTTCCCCACTCACTTCGACCACTGCCACGCCCGGGCGATCAGGCGGATGCTCGCGTTCGTGGAGCGCGAGCGAGATCGTCTGCTTCTTCCGAGCCGCCTCCTACTTCTCGATGTCGAGGCCGCTGCAGCGGCTCTACCTCGCTTACGAGAAGCTTGATCGCGTCACGCTCGATCGAGACCCTCGCGACTCATTACCTGATCATCGCCCGCGCCTGATCGGCAGAAGCCGGCTCCTCGCCGGCAGGAAGGCCCGCGAGCAGACCAAGAAGCGCATCGACGTCGACGACCATGTCGCTGTCGACCCCGTCCATCCGACCGCGCCGCGGCGGTGCGCCCGCCGGCCACGAGGAACCTGTAGGTCAGTCCCGGTACGCATTCGCTGAGCTTCCAGTAGCAGCCCTGCACGTAGTCAGGGGCGAACAGCTCGACCACCGACGCTCCGCTGCTCGCGAACGCCAGGTTGGTCAGCGCCGCGCCATGCGGGGCAACGATCCACTCGGCCGCGGCGAACGTCGTGATCTGCTCGGCGACGGTCATTCGGCCGGGATCGACGAGTCGAAAGCCGAGCTCGCCGAGCGCAGCGACAACCTCGGTCTCGTTGATCACGATCCGGCCGCCTCGCCGGTTGCCGCGGGTGACGTAGATCCGAGTGCCCGGAACCCGCTCGGCGGTGGGCGGCAGCAAGCGATCACGCAGAAAGCGAACCACCCACGGAGGCGTTTTCAGATCGACGTCCGGCAGGCCCGGCACGACGAGCATCTCCGCCTGCAGGTGGCGCGCGCGGTCGCTGTCGATCACCCGCGTGCCGGGGATCGCCAGTAGCTCGATCAGCTCTCGCTGAAACGGCTGGGATGCCGGGAGGTAGAACCACTGCACCGGTGGGCCCTGCTCCAACAGTGCGAGCCGAGGTAGCACGTCGGTGAGGTAGTGGTAGTAGCTGGCATCGCCACGAGCGGCGAGCACCCCGACTCTGCCCGCAATGAAGGTCGGTGCCGGGGCAAGGAGATCCAGAAACACCGGATGCTGGTCGGCCTTCCTGATCCCGAAGTAGGGGCTGAGCTCGGCGATCAATGTTCCACGAGCGGTGATGACCGCCCGATGTGGCCCGAGCACGCGGCCCCCAGGCAGCTCCACGAGCGGGACTCTCGGGACGATCTCGTCGGCCTGCGCGGCCAGCGTCGGGTGGCCGGAGGGAATCCCGATGGGCGGGGAGCGCACGAGTCGCTCCTCGTCACGGGCGATGGTCATCTGCCCGTCCTCGCGTGCGACCACATCTTCAGCCGATCCCGCGGTGCGCCGGGGCAGCTGGCCGCCGGACGTGCGACTGAGCGCACGGCTGAGCGGTGCGACCAAGCCCACCGCGACGGTGTAGGTCCGCTTCGCGTAAGGCCAGATCGGCCTCAGCGCCGGCGGCAGGAAGGCAAGCCTGCGCCGAGTCCGGATCCTGGTGGGCCGCCGTGGCACGCTGAGCATGATGACCCACAGCCGACGCGCACGCCCATCGGCGGGCCTGAGGTTGCGCCCGGCCGGACGCTTATTGGCTACCCTCGGCGCCATGCGCAAGGGCGCGTCGGCGATCACACTGATCTTTGTGGCCGGGGCTACCGGTCTGATCCTGGCTGGGATCGGCTTGGGTCCCGCGGTGGGAGTCGTAGCCGGGTTCTGCGTTCTCGCCGCGTGGTCGCGGCGCTCGGCATTAGTACCGCGGACCTGGCACTTGGCGCAGTGGGAGCGCTCGTCTTCACGATCGGCTGGAACGGAATTCGGGTCGGGGGGGGCGCCCTCGGCGACGTGTTCATGGCGCTCGCGTTCGCTGCGGTGCTGGCGCATGTGATCGCCGACAAGCAGCCGTTGCCCATGCCCCCATGGCTGTTCGTCGCCGGCACCGGCTGCTTCCTCGCCGGCCTGCTGTCGCTGGTCTTTCCGCCGGCGACGGAGGTGGTGCAGCACTCCGTGGTCACTGAGACGACGATCAAGTTGCAGGACGGCAACTTCGCTGTCGCGGCCATTCCGGGAAACGTCGGCACGCTGGTCAAGTACGAGCTGTCGCTGATTTTGATCCCATTGCTCGTCGCTGCAGTCGGGACCTCCCGTCAACGGTGCTTGCGGCTGATGAACCTGTGGGCTGCGGGTGCCGTCGTAATGCCAGCGTGGCGGTCGCCGACTACGCCGGCGTGGCTCATATCAGCCCGGTCGCGACCTTCGGCAACCGGGCCTCCGGGCTGACGGTCCACCCAAACTACCTGGCGCTCACCTGTGTGATCTCGATCCCGATGGCGATGCTGTGGTTCGGCCGCTCACGACGCTGGACCGGCGCCGGGCTGCTGGCGTTGCCCCTCCTGCTGGGCGGTGTCTACGCGTCGGGCTCTCGTGCCGGGACAGTCGCGGCCATATTGGCAGTGGGAGGGACGGTCGTCCTGGTGCCCCGTCTGCGCCCGGGGTTGCGAGTCGTCCTGCCGGTCGGCGGGATGGTGCTCGTCTTGCTGCTGATGTTCACGAGCACTGGCACCAAGATCCTCCAGCAGGTCCGGTTGGGCTCGTCCAACACCACCTACCAGAGCAACTATCAGAGATCAATCGCAGCTCAGGCTGCGGTGGCGCAGATCCGAGCGCGTCCAATCGAGGGCGTCGGGTTCTCCGTGATCGCCAACGCGCATAACATCTATCTCGAGCTGTTGGACGCGGGCGGAATCATCGCATTGGGGCATTTCTGGTCTTTCTCGGGGGGCTGGTCCAGGCGCTCCTTCGCGCGCGGGCAGGCCCGCTGCGCGACGAGGCGGCCGTATGCGCGCTTGCGATCGCCGTCTGGCTTGTCAACGGAGTATTCGACAACCAACTGGCCGACAAGTACCTCTACGTGGTGCCGGGCCTGCTGTACGCGATTTCGCGCGTCAGCGTGATGGCACAGGAGAGGACGGTCGAAGATCCGCCGCGGTCCCCTACGCCAGCGGCGCGCCCGCCCCGTCAGCCGACGCTGGCAGGTGTCGCGGCGCAAGGAGTTCCGGGGTACTGACCGTCACCGCCCGCTGAGCGTGGGGGCAACTCCAGCCAAGAGTGCGTTTCGCGTCACATCATCGCTCGGTTGAAGTGCAAAGCGCCGTCGCGGCGCTCGAGCCACGGCCAGTGGCTCAGGGGTTCCGGCCTGACGGCAACCATCGCAAAAGAATTTCGCTGTCGCTTGATCGGAGCCGTGAGCGCGGACCCCGCGACGCTCGCGAGCCTCATGACCGCACTTCCGAGGGCTCCTGAAGGGTGCCACGGGAGGTTCAGGCCATAAAAATATTCGAAGTTCTGCGGGCCTGTCGGGTCATACGACCGAACCGTCTTTTCGAACTCGCGCTCGGTCCAGCGATAGACGTGGTTTGGAATGTCCGAGTTGTTCACACCTCCAGCCACGCCGCCATTACATCTTCACCGCAGATCAACTCATAGTCTCCAGTTAACCCCAGGCGTGCTGCAAGTCGCATCGCAAGGCTATCTCGTGACTCAAACACGATGACTCCCTTGCGCGCCACTCGATACATCTCCAGGAGGGCTCGGTGTGGCGAGTCACAGTGATGCAAACCGTCCGAGACAAAGGTGAAATCGAACGCGCCGTCCGGATATTCGAGGTTCATCGCGTCCTGCGGCACGATGCTTGCCGACCCAACCGCATCGCCGTTCGACACCGACGACCCAAGTGAGCTCAAGGTCACGTCACGGAAGCCAAGGCTGAGAAACAGGTCCAACTCCGCGTCGGCTGCACACACCGCCAAGAGCTTGTCTTCGGTGTTGAGCTTGCGGGCTGCGATCAGCCGTTGAAGCACATCGCGGACGAAATTCTGGCGCACAGTTGGCGGAGAGAATATTTCAGCGGGCCGCTCGGCCGTCATTTCGCGGCGCGAGGCAGGGAGTCAACGGGTTGTCCGGGCGGCGTGGGCGAAGAACGCTCGGTAGCGAGCCGCGGCGCGGGGGAACCGCAAGGGCAGAGCGGTCATCGAGCTGTAAAAGCCAGCCACCGGGAGATCCACGTCGAAATAGCTCTCGAAGGCCACGTTGTGGCTCGCGAACCACTCGAACATATTCCCGATGAAGGCCGGGTCGTCGCCGCCGGCCTTTCCGGGGTCACCGGTATAGCTCACGAGCCCCCATTCCGGAAAAGCGAGGGGCTTATGGTGGGCCGAGGCCATACGCGACTGCCACGCCAGACCGTAACCGCGGCTCACGAGCTCGCTCCAGCGCCGAGTCGGGCTTTCATTGTGTGCCGACTGGTTCCAGTCATACACATCCAGCCCGATTTCGCTCACATAGCGATCGCCCGGATATGCGAGCGCGGGGTCGACACCCGAACTCTGCAGATTCGCGGCCCAATCGAAACTGAAGCTGGCTCCGGGCACCGACCGCATCGCCTGAACGATCTGCCGCCACGCCTGAGCGAACAGCAGTGCGTCCGCACGAGTTCTCACCGCCCAGCGGTACCACGGCGCGTTGAACTCCCAGGCCAGGCGGATCCCCACGCCACGTAGCCCACCCGCCACCAAATTTCGCGCGAGCGCAGCGAAATGCAGGTTGTAGGCGCCAGATGCCGCCTCAGCCAGGGTTCCGCCTGTGGCGGGCCACAGAGCCACGCTTAGCTCCGGCCACACGCCTCGCGCGCCACCCCACTGCGAGATCGTCCAGGCCGGATTCTCGATCTGCGTCCAGTCGTCAGAGCCTATGTAGTCCGTTGCTACCCGGACCGGTAGACCGCGCCAAGCTCCGAACGCGATGTCAGCCCGCGGGCCGTACCCGGCGACCCCTCCCGAGCGCCACGTCAGGCGGGGGGCCTCGCGCGGCTGTCGCTGGCCGATCAGCACCCATGCGATTCCGCCAAAGATCAGGATCACCAGACCCAGCTGCCACAGCGATCTGCCACGCACCAGCCTGGGCAGTTTGGCGGTCACCGCTGGGGGAATGTTAGGATCATCAGGGCGTTGACGGCGGGGATCAGCTGCCGGGGCGCTGCCAGCCAGTCCCGCTGTAACATGACGGCTGGATCAGGGAGATGGCGAAGGCCTTTGCACGCGCGCACGGGAGCTGGTGGCACGATGACCGCCGAGCACCGGGAAACAACAGGCCCCGCCCAGATTCATAGTAGATCGATGAAGAGCCAAACCCGAGACTTTACGCTGCGAGGCTACCTGGAGATCATGCGCCGACAGCGCGTGCTGATTCTGCTCGTGACGCTGACCTGCGGCGCGGTCGCGCTTGGCGCCTCTCTGCTTCAGAAGCCCACCTACGATGCCACCTCGTCGCTTGCGGTCAGTGATCCCAGCCAAGGCCTGGCTCTACTCGGCGGCGCCTATGTGAGCGGGCAAACCCCGCTGCAATTGGCCTCGGTTGCCGCGCCCCAGGTAACCAGAAACGAAGTCGTCGCCAGAGTCAAGCGAGCGCTTAACAGCCCGCTGGGACTTGGACAACTGCGCTCGGCTGTGAACGTTGCCATCGACCCTAACTCCTACCTGGTCAATATAACCGCCAGCAATCGCAGTGCAACGAAGGCCGCCACCCTCGCCAACGCGTTCGCCACTGCCGACAGCTCGCTGACAACCGCCGAAGCCCGCGCCCAGTATCGAGCGCAGGCGGCGGCGGTCAAAAGTCAGCTTCGACACGTCTCAGCTGCCTCCCCTCAGGCGCTAACCACCGCCGAGACGTTCGCGCGCCTGAAGAGCCTCGGGTCGGTGGCGACGCCGATGACCGTCAGCACGACGGCTAACGTCCCCAGCAGTCCCAGCAGCCCTAAACCGGTGCGCAATACGGTCGCGGCGTTGCTCTTCGGCCTGCTGCTCGGCATCGCCCTCGCCACCGCGCGCGACACGCTCGACCGCCGCCTGAGGCACTCCTCGGACGTGAGCCAGGTACTCGACCACCCGGTGGTTGGGCACATCCGTTCGGAGGCGCTCGGGCACGCCGGGCCGCCCGTCGAGGCGGGGCCCGGAGTGGGCGGGCCACTTGCTGACCCGGACGAGGAAGCGTTCAGGATCTTGCGACAGAATGTGCAGTACCTCTCGGCGGCCTCAGAGACCGAGACACTCCTCGTGACAAGTGCGATGGCCGAAGAAGGGAAGTCCACCGTCGCCGCGTGCCTGGCGGTGACGATGGCGGAGTCGGGAAGGCGAACTCTGCTCGTGGACTGTGATCTGCGCCGTCCGGTTCTGGCCAGGCGCTTTGGCATCAGCGAGAGCCCCGGATTGACCGACTACCTGAGTGGCAACGCCGGGCCGGACGAGATCCTGCAGAGCGTCCCGATGCCGACGGCAACCAGCAACGGCAACGGCTTGGCCAACCCTCAGCAGATGGCGACAAATCTCGTTTGCATCACTTCCGGCACCACCGTGCCCCGCCCGGCCGAGCTGCTGGCCTCCGAGCGCTTTCAGGCCTTCCTGGCCGAAGTGAGCAAAGCCTACGATCTGGTCGTCCTCGACACCGCTCCCCTCCTGCCCGTTGCCGACACGCTGGGAATTATCCCCAGCATCTCGACGTTGCTGGTTTGCGTCCGCCTCGCCCGGACCACCAGAGATCAGGCCCGCGCCGCCCAATCAGCGTTGGATCGCCTCCCGGAGCGGCCGGTGGGGCTCGTCTTGACCGACGTGCGTGAGGACGAGGACGGCTACTACGGCTATTACGCCGCGCCCACGCCGGCCAGCGTCTGAGGCAGATCGTCTGGAGGCGGTTTCGAGGCGGTCAGCTCGGCGGACGGCCGGCACGAGGGATACGCGCCGCGAAGTGCCGGAGCGCATCCGCGCAGCGCTTTTCGCCTGCTGTCACGGTTGGCGAACTAAAGTACTGCGAGAGGCTGAAGGAAGTCGGACCCAGCCCCGCATTGACGAACCCGTCCTTGATCAGGGCTAGCAGGATGGGTGGCACGCCGAGAGTTGTCATGACGTCTGTGACCGAGCGCGCCAGGCCATGTGCCCGAACGTATCGCTGCGCTCGTCTCAGGTCGACGGGCCCGACACCGAACAGCAGCCGAGCATGAACTAACGACCGGGTGAGGGCTCGTTCCGCAACCCTGACTCGACCAATCGCTGCAGCCGCGTGAAGCGCAAAACCGGCTGCCGCCGACGCTTGCCACGCGACCCAGTCGGCCCGACTACGCTCGATCAAAGCGGCGGTGGCGCGGTTCAGCGCGGTGTTGAACGCACCCAGGTTCACTACCTCCTGCTGCTCGGCCAGCATCAGTCGGCTCATCGCAGCGGCCATCTGGCGGGTGACGACGCCGCCGGCCCGCACCGCCGGAGCCGGAAGGGTGGCCGCTGGTGCGAGATGCTCGAAGTCTGGATCGGTCAGCTGTTGGACGCTGGCAAACTCCAACCCGTAGCGAGCTAGCGCCGTGGCGGTCTCAAACCGCCAAAAGCGGGCCAGCGCCGGATTCTTGAGGGGGACCGGTAGGCGCGTCTCAAACAACACCAAGTCCAGGACGCCACCCGCAGCCCAGTTGAACGCGTCGTTGTAGATCCCCTGCTTCTCCCCGCATTGGAGCAGCGAGCGACCCGCCGAGCAGTTGCTGGCCGTCGTCGCACCGCTGATGGCGGGCTCCCAGAGGGCAATCCCGCACAGACACATCAGGACTGCTGCGCGGCGCGCCCACCTCGCCGTAGCGGCTTGTGCCCTGACGTGATCCCTCACAAACTCATTCTAGTTAGCCGGAGCGCGATGCGTACCGCTACCGCGTTTTGGCGTGCCGCAGGAGGCGCAGCCCGGCGGTGATCAGCCGAGCCCACAGCCGCTGACCTATTGCGGGCGGCGGCGCTAGCGGAAGCAGGCGCTGGACCGCGATCGTCTGCGGCTCGGTGTACTTGAGGATCCCACTCGCGCCGTGGCGGCGTCCCATACCCGAGTCCTTCATCCCGCCCATCGGCGCATCGACCGATCCCCACGCGGCGATGTAGCCCTCGTTGATGTTGACCGTCCCCGCTCGCAACCTGGTGCCCAGCTCACGCGCGCGGGCGGTGTCCCGGGACCAGACGCTGAAGTTGAGGCCGAACCGGCTGGCGTTGGCGCGCGTGACAGCCTCCTCCTCGGTGGAGAAGGTCGAGACCGCGACCACCGGGCCGAAGGTCTCGTCGGCGAACAAGGTCATCCCCTCGTCCACATCGGCGAGCAGTGTGGGCTCATGGAAGTAGGGGCCGATGTCCGGCCGCGCCTTGCCGCCGAACAGCACCCGCGCCCCGTTTTCAACGGCGTCGCGCACGTGTTTGTGCACCGTGTCGAGTTGCTCCTGTGAGACCAGCGATCCCATGTCGTAGTCGTAACTGAGACCTGAGCCCAGCCGCATCCGGCGCACCCGGGCCAGCAACTTGTCCAGGAACTCATCGGCAATGCCTTCGTGCACCAGCAGCCGCTCCATGGAGATACACAGCTGGCCGGCATTGGAGAACATCGCCCGCTCAGCTCCCTCTGCCGCGCGCGTGAGGTTGGCATCGGCGAGGACGATCATCGCATTCTTGCCGCCGAGTTCCATCGAGCTCGGGATCAAGCGCTCGGCAGCCTGACTCGCCACCTTGCGGCCCACCGAGGTGCTGCCAGTGAACATCACGAAGTCGACACGGTCAATCATCTCTGGACCCAGGTCGGCCCCAGACCCGGTGATCACCTGGAGCACGTCGGGCGGCAACCCGGCCTTCTCCAGCAGGGCAAGCCCGGCCAAGGCGCTCAGCGGCGTCTTGCTGTCGGCTTTGAGTACTACGGCGTTCCCGGCCGCGATGGCCGGTATCGCATCGCTGATACTGAGGGTCAGCGGATAGTTCCAGGGTGAGACGACTCCGACCACTCCGACGGGGTGGTGGTGCTCCCAGGCCGCAGTGAGTAGCGGGAACGCCCCGCGACGCCGGCGCGTGCGCAAATGCCGCTCCGCGGTCCGCGCGTAATAGCGGGACACCATCGCGACGTCCATCACCTCCTCGAAGGCATGACGGCGCGCCTTGCCGGCCTCCAGCTGCAGCACATCGAGCATCTCGTCCTGGCGATCCAGGATCAGATCATGGAACCGCAGCAGGATCCGCCGTCGCTCGTCGTGGCCGGTGCGCGCCCACTTCTCCTGCGCGGCGCGGGCGCGCCCCACGGCGAGTTCGACGTCATCGGCCCGGCAGCGCGGGACCGTGGCAAGGAGGCTCCCGGTGGCCGGATTCTCGATCTCGATCTGCTCGTGTTCCTGTTCGGTGGTCGTGACGCGCGCGCCCAGATCGTTCAGCCGGGCCGACCTGAACCAGATGGCGGGCTCCGACCCGTCGTGCAGCTCTGGAGCCAGTGCGCTCACACCTGGCTCCGTGGACGAACCGAAAGGCACGCGTCGAAGAAGTCGAGCATGTAGGGCAGCGGCTCGCCGGGCGTGAGCCGTGGACGTTCGACGGCGAGCGAAGAGCGCTCGAGCACTCTGGCGATCACCGCCTTGCCGAGCAGGAGGACGAGCGGCGCGCCCGGGCAGTCCTGGCTGCCGTTGCTCAGATGATTGAAGCGATAGTCACGCCCCCCCTCGCTCCATCGTTCCGGGTGCAGCCGGTCCGGGTCGGCGACATGCTCGGGGTCGCGGTGGTTAAAGAGGTTGACGAGCATCACTTGTGTCCCCTGCTTCAGCCTCTGGCCGGCCAGCGTCACGTCCTCGGTCGCCTCCCGGGCCAGCAGCGGCGTCGTCGGCCACAGGCGCATCGCCTCCTGGAAACAGCCCTCCAGATAGCTCAGCCGACCTACGGCCGCAGGGTCGGAAAGATCTGTCTGCTCCAGCTCCTCACGCACCCGGTGCTCGATCGCAGGGTCGGCGATGATCGCGACCAGCGCGCGATAGGCGTTGGCACCCAGGGTGTCTCGCATCGCGAACATCCAGTGCGGGATCTGCTGGACAACGCGCGTGCTGTCGCCGTGCGGTGACTCGGCGAACCGGGCCAGCAGACTCTCGGGCTCCGGCTCGCGCAGCCGCCGCTCCAGCAGCCCGTAGAACTCGTAGTAATCCTCAGATGGCTTTAGCCCCACGAGGCGGTTCGATTCGCTCATCAGCTGCTCCAGCAGCCCGGTTAGCCGCTGGTCATCACGCGCCTCGTCGCCGAAGATGACCCGCAGCGTGATGTGGTCGAACAGCTTCTCCCAGCGCGGCCAGTCAAGCGTGCCGTCGGTCTCAAGTCTGCCCACTTCGTCCCGCACGACGGACAGGAAGCGCGTGGAGAATGGGTGCACCTGGTCTTCGCTGGCCAGCACCGCGGTGTTGAACCGCCGCCGATCGCGCCACTGCTCGCCTCGCGACAGGGTCAGCGCGTCGGGCTGAAAGTGCGACATGCCCTTCGCCTTCGCCCCGGCGTCCGATGCGTAGAGCTCGGCCGAGTGATCGAGCACCTCCCTGATCGCCTCAGTGCCCCAGAGGACGACCACCTTGCCGCCAAGCAAACGCAGTCCCTCGCCTTCGTGCTTGCGGCGCAGGCCGGAAAGCACCCTGACTGCACGGCGGTCCGCGTCGACCGCGCTCAGCAGCTTCATGGCCCGTCGCCGGGGGGAGAACAGTCCTCGGACCAGCGCCGGAAGTACGCCGGTGGCCAGGACGGCAATGCTCTCCGACAATGAGGCGGCGGGGAGCGTCTGTGGGGGAGCTGCCGGTGCCGCTTGCCCGTCTGGGGAGACTTCCCGCGTGGCGCTCATGCGTTGATCGCCGCGAGAGCCTTCTTGACGCCCTCGACGCGATGCTGGATCTTGCTCTCCTGACGGCTGCCGTCAGGTGAGATCTTGTGCCAGGGCAGGAACGCGTTGGGTAGGCCCTCCAGGGCCGGCTCCAGCTCCGGGTAATGGCGCAAGAGCACGTCCTTCATCTTCGTGTGGGTAACCCACTTGATCCCGGCCTCGGTGTAGACCTCGGGGCGGAAGTCGGTGGTGAAGAAGCGATCGCTCTTCAGCCGTCGCGATGCCATCAGGATGAAGATCCGGAAGGCGGTGTCCGAGAAGCCGAAACCAGGGGGCAGCGGCTCCGCGTACATCCCGACCTGCAGATCAACCTTGTCGATGTCGTTGTGGTAGACGCGACGGATCTCCTCGGCCCACTGCTTGTTCGCCGTCAATTGCTCGAACGAGCGCACCCGCGGCATCCGGATCTCCTCCCGGAAGTCGTTGTAGCGAGGTACGCCCCGCTCCCGGTCCCGCAGGATGTCCAGGGTGGCCAAATCCATCCGCTCGCCGTCGATCCGGGTGAACCGCTGAAGCGCGCGCGGGTAGTTGTGAAGCGTGATCGCACCCGGATGCTCGACGCCCATCGAGTAGATCAGGTCCCCCACCTCGAAGCGGTCCATGAACGACCGGGTATGGGCGCCCTGCAGGTTGATGAACTCGTCCTGATGCAGGAGCCCTCCGTCTTCTCGGCTGAAGATATTCCAGTCGTCGCGGAGTAGCGGGTGCATCCGGTAGACCGAGATGAACTCCTCGGTCAGCTGGAAGCGCGCGTCATGATGCTCCTGGGAGGAGCCCATGATCCCGCTGAGAATCTCCGAGTCCCCGAGCCGGCCGAATCGGTCCTTCAACGTCTGGCCGAAGATGCCGGACCAGTTCACATTCATGGCGAACCACAGCGCCGGCGTGTTGACGATGCCGGGCGTCCACTCCACGGTGTGGATCTTGGCCATCAGCGCCGCGTTGATCAGCCAGGCGGTGTCGAAGAGCCGCTGATCGTCCCAGCGAGGGTTGTCCTTCTTGAGCGCGTCACAGATCGCGTTGTGCTCCTTGGTGAAGAGCGTGTGCAGGCACGAGAGACCAAACCAGTAGTTCTCGTTGAAGCCCGTGAGGTCGATGCCATCCTCATCGGGGTCCGCCAGCAGCCGTCCGTCGTCGCCGACCTTCAGCTTGCCGTCCTCGAACGTGCGAATCGCGTTCTGGGTTTCCTGGTCGGAGCCGTAGATCTGCGAGCCGTCCCACCAGTGGGTCTCGGTGTTCCCATAGTCGATGCTGCCGCTCTTGCCCACACCGCTGCTGTGCGCGGGTACGGATACGGTTCGGCGCACCCGCATCGGGTTCTCCGGCCAGTCGTCGCCCTCCTGGAGCGGGACCTCGAGGATCTGGTCGGCCTCGCCGCGACCGTGGAAGAACCAGTTGTGGTTCTCGAACTGGATCCAGGCCTGCGCCAGCACGTTGAGGTTCTCCGCCGGCCTGAACTTGTCGCGCGTCATCAGCTCGAGCGACACCTGCCGCGGACTGGGGTCATACAGGCGGGGTGGTTGCTCCGGCTTGACCCTCTTGGGGTTGATATTGCGTGTGAACGCCGTGCCGGTCGAGCCCATGTCGGAGTCGCTGAGATCGTTCCAGCGACCATCGGGCCGGCGGGCCCTGAGTGCCTCCTCGGGCGGATCCTCAAGTGCGTGCTTGCGAATCGGCGTGCCGGTGTCGAAGAGATTCAGGTCACGCAGGTCAAGCCGCAGCGACAGTAGGTTGAGCGACTTCAGCGAGGTGGTCGGCAACTGATACCACTGACGGCGCTTGTTCACCCGGCTGAACACCGCGTGCAAGGCACGATTGGGCAGCGATCTACTCACGGGTCCTCGCCTCCTCTCGGGCGCGGCACCACCTGGTCTGGTGCCGCGGTACGGGGAGGCCATACCCGGACGGCAGAGAATCAATCGCGAGTTGCGACGTTATGGTTAAGCGGGTCGGGCGCTCGCCGCCCCGCCCGACCCAGGTGCGAGCCCCGGAGTCAAACCATCCGGGGCGCCAATCGCGAGCTGGCTAGCCCGGGATGAGTCCCTCGCCGGTGAACTCCGACTTCGCTTCTTCGAGCGAGATGTCCGCCGGTGGGAGGATCACATCTGACTCGACCAGCTCGTCGTCATTGAGGGGGCGGCCCTGAGTGCGGACGAGCTCGAGAAGCCGCTCGAAGGTCTCCCGGAAGTTCGCCTCGTCGGTTTTCTCGCACGCCGCCACGGCCTGGTTGTCGAGCTCGTTGAGCGCCTCGACCGAGCCGTCTTGGAGCTCGTACTGGCCCTCGTTGGAGATCCGGACGATCAACTTGCCGGCTCCTGGGGTCCCGGGCCGCCCGCGCCGAGCTGCCCCGCCGGGGCCGAGCCCGTGCCGAGCTCAGCCTTCATCTTCTCAAGCTCGGAGTCGACCTCGCTCGTGCTCGAGAGCTGCTTGAGCTGGCGATCGATGTCGTCCTCGCCCGGGCCGATCTGGGTCAGATCCTCGAACGTGCCCGCGGCCTCGAGCTCCTGGACGGCGCCGGCCCGCGCCTTCATGTTCTCCGTCTTGTCGAGCGCCCGCTGCATCGCCAGACCGACATCGGCCATCTCCTCGCCGACGCCCGTCGCAGCCTCGGAGATGCGCACCTGCGCCTCCGCGGCGGAGTACTGGGCCTTGATGACCTCCTTCTTGGAGCGGAACTGCTCGATCTTCGTCCGCAGCTTCTGCTCAGAAGCGGTCATCTGCTCCTGCTGCTGCTCGAGCTGCGCGACCTGCCCGTCCAGTGACTGGAGTTCGGTCTGGGCCACGTTCTTGCGCTCCAACGCCATCCGCGCCAGTTCCTCGTTGCCCGCGGACAACGCTTGGCGCGCCTGCGTGTCGAGTTTGACGACCTGCTGCTGAAGCTTCTCCTCTTGCATCTGGAGACGCTTCTTCGACGTGACGACGTCAGCGATCCCCTTCTTTACATTCTGGAGCAGCTCGATCTGCTTCTGATAGCTGTATTCGAGGGTTTCCCCCGGGTCCTCGGCGCGATCGAGGAGCTTGGAGATCTTCGCTTTGACAACTGTCGACATGCGCCCGGAAAGGCCCGGCATCGCATCCTCCTTGGCGGGTGGCTGGACGAGCACTTCCTAGCGTACTGCGCCGCAAGGTCTAGGGTTCAAACCATGGATCCCAAGCCCGCGTCGAAGTCGACCGCGCAGATCGTTCACTGGATGGGTGTGGGCGACGCCAACGGCACCGGCAACATTCATGGAGGGACCGTGATGAAGCTGGTCGACGAGGCGGCAGGCCTGGCCGCGATCAAGCACTCGCGCAACCGCGTGGTCACGGCCGGCATGGACCGCATGACCTTTCTCGTCCCGATCCGGATCGGCGAGCTGGTCAGCTTCACCGCGACGGTCAACGCCGCGTGGCGCACCTCGATGGAGGTGGGGGTCAGGGTCGAGGCCGAGAACCCGCGCACCGGCGAGGTCAGACATACCAACACGGCCTACCTGACGATGGTGGCGCTTGACGACGAGGGCAGGCCCGCCCCAGTGCCCGCCGTGCTCGCGCAGACCCCGATCGAGCAGCGCCGCATGCGTGACGCCGAGTTGCGCCGGCAGAACCGCCTGACCGAGCGCGAGGAGCTGATGCGCCGGCGTGAGGCCGAGGGCGAATCGGGTCGCTGACCTGGGGCCACGGGACTGCGGGTGCCCCCCGCCCAACGCGCGTTCAGCGGGGAGGCTGCTCGGAAACCCTCCATATACGGTGGTTTTCGATCACCCTCAGTGTTCGGGCGCGGCGTCGGGCCTTCCGAAAGCCGCTCGCTCGGCGCGTCGGTCTTACAGGCCGGCGAAGTGACGCGGCATGAAGCCGGCTGGATGCCGGAACAACGGACGCCAACGCGGGCCGGAGCCCTGTGCCGGGTGCGGGTCGGCCTCGGCCGAGGTGTCGAAGCGAATCCCGGCGATCTCGACGAACGCGTGGCCGGGGTTGGTGTAGACGGTGATCCAGCGCCCGAGGCCCCGCTGGCCCCAGCTCATGAAGGCGCTCGAGTCCAACGGGCTGCTCGAGCAGCCCGGCAGCGTGAAGCACATAGGACACGGACCCGGAGCAGTCGTAACCGGAATCCCTAAAGCTTCCATGGCCGCCGCCCCACACGTACGGCTTCTTGCGGATCAGGTTGCCCGCCCAGATCGCTTGCTGCACCTGGATCGGTGCGTACGAGGGGGCGTAGGCGACACCGTGGATGATCCTTCCCACCGACCCGGTGACCAACGGGTGCGCCGGGGTGCTCACGCCCGGCGGGGGAGCTCCGACGCCAGCGCCGCCCGAGGCACCGGTGGCCGTGGGGCCGCTCCCGCCACTGGCGGCTGCGGCAGTGGGCGCACCAGCCAGCGCGGCCACGGCAAGGGTTGGAAGTATCAGTTGGGTGACCCGCAAAGCGTTCTCTTTCGTAAGCCTGCGGGGTTAGCTGTCGGGCTGGCGCTAAAAGAGCCTGCGCCTCCCACGGATTCACCGTGGAATTAGCCCCTGGGGATTTTGGGTCCCCCGCTCCGCGGATTTGTGCGTCCCGCAGATTCGGCGTTGCGGCAATATACATGTTGCGGCGGAGGAAGTTACTTCGAGCAACCGGGATTGCAACGATCCGCACATGCCCCAGGACCCGGACCGCGCCCAACGCGTCCGTGCGCCGGTAACGTCTCGCCCCCATGCGCCGTCGTGCCCTCCCCGCCATTTGCGCCGCTACCGCGGCCGTCCTCGCCGGCTGCGGCGGCAGCACCCAGCTGATCACCGGCCCGGGTCCCGTCGTCGGCATCCAGTCGAAGACGCCGCAGGCCGGTCAGAGACTCGGGTTCCCATCCGTGGCAACCAAGAACACGACCCGGGTGGCCGGCGGGGATCCGGCAGCCGATGCCGCGGGCGTGGCACTGGCCGTATACCCATCGTCGGGTACGGGAACCCATCCCGCCGCGGTCGTGCTCGCGCCCACCGATGACTGGCAAGCCGCCATTGCCGCGTCGGTGCTCATGGCCCCGCCGATCCGAGCGCCGCTGCTGCTGTCCGGCTCGTCATCACTGCCCTCCGCGACCACCGATGCCCTACGTGCGCTGGCGCCAACCGGGTCGGGCGCGATCAGCGGCAACCAGGTGATTCGGGTGGGCCAGGTGCCAAATCCCGCCGGACTGAAAAGCGCATCGGTCAGTGGCAAGGATCCCTATGCGATCGCGGGTGCGATCGACGGCTTTGTTGCCGCGGCCAAGGGCCAGCCGAGCGCCAACGTGGTGATCGCGCCTGGCGAGGATCCGGCCTACGCGATGCCGGCGGCCGGTTGGGCGGCCGAGAGCGGCGAGCCGGTGCTGTTCGTGACTCGTTCCAGCATTCCCGATCCGACCCGCCAGGCGCTGCTCTCCCACAAGCATCCGCACATCTACGTGCTCGGGCCGGCCAGCGTGATCTCCGACAGCGTGGTCTCACAGCTCGGCAAGTACGGCACCGTCAAGCGGGTCGCCGGCGCCGACCCAAGCTCTAACTCGGTGACCTTCGCCGGCTACCGGGATCCCGCGTGCGCGTACGGCCAGCCCTGTGCGCACGTGCCTGGCAGCTTCGGCTGGGCGATGCGCAGCCCCGGTCACGGTTACGTGCTGCTCAACTCGCACCGTCCACTTGACGCCGCGGCGGCGGCGCCGCTCTCGGCCAGCGGCGACTACGGCCCACAGCTCCTGGTCGACAATCCCTCTAGCCTTCCAGCTTCGGTGCTCAACTACTTCCTCAACTTCGCCACCCCCGGCTACACCCAGGAAGGGCCGACGGCGGCCGTCTACAACCACGGCTGGGTGATCGGCGACACCTCCGCGATCTCAGTTGCGGTCCAGGCCCAGATGGACAGCCTGCTCGAGGTCGTGCCGCAGAAATGAGCCAGGCCGAGCATCCCGACCGCCTGCGTGAGGGCCGCACGGTCACCGTCGAGGACGTCCGCCAGCTGATGGGCGCCTCCACCCCACACTTCGCGCTTCAGCTGCGCGAACGCATCCGCGCGCTGATCCGTGGGCTCCCGGCCGACCATCCTGCCCGGATCGAGGGTGAACGGGAGATCGTGCGACTGAACCGGATCGCCTACGTCGGCGAAGTCCGCGGCCACGAGGCGGAGCCCGGCCTTGAACCGCTCCGGAGCGTCGGACACGAGACACCGCGCTAGCGCGGGCGTACGCTTCACCGTCGCGTGAGCTACCGAAGGTTCATCTCCGTCATCGGCCTCGGCAGGGTCGGTTTGCCGCTGGCTCTGTCGTTCGCGGACCGCGGCGTCCGAGTGCTCGGCATCGACCACGACCAGGCGATCATGGACTCGCTGCGGGGCGGACGCATGCCGTTCGTCGAGGCCGGCACGCAGGAACTGCTCGAGCGCGTGCTCGCCGACGGTCGGCTGGAGCTGGCTGAACGGGCGGCGGACGCCGCCCAGGCCGATGACATCGTGATCACCATCGGCACCCCGTCGTTCTCCCACGTCGAGAGCGACCTGAGTCAGGTGCGCGCCGCGGTCGACGACCTGATGCCGTTGTTGCGCACCGGCCACAACCTGATCCTGCGCTCCACCATCGCTCCGGGAACCACCGAGTTCGTGGCCGGATACATCGAGAAGCGCCGTGAGCTTCGCGTCGGGGAGGACATCTTCGTCGCGCACGCGCCAGAGCGGATCGCCGCCGGCCGGTTCCTGGAGGAGATCAGCTCCCTGCCCTGCATCGTCGGTGGCGTTGGCGAAGGCTCGACCGAGCGCGCCGCCGAGGTGTTCAGCGTGTTCGGCGCTCCGCTGGTCAAGACCACACCCGTGCAGGCCGAGCTGGCGAAGATCTGGACCAACATCCTCCGCTACGCGACATTCGCACTGCCGAACCTGTTGATGATGGATTGCGAGCGCTACGGCGCAAACGTGTTCGACGTCATCGAGCTGATCAACCACGACTACCCGCGCGGCGGCATCGCGATGCCGGGGATGACTGCTGGAACCTGTCTGCGCAAGGATTTCGCATTCTCCGAGGAGCGCTCGAACGCCCCCGGGATGCTCTTGGCGGTTTCCCGCGTCAACGAGGCGGTCCCGCTGTTCCTGATCGAGGGGATCAAACGGCGGATCGGCACCGCGGCCAACCGGAAGGTCGCCGTGCTGGGACTGACGTTCAAGCGCAACACCGACGACGAGCGGGATTCGTTGTCGCCGAAGCTGATCCGGCTACTGGAGCGCGAGCTTGCCGATGTGGCCGTGTGCGACCCGCACGCCGCCACTCCGACGCAGTCCTTGGCCGACGCGGTTCAGGATGCGGACGTCGTCATCGTGGCCACCAACCATTCCGAGTTTGAGCAGCCCGAGGTCTTCCAGGAGATCATCGATCGTGCTGCGCCGGACTGCCTCCTCGTCGACCCGTGGAACGCTCTGGGGACCGCGCAGGTGTTCGTCTACGCCAGCGAAGCCACGGCGTTGCTGGGCGGCGACGAAAGGTCCCGAGATCTGCGCGAGCTGCGATGAGTCGCGTGCTCGTCACCGGCGGGGCCGGAACCATCGGCTCTGCCGTCGTGCGCCGTCTGCTGGCTGACCCCTCATGGGAGATCCGGGTCGGCGATCACCGCCTCGCGCCGGCCTGGATGCGGGAGGGCTGTGAGATCCACACCGGGGACCTCCGCGACGAGGAGGTCGCACACGCGGCCATGCTCGGCTGCAGTCATGTCATCCACCTGGCGGCGATCGTCGGTGGCATCGCCAACTTCCACAAGCTCCCCTTCACCCTGACCGAAGTCAACAACGCGCTCAGCGGCGCGGTCGTGCATGCAGCGATCGACGAGGGCGTGGAGCGTTACGTCTACGTCTCGTCGTCGATGGTGTTCGAGCGAGCGCGTGATTTTCCCACCGCAGAGGAGCATCTGCGCGAGTGCCCGACGCCCCGGTCGGCCTACGGGTTCTCCAAGCTCGCTGGCGAGGTGTACGCGCGGGCAGCCCACGATCAGCATGGGCTGCGGTACACCATCTGCCGCCCGTTCAACGCCTACGGACCCGGAGAGCTGCCCGAGCGCGACGAGCCGGGGATCGCCCACGCGGTTCCGGATCTGATCGCCAAGGTGCTCTCGGGTCAACGCCCGCTGCAGATCTTCGGTTCCGGCGAGCAGACGCGGACGCTCACCCACGTCGACGACATCGCCGACGGGATCGTCACCGCGATGGCGTCGCCGGCCGGCGAGAACGAGGACTTCAACATCTCGGCCTCGGAGGAACTGACGGTGGCCGAGATCGCCCGCTTGATCTGGGTCGCCTGCGGCGAGGATCCGGCGGCATTCGAACTCACCCACCTCCCCAGCTTCGAGGTCGACGTGCAACGCCGCTGGCCCTCGGTGGAGAAGGCCAAGCGCCTGCTCGGGTGGCAGGCGCAGGTCGATCTGAAGGACGGCATCGCGCAGACGGTGCAGTGGCTGCGTGAGCGGGCCCCTGCACCGAGTGAGGCTTCGGCCTGAGCGCGGGCCCGGCGCGGCTTCAGCTCTCCGTCGTCACGCTGAAGTTACAGCCGCGGCTCTCGAGCTCGGCAAACATCTCGTCCGGTTCGATGCACAGCTCGGGCGCCATCACCCCGACCGCGGTCAGCGACCCACGGGCGAGCAGGCGGACGGCGGCGGCGGCGGGAGCCGCAGTGGAGACGATCGAGCCGCCGAGCCCGAAGTGTGGCGGACTGAGCGCGCGCACGACCACGGTCCGGCCATCGCCGGAACGAACCCTGACCAGGTGTACCGAGACGGTCTCAGCGGAGGGGGATTCCGCGTCCCTGGTCGCACGGCGAATCTCCTCCTCGGGTGCGCCGACCAATTCCCGCAGACGCTCCAGCAGGGGCGAGGCCAGCGACAGGCGAAAGCTCGCCTCGCGGCAATGGAAGGACTGGCCAAACGTCGCCAGCTCCGAATGGAGCGTGTAGATCGTCTCGGCGGTGCCGATCGGCGGACCGAAATCGACAGGCCCGCCGGGTTTCAGCGGCTCGATCTCCACGGGCTCGCCCTCGCGGATGACCACCGGGGGCAGGGTGAGCTCGTCGATCAGCGTCTGCAGCGCGTACGGCGGACGCAGCTTGCCGTCCTGCGGCGCGGCCGGATCACGCCCCCCCGCCACCACCTCAATCGAAGCGACGTCCGACTCCTCGCCGTCGAGCTCGCGCAGCGCCCGTGCGGCCATCAGGTTGGTCTTGCCCGGACTCGACCCGACGCCCAGGACCGCCAGCAGCTCGGCCTCCTCGAACTCGGGGGCGAGCTCAAGCTGCTGTCGGGTCATCCAGTAGAGCCCACCGAGGTCGATGTAGTTGCAGCCCGCGACCAGGCAGGCCCGCATCGCGTCCAGGTTCACGCGGTAGGAAGCTGTGTTGATCAGCACCTCGACGCCCTCGAGCCGCTCGGCGAGGCCGGCCGCGTCGCGGGCATCGACCGCCGCGGCGTGCGCCTTGCCGGCCCCGTGAGCTGCGGCCACCGATGCGGCCCGCTCCCCGTCGAGGTCGAGCAGGAGCATGCTCTCGACCTCGTCGGAGACCGATAGGTCGTGGACGATCGCCGGTGCGATTGTCCCCGCCGCGCCAAGGACGGCCACGCGAATCGCTTGATGGGGCCGTCCGGACATTTCCTCACCGTACAGTCGACCTAGGCCATCCGGCCTTATCCGAGAAGTACAAAGCGCGCAACCGGGTTGGGCCGAAAGACCCTTGCGCTGCTGAGCCCCGGGGCTGAGAATCACCCGACCATTGACTCGCCCCGGCCTGATCACGCCGTGGGTTACATTCAGACACACAGACCGGAGAGGGGCTGCATGGAGAGCGCGACAGTGGCGGAACCGGGTACGGGCATCACCGTCGAGGACAAGGGTCTCAAGAAGAACGCGATCTCGTTCCTCTCGAACATCGTGATCGGCGTGGCGTCCACCGCGCCCGGTTACAGCCTCGCCGCCACGCTCGGGGGGATTGCCGCGTTTGCCGCGTTCCAGAGCCCCGCGATCATGATCGTCGCGTTCATCCCGATGCTGTTGATCGCCGCGGCCTACTACTACATGAACCGCGCCGACCCCGACTGCGGCACGACCTTTTCCTGGGTCACGCGCGCCATGGGCCCCCGCTTGGGCTGGATGGGCGGGTGGGGGATCATCGTCACCGACATCATCGTGATGCCGAACCTGGCGCAGATCGCCGGCCAATACACCTTCCAGCTCTTCGGCAACAACACCCCGACCACGTTCGAGGTAACGCTCGTGGGCGTCGCCTGGATCGTGATCATGACCACCATCTGCTACATCGGGATCGAGCTCTCGGCCCGGACGCAGCAGTTCCTGCTCGGTGCGGAAATGTTGATCCTGGTGATCTTCGCGATCGTCGCACTGGTCAAGGTCTATGCGGGCAGCGCGCCCCACGGCTTTCACCCTGCGCTGAGCTGGTTCAACCCGTTCGGCGTCAAGGGGTTCAACAACTTCACCGAGGCGGTGCTGTTAGCCGTGTTCATCTATTGGGGCTGGGACAGCGGGGTGACGGTCAACGAGGAAACCGAGAACTCCGGCACCGCGCCCGGGCGCGCAGCCATCGTCTCGACGCTCGTCCTGGTCGGGATCTATCTCCTGGTCGCGGTCGGGGCCACCGCGTTCGCCGGTCCGACGCTGCTGGCGAACAACAGCAGTGACGTATTCGCGGCCATCGGTAAGGGTGTGTTCGGCAGCCCGCTGGACAAGCTGCTGATCATCGCGGTGCTGACATCGGCATCCGCTTCGACCCAGACGACGATCCTGCCCACCGCCCGGACCGTGCTCTCGATGGCCCGATCGAACGCGATTCCCACTCGCTTCGGGGCGATCCACCCTCGCTATCTGAGCCCGAGCGTGGCCACACTGGCCATGGGCGGGGTGTCGGTCATCTGGTACGTGGTGATGACGATCGTGTCGACGAACGTCCTCACCGACTCCGTGCTGGCGCTCGGGTTGGGGATCTCCTTCTACTACGGCCTCACCGGGTTCGCCTGCGTGATCTTCTACCGCCGCGAGCTGCTCAAGAGCGCGCGCAACTTTCTCCTGATCGGCGTAGCCCCGTTCACGGGTGGGGTGATCCTGTTCGCGCTGTTCATCAAGTCCTGTTTCGACCTCGGCAAGACCAGCGCCGGCAACACCGTGATCTTCGGGATCGGTGGACCGCTGGTGATCGGCCTCGGCGCGTTGCTGATCGGAATTCCGCTGATGCTGCTGGCGCAGTGGAAGCTGCCGGACTTCTTCAAACGCAAGCGGGAGGTGGCGAGCCCCGAGCTCGTCGCCCACTCCCCAGCTGGGGGTGCGTCATGAGCGCCGGCATCGTCGTCGGCTATGACGGGTCGACCTGCGCCAAAGCGGCGCTTCAGACCGCCGTCGAGGTGGCCAAGGCTTACGACGACAAGCTGATCGTCGCCTTCGGATACGACGTCTCGCCGCTCGGCGGAGAGCTGCGCGACTACCAGGAGGCGCTCAAGGAACTCGCTTCCAGGCGCTTGCAGGAGGCGCGCGAGCTGATCCCGTCCGACTCGGGCCTTGAGGTCGAGGCGGTGATCGTCGAACGCCACCCGGCCCCCGCGCTGGTTGAGCTCGCCGACGAACGGGACGCGCGGGTGATCGTCGTCGGGACGCACGGCGAGAGTCCTCTGCGCGGTGCGCTGGTCGGTTCCACCCCGCACAAGCTGCTGCAGCTGAGCGACCGTCCGGTGCTGGTCGTGCCCGCGCCTGAGCAGACCTCCAGCTGATCCGGCGTCGCCTCGCGGTGCCGCACAGCCAGACGCCACCGCGAGCGTCTATCGGATCCAGCAGCCGCGACCGCTAGCCTCGGCAGAGCCTTGCCCGACCAGCACATCGCCGCCCTCGCGTCGACCCCTGACAGCGACCTGCCCGGGCCCTATCCCGTTGGTTCGTACGCGGCGCAACTCAAGCGCAGGCTGCAGGGGTTCCGCCAGGTGCAGCTCGAGGGCGAGGTGTGGGGCTTCCGGACCAGCCGGGTCCGTGTCTACTTCGAACTGCGTGACGCGCGGGGAGCGCTTCCGTGCTCGATGTGGACCTCCGACTTCGAGCAGCTCGGAGTCAACCTGGCCGACGGCCTGCGCGTGGTGGTCGGCGGCGGCTGCGACTACTACCCGGGCAGCTCGACGTCGTCACCCTCCTTCTCGTTCGCGGTCACCGAACTGCGGGTCGCCGGAGAAGGGGATCTCCTGATCGCGCTCGAGCGCCTGCGCCGACGCCTGCACGCCGACGGCTTGTTCGAGCCCCAGAAGCGCCTCGAGCGCCCGTTGCTGCCCAAGGCGATCGGCGTCGTGACCGGAGAACGCGGCAAGGCGCGAGACGACGTGCTGGCCGGGCTGCGCAGGCGGGGCTGGGCGGGAAAGCTGATCTGGGCCTTCGCTCCCGTCCAGGATCGCCAGGCGGCGCCCAGGATCGCCGCGGCGCTGCGCGAGCTCGCCGCCGTCGAGGAGGTCGAGGTGGTGATCGTGGCCCGAGGCGGCGGTTCGCTGGCCGACCTGTACGCGTTCTGCGACGAGGGCCTGTGCCGCACGGTGGCCCTCCTGCGCGTACCGGTGATCTCCTCGGTCGGCCACCACACCGACCGCACGTTGATCGACGATGTCGCCGCGGTGGCGTGCTCGACGCCGACCCATGCCGCTGAGGCGGCCGTCCGGCTCGATTGCCGCGCGGCCCGTGCAGAGCTGACCTCTACCGCGCGGGCGCTGCGCACTCACGGCCGCCGTGCCGTGCTGACTCGCGCGCGCTCGCTCGGGCACCTGTCGCGGGCGCCGGCTCAGCATGTGGCCCGTCACCGCCGTCAGCTCCACCAGCTGCTGCGGGAGCTGCGGGCGTCGGCCAAGCGGGCGTGTGTGCGAGGTGAAGAACGGGCCGGCCAGCACGCGCTCGTGTTGACCCGGACCACCACGCGCGCCCACGGGTCCGATGCCGCCAAGCGCCGGCGAGACCTAGACCGGCTCGCCATGGCCCTGGCCGCCCACGACCCAGAGCGGACGCTCTCGCGCGGCTATGCGCTCGCCGAGGACCGCACCGGGCAGCCGCTCGGCTCCGCGGCGGAGGCGCGTTCGGCCCGGGACCTCCGACTACGCTTTCATGATGGACGCGTGGACGCCGAGGTGAACCAGCAATGACCGGCCAGACCAGCGAGCGCACGTATGAATTCGCGGTGGCGCGGGTTGAGGAGATCATTCGCCGGCTTGACTCCGGCGACGCCGGTCTCCGTGAGACCTTGGACCTCGTCAAGGAGGGCCGGGAGCTCGTCGAATACTGCGCCGCCGAACTGGAGGCGGTGAGCAAGGGTCTCGAGGAACTGCGGCTGGAAGAGCTGGTGGCCCGGCTGGAGGCGGGGAGTCGCGAGGCATGAGCACGTTCGACGCGCTGGCGGGATTGCCGCTGGAGGTGGAGGGGTACTCGCTCGAAGCTCTTAGAGCGCAGGTCTCGAGCGGTTTCGAGCGGCTTTCAACCGTGGTGCATCTGCGGGGCGCCGAGCTTGAGGGCGTGGGCGAGGACGTCGTCTACGACGCCCCCGATCAGGTCGCGCTGCAGGAGGCGGGGCCCGTGCACGATCTCCGCGGTCGCTACGCGCTGGGTGAGTTCTGCGAGTTGATCGATTCCCTGGACCTGTTTCCTGTGCCGCCGCAGCGGGAGGTGTCGATCCTTTACCGGCGCTGGACGTTCCATAGCGCGGCGCTCGATCTCGCGCTGCGCCAGGCCGGCCAGCCGCTGCACCAGGTGCTCGGGCGCGCACCCGAGCCACTGACCTTTGTCGTCTCGCTGCGGCTCGGCGAGCCGCCCAGCCTCAAGCCCCTCGAGCGCCGGCTGGACCGATATCCGACGTTGCGCTTCAAACTTGATCCGACGAGCTCCTGGACGCCGGAGCTGATCGAGGCGCTCGTCGCCACCGGCGCGGTCGACTCGGTCGACTTCAAGAGTCTCTACCGCGGCACCGTCGTTGACCAGCCGCCCGACCCGCTGCTCTACGAGCGCGTGGTGAACGCCTTTCCCGACGCCTGGATCGAAGATCCCGATGTCGAAACCCCCGGCACGGCCGAGGTGCTCGAAGGTCATCACGATCGAATCACCTGGGACGCTCCGATCCACTCGATCGCCGACATCGAGGCGCTGCGGTTCCCACCGAAGATGGTCAATCTCAAGCCGTCACGGATCGGCGGTCTGCCCAAGCTGTGCGCGACCTATGACTATTGCGCCGAGCACGGGATCGGCGCTTATGGCGGCGGGCAGTTCGAACTCGGCCCGGGCCGCGGGCAGGCCCAGTATCTGGCCTCGCTGTTCCATGCCGACACTCCCAACGATCTTGCGCCGGTGGGCTTCAACCAGGACGACCCGCCCGCTGGGCTGCCCTCGAGTCCGCTGCCGCCGGGCGCCGAAGCGGTCGGCTTTCGCTGGAGCTAGTCCGGGTCCGGCCTAGGCCGACCACATGGCTGAAGTGAGCCGACGTCGCGTCAACGGGCCGCCAGTACGGTGGTTTTCAGCCATGTCTATGTGGTTAGCCCCCTAGGACAACGTAAAACAGCGATCGAAGCGTGAGGCCATGACCAGTACATCGAACAGCGAACTTCAGGGAACCGTCGCGCTCGTGACCGGCGCGTCCAGCGGGATCGGCGAGGCGACGGCCGTGGCGCTGGCTGAACTCGGAGCAGCGGTCGCGCTGGTCGCGCGGCGTCGCGACCGGCTGGAAGAATTGGCCGGACGGATCCGTGAGAACGACGGAACCGCGTTGGTGATCGAGGCCGATGTCTCGTCGCGGGCCGACGCCGAAGCCGCGGTCACGCAGACCGTCTCCGAGCTCGGCCGCCTGGACACGGTGATCAACAACGCCGGCGTGATGCTGCTCGGACCGGCGGTCGACGCTCCCCTTGAGGAGTGGGAGCGGATGCTGAGCGTGAACGTCGCCGGTCTGCTGTACACCGCCCATGCCGCCCTTCCGCACCTGCTCGAGGCGGCCGAGGGCGGACCTCGGCAGGTCGCCGACATGGTCAACATCAGCTCGGTCGCCGGACGTGTGGCACGCAGCGGCAGCGGTGTCTACAACCTGACCAAGCACGGCGTCGGAGCGTTCTCTGAATCGCTGCGTCAGGAGGTGACCCAGCGCCACGTGCGAGTCTCGCTGGTTGAGCCGGGCGCAGTCTCCACCGAGCTGACTTCGCACAATCGGCCGGAGATCCAGGAGGTGATCGGCAAGCGCTTCAGCGACATGCAGCGCTTGGAGGCGAGCGACATCGCGGACGCCATCACCTACGTCGTCACTCGGCCGCGCCACGTAGCGATCAACGAGGTTCTGATCCGCCCGACCGAGCAGGAGGGCTGAGCGGGTCCACTCTCCGCCCGTCGCGCCACGGGACAAGTCCGTACTCTCTGCGCGCGACTGACCCGTCAATCAACTGGGGAGACCTCGTGGACGAACGACTCGGAATCGCCGGCGCGGGAACGATCGCGACCGGACTAGCTGTGACTGCCTGCAGTGCCGGCCCCGTGCTGCTCTGGGCCCGCTCGGAGGAGTCCGCAGAGCGGGCCCGCGCCGCGATCGCCAAGGGCTGCTCCCGGATCGAGACCGCCGACCCTGGCCGCGTGCAAGTGGTGACCGATCTGGACGAGCTGGCGCAGGCGACGTTCCTGGTCGAAGCGGTCGTCGAGCATCACGGAAGTAAGGCGGCAGTGCTCTCAGATCTCGGCGAGCTCGCCCGGGAGCAGAGCGAGAGCGCGATCCTCGCCACCACGACGTCATCGCTGTCGATCGAGGAGCTGGCCCGGGAGAGCGGGCATCCCGAGCGGTTCGTCGGCCTCCACGTGTTCAACCCGGTACCGCGCATGGCGCTGGTGGAGCTGGCGTTTCCGGTCGAGGCCACCCCGGACACACGTGAGCGGGCACAAAAGCTCTGCCTCGCGCTGGGGAAGACCGCGGTGAACGTTCCCGACATGCCCGGCTTCGTGGTCAACCGGCTGCTGTTCCCGTACCTGTTCAGCGCCGTAGAGCTGATGGTCGAGTCGGGTATGCCGCCGGAGGACGTCGACAACTGCATGAAGCTCGGCGCCGGTATGCCGATGGGTCCGATCGCACTGCTGGACTTCGTCGGTCTCGACGTCTCCCGGGCCATCGGCGAGACGATTGGTGCGGACGTGCCGGCCAAGCTGATCGAGCTCGAAAAGGAGGGGGCACTCGGCCGCAAGGCCGGGCGCGGCTTCTACAATTACGAGTGATCTTTTAGGACTCGTTCATGTCGCGAGCCCATCCTTCGTGGCGCGACGTACCTCATAGCAGGACCCTCCTCCCCAGAAGCACGAAGCCGGCCCGTCCCCAGCGGGTCGGCTTCTTTTTTGCTCCCTGCTCCCGTAAAGGCGAAGCCGGCCCGTGAGGGCCGGCTTCTCTCTCCTCTCAACCGCCGGAAGTCTGCTGCTCGCCGACGATGTAGCGCAGTTGTAAATGTAACGAATGTCGCGATCTCACGCCAGTCCTTGCTCGTTCTGAACCGTCGGAGCTGGGCTGCGATGCCTGATTCTCACGGCCTCGATCCGGTTCTCGCGGACTGACTCGACCCGGATCGAGTATCCGTTGGCCGCAATCTGATCGCCACGCTTGGGCAGGCGGCCGAGCTCCGCAAACACGAAGCCGCCGATCGAGTTGTAGGCGTCGGTGTCGGTCGGGAGCTCCAGTCCGTAATCCTTGAGATCGGACACCGCCACGTGACCGCGGACAAACCAGTCCCCGTTGGCGAGCAGCCTCACGGCACCGCCAGCTGGGTCGGTTTCGTCGGCGATCTCCCCCACCACCTCCTCGATGATGTCCTCGATCGTCACGATTCCGGCGGTGCGGCCGTATTCGTCGATCACGATCGCGAGCTCGGTTCGCTCGCGCTGGAGATCGGCCAGAAGATCATCGAGTGGTTTCGTCTCGGGTACGAGCGGCGCCTGGCGGACGAGCGCCTCGAAGTGCGCATCCCCGCCCTTGTTCATCAACAGCTTGACCAACTGGTTGACGTGGACGATGCCCTTGACCCGGTCCTGGTTGTCGTCCTCAGTCACGACCAGGCGGGAATGTCCGGTCGAGACGCAGCGGCGCAGGGCCTCGGTGACCGTCTCACGCAGGTCGACGGTCACCACCGCCGGAATCGGCGTCATCACCTGCCGTGCCTCCTGCTCGTGCAGGTGGAACACCCCGGTGAGCATGTTGGCCTCGCCGGCATCGAGCTGTCCTCCGGTCTGCGACTCGGCGATGATCCGCTTGAGCTCGTCGGGCGTGCCGCCCTCCGGCTCGGCGTTGGGATCGACCCCCAGCATCCGCAACATCCAGTGCGACGAGGCATTCAGCGCGCTCACGAATGGGTTGAAGATCACCCGGAAGAACTGCAGCGGACGGGCGATCCGCCGGGCGACGCCCTCGGGGTTCTGGATCACGTAGAGCTTCGGGACCATCTCGCCGACCGTGGTCTGGGCCGCCGTGATCAGCAGATAGGTGGCGATCACCGCCACCACCACGGCCGCGCCATGGCCGAGCGCGTGGCCCAGCAGCGGCTCGAGTACGTGGGCGATCGCGGGCTCGCCCAGGGCTCCGATACCGATCGAGGCCATCGTGATCCCGACCTGACAGGCTGAGATGTAGTCGCTGATGTTCTCGCTCTGGGTCAGTGCGAGCCGGGCCCCCCGGGCGCCGTCTTCGGCCATCGCCTCGAGCTTGGAGCGCCGGGAGCGGACGAGCGCGTACTCCGCGATGACAAAGAACGCGTTGGCGAGCACCAAAAGCCCGCTGAGGATTATGAGCAGCGCTTTCACCGGCGCTCAGAGAGCACGGCGCAGCCCTCGATTTCCGCGCTGCTACTTCGGGGTGGGTCGTCGTTCATTACAGCGACGAGGCGAACGGTAGCAGCAGGAGCGGACCCGGCAGCAGAGTTCGCTCTACAGGTCCCGTGGCGTCACGACTCCACTCTTCAGCGCCAGTTCGACCAAGCGGACGCGTTTCTGGTTTTGCGGTAGATCCTCGATCTTGAACTTCCCGAACAGCGAGCGCAGATGCGTCTTGACCGCATCGACGCTGAGGAACAGCTCGGCTGCGACCTGCTGGTTGGTGGCCGGCGTGACATAGCCGGTGCCATCCTTATACGGCCGACAGAGGGCGACCAGCACGCGGCGCTGGGCATCGGAGAGGCTTGCCCGGTCCAGCACCTCGCCGGCCACTTCGGTCTCGGTCACGTTGACCAGCCCTGGCTCGCGGAACGTCGCCGGGGTCTTGCCAAAGCGGATCACATCGCCGTCGCGCAGCCGGCGGCGCCCGACCAACCGCTCGCCGTTGACGTGCGTCCCGTTGCGCGACAGGCCGTCATCGGACACCGTCCAGTCCCCGCCGATACACCCCAGCTCGGCGTGCAGCCGGGAGACCTCGGTGTCCCATTCGAGCTGGATGTCGGTGGACGGCGCCCGGCCCACGGTGACCCGATCAAGCTCCTGCGCGAGGGCAAAGATCTGCTGTGTGTCCTCGCCGTCGCGATAGACGAGGAACGGCAGCCCGCCCCGCTCGGCTTCAATCTGTGCCTTCAGCTCGCTTGCGCTCTGAACCATTTCGGCGGTTCTAGGCCAGCCCGTCGAAGCGACCGGCCATGGTGAAGTCGACCTCGGTCAGCCCTCCAGCCGAATGATTGCTCAGCGAGAGCCTGACCTTGTTCCAGCCATGGATGAGGATGTCCGGATGATGGTTGGCCGCTTCGGCCGCCTCGGCGACGCGATTGACGAACGCCATCGCGCCGGCAAAGTCCTCCAACTTCCACTCACGCACGATCTCGTCGCCTTCGCGCGCCCACTCGCTGTCCTGCAGGCGCTCCGCAATCGCCTCGTTACCCAGCAGCTCTGTCATATCGTTCTCCCATATGCGAATCGTCAGCCTCGTCCCCTCGGCCACCGAGATGCTGTTTGCCCTCGGCTTGGGCCCCGACCTTATCGCCGTAACGCATGAGTGCGACTATCCCCCGGCCGCCAGGGAGCTCCCGCGGGTCACACGCGACGTGTTGCCGGCCGGCCTCAGCTCGTCGGAGATCGACGCTGCCGTGAAGGAGCGAACTCTGGCCGGAGAGTCGATCTACGAGCTCGATACCGAGACGTTGCAGGACCTGCGCCCAGATCTGATCGTCACTCAAGCTCTTTGTTCGGTCTGCGCGGTCTCCTATGACGACGTCCGCAGCCTGGCCGACGAAATCGACAGCCAGCCGCAGGTGGTCTCGCTGGACCCTCGCACGCTGGGCGAAGTGCTCGGCGACGCGCGGACCCTCGCCCAGGCCACTAATCGCAAGGATGCCGCCGTCGAGCTCATCCGCGAAGCATCGGCGCGGATCGACCGCATCCGGCTCGCGGTCCGCGGAGCCCGGCGACCGCGCGTGGCCGCGCTCGAGTGGCTCGATCCGCCCTTCGCTGCCGGCCATTGGACGCCGCAGCTGATCGAGTACGCCGGTGGTGAGGACGTCCTCGGATTCGCCGGCGAGAGCTCCGCACGAGCGGACTTGGGGGGAAATCAAGGCATCCAAGCCGGACGTGGTGATCGTCATGCCCTGCGGGTATGACGCGGAGATCGCTCACCGCGAGGCAGAGATGCACCGGGATGAGCTGGCGGACCTCGGGGCCGGCGAGGTGGTAGCGGTCGACGCCGCGTCGTATTTCTCCCGGCCCGGACCGCGGGTCGTCGATGGTCTCGAGCTGCTGGCCCACATCCTGCACCCTGAGCTGGTGCCGCAGGCGCCGGGCCTCGCTTTGACGGTAGAGCTCTGAGCGCCCGGGCGGTCCTGCTCGTCCACTCCTCGAGCGGGCGCTACGGAGCAGATCGCCAGCTGGCGCTCCTAGCCGGCGGTCTCGACCGCGGGCGCTACCGGCCGATCGTGATCCTGCCCGAGCGCGGGGAGCTGGGCGCGGACCTCGAGGACGCCGGAGTCGAGCTGCTGGTCCGGCGCCCCAGCGTGTTGCGGCGCGCGCTGATGACCCCCCGAGGGGTGGCAGGGCTGACCGCGCTGGCCGCCCGGGATGCGGTCACGCTGCGCTCGCTGATCCGTCGCCGCGGGATCGCGCTGGTCCACTCCAACACCTCGGTGGTGTTGAGCGGAGCCGCCGGCGCCGCGGCGGCCGGCGTCCCGCATGTCTGGCACGTCCGTGAGATCTACGCGCGCTTTGGGCGCGCCTGGCCGGCCTACCGGCGGCTGCTGGGCAGCGCCGCGGCGCTGCCGTGCGTCTCGCAGGCCACCGCTGCGCAATTCGACGGGCGAGGCCGGGCGTGCGTAATTGAGGACGGCCTCGCCGTCGATGTCCGCCGAGCTCCTCGTGACCGTGCGCGCGCTGCGCTGGGACTCGGCGTTCACGGGCCCCCGTCCATCGCCGTGCTGGGCCGAATCTCCGATTGGAAGGGGCAGGACGTGCTGGTGCGTGCGCTGGCCGAGCCCGCGCTGCGCGAACGTGGCGTGGTCGGTCTGATCGCCGGCGACGCATGGCCAGGCGCCGAGGACCGGCTCGTACGGGTGCTCGCCCTGGCCGACCGGCTCGAGGTCCGCGATCGCCTGCACGTCCTCGGGTTCCGGGAGGACCTCGGAAACGTGCTCGGCGCTGCCGACGTCATCGCGGTCCCCTCGACAGCTCCGGATCCGCTGCCCAACGCCGCACTCGAGGCTGCCGCCGCCGGCTGTGCGGTGATCGCCAGCGCCCATGGCGGGCTCCCCGAGATCGTCCGAGAGGGCACGACGGGCCGGCTGGTTGCACCCGGCGACGCGAGCGCCCTGGCCCGTGTCGCGCGCGAGCTGATCGATGACGCGCCTCAGCGGGAACGCCTCGGAGCCGCCGCGGCGGCCGACGTGCGGATCCGCTTCGCCCCGCGACGGCTCCTCGACGCCGTCCAGGGGCTCTACGACTCCGTCCTGGGCGAGCGGCCCTCCTGAGCGGTTTCCCCGAGTTAGGCGCCGACGCCAATGCCGTTGGGCGCGATACCGCTGCCCCCGGCCACGGCGATCGCTGCGGCGATGCTGATCACCGCGACCAACGCGCAGCCGGCCAGGGCCAGACCCTTGGTGCCGCGCCGCTCTCCGAGCTCCACGATCAGGGTGCCGGTGATGAGCCCCCCGATTAAGCCACCGAGATGGCCCCCGATGGAGATCCCGCTGAAGGTCACCGAGAACAGCAGGTTCAGCACCAACACGGTGCCCAGTCCGCTCTGCCAGATGGGGATGCCACGCGCGCGAGCGACAACGATGAGCGCGCCGAATACGCCGAAGATCGCCCCGGAGGCGCCGATGGTCAGCGCATCCGGCTGGAACAGCAGGGCACCGAACGACCCGGCGAACAGTGAAGCCAGATACACGGCGGCGAAGTTCACTCGCCCGATCGCCGGCTCGAGCATCTGTCCGATGAACCACAACGACAGCATGTTGACGAAGATGTGAAACAACCCCGCGTGGAGAAAGCCCGAGGTCAGCAGCCGCCAGTACTCGTGCTGATGGGCGATCGCTGGGCCGAACAGAGCCCCCTTGGCGTAGATCTGGCCACCTCCGCCCGATCCCAGCCCTGACCCTCCGGCGGTCTCGGCGAGGAAGGCGATCACGTTGATGACGATCAGCGCTTGGGTGACCAACGGAGTCGACGGCATCGAGCGCAGGGTCTTGACCTTCGTTCGGTCCCGCGAGCACTCCGGACAACGCATCCCGACTGGTGTCGGGGTCATGCAGTCAGGGCAGATCGGCCGCCCGCAGGAGGAGCAGGCAACCCCGGTTTCACGCGAGGGATGTCGGTAGCAGACGGCCACGGTGGACGATGAAGCTAGCAGCGGTGATTAACGCTTCGGGACAGCACGAGCCTCGGTGCTCGCAGCATGACCCGGGGGTTAGCGGTCCGGAAGGATCCGGCGCGCCTCCTCGGCGATGTCCTGAAGCGTCCGCTCAGCCAGCTCCAGCAGGTTGGCCGACTGCTGGCGCCGCGAGCGGTGGCGTCCTCGCACTCGGAGCACTACAAGTGCGGTGCCCGCGGTCGCCCCGACCACCGCGGCCGCCGCCGGCCGAGCCCAGTTGCGCGGATCGCGCATCGCGGAAAGCTCCCATGACTCGAGCTCGTCCTGGGCAAGCTCGGTCAGATTGACCAGCGTCAGCTCCATTCGCTGCGTGAGGTCAGCCGGAGGATCGACGGGCGAGAGTGCCTCGCGCAGGAGGGCCTCGAAGTCGGCGGTGCCAGAGCTCATCCGGCACCTCCCGCGGGGGCACCGGAAGGGTTTTCGGCCACCATTCCCTCGAGCTGCCGGATCGCGCGGTGCAACAGGACCTTCGTGGCTCCGTCGGTGCGTCCGAGGGCGCGGGCGATCTCCCGGTTGTCCATCCCGAGCGCGAAGCGCATGATCAGCGCCTCGCGGCGGTCCTCCGGCAGTTGCTGGACCCCGGTGAGGATCGCCTTGAGCTCCTCGCGACCCTCAACCAGGGACTCGGTCGTGTGCGGCGCCGAGATCATCCCGGCATCCTCAATCGCCGACTCGGGCTTGCGGGAGCGGTCGCGGTAGAAGTTCGCGGCCAGGTTGTGCGCGATCCGGATGAGCCACGGCCGCAACGGTCGGCCATTGGACTCCCGCATGGCTCGTTCGAAGTGCCGGTAGGCCTGGAGAAAGGTCTGCTCGGTGAGATCCTCGGCATCGTGATGGTTCCCGACCCGGTAGTAGCTGTAGGAGTAGACGTCGCGCAGATGAGCGCGATAGAGCTCCGTGAACCGGGCGTCCAGTTCGGCCTTGTTCTTGGGTGCACCCTCATCCACTGCATGGAGCCTATCTCCGCTCAGGCAGCGCGCACAGACCGCGAGCGCTTGGGCCGTCCGGGCTGGGTCACGGCTGCGGTCCATCGCTCCGGGTCGATCCGCCCCTCCACGAGTTCGGCCAGGCTGTCCAGGGCCGGGGTGTCAAGATCCGAGGCCCGCGCGACGCTGGTCAGCAACGGCACCGCGTCGACCGCCTCCGCCACGTGTCCGAGCATGGGACTGATCTCGGGCCCTGGAACCCCGCGGGAAAGGAGCTCCCCCGCGCGCCGGTTGCGAGAACTGGCGGCTACCACGGTCGCGACGAGGTCCCCCGCGCCGGCCAGTCCGGCGAAGGTCTCCGGCCTGCCGCCGCGCAACCGCGCGATCGCATCGACCTCCGCGAACACCTTGCCGGCGGCGGCCCCGGCGACGTTGGGGCCGGCTGAGGCGGCAGCGGCCGCGGCAAACACGGCAACATTCTTGGCGCAGCCCGCAAGCTCCACCCCGGTCACGTCGGTGGTCAGTGTCACGTCCAGCGTTGCCGCCGCCAGCGCGTCCGAGAGCTGCTTGGCAAAGCTTCGATCCAGCGACGCGAGCACCACCGAGGCTCCGTGCTCGAGCACCTCGGCCGCATGAGACGGGCCGCCCAGCACAGCCAGCGCCCGGGCGCGGCAGCGTTCGGAGGCGAACGCCGACGGGAGGGTTCCGAGCGGCGGGACGAGACCCTTGGAGAGGACGACCACCCCCGTCCGGCTAGCAATCCGCTCGCCGTGCGCGGCAAGCACGCTGGGCAGCGACCGAGCGGGCACGGCCAAGCAGACAAGATCGTGGCCGGCCAGTTCCAGCTCGGCCGCGCGCAGCACGCGCACCGAGTCCGGGAGCGCCACCCCAGGCAGATAGGCGGCGTTCTCTCTGCTTTCCGACAGCGCCAAAGCCTGCTCGTGGGTGCGGCATCCGAGATCAACCTCGAGTCCGGCCTTGGCCAGGCACACGGCGAGGCTCGTCCCCCAGCTCCCGGCGCCGATGATCGCGACGCGTCGCAGCGGCGGCAGTCCGCCCAGCCACTCCCATTGGAGCATCACGCACGGCCAGATGCGGTCGGTGACGGCGCGGGCCAATGCCGGTGAAGCGTCAGCCACGTGGGGGAAGCGCAACGCGTGTCCGGCGCGAATCCGGACCTTGTGAGGACGGATCCGCCAGCCGCGGCGGATGGATTCGGTCCCGATCACGGCTACTGGGATGACCGGAACGCCGGTCTCGAGCGCCAGCCGGCCCACGCCCCGCTTCGCTCGTCCGAGCGCGCCGGGCCGCGTCCGCGTCCCTTCGGGGAAGATCAACACGACATCCCCGCGGGCCAGGATCTCCTTTGCCGTCTCAATCGATTGCTCGTCTCCATGGCCCCGGTCAACTGGAAACGCGCCAAGGGCATTCAGGATCCAGGCCTGCCACGGCCGCTTGAACAGCTCCTTCTTGGCCACGTAGTACATCGGCCGACGGGCCATCGTGGCGATCACGAACGGATCAAGGAAGCTCCGGTGGTTGGCCGCGATGATGTATGGCCCCTCAGCCGGCAGGTGCTCCCGGCCGATGCGGCTGAGACGGAAGTAGATGTGGAAGAAGGGCTGCAGGACCCCGCGGACGATCCAATAGACGAGTGGGTTGGCGCCTTGCTCGCGGGCGCGTCGGTGCAGCACTTCGTGATTCATCGCACACAGGCGTACCCGTTCCGGCCTCGCCCGTTACAGTTGCGATTCTTGAACCCCGGCCTCGATCGCACCCGCACTCTCAGAGGCGCCGTCTGCGGTGCGGTGGCCGCGGCGGTCTGGGCAGTCCAGCAGCCGGCCGACAAGCTCGCGTTCTCCAGCCGCTACGACGACGTCGAGTTGCTCGGCAAGGCGGTCACCCGCGGGGATGGCTGGTACGCGGCTGGCTTCACGATGCACCTGGGCAACGGGGCCATTTTCGGCGCGGCCTACGCCAACGTCGCCCCCGCGCTGCCGATTCCACCGGTCCTGCGCGGCCCCACCGCGGCGCTGCTCGAGCACCTCGTCATGTGGCCGGCCGGCGCGCTATCGGATCGCTTTCATCCCGCACGCAAGGAGTTGCCCCAGCTCGCCGGCAACCGCGCCGCGTTCCTTCAGTCCACCTGGCGCCATCTGCTGTTCGGCTTGGTCCTGGGCGAGCTCGAGCGGCGGGTGAACGCCGCGCCTGAGTCGGTGCCGCCTGAGCCCGAAGCTGACTACTCGAGCAATGGTCATGGCTCGCTGACGCACGCGCTGACGGTCAGCGAGGCGAGTTCCGGCTCGCCCGGAGCTGGCTAGGCCACCCGTCCCATTGCGCGTTCTGATCACTGGAGCTTCCGGGTTCGCGGGGGGCTACCTCGCGCGGGCGTGTGCTCGGGCCGGAGACGAGGTGACCGGCATCTCCCGGCGCGGCAGCTCGCCGGCCGGTGCGGGCCAGTCGGTGGATCTCCGCGACGCCGCAGCCGTGCTGGCCGCCGTACGTAACAGCGCGCCTGAGGTCGTTTACCACCTGTCAGCGCTGTCCTCGGTCGGGCGCTCGTGGGAGAACCCGTCGGCAACGGTGCAGTCGAACGTCACGAGCGATACCAACCTGCTGGAGGCCGTTCGCCTCCACGCGCCGTCCGCCCGGATCGTTTGGGTCAGCTCGTGCGAGGTCTACGGGCCGGCGGCAACCCTGCCGATCGGAGAGGATGCGCCGCTGCAGCCCGCCAGCCCGTACGCGGTGTCGAAGACGGCCGGAGATCAGCTGGCCGGCGTCTACGCGGAGGCCTACGGCCTTGACCTCGTCCGGGCCCGCCCCTTCAACCACGGCGGACCGGGACAGCTGCCAATCTTCATCATGTCCTCCCTCGCTCACCAGGCTGCGGAGGCGCGTCTGGCCGGGGACTCGAAGCTGCGCGTGGTCACCGGCAACCCCGATACGCGGCGAGACTTCACCGACGTCCGCGACGTCGCCCGCGCCTACCGCCTGCTGGCCGCTCGAGCCGCGCCAGGTGTCTACAACGTCAGCTCCGCCCGCTCGATCTCAGCCGCCGAGCAGGTCAACCTCGTCGCCGAGCTGATCGCCCCGACCGAGGTCGAGCACGTGGTCGATCCCGCCCGGGTGCGCCGGCACGAGGTGATGGATCTCACCGGTGCCAACGACCGCATCGAGGCGGCGGTCGGATGGCATCCCGAGATCCCCTTCCGTCAGACCATGCTCGACACGATCCAGTGGTGGGAGCAGGAGCTGACGAAGGCCGGTGCCCTGTCAAACTGAGCTCCGTCGCCCGCCTAGCTCAACTGGTAGAGCACTTCACTTGTAATGAAGAGGTTTTCGGTTCGAGTCCGAAGGCGGGCTTGGGGAAAGGGCTGGTAATCAGGCGTTCTGACTACGGTGAAGACACTTCAGACAGCGAACGTCCGCGGCCTCGGCGACGCCGAGCGAGTCGGAGCTACCGAGGACGCCGGGACCGAGGCGGAAGGCCAGATGATGATCCCGGGACGGGAGGAGCGGGCGTCCGTGAGCCTCTACGCCCGCGCCCGAGCGGAAATGGCGATTCGGTCGAACCGCCGAGCGATGAGGCGAACGACTGACCGGCCAGTCAGCGGCTTCGGGTTTGATGAATTCAGTAGCGGCGCTCTGGTGAATGCTTGATCGCCAAAGGAGTAGCACGCTGCGTCCCGGCAGGAAGGGCGAAGGAATCGTCGGGCGAGCGGGACTCGTCGCAAGCGGGTCGTCCTTGTTCACGCTGGTGCTAAATCGGGGCTCGCGTCGGGTGTCTGCCAGTTGGTACGCGCACCTCTCCGTGAGATAGTTCGCTTGTGGCGACTCGGGTTGCAGAGCTTCTGATGGGAGGACTGGGCCAGCTTCGCTACGAGCCGATTGATAAGCGGATCCGGGGCATGCTTGCGGACAAGGTCTTGGTGGACACCCAGCGTGCCCTGCTCGTCTGGGAGCCGAAGCGTGTCGTTCCGAGTTACGCCGTTCCCGGCGAAGAGCTCGAGGGCTTCGCGAAGGCGTCGGCCGAAGCGTCCTCGGAGGGTGCGCTATCGCAGGATGACAAAGCTAGCGAGATTGCTCCGCGTCTAGGTGACCGACCGGTATATGACCCCAGCATCCCATTTTCGGTCCACACAACCGACGGCGAGGCTCTCGACATACGGGTTGGCAACCACGAGCGTCAGGGGGCCGGGTTCCGGCTGCGCGACGACGCCCTCGAGGGCTATGTGATGCTCGACTTCGACGCGTTTGACGCCTGGTATGAGGAGGACGAGTTGAACGTGTCCCATCCCCGCGACCCGTTTCACCGGATCGAGATCGTCCATAGCCGGCGTCGGGTTCGGGTCGAGCGAGAGGGTCAGTTGCTCGCAGAAACCGCGGAGCCGTATCTGCTGTTCGAGTCACTGCTCCCGGTCCGCTACTACCTGCCTGCCCAAGACGTGGTGGCAGGGATCCTTCGACCGAGCGCGACCCGGACAGCGTGCGCATACAAGGGCCAGGCGGTCTATTTATCGCTGGCGATCGAGGAGGACATCGCCTGGAGCTATCCAGAACCCTTGCGCGAAGCCGCCGAGGTTCGAGACCGGGTGGCTTTCTTCAACGAGCGCGTCGACCTTGTGGTCGACGGCGAGCGGCTGGAGCGGCCGGTCACCCCCTGGTCACGGTGAACCACGATCGCCATCGCTTGCGTCCCAGCACTCATTGGTGCGATGGTCATGTCGACTGGCGTCCACCACCAAGGAGCGACTGGGGAAGCCGCGTCGACGCTGGCCTGCGCGTCGCGCGACACCATCCGCGCGCAGCGATCCACCCGCACGTCCAAGTTCCGACGATTCCTATCGTGTTTCCGCCGTCCGCGCCCGAGGCGACTGCTTCGGCGACAAGGCGCACGCGCCCGCCTCTTAAGGTGGGGCGCTATCCGGCGATCGCTTTCGCGTGACCCAGAGCGTTGGCTGTCGATCGAAGCGGCAGTCGCGGTGACTCGCTTTCCGCGCGATGCGGGGCTGCATCTCGCGAGGCGAGAGGCCCGCTCGGCAGGAGCCCGGCGGTCGCTCCGGGGCCCGGCTTCCGCGCAAGGAAAAGAGGTCGGTGCCGCGCCGTGGATACTCGCGGCTAACACGAAGCGGGTCTAGATGACCGGCAGCGGTGCCGGATGGCCTGACAGCGAGCCGGCCATGCATCAACGGAGGAGCACTTCGCTCATCGCTCGCCCGGCGTCATCTTGGGCGACCACGCGCGGTGGTTCACATTCAGTCCAGACGAGTAAGACGTGCCCGTGCCAGGGCACTGGCAGCCGCCTGTCGGATAACTGGACGTATGTCACCTGTGCGCTGACCCGCACATCGGCGTAGCTGATCCACCGGCCATAGTCAGGCTGCCGATCGGGATCGTCGCCGCCGTCGCGCGTGCCGCCACTGCCGCTGACCGCGATGACCGAGGGGTCAGTGCCGGTCACCGCGTCACTCCCCAAGGTGAGATAACCCGGCAGTACCGCCGGCCGGTCGGCCAGCAGGTCCTCGTCGCTACTGACGCCGCCACCTCCAAGCCGCGCCCACTGCCCATCTCGAAGAGCGAGTACATGCGTCTCCTGCCATATACAGCCGACGCCACGACGGGCAAACATGGTCGCCGCCACGTCACCGGCCACGTCGAACGCCATCGCTGCGAAGCGTCGCCGGCGGGTCAACGTCCGGACAGGCTCCGCGCATCTCGATTCGATAAGGGCAACGCTCTCTGCCAAGGCGTCGTAAGCCACCGCTGCATGCTACGGCGCGTTTGGGTCGGCATTTCGCGTGCGCGCGAAACCTTGCGGTCCGCGCAAACGGAGACTCCCGTCCCGGCCGATGACATGACTATGCGGTGACAAGACCGGGGCTCGGCCGTGATCATGACCAGGGTGGCGCGCTTGCGCTCCAGGCCTGAAGCGGTCACGCCGATGCGGCTACCGCTCCTCGCGGAGCGGAACGGTCTGAGCGAGACTGCTCTGTGGGCGACAAACCAGAAGCGCGGTCCAGCGCGTCATGGATGATGGAGACCCGTGCGTCAGCAGACCGCGGCCGGATGTCGGAACGTGTCCCGAATATGTGCCGGGCGCGACATTGCACGCCGCGCGCGGACAGCGTGCCACCCCCCACGGCGCAGGCGATCAGATCGGCGTAGAGTCGTCGCCGCCGTTCGGGGTCCGGCTCAGTGACGGGTGGCTAGTGCAGAGGCGTCTCGGGGCCGCGTGGACCGAGCGCGGCGGCCGCCGGTCGGCTACTTCACCAAACGACTGCCGGAGGACTGGCTGCGGGGGGGGTGCTGGATGAGGTTCGTCGCGGGACGCTGCCTGGCCTGGTGCGCACCGGCGCGGCGTTCGCCGACGGTGCGGCGGAATGGCTGCGCTACGTCGAGCACGATCGAGGCCGCGAGCCCTCGAAGCGTCAACCGACGGATGTCACGGACGCTCCGCCGACGCGATCGCGCTCGCGCGGCCGAGAGGCGCAGCAGGCAAGATCCCTGGGCTGTGCGTCGTCATTGCGCGGGTTGTTGACGAAGCAGGACCCAGCCGTCGCGGGTTCTAGCGGTTGAGGAGCTGGGTGACGAGGAGGTCGCCGATGAGTTCTTCCCATCGCGTGATCGACCATTTCCGCGCGTGGACGAGCTGACGGAAGAGATCGGGGGAGTTGAGAGCCCAGAGAGTGTCGGCGGCCGTCGACGGGGGTTGGCGAAGGGCCGCGGTCGCGTCCAGGGCCGTGATGACGGCACGCACGTCGCGTAGCCGGGCGGAGCTGCCACGACGCTGAAGGTCCTCCAACTCGGGGTCGGTCGAGGCGCCGTGGGTAACGACCTCGATGAGGCCGGCTGTTCTGGCGTGCAACTCACCGGACAGGGCAACGTAGGCGCGAATCAACCTTTCGGGGTCGGTGTGCTCCAGCGCGCTTCGCCACGCGGAGGTTTGGCTTAGCGGGGTCCCGTCGTCGTTGGTGAGCCGCGCACGGATGAGCGCGGCGAGGAGTCCGCCTTTGGTTCCGAAGGCACCTTTGACGGTCGCGGGCGAGACGAGCGCGCAGGTGGCGATGTCGAGGAGGGTTGTTCCGGCGTAGCCGCGGGCGAGAAAGAGCTTCTCGGCGGCGTCGAGGATCGCCCGTCGGGTCGCGCGGGCTCCTTCTTCTCGGCGCGGGGATTGGTAGGACCGTCTTGACATTCGCTTCACTCATTCAGTAGCTTATATAGCTAGTGAATTACTTCTTTGGCTGCCGAATATCACTGTACCGCTTGGAGGAGCATGTCTAGAGCCCCGAAGGATCTCGTCCGCGCGAGCTTCCGTGTCATCGAAACCGACGATCGCGTCCTGCTCAAGGAGATCGTGCACCCCGACTACATCAACCGCGAGGCCGACGCAGCCGACTCGGGAGCCCGTGGCGTCGATGCGTTCGCGGCGAGCGTGGACTCGCTGCGCGCGTCGTTCTCCGAACTTCGCTTCGACGTGAAGGAACTCGTGGCAGAGAACGATCTCGTCGTCGCCCACACGGTGATGAATGGGCGCCATACCGGCCCGATGCGCTCGCTTCCAGCCACTGGCAAACCGTTCGCTCAGAACCAGAGTCACTGGTACCGCGTACGGGACGGTCTGCTCTTCGAGCACTGGGCCAACCGTGACGATCTCGGCTTCCTACACCAAGTCGGAGTAATGCCGGCTCCCCGCGTCGGCGGCCCGCCGCCATCCAGCACGGCCGCGGAGCACCAAGCCGACTCGGTCGCGCTCCCGAGCTAGCGCCATATCTTCGTGAGCCTGCGACCGGACTTTCTCCGGCCGGACGGCTGGTCGTGGTCAGGCTCAGCGTCTTTCTGGTCGATATGGGCGGGTTGTCGACGGTCCGCAGCATTCGCGACGAGTTCGTGAGCCATCACAGTCCGCCGACCCCGTATTTGTCCAAATTGCCCTGCAAATGGGCACTCGTAACAAGCGTTTTCGGCTTCGTGTCCGAAGGCGGGCTTGGGGAAAGAGCCGGTCAGGCCGGGCATCGGCCGCATGGGCCGGTTTGACCGTTCCCGACCACCGTCTGCTCGGTTCGCTCTAACTCTCGCGAGCGCGACGCTTCTGCGACACGGCGCGGATCAGCTGAGCCTTGCCCATCTTTGAGCGACCATCGATGCCCAGCCTGGCGGCTTCTCGGCGCAGCTCCGGCACGGTCATCGCGCCGGCGCCGGTTCCGGTGTCCTCAGACGCTCCACGCTTTCGGGCAGCTGCTTTGGCTCCTTCGCGGCCGAGCGCCTTCCGCGTGTCGCTGGAGAGCTTGGACAGCGTCTGTTTTTCGCGCGCGCCGACCTGCGCCTTCTTGACGTTCTGCTTGGCGGCCTCCCGCTGTTTTCTCGTCGCCATGCCCCTGTCATACCCCTCCGGACACCGGTGCCAATCGCTCTGCTGCACCGAGGCGCACCAAGGGCCGTCATCCGTCGCATCCGGCGAGCGCTGCCTCGCCGAAGCGCATGTCAGCGATCAGCGCGCCACGAACGCAATCGTTCGGGATCGTCGCTTCCGCTTCGGCTTCGGTGGCCGTCGCGAACGTGTCAGCTCAAGGCGACCGCTGAGAGAGACGACCTGTTCGTCGCGCCAGCGCGACCTCCTCCGGAGCCGGCAAAGACATCAACCGACCCGCAGCCCACAGACCACACGCGGACGCCGCACCCATCCAGTATCCACCCTCCCGGGCCCCAAAACCAGCAAACAAACCCGAGCGCCACATTCAGATGATCGCGCGACGCAGCAGGGCGTCGATCATCGTGAGGAGTCGCTCGGCGATCAAGCCTGTGCAGCGCGACTGACGCACCAAGGGGCGGTCGGCGAGTCCCGGCGGGGAGGGCTCAGAGGCTGCGCAACTCGTGGATGACGTAGGGGCTGTGCACGAGGAATGCGTTGGGGTCTTCGTTGGCGTCGCGCAGGACGGCGGTCATCGCGGCTTGAAGACGGGTGCCGTGGCCGGCGTGTGCGAGGGGAGGCCGGACCGCGAGCGCCATCGGATGGTCTTGGCCTGCGATGACGTAGGCCTCGGGCGAGCTGTCGCGGATCTCAAGCTCGGCCTTGGCGCTCTCCACTAAGGACAGGCCAGCCCGGTTGGCGACCTGGCTCACCGCCGCGGGATCTGACCATGGAAAGCGCGCCGGTGGCGGCGCCTGCGTGACCTCGGCGAGGATCCGGCCCATCGTGCCGAGCATCGCGTCGATCGGCCCGGCCGGGATCCAAGCCGTGAGGAGCACGCGGGCGCCGGGGCGTGCGATCCGGGCGATCTCGCCGAGCGCCCGCCCGGGGTCGGCGGCGAAGATGACTCCGAACACCGACAGCACAACATCGGCCGCGCCATCGTCGACCGGTAGCTCGAGCAGATCGCCATGACGCCAGTCGACCTCGACCTCTCGCTCGTTCGCCCGCTCCCGCGCCACCTCGAGCAGTCGGGGGGCGGAATCGATTCCCACCACGCGTGCGCCGAGCTCGGCGGCGAGAAGCGCCGCATTCCCGGTGCCGCACGCAAGGTCCAGCACGTCCTCGCTAGGTCTAATGGCGGCCAACTCCACCACGGCTCGCGCGACGGGCTCGAGTTCGCTTGCTGTGCGCTCGTAGTTGCCGGCTCCCCAGTCCACCATCTCGCTCAGCACCCCTCGTCGTCGACCGCTTTCATGGTACGGGAAGTAGGTTCCCGTCGGCACCGGGCGACCTTTCGTGACTGCCATCGCAGATGCGGCGCGTTGGTACCTCTGGGCGGACTTGCCGTGGTGGAGCCTCAGGCTGTGACGCTGGCTCCTGACCGGTCCGCAGCGGGTCCAGTTACCCGGCCGTGCGCAGGAACGTCTCGAGGCGGACATTGAATGGGTCGCCGGTATCGGGAACCAGGTGGGCGGCCCCCTGGATGATCGTTCGTTCGGCGTTTGACTTTTCGGCGATGACATCGCAGACCGCTTCGTAGCCTTCGTGATGGCCACCCGATATGACCAGGCAGCGGATCCCTGAATCGGCGATTGCGTCCAATGGCAGTTCGGCCTCGGTCGGCGAACGCGCCCCGACGAGAGCCCGGGCACCGCGCGCCAATGGCTCCGGCAACGGCTCCGGCACGGGCAGCGGCACGCCAGCGACACGAAAAAACCGGCCAAGAAGCGCGGGCAGGTCCTTGCCCGGATCTGCGAAGAGCGTGCGCAGCTCCACGCATCCACGACGTGGTTGCCAACCGCTACACCGATAGCTGGTGGCTCGATCAGGACGAGCGACCTGACGGACTCGACTCGCTTGACCGCAGCGAGCATCGCGACGATTGCTCCATATGAGTGCCCGACCAGATGGACGGGCTCACCGAGCAGCTGATCAGCAACCAGCGGAGCCTCCGCGTCGAGTCCTGGCGGGCATCTGGTGATCGCCCATGGCCGGGACGATCAGGCGCGACGAGCGTCCATCGCTGCGTCAAGGGCCGCTGCGCTCGCCACGACTCGCGCCCGCCGAGAACGACGCCGTGAACCAAGACAATCTTCGGACCGTCACCCCAGCTATGGACATGCAGTCGCACAACGGCAGACTTAACGTCACAGCCCACGGTGCCGGACTCGCTCGTAGGCTGTTCAGCGGAGCCACAGTCTCGACGACCGTCTCGCCGCCTCTCGGCCGGCAGCGCTCTAAGCGCGAGGAACCATCCCACCAGAGGCTTTGAGTTTGCGCCAGCCGCCGGCTCGGTTGTTGGCGATGATCTGTCTGAGCATCGTCGTCAGGGCGCGCGTGTTGACCTCGTCGCCCCGGTGGAATGAGACGGTCCTGGCGGTCTTGTTGTCGTGCCCAGCGGTGATGATGCCGTCGGGGTCCGGGACGATTGCACCGTCGTAGAGGAATAGGTTGACGTGGTCCTTGGCGGCCAGCAGCGCGCAGACGTTTCCCCGCAGCACGAAATACGGTTGAACCGATCGCTTGATCGTCTCCACGACCTCCGGGTCGGCGGCATGTATCAGTTCGCGCAGCTCCCGGCAGAGGTCGCGCTGCCAGTCCGGTAGCGCATTGATGTACTCATCGACTCGCGGGTCGCGCTCGTAGGCCTGGACTGAGCTCATGGGAACAGCCCGAGGTCCGCGAGCGTACAACCGACACTGTCCGAGTTCATGATTCCCCTCCTTCACGTCGAGCCGCATCAGCCAAGACCATCTCGGAACGCGAAAGTGATCGCAGCCGCGCACTGAGCGTGGTCGGCGTCACAGGAGGTGACACACCGGCGGCGCCTTCACGAGTGGCGCTGAGCGTCGTAGGACCGCCAGACCTGGTCGTAGAGATTGTGCGCGTCGGTGAATGGGGCAAGCTCCCCTTCATCAATCCATCCGTACGCACCGAGCATCCGTGCGACGAATCTCGAATCTGCGCCGCGGGCTCGAAGGCTCATCACATATCCAGCCACGTCCCAGTGGACCGGACCGCGGAAGGTGTCCTCAAAGTCGTTCCAGACGAACCGCTCGGTGGTGCGTAGGAGGTTGCTCAGGGACGCGTCGCCGTGCAGCGCCTGGGTCGGCAACGATGATGCAAACACCGTATCGCCCAGCGCCCGCAGCCTGCCGCGCAGCGAATCAATCGTCTGTTCACTCAATGCATCCGTGGGCCGTAGCTGCCGATGCAGTCGCTCGATATCGCGATAGAGATCGCGAAGGTCTCCCAGCTCACCTTCGAACCGGGACAGCTCCCGGTGAAGGTCTCGTAGCGCCCGGCCGAGACCCTCGGCGTCGCTGGGGAGCATGCTCTGGCGTTGATGCGGTAACCACTTCCAGCAGGTCAGCCACATTCCGTCCTGCTCGTAAGGCCCGGGCGCGATCAGGTCGCTCGGAGCGACCGCCAACCCGGAGGGCCCCAGGAACCGAAGTACCGATACCTCGCGTTCCAGCCACCGCTGGGGATCATCATGAAGCACCACGGTCCCAGACATGACTCGTGCAACCACGGGTGCTGGCCGGAGATGGACGAGCACGTTGCTACCGCAGGACACCACCGCTGCCTGCTCACAGGAAACGCCCCGGTCACTTGCGACCGCCTGGGCCGCCGCAAGGGCTCGCTGCGTAATCGAGACATCGTCCATCGATCGCTACATGTTCGCTCCCGTTGGCCAAGAGGCGCCCCAACCCGATCTCCGGCACCTCGTCCACGAGGGCGTTTGACTAGCCGGAGCGACCAAGGTCCGACATGTGGTGGACCTCTGAGGCCTCGCTCCGAGGCGCGCCGAGTGCCGATCAGAGTCGGCTAGCTCTCATCCCTGAGCGCCCGGGCGGCTGTACGTAGCTCGTCGGCCAGCCCGTCGCGGCGGGCTCGAGCCTGTGCGGCCTGGGCGGCGTCACCGCTACGGCGAGCCTGCTTCATCGCGCGGTGTTCGGTCTTGATCTCTTCTGTCACTCCCTTGGCGTAGGCCTTGAACCGCTGGTGGGCCGCCTGCTTCGAAACGCCGAGCGCCCCCGCGATCTCCCTCCACGAGGATCTGAGAGCAGCGGCGCGCACCGCTTCTCGGAGGTGTGCGTCGGTTTCCCTTTGGAGCGCCGCGATGGTCGGGAGGGTGCCTATGGGGTCCGTCGCGATGGCCTCGGCCAGTTGCCGGGAGAGCAGTTCACGAGTGCTGAGGAGATCGTTCATTCCCGTCAAGATACCTTGACGGACCCCAGGCGTCAAGTCTGCTTGACGGAATCCGCTGAGGACGCCTACGCGGCTTCGGAACGAAGAAAGCCGAGCAGCAGTTCCCTGAACTCCGCCGGAGCCTCCAGCGGCGCAAGGTGTCCGGCCTCCTTGATCACGGCAAACTCCCCGTGCGGTACCGACTCGGCGATTTGCTTCGCGCCTGCCATGAAGTCCGGCATGTCTGCCTCCCCCGCCACGGCCAACACGGGACTCTGCAGCTTTGCCAGCTCCTGCGGCCGCTGCTCGAGTGGGTCTGGCGCCTCCTCCACGTCTGGCACTGCGCTCTGTAGTTCGAACGCGCGCCGTTGCATTGCGGCCACTCGCGCTCTGAGCTCAGACGGCGCGCCGGGTTGCAGCCAGGCATCGACCACCGCAGCCACGGCCGTGTCGATGTCCCCTCGCTCCAACGCCGCACTCTCGGTGTCCCACGCGGCAGCCAGCGCAGCGGATGGCTCCAAGTCGAGCGGCGGGGGCGAAACGAGCATCAGGGCGCGGACCGCTTCCGGGGCGACCACAGCGACCCGCAGTGCGACCGCCGCGCCAAACGAGTCGCCGACCAGCGTCGCTGGCGGAATGTCCAACTCACTCAGTGTCTGCAGAACGTCGTCCCAAGGCGCCGAGCGGGCCTCGGTTAGGACCGCCTCCCCGAAACCGGGTAGGTCCATCGCTATGGCTCGGAAGCCGGCGCTGGCAAGCCAGTCGAGATGCTCGTGCCACTACCCCGACCGTGACGGCCCGGCAGACATCCTGCGCTGCGAGCAAGTGGTAGCGGCCTCTGCCACTCGAACGGAACTCGCGGCGGTCGAAGCTCGCTTGGAGCTGGACTCCCCGTTGCCCGAGCGCCGGGTGCGGCCCGGTTGCGCGCTATGAAGCCGAGGGCGGGGGCGTTCCCAGTGCGGACGAGAGCTCGTCCAACGCCTGGTTCTCGGCGTCGCTGATCTGTTTGCCGCCAATGCCTAGAAAGCCGCCCTCCTTGTGTGCGCCGGCCACGGCCTGGGCAACCGTCATCACGAATCTCTTGTAGGCGTCGAGCTCGTCCGGCGTCGCCTTCGCCTCCAGAATCCTGATCGCGTCGCGCAGCTGGTTCGACGCGAGCTCGGCGATGTTCCCGCCCGCCTCCCCGAGCCGATCGGGATCGACGGCCGGCGGCGACTTGACCAGCTCGTCCAGCAATTCGCTCTCCCCGTGATGCTGGCGAGCGTCCTGATACGCGCGGCCCATCGCCAGACTCTCGCGCAACGTGCCACCACGATCCGCGCTGATCACCCGCATGCCGGCGTAAAGCGGGCCGTCGACAATGGTGGACCACTCCTCGGCGTTGAAGTCGGCCTTCCTGGTCATTCGAGTCCTCCACGGCGTCGATTTGCTTGGTTGACGACATTGTCCACTGCCATGCTGTCCGTGCAAGCACGGTCCGGCGATCCGCATCGACTCGGAGTTTGGGACCCCGTGCGACGATGGAGAACTTGAGCGGCGGAGCGCAACATCCAGCTGTTGCGGAACCCGAGGTGCTCGCTCGGGCCTGGCGCGACGGATTCTGCGCACCGCGATCGTCATAGCGGTGTCCCGGAATCGCGGCGTTTCGCAGGTCATCGCTCGGCGCGGCGATCTAGTTGTCGAGCGTGACCCGTTGCGTCCATCGGGCCGACTGCTGCGCCAGGACGGCATGGATGCCTCTTACGTGGACCTCGCCGACCCGTCGCACCTCGAGTTCGATTACCTGCGCTGGATGCGGATCGTGCTCCGGGCGGCTCACGCGCGGAGGATCCTGCATGTCGGTGGCGGTGCCTGCGCGCTGCCGCGAGCGCTCGCGGCGGCTGATCCGAGCGGCCACCAGGAGGTCTGCGAGATAGATGCGCTTGCGCTTGAGCTCGCCCGGGAGCACCTGGGCCTGCGGCGCGCCCGCGGCCTACGTGTACGCCAAGCCGAGGGACGAGCGTTCGTCGGCACCCAGCCGGACGCCAGCTGGGACGCGGTCGTCATCGACGCGTTCGCCGGCGCAACCGTGCCGCGACGGCTGATAAGCCGGCAGGCCCTCAGCGAGGTGGCGCGCGTGGCGCCATTGGCGCTGGTCAACGTCATCGACAATCGGACGCGCACCGAGGTACGCGCCGTCGCGGCGGGCCTGAGAAGTGCCTATCGATGCGTCTGGGCCCTCGGCGGCCGCGTGGGCAACACCGTCGTCGTCGGCGGCGTAAGCGCGACGAACCTCGACCGGATCAGCGCCCAGGCGGCGGCTGACCCCTCCCCGGCCCGGCTCATCGCACCGGGCGCGATGGCGAGACTGGCCGCCGCGGCATCTCCGTTAGACGACGCAGCGGTCCGTTGAGGCTGCGAGGCGAAGGCCCCCGGACCTGCGGCCAAAATCCGTTGCCCCGGTTCTCTCAGCCTCGTGGCGCACAATGTGCCGTCGGCTGATGGAGTCCGGCCGCAGGAGCACAAGTCAAGGTACTCCAATCCAATCGATCCGTTTGAGATCACTCGAGACCAAAGGTGACGTTGAGGAGGCTGTGGAGATGACCGAAGAGCAAATCGCTGAATTCGTTCGCGACAATGCGCCTGAGCTCGACCCGAAGGACGTGAGCGAATTCCTTGCGGAGCACCCGAAGCCCGAGGATGAACCGAGCCCTCACATCGAATGGGCCGTGCGCGTCCTTCGGCAACGAGCGGAGAACGAGCATGGCGACGGGTTATCGGTTGACCGCGTCGCGGACGAACTCCGTCGTCAGGACCGGTAAAACGCCGGTTGTACCGAGCGCCGAGCACGACTAGCTCGAGTCCTGCTGCAACTTGGCGCAGTCCGACGGCGCGGCCGCGCTCGACCAGGTGAGGCTACTCCACCCTCGGCCCGGGGAGGGACGGACCTGAGTCAGCGGCGGCTCTGACGTAATTCTCACGCAGCTCAGCCGTGTCTCTCACACGCCACGGGCACGATCGACTCCTGACCAACAACCCCAAGGAGACGTGATGAACATCAGATCCATGCTCGTGACGGGCGCCGCCGTCGGTGCGGCCGCAATCGGCGGCGGAGCGCTCGCCAGCGCCGCTACATCCTCGACGGCTTCGTCGTCGAGCAGTACGGCTTCGGCCGCCACGCAGGCCAGGCCGGCGTTCAACGGTCCCGCGCACGGCACCGCCGCACACGAGAACGCCGAGAAGGCCGTGACCGGCTCGGCGGCCACCAAGGCACAAGCGGCCGCCGTCAAACTCGTTGGCAGCGGTACGGCCGGCGCGGTCACCAGCGACATGACCGGCACCGGCTACGAGACCACCGTTACCAAGTCCGACGGCAGCAAGGTAGAAGTCCACCTCGACAGCTCCTACAACTCCGTCCAGGGTCCGGGCGGCCACGGCGGTATCGGAGGCTGAGCGCACCGACGGCCCGAGGCTCGACTAGCCGGTACGGCGGTCAGCCTCGGGTCTGTTGGGCCTCTGGTGAGGCCTCCCAGAAATCATCCAGCTTCGTGGCGTCTTTGTTGCCGAGGTTGCGGGAGATCGCCCACAACTCGACGGGCTCATCGCCCTCGTTCCGATGCGAGCGCGGCGTATGCGGATCGACTCGCACGGCTGCCGGCGCCTGGACCTGCCGGGTGTCGTCTCCAAACCTCATCGTGATGGTCCCCTTGGTGACGAGATACACCTCCTCGATCTCCTCGTGGAAGTGTCCGGTGCCCTGCTCGAAGTCCGAATGCGCCGGCACCCGGATCAGCGTGAGCGCGAGCTGGCGGCTCCCCAACGCCTCGGTGAGACTGAGAAACTCTCCCGGGACGGCGGATCCGGCATACGGATCCTCCACATCGTCGGGGTGGACAATCGCGTAGCCCGGAGGTTGATGATCCATCTTCGAGGTCATATCGTCGGGGTACCCAGATTCGCCGCGATGATGTCGCGGTCCCGCTGAAAGTGGTGCCGATGTGATCTGCGTAGCGTCATCGTTGCTCGGGTAGCTGTGGCCGTTCTGCCCTCAACCAAATCTCGCGCGGCAAGCGTCTCGATCGCATCGAACTCGTGCCTGATCGTGTTCAAGCTTGCCGCCGGGTTGCTCACCGGCTCGGTGGGCATTCTCAGCGACGCGGTCCACTCACTGATGGATCTGATCGCCTCGGTGATCGCGTTCGCCTCCGTCCGCAAAGCCGACCAGCCGGCTGACGCCTCCCATCGGTTCGGTCATGAGAAGCTCGAGGATCTCGCCGCTGGGGCCCAGGCACTGCTCCTGCTGCTGGGGGCGGGATTCATCGCCTTCGAGGCCGCGCGACGCCTAATCGACGGCGGCAGCGTCAAGTCCATCGGGGTCGGGATCGGCGTCGTGGCTGTGGCCGCCGCGATCAACTTGGCGGTCTCCACGTACCTGGCGCGTGCAGGCAGAGCGACCGGCTCGCCCGCGCTGAACGCCAACGCAGCCGATCTGCGGACCGACGCGATCGTCTCACTCGGCGTGCTGGTTTCCCTCGTGCTGATCCGGATCACCGGCGCGAGCTGGATCGATCCGGTCGTGGGCCTCGTCGTAGCCGGAGTGATCAGCACCACCGGTGTGCACATCCTGCTCGACGCGAGTCGGCGATTGGCGGACGAAGCGCTTCCGCCGGACGAGCTCGCGGCGCTGATGAGCGTCCTGAACTCGTTCATGGGAGATCGCGTCGTCGGATTTCACGATCTGCGCGCGCGGCATGTCGGCAGCCACCACCAAGTCGATCTGCACCTCCAATTCGCGGCCGGCACCAGCCTCGAAGCGGCGCACTTGCTGGCCCACGAGCTCGAACGGGCGATCTCCGATCGGCTGCCGGGCACCACCGTCCTCGTTCACCTCGAACCCGAAGACCGCGTCCGCCCGGATCGCTTCGGGGACGTCAGCACACCCTCGTGAAGCTGAGCAGAGGCCAGGCTGACTAAGACCCGACGAACGGGAGCTCGGGAGCGACGGACAGCACGCGCGCAGCTCATCAGATGGGTCCGGCCGGCGCGTGTCGTCTCAGGACCACCCGCCTCAGCCCAGCCTTCGGTGCGCTTAGCTGGTCCGTCAACGGCTCGACATGTACTGTCGAACCAGCATGGACACTCGCGACGACGTGCCAGCCCGTCGCCCAGCGCAGCCAGCTGAGCGCGAGCCGCGAGCGAGTCGCTCCCGCTACACGGCCCTCGGAGCACTGATTGCCGTGACCGCGGTTCTGGCGGCAATCGTGGTCAGCTCGACGGGTGGATCGGCCTCACCCGGGCGGAAACCCGCGTCTGCGCACTCGAGAGCCTCGAGTGCCGGACATGCGTCGACCCCCGCTTCCGGCGCCAAGTCCGCCGTCACGGTGCCGATCCTCGCCTACCAGGTGATCAACACGGCCCCGTCCAGTATCTCTGGGCCCACCACCCGCTACGTGCCCGTCACGGAATTCTCCGCGCAGATGGACGCGCTTAAGGCCAACGGTTGGCACGCGGTCACGCTCAACCAGCTTGAGTCCAACTGGACTCGGGCCGTGCCGCTCGGCGCCGGAAAGCCGATCGTGATCACCTTCGACAACGGCTACGGATCGCACTACGCCAACGCCCTACCCGTCCTGAAACGCCTTGGCTGGGTAGGAGTTGAGAACCTCCAGGTCAATGGTCTCCCAGCCTCGGACGGAGGCTTGACGGACTCGCAGATCCGCAGCTTGATCACCGCAGGATGGGAGCTGGACACTGCGGGACTGAGCCAGGCTGACCTCACGACTCTCGGCGCAACTCAGCTCAGCGATGAGGTCGCAACGGCGAGGCGGACGCTGCAAAGCCGCTACGGCGCGAACGTCAACTGGTTCAGCTATCCCTCCGGGAGCTACGACCCGACGGTGATGGCTGCCGTCCGCGCCGCCGGCTTTGTCGGCTCGACGACGCTCATTCCCGGTTGGGCGAGCGCACAAGAGGACCGCTTCCGGCTGCCGCGGATACCGGTCGGCGGGGGGACCAGTCCGACGGCGCTTCTGTCGGCGGTGAGCGCGGCGCAGCAGGATCCATCGCCACCTGATACCGCCCGCGGCCCGTGAATTCTGCCCCTCCCTGGGCATACTGGGGGGGAGTATGCTCAACCGCATGACTTCAGCCTCTGGCTTCCCTCGTGGCTATACCCCGACGAAGGAGCAGCTGCTCAAGCGCCTGCGCCGGATCGAGGGCCAGGTGCGCGGGATCGAGAAGATGGTCGAGGACGATCGCTACTGCATCGACATCCTCCAGCAGGCCGCGGCCGTCACCGCGGCGATGGACAAGGTCGCGCTCGAGGTGCTCAATGACCACGTCGGCCACTGCATGGCCCAGGGCGCCGACGACGACGAGCGGCGTCAGGAGATGACCGCCGAGATGATGGGCGCAGTCGCACGTCTCGTGCGCTAGGCGGATGTCCGCTCTGCTCGGCACGATCGGCGATGGTTTCAAGGACGCCTTCCTGATGGCTTGGCAGGTGTGGTGGGCGCTGGTGATCGGTTTCGTCATCTCCGCCGTTGTCCAGGCCTGGGTGCCGCGCGAGCGAATCCAGAGTGCGCTGGCCGGCGGCGGCATCAAGCCTCTGGTCAAGGCGACCGGACTGGGCGCCGCCTCATCGTCGTGTTCGTACGCCGCAATCGCCATCGCCAAGAGCCTGTTTCAGAAGGGCGCATCGGCGAGCTCGGCGTTGGCGTTCCAGTTCGCCTCCACCAACCTGGTCTGGGAACTCGGGCTGGTCCTGTGGGTGCTGCTCGGCTGGCAGTTCACGCTGGCCGAGTACGTCGGCGGCATCGTGATGATCGTGCTGATGGCAGGGCTGTTGCGAGTGTTCGTCTCAGCGCAGCTCGAGGAGCGGGCTCGGCGGCACGCACAGGCAGCCGACAGCGGCCATCAGCATCATACGGCCGGCGAGGTGATGCCGTGGCGCCGGCGATTGACCTCGATTTCCGCCTGGTCGGATGTCGCGCACAACTTCCGCGGCGACTGGCAGATGGTGTGGAAGGAGATCGTCACCGGGTTCGTGCTGGCCGGCTTTGTCGCTCAGCTCGGCAACGGCTTCTTCAACGCGCTGTTCCTGCACCACTCCTCGGGATTGATTCAGGCCATTTGGGGTTCGCTCATCGGACCGGTGATCGCGGTGCTGTCGTTCGTCTGCTCCGTGGGTAACGTCCCGCTCGCCGCGGTGCTGTGGTCGGGCGGCATCAGCTTCGCCGGTGTCATGGCGTTCATCTTCGCCGACCTCATCGTTCTGCCGATCATCGCCATCTACCGCAAGTACTACGGCACCGCGTTCGCGCTACGCATCACGGTGCTGATGTTCCTGACCATGGCCACCGCCGGCCTCCTCATCGACGGGGCCTTCAGCGCCGCCGGGCTGATACGCCGCGGCGCTCGCCCGACGCGCGCGGACATCTTCAGCTCCATTCAGGTCGACTACAAGCTGGCGCTCAACCTCCTTGGTGTCCTGTTGTTTGCCGCCATGGTGTGGTTGACGCGGCACCGCGGAGAACGCGACCCCGTCTGCGGCATGACGGTGGACCGCGAGCGCGCGGTCAGCAAAGACTTCGCCGGCGAGACCTTCTACTTCTGCTCCGGTCACTGCCTGCACGCCTTCGAGACCCAGCCGGAGCGCTACGCAAAAACCCTGCCGCTGGGGCGAGCTTAGCTTCGTCTCACGCGGGTCTAACTCGCCTCAGGGAAGCTGGTTGGGTAGGTTCCGCATGTGACCCCGGTGCGAATCGGCTTGGCGGGCTACGGGTTCGGCGGACGAACCTTTCACGCCCCGCTGCTGGCCAGCGCGGCCGAATGCGAGTTCCTGGGGGTCATCACGACCTCCGCACACCGCCGACGTGAGTTCCTGGAGCACTTCCCCGGCCGGGCTACATTCGACTCGCTCGAGGCCCTGGCCGCTGCCGGGGCAGAGGCCGTCGCCATCTCGACGCCGGCCCACAGCCATGTCGAACTCGCGCAGCGTGCGCTCCATCTCGGGCTGGCCGTGGTCTGCGACAAACCGTTTGCGCTCGATGCCGCAGCGGCCCGGCAGACGGTGTTGCTCTCCGAACAGTTGCAGCGTCCGCTCACCGTGTTTCAGAACCGCCGCTGGGACTCGGATTTCCGGACGGCCCAGAGGGCACTGGGCGACGGATTGCTCGGGTCGCCGCTGCGCTTCGAATCCCGCTTCGAGCGGTTCGCTCCGGACCGCGGACCCTCGCCGTCCGGTGGCGGATCGCTGCTGGACTTCGGCAGCCACCTGGTCGACCAGGCGCTGCTGCTGTTCGGTCGGCCCGGTTCCGTCTACGCCGAGATGCATACCCGCGCGGACGCGACGGGACTCGACGACGATGTCTTTGTTGCCCTCACCCACGCGGGCGGGGTCCGTTCGCACCTCTGGGGCAGCTGGCGCCAGAGCGCGCCCGGTCCTCGGTTTCGGTTCACGGGCACGGCCGCTACCTACATCGTCTCCCCGCCGATGGATGGCCAGGAGGACCGGCTGGTGGCGGGACACTCGCCGCTGACCGACGCGGACTGGGGGACCGAGCCCGAGGGCCGGTGGGGACGATTGTTTCACGACGGCCAGGCCGAACCGCTGCCCTCCGAGCGGGGAGCCTGGGATTTGTTCTACCCGGCCTTTGCGGCCTCGGTGCGCGGCACCCAGCCGGTCCCCGTCGATCCGTGGGATGCCGTGGCCACCGCTGAAGTCCTCGACGGCGCCCGCCAGAGCGCCGCGAGCGGCCAGGTGCTCAGGTTGCCTGACTAAAGTCTTTGCGATGTTGATCGCAACCCACGACGGCTCGTTCCACGCGGACGAAGTTTTTGCCGTCGCCGCCCTCGGTCTGCTGGGCGACCCGATCGAGGTCGTGCGCACCCGTGAGCGCGACGCACTCGCCCACGCCGACGTACGCGTCGATGTCGGCTTCCGTGACGACCCATCGACCGGCGATTTCGACCATCATCAGCGAGACTTCGATGCGGTCCGGGACAACGGCGTGCGCTACGCCTCGTTCGGCCTCGTATGGCGCGAGTTCGGCGCGCGGATCTGTTCGGGTGACCAGGACGTTGCCGAGACGGTCGACCAAACACTGGTGCAGGCCGTCGACGCCAACGACACCGGCCAGCAGTTGACCCGGTCACTGATCGACGGCGTGCGTCCGCTGAGCGTCAACGCGATCATCGGCGGATTCAACGCCCGGTGGGACGAAACGCTGACCCCCGAGGCGGAGGGCGAGCGATTCGACGCCGCCGTGGCCCTGGCCCAGGGCATCCTCGCCCGCGAAATTGCCTCCGCCGAGTCCGGGCGGCGTTCCGAGCGCATCGTGCGCGAGGCGATCGCCGGCGCGTCGGATCCCCGGATCGTTGAGCTGCCGGTCAACGCCCCGTGGAAACAGGTGCTCGTGCCCGAGGCACCAGACGCCCTGTTCGTGATCTATCCCAAGCGGCAGGGGTTCGGCCTCGAGGCGGTACCGCGCGAACTCGGCTCGTTTGAGAACCGCCGCAACCTTCCGGCCGCGTGGGGCGGCCTCGAAGGCGACGAGCTGGTCTCGGCCACGGGCGTCGAGGATGCGCGCTTCTGCCACGCCAAGCGATTCCTCGCGGTCGCCAGTTCGCGCGGCGGCGTCGAGCGGCTCGCCGAGCTCGCGCTGCTCGACTGAAAGCGCGCAACGCCGGTCAGCTGCGGTCAACGGACGGCTTCGCGCAGTGACGGCTTCCAGTCGGTCAAGCCATACGGCATCTTCCAGTCGCGACCGAGGCGTGCGTGCTTCAGCGCGGCGGCGCCGAGCACGGATGCCATGCGCTCGAGCAGCCACAGATCGAAGATCCACCCCGTGATCGCGGCATCGTTCGCGGACCGGCTCAAGCCGATCCCCTCGGGTCCCGCGACTCCGCGGAGCTCGTACCAGACGTCTGGGGACTCAGCCAGCGAGCTGAGGAAGTCGCGGATCTCCGCCGGCGCCTCGGCGCTCGGCTCGAGCCGGCCCTCGCGCGCCTCCCACTCAAAGGCCGGCGCGGCCACTCGCACCAGTGTCACGGCGCGGTACTTACGCATCGCGAATCCCGGGGAGAGCGCGTTGCCGACATTGCCTTCGCGCAGGAAGACCTGATGTCCATGGCGCTTGCCGTACATCACCTGGGGCCGGGCCGCGCCCCCGGAGGCGGACACCCCGGGAAGGAGCGTCAGCCCAAGCGGGGCGGCGAAGTCTGGGGTTCCGTCATCGTCGAGCTTGTCCGAGGCCGCGATCCGCAGGGCGCCAAGGAGTTCCTCCTGCGCCATCAGGCCGGCATCGGCGATCGTCGGTGAGCTTCCGATCGGCCCGGGCTCAGAACCCAACCCACCTCGCTCACGGACCCGGGTGATCTTGGCCCGCTGCCGGGCGCTGCGGGTAAAGGCAAAGCCGAGCGAGACTGCCGCCGCTCCGAAGATGGCGACGGCGGCCAGGCTGCTCCCAACGTCGGCCAAGACCAATGGGAGATGCATCAGCGGGCTCTGGCGGTGCGGACGACCTCGACCCGGCTCGTGAAACTCTGGTGCGGCTCCATGCAGCTCCTCTGGTGGATATGGCTCGGGCTGACCGTAGATCACCGCAGAGGCGCTGACAGTGCCGTTGGAGTCCCACATGAGTTTTGCCCCGTCTCGTTCGGCTCACAGCCGAGCAGCCAGCAGACCGATCGCCAGCAGCGTGATGGCGCCCGACAACGCGCGGAGCGCCCCGTCCAGCGGCGTCAGCAGATGTGACGGCGTGAGCTCGACCAAGCGGCCATCGGTCAGCCGCTGCTGGCCGCTCAGCCCGAGCGTCTTGCGCCGCAGCAGCCGCGCCGGCGTGCTCAACCGTCGCTGCGCCACGCTCAGCAGTCCGCAGGACAAGGCGACCAGCACACCGGCCGCCGAGAAGCGGGGTGAATTCGCCCAGTATCCGGTGAACGCCGGAAATACGCCCCACGCCACCGCAAACCACAGCGCGGTGTGAAACCGCCCACCGAACAACTCGAGGTTGTAGGCCAGACAGATTGCAGCCCCGAACAGCACCAGCGGTATCAGGGTGATGGAAACGCTCACGATCCCGGCCACGCCGATGCCCGTGGCGGCGGCCAGCGAAACTCCGCCCATGATCGCCAGCACACGCGACGAGATTCGCGTGCCGAGCGGCCGGTCGTGCAGTTCGTCAAAGGCGTGGGCACCGACTCCCACCGCGAGGAAGAAGGCGAGCAGGGCCCACCAGACGCGATCGGCGTGGACCCTCGGCGCGACCGAGGCGCCGATCGCGACGTAGCTCAAGTGCCAGGCGGTATACGGGGGGTGCAGCAAGGTGACCAGGTCGCCCCACAATCCCCCCCCGCGGGCATAGAACGCCGGACGGTCAAGCCTCTGCGTCGCCGTCGCCCTTCACCCCCCACATCACCACACCGCCTCCCAGGCTCATGCGCTTGGTCTCGATCGAGACGATCCCGGCTTCCCGCCAGAGTCCGACCACCCGCTCGAGCGGGTAGCGCTCGTAAAACCCCCTGATGCTCGGGCCCAGAAAGCGGCCAACCTCGAACCAGTCGCGAGAGACCAGGCGTCCGAGCCACGGGAGTCCCGCCCACGTGTAGAAGCGCCAGGCGAGCCGGAGTGGCAGCCGCGGCGGCACGCCGAACTCAAGCGAGGCGATGCGTCCGCCCGGCCTGACCACGCGCGCGAGCTCGCGCATGGTCGCGGCGGGATCATCGACGTAGCGGAGCAGATAGGTGAAGGTCAGACCGTCGAATTCACCATCGGCGAACGGGAGCTGCTCAGCCTCGCCGCGCACGATGCTCACCCGGTCGCGCAGGAGCGGGCTGGCCGAGACCCGCCGCCGGGCCTGTTCGAGCATGTCGTCGCTCTGGTCCAGCGCGACAACTGTGCAACCGCCGCTCTTGACCAGGGCCTCCGTGACCATCCCGGTCCCCGCGGCGACGTCGAGGATGCGCTGCGAAGCCGAGGGCCTGAGCGCGCGCACCATCGTGCGCCGCCACCGCGGATCCTGTCCGAAGCTGAACAACGCCGCGATCAGGTCATAGTGCCCGGGCAGCCCGGCGAACAGCCCGAGCGCGTGCTCCTTGCGGGCCGAACGCCCTCCCTGCGGCGCTGTGGGAACCGGGTCTGGCGTGACCGACGTCAAACCACCTCCCGTACTTACTCCAGCCCGCCGAGCAGATCCGCTACGGAATCGACAATTCTCGACGCGCGGTACGGGTGACGTTCGGCATCCGCCCGGGTGGTCAGGCCGGTGAGGACCAGAATCGTCTCCATGCCGGCCTCGAGTCCAGACACCACGTCGGTGTCCATGCGGTCGCCGATCATCGCCGCAGACTCCGAGTGGGCATCGATTGCGTTGAGCGCTGAGCGCATCATCAGTGGGTTGGGCTTGCCGACGAAGTAAGGCTCGACGCCGGTCGCCCGGCTGATGAGCGCGGCGACTGAACCGGTCGCCGGCACGGGCCCATCGACCGTCGGCCCGGTCGCGTCAGGATTCGTGGCGATGAACCGAGACCCGTCGACGATCAGGCGGATGGCTCGCGTGATCCGCTCGAAGCTGTAGGTGCGGGTCTCACCGAGGACGACGTAGTCCGGATCTCGGTCGGTGAGGGTGTATCCGGCGTCGTGGAGTGCGGTCGTCAGCCCGGCCTCGCCGATGACATACGCGGAGCCGCCGGGCCGTTGATCCTCGAGGAAGCGTGCGGTGGCGAGCGCCGAGGTCCAGATCGCCTCCTCCGGAACATCAAGTCCACTGGCCCGCAGCCGCGCCGCCAGGTCACGCCTGGTGTAGATCGAGTTGTTGGTCAAGACCAGAAACGGCGTTCCGCGTTCTCGCAGGCGGGCGATGAACTGATCGGCGCCGGGGATCGCGTGTTCCTCGCGCACCAGCACGCCGTCCATGTCCATCAACCAAGAGCGGATCTCACGTCTGGCCATCCAGAAGGTGAGGATAAGCCGCGCCAGGCCAAGCCGCCAGCCACCCGGGCCGGAGGTGGGATGATCCAGCGATGGCCTTTGCTCGCTGGTGCGTCGTTGCCGCGGTAGTCGCGACCGGGACTCTGGCCGGCGGATGCGGTGCGGGGGACAAGGTCAAATCGACGACCACGGGTGCGAAGCCGCCCGCCGCGCCGCACTCCAGCCGCCCGGCAACTCCGGCCCCAAGCTTCGGCCCGCGCTCGGTCCCCACCCCGAAGCCCACGGGCAGGCCGGCGGATCCGGCGGCGGTAAACGTGATCCGTGCCTGGTCCAGAGCCTTGCGTCACGGCGACGTGCGTGGCGCAGCGCGCTATTTCGCTCTTCCCAGCCTCCTGGCCAACGGGGGCGGTCCCAACGGGCTGGCGGTGATCACGATCCGCAATCCCGCCGAGGCGGACGCGGCCAACGCCAGCTTGCCCTGCGGGGCCAAGTTCATCTCGGCCGACCAGCGGGGTCGGTACGTCAACGCATTGTTTCGCCTGACCAACCGCCCCGGCCCGGGCGGAGGCTGCAGCACCGGCGCCGGCCAGACCGCGCGCACCAACTTCGTCATCCGGGACGGTCGGATCGTCGAGTGGATTCGCGCACCCGACGATCCACGCGACAACTCTCGGCCGGCACCGCCGGCCAGAGCGCAACCGTCACCCACACCACCGCCTCAGTCGACGCCACAGAGCACCCCGGTCATCTAGCCGCCGGACCCTGACTACCCTGGATCTGCGTCGGCAGATACGCCGGATCAACTGAGGGGACTTCGGCGCGCGGGGTAGCTGCAGGCTCGCCGCGCGTATTGGTGGCCCGCAGAGCGATGACAGCAGCCGCCAGGATGAAGATGCTGCCGACCAGCAGCGCTCGCTGGAACCCGGCGGTGAGCGCGTTGGGAACGGGGGTGTGCGTCACCAGCAGGTGGTGCGTCCGTGAGGTCGCCAGCGCCGAGAAGATCGCCAGTCCAAGCGCCCCGCCGAGCTGTTGCGAGGCGTTGAGCAGCGAAGCCGCAAGCCCCGCCTGGTCGGCCGGGACTCCCGCGTTGGCCGCTGTGGTCACCCCCACGAACACGGGTCCGAACCCGAGCGACAGGACCAGCATGCCCGGCAGCAGGTCGCCCAGGAAGGTGCCGTGAACGGGTATGCGAGAGAGCCAGTAGAGACCGCCGGCCGAGATCAGCGAGCCGGCCACGATCACCGGCCGAGTACCGATGCGTGAGAGCAGCTGGGACGCGATGCCGGCGGAGATCCCGATCGCGAAGCAGAGCGGCAGGTAGGCGGCTCCGGTCTGGATCGGCGAGTAGTGCAGCACGTTCTGCATGTAGAGGGTCAGGTAGAAGAACATCGCCAAGAAGCCGGCGAAGGCGATCAGCTGGGTCACGTCGGAGAAGCCCAGGCCGTTGATGCGGAAGATCGAGAGCGGCGCGAGCGGATTGCGGTGGCGCTGCTCGTTGACCACGAAGCCGGCCAACAGCGCCAGCGCACCGGCGAGCTCGCCGAGCGTACGGGCGCTGCCCCAGCCCACCGTCGGCACCTCCACCAGCGCGTAGACGAGCAGCAGCATCCCGCTGGTGGCCAGGGTTGCCCCAAGGATGTCGAAGTTGGCCAGTCGTGGACGGTGGCGCTCGCCGCCCAGCAACGCGAAGATCCCACCGAGCACCAGCACCGCGGCGACGGGGTTCACGAACATCACCCACCGCCACCCGGGCCCTTCTGTGAGCAGGCCGCCGAAGAGCACGCCGGCGGCCGAGGCAAGTCCGCCGACACCTCCCCACACGCCGAGCGCGGTGTTCCGCTCCTTGCCTTCCCTGAAGCTGGTCGTGAGGATCGAGAGCGCCGCCGGCAACATCATCGCGGCCCCGATGCCCTGGGCGAGCCGGGCGGCGACCAGCAGCCCTGAGCTGCCGGCCAGCCCTCCGATCAAGGAGGAGACGCCGAGCAGAGAGGTACCGGTGACGAGGACCCGCCGGCGGCCGAGCAGGTCAGCCGCGCGCCCGCCGAGCAACATGAAGCCGCCGTAGGTGAGCAGATAGGCACTGGGGACCCAGACCAGGCTCTGGACCGAGAAATGAAGATCGCGCCGAATCGACGGGAGTGCGACGTTGACGATCGACGCGTCGACGAAGTCCAGGAACGCCACGGCGCACAGCAGGGCCAGCGTCAGCTTGCCGCGGCGAGTGGCGAGGAACGAGCTGGGAGGTGCGGTCGAGGACATGGAAGGCCTGCCTTTCTCGCGGGCGGCGGGATATACTTCCACCAGCTTTCCGTAATGTACGGAACTCGAATTATATGAATTCCGAAACCGTATCATATGAGTTCCACACCTCCTAAACGGGCTGCAGCCGTGCGTAAACGGCAACGCTCGACCACCGAGATCAGGGGCTCGATGCGCGAGCTGATCATTCAGCTGTCACTGCTCAACCATCACGTCAGCGGGCACCTCGGGTTCAAGGACATCGACCTCGACTGTCTCAACCTGATCGACCGCCACGGCCCGCTCAGTCCCAGCGCGCTGTCGCGCAGGGCCGGCCTGCACCCCGCGACCCTGACCGGCGTGCTCGATCGCCTCGAGCGAGGAGGCTGGGTGGCCCGAGAGCGCGACCCATCGGACCGACGCGCGGTGGTCGTGCGGGCGCTGCGTGACCGCTACGCCGAATTGCTCGGGCTCTACGCCGGAATGAACCGCTCGATGAACCAGATCTGCGCCGGATATGACGATGCCGAGCTTCAGGTCATCGCCGACTTCCTCCAACGTACGGCAGAGGCAGGGCAGAGCGCGGCCGAGGCTCTCGGCGGAGACTGACGCTCGCCCCAAACGGCCGTGGTAGCGTCTCACCTGATTCCGGTCAACAGGGAGAGGTGAGAGTGTTGGCGTCATCAGGGCGCAGGACGCGCCGTCTGGCGTTGCTGAGCGGGCTGTGTGGGCTCGCGGCGGTGCTGTCGATCTTGTCTGCCACCGGCGCGGTGGCCGTGCCGCTTCTCGACGGACTTTTCGGAGGGGTCAACGACCTCGCTGCCCTAGGCCAGGGGCTGGGCCAGAGCCCTGCCCAAGCCCAGATCGACCGCCGCGCCGAGCCGCCCCTGCTCGCTACGCCCCGGGCGCAGTGTGGCCCGGGCTCGCACCCCGAGCCCGGGATTCAGGGTCGCGTGCCCGCGGGCTCCGGCGACAACGGTCTGTGGTGCAACCTCACGCTCGTGTCCCACCAGGGGACATCCGGCGGCTTCAAGGTGTTCCGCTACGTCGACCAGTCAAACCGCGTGTGCGCGTTCTATGACACGGCGCTGCTGTTCCCGACCAACGCCATCAACGCGCTCGGTCCGTCGCTCGGCGTGACGGTGCTCGACATGTCCGATCCGGCCCATCCGGTGAAGACCGACACCCTGTCCCAGCTACCGATGCTCTCTCCACACGAGTCGCTGAATCTCAACGTCAAGCGCGGACTGCTCGCGGCCGTTGATGGCAACCCGGCCACCGCGCCAGGGCTCGTGTCGATCTACGACGTCCATGCCGACTGCCGGCATCCGGTCCTCGACTCGACGTCGCTCGTCGCCCGGTTCGGGCACGAGAGCGGCTTCTCCAGCGACGGGAACACGTTCTACGCCACCAGCACCGCACTGCCCTCGATAACCGCGATCGACGTGACCCACCCCACCCAGCCGCACGCGATCTGGCACGGCAACATCCTCGCCCACGGCATGTCGCTCAGCGATGACGGCAACCGCGCCTACATAGCCGACCCCACGGGCGGGGACATGCTGATCCTTGACACGAGCCAGATCCAGGCGCGCAGGGCGAATCCACAAGCCAGGGAGGTAAGTCGTCTCAGCTGGAGTTCGGCGTCGATTCCCCAGAACGCGATTCCGTTCACCGAGGGCGGCCATCCCTACGTGCTCGAGTTCGACGAATACACCGCCGGCACGCTCAACCCATCCCGAAGCCGGGACACGGTCGGCGCCGGTCGCATCATCGACATCTCCGACGAGACCAAACCGTTCGTCGTGGCCAACCTTCGCCTTCAGGTCGACCAGCCGGCTGAACACCAAGCGGCGGGTAAGGATCCGGGCACGCTCAGTCCCGCCCAGGGCTACGCGGCGCACTATTGCAACATTCCCACGCGGGTCGATCCGAAGATCGTCGCCTGCTCGTTCATCGCCTCAGGGCTGCGCCTGTTCAACATCAGCGACCTCCTCCACCCCCAGGAGATCGGCTACTTCGTCTCCCCCACCAAGCCAAACACCGAGACCGGGTACTCAGCCAGCGACTATGCGATGTCGCAGCCCGCCTTCGACACGGCTCGTCATGAGATCTGGTACTCGGACGGCGGTACCGGGTTCTACGTGGTCAGAGTTGCCGACAGCGTGTGGCCACGGAGCGCGCCCGCGCGGCGGGCAGGCTGTCCCACCGCCACCGGACACCTGGCCGGACGCTCGCTCGGCCCCGTGACGCTCGGGATGACCCGCGCTCGGGTTCGCCGAGTGTTCCTGCGCAGCTCCAATCGCGGCCGGCGCTACATGGACTTCTTCTGCCTGACTCCGAACGGGATTCGGGTCGCCTACCCCTCACGGGCGCTGCTGGCCAGCCTCACCGCGGCCGCCCGCCGGCGCGTTCAGGGCAGGGCCGAGCTGGCGCTGAGCGCAAACCCGCGCTACGCGCTGCGGGGCGTACGCCCCGGAGCCCGGCTCGCCCCGGTGGCGCACCGGCTGCACGTCGGTCGGCCGTTCCAGATCGGGTTGAACACCTGGTATCTGACCAGCGGCAGCGCGACCCGCGGGCTGCTCAAGGTCCGTCGCGGAATCGTCGAGGAGGTCGGCCTCATCGATGGGACGCTGACCGCACGGCGCAGCATGGCTCGCCGGCTCCTCCGCAGCCTGTCCTGACTGAGGGAGCCGTGTCCGCCAGCGGCCGATCGCGGGTCGGCGTTACGGTTGGGGTGCGGATCCGGAATACCTATCAGCATGAGATCGGCCCGGGATACGGACGCACGCCTGCTCGCGAAAATGCCCGCGCCGGAGGCGGTTGCACAATTTTACGAGCGGCACGTAGGTGCGGTCTACGGATTTGCGGTGCGCCGCTGCGATAGCCCGGAGGACGTCGCCGATCTCGTGGCCACCGTTTTTCTTGAGGTGTTCGGCGCAGCGCGGAGCTTCAAGTCCAGCCGCGGTCCTGCGCGTCCATGGCTGCTCGGGATTGCCGCGCGCTGCCTGGCCGATATGCATCGTGCAGACCAGCGGCACCGTGAGCTGGCCCAGCGCTCAAGCTTGGCTCCGGCCCTTGCAGAGGATGAGTACGAGCTGGTCGAGCGAGCGATCGACGCCGCGCGACTCGCTCCGGCGGTCGAGACGGCCCTGACCCGTCACCTGACGAGCGCCGAGCGGACCCTGTTCCTCCTTGTCTCTCACGATGGGATCAGCGTCGCCGATGCCGCCCGCTGCCTGGGCTTGAGCCCGGTCGCGGGCCGGATGCGACTGAGCCGTGCCCGGCGCAAGCTGCGCCATGCCATCTCACCCGCGGGCGCCGAAGAGCCGGTCGCGGGCGAGCCGACGACGATCGTCAGAGGTGAGTCATGAACGCACAGACCCGTGCACTTGAGATGCCCGAGCGCCTGCGCCGCGAGCTCGGCGAGGCCTTGGCCGCACACGCCGAAACGCTCGCGCCAGCTCCGGAAGTGGCTTCTCCCAACCGGCACCGGGCCCGACGGCTGATTCCTGCGGCGACCGCGCTCGTAGCTCTCGGCGCGGCAACGATTGCTTTGCTGGCCTTGTCGAGCGGCGGCGGCCTGAGGCCGCAACCAGCATCAGCAGCGATCGTGCTTCGTGCCTCGGCCCAAGCGCTGGAGCGCAGTGGACCGGCGACACCGCTGGTTGCGGGCGAGTACCTCTACACGGAGGAGCGCTTGTGGACTCGTTACGCCGACCTCGCCCCGCACTTCCAGTTCATCGCCACGAGCATCGCCCAGCAGTGGATCGCCGCTGACGGCTCCGGTCGCGCCCATGAGAAGGTTTTGGGCGCCGCGCGCTTGACTGCGTCGGGACTGAGGACGATGCGCCGCCGTGGCCTGCCCTGGATCCACTCAAGCGACGGAAAGCTCACCTCCTCCCCGCGCCCGTTCTCGCTGATCAACGTGTTCCCTCCGGTCGCGCTCTCCTACGCCGAGCTGCTGCGACTGCCCACTGATCCGAGCCGGCTCTCCGCGCGGATCGATGCGGTGGTGCGAGCGCTTCACCATCCGCTGTTCGAAGGCATGGTCCGATCCTCGTCGGTTCAGGCACGGGCCGCCGCGAGGTTCCTCGTCGTTCGCAGTCTGGCGCAGGCACCTGCGCCCCCCCGGCTGTTGGCCGCCGCATACCGCGTGCTTGCCCTGACGCCCGGGCTGCGTCTGGCGGGACGGGTGGTTGACGGCCTCGGGCGCCAGGGCACCGGTATCGCCATCCAAATTGGCGCCCTTGAGCTCGGAATGGTGGTCAACGCCACGACGGGTGCCCTGCTTGAGACCCACCGCACCATCCTTTACCGCAGTCCCCAGTTCCCGAACTGGCCCCCCGGCCTGCTCAACCGCGCGACGTTCGTCTCCCGCGCCGTGGTCCGCTCGCTCAGCACCCCCTGAGCACTGGGGGTGTTCAGTCGGTCACGGCCGATCGCCGACGCCGCCAGTGCGTCGGGCATCCTAGACTCGTCAGGATGTCGTTCCTGCGCGGACTCGGTCAATCGCAGAGTCACACCGGACCCGGTGGTACCCGCGTCGGTGTGGCCTACGAGGAGCAGCGGCGAGCCACCCGGTCAGGTTGCCTGTCCACCGGAACCCTGGCCTGCGCACGGTGTGACGCCCCGGTGGCGATCGGCGACGACCCGGTGTCGCTCGCCGATCAGCTCACCTGCCCGTACTGCAGCAACCGCGCGCCGGTCCGCGACTTTCTCTCGCTCGCCACGCCGACCCGGCCCACCCGGGTCCTCGTTCGTGTGCGACTGCGCTGAGTCTGGTCCTCGCCGGCTGGCAACTAAGCTTCCGGACGTGTCCGCCGCGTTCTCTGCGTCCCACCGGGGCGGATCCGGGACGCCGATGGTGTGTCTGCACGGGTTCACCGACACTTGGAGGACGTGGGAGCTGGTATTGCCGGCGCTGGAGCGCCGCCACGACGTACTGGCTCCGACCCTGCTCGGCCATGCCGGAGGGCCGGCGCTGAGCGGGGAATTCAGCGAGGCCCTGCTCATCGATGCGGTGGAGCAGGCGATGGACGAGGCAGGATTCGACACCGCGCACATCGTCGGCAACTCACTCGGGGGATATGTGGCGCTGCAGCTCGCGGTCCGCGGCCGGGCGAAATCGGTGGTGGCTCTGGCCCCGGCCGGCGGCTCGGCTGAGGGCGACGCTGCAGACCGCCGCACGCTGGGCTACTTCAGGATGATGCAGGATCTCGTGCGGGCGGCGGCTCCGCATGCCGACGCGATCGTCGCGACGCTCGAGGGGCGCCGCCGGGCAACGCTCTACGCCGCATCGAACTTCGAGCACATCCCGGCCGAGCTGATCGCTCACCAGATCCGTGGAGCGGCGTGCTGTGACGGTGCCCGGGCGATGATCGAGCACGCGCTGCACGAGGGCTGGCACCTTGAGGCCGAGCGGATCGCCTGCCCGGTCCGGATCGTCTGGGGGACCGAGGACAAGCTACTCAATTGGCCGGCTGCTGCCACGCGCTTCCGAGCCGACTGGCTGCCGCACGCGGACTGGGTGGAGCTGGACGGCGTCGGTCATTGTCCGCAGCTCGATGTGCCGCTGGAGACCTCGCAGCTGATCACCGATTTCACTGCCTGAGTACCCGATCGCGCTGGCGGGTCAGCCGGGGCTCGGCCGCGCCAGGCCGACGATGTGCTCCAGCCAGGCGCCGAACATCGCGCGTGCCAGCTGCGTCATGGCCTGCTCGTGGGCAGCGATCTGCTCGAGCAGGCGGGGAAGCGCATCCGCTCCCATGATCGACTCCAAGCTCTCGGAGTACGCAGGCACGGCCCCCCATTCTGCCCCCAGCGAAGCGTCGATTTCGATGTGGAACTGAAGGCCATAGGCCTGCTTCACCCTGAACGCCTGCTCCTGGTAGGCGTCCGAGGAGGCCAGCCGTACGGCGCCGTCGGGCAGCTCGAAGGTGTCCCCGTGCCACTGGAGGGCCTTGAATTCGCCCGGCGCGGACGCAAACACCGGGTCCTCCGCGCCCTCAGCAGCGCGCTTCACCGACAGCACCCCGACCTCGGGTTGCGTTCCTGGGCCGACACGAGCGCCGAGACTCGCCGCCAGCAGCTGCGAGCCGAGGCAGACTCCCCAGAACGGCAATCCGTCGCCGACGGCCTCGGCGATCAGTCGCTTCTCCGCGCCGAGCCAGGAAAACCGCCGATCCTCGTAGGCGCCCATCGGACCACCCATCGCGATGATGCCGTCAAACCCATGCCAATCGGGTATCGGCTCGCCCTCGTCGACCTCGACGCGGGTCAGCCCCGCGCCCCACTCGCGCAGCACATCCTCGTAGACGCCGGGAGGCTCGCAGGCGATGTGCTGGAGCACGAGCAGCCTTCCGGCGGGGACATCCGCGGAGGCAGAACCGGGGCTCATCGACGCGAGGCTATCGCCTGCCTGGCCGCTGGTCAGGCGTGCCCGTGACCGGGTAGACCAGCAGCGTGCCGGATTATTCAGGAGGTTCGCAAGCGGTGATCTCGGCCTCAGCGCCAGAGATCTTCACGCTGATGCTGGACTTCGAGCGGTTGCCGCAGTGGCAGCGCGCGGTCAAGTCAGCCGCGGTTCTGTCCCGCGACCACGCGGGCCGAGCCCATGAGGTGGCGTACGAGATCGACGTACGGCTCACCGTCGTTCGCTACACGCTGCGACACATCTATGACGTGCCAAGTCGGATCGGCAGCACCTACGTCGAAGGCGATTTCCGTGACTGTGAGGGTGAATGGACGTTCGACGACCTCGGTGACGGGACAACTCAAGCCGGGTTCAGGCTGCGAATCGACCCCGGGAGGATCATCCCGCGCCCCGTGGTCAGGATGCTCAACAGCCGCGTGATGAAGGGCTCGATGGATGACCTTCAGCGCTACTACGCCGACCTCGACTGATCAGGAGACCAGAGGCCCCGCAGGGCGCGTGAGCGCGCGTGCGTCGGAGACCTGCCAGCTGACGGCCGCGATGCCCGCTGCCATCATCAGTACCGCCGGCCACGCCCCGACGACCAGCGCCAGCACGTGCGAGAGCGCAAACGCGAGCATGCCGGCAATCGTCAACAACATCGCGGTCCGCCTGCCGTCCCGGCGCCACCAGATGGCCAGGCACCCGAGACCGAAGCCGGCGAGGACCACCCCGCCCAGGGGTCGAGAACCGGTGCCCACGGCCATGGCGTAGCCGGCGATCAAGCCGGCGGCGGCAATCGGGGCGGTCGCCAGTCGCGTGCTGCGGCGCGTCACGGGCATCCCTACAGGCTACGCGAGCGCACCGCTGCAAGTGCCCAAACTGACTCAGACCGGCACGCTGCGCTCGGCCAGGTGATGTCCGACCTTGCGCTTGACGCGCTGGAGGGCGTTGTCGACCGTCTTGCAGTCGCAGCCCAGCCTGCGCCCAACCTCTTCGTAGGAATGCCCATCGAGGTACAGGGCCAGAACCCGCGACTCGAGCTCGGACAGAGCGGTCGAGATGCACGCCACCAGAGCCCGGAGCTCCTCGGAGGAGATGACCTGGTTGACCGGGTCGTGCACAGTCGAGCCGGGGAGCATCTCATCCAGAGTGGGCTCTGAATCGCCGCCGGAGCCGGATGGCGTGCTGGAGAACGACACATACTGATTGAGCGGCGTGTGCTTGTTCCGGGTTGCCGTCTTCACGGCGGTGATGATCTGCCGCGTGATGCACAGCTCGGCGAAGTTCCGAAAGCTGGATTCGCGGTCGGTGCGGTAGTCCCGCACCGCCTTGTAGAGGCCGACGAGGCCCTCTTGGATCAGGTCGTCGGAGTCGCCGCCGGCCAAGAAATACGAGGAGGCCTTGAGCCGGACGAATCCGTAGTAACGCCGGACGATGCGATCGTACGCATCGGGGTGTCCCTGCTTCGCGAGTGCGATCAGAAAACCATCCTCAACCTGAGGTTGAGACTGAGGACTTGCAGAAAGTCGAGCCACGACACGTTCCCTTCTTGCCCCGCGGCTGAATGCCGTGGAGTCTCGGAGTTCGTGGCGCGTTACCTCCCCTGGCGCCGCACCTATTCAGCTTCTGGATGCGGGTTGTTATTGCCGCACCCCCTCAACAAATCAGCCCTAAAGCTCGAGTTGATCCTTATCTCCCGGCGCGAGCTTGACATAGCAACGCATCGCTGTCAAGGCCCTACTGCTCCGGAATCCGGGGAGGGCTCAGTTTCGAGCGCGGGCGGCGGTGTAGAGCAGAACGGCCGCAGCCGCGCTGACACTGAGCGACTCGATCCGGCCGTAGATCGGCAGCGAGACGAGCGCATCGCATGCCGCGGCCACCCGCGGACGCAGCCCGCTGCCCTCGGAGCCAAGCACCAGCACGGCGGTGCCGGTCCAGTCGACCGAATCGTAGGCGACCGGGCCGGCGGCGTCGGCTCCGTAGCACCAGGCGCCCGCGGCCTTGGCGTCGGCGAGAAAGTCGGCCAAATTTCGCACCCGAGCCACCCGGAGGTGCTCGACGGCCCCGGCCGAAGCCTTGCAGACCGCGGCCGTCACCTCGACCGAGCGGCGCTCGGGAATGACCACCGCCGCGGCTCCGGCACACTCGGCCGACCGGCAGATCGAGCCCAGGTTCTGCGGATCCTGCACCTGGTCGAGGGCGACGATGAGCGGCGCGTCGAGCGCGAGCACGTCCTCCGCGCGGGCGTAGCGATAGGACTCGACCTCGGCGCAGATCCCCTGATGCGACGGCGATCCGCAGATGCTCTCGATCTGTTCCGCCTGAGCCGGGATGACTGGCGTCGTGACCGACTGCAGCCGTGGCTCGCGCTGAGTGCCCGCGGTCGCCCAGATCTTGTGGACCTGGCGAGGTCCTCGCAGCGCCTCGCGGACCGGATTGCGGCCGTAGATGATCACCCCAGCGGAAGCAGTTCCGGCCCCTCGGGACCGTCCCGGACATCCCAGCCCAGCTCTCGGAGCTGGTCACGAAGTCGGTCGGCCTGGGCAAAGTCTCGCTCGGAGCGAGCGCGTTCCCGAGCGTCGGCCAGCCGGCCGACCGCCTCGGGCACGTCACGCTCGTCGGCCTCGAGCAGATTCTCCAGGGCGAGCACGCCGAGCATCTCGCGCAGATCCTGGTCCCCGCCGGTCTCGGCGGAGCTGTTGGCCTGCCTGACCCAGTCAAACACCGCCGCAAGCGCCGCTGGGGTGTTGAAATCATCGCCCAGAGCAGCAAAGAAGCGGTCACGCAGCGGGCCCGAGAAGGGCGGCGATGGCCCGGGGCGAAGCCTACGGGCAGCCTCGCGCACCCGCTGGACCCGTGCGGTCGCCTCGGTTAGGCGCTCGTCATCGAATTCGATCGGCTGCCGGTAGTGCCCAGAGCAGAAGTACATGATCAGGGCATCGCGTCCGTAGCTGGCCAGCGCATCGTGCAGGACGAAGATGTTCCCCACCGACTTGGCCATCTTCGCCCGGTCGAGGCGGACCATTCCGTTGTGGACCCAGAGGCGTGCCAGCGGCGCGTCTCGCGCGGCGCGCGTCTGCGCTGCCTCGTTCTCGTGATGAGGAAAGATCAGGTCAGAGCCACCGCCGTGAATCTCGATGTCGACCCCCAGCAGCGTCTCGGCCATGGCCGAGCATTCGATGTGCCAGCCCGGCCGTCCGCGGCCCCAGGGAGATTCCCAGGCGGTGTCCTCGGAGGGCTTGCCGGCCTTCCAGAGAGCGAAATCCAGGGGGTCACGCTTGCGGTCGGTCCCCTCGGCTGCCTCCCCCTGGTCCATATCGTCGATTTTCCGGTGGGATAGTTCTCCATATCGGGGGTAGGACCGCACCGAGAAGTAGACGTCCCCCTCCACCGCGTACGCATGCCCCCGCTCCACCAAGGTTTCAATCAGCTCGATGATCTCCGGGATGGTCTGGCTGGCCTGGGGCTCGTGATCGGGACGGCCAAGGCCCAGTGCTTCGGTGTCGGCGAGGTACGCAGCGGTCATCTCGCGCGCGAGACGGTCGCTTTCGACGCCCGCCGCCTGCGCCGCGGCGTAGATCTTGTCGTTGATGTCGGTGACGTTCGCCACAAAGGTGACGTCGTAGCCCTCGTGCTCCAAGAATCGCTTCAGCAGAGAGAAGACCACGAACGGACGCGCGTTGCCGACATGAATGCGGCCATAGACCGTGGGGCCGCAGGCGTAGATCCTCACCCGGCGGCCATCGCGCGGCTCCAGCGTCAAAACGTCCCCGGAACGGGTGTCATGCAGCGAAATTGTGTGCACGGTCCGGCAACCCTAGCGTTCTGCCGCACGTCCGCCCGGATCGGTCGATAACGTGGGCACCGTGCCGAGCCAGCTGCCCCACGCCGAGCAGCTGGCGGTCGTCGACGCGGCCTTTCGGTCGCTTCCCGACCGCTATCTGGGCGCCAATCCCGACTTCGACGCGACCTACCATGTCCGGCTGTGCGACCTCGGGCACACCTGGGAGGTCCGGTGCACCAGCCATGGCGCCCGGGTGCGCAAAGGCGTGACCCGGCGCTCGCCGGACGTCACGCTCTCGACCGACGCCGACACCTGGCTGAGGCTGCGCCAGGGCGAGTTCTCCGGCGTCCAGGCGTTCCAGCGTCGGCTTCTGAGCGTCCGCGGAAACCTCGACTATGCCGTCGGCTTCGAGGGCATGTTCCGCCTGCCCAACGGCCGCCCGCCGCTGCTGCAGATCTACGACGTTCCGGTCGGGCGCCACAACATCTCGACGCTGACCATGGGCTCCGGCCCGGACGTTCTGCTGCTGCACGGCTTGGGCGGAACCCGTGCGTCGCTGTTCGAGACCGCCGCCGCCCTGAGTCGCCGGTACCGCGTGCACGCCCCCGACCTTCCCGGCTTTGGCTCTTCCAGCAAGCCCGCCCGCGGCGCCTACAACGCGCGCTGGTACGCGGAGAACATCCTCGGGCTGATGGACGAGCTGGAAATCGGACGCGCTCACATCGTCGGCAACTCGATGGGCGGCCGCGTGGCGATCGAGGTCGGATTGAGGGCCCCGGAGCGGGTCGGTGCGCTCGGCCTGCTCTGTCCGGCGGTCGCCTGGCTGCGCCGAGGCTTTCACCCGATCGTCCGACTCCTGCGGCCAGAATTCGGCCTGCTCCCCCACGGCTTCCGCCGGGCCACGGTCGCGTCGCAGTTCTGGAGCATGTTTGGAGACCGCGACGTGATCGATCCCGCCGTCGCCGACCTCATGGTCGACGAGTTTCGGCGCATCTACCACTCCGCCGGCGCGCGTTACGCATTCCTGGCCTCGGCCCGGAACATCTATCTCGAGGCGCCGTTCGGACGGGATGGTTTCTATCCCCGGCTGTCAGAGCTGCGGCCACCGGCACTGTTCGTCTGGGGCACCGACGACCCGCTGGTACCGGCCGCGTTCGGGCGCCACGTGACGAAGTGGCTTCCCAGCGCCGAGCAGATTACGATCCAGTCGTGCGGACATGTTCCCCAGGTCGAGCGCTCGGAGGAGACCAACGCCTTGCTGATGGACTTCTTCACGCGCGCCGAGCGGACGCTGCCCGCCGGCTCCGAGCTCGCTCGCGCAGACTCGCAAGCAGCCTGATCACGACCCGGGAGGAACCCCGTGGCAGAGCTTGGCACCGCTACCCAGAGGCGCAACGGCCACGTCGAATCCAACGGGGGCCAGAGGAGCGAGGAAGCCACTGAGCGTTCGCTGCTCAGCCGCGCACTGCGTGAGGTCGCCCAGCAGGCCCAGCGACGGATCCCACGGGCCGATCTCGATGAACGGGACGCCGACTTCATCCGGGAACGGCTGCCGCTGCTCTGGCTGTTTGCCAGCATCTGGTACCGCGGTGAGGTGCGCGGGCTGGGCAACATCCCGGATTCCGGGCCGGTGCTCTTGGTGGGCAACCATTCCGGCGGAAACCTGACGCCGGACACACTGGTCTTCACCCTCGCGTTCAACACCTACTTCGGCGTCGAGCGGGCGTTCTACCAGCTCGCCCACAATCTGGTGCTCTCGATGCCGGGACTCGGTCAGCTGCGCAAGTTCGGCACCGTCGCGGCCTCGCAGGAAAACGCCCGCAAGGCCCTGCGCTCCGGGGCCGCCCTGCTGGTCTATCCCGGCGGCGACTACGAGGTTCACCGCCCGAGCTGGGAAGGTCACCGCGTCGACTTCGGCAACCGCAAGGGATTCATCCGCCTGGCGCTCGATCAGGGGGTTCCGATCGTGCCGGTGGTCTCGATCGGAGGCCAGGAGACAGCGCTGTTCCTGAGCCGGGGCGAGGGACTGGCTCGGCTGCTTCGCCTCGACAAGATGTTCCGCCTCAAGGTGCTGCCGATCTCGCTGGCGCTGCCGTGGGGCCTCAACGTCGGGGACATGCTCGGCCACATCCCCGCCCCGGCCAAGATCACCGTCGAGACCCTGCCCCCGATTGATCTCGAGACCGAGTTCGGCCCCGACCCCGATGTCGACGAGGTCTACGACCACCTGATGCGTCTGATGCAGGACACGCTGGACGCGCTCGCCGCCGAACGACGGCTGCCGGTGCTCGGATGAGAGTCCAGGCGACCACCCAGATCGCCGCGCCGATCGAGGCCGTGTGGGCGATCGCCTCCGATCCCGAGCGAGCGCTCAGCTTCATGTCGGGGATCACCCGCTGGGAGGTTGCCAGCGACCCCGGAACCGGTTTGGGTGCTCGCTACAGAATGCTCCTGCGCGTCGGCTCGGCCGAGGTCGGAGGGCTGATCGAGGTCGTCGAATGGGACGATCCGTGTGACTTCGCCTGGACCTCCGTGACCGGGATCGACCAACGCGGGCGTTTTCGCCTCCGCACGACGGCGCCGGGAAAGACCAGGGTGGAGCTCCGGCTCGCCTACGGCGTGGCCGGAGCGGGCCTGTCAGGCTGGCTGGCCGAGCGAATCGCCGCGCCCACCGTGCGCGGACACCTGCGCCGCACCCTGCACCAGCTCAAGCGGCTGGTCGAATACGAGCAGATGCGCGAGCATGCGGCCGCTCGGCGGGCGGCACGCGCGGCCTGACCTCACCAGTTGGGGCCGTCGGTCCGGTGAACTCTCTGAGATTCACGCGACCCCGGCTCGCTCGATCGTGGCCACAGCAAGCGCCGCGGCTCCTTCCTCGCGGCCGACGAACCCCATCCCCTCTCCGCGAGTGGCCTTGACGCTGACCTGCTCCAGCGCCAACCCCATCGTCTCGGCCAGCGAGGCACGGATTCGCTCGCGCACCGGCGCGAGCTTCGGACGCTCGATCAGCACGGTCGCGTCGACGTGGCGGATGGTGAAGCCGCGCTCGCGCAGAAGCCCGACCGAGGCGCTCAGCAGCTCGAGCGAGTCCGCGTCCCGGTAGCGCTCGTCGGTGTCGGGGAAGTGCTCCCCGATGTCACCGAGCGCGGCCGCGCCGAGCAGGGCGTCGATCACCGCGTGCACGAGCACGTCCGCATCGGAATGCCCGCTCAGGCCCTGCTCGTGCTCGAGCTCGATCCCGCCCAGGAGCAACCGCCGCCCCGGGGCGAACCGGTGACAGTCGTAACCGATCCCGCTGCGGATGCTCATCGCGCCCTCCCGGCCAGCAGCAGCTCGGCCACCCGCAGATCGACCGGCGTGGTCACCTTGATGTTCTCCGCCGTGCCGGGGACCACCCGCACCGTCCCGCCTGAGCGCTCGACCAGCCAGGCATCGTCGGTGGCGCCCTGCAGGACCTCATCGGGCGCCTCGAGCGCCGCTTGAAGCGCGGCGCGCCGGAACACCTGGGGCGTCTGCACCGCCCACAGTCGTCCTCGTTCCAGGGTCCGGGCCACCTCGCGCCCGTCCTCGCCCACTTCCTTGATCGTGTCCGCTACGGGCATCGCCGCGATCACCGCGTCGGCACCGGAGGCCTCGAGCTCATCCAGGGCCTTTATAAACAGCTCAGGGCCGGCCAGCGGCCGGGCCGCGTCATGGACGATCACCGGCTCCTCCGCGCCCGCGGAGTCCGCGCTGGCCCGCAGCGCCGCGCGCACCGATTGTGAGCGATGCGCGCCCCCGGCCACCGCAACGGTGCCCGCGGGTGCCGCGTCCAGGGCATCCGCCGGAAGGGCGATCACGATCGTCGAAACGCGGTCCACGCCACGCAGCGCCTGGACCGACCACTCGAGCATCGGACGCCCCGAGACGGTGACGAGCGCCTTGGGCCGGCCGGTCCCAAGGCGCTCGCCACGCCCCGCGGCCACGATCAACGCGACCGCCATCTCAGTCTGCGAACAGTTCTACTTCGCCGCCACGGCGACGTTGCCGTTGCCGTTGCTGCTGGCCGCATGCGACACCTTGGCGGTGCCGTCCGAGGAGTCGATGAGCAGGCCGTGGAGGTGTTCCTCGACCTCCTCCTCGTTCATCTCGAGTGCGTACATGAGCTCGGACGCGAGAATCTTCTTGGCCCGCGTGAACATCTGCTTCTCGCCGGTCGACAGGCCTTTCTCGGCTTCCCGGACCGCGAGGTTGCGCACCACCTCGGCGAGCTCGTAGATGTCGCCGGTCTTAATCTTGTCGCGGTTGTGCTTGAACCGGCGGTTCCAGTTCTTCGGCATTTCCGAACATTCGTCCTGAAGGACGGCGAGAACCTTCTTGACCGTCTCCTCATCGATCACGCGGCGTAGGCCGGCGAGCTGCGCGTTCTCGGTCGGGACCATCACGGTCATGTCGTTGTGCAGGATCTTGACCGTCAGGTACTCGCGCTTCTCGCCCAGAATCTCCTTGGCTTCCTTGCGGATCACTTGCCCGGCCCCGTGGTGGGGATACACGACGTTGTCGCCGATCTCGAACTCAATGTGAGGGAGCACGACGTCTTCGAAGTCCTCGTCCAAGTGCTCTTCCATTAGCTCTGTGATGATGTCCTCCTCTTTCCTGGCAGGGCGGGGCGTGCTGCCCTCGCGTTTGCACTACGTCTGCAGGTAGCGATCAACGAGATTGATCTCCTGCTGTCGGCGAAGGCCCTCGCGGATGTCCTTCGCTCGGATCTCGCCGACTCCGTCGACGGTTTCCAGCTCGCCGTCGGTGGCGGCGAGCAGTTCCTCGAGTCCCCCGAACTCACCAACGATCCGCTGCACTACGAGCTTGGGCAGTCGCGGTATGCGCCCCAGAATGCGAATTCCTCGGGGAGAGACGGGATAGTCAAGGGTGTTGAGCTTGCGGTCATGCCCGAGCAGCTCGGCCAGGCGACCGAAGTCCAGAAGGTCTTGGTGCGGTAGGCGCACGAGCAGCTCGAACGCCGTGGCGAACTGCTCGTCGCTGTCCTCGATGAGATAGTCGTGGACGAGTGCCGCCTTGTCGGCCGAAACACCGACCATCGTCTCATCCAGCTGCATCTCGATCAGCCGGCCCTCGGTGCCGAGCTCGACGATGTAGCGTTCGATTTCGACCGCCATCCGCGTCACCAGCTCAGCGCGCTGGAGCACCGTGAGCACGTCGTGCAGCGTCGCGCCGCCCTCGAACTCGAGCGCGGTCAGACGAGTCGAGACCTGGTCCAGGCGGCTGCGGTACTTGTCCAGCGTGGCCAGAGCCTGGTTGGCCTTGGCCAGGACGACCGGGATCTCCTCGAGGATGTACTTGACCCCGTCGACGTAGAGCGAGACGACTTCACGCCGCTCGGACACCGCGACGACCAGCGAATCCGTCTGCTTGGACACCCGCTCGGCGGTGCGATGGCGCGTGCCGGTCTCCAGCGTGAGAATCGTCGGATCCGGAGTCAGCTGAACATTGGCGTGGACGATCTTCGTCGCGTTGGAGTTCAGCACGATCGCGCCGTCCATCTTGGCCAGCTGGTAGAGGAAGGCCGGCGAGTAGTCGAGCTCGACCTTGATCCCGCCCGAGAACAGGAAGGCGAGCTCCTCCGCATCCCCGATCACGATCAACCCACCCGTGCGGGCGTGCAGGATGTTGTCGATCCCCTCCCGCAGCGAGGTGCCCGGCGCGACCATCTCAAGCGCCCTGACCATCCGGGACTCCTGTCGAGTTTCGAGCTCATCTTTGAGCTCTTCCCCGGAACGAGACGCCATAAAGGCCGATTTTACCCGGTATTCCGCCTATCGCATGTGCTGGGTTTGTGCGAGCTGGATCGCCCCCCTGAGCGCTCGGGTGGCGCGCCAGTTCGGCTCACTGCGACAGCGTTCCCGGCAAGCCGAAATGAGCCGCCAGAGCCTCGCCGCGAAACCGGGCGATATGTGAGAGCTGACCTCCCCGCACGGTGAGCACCAGCACCCCGGTGAACCGGGCGGCTGGAGCCCCCGGGTCGCGGATGTAGTGTCCCAGCGCCGGCTGGCCGTTGGCGCGCGTTGGAACCAGCTGGTTCTCCTTGCCGCCACGCGCCCCGAAGGCGTGATGGAGAAACGTGCCAATCGCTTCCGCTCCCTGGTACTCGAACGGCTGGGGCGGCATCGTCACCCAGGCGTCGTCGGTGAGCAGCGCCAGGACCTGATCGACCTCACCGCTCTGGAAGGCATCGGCGAACCGATCCACGAGCTCGCGTTCCTGCGGTGAGCGAGGCATCGGTGCGTGGTCGCGAGCGCGCGGTCCACCTGACTCAAGCGTTGCCCTGGCCCGCTGCAGCGCGCTGTTGACCGAGGCCTCGCCGGTGTCGAGCATGTCGGCGGCCTCTCGGGCCCGGAATCCCAGCACGTCGCGCAACACGAGGGCGGCCCGCTGGCGAGGGGGTAGCCGCTGCAGCGTCGCCATGAAGGCGAGCGAGATCGACTCGCGGTCCTCGTACCGGACCTCCGGCCCCGGGGCGCTATCCGGGATGCCGTCCAGCAATGCGTCAGGGTAGGGCTCCATCCAGAGTGGTTCCCCCAGCCTCGTGGGCTCCGGCGGCTCAAAGGAGAACGCGTTGGCCGGTGGACGTTCCTGGGGTCGCCGCGCGCGCTCCCGGAGCGCATTCAGCGAGCGGTTGGTGGCGATCCGGTAGAGCCACGCGCGCAGCGAGGCGCGCTGCTCGAATCGGTCCAGGCCCCGCCACGCCGACAGCAGCGTCTCCTGCACCAGGTCCTCCGCGTCCTGTACCGAGCCGAGCATCCGGTAGCAGTGCAGCTGCAGCTCGCGGCGATACGGGTCGGTCAACTCCCGGAAGGCACGCTCGTCCCCTGCGCGTGCACGCGTAAGGGCGCTGTCGCTCACTTCAAGAATCCTCGCATGTCCCATTTCTCTACGTGACACCGCGGCGCTCGGAAACTCATCGGTCAGTTGGCTGCCGAGGTGGTGTCTCAACCAGCGAGGGACAAATTCGACTGGTGATGGGAGACACGATGAACAAGCCAACACAGACCAGAGCGAGCCGCGCGCCGCTCTGGGTGCTCGGCGTCGCCTCGGTGGCGTCGCTGATGGTGGCGCTCGACATGCTGGTGGTGACGACCGCCCTGAGCACTATCCGGTTGCACCTTGGCGCGTCGGTGGAGCAGCTCGAATGGACCGTCAACGCGTACACGCTGACCTTCGCCGTTCTGCTGATGACCGGCTCGGCACTGGGGGATCGCTTCGGGCGCCGGCGGTTGTTCGCAGCCGGGCTGGGAGTGTTCGCGCTCAGCTCTGCCGCCTGTGCATTGGCGCCGAGCATCGGCTGGCTGATCGCGGCGAGAGCCGTACAGGGGATTGGCGCGGCGCTGGTCATGCCGCTATCGCTCTCGCTGCTGAGCGTGGCGTTCGCCCCGGAGCGCCGGGCCTGGGCGCTGGGCATCTTCAGCGGGATCACCGGTCTTGCGGTCCTCGGCGGTCCGGTGCTCGGCGGGGCGATCACCCAGGGGGTGGCGTGGCAGTGGATCTTCTGGGTCAACGTGCCGATCGGGCTGCTCACCATCCCGGTCGTGTTCCGCCGGGTCGGTGAGAGCTACGGTCCCCGCAGCGCGCCGGATCTCGTCGGCATGGGACTCCTGGGCGTCGCCACGCTCGGCGTGGTGTGGGGGTTGGTGCGCGGCAATACGGCGGGCTGGGGCAGCCTCGAGGTCGTCACGTCGCTGGTCGCCGGATCTCTGCTCGCCTTCGGCTTCATCGCCTGGGAGCTGCGCTCCGTGGCGCCGATGCTGCCGATGCGGCTGTTCAGGGTCCGGGCCTTCTCCGCGGGTAACGCCGCCATGTTCTTCCTCTGCGCCGCCCTGTTCGGAGCGGTCTTCTTCATGGCCCAGTTCCTGCAGACCGCCCAGCACCACGGTCCGTTCGATGCCGGGCTCCGGCTGCTGCCCTGGACCGCCACGCTGTTCATCGTCGCCCCTCTGACCGGCGCGCGGATCGCCCGTGTGGGCGAGCGTCCGTTCGCCGCCGTGGGTCTGCTGCTCCAGGGCGCGGGAATGGCGTGGATCGCGCTGATCGCCAAGCCGGAGCTCGCCTACTGGCAACTCGTGGCGCCCCTGATCCTGGCCGGCCTGGGCGTGTCGATGGCGATGCCGGCGCTCCAGAACGCGGTCATGAACTCCGTCTCCCCCGAGAACATCGGCAAGGCCTCCGGCACGTTCAACATGCTTCGCCAGCTCGGCGGCGTGTTCGGCATCGCGGTTCTCGTGGCGGTCTTCGCCGGGAGCGGCAGCTACGCCTCCCCACATGGGTTCAGCGACGGGTTCGTGGTCGCGCTGGCCGTCTGCGCCGGGCTCTCCCTTGCCGGAGCACTGGCCGCGATGGCGCTTCCCGGCCGCGTCGCTCCGGCGGCCCGTCCCGCCTCAGATGCCGTGGCTTCCGCCGCCGCGGAGCCGGCGGCCGCGGGTTAGGCCGCCGCCGCGGCCGGGCGCTCTCCCAGCACCGCGCGGACCGCTGAACGAAGCGTCGGGTGTCCACCCGGCTCGATGACCGGCGTGAGCCCGAATTTCGCCGCCTCGGCCAGGCGCCGGTCTGCGTGGCCGACGGTGCGCAGCTCACCCGTCAGGCCCAGCTCGCCGAAGCAGGCCAGCGGCCGTTGCGGGTCCGCGCCGGCCAGGGCGACCCGCCTGGACGCGCTGGCCACCGCCAGCGCGACCGCCAAATCGGCTCCCGGCTCATCGACTCTGACGCCGCCGACCACGTTGACGAACACGTCGGCGGAGCCCAGCCCGATGCCGGCGTGGCGCCCGAGCACGGCAAGCACGAGCGCGAGCCGGTTGCGGTCCAGCCCGGCCACCACCCGCCGGGGCGGGACGAGCTCCGAGGAGGACACGAGCGCCTGCACCTCGACCAGCAGCGGCCGCGTTCCCTCCATCGCGCAGAGCACGACGCTGCCGGGGGCGCGCGTCGCCTCACCGACGAACCGGGCGGAGGCGTCGAGGACCTCGACCAGCCCGTGGTCGCGCATCTCGAACACCCCGGCCTCGTTGGTCGAGCCGAAACGATTCTTGATCGCTCGGACGGTTCGATAGGTGCGCTCTCGCTCACCCTCGAACTGGAGCACGCAATCGACGAGATGCTCGAGCACCCGCGGCCCCGCGAGCGCCCCCTCCTTGGTCACGTGCCCGACCAGCAGGACGGCGATCCGCCGGGCCTTGGCCACCCGCATGATCTCGGCGGCCACCTCTCTGACCTGGGCCACCGAACCAGCCGCGCTGGTCAGATCAGAGGACTGCAGGGTCTGAACCGAATCGATCACGCAGACCTCGGGCCGTTCGCGTTCGAGCGTAGCCAGCACCGCGTGCAGGTCGGTCTCCGCGATCACCGGAATCTGCAGCGCGTCTCCGTCGGTCAGGCGCTCGGCGCGCAGGCGGATCTGGGCCGCTGACTCCTCCGCCGAGACGTACAGTGTGCGGCGCCCGGCAGCGACCAGATTGGCCAGGGCCATCGTCGTCAAGGTCGATTTGCCGATCCCCGGAGCGCCGCCGATCAGCACGAGCGAGCCGGGTACGATGCCACCGCCCAGGACGTTGTCGAGCTCGCTGATCCCGGTGCTGAGCCGGTCGTGCTCCTGCCGGTCCACCTCGGCCAGCGTGACCGGCGCGACCGCTCGCCCGCTGCTCGTCCCGCGACCGCGGCCGGCCCCGGCAACCGCCGAGCCACCCCGGACCTCCTCGACCAGAGTGTTCCATTCCCCGCAGCCGGGGCACTGCCCGGCCCAGCGTGGGGTCTCATGCCCGCACGCCGAGCAGACGTGGATGGTGGACGGTCTGGCCATGCTCACCACCAGGCTACGGCTCCGGCCCGACGGCACAGCGCCGTTGCCCCCACGTCGTCGCCTACTCGGCACACGGCGGCGCGGAGTTGTGATCTATCCGCCGAGTTGCCGCTCGAGGACCAGCGCCTCCAGCGCGTAGCTCAGGCCGAAGATCAGCTCGCCGCCGTTGCAGCAGGTGCGCCTTCGCCCGTCGAGGACCTGTGAGCCGAGCAGCCCCAGTGGCGGGCGAGCGCTGGCGCGGCTGAGTGCCGCAGTCAGCAGCGTGCGAGAGAGCGGGGCCCAGGACGAGGTGTCCCCGCACGTGCCCGGCATCGTCCTGCACGCCTGCACCAGGTGCAGGAAGCCCGCGGCCTGGATGACCCCGGCCGAGACGTCGACCGGACGCCCGGTCGGCGCGCTGTAGTCCCACGGCGGAATGCCGGTCGCGGGAAGCTGCCGTGAGGCGTATCCGGCCAACTGCTGCGCGGTGGCCAGGAGCGCGCCGTCGTGCAGATCCTGCGCAGCCTGGGCGAGCCCGTACAGACCCCATCCCTGACCGCGAGACCAGGTGCTCGTGTCGGCAATCCCCTGATGGGTCCCGACGAACAGGATCCGGCCGGTCCAGCGGTCGAAATGGACCGCCTGATACGTCGAGCCATCCGGGCGCACGAGCAGCGAACCGATCACATGGGCCTGATGCGAGGCGAGCCGGACATACGAGCGATTGCCGGTGACCCTTCCGGCCCACGGCAGGATGGCGATGTTCATCATGCTGTCGACCAGCGTCTGGGCGACCTCGCCGCGCGGACGGGTCGGGATCGTGCCCGCCCCTGGATTGCCGGCGGCCAGCCGCTCGAGCTCCTGTGCGGCGGCAAGGACGCTGCTGCGCAGCCGCGCGCACAGACCGGGCGACGTACTCCCGCGCCCACACAGGCGCCTCCACGCCGTCAGCGAGGACTGCCCGTACATGAAGCCGACGTCGTGGGTGGCGGTGCCCTCCAGGCCGAAGTGCCTTATCGTGGCGGCGAGCGCCCAGCTTGCGAACACTCCCCCCTGCGGCGCCAGCGACGCGGCCTGCCACAGCGCTCCGGCGAGGAAGCCGCCGGTCCAGATCGAGTGGTAGTGCAACCGGTCCCGTTTGTCGGCGCCGGCCAGCTGCGCCCCGGCGGGCACCCGCGCGTGCAACTCGGCCAGCCGATGCAGCAGCAAAGACGCCCGTCGACGAGGGTCGGTGATGATCAGCGCGCTGACCCGCGCGCGGCCATGCGTCGCACGCAGCGACAGCACCGCGCCGGAGGCGGGCACCTTCGGCAGGGCCACCCCACGACCGTCGATCGCCAGGGCCCGGTCGGTCAGCTCGATGTGGCGCGAGTCGCCGGATGGCCATCCCGTCCGCGGTGCCAGGGCCACCGTGGAAGCGCCGTCGTGAAGCACGGTCACTCCGCTGGCGCCCCGCCTCAGGCTCAGCGAGGATCCGGGCGAGCCCAGGTCCAGCTCGAGCGTCCCGCCCCTGGCCAGCGCCAGATCCATCGACACGGCGAAGCGCGCCGGAAGTGACCGCTGTAGTTGCGGTTGGCCCGCGGGACCGCCCGCGCGCAGGTCCGCGTGGGCGAGAACCCGCACGCTCCCGAGCCGCAGCGGATCGACCTGCGCCGCGGCGGCGGTGTGGTGCGAGCCGCCGCCGCAGCCTGTCGCCGCGGCGGCGGTCACTGCCGCGGCGACCGCCGCGGTCAGTCGAACCCGCAAGCGCCTGGTGCTACGCGTCCTCCGAGGAAGCTTCGCCGTCGGCGGGCTCCGGCTCGGAGTCCTCGCCGCTGTCAGAGGCTCCCACCCCGACCGGGGTCGGTTTCGGCGCCGGCTCGATCACCGTCAGCTTGACGTCGCCCTCTTCGCTGCCCTCGGTACCCGGCTCGACCAGCACGGTCGATCCCGAGGGCACCTGGGAGCGGAGCACGAAGTCCGCCAGCGGGTCCTCGATGTAGCGCTGGATCGCGCGGCGCAGGGGTCGGGCACCCATCGCGGGATCCCAGCCCTTGTCGACCAGCAGATCCTTGGCCTCCTCTGAGAGCTCCAACTGCAGCTCACGCTCGGCCATCGACTCCCGGATCCGCAGCAGCAGCAGGTCGACGATCGCCTTGATCTCGTCCTTGGCCAGCTTGTGGAACACAATGACGTCATCGATCCGGTTCAGGAACTCCGGGCGGAAGACCTTCTTCAGCTCGCCCATGATCCGGTTCTTCATGTCGTCGTAGGTGATCCCGGTCTCATCATCGGAGACCGCGAAGCCGAGCGGCGTGTTACGCGCGATCTCAGAGGCCCCGATGTTCGAGGTCATGATCACGATGCAGTGGCGGAAATCGACGGTTCGGCCCTGAGCGTCGGTCAGCCTCCCGTCCTCCAGGATCTGGAGCAGGATGTTGAACACGTCGGGGTGCGCCTTTTCGATCTCGTCGAGCAGCAGCACGCTGTAGGGCTTGCGGCGGACCGCTTCGGTCAACTGACCGCCCTCGTCGTAGCCGATGTAGCCCGGAGGCGACCCGACCAGACGTGACACCGCGTGCTTCTCCATGTACTCGGACATGTCGATGCGGATCATCGTGTCCTCGTCGCCGAACAGGAACTCGGCCAGCGTCCGGGCGAGCTCGGTCTTGCCGACCCCCGAGGGGCCGAGGAAGATGAACGAACCCGTGGGTCGCTTGGGATCCTTGAGGCCGGCCCGGGAGCGGCGGATCGCCTTGGAGACGACCTCGATCGCCGGGTGCTGGCCGATGACGCGCTTGTGGAGTTCCTCCTCCATCCGCATCAGCTTGGCGGTCTCAGCCTCGGTCAGCTTGAACACCGGGATACCGGTCCACATCGAAACGATGTCGGCGATCTCCTCCTCACCGATGGCGGGACGCTCGGTCGACTCGCCGGCCTCCCACTGCTCGGCCAGCTCACGCTTCTGCTGGGTCAGGCGGCGTTCCTGGTCACGGAGATTCGCGGCCTTCTCAAACTCCTGGGCCTCGATCGCCGCCTCCTTGGCGCGGCGCGTCTCCTCGATGTCGTCCTCCAGCTCCCGGTACACGGGAGGTGAGGTCATCGACTTGATCCGCATGCGGGACGCAGCCTCGTCGATCAGGTCGATCGCCTTGTCAGGCAGGAACCGATCGGAGATGTAACGGTCGGCGAGGTCGGCGGCCGCCTCGAGCGCCTCATCGGTGATGTTCACCTTGTGGTGCTGCTCGTAGCGGTCACGCAGGCCCTTGAGGATCTGGACCGTCTCCTCGGTGCTGGGCTGGTCCACGATGATCTTCTGGAAGCGCCGCTCCAGCGCGGAATCGCGCTCGAGGTACTTGCGGTACTCCTCGAGGGTCGTCGCCCCGACCGTCTGCAGCTCACCACGCGCGAGCGCCGGCTTGAGGATCGAGGCCGCGTCGATCGCGCCCTCGGCCGCACCCGCGCCGACGAGGTTGTGCAGCTCGTCGATGAACAGGATGATGTCGCCGCGCTGGGTGATCTCCTTCATCACCTTCTTCAGCCGCTCCTCAAATTCCCCTCTGTACTTCGAGCCCGCGACGAGCGCCGCGAGATCCAGCGTGTAGATCTGCTTGCCCTTGAGCAGCTCGGGAACGTCGGCGTTGGTGATCCGCTGTGCCAGTCCCTCGACGACCGCGGTCTTACCGACGCCGGGCTCGCCCGACCAGCACCGGATTGTTCTTCGTGCGCCGCGAGAGGATCTGCATGATCCGCTCGATCTCGGTCTCACGCCCGACGACGGGGTCAAGCTTGCCCTCGGCTGCCAGCTTGGTCAGGTTGCGGCCGAACTGGTCGAGCAGCTTCGAGGACTTCTTGCCCTCGCCCTGGCCAGCCGGGGCCGCGCCCGCGCTACCGGAGCCGCGCTGGCGGCTGCCGGGGCCGGACAGCATCCGGATCACCTCGTTGCGAATCTTCTCCGAGTCGGCGTCGAAGTCGAGCAGGATGCGTGCGGCCACGCCCTCGTTCTCGCGCACCAGACCCAGCAGGATGTGCTCGGTACCGATGTAGTTATGGCCCAGGCTCAGCGCCTCACGCAGCGCGAGCTCCAGCACCTTCTTGGCCCGCGGGGTGAAGGGGATCTGCCCCGAGGTCACCTCTTCGCCAGAGCCGACGATCCGGACGACCTGCGCGCGGACGCGCTCCACGGTGATGTCAAGGGACTCCAGGACACGTGCCGCCAGGCCCTCCTCTTCCCGCAGGAGGCCGAGCAGGATGTGCTCCGTGCCGATGTAGTTGTGCTTGAGCGTTCGCGCCTCTTCCTGCGCCAGGACGACCACCTGGCGGGCTCGCTCTGTAAATCGCTCGAACATGATCTGTAGTACTTCTCTCTGTGTCGGCGGACGGTTTGGTCGGTTGAGGGATGGTCCTTGGTTAAAACTCCCTAGCACTCAGAGTAGCGCCGGGCGAAACGTTGCCAATCTGAGGGGACGACAACGCTTCCGTTCTACCTACCTGTTCGGCGCGGGGGCGCAAACGGATGAGCAGAAACGGTCTCGGGGTTGGCCATAGATCAGTCTACCAACCCCCTTCGCGGCCCAACCCACACGATTTTTCCCATCCTGCGGCCGTTCCCGCAGATGGAGAGTTGACCAAACCTCCTACCGAAGCGCTGTAGGGTGACCGGGATGGAGGCCGCCGCCGTCTGGACGATCACCTTTCACGTGCTTGAGCTCGTGGCCGTCGCCGTCGTGCTGCTGCTCTACCTGCTGATCAAGGTGTGGCGCCGGATCTGACCGGCCGGGCCTTGCCGCCCTCGCAGGCTTCCGGAGCGCGGGCGGTCCGGGGGCTGGCGGGCGCACCCGAGCGTTTGGATATTTGGCCCCATATAGGTGCAAAACATCCAAACCTCCGGGCGGATTCCGGGAGCGAGGGCCCCGGCGGGCGCGCACGGGAGGACGGTCCGGGCGATCTCAGTCGCGCATGGCCGGGAACAGCACGACCTCACGGATCGAACGCTGGCCGGTCAGCATCATCACCAGCCGGTCGATCCCGACCCCGATTCCGCCCGTCGGGGGCATCCCGTGCTCTAGCGCCTGCACGAATGCCTCGTCATAGGGCTGCGCCTCCGCATCGCCCGCGCCGGCCAAGGCACGTTGCTCCTCGAAGCGTCGCCGCTGCTCATCGGGATCGTTGAGCTCGGTAAACGCGTTGGCGATCTCGGTGCCGCCGACATAGGCCTCAAAGCGCTCGACGAGCCCCGGCTCGGAACGGTTCCGCTTGGCGAACGGCGAGAGCTCGACCGGGTAGTCGAACAGCATCGTGGGCTGGACCAGCGTCGGCTCGACGTGCTTTGACACCAGCTCATCGACCAGCTGGGGCCAGCTGTCGTTCTCGGGCACGTCGAGATTGTGCGCGCGCATGTCAGCCGCCAGCTGGTCACGATCGCGGTGGGCCAGGATGTCCACGCCGGTCCGGTCCAGCACCGCCCCGGCCAGCGTCTCCCGCCGCCACGGCGACTTCAGGTCGTACTCCCCGTCGTAGCCGATCTCCGACGCAACCGAGGCCACCAGCTGCTCGAAGCGACTCGCGACATCGAGGTAGTCGGCATAGGCCTCATACCACTCGAGCATCGTGAACTCGGGGTTGTGCTTGTGGGAGATCCCTTCGTTGCGGAAGTCCTTGCCCAGCTCATAGACGCGCTCGAGCCCCCCGACGATCAGGCGCTTGAGGTACAGCTCGGTGGCGATCCGGAGGTAGAGCTCGCGATCGAGTGCGTTGTGATGGGTGGTGAACGGCCGTGCCGCCGCACCGCCGTAGAGGGGCTGCAGGACAGGCGTCTCGACCTCGATGAACCCCTCGGCGTCCAGGAATCTGCGCACCGCCGTGATCACGCGCGCCCGGGTGATGAACAGCTCTCGGGCTTCCTCGCTGGCGATCAGGTCAAGCTCACGGTGGCGATAGCGGGTCTCGACATCGGTCAGACCGTGATGCTTCTCCGGCGGCGGCCGCAGCGACTTGGCCAGCAGCGCGAACGAGCTGACCCGAAGTGACAGCTCCCCCCGGCGGGAGTTGAAGGCGACGCCGTCGACGCCGATCAGATCGCCGAGATCGAGGCCCAGCAGACGCTCCATCCCGTCCTGGCCGAGCTCGTCGACCCGCCCCTGGAGCTGGATCCGGCCGGAGCGGTCGACGAGATCCAGGAACGCCATCTTGCCCTGCCCGCGCCGCGCCGCCAGGCGGCCGGCCACGCGGTGGGACAGCTGCGTCTCCTCCCCCGGGGCAAGATCGGCGTGCGCGGACCGTACCGCCGAGATCGGCTGCACCCCGTCGAACTCGTGCGGGAACGGCTCGACCCCCGCCTCTCGCAGCGCCCCTAGCTTCTGGCGGCGGGCGGCGAAGACATCAGCCGGCTCCTCGCCCTGCGGCATGCCTCTACTTCGTTCCGACGTCGATCTTGGTGATCTTCAGCTTGCGCTCGCCGCGCGGTGTGGTGATCACAACCTCCTCGCCGCGCTTGTGGCCGAGCAGCGCCTTGCCCACCGGCGACTCGTTGGACAGCTTCATTTCCGCGGGCGAGGCCTCAGCGGAGCCGACGATCGCATACTTGTTGGACTTGCCGGCCTCGTCCTTGACGTGCACGATTGAGCCCACGCGCACGACATCGGTGCTCAGATCAGAGGCATCGATTACGGTCGCCGACCGCAGTTGCTCCTCCAACTGCGCGATTCGCGCCTCGAGCATCGCCTGCTCGTTCTTGGCGTCGTCGTATTCGGCGTTCTCGGAGATGTCCCCGAACTCGCGGGCCTCTTTGATTCGCCCGGCGACCTCACGTCGGCGGGTGGTCGACAGCTGCTCGAGCTCCGACTTGAGATTGGCTAGACCTTCGGGGGTGAGAATGACGTCCTTGGGCATGCTTATAAGACCTGTAAATGGAGGCGTTTGGACGAAAGAAAACCCGCTCTCTCAAGCGGGGCAGACCACGCGTCCGGCTGGCGTGGGGCGGGCTAGTATAGACGCACCGCGCAGCAGCTCACGCACCACGTCGGGCGAGGACGCACGCTGCACCTCGGCCTGCAGCGCCCGGGTGCCTCCCAGCCGTTCCACGTACCAGGGATAGAACTTGCGCAGGTACCGCCCGGCACGCTCAGGGCCCATGTGCTCAACCGCTCGCTGGATGACCCAATCGAGCTCGGCCAGGATCTCCTCCCGCGTGGGCTCGGTGACCCGGCCTCGCAGCAGCTCCTCGAACAGCCACGGATTGCCGAGCGACCCCCGCGCCAGCATCACCGCCGCCGCACCCGTCTGCTCGAACGCGGCCTGCGCCTCCGCCGCGCTCCGCAACCCCCCGGAGATTAGAACCGGCACCGGGAGCTCCTGCACCAGCTCCCGGGCCAGCGCGTAGTCGGGCTTCCCGCTGTGGCGCTGCGAGGCGTGACGAGGGTGGATGCACAGTCCGGCGATGCCGGCATCGGACACCAGCCGTCGCGCCACCTCGATCCCGCCGAGGTCGCCCGGGCGCTGTCCGGTGCGCAGCTTGACCGTCACCGGCAGTCCGCTGCCCCGCGCCGCCGCCCGGGCCAGCGCCACCGCTTTGTCAGGGTCATCGAGCAGCGCTGCGCCGGCGCCGGTCTTGCAGACCTTCGGGACCGGACAGCCCATGTTGATGTCGATCAGATCGGCGCCCGCCTTCGCGACGGCTTCGGCTGCGCTGGCCATGACGTCCGGGTCGTGGCCGAACAGCTGGACCGAGACCGGGTGCTCATCCGGGTGAATGCGCAACAGCTCGCGGCACGTGCGCTCGTTTTGATGGTGGACGGCAAAGCTCGAGACCATCTCCGAGACCGCCAGCCCGGCGCCGTAGCGGCGGGCCTGCAGGCGCACGAACCAGTTGCCGATTCCGGCCAGTGGCGCCAGAACCACGCGGTTGGCGACGGGCACGCCGCCGAGGGTCCAGTTGTCGGTCAGTGCTCGGGTCATGAACGTTTCATGGTACGAATCTCGTCATGGACCTCACCGCTGCCTTCACTCCGTGGGCTGACGTCGTACACGATCAGGTGCCCGGCCTTGAGCTGTTCGACGCCCATACTCACATCGGACAGAACGATCCGGACGGGATGAAGCAGACGCCTCAGGAGCTGCTTTCGCTGCTGGAGATGGCGCACGCCCGAGGCGCATTCGTGTTCCCCATGCACGAACCCGAGGGCTACCCCCGCGCCAATGACATGGTGATCGCCGCCGCGCTCCAGACCGGGGGTGCGCTCGTGCCGTTCTGCCGCCTTGACCCCGATCAGTCCCCGGTCGGCGAGGCCGAGCGCTGCTTGGACCGAGGCGCGAAAGGGATCAAGCTGCACCCGCGGGCCGAGAACTTCACCCTCGACCATCCCGAGGTCCGCAACATCGTCGCGCTGGCCAATGAGCGCCGGCTGCCGGTGCTGATCCATGCCGGCCGAGGGATTCCGGCCCTGGGCCTGCACGCCGTGGAGCTGGCCGGCGAGTTCCCGGACGCGCGCCTGATCCTGGCCCACGCCGGCATCTGCGACCTCTCGTGGATCTGGCGCGTCGCGGCCGATCATCCGAACCTGTTGTTTGACACCGCCTGGTGGATGCCGGCCGACCTGACGGCGCTGTTCGCCCTGGTTGCGCCCGGCCAGATCCTCTTCGCCAGCGACGCTCCCTACGGGGCCACGGCGCTGTCGGCAGCATTCCAGCTCCGCATCGCGCTCCAAGTCGGCCTCAGCCCCGAGCAGATCCGCTGCATCGCCTCCGATCAGTCCCTGCGGATCGCCGAGGGCGCGCCGCTGATGGCGGCCGGCCAGGCGGTCGGCGAACGTGAGCGTCCGCCGCACGCGCTGCTGGACCGGGTCGCGGAGTTCTTGATGCTCGGCGCGATCGCCACCATGCGCGGAGGCGACGGCGGCCCTGAGATGCTGGCCCTGGCGCGGTTGGCCTGCGACGTCCCGGAGGAGATCGACGATGCGCCGATCTTTGCCGCCCTGCGCGGCCTGATCGATCTGTTTGACCAGATGACCGCCGCCGAGCCGGAGAACCGCCGCCGGCTTGCGCCGCTGATCCTGGCTGCAACGGTGGCGCGGACGCCCGAGATCCCGATTCCCGCTCTCTAGCGTCCCAGACCGGGCGCCTAGTCGTCCTGGTTTCGCTCCCAGATCAGCCGGAGCCCGATCAGCGTGAGCAGATCGTCGACCTCGTCGATCGTGTCACGCATGAACGGGACCAGCGCGTCCGCGAGCCCGCCGGTGGCGATCACCGTGGTGTCCTCGCCCAGCTCGTGGCGCAGCCGGCGGACGATTCCCTCGACCTGGCCGGCGAAGCCGTAGACGATGCCGCTGCGGATCGCGTCGACCGTCGACTTCCCGATCAGCGCGCGCGGCTCCGCCAGCTCGACCTTCGGCAGCTTGGCTGCGCGCTCGTAGAGCGCGTCGATCGAGATCTCCGCGCCCGGAGTGATGATGCCGCCAAGGTATTCCCCGGCGTCGGAGACCGCGTCGTAGGTGATCGCGGTACCGAAGTCGACCACGACGCACGTCCCCTGCACGCGTTCGTAGGCCGCAACCGCGTTGACCAGCCGGTCGGCCCCGACCTCGCGGGGATTGTCAATCCGGATCGGCATCCCGGTGCGGATCAGCGGCCCCACCACGAGCATCTCGTGCTCCAGATAGCGGTGCGCCATCGCCGTCCACTGCTCGGAGAGCTGGGGCACGGTTGAGGAGACGATCGAGCTGCTGATCTCGGCGAACCCCATGCCGCGGAGTCCCAGCAGGTTCGACAGCGCCGCGCCGAGCTCATCGCTGGTGGATTCGCGAACGGTGGCAAAGCGCCAGTGCTCGGCCACGGTCTCGCTGTGGTCGGCGAACACGCCGAAGTGCGTTTGGGTGTTTCCGACGTCGACAACGAGCAGCATCGCGGGCGCATTATCCCGGTCGGGCCCATATGCTCCGCGCCGATGCGGCTCAAGCTCTATGTCGTCCACGGCTCGCACCCGTGCGCTGCGGTGGAAAAAGCACTGCACTTGAAGGGCTGCAGCTACAGGGTGGTCGAGTGGCCCCCGCCGATGCAGGTCCCGCTGCAGTGGTTGCTGTTCGGCCGCCGCACGGTCCCCGCCCTGCGCATCGGCGCCGAAAAGGTTCAGGGGTCGACGGCGATCATGGAGCGCCTCGATGAGCTCGTCCCAGAGCCTCCGCTGTTCCCCCGCGACCCTCAGGAGCTCGCTCGGGTCCAGGCCGCCGAGCGGTGGGGTAACGAGGTACTCCAACCGGTCGGCCGCGAGCTCATCTGGGCCGGGCTGCGCCGCGAACCCAAGGCAATGGTGGGCTACAGCGAACATTCACGGATCCCGCTCCCCACCGCGGCCATCCGCGCGGTCGGCCCGGGCATCGCCCACATGGCCGCCCGCCTGAACCGCACCAACGACGACGTGGCCCGCCGCGACCTGCACGCCCTGCCCGGCCAACTGGATCAGGTCGACGCCTGGATGGCCGACGGCCGCATCGGCGATCCAGCACACCCGAACGCGGCTGATCTGCAAATCGCCTCGACGGTCCGGCTGCTGTTGACGCTCGGCGATGTCCGGCCGCTGATCCAGGGTCGGCCGATCGAGTCACTGGCGCGATCGCTGTTCCCGGTGCAGGACGGCGATCTTCCCGGAGGCGTCCTGCCCGCGGCCTGAGCCCGGCCACCGGCTCAGGCCAGGGGTGGCCCGGCCAAACGCACCGTTTGCCCGGGGCCGAGCGCGGCTAGCGCGTCGCTCAGGGCGCTCCCGTCGGGGAGTCTCAGCCGAGGGTCCAGCTCCAGCAGGGGCACGAGTACGAAACGGCGAGAGCTGACCTCGGCGTGGGGCAGGCGCAGCCGCGCGGAGGCGTACTGCTGCTGATCCAGCAGGAGCAGGTCGACGTCGATCACCCGCGGTCCGTGGCGCTCCCCCCAGCCGCCCGTCCGACCATACCCTCGACCTCCTTGCAGGCGTCGAGCAGTGCCTCCGGATCGTGCTCGGTATCCACCTCCAGGCAGGCATTGAGAAACTCCGGCTGGTCGGTCACCAGGCCCACCGGCTCGGTCTCGTACACCGAGGAGGAGCGCAGCACCCTCACCCCGTGGGCGGGCAGCTCGGCCACCGCCGCCGCCAGATGCCCCCGCCGCTCGCCCAGGTTTGATCCGAGCCCGAGGTAGCCGACGCTCACTCGGGGGTTCTCACTCGGCCTCGCGCCAGAGCTCGACCGAGACCTCGCTCACCACCAGCGCGAGGGGGGGCTCGGGCTTGGCCGCCTTGACCCACACCGAGTTTGCGTCGTAGTTGGCCAGCAGCCGGTCAGCGATCGCCGCACACAGCCGCTCGAGCGTCTTGTACGAGCGCTGCTGGGCGACCAGGTTGACCGCGTCGCAGACCTGCCCGTAGTCGACCGTATCCTCGATCCTGTCGGTCACCGTGGCGTCGCATTCGCCGACCTCGAGCCGCAGGTCCAGCAGTAGCCGCTGGCCGACCTCGCGTTCGGCGGCGGTCACCCCGACGTGCGTGAACAGCGAGAGGCCGCTGACCTCGATCGCCACCTCCGGACCCGAGCGCTCGTCGTCGTCCTCGTCGGGGTCTACCTCGTCGAACTCGTCGCCCTCGGGGTCCATTGCGGGCTGACCGTAGCAGCAGCCACGAGCAGGGCGTCACGCACCGGCGCGACGTCGTGGACCCGGAAGACGCGGGCGCCGCGCTCGTAGGCCAGCACGTTCGTGGCGATGGTGCCGGCGATCCGATCATCCACCTCGCGTCCGGTCAGCGTGCCCAGAAACGACTTCCGCGAGGTGCCGACGACCAGCGGGCGCCTCAGCGTGAGGAGCTCCTCCAGCCTGCGCAGCAGCTCGAGGTTGTGCGCGACCGTCTTGCCGAAGCCGATCCCGGGATCGAGCAGGATCCTCGTCTGATCGACACCGGCGGCGACCGCCACCGAGATCCGTTCGTGCAGGAACGCCTTGACGTCGTCGACCACGTCGTCGTAGCGCGGATCGACCTGCATTGTCCGCGGGTCTCCGAGCATGTGCATCAGGCACAGCTCGGCGTCTCGCTCGGCGACCAGTTCGGCCATCTCGGGATCGCCCCGCAGCGCGGTCACGTCGTTGACCAGGCTCGCGCCGGCCTCGAGAGCGGCCGCAGCTACGACCGCTTTGGACGTGTCAATGGAGATCCGGGCGCTGGCCCCCGCCGAGGCCAGACCGTCGATCACCGGGAGTACCCGGCGCAGCTCCTCCTCGGCAGGCACCGGCATCGCGCCCGGGCGCGTCGATTCTCCGCCGATGTCGAGAATCGCCGCACCCTGGGCCTCCAGCTCGAGGCCGTGGGCGATGGCCGCCGCGCAGTCGAGGTAGTGGCCGCCGTCGGAGAACGAGTCTGGCGTCACGTTGACCACCCCCATCAGCTCAAAGCTGCCCTCCGGACTGCCGGTGCCGGTGCCGGTGCCGGCCCGGCTCACGGCTCCCCCTCGCCCGGCCAGTGCCCGTGCAGGTCGAAGTACTCCCGCGCCCGTTCCTCGGTCTCGCGATCGCGGTTGCTCTCCAAGCTCATCCGGAACATCCAGTTGATCATCCACACGATCAGGGCCACACCCAGCAGCACCACACCGGCGCCCGCGACCGGCGTCCGCGCATGCCCCACCACGATTGCCACCACCCCGACCACGGCGATGGCCAGCGGCAGCCAGACCCGCGTGAGCAACAGCAACCGCGCTGGATTTCCGTTCCGCTCGCTCACCAGGTGGCACTCACCGGCGGATAATGGCGTCAATGGGCATGTTCGAGCAAGCACGTTACCTCGCCGACTTCGCGCGGTTCGTCGCCAACAAGACTTCCCAGGAGCGCGCGGACGCCCAGGCCCTGCGTGAGCTCGAGGCCGCGGCGCCGGCGTTTCCCGCCGGGCTGGAGCTGGAATGGCTCGGGGTCTCCGGCTACCGGATGTCATTCGAGGGCCACACCGTGTTCATCGATCCGTACGTCTCACGCGTGCCCCTGGCGGCGCTGATGCGCCGGCAGCCCGCGATGCCCGTCGAAGCGTTGATCGACCGTCACATCGGCACGCCGGACCAGGTCGTGGGCGTGCTGGTCGGCCATACCCATTTCGATCATGCTGTCGACGCGCCCGCGCTGGCCCGGCGGTTCAGCTGCCCCGCGCTTGGATCGCGCTCGCTCGGCGCGCTGATGCGCCTGCACGGGCTCGGGCAACGGGCGGTCGAGGTCGAGGCCTACCGCGACTACGAACTCGGTCCGTTCAGAGTCAGTTTCACGCCCAGCCTGCACTCCAAGCTGATTCTCGGCCTGGCAGTTCCCTTCGACGGTCAGCTCAGCTGCGAGCACCTCGATGCCCTCACCCCGGGGGCGTACCGGTGCGGCGAGGTGTGGGGCATTCGGATCGAGGTGGCCGGGGTCAGCTTCTATCACCAGGGCAGTGCCAACCTGATCGATGACGCCATCCGCCGGCCCGGCGTCGACTACTTTCTCGCCGGGGTTGCCGGCCGAGGCTTCACCCGGGATTACTGGCAGCGGATCCTCTCTGGTCTGCAGCCACACACCGTGCTCCCGACCCACTACGACGATTTCTTCCGGCCGCTGCGAGAGCCCATGGGCTTCACGACCAACGTCAACCTCGCCCGCGTACCGGACGAGATCCGTGCCGTCAGCCGTGACGTGCAGGTTGCCGCTTTACCGCTGCTGGGTACGGCCACATCATGAGACCGCTCCGAGCTAGATTCGCAGGCTCGTGCATCGTCGCGCTGCTGTGGGCCACCACCGTGCCCGCCGCGGCCACTACCCCCACCGTGGGGACAGCGGCCACCGGCGCGATCGCCACGCTGAACGCCCAGCGGGCCGCCAACGGCCTTCCGGCCGGGTTGGTCGAGGATCCGACCCTGACCGCCGACTGCGCCGCTCACGACCATTACATGGCGCTGAACCACTCGCTGACCCATACCGAGGTCTCGACCAATCCTGGCTACAGTCCCGGCGGCGCCTACGCCGGGCAGAACGCGGTGCTGGCTCAGGGTGCCGACTGGACGGGCGGAAACCCTTACGAGTTCGCGCCGCTGCACCTCGACCAACTGCTCGCCCCCCGGCTGTCCGTCCTCGGCAGCGCCGACGCGGAGGGCTTTAGCTGCACGACGACCTTCCCCGGCTGGACCCGTCCGGACCCGCTGGCGCTGACCGTCTACACCTATCCGGGTCCTGGGGCCACGATCTACCCGAGCGAAATCGCCCGGGAGCTGCCCTGGACTCCGGGCAGTCTGGTCGGTATCCCGCTGTCCACGCGCACCGGCCCGAACATCATCGTGCTGGTCGACGCGCCCGGACAGTCGCCCAAGGCCAACCCCGCCACTCTCAGCGACGCCACGTTGACCGGCCCGACCGGCCAGGTCGCGGTCAAGACCGTGGACGCGAGGACGCCGGTTGCCCAAGGAGGCGCCACTCTCGCCGGCTACATCTCACCGGGCGGCTTCATCATCCCGATCGCGCCGCTGGCCGCCGGAGCGACCTACCACGCCCATGTGGTGGTCGGCTTCGCCGGCGTGCAGACCCAGCACGACTGGACCTTCGCCACCCGGGCCAAGAATCCACAGAGTGTCCTGCGGGTGCGCGGCACCAGGCTCTCCTTCCAGTCCTCCTCGCCCCAGCCGATTCAGGTCAAGTTCACCCGGGCAGGCGGAGCGCGCGCCCCCACACTGACGATCCGGCCGGGTCACAGCGCACGGCTACGCCTGAACCCAGGCAGCTGGCAGGCGTGCGGGACACAGGCTCAGACTGCGGGCTTTGACGCCTTCAGCGGCTGTCTCGCACTGATCGTCACCGGCCGGCCCGCCCTGCGGCTGAGTCTCCCCCGGATCCACTCGTCGCAGCTGAGCCTGCGGATGCGTTACAGCTCGGTGCTACGCGGGCGCCCGGCCAAGCTGACCCTGACCCCGCTGAGCATCCGCTGCGTGGGCCCTCGCTGCCGCACGGTGCCCGGGCGCGCGAGCACGCGCACGATCGTGCTCCGAGGGGCGTCGCTGACGGTGGCCCTGCCGGCGCCCGGGCACGGCATCCAGGTGACCCTCAGCACCGCCGCGTTCCAGCTGCGCGATGCCCCCTGGACCGCCGCGCGGGCGACGTTCAGGTATGTGCGGCACTGATCGGACGCAGCGAGGTTCCTCCCGCCCTTCGACCTCGCTGCCGTCGACACCGGCGAGGCGCGCGTGCAGAGGCGTCCGGACCGGACTACTCGGCGGTGCCGCCGGCCAGCCCGGGCCGGGGCAGGGGTCGCGGACCCTCGCGGCCGGCGCGGTCGGACGCGGCGGTGGGCGGAACGGGAATCTCGGGCGGGGGCGGCGCCTCGGCGCCGAACACCGACTCCTCGGTGCCGCCGTCGAGCAGCGCGACGAACTGCTCTTTTTCAATCGTCTCACGCTTGAGCAGGATCTCGGAGAGCTTCTCGAGTGAGTCCTTGTGCTGGGTCAGGATCTCCTTGGCCAGCACGTGCGCGGACTCGACGATGCGGCGGATCTCGTCGTCGATCTCCCGCGCGATCTCGTCCGAGTAATCCGGCTCAGAGCTGAACTCTCGGCCCAGGAACGGCTGACCGTGGTCGTGGCCGAACACACGCGGGCCGAGCTTCTCGGACATGCCGAAGCGCATGACCATCTGCTTGGACGTCGCGGTGACCTTCTCCAAATCGTTGGAGGCGCCGGTGGTGATCTCGCCGAAGACGATCTCCTCCGCCGCACGACCGCCAAGCGTCATCGCCATCTGATCCTGCAGCTCGGCTCGGGTGGTAAGGAACTTGTCCTCGGTGGGAAGCGAGATCGTGTACCCGAGGGCCTGCCCGCGAGAGACGACCGAGATCTTGTGGACCGGATCGCTGTTGGGCAGGTAGTGCCCGACGATCGCGTGACCCATCTCGTGGTAGGCGGTGATCTTGCGCTCGTTGACCGACATGACCCGGGTCTTCTTCTCGGGCCCGGCGATGACGCGCATGATCCCCTCCTCGAGCTCGACCTGGGTGATCTCACGCTTTCCGTTGCGCGCAGCCAGCAGGGCGGCCTCGTTGACCAGATTCGACAGGTCGGCGCCGGTGAAGCCAGGCGTCTGCCCGGCCAGCACGTCCACGTCGATCTCACGGGCCAGCGGCTTGCCGCGAGTGTGGACCTCGAGGATCTTCTTGCGTCCGGCACGGTCGGGGCGGTCGACGACGATCTGGCGATCGAAGCGGCCGGGACGCAGCAGCGCCGGGTCGAGGATGTCCGGGCGGTTGGTGGCCGCGATGAGGATGATGTTGTCCTTCATCTCGAAGCCGTCCATCTCCACCAGCAACTGGTTCAGCGTCTGCTCGCGCTCATCGTGGCCGCCACCGAGCCCGGCGCCGCGATGGCGGCCGACGGCGTCGATCTCGTCCATGAAGATGATGCAGGGGGAATTCTGCTTGGCCTGCTCGAACAGGTCGCGCACGCGGGATGCGCCGACGCCGACGAACATCTCGACGAAGTCGGAGCCCGAGATTGAGAAGAACGGCACACCCGCCTCGCCGGCCACAGCGCGGGCCAGCAGCGTCTTACCGGTGCCCGGCGGTCCGTACAGCAGCACGCCCTTGGGAATGCGCGCACCAAGGGCCTGGAACTTCTTCGGGTTCTCCAGGAACTCCTTGATCTCGTGGAGCTCCTCGACCGCCTCGTCGACCCCGGCCACGTCCCGGAAGGTGATCTTCGGGCTGTCGACCGACATCCGCTTGGCGCGCGACTTGCCGAACGACATCACCTTCGAGCCGCCGCCTTGGACCTGGTTCATCAGGAAGATCCAGAACCCGATGAAGATCACGAACGGCAGGATGTAGGTCAGCAGCGAGAGCCAGCCGTTGGACGCCCGGCCCTGGATGTCGAAGCCGCTCTGGTCGGCGATGTGCGTGTGCGCGAGGTTGATCAAATTCGGCGCGTACTGGTCCGGGAAACCGACGGTGTACTTCTGCCCGCCGTACTGGGGCAGCAGGACGACATCTGCGGTGTTGTCCTTCTCCTTCAGCGTCAGGCTCTTGACCTGATTGTTGTCCAGCTGCGTGATCAGGTCCCCGAAGGTCTGCTTCTGGGTCTTGCTCGAGCTACCGATCAGCTTCTGGGCGAAGAACGCCAAGACGACAACGATCAGAATCGGGAATGCTGCACTCTTGAAAAACCTGCTCATAGGAGAAATCCACGCATGCGGCGCGACGCTTGGGAGGCGGGAGAGAGCAAGCGTAGCACTTGGGTTTGGGGCTCAAGACGGGGCTGCACGGGGCCTTTCATTCCTTCAACGCCGCCACGAAGGGCAAGTTGCGGTAGCGCTCACCGTGGTCGAGGCCATAACCGATTGCGAACCGGTTGGGAATCTCAAAGCCGACGTAGCGGGTGTGGAGCTCCACCTTGCGGCGTTCAGGCTTGATCAGCAGGGCACAAACTTCGAGTGACCGGGGATTGCGTCCCGCCAGGTTGCGCAGCAGGTACTGCAGGGTGAGCCCGGAGTCGACGATGTCCTCGACGATCAGCACGTCACGGCCCTCGATCACCGCGTCAAGGTCCTTGAGGATCCGCACCACGCCGGAGGATTTGGTCGCCGAGCCGTAGGAGGCCACGGCCATGAAGTCGACCTCGACGGGCACATCGAGCTTGCGCATCAGGTCGGAGAGAAAGAACACCGCACCCTTCAGGACGCCGATCAGGACCAGGTCCCTCCCGGCGTAGTCCCGAGAGATCTCGGCCGCCAGCTCACCGACCCGGCGCTCAAGATCCTCTGCGGGAACCAGGATGTCCCCGATCGCGTCGTCTTCGGCCACGTGGAACCTAGTTTATGGGCGAGCTTCGCTCGCCCGTTTTGTGACTGCCTGCGGTGGCCGCGAGCGCCCCGTTCCGTCGGACCAGCCGCAGTGTTCCGCGTCGCACTTCGGCGCGGACCCCGTGCGGGAGGTCCAATGCCGCGTGATCACGCAATGCGGCGATCTCGTCGGCCCGTCTGGCAGTGCCCGGGGCCGGACGCCCGACCGCGCCATCGGCCAGCCGCTGGACGACGAGCCGACGCAGCGCGGGCGCGAGGGTCCGCAGCCGCTCGAGCTCGATCTCACTCTGGCCGCCGAGCGCGTCGTCGACCAGCTCATCGAGCACGTCGGCCTCCTCACGCAGGACCTCCAGCAGCGCGAGCACGTTCTGTTCTGCCGCCGGATGGATCTCCCGCAGCGCCGGAACGAGCCCGCGACGCACGCGCCCGCGCGTGTAGGCGCCGGATGCATTGCTCGCATCCTCACGCCAGCCAAGGCCGCGCTCACGGCAGTAGGCGGCCGTCTGCTCACGCGTGCATCCCAGCAGGGGCCTGATCAACGAGCCCTGGCGCGGGCGCATGCCGAGCAGCGCCCGGCGACTCGGAGAGGAGGCCAGGCGGTAGAGGATCGTCTCCACCTGATCGGTGGCGGTGTGTCCGGCGGCGACGTCGGCCGTCTCTGGACTGGTGCGAGCGAGCATGTGCGCCTCCCGGTAGCGCTCCTCCCGCGCCCAGGCCTGCAGGTTGCCGCCCTCCGGGCGCTCCGGTCGCCGTACCTCGAGGGCGATGCCCAGACGCTCGCACAGCTCCATGCACCAGCGCTCGTCGGCGCCCGACTCCTCACGCAAGCCATAGTTCACGTGCAAGGCCCGGACCGCTTCTGCTCCTGCGATCCTGACCGCCAGGTCGGCCAGGCAGGTGGAATCTCTCCCTCCGGACAGCATCACCACCACGGAGCGACCGGGAGTCAGCAGCCCCAGCGCGCGCACCGCCTCGAGGAGCCCGGTCATTCCTCTTCACGCTGGCGCGCGATGAAGATCTCAGTCGAGTCGGTGAAGCCCTTCAGCCGGACCTCGGCGATGCGCTCGAACTCCAGGTGGGGTCCCGCGTGCTCGACCACCGGCCGTGTGACCAGCACCTCGCCCCCGCCGGAGCGGGCGGCCACACGCGAGGCGATGTTGACGTCACGGCCGTAATAGTCACCCTCGCGATAGAGCGCATTGCCGTAGTGAATGCCGATGCGCGGCAGCGGTCGCTCGCTCTGCAGACGTTGGAAGCCCACGGCCCAGTCGGTCAGCGCGGCAGGGTCCGAGCCCACCACCATGGCCTCGTCGCCGATCGTCTTGATCACGCGCGCGCTGTCGGGCAGTGTGACCTCGACGGCCTCGACGAACCGCTCCACGGCATCCACGGCCTGCAGCTCACCCTCCTCCTCGGTCAGCCGCGTGTAGCCGGCCAGATCGGCGAACGCGATCGCTACGCGCATCCGGCCCAGGTCGAGCGCCTCACCCTCAAGGTCGCTCTCCATGTGGCCGACCACGTCCTGCTCAACGAAGTGCTGCAGGTAGCGCTGATGGACCTGGTCCATCACCGGTGAGGACAGCGGGAGGAGCTCCCGCGTCAGCGCGAGCATCTCCTCGGCCATCTCCAGCCCGTCCGAGCCCGAGCGCATCAGCGGCTCGTGCACGTAGAGGTGAAACAGCCTCACTTCGGCGTCGGCAACCTGCGCCATGGCCTGCCCGTAGACCCGCACCAACTGCAGCATCGCCACGAGCGGCAGCCCGGCCGAGAGTACGGCGGCGACGTACCGCAGCAGTTGGAGATCGCTCTCGGAGATCGACTGCGCCTGGGTCGGGCTCCAGCCCAGGGCGGTGACGATCCGTTCGATCAGCGCGGCGTCCAGACCCGTTTCCCGAGAGGCCTCCTTGAGCGAGTAGACGACGTCCTCGTGGGGAAACAGGTCCTCGATGTAACCAAAGGCCAGGCGGCCTTCTCGGGTGGCCTGCTTGATGCTGTTCAGCGAGTGGCCGCGCTCGCGGAGACGGGCCACCACCCGCGCATGCGCAACTGCGGCATCACTCCAACGGCCGTCGTACTGGGGGATCACACCCTGTGTGGCCCAGCGCCGGAGCGTTGGCGGCCGGACGCCCGCGCGACGAGCGGCCTCCTGAAGGGACGCCCCGCCCTCGGTGTCTTCCCTGGTGCTCGACATGCCCATAGTTTGCTGGGTGACCTGGCTGAGGACCGAGCCGGGTCAGGCAGCGTGCCGTCTGCCGTGCGCTTGGCGCAAGCAATTGGCGGCGGGACCTCGAGGAGAACGAGGCCCCGTCGCCTGCGGACGAGACGGCCCGCTGCGTCGGCCGTAGGCGCTCGTCACGTTTCCGGCGGCGCCTCGCGAGCGCATGCCCTGGGATGACCCGGAGCCACACTCACGATCCGGCCTGTTGCCTTGCTTGATGTGCGTAGGTCTACTCGCCGTGCGCCCGGATGTCAATGCGGGCGGGGAGAAAAGGCATGAGTTAGCGGCTTCAGACTTCGAGGTGCGGGTAATGCTCGGCGATCATGTCCCGGTAGTGGGCGAACAGCGGCTTGGTGATCGGGATGATCGCCAGCGCTGCCTTGACGTCGCCGCCCGCCTTGATCTTGCGGCGGGCGATCGCGATGGCAACGTTCTCCTTGCCCTGGAAGTACCGGTTGGCCGTCTCCGAGCTCATCGTCATCCGCACTTTGGGCTCCCAGGCCACCTCGTCTGACCATTCCCAGGCCAGGTTCGGTTCATCGCTGGCGCCGGCGCGGATGTTCACCACCAGATCGAAGTCGGTGAACTCGAACCGCTGGGGGGTGTCGGCATCTCGCAGCTGAGGCCCCATGTCGGGATCGTCACGCATGATGGTGAACGTCCGATCCATCACCTCGCGGAACTCCTGCTCGTCGCGAAACGTGCTCATCGGGCTCGGCCCGTCCTGCCATGACAGTTCATGGCGGCGCAGTCTAGGTCAACGACGACCAACTCACTAACCTCGCGCGCGTGAATAGGACGCTGCACCTGCACCCCACTGCCCCCCTGGCCGAACGGGTGCTGCTCCCAGGGGATCCGGGCCGCGCGCTGATGTTGGCGCAGTCGCTGCTGCAGGCGCCGAAGATGTTCAACCACAACCGGGGCTTGTGGGGTTACACCGGCAGCACGGCAGCCGGAGAGCAGCTGACCATCCAGAGCACCGGCATGGGCGCGCCCAGCGCAGCGATCGTCATCTCCGAACTGGTTGAGCTCGGGGCCAAGACGCTGCTGCGGGTCGGTACCTGCGGGGCGCTGACGGAGTCGCTGACGCTCGGAGAGCTTCTGATCGCCGGCGACGCGCTCGTGGCTGACGGCGCCAGCCAGGCGCTGGGGGCCGGGGCACGAGTCACCGCTGCGCCGGAGCTCGTCGCCGCGCTGCAAGCTGCCGGCCCGTCGGCTCAGACGGTGACCGTGGTCTCGACTGACCTTTTCTACGACCCCAGTGGCCGTGAGCCGGGCTGGCGTGAGGCGGGAGCGAGCGCGATCGAGATGGAGACCGCGGTCCTGTTCACACTGGCCGCGATGCACCGAATCAGCGCAGCAGCTGTGCTGATCGTCAGCGACCTGCTGTTCCCAGCCCGCCGGCGAATCGAGGCCGCAGCGCTCACCGAGGCCGAGCACCGGCTCGGCGATCTGGCCGCGCAAGCGCTGTCCGAGCTCGGACTACTTGGAAGCCGGCTTGGACGAAGCTGACTTGGCGTTGGCTACGGCTGCCTGGATCTCAGCCAAGCGCTCCTCGATCGCGCTGAGCCGCTGCTCCACCGCGCTTTGCGTACCGAGGGTGTCGATTCGCTGCTCCAGCCGGTCCAGCCCGTCCTCGATTCCCTCCAGACGCTGGGATACCCCGCGCAGCCGGCGCGTCAGGCGCTCCAGGTCGCTGGCCGAAGGGAGATTGAGGGCACCCATCGCCACTTCCTGCGCCCGCATCGCCCGCTCTCGCGTCTCGAAGGCCCGGGAGAGGGCGCCGCTGACCATCGGGTTCTCCAGCAGTTCCTGGGCCAACTTGCCGATGGCCTCCTCCCCCTGGCGGGTCATGCGTTCCCTCAGTCCTTTGTCGTCGGTCATCGTTGCGTTCGCCTCCTGGCGGTAATCGGGCCAATCGCTCGCACCCTAGCGCGGGCTGGTGTGGCCTGAGCACGCCCGGCCACGGGTCTCAGGCTCCACTCGAGGGTCAGACCGTGTTACCGCACCGATTCTGGGGTACACAGCGCTACAGTCTTCTCCTGTCCACGCCGATGGGTGAGTTCGTGGCCTCGGAATTCACCCCATCGACTCCCTTTTCCGCCGCCCGCCGACGAAACCAAGCGCCCACCAGCGGTTCTCCGTTGCAAAGCCTGATTCCAGTCAGTAGCGTCCGTTCCGCGTCGCCACCCCACAGCGGCGAATATGAGATGCGCACGCCGATGGGCGGGAGGAGTTAGACCACAGTGTTCAGGCGAAGGAAACTGAGCGTCGCTGTCGCTGCGGCTAGCGCCGCAGGGATCGTCATGGGCGTGGCCGCGATCCCGAACGCCTCTGCCGATCAATGCGTGGTCACCGTCAAGGTCGCCGGTGGCCAGACACTCACTTTCAACGTGAACGTTCCGCCCGGAACGCCCGTGTCAGCGCTGAATCTTCCCGTCACACTGCCGATCATCAGCGTCTCGGAGTCCTGCCAGGCGCCCAGTTCGTCCTCCTCCTCCACGACGACCACGACGACCACCACGTCGACCACCACGAGCTCCTCCAGCTCCACCACGACGACCCATCCGAAGCCGCCCAAGCCCACCGGCCCAGGCACCAACCAGCATCCGTCGACCCATAAGGGCGGCGGCTCCGGCAAGAAGACCGGGGGCGGCAGCGGGAAAGGCACCAAGGGCAAGACCACCAAGCCGACGACCAAGCCGACGAAGACCCCGTCGCTGCGCGGCACCGGCGGGACGCCCACATCGTCGAACCCCACCTTCTCGTTCGCGCTTCCCGGTGCCGCTCCGATCGGGGTGCCGAACTTCTTCATCGACTCCTTCCGGATTCCGCCCTTCCTGATCCCGATCTATCAGGCGGCTGGAATCCAATACAACATCCCCTGGCAGGTGCTGGCGGGCATCAACGAGATCGAGACCGACTACGGCCGCAACCTGTCCGTATCGAGCGCTAATGCGGTGGGCTGGATGCAGTTCCTGCCCTCGACCTGGAAGAGCTGGGGCGTGGACGCCAACGGAGATGGCGTCGCGGATCCCTACAACCCCGTCGACGCGATCTTCGCGGCCGCGCGGTACCTGCATGCGGCGGGCGGCTCGACAAACCTCTCGCAGGGCATCTTCGCCTACAACCACGCGAGCTGGTACGTGCAGAGCGTGCTACTCCGGGCGAAGCTGATCGGCGGCATGCCGGACCAGCTGATCGGTGCCCTGACCGGCCTGGTGCAGGGCCACTTCCCCGTCGCGGCCAAGGCCCGGTACGCCGATGACAGCATCGAGAAGCTCGCGACCCGCCGGGTTCACACGGCCAACGCGGCAGTCCCGATCGCCTCGACGGCGAGCAAGTCGGTCTCGATCTACGCCAAGCAGGGCTCGCCGGTGATCGCGGTCAATGACGGCAAGATGGTCAAGGTTGGTCAGAGCCCCAGCCTGGGGAAGTACGTACAGCTACAGGACCAGACCGGCAACATCTACACCTACGCGCACCTCGGCTCGGTGCCCAAGGACTACGCCGTGCCCAAGCCGGTCAAGCTCACAGCCGCAGACCTGGCCAAGCAGCTGGTGCTCCCGGCGCTGCCGGCGCCCAAGGCACCCGCCAGCGCAGGCCAGCAGCAGAGCGCGCCCACGGTCTCGACCGCCAAGGCGACGAAGCTGGCCAAGGCGGCTCCGACGCTGCCGCACACGACCTCCACCACCACGAGCAGCGCCGACACCACCTCGAGCGCGCCGGCGCCACTGGTTAAGGAGCGACTGTTTGCCAATCCTTCGCGGCCGGCGTCCTACGCCGCCGGCGGTCAGCTGCAGCTGCGCGACACCAAGACGCAGATCTCGAGCTTCCAGAACTACTTCTCCGACGTGCTCCATCTCGGCAAGAATCAGTACACGCTGGCGCCCCTGAAGGCAGGTGCTGTCGTGGTCGCCGGAACCGTCCTGGGTCACATCGCCCCGGCCACGGCCAAGCGGGCCCCGCACATGCAGTTCATGATCCAGCCGGCCGGCAAGGGTGCCCCGCAGATCGATCCGAAGCCGATCCTGGACGGGTGGAAGCTGCTCGAGGCGACCGCGGTATACCGGGCGGCGGGCGTGGATCCGTTCTTCGGGCCCGGAGCCAAGAACCCGAGCATCGGGCAGATCCTGCTGATGAGCAAGGAGCAGTTGACCAACCGTGTCCTCCAGGACCCACACGTCCAGATCTACCAGTGTGGTCGCCGGGACATCCAGGCCGGCCTGATCGACCGCCGGGTCATGGCGACGATCGAGTTCCTCTCAGCGTCGGGCCTTGATCCCACCGTCTCCGGGCTCCAGTGCGGTCACAGCGTGACCGGCTCGACCGGCACGGACGCCGCCGGCGCCAGCGGATCCAGCGTCGACATCTCCAAGATCAACAACATCCCGCTCCTGGGCCACCAGGGCTCCGGCTCGATCACCGACATCACGATCCGCCGCCTGCTCACGCTTCAGGGTTCGATGAAGCCCGATCAGATCATCAGCATGATGAGCTACAAGGGTCAGAGCTCCACGCTCGCGCTGCCTGATCACAACAACCGGATCCAGATCACCTACACCCCGCTGTTCGGGACCAACAAGAAGCTCTCCAATGAGATCAAGACGATCCTCAAGCCCGGTCAGTGGATCCAGCTGATCAACCGGATCAGCCAGATCCCAGAGCCGATCGTCCCGATCACCCCGAGCAAGTACGCCGTCCACACGGCCGGCGCGCACTGACCGTTACCGGTCCCTTCTTCCGCTTCAGCCAGATCGAGGTCCCGTGGCCGCTGGGCCCGCCCGACGGCCGCTACATGTTCAGGCGGCCCGGTGGCCTGGCCGAGTCTGCGTCGGTACTGGTGCTGAGCACTCTCGGTGCTCCAGAACGCCGCCGCAGCCTGGCTCAACGACGCAAACGTAACGCTGAACCTGAGCCTGAGCCATCGATGGTGGCGACCGGCCGGGCCACGGTGATCGACGTCTCGGCGCCACTGGACGGCGCGCCTGAGGCCTCGGCCTGGCTGGCCGGGGCCGGAGAGGACGAGCTCAGCGCCGGTCTGGCCGTGCTCAACCTGGCCCTGCACGCCTTCCGGCTGGTCACCGCCGACCACGGCGTGCACGTGGTCGACCGGCGCCGGCTGCTGGTGGCGCGAATCGGCTACGGCGCCGGCGAGCAGGTCGCCGACGGGCTCTGGACCGATGCCGCGGAGCTGGTGCTCCCCAGCGGCCGTCAGACACGCTCGAAGGTGCTGCACCCCCAGGCCCGCCTGGCAGCGGTGCTGGGCGGCCGCGAGTCTGTCCTGGCCTGCGAGGAGCTGGTACTCCGGGCCCGCAGCGATCTTGACCACGGCCGCGAGCGCGAGGCAGCGCTGCAGGTGCTGGTGGCGCTCGACGCGGCGCTGGCCGAGCTGGCTGGCACCGCGTCGGTGGCAGACCTCGGACCCCGGCTGGATGAGCTGCGCGGCCAGCGTGACCCGGTGGCCCTCGCCGCGCAGGCCGCCCTGTCCGGACCGCTCGCGCCGGCCCACCGGGAGACCGTGGCGTTCACGGTCGGGCGGATCGAGGCGGCACTGCGAGCTCGCGCCGTCGCCAACGCATGAACGATCTACCCTTTCAGCCCCGCTCCTGACATAGTTCCCGGTCGATGCAGCCAGCGGCGGCACTGTAGGGGTTGATGGCCAAGCCAGCGACAGCGCGCCCAGCTCCGGGCAACGGCCGCCAGGCCCAGAATGGCGAGACCGATCCCGCGCTGGGCAGACTCGAGTTGGCGCTCCGGGCGGCGGCCGCCGGGGACTTCCGGATGCGCCTGCCTGGCCGGCGCAAAGATCAGGTCGGTCGCCTGGAGGCGGCGTACAACGAACTCGTTGCCCGCAACGCGGCGCTCGAGGCGGAGCTCGTGCGCATCGGCCAGATCATCGGCCGGGAAGGCCGGATGACCGAGCGCGCCCGCCTCCAGCACGCGGACGGCGGGTGGGCCACCACGATCGGCTCGGTGAACGGCCTGATCGACGATCTCGTACGCCCCACCACCGAGGTGGCCCGGGTGATCGTGGCCGTGGCCGAGGGCGACCTGAGCCAAAAGATGGCGCTGGAGATCGAAGGCCGCCCGGTCAAGGGAGAGTTCGCCCGGATCGGGACCACCGTCAACTCGATGGTCGACCAGCTCTCGAGCTTCGGCGCGGAGGTCACCCGTGTGGCCCGCGAGGTCGGCACCGAGGGCAAGCTCGGCGGCCAGGCCAAGGTCCCGGGCGTCGCCGGGACCTGGAAGGACCTCACCGATTCGGTCAACTTCATGGCCTCGAACCTGACCGATCAGGTGCGGAACATCGCCCAGGTCACGACTGCCGTGGCCAATGGCGACCTCAGCCAGGAGATCACCGTCGATGTCAAGGGCGAGATCCTCGAACTGAAGGACACGATCAACACGATGGTCGACCAGCTGCGCTCGTTCGCCGCCGAGGTCACCCGGGTCGCCCGCGAGGTCGGGACCGAGGGCATCCTCGGTGGCCAGGCCGAGGTCCCCGGGGTGGCCGGGACGTGGAAGGACCTGACCGACAACGTCAACTTCATGGCCCGCAACCTGACCGACCAGGTGCGGAACATCGCCGACGTGACGACCGCCGTGGCCAACGGCGACCTGTCGCGGACGATCACCGTCGACGCGCGCGGCGAGATCCTCGAGCTCAAGAACACCGTCAACACGATGGTCGACCAGCTCTCCGCGTTCGCCGATCAGGTCACCCGCGTGGCCCGCGAGGTCGGGACCGAGGGCAAGCTCGGCGGACAGGCCGAGGTCCCCGGCGTGGCCGGGACGTGGAAGGACCTGACCGACAACGTCAACTTCATGGCCCGCAACCTCACCGAGCAGGTGCGCAACATCGCGACGGTCACCACCGCGGTCGCCAATGGCGATCTGTCGAGGAAGATCACCGTCGACGTCAAGGGCGAGGTGCTCGAACTCAAACGGACCGTGAACACGATGGTCGACCAGCTCTCCGCATTCGCCGACGAGGTGACCCGCGTGGCCCGCGAGGTCGGCACCGAGGGCAAGCTCGGCGGCCAGGCCGGAGTCCCCGGCGTGTCCGGGACCTGGAGCGACCTGACCGACTCGGTCAACTTCATGGCCTCGAACCTGACCGATCAGGTGCGCAACATCGCCCAGGTCACCACGGCCGTCGCCCAGGGCGACCTGTCGAAGAAGATCACCGTCGACGCGCGCGGCGAGATCCTCGAGCTCAAGGACACCATCAACACGATGGTCGACCAGCTGCGCTCGTTCGCCGCCGAGGTGACCCGCGTGGCCCGCGAGGTCGGCACCGAGGGGATTCTCGGCGGCCAGGCCGAGGTCGGCGGGGTCTCGGGGACCTGGAAGGGCCTGACCGAGAACGTCAACCAGATGGCCTCCAACTTGACGACCCAGGTCCGGAGCATCGCCCAGGTCACCACCGCGGTGGCCAACGGCGATCTCTCACGCAAGATCACCGTCGACGCCAAGGGCGAGGTCGAGGCGCTGGCCGAGACGATCAACCGAATGGTCGACCAGCTGCGCTCGTTCGCTGCCGAGGTCACCCGAGTCGCCCGCGAGGTCGGGACCGAGGGCGCGCTGGGCGGCCAGGCCGAGGTGCCCGGCGTGGCCGGGACCTGGAAGGACCTGACCGACAACGTCAACTTCATGGCCCGCAACCTCACCGACCAGGTGCGCAACATCGCCCAGGTCGCCACCGCCGTGGCCAACGGGGACCTCACCCAGACGATCACGGTGGACGCGCGGGGGGAGATCCTCGAGCTCAAACAGACCCTGAACCGGATGGTGGCCCAGCTGTCCAGCTTCGCCGCCGAGGTCACGCGCGTGGCCCGCGAGGTCGGGACCGAGGGCAAGCTCGGCGGCCAGGCGGAGGTCGAGGACGTGTCCGGCACCTGGCGCCGGCTGACCGAGAACGTCAATCAGCTGGCCGGCAATCTGACCACGCAGGTGCGGGCGATCGCCGAGGTCTCCACGGCCGTGACGCAGGGAGATCTGACACGGTCGATCTCGGTCGAGGCCCAGGGTGAGGTGGCGGAGCTCAAGGACAACATCAACCAGATGATCGCCAACCTCCGGGAGACGACCCAGCGCAACGCCGAGCAGGACTGGCTGAAGACCAATCTGGCCAGCATCTCGGGGAAGCTCCAGGGCCACCGTGACCTTGCCGCCGTCACCCAGCTGATCATGAGCGAGGTCGCGCCGACGGTCAGCGCGCAGCACGGTGCGTTCTTCCTGGCCGAGGCCGGAAGCGATGGCCGCACGCAGCTGCTGCTGGCGGCGGCCTACGGCTACACCCCACGACGCAGCGACCTGCGCAGCCATTTCGAGATCGGCGAGGGGCTGGTCGGTCAGGCGGCATTCGAGCGCAAGACGATCGCCCTCACCGACCTGCCACCCAACTACATCAAGGTCGGCTCAGGCCTCGGGGAAGCCGGCGCGGCGGGTCTGCTGGTGATGCCGGTGCTCTTCGAGGATCAGGTACTCGGAGTGATCGAGCTGGCGGCGATCCGGCCATTCTCGGCGGTCAACCGGGACTTCCTCGACCGCCTCACCGACACGATCGGCGTCGTGCTCAACACGATCCGCGCGAACATGCGCACCGAGGAGCTGCTCTCGCAGTCTCAGGGCCTAACCCAGGAGCTCCAGAAGCAGTCAGAGGAGCTGCGCACCACCAACGATGAGTTGGAGGAGAAGGCGCGTCTGCTGTCCGAGCAGAACCAGGATATCGAGATTAAGAACGACGAGATCGAGCTGGCCCGGCGCGGGCTCGAGGAGAAGGCGGCGCAGCTGGCGCTGTCCTCGAAGTACAAGTCGGAGTTCCTGGCCAACATGTCGCACGAGCTGCGCACCCCGCTGAACTCGATGCTGATCCTCAGCCGGCTCCTGGGCGAGAACGACGAGGGAAAGCTCACCCCCCGCCAGGTCGAGTTCGCGCAGACGATCCATTCGGCCGGCAACGACCTGCTCTCGCTGATCAACGACATCCTCGACCTGTCCAAGGTTGAAGCCGGGCGCATGGAACTGGAGCTGGCGCCCGTGGCGTTGGCCGACATCCACGAGGGCGCCGAGCGGGCCTTCCGCCAGATCGCCGAGGAGAGCGGGCTGAGCTTCTCCGTCGAGCTGGATCCGTCGCTGCCGCCGTCGATCGTCTCCGACGAGCAGCGCCTGAACCAGATCCTCAAGAACCTGCTCTCGAACGCGTTCAAGTTCACCCACCACGGCGGGGTGACGCTGTCGATCGGGCCGCCCGAGCCCTCTGTGACGTTCCGCTCGGACAGCCTCACCGCCACCGAGAAGGTGATCGGATTCACCGTCGAGGACACCGGGGTTGGAATCGCCGACGACAAGCTCGGGGCGATCTTCGAAGCCTTCCAGCAGGCCGACGGCACCACTTCCCGCAAGTACGGCGGGACGGGCCTCGGGCTGTCCATCTCCCGGGAGATCACCCGGCTGCTCGGTGGTGAAATTCACGTCGCCTCCAGCCCAGGCACAGGTAGTCGCTTCACCTTGTATCTGCCCCTCACCGAGCGGCTCCTCGACGCGCCGGAGCTGGGCGCCTCTTCGGACGCGGTGCTGCTCGCCGCCGCGGGCGGCAACGGCAGCGGAACCACTGAGCACGATCTGGCCGATGACAGTGTGGGCCTGGACCGCGATGACCGTGTGGTCCTCGTGCTCGACTCCGATCCAGCCCGCGCGCAGGCGCTGCTCGGTGCGGTACGCCGCCGCGGAGCCAAGGGGATCATCGCGCGCCGCCCCAGTGCGGCGGTGTCACTGACCCGTGAGCATCGACCTGAGCCGATCCTGCTCGGCGGCGAGCCGGCACGCGTCGAGTCCGTCCTCGGACAGCTCAAGAAGCACCCCGACACGCGCCACGTCCCGGTCGTCGTGATCTCCGAGGCCGCCGCCCGGATCGACGTTCTGCGGGCCGGCGCGGCGGCGTTTGTCGAGGAACCCGCCCGTGAGGACCAGCTGCAGGAAGTTCTGGTCCGGATCGAGGCTCGCGCGGCCCGCTCGCAGCGCCGGATCGCCGTAATCGACGAGGGTGAGACCCCGGATGACGAGATCGTCGAACTGCTGCGCGGGGAGGACGCCGAGGTGCAAACGCTGCCCTGCGACGGAGCGTTCGAGGCGCTGCGCGCGGGAGACTTCGACCTGGCCGTGGCCGTGGTGGGCCGCCAACGCCGGCAGACGCTGAAGCTGCTGCGGGAACTCGTCACCGACGAAGCCCTGCGCGAGCTCCCGCTGGTCGTCTACACCGCCCGCAAGCTTCCCGCCGCCGACCGCGCCCGCATCGACGCGCTGGCCAAGGCCGCGGTCATCTGCGTGGCCGACTCCCCCGAGCGGCTGGTCGACCGCTCCGCCCTGTTCCTGCACCGCGTCGAAGCCCAGCTATCCCGGCAAAGTCGCAAGCTGCTCGGTCAGCTGCGCTCCGGCGATGCCCCGCTGGAGGGCAAGAAGGTGCTGGTCATCGACGACGACATCCGCAATGTGTTCGCCCTGACCTCCACCCTCGAGCAGCGCGGGATGAAGGTCGTGTTTGCCGAGAACGGCCGCGAAGGGGTCGAGCGGCTGCACCAGCACCCGAACACCGACCTCGTGCTGCTCGACATCATGATGCCCGAGATGGACGGCTACGAGACCGCTCGGGCGATCCGCTCGATGCCGAGGTTCGAGCACCTGCCGATCATCTCGCTGACCGCGAAGGCGATGAAGGGCGACCGTGAGAAGGCGATCGCGGCCGGGGCGTCGGACTACATCACCAAGCCGGTCGACATCGATCACCTGGTGTCGATGATGCGGGTGTGGCTGGACGCCTGACCAACCCGGTTGCCGCGCCCGCAGGCCACGACGCGCTCCTCGGGCTCACCGAAGGCGAGGTTCTGCCGATCCTGCTCGTCGATGACCGCGCGGAGAACCTCCGGACGCTGGAAAGCGTGCTCGAAGCGCTCGGGGTGCCGCTCGAGAGCGTGACCTCGGGCGAAGAGGCGCTGCGCCGGCTACTCGTGCGCGATTACGCCCTGATCCTCCTCGACGTTCGGATGCCGGGCCTGGGCGGCCTGCAGACCGCGGAGCTGATCAAGGGGCGCGAGCGCAGTCGAGATGTCCCGATCGTGCTCCTCACCGCGGCCCGCGACGAGGTCGACGAGATCCTCCGCGGCTATGGCGTGGGCGCGATCGACTATGTCCTCAAGCCCTTCGACCCCGAATTGCTGCGTTCGAAGGTCAGCGTGTTCGTCGAACTCGAACATAGCCGCCGCGCGCTCAAGCGCTCCGAGGCCTTCCTGCGAGGGGCATTCGAGGCGGCGCCGATCGGAAAGACCGTGCTCGACGGGATGCGCAGGATCGTCCGCGCCAATCCGGCGTTCGGCCGCCTCCTCGACCGTGATCCGGCGCAGCTCACCGGCGTGGAGGTGGAATCCCTCTGCCACGAGGAGGACCGCCCATTGCTCATGGAGGCCCTGCGCCGGGTGGCTGACGGTGGGCCCGCGTCCGCAGAGACCGAGCAAGCCAGCGCCGACGTCCGGCTGCTGAGCAATTCGGGAACCGCGGTCTGGGCCGGCGCGGTGGCGTCGTCGATCGACCCTGCGGAGCTCGCCGACCCGCTGCTGCTCGTGCAGTGGGTGGACCTGAGCTCTCGCCGGCGCGCCGAGCTGGCCCGAGCGGAACTGCTGCTCGAGCACTCAGCCCGCACCAACGCGGAGGCGATCGCCGAACGGCTGGACAAGCTCCAGACGCTCAGCGCGGGGATCGACTCGCTGGCCCTCGACGAGGTCCTGCCCGAGCTGGCGGTCCGCCTGGCCGAGCTGTTCGAAGCCGACCTCGCAGAGGTGCAGCTGGTGGCGGACGAGGATGATCCGATCGTCGTCCGCGCCGCCGGCGGAAGCGTCCTCGGCAGCGTCCACGCGCCGCGGCCACCGGAGGGCGCCCACGCTGAGGAGATGCCGATCGTCATCGAGCACACGCAGGTCGGGCGTCTCAGACTGGTGCTCTCAGGAGATCGGCAGTTCAGTGCCGCCGACCGCTCGCTGCTCAGCGACGCGGCCGAACGAGCGGCGCTGGCCATCCGCCGCGCGCGGCTGCACGAACGCGAGCACAGCATCGCCGTCGAGCTCCAGCGCGGCCTCGTACCCAAGCGGCTGCCTGAGCTGAACGGGCTGCGGATCGCCGCCTACTACCAGGCAGCGGGAGATGGCGCCGAGGTGGGCGGCGACTGGTACGACGCCTTCGCGCTGGGCAAGGATCGCCTCGGCGTCGTCCTCGGCGACGTGGCCGGACGCGGCATTCCTGCCGCCTCGGCGATGGGACAGCTGCGCAGTGTCACTCGTGCCTTTGCGCTGGCAGATGATGCTCTGCGGGCGCCGGGCGAGGTCCTGACGCGCCTGAACCGCCACCAGCTCGTCATCGGGGCGGAGGAGATGTTCACGGTGCAATATGCCATCGTCGACCGGCGCCTACGCACGGTCAGCTGGGCTAACGCGGGCCATCTCCCGCCGCTGCTGCGCACCGGCCCCGATGAAGCGGCGCTGCTCGAGGACGGCAACGGCCTGATGGGGATGGAGAACGTCGAATACGAGTCCTTCGAGCGGTCGCTCCCGGAGATGGGCACGCTGGTGCTCTACACGGACGGGCTGGTGGAGAGACGCGGCGAGTCGCTCGACGTGGGCTTCGCCCGCCTGAGGGCCGCGGCGCTCTCCGGCCCGCAGGATCCCCAGGCGCTGTGCCAACACCTTCTGGCCCATGTGCTGCCGGCCGATGGCGCGCGCCACGACGACGTGACGGCGGTCGTCGTGCAGGTCAGCTGATCGGATGAGTGAGCGTCGCCTGGTCGACGTCGACAAACGGCAGGTGCTGGTCGGCGCCGGTGATCACGAACACCCGCATCGCGTTGCCATGGGGCCGGAGCAGGCTCAGCCGGCAGCCTTGGTTGCGCGCGGCCCGCTCGGTCTGAAGCAGGAACTTCAGGCCTGAGGAATCGACGAACTCCACCCCACGTAGGTCAATCAGCAAATTGCCGGGTGTTCCTTCCATCGCCTTGGCTCGCGCCAGTTCCAGCGCGGGGATGGAGGACAGGTCGACATCGCCCGCGACCCTCAGGCTGACCCACTCGGGGGTCCGCTCGACCGCAACCTGGAAACCCGGCCGGCCGGTCATTGCGCCGTGGCCGGTTGCAGCTCCAGCGCCGTCAGAACCGCCTCCAGTTCGTCGACCACATCGCCGCCGCAGCGCACCGCCGCGCGGTCGTCAAATGGCGTGGGTCCCTGGGTCAGGATGGCCACGCGGCCGCCGCCGTTGAGTGTGACGGCCGGCAACTGGGCCACCGGATAGACCTCGAGCGAAGAACCGATGCACAGCATCAGATCGGCACCCGCCGCCAACTGCTCGGCCCGCGCCAGGGCCTCGGCCGACAGGTACTCCCCGAACAGGACGACGTCCGGCTTCAGGGGAGCGCCGCAGTCGCAGCGGGGGACCCCGCGGGCATCCTCGCGCTGGCGGCGTCGCACCTCATCCAGCGGGAAGGTGCACCCGCAGACCAGGCACGACGAGTGGGCGATCGTCCCGTGCATCTCGATCAACGCGCGCGAGCCGGCGCGCGCGTGCAGCTGATCGATGTTCTGGGTGATCACCGCATCCAGCATTCCCGCTCGTTCAAGCTCGGCGAGCACCTGATGGGCACGGTTTGGGCGCTTGTGCTCGAGCGACTGGAAGCGATCACCGTAGAAGTGCCAGAAGCGTTCCGGATCGCGGCGAAACACGTCGATGTGCGCCACCTCCATTGGGTTCACATTCTCCCATAGGCCAGTGCCCGGGGAGCGGAAGTCCGGGATGCCCGAGGGCACGGAAATGCCCGCCCCAGTCAGCGCGAGCACCGAATCGGCGTCGCGGATCAGCTCAGCCAGCCTGGCAGCGGAGCCGAGTGCGCTCACTGGCCGCGGAACCGTGGCGTTCGCTTCCCCAGGAAAGCGGAGATCCCCTCGTTCGCGTCATCGGAGGCAAAGACGGCCGCAAAACCCTGTTTCTCCGCCTCGATCCCGGCATCGAGATCTCCCGCCGCGCTGACGCGCTTGATCTGCTCAAGCGCCAGCGGCGCCTGGCCGCACAGCTTGCGCGCCCAGGCCAGCGAGGTGTCGAGCAGTTCGTGGTCGGGCACGACGCGGGTCGCCAGGCCGAGCTCGTAGGCCTCGTCGGCGCCGATCGGCGCACCGGTCAGGTTCAACTCGAGTGCCTTGGCCTCGCCGATCAGCCGTGGCAGCCGCTGGGTGCCTCCGAAGCCGGGGATGATTCCCAGGCTGATCTCCGGCTGCCCGAAGCTCGCCGACTCAGCCGCGATCCGGAAGTCGCAGGCCATGGCCAGCTCACAGCCGCCGCCGAAGGCCAGCGCGTTGACGGCCGCGATCGTGGCGATGCCCGAGCGCTCCATCCCGCGCAGGAAGCCGTGCATCTGCTCGAGCAGGTCCTTGCCCGCCGCCGCGTCCATCTTGGTGAACGCCTTGATATCCGCGCCGGCGCAGAACAGCATCGGATTGGCCGACGCGAACACGAGCGCCCGCACCGCGCCGTCGTCGCTGACGGCCTGCCACAGCTTGGCCAGCGCCTGGACGACCTCGGGCGAGATTGAGTTGGCCGGCGGGCGGTCAAGCCAGGCGATCGCGGTGGCGCCGCGGCGCTCGAGTTTGACCGGACTCTCCTCCCAGCCGGTGTCCGGGCGCGGGTAGGGGAAGAACCCTTGACCGGTTTTCACCCCAAGGCGTCCCTGGGCCACCAGCCGGCGGAGGATCCTCGGGGGTTCGAAGTTTTCTCCCCATTCGCTCGCCGCCCGCTCGAGCCTGCGCAGTAGCTCGTCAAGTCCGATCTGGTCCGCCCGGGCGAGCGGGGGCGGGACGATCCCGGCGCCGGCCATCATCCCCAGGTCGATGTCCTTCATCGCCGCAACGCCCTCTTCGAGCACCAGGCAGCTCTCGACCAGGGCCTTGAGCCTGAACCGGTCGACCAGCGCGTCGGTGTCCAGCTGCGTTTCAGCCGTGCTCATAGAACCCCTTCCCCGTCTTGGCGCCGAGGTCTCCGTTCGCCACCAGCTTCTGCATCTGGCCGTGAACATGGAAGCGCTCGCCGTACGACGCCCTGAGGTGCTCTGCCACGTGGAGCACGGTGTCCAGCCCGAGCAGGTCGGTGAGGAAGAACGGGCCGACGGGAGCGGCCTTCGCATCACTGACGATCTGGTCGAGCTCCTTGATCGGGATGCCCGTCTGCTCCTGGTAGCGCCACAGCTCGGACGCGGCCGAGTTGAGAATCCGGTTGACCACAAAGCCGGGGGCCTCGCCGCAGCGGATCGGCATCTTCCGGATCGCCTGGGCGAAGTTGCTGGCCGCCTGGACTGTCTCGAGCGAGGTGTCCTCCCCCTCGACCACCTCGATCAGCCGCATCGTCGCCGCGGGGTAGAAGAAGTGGAAGCCGACCACCTTCGCCGGCCGCATCGTCGCCTCGCCGATCTCGGTGATCGACAGCGCCGACGTGTTTGAGGACAGGATCGCGTGACCGGGGGTCACCTCGTCGAGCTCGGCGAACAAGCTCTGCTTGATGTCCATCTGCTCCGGCACCGCCTCGATGACGAAATCGACGTCGCCGAAGCTCTCATAATCGGTCGTCGGGTTGATCAGCGCCAGCTTGCGATCGAGCTCGGCGGGTTCCAGCTTGCCCGCGCTGACGCGCGACTGCCACAGCGACTGAGCCTTTTCTAGTCCGGTGTCGACGAACGTCTGATCGATGTCCTTGAGGACGACCGGGATGTCGGCGTCGGCGATCGCGTAGGCGATCTGCCCGCCCATCGTGCCGGCGCCGACCACTGCAGCTTTGAAGACGAACATGGGGCCTCAGGGGTGGTGTCGGTGGTGGCCTGTGACGACCTGCCCCGGCACCGCCGGAGCGGGTCAGAGTCTACCGTCGCCTCGCCGGTGGGGGCCTCAGCCCGCGCGTCCTGAGAACTCCCCGCCGAAGCGGCTGAGCGTCGCCTGCAGCGAGGAGGCCATCGCCCGGCGGATGAACAGCAGGTCGATCAGCGGAGTGAAAAACGACGGCTGCTTGATCTCGTACTCCAGGCTGAGCTCGACCTCGACGGCATCGTCGCTGGGGTTGAACGAAATCCGCTGCCGACCGCGGATCGCATCGTCCTCGACCTCGAGCTCCTGGCCCTGGAGGGGCTCGTAGCTGCTCACCTGTTCGGTGACCCGGCCGCGCCCGGCCGGACCCGACTGCCAGGTGACGCTCGCCCCGGTTCGCGGCCACTCGCCGGCGGTGGCGACGAGGTGGTCGAACCCGTCCACCCAGCCGGACCAGCGGGCGGTGTCATACCAGCGCGTCTCGACCTCATGGACCGAGCCCCAGACCCTCTGCGTGACGGTTACCGCTTTCACCGCGGGAGCTGCCCGAGGCCGGCCAGGGACGCCATCGCTCGATTATGGCTGGCTTGTCGGACCAGGGAGCACTAGGCTAGGCGGCGGCCCATGGCCGACAACCTGCCCGAGACCGTCAAGCCGTACCCGAACATCTCCTCGAAGGCGTACGAGCATCCCGCGGATCGGGCGGCCACCGCTGCGCTCAAGGCAGTGCCGATGCTGGACACGGTGGTGCGCAAGCTGGTCGAGTGGCGCTATGAGCGAGCGCTGCGGCAGTTCTACCTCGGCAACTCGGTCAAGGTCGGCGAGCACCAGCTCCCCGAGCTGTGGACGTCGCTGAACGGTGTGACCCGCGTCCTGGACATGCCCGACCAGTACGACCTCTACGTCACCTCCGACGTCCGCGGCGGCGCGCAGGCGATCGGGTCCGGGAAGCCGATGATCGTCGTCGACTCGATGCTGCTCCAGCGCCTGGGCCCGGGCGAGCAGCGCGTCGTCGTGGCCCACGAGCTGGGCCACATCCTCTCCGACCACGTCCTCTACATGACCGCGCTGGACATCCTGCTCAGCGTCGGCAGCGGCCTACCGTTCTTTCTCGGGCTCCCGTTCCGCGCGGTGCGAGCGGTGCTGCTCGAGTGGTACCGCGCGGCTGAGCTGAGCTGTGACCGAGCGGCCACGCTCGCCGTGCGGGATCCCCGGATCGTCTGCTCGACCCTGATGGTCACCGCGGGCGCGATGCCGGCCAGCCAGCTGAATCTGGACGCGTTCATGGCCCAGGCGATGGAGTACGAGAACTGGGACGACCCCACCGACCGCGTGCGCCGGTTCTTCAACGAGATCGGGCAGAGCCACACCTACGCGGTCCGCCGCGTCTCAGAGGTGATGAAGTGGGTTCAGGGCGGCGAGTACGACCGGATCATCCGGGGCGAGTACCGGACCCGGGACCAGGAGTCAGACGTGCGCGAGGAGGCCGGCGACGCGATGGAGTTCTACGCCGAGCGCTTCCGCTCGATGTTTGCCGAGGTGGGCGAGAACATCACGTCCCTGGGTGCGCAGGTCGGTGGCGCGGCCGAGCAGGTCGCCGACTGGCTCCGCGGGCGTGGCGGGGGCGGCTCGGGCGGTTCGGGGGCTCGTAGGCGGGCAGCGGGGGGCGATTCGGGCGCGTTCACGGAGGCGTCGGCCGGACCGGGGGGGCCAAAAGTGCGCACTGGGTGCTCGCGCGCGAACGCCGTGGGCGATTTTGGCCCCGAGCGGGCCGATCTGGAACACAACACCGCGCGCATCGGGGGCGATGAGCGATTTTGGCCCCTCGCCCCCGTGCCCGCCGGAGCGAGCGCGTAACGTTCAGCGAGGTGACAGAACCGACCGCACACCCGCCGGCGATCGCCGTCCACGGCCTGGTCAAGCGTTTCGGTGAGATTGAGGCGGTCCGGGGCGTGGAGTTCGAAGTGGCGACCGGCGAGGTGTTCGGCTTTCTCGGGCCCAACGGCGCCGGCAAGACCACGACGATCAACATGCTCTGCACTCTGGCCAAGCCAACTTCGGGCTCGGCGACGGTGGCCGGCCACGACGTCGTGCGTGAACGCGATGATGTGCGGCGGAACATCGGGCTCGTGTTCCAGGATCCGACGCTCGACGGCTATCTGACGGCCGAGCAGAACCTCAAGCTCCACGCCGAGCTCTACGGCGTGCGGTCGGACCTGGTCAAGCCCCGGATGCGGCAGGTGCTGGAGATGATCGGCCTGTGGGAGCGCAAGGACTCGGTCGTCGCCACTTTCTCCGGTGGCATGCGCAGGCGCCTCGAGATCGCCCGCGGGCTGATGCACTCTCCTCGGGTGCTGTTCCTCGACGAGCCGACGATCGGGCTGGACCCCCAGACGCGGCGTTCGATCTGGACCTACATCCGCGAGCTCAAGCAGCGCGAGGAGATCACCATCTTCATGACCACGCACTACATGGACGAGGCGGAATGGTGCGATCGCATCGCGATCATGGACCACGGCCAGATCGTCGCACTCGACTCGCCCGAGACGCTGAAGGCCGGCGTCGGCACCGACCGCATCACCATCCACGTCGAAGATGACGACGCCGCGATCGCGGCACTGGCCGAGCGCTTCGGCATCGAGGCGCGCGAGGCCGAGGGTGCTGTGATGTTCGGCGTGGCCAACGGCGAGGAGTTCGTCCCACGCCTGTTCGCCGAGCTGGGGATACCGATCAAATCGGTCAGCGTCTCGCGCCCCACGCTCGACGACGTCTTCATGTCCTTCACCGGGAGTTCGATCCGTGACGCCGAGGAGGACCAGAGCAAGCAGCGCAACCGGGCGATGATGCAGGTGATGAGCGGCGGAGGCAGGCGATGAGCACAACGACGGACCGCGCGGCCCAGACGCCGCCGCAGGCGCCGCAGTCGGTGGTCCGGGTCTCGGTCCCGAAGCGCAGCGTGGCCAGCGAGCTGCGCGCGATCCGGATCGTCTGGCGTCGAGAGCTGATCCGCTTCCGCGCCGACCGGATGCGAATGGTCACCGCATTGGTGCAGCCGCTGCTGTTCCTGTTCGTCCTCGGGTCCGGACTGCAGGGCCTGGCCAGCGCCGGCACTCACGGCGTCAGCCTGAAGACGTTCATCTACCCCGGGATCCTCTGCATCTCGGTGATGTTCACCGCGATGTTCTCGGCCGCGTCGATCGTCTGGGACCGGGAGTTCGGCTTCCTGCGCGAGATGATGGTCGCGCCCGTCCGGCGGAGCTCGATCGTGATCGGCAAGGTCCTCGGCGGCGCCACCGTGGCGTCGTTCCAGGGCGTGATCATCATCTGCCTGGCCGGGTTCGTCCACGTCCCCTACGACCCGCTGCTGATTCTCGGGATCTTCGGACTGCAGCTGCTGCTGGCCTTCACGATCACCGCCTTCGGCGTGATGATCGCGGTGCGGATCAAGCAGATGCAGTCGTTCATGGGCGTCATGCAGATGATCGTGATGCCGATGTTCTTCATCTCCGGCGCGCTGTTCCCAGCCTCGGGCCTGCCGGGATGGCTGACCGTGCTCAACCGGATCGACCCGCTCACCTACGCGGTCGACCCAATGCGCCGGCTGGTGTTCAGCCACCTGACGATTTCTCCCCAGGCCCGACACGCGCTGGACCCCGGCGTCAGCTGGTGGGGCTGGCACGTGCCCGCGCTCCTGGAGGCGGGGGTGATCCTGGCCCTCGGCCTGGTGATGCTGGGGATCGCGATCTGGGAATTCAGCGCTACGGAGTAGTCCCGAACAGCCGCCGGTAGGCGGCGACCCAGTCCGTGGCGATCTGATGCTGAGCCGAGGCCAGCGAGATCGCGCCACGACACACCTGGGCGTGCAATCGATTCTCGACCCTGTCCTTCGGGTTGGGGCTCGCGCCCGGCTCCGGCCACAGGTTGCGCGGATCGTTGGGCGAGCCTCCGAGCTCGAGCGAAATAAGGTGGTCGTACTCGTAGTGGCGCGGTGAGTCGCGGTCCCCGTAGGCCTTCATGCTGTCCAACTTCTCGGGCCCGGTCACCGACGTGGGCGGGCGCACGCTCCTGGAGTAGCCCGCGTGGCAGATGGTGCTGCCGAGGTTGCGCTGGCTCACGTGGCGATCGCGCAGGCCAGGCGTGCAGTGCGAGTCGGGCAGCGCGAGGTTTCCCGTTCCCCGGGCGTGGCAGGATCCCGCCGCGGGCTGGTGCTGCACTGTGTACGCCGCCGCACTTGCGGCCAGCACCAGCAACAAGGCGGCGACGATCAGCGTGCGCATGCGGCAAGTCAACCACCGGGTCCCGACGTAAAAAGGGCCGCCCCCGAAAGGGCGGCCCCAAAGACCAGAAGGCGCTCTCGTTCGGCGAGGGCGCGCTTGGACGCTAGGCGGCCGCGCCAGCCGTGGCCGGCTCCTCGACGCGCCGCGGGAGCAGCGTCTCGCGGGCGATGACCAGGCGCTGGATCTGCGCGGTGCCTTCATAGAGCTGGAGGATCTTTGCGTCGCGCATCAGCTTCTCCACCGGGTACTCCTTGATGAAGCCGTAGCCACCGTAGACCTGGACGGCGTCGGTGGTGATCTCCATCGCGGCGTCGGCGGCGAAGCGCTTGGCGTGCGAGGACTCGAGCGTGTTGCGCTTGCCCTGATCGAGCAGCACGGCCGAGTTCCAGGTGGCCAGGCGAGCCAGATGTACCTTGGTCGCCATGTCGGCGATCATGAACTGGATCGCCTGGTGCATGGCGATCGGGACGCCGAACTGGACGCGCTCCTTGGAGTAGTCGATGGCGAACTCCATCGCCGCGCGCCCAACGCCTACGCCCATTGCCGCCACGCCTGGGCGGGTGCGGTCGAGCGTCATCATCGCGATCTTGAAACCCTTGTTCTCCTCGCCGACCAGATGGTCGAGCGGGATCTCGCACTCGGGGAAGGTGATCGTCGCGGTGTTCGAGGCCCGCTGGCCCATCTTGTCCTCGTGCTTGTCGACGACCACGCCGGCGTCCCGGGGGACGATGAAGCAGGAGATGCCGCGGTGGCCGGCCTCCTTGTCGGTCTTGGCGTAGACGGTGTAGTAGTTGGCGTACTCACCGTTGGTGATGAAGCACTTGGAGCCGTTGATGACCCACTTGTCTCCCTTGCGCGTCGCGGTCGTCTTCATCCCGGACACGTCAGAGCCGGCATCGGGCTCGGTGAGGCAGAAGGAGGCCAGCAGCGGGGCTTCGGCGAGCCGACCCAGGTATTCCCTCTTGAGCTCCTCGGAGGCCGCGAGGATGATCGGCGCGGTGGCCAGCCCGTTACACGACACCGAGGTGCCGATGCCCGAGCAGCCCCAGGAGATCTCCTCCTCGATCAGCGCGCCGTCCAGGAAGCCGAGCCCGGGACCGCCGTATTCCTCCGGCAGGTGGCTGTTCATCAGGCCCAATTCCCAGGCCTTCTCGATGATGTCCTGGGGCCAGGTTCCTTCCTTGTCGTACTCCCAGGCGACCGGACGAATCTCCTTCTCGGCGAACTCGTGCGCCATCTCGCGCATGCTCTTCTGCTCGTCTGTGAGCGTGAAATCAACCACGTGGATTGCTCCTTGAAGATGGGAAGCGCCGGCCGCCGTATGGCTGGCGCGGGAACAGATTGACTAGTCAGTCAACCGTGATGATATGAAGGGTACCCGATCGCCAAAGACTCAGTACCGAGCACCGGCGCAGAGTGGTTGAGCCTTCAACCGGTGCCGTGCGCAAGACTTAAGCGGCCATGCAGCAAACGTTTGCCACCGTGATCTGGATCGTCTGTGGTCTCGGGATCGTGATCGCCTTCGTGGCCCTGGCGCTGACCGGCAAGACCTGGGAGGAGTACGGCAAGAATGCCCTGCTCATGGACGGCGACGCGCCGCGGGAAGCCAAGCAGGGCTCGGCCGCGGCGCTGCTCGAGCGGGACACCGAGATCCGCCAGCTCTTGGAGGCCAAGAACCTGCGCCGCCAGCGTCGCGGCGAGGCCCCCGTCGACGTCGAGGAGGAGTTGCGGCGTCTGACCACGCCGAAGATCGACGCCGAGCTGAGGGAGGAGATTCGGGACATGGTGATCGCTCGCAACCATCGCCGTGCACGTACCGGAAAGCCCGCGCTGGACGTCGAATCCGAAATCGAGCGAGAGATCGCCGGCCTGCACGGCGTCATTTGACCGTGGCCCGCCGGACGATCAACCGATAGCCTGCGCGCGATGCCCGACGGACGCAAATACGAGCTCGACGAGCTGGCCATTCGGCCGGGGACGTACTTCAGCCCCTCCACCGAGGTGTTGATCGTCGTCGATGACTCCCCCGCGTTGGACGCTGAGATCTTTCACCGGGAGCAGTACGAGGGCGCCGAATGGGTGCTCATCTCCGACGAGGTGCCCGTCGATGAGCACCGGCGCGATGAGCTGCTCGAGAGTTTTCAGGTCGACGAGACGCCCTTGGCGGCCGATCACGACGACGAAATCGATGAGGTCGAACCGGAGCTCGACGCAGACCCGGAGGAGTAGTACCGCTCGGCTGCCGGCTACTTGCCGTTGAGCAGCGACTGGCAGCCTTGCATCTTGGTCACGTCCTGACCGGCCGCCTGTAGGCAGTCGCTGTAGCGCTGGACCGCGGTGCTCGCGCCGCTCGTGCTCGGGGTCGTGCTTGCGCCGCCCGACCCGGCGGCGGACCCGGACCCGGCTGCAGACCCGGAGGTGGTCCCGGCGCCCGAGGTAGCTCCGGCTCCGGTTCCGGTTCCGGTCGCCGCGGCTCCGGCGCTCTGCACGGTGGCCAGGAACGATCGCAGTTTGGTCGTGAACTCGCTGAACGGCCGCAGGTTCGTAGGCGCGGTGATCGTCTGCGGCTGGTTCAGGTTCGCGTATTTCATGTTCATCCCGATCTGCGCGGTGCTGAGACCACCGAGCAGCGAGGAGATCTGTCCGGAGACGGGGACGGTCAGGTTCAGTGTCAGCTGGCGAAGGGTCTTGTCGCTGTTCCCCGTCCACACGTCGAAGCTGGGGTTCTTGACCGTGCCCGCGATCCGCGTGCGGGTCGCGTCCGGGATCCCGCCCTGGAGGCTGCCGGCCCCGGTGACCCCAAGCGTTGAGGCCTTCTGCAGGATCGTGCTGATGTCCTTGAGCAGGGCGCTGACGTCGATCCCGGCCCGGATGTGAGTCGTGTCGACGCCGCCGACGCTCTCCTTGCCCACCACCGAGGGGTTGGTCACCCACTGCAGGGGCTTGATGCCCAGCTTGGCTAGCGCGCCAGACCCGGAGCCTCCGCCCCCGGAAGCGGTGATCCCGGCGAAGCTCGACTCAAGCTTCTGGAAGGTGGCAGCGGGGAGCTGGTAGCTCGTGCCCGAGAGGGTCACGTAGCCGTTGGTGCCGGTCGAGAGGATCGACAGCGATCCGCTGCGCCCGAGGGCACCGATGCTGATGCTGAAGTTCGAGGCCGGCAGCTTGCCCTTGCCCAGGCTCTGAAACGGGCCGCCGAAGCTCACGGTGATCGGGCCGCGCAGTGTGCTGGATCCCGACGGATTCACGGTGAGGCTGAAGTTGAGGTTCCCGCTGTTGACCGCATGGGTGCCGCTGAAAGTTTGGCTGAGCAGGGATTTGGCGTCGCCCGAGCCGCTGCTGCTCCCGCAGGCGCCCAGCACGATCACCGCCACGCCGGCGACCAGCGTGACCAGGATCCGATGAAAATTTCTGCTCAGGGTTGGCGTCCGCACGGCAGCGAATCTAGCATTGGGTCGAGTGAGTAGGGGTCAGTTGGCAACCCTCGCAAGGCGGGCGCTGTGCATGCTGTGTGCGGTCGGCGCCTGGACGTGCGCGTGGTCCACCCCGGCGCTGGCGGACCAGGTCGTGGTTCTCGGCCCCCACGGCCACAGCTCGGTCGTGATGGATCCCTATGTGACCGGACCGACACCGGCGCCCGAACCGGTCGGCGTGGTTGCCCGCGCTCGTGTGCGGGCCAGCCGCCGGCCCAGCGTCCACAGTGAGCTGGCGCGCCTGACGCGGAGCCATGCCATTTCGGCCGCGCTCTACCGGCACTACATCGGGATCCTCGGCGCCGCGCAGGCTTCGCAGCGCCGCCTGCGGGGCACCCGCGCGGCGGAGTTGAGCGCGGTCCTGGCCAATCTCCACGCGATGGCGGTCGCCGGCAACCTGACCGTCAGCCGCCTGCCCGTCCTCTTCGCGACGCTCGAGTACAACCGCACCTGGTGGACCACCGGGCCCTTGCTCGGCTACGGGCAACGGGTCGAGTTCGCGGGCTCGGAGCTGGTCTGGGAGTACTACCCCGGCCAAGGCATCGAGCTTCAGGTGCAGGGCACGTTCGGGAAGGCCGACGGGCTCTACACCGCCGGCCGGCCGCACTACGCGCAGATGCTCCGTCTCCTGGCCGAGATGATCCCCTTCGCCGCCCGGCGAGCAGGAGGCCTCGCCTGGGAGTACTACTTCCACTTCGACGGCGGCGTTCCGCCGTGGACCAGCGCGATGTCTCAGGCCACCGGCCTCGAGGCGTTGACCCGGGCCTACCGCGCCACCGGAAAAGCGGCCTATCTCGCGATCGGCCGCCGAGCCCTGTCGGTGTTCGCGGCCTCCCCTCCCCTCGGGGTCGGCGTGCCCACCAGGCGCGGCCGGCGCTACTTGCTGTACTCCTTTGCCCCCGGCGCGGCGGTGATCAACGGCTTCCTCCAGACCCTGATCGGTCTCTACGACTACGCGCAGGCCAGTGGCAGCGCCACCGCCACGGCGCTGTTCAAGGCCGGGGACGCGGAAGCGCGAGCGGAGGTGCCGCGCTACGACACCGGTAGCTGGTCGCTGTACGAGCCGGGGCAGCAGGACACGCTCGATTACCACATCCTGGTGACCGGGTTCCTCCACGAGCTGTGCGCCCGCGTTCACGCTCCCGTGTACTGCACCACCGCCGCGCATTTTGACCGCTACCTGAAGGCTCGCAGTCCGGGCGGCCCCTGAAGCGCGGCAGTTCGACCGCTGATCGCCGGCCCGGTAGTCCGTAGACTCGGTCGATGCGACCGCGGACCATCCTCTACACCGGTAAGGGCGGGGTGGGGAAGACTTCGGTGGCGGCCTGCACCGCCCGTCGCTGCGCCGCCGCGGGTCTGCGCACGCTGGTCCTCTCCACCGATCCGGCGCACAGCTTGGCCGAATCTCTGGAGACCGAGCTGGGGGCCGAGCCTACCCCTGCCGGACCCGGACTCTGGGGCCAGGAGGTCAAGGCCCAGGACGAGATGGAGCGCCACTGGGCAGGCGTGCAGGATTGGCTGGGCGAGCTGTTTGTGGAGCGCGGCGTAGATCGGATCTCGGCCGAGGAACTGACCGTCCCCCCCGGCATGGATGAGCTGTTTGCGCTGCTGCGACTACAGGGCCAGCACCACTCCGGTGAGTGGGAGGCGATCATCGTCGACTGCGCCCCGACCGGCGAGACGCTGCGACTTCTGTCATTCCCGGATGCCGCCCGCTGGTGGATCGAGAAGGTGTTTCCGATGGAGCGCCAGATCCTCGCCGCCGCGAGGCCGATCGCCCGCTCCCTGCTTGACATCCCGCTGCCCAGTCAGGCTGTGTTCGCCGATGTCCAGCGGCTCTCGCAGAACCTGATCGCCATGAACGAGATTCTCCGCGACCGGGAGCACTCGACCATCCGGCTGGTGATGAACCCGGACAAGATGGTCATCGGCGAAGCGATGCGGACGTTCACCTACCTCAATCTCTACGGGTACCTGACCGACGCGGTGATCGTCAACCGCGTGTTTCCTTCCGACGTGGGCGCCTACTTCGCCGGCTGGCGAGACGTTCAGGAAGCGAATCTGGACCTCGTGCGCTCGGCCTTCTCGCCCGTGCCGGTGCTGTGCGCGCCGTACTTCGAGCAGGAGGTCGTCGGGCCGGCGATGCTGGACCGGTTGGCCGGCGCGCTGTTTAACGACGGCGATCACGATGCGGCGGCTGTGCTCTACAGCACGCTGACCCAGGAGCTCGAGGTCTCTGAGGACGGCGCGCGGCTGCGGCTTGCGCTGCCCTTCGTCAGCAAGGGCGACATATCCCTGAAGAAGATCGGGCTCGAGCTCGTCGTAGGCGTGGACGGTCAGCGGCGGACGATCATGCTGCCCACCGCGCTGGCAAAGTTCAGGCCGGCGGGGGCGACGTTCGAGGATGGTGCACTGGAGGTGACCTTCGATGGAGCAGAGCAACATGCCGGGCGATGAGCCGAGCGGTGAGGACGCCGCGCTCAGGCGGTTGCAGGACCACCTAGACCGTGCATCAGGCGCCGCCGAGCGCCTGATCGCCGAGGCGGCGCGGGCTTCGATGTCATCGGCGGGACGGGTGGCCGAGGCGGCACGAGGCGCGGCCGGCGGAGACCGAGCCAAGCCACCCCCGGCCGGTTGGCAGGTTCCCCAGGACGACTCCCGCGCGGGCGACATCGAGGTCCTGTCTGCCGTTTTGCATTCCCTGCGGGATCTGATCCCGCCGGAGCTTCAGCGCCGCGTGGCGGAGGCGCTGCGGGAGCTTTTGCTGGCGGTGCGGGCGCTGATCGACTGGTACCTCGATCGTGCCGAGGAGCGCCGCCGGGCGCCCGCCGAGGTTCAGGACATACCGATCCTCTGAGCGCGCCGGAGCCGACCTCCGGACGCCTACAATCGACGTGTGGCCCGAACCTGGATCCTCACCGGGTCGCCGGAGAACCACGCGGCGACGCGCGATCACAGTTTCTCGGTGATCGGCTTGAAGGAACGCAATCGCAATCGGGCGCTGGAGATCGAGCCGGGCGATCGGATCGTGCTCTACCTGACCCGCGTGAAGGCGATCGCGGGGAGCATCCGCGTGGAGGGAGACCTCTACCAGAGCACCGAGAAGATCTGGCCCGGCAAACCGGGGAAGGTCGACACCTACCCGTGGCGATTTCCGACCTCGCCGGAGATCGTGCTCGACGAGGCCGATTGGCTTCCCGCCGAGCGATTTGCGGACCAACTCGAGCACATCGCGAAGTGGCCGCGCGAGCACTGGACCCTGGCTTTTCAAGGACAGATCCGGCCGGTGTCCGACCATGATGCGCAGGTCTTGGTCGATCGCCTGTCCGCCGCCGCCGGTGCCCCCGTATGAGCGGGAGTCGCAGCGCTGCCGGGGTCGGCCGCTGGGCCGGGACGATCGGCGGGCGGGCAGCCCGGGTCTGGCGCGGGTTGCCCCACGACCGACGGATCGCAGCAGGCGCCGCGCTTGCCCTGTTCGTGACGCTGTTCCTGCCCTGGTATCAGGAGACCGTGATCGTGCCCGGGACCAAGGGGGCCGCGGCGGCGAGCACGTCGGTCACCGGTTGGGGCGCGTTCTCGTTCGTGGAGGCGGCCGTCCTGCTGGTTGCTGCCGGCGTGCTGACCCTCCTGTTTCAGCGCGGAGAGGGCCGCGCCTTCCACCTCCCGGGGGGCGACGGCTGGGTGATCATGGCTGCCGGCGCGTGGGCCTGCGTGCTCGTCGTCTGGCGCATCTTCGACAAGCAGACCACCAGCATCCGCGGCCCGGGAGCCAGCATCTCAGGCATCGAGTGGGGGATCTTCGTCGCGCTGGCCGGAGCTGCGTTCCTGGCCTACGCCGGCTCGCGCATCCGCGCCGCCCACCAGCCCGAGCCGCCGCTGCCCGGCCATGATTGGGGTTTCGGAGCCGCAGCCGATCAGGGCGGAGTGGTCAGCCGGGCGGCCGAGGCTCCGGGAAGCACCCCAGCGCCGGTCCGGGCCCCATCGGCGCCCCAGGCCCGCCGCCCTGCGGCCGAGGAGGTGCCCCGGCGACCCGCCTCGCTACGTCAGCGCCCCACCGACGACCGACCCTATTTCGAGCGGCCCCCGGGGTGGCTGACCGGAGCGCCCAAGCGCGACGCCCCGCCGGAGCCCGGCGGCTCGGGCGCCGCCCCGGCGCGACGAGGGGCCGCTGCGACCCCGGACCCCGACGAGGCCCAGACACGTCACAGCAGCGCAGACGCTGCGCCGGGTCCTGATGAGGCCCCCACCCGGCATGCCGCCCGCCCGCGCCGCGAGGGGCCCCTCCCCCCGTCCACGCCCGCCGCGCGCCAGCAATCCGAGGACCAGCTGACCATCCCGCTCGAGCCCGAGGAGTAGGCGCAGCGCGGCCGGCCGCTACCGCGTCGGCTGCAGCACGAACGAGAAGTAGGCGCTCACCAGTCCGATGACCAGAATCCCCGTCAGGATCAGGGTTCGCGACTTGATGATGTGCCCGAAGACGCCGATGACGAGCCCGATGGCGAGGGTCGCCGTGAACAGCCCCAGATGGGACGCTCCGGCGGCTTGAACGAGCACGAGCACGGTCGAACCCTATATTTGCAGCATGAGCGAGAACCCCGGTTCCGTGCAGGACGTCGCCCAGGGACTGACTGAGGTCGGGTATCTCCCCGGCGGGTCGACGGCGCTCGTCTCCTACCTGGCCACTCAACTGGGCAAGCCGGTGCTGGTCGAGGGTCCCGCAGGCGTGGGCAAGACCGAGCTGGCCAAGGCGCTGGCCAAGTACCTGGGTCGCAAGCTCGTGCGGCTGCAGTGCTACGAGGGCCTCGACGAGGCCAAGGCGCTGTACGAATGGAACTACCGCAAGCAGCTGCTGCGGATCCAGGCCGAGTCCAGCGACGCCGGCTGGCAGGACGTCCAGGACGACATCTTCGGCGAGGAGTTCCTGCTGCAGCGGCCGTTGATGACGGCGATCGCCAGCCCGGAGCCGGTCGTGCTGCTGATCGACGAGATCGACAAGACCGACCAGGAGTTCGAGGCGATGCTGCTCGAGCTGCTCAGCGACTTCCAGATCTCGATTCCGGAGCTGGGCCGGATCGACGCCAAGACACACCCCGTGGTGCTGCTGACCTCCAACAACACGCGCGAGCTGACCGAGGCGCTCAAGCGCCGCTGCCTGTACCTGTGGCTGGACTACCCCGACCTCGAGCACGAGCTCGAGATCGTGCGCCTGCACTCACCGGAGCTCGACGAGACGGTCGCTCGCAAGCTGGTCGAGATCATCCACCAGGTCCGTGAGCTCGATCTGAAGAAGCCGCCGAGCATCGCGGAGTCGATCGACTGGGCGCGGGCGCTGATCCTGCTCGGGGCCGAAGACATCGATCAGGTCACCTTCAAGGAGACGATGAGCGTGATCGTCAAGCACCGCACCGACCTGGACACGGTCGCCGCGCGGGTCGGCGTCAAGCTCGAGGCGGCCAATGCCCAGCCCGCCGCCTGACCGGGCCAGGGGCCCCGCGGACAGCAGCGGCAAGCTCTATGCCCGCATCCCCGACCGGACGACCGGCGGGATCAACGGACAGCTGCTGGCCTTCGCGGAGGACCTCCGCGACGAGGGCGTCAAGGTCGGAACCTCGGAGATGCTGGACGCCTTCGGCGCCCTCGAGCACATCTCCTGGACCGACCAGGACGCCTTCCGCTCCGCGCTCTCGGCGACGATCGCCAAGTCGCCCGAGGACCGTCGTGTCTTCGAGCTGGTCTTCGATCGGTTCTTCTTCCGCGCCGCCGAGGCGGAGGCGGCCCGCCAGGAGATCAGCGAGGCTCCGGGCGGACAGGGCGGGGAAGCCGGCGAGGAGAACATCGACCTGGAGACCCTGCGCCAGCAGATCGCCGCGGCGCTGCAGAATGGCTCCGACGCCGCGATGCGTGACCTGGCCCGGCTGGCCATCGCCGCCTTCGGCCGGGGCGAGGGCTCCGGCGTGCTGGGCGTCGACGTTCAGCGGATCCGGCGGGCGCTGGGACTGAAGAGCGAGCCCCAAACCCAGCTGCCCGACGACGACCCGCGCCGCCACGGGGTTCCTCGGGAGCAGTTGCGACGGTTCGAGCAGCACCTCCGCCGAGAGCTCGAGCGCAACCTGATCGAGCGGACCGCGAGCCTGCCGCCGAAGCGCCCGCTCAACGAGCTCGACCGCGCTCTGCCGACCGGCCCGATTCAGGACCTGGCTTCGGTCCACCGTGTCGTCTCCCAGCTCAAGCGCCGGCTGGCCACCCAGGGCCACGAGCTGCGCGGGCGCAAGCGCCATGCCCACGTCGATGTGCGGCGCACGATGCGCGCGTCGCTGCAGACCGGCGGCGTGCCGGTCGAGCTCAAGTACCGCCCCAAGCGCCCCCGCCGCCCCGAGATCTTCGTCCTCTGTGACGTGTCGACCAGCGTGACGAGCGCCAGCACCTTCTTCCTCAGCGTTCTGCACGCTCTGCATGACTCGTTCCGCAAGCTGCGGTCGTTCGTGTTCATCGAGCGGATCTCGGAGGTCACGGAGGTGTTCGAGCGAGAGCGTGATTTCCGCGCCGCCAGCGAGGCCGTCTCCCGCGACGCCGGGGTGGCCGACATTTCCGGCTACACCGACTACGGCCGGGTGTGGACCGAATTCCTCGCCCTGATCGAGGACGAGCTTCATCCGCGGGCAACGGTGATCGTCCTCGGCGACGCCCGCACCAACGGGCGCCCGCCCCGTGATGACGTGTTCGCCGCCATCACCGCCAAGGCGGGCCGCACCTTCTGGCTCAATCCCGAGCCCCGGCTGTACTGGAACTACGGCGACAGTGTGATCTCAGCCTACGAGCAGCACTGCCAGGCCTTCGAATGCTGGCGAACGGATCAGCTCGAGGACTTCGTGAAAGCCCTCGCGCAGCCGATCGTCCGCTGACCCGGCGGCCTTGGGAGAGCCCTCAGCCTGCCTCCACGAACCGGGTGTGGATCGTGCGCGTGTCACCGTTGGCGTCGCGCAGCACCCAGGTTGCCGTGTAGGTCCCAAGCCTCAATCCGCGAACCGCCGTCCCACCCGGAGTGTCCACGTTGGCCGACCGGAACACCGGGTGGCTCGAACCGGACCGCACGATGCTGAGCGAGATCGGTGCCCGCACCGCGACCGACGTGTTGTGTGGGCCGGGTAGCCCCGCCTGCGCGAGCGCGACAAACGGCCCGTACAAGGTCGCATTCTGGACCGGAGCGGTGCCGAGGATCGAGGGCAACTCGGTCCGCGTCTGACCTCCGCTGCGGTCATCGACCTGCAGGATGTTGGCCGTGGGCAGACCGGCGGCGTGGCCGCTGAGGGGACAGATCCGTCCCGCCCCGGCGACGCCGGGGGCTCCGATCGACGGACCCAGCGGCGGCGTGCTCACGACGGCGCCGTAGAACTCGCCCGGCTCGCAGCGCCCGCCGGTTACGACCGTCGCGGAACCCGTCAGTTGGACCCGCAGGTGGGCCACGTGCAGAGTGCTCAGGGTCCTCCGCGCCGAGTTGCGCAGCGTCAGACTGTCGCCGCCCCGGATGCCCGAGCCGCGTTCGAACGTGGCAAAGCGGGCGTCCCCGCCTGCGCGCGCTCGTACGCGGACGGTGGCGCGCCCGCGGGCGCGGGTCAGTGCGTATCGGGCTCCGGGCACCAGCCCGGTGCAGGTGGCGCGCTGGAGCCGAAGATCCGCCGTGCACGAGGGTTGACCCGAGGTGTCGAACGGGACCCCGGGGTTGCCTACCCCGTCAACCGCGCCCGGCTCGCCAAGCGCCACCGCCAGCCGGACCAGAGCCCCGTTCGGGGCTGCAGCGGTCGTTGCACGATTGTCCTGGCTGCTCAGACTAAGGGTGGCGCCCGGACCGAGCCGCGGCGTCGGAACCGTCGCGGTGTCGTCCGAGCCGCACAGGTCCAGCGGCGAGGCCAGCAGCTCGCCGGACAGGCTGAGGTCGAGCACGCCGGTCTGAGAGCAGGGACCCAGCAGCACCGAGTGCGAGCGCACCGCAAACCCGTGGTCGAGATCGAACCACCCTGTCCAGCCGGACTGGCCGAACGGATCGCCGCCGTTGCCGGTCTGGATCAGCTGTGGCGGCGGCCCGTGAGGTCCGTAGCGGACCAGGATCTCCTCCCGGTCATCTCCCACCCCGGTGGGCCCAGAGGTGGCCAGCGAGTGCAGCGCGAGCCGCCAGCTGCCGTCGCTGGCGGTTCTGGTGATCCCTCCGGCCACGATCGAGTTGGCCCGCGCCACCGCCACCAGCACCTGTACACCCTTGCGAGCGACGGGGCTCGTGCCGGTGACGATGGGACTGAACTGCCTCAGGCTCACTGTCGGCAACGGGAGCGCTGACGTCGTCGATGCGGAGCTCTGCTGGCAGCCGGAATCCGCGTTGGACCACATCGTCTGGAGCAAGTACTGGTGTCCCGCAATCACCTGGTTGTAGGGCGATCCATTGGCGGCGAAGCCGAGCGGCGTGCCGGACTGCGGGCCGTTCTCACACTTGTCGCCGACCTCGAAGCCGTTGGGATCCATCCAACCGACGCCCACCGGGTTGGTGGCCGCCTCGACCGCTTCATGAGCGACCGTGTCGATCGCCGATTCAGCCTCGGGGTTGCCCTGTGGGTCGCTCCCGGGTGGCGGATTGAACTCGATCAACGGATCGGGAATGGCCGCGTAGATCGCGGCGCCGTGACCGACGTTCAAGACCGAGTGATAGCCCGCATAGGCATTGGTGCCGCAGGATCCAACGGCGATGCAGGTGTCCACATTCGGTGGCAGGAACACGAACCAGACGTCGTGCAGGCCCCGGCCGCCGGGGTCGTGGGCCTGGATGGTCCGATCGATCTCCTGCTGCAGCTGAAAATCGGTCACACACGTGGCGACGCCCGAGGGCGAGACGCACTGCTGGCTCCCGGCCGGATACGGATTCCCGTCGCCGATGGAGTCCGTGCTGGGGTCGTAGGTGATCCGATAGCCGCCCGGACCCGAGCCATCCGGGTACTGGCCGAGGACCGAGAACACGTTCCCCGTGCTCCCAGAGTCATGCGCGACGTCGCCGAGGAACCGCTCGATCAGGCCACGGTAGGAGAATGCTCCCGTGGCCGGGGGGCCATCGAACTTGAATCCGGGCGCGGCCCAGAAGATGGTGTGGATGTGGACGTCGCGCATCACCGAGCCGCCGTGGTAGACGAGCGGGATGCTGATCGCCCCCGCAGCGGGGTCGGACTGGTGCCCGTGGGCAGGGATGAGCCCGAACGCGTGACCGATGCGCGGCCGAAATGCGGTCCGGGCCAGCGCAGCGGGCGCCAGCGCGCCGAGCGCGAGAAGTGCAGCACCGAAAAGGCCGAGGGCCAGCTTCTTGCTCCCCACGATCGGCACGTTATCGCATGGTTTCCCACGCGATAGCATCAGGCCCGCACTGACAACCAGGGGGGCTGGCGGGAAGCCGGCTGAGATAGCGCCCTTCGTGCCACCGCGACCCGGCGCTGACCCTTCGAACCTGTGGGGTAATGCCCGCGGAGGGAGCAAGCAATGATCGAGGCTCCAGCAACGGAGCCTCGCGATCTGCACCGACCCGCAGCGGTAAGGGTCGAGGTCGTGAGCCGGATGTTCATCAGCCGAGGTAGCCGGGTCGAGGCGCTCGATGCCGTCTCGCTGGACGCCGCCCCCGGGGAACTCGTCGCGGTCGTCGGTCCGAGCGGCTGTGGCAAGACGACGCTGCTCGAGCTGATCTGTGGGCTGCAGCGACCGGACGCCGGCACGGTCATCGCCGAGCCTGCGGCGCTGATGCCCCAACGCGACCTGCTGCTGCCCTGGCTGAGCGCGCTCGACAACGCGGGACTCGCGTTGCGCGCCGGCGGGATCGGACGAAGCGAAGCCCGGGCCCAGACGGCGCCGTGGCTCACCCGGTTCGGGCTCGGCGGCTTCGAGCGCGCGCGCCCGGCCGAACTCTCGGGCGGCATGCGCCAGAGGGTGTCGTTCCTGCGCACGCTGCTGGCGGGGAAGCCGGTGCTCGCGCTGGACGAGCCGTTCGCGTCGCTGGACGCGATCACTCGTGCCGAGATGCAGGGCTGGCTCAGCCATGTGCTGGAGCAGGAGCCGCGCACGGTCGTGCTCGTCACCCATGACGTCGAGGAGGCGGCGATGCTCGCCGACCGCATCGTCGTGATGTCCGCGCGTCCGGGCCGGGTGGTGGCCCAACCCGAGGTCAGCCTGCCCCGGCCGCGCCGGCGTACAGACCCCGGGGTCATCGCGCTGCGCGAGCAGATCTACAGCGCCCTGGGGATGGGATCGTGAGGATTGCGTGGCGAACCCTGCCGCCGCTGCTGCTGCTCGCGGCGCTGGTCGGGATCTGGGAGCTGTACGTGGACCTCGGGGGGGTCGACGGGGTGATCCTGGCCGCTCCGCACCAGATAGCCCAGTCGATCTACGAGGACCGCTCGCTGCTGTGGACCAACTTTCTCGTCACCCTGCAGGAGGTCTGCTTCGGCATCGCGGTAGCAGCTCCCGTGGGGGTCACGCTGGCGGTCTTGATCCACCTCTCTGCCAGCTTGCGCAGAGCCGCCTACCCCCTCGTGGTGGCCTCCCAGACGATCCCGATCGTGCTCCTCGCGCCGCTGTTGATGCTGTGGTTCGGTTTCGGGATCCTGCCCAAGGTGATCGTCGTCGCGCTGGTCTCGTTCTTCTCGATCGTGGTGACCACGCTCGATGGGCTGGGCGGAGTCGATCCGCAGCTGCTGAACCTGATGCGAACCTTCGATGCATCACGCTGGCGAATCCTGCGCTCGGTTGAGTTTCCCTCCGCCCTCCCGGGCATGTTCACCGGTACCAAGATCGCCGTCGCCGTCGCGGTGATCGGAGCGGTGATCGGAGAGATGACCGGCGGCTCCAACGCCGGGCTCGGGTATCTGTTCATGCTGGCCAACAATCAACTTCTGACCCCCCGCGCGTACGCTGCGGTCGTGATCCTGTCCCTGTTCGCGATCGCCCTGTTCGCGCTCTTGACCCTGGCCGAGCGGCTCGTGCTGCCGTGGGCCCATGAACCCAGAGGAGAACGCTCGTCGTGAAACGCCTCAGTTTGCTGCTGATCCTGGTCGCGCTCGGACTCTCGGCCTGCGGTGAGAAGCAGGACGTCGTCACGGCTCCCGCCGGCTCGGCGCAGCCGCTCACGCTGATGCTCGACTGGGTCCCCAACGCCGATCACGTCGGTATCTATCAGGGCCTCGCAGAGGGCGATTTCGCCAAGGCCGGGATCGATCTGCACGTCCAGACTCCAACCGACCCGGCCACGCCGCTCCAGCTGGTGGCTGCGGGCAAGGTCGACGCCGCGATCTCGTACGAGCCGGAGGTGCTGCTGGCCCGCAACCGCGGCCTCCCGCTGGTCTCGATCGCCGCGCTCGTGCAGAAGCCTCTGACCTCACTGATCTCGCTCGCCTCCAAGCACGTCACCGGCGCGGCCAACCTGCGCGGCAAGACGGTGGGCGATGCCGGGATCTCCTACCAGCACGTCTATCTGGACACGATCCTGACCCACGCCGGCGTGAATCCAAGCAAGGTCAAGGAGGTCAACGTCGGCGCGAACCTCGTTCCAGCGATGCTCTCAGGTCGCGTCGACGCGACCCTCGGTGGCTACTGGAACTACGAGGCGATCCAGCTCCAGCAGCGGGGTAAGCGGGTGAACGTGCTGCCGGTCAACCGGCTCGGCGTGCCGAGCTATGACGAGCTGGTGCTGGTGGTCACGCGCAAGACGATTTCCACCAAGCCCGACGTCGTGCGGCGCCTGGTGCAGGCGATGGCCCGCGGCTACGAGGCTGCTCGGCAAGACCCGCAGGCGGCGGTCCGGTCACTCGTGCGCGCCAATCCTGGGCTCGATCAGCGCCTGCAGCTGGCCAGCACGAAGGCGACGTTGCCGGTGTTCTTCCCTGCGGCCGGCAAGCCCTGGGGGTTCCAGGACACCGCCCAGTGGAACGCCTACGGGCAATGGATGCTGAACAACCGACTGATCAAGGACCCGAACGCGATCGTCAACGCGTCGACGAACGAGCTGCTGGCCGGGAACGGTCTCTGAGGCCGAGCAGTGTGTCGGCCAAACGCGTTGAGAGCGCCATGATCGTCAGTTGCGGGTTGACTCCCAGCGCGCTCGGCACTGCTGAGCCGTCGGCGACGAAGACTCCGCGCGCACCATGGACCTCGAGGTTCCCGTCGATCACTCCTTCGGCGGCCCGGGCATGTGCCCGCGCGGTGCCGAGCGGATGAAACGCCATCAGCTTGAGGTCGCGGGCTCGGGCCCGGTCCGGCTGCACCCCGGGCCTAAGCGGTAGGAACACCTCGCGGGCCCCGGCGGCCAGAAACAGCTCCCGCAGCCGGGCCAGGCCGACCCGGAACTTGTGCAGGTCCCCGTCGCCGAGGCTGTAGCTGATCACCGGCTTTCCCGCCACCGAGCGCACCCGGCCGCGCGAGGAGTCGCTGACCATCAGGCCGAATTGGGCCAGCCGACGGTAGGCCGACATCACCTCAGCGTGCCGTCGTCCCATAAGGGGAAGCGACATCGCCGCGTAGGCCGGTGGTCCGGCCACGCCCTCGAAGATGATCCCCTCGGAGACGAACTCGTCGACATAGAAGCTCTGGGGCACCCCGCGGGCCATGTCGACGACGTGATCCATCAGCGCCACCGCGGCCGTCGCCGGATGCAGGGAGAGGTTTCCCCCCAGCTGTCCGGAGCCCCCACCCAGACCGCTGCGGGCCAGCAGGCCCGGAGTTCGGATCGTGCCGGCCGCCACCGCCACCACCGGCGCCTGGACGTGCAGCGCTCCGCGGGCGCCCAGCGAGGCCTCCACGCCCGTCGCCCTCCGGCCGCGGGCCAGGATGCGGCGCACGTCGGCGCCGGCGATCACCACCGCACCCGCCTTCCGAGCTCGCGGGATGTAGGTGATGCCGGTGTGCTGCTTTGCCCCGGTCGGGCAACCGAACACGCAGACCCCCGACCCCACGCAGCCCTTGGCATTACGGCGCAGGTAGCCGTGGGACCAGCCGAGCCGCTCGGCTCCGCGTCGGGCCACAGCGGCGTTCGCTCCGGCCAGATCGGGCGTTACCTCGGCGACTGACAGCGCCCGCTCCACCCGCTCGAAATACGGTGCCATCGTGTCCGCGTCGAGCTCGAGACCATAGCTGCGACGCCACAGCTCGAGCACGCTTTCGGGGGTGCGAAAGCAGGTACCCGAGTTGACCAGCGTCGTGCCGCCGAGCCCGTGTCCCAGCGGCAGCGCGATCGGCGGCGTTCCCAGCGTGAGCGTCTGGCCGCCGTCGCGGTAGAGCGCGCCGAGCATCTCCGGAGGGCGGGCGGTGAATGAATCGGGGTCGTGCTCGGGCCCTTGCTCGAGCAGCACGACGCGCATCCCACCCTCCGCCAGCTCCGCTGCCAGAACCGCGCCGCCGGCCCCGGCGCCGATCACGCACGCGTCGGCCTGCAGCGTCCTGGTCCCGCCGCGCCGGCGCATCTCAGTTCCCTTCACGCGCGCGGCGGAGTGAGCGACCCCGATCGATTACCGCCTCGCCGTCCCAGCCAAGCGCTCGGGCCTGGGCCGGGTCGTCGTAGCGAACCATCGAGAGCAGTCCGGCGATCGCCTGATCCAGCGGCGCGAGGCGCGCCATCAGCGCGGCTCCGCGCGGACGGACCGCCAGCGCGAACAGGAGACTCATCGCCGGACGTCGCCACCGCGGGGCCCCAGCGATCAGCCCGTCGAACTGAGCGCTCATGCGCGTCCGAGCATCGAGGCTTCCTGGGCTGCGGTGAGGGCCCCGATCGCCGCGGCGGCGACACCTGCGTCTCGCGCGGCAACCGCTACCGCCGCCCGCTCGTACAGCGGCGCCAGTTGCGCCCGCCGCGCCACCAGGTCCGCGAAACGCTCCATCCCGGGCAGGTACAGCTCCCGGACGGAGTTCATGATCAGTTGCAGGATCAGGTTGCCGGCTGCCTGCACGAGCGTGGACATGAAGCTCCAGTCGGCCAGCAGGGCGGCGCGGTCGTCGGAGGCGATGCCGATTGCGCCGGCGAGCCCGCTGAGCTCCTCCGCCTGCTCCGGGGTGCGACGCTCGCAGGCCAGCCGTGCGGCCTCGACCAGGAGCAGCCGCCGGGCTTCGAACAGCGCCGCGATCGTCTGCGGATCGTCAGATCCCAGGACCGCCAGCGCCTCGAGGCCGCCCGAGCTGCGCCAGTCCAGCACCCTGGTCCCGTCGCCGTGGCGCACCTCGATCAGCCGCAGCTGCTCAAGCCGTCCGAGCGCCTCTCGGACCGTAGCCATGTTGACTCCGAGCTCGGCGGCCAGTCGCCGCTGGGTTGGGATGCGCTCACCGGCCACGTAACGGCCGGACAGGATCGCTTCACACAGCTGTGCGAACACGAGGTCGGGGACCGACGCTCGAGCGATCGGGGCGGGCACAGTTCCAGAGTACCAGTGTTCGGAACACTCCCGTGCGTCGGGGTCAGGCGGCCAGGCGGCCGCCGGCCCAGGGCGCGCCCGTCCCCCGGCGCGCAGCGCATACACCCCGGCCAACGCCGCATACGGTGCGTAGGGAGCGAAGAAGCGCTCGACCTCGTCTTCGCTCGCCCGCGCGCGGGGATCGCCGCCGCGCAGGCGGCCGACGAGCTTCAGATAGGCCAGATCGCCGGCCGGCAGCTGGTCCATCCGACCCTGGCCGGCGCTGGCGAGCGTCTGGATCGTCCAGCTGCCGATCCCCCGGATCGTGCGCAGGCGCTGCCAACCGAGTTCGTGGTCGGAGTCGCTGAGGTCGACCCGACCCGAAGCGACCTCCCGCGCGGCCCGGATCAGGGTCAGCGCCCGGCCCTCCGAGAGATCGAAGGAGGCCAGCAGGGCTGGACTCTGGGCGGCTACCGCAGCCGCAGTCGGCGCGTCGTACCAACCACAATCCGGGCAGCGGCGGCCAAGACGGTAGATCAGCCGCCGCTGGATCGCCGCAGCTCGCTCGTACTCGATCAGCTGCTCGCAGATCGCCCACATGAGCGCCTCGAACGGCTGCGGGCGAGCGGCCACTCGTAGGCCCGGGTTGGCCCGGATTGCCGCTCCGATGAGCGGATCGAAGCGGAAGCGCTGATGGAATTCCCGCAGATCGTGATCGACCCCGAGGGACCCGCGCAGCAGTTCGATGCCTCGTTCGGCGGACTCTCGGTCGGGCGCCTCGGGCCCCGAACAGCACCCGCTCGGGCGCCAGCTGGGCCACGCGGACGCTGACCGGGGCTGCTCCGACATGGACCAGGCGGTGAAGCACGCCGCCGCGGACCCGCAGGAGCCCGTCCAGGCTCCCGCGGCGCGGAAGGCGCAACGGGGAGCGCGGGCGCACCTCCAGGCGCACCTCGACCAACGGCTCGGCCGGTGTCACTCGGTCGGCTTGGCGATCAGGTGAACGTCGACGAGGAACGTCCTCGTGCCGACGATCGGCAGCATGTCAACCGCGCGTCGGGGGGCTGAGCGTTGGGCGCGGGCCAGCTTACGAGCGCTGTGGCGATGCAGCAGCGCCAGTGTTGCCGCCCCGGCCACGAAGCCGGTTGCGGCCGCGGCGGCGGCCTGAACGCTCGGCATCACGGTGGGCACCGGGTGCAGCGGCCGTACCTCGGCCACCACCACGCCCTCAACGGTCTCCACTTCTTCTGCGGCGCTGACCTGCAGCTCCGCGTCGTCACGCTCATCCATGGCCGCCAACATGGTGACAGCGTCAGCGGTCATGTTCAAAAGATTTTCTCGTAGACCCGGTAGGTCCGGGCGATCCGGCCTCCCATGCCCTCCATCGCCCGGTTCATCGATTTGTTGGACTCGAGGATCCAGCCCATCTCGCCGCCAGTCTGAGGCGTTCGCTCGGCGGCGTCGAAATGCAGCTCGTAGAACTTGGCTGCGATTCCGGTGTGCTGCCACTCGCGCTTGACGCCCAGCGCGAAGACTCGCACCCGGTTGATCTTGCGCCGGTACCAGAGTGCCTTGGCCCAGCCGAAGGGCAGCAGGCGACCGTTGAGATGACTCAGCACCTGGTTGTAGTCCGGCAGCGTCAGCGCTGCGCCGACGGTCTCGCCGTCCTTCTCGGCCACGAACGCCCAGTTCTCGTCCAGGATCGGCTTGAGGTCCTTGGCGTAGTGGCGGACCTCCTCCTCGCTCAGTGGGACAAAGCCCCAGTTGCGCTCCCAGGCGGCGTTGTACACCTCGAGGAAGCGGTTGATCTCCGCCTCCATGTTCTTCTTGCGCATCGGGCGAACGGTGATCCCGTGCTTTGCCTCCACGTCGGCGGCTACGCGCCAGATCGCGTCATGGACGCGGGTGCGGTCCGACACGTCGAGGCTCCACATGTAGAGATCCATGGCCTTGGTCAGGCCGGCCGACTCGATCAGCCCGGGGTAATAGCGGTGCTGCCAGTTGGTGAGGATCGTCGGGAACAGGTCGTAGCCGTCGACCAGCACGCCGCACTCGTCGTTGGTGGTGAAGTCCATCGGGCCGACCATGCGATCACGGCCCCGACCGCGCAGCCAGGCCTCCGCGCTCGCGAGCAGCGCGTGGGCCGCCTCTGAATCGTCCTCGCACTCGAAGAAGCCGAACATCCCCCACTCGTGGTTCTGGAACTCGTTGAAATGCCGGTCGACATGGGCGCTGATGCGTCCTACAGCGCGCTCGCCGCGCCAGGCCAGGAAGTACTCGGCCTCGGCGTGCTCGAAGAAGGGGTTTCGCTGGCGGTCGAAGAAGCGCTTTCGCTCAAACAGCAACGGGGGAACCCAGTTCGGCTCGTTACGATAGAGCCGCCAGGGCAGCCTGATGAACGTCTTCATGTCGCGATCGGACGCGACGGGGCGAACTTCGAGAGCCATTGCGCGGGAAACTACATGCCAACTTCGATTGACGTATTCGCCAAGGCCCGGGATCACGAGCGCTTGGAGCAGCTCAAGCTGGCTCGCGAGCTCGACGCCCTCCCGTACTTCAGGGTCCTCGAAGGACCCACGCTGCCCATCGTGGAGATGGAGGGCCGAGAGCGGGTGATGCTCGGCTCCAACAACTATCTCGGGCTGACCGGCGATGAGCGGGTCAAGCAGGGTGCGCTCGAGGCGCTGAACCGCTATGGGACCGGGCTCACCGGCTCGCGCTTTTTGAACGGCACAATCGATCTGCACCTGGAGCTCGAGCAGGAGCTGGCCCAGTGGCTGGACGCTGAGGCGGCACTGGTCTTCACCACTGGCCACCAGGCCAACATCGGCGCGCTGGGAACGATCCTCGCCCCCGGGGACACGGTGATCGCCGACTCCGGCGACCACGCGTCGATTCTTGACGGCTGCATCCTCTCCCGGGCCAAGCTCCGGCCGTTCCGTCACAACCGGCTCGACCGGCTCGAGCGCACCTTAGAGAAGGCGCGGGAGGACAGTGGCGGGGTTCTGGTCGTGGTCGACGGCGTCTTCTCGATGGAGGGGGACGTCGCTCCGCTGTCGGAGATCGCGGATCTGTGCGGACGCTTCGGCGCCCGACTGATGGTCGATGAGGCCCACGCCCTGGGGGTGCTCGGCGCCCGCGGCGCGGGCAGCTGTGAGCTGCTCGGCATCGAGGACAGAGTCGACCTGCGGATGGCCACGTTTTCCAAGTCGCTGGCCTCATGTGGCGGAGTGATCGCGGGGCCGGCCGACGTGATCGAGTTTCTGCGGATCCAGTCGCGCCCGTTCATCTTCACCGCGTCCGCGGTGCCGGCGGCGGTCGGGGCCGCGCTCTCGGCGGTGCGGATCTGCCGCTCCGACGAGGGTCGCGAACTGTTCGCCCAGGTGCTGGCCAACGCGCGCTACCTCTACGACGGCCTGAGACACCTGGGCTACCAGGTGATCGAGCCCACACGCCTGCCCGACGGCACCGAGGTCATGACTCCGATCATCCCGGTGCTGGTGGGCGATGACTGGAAGGCCGTATTCCTCTGGAAGGCCCTCTATGAGGCCGGCGTGTTCGTCAACGTGGCGATTCACCCCGCCGTTCCACTCGGTGGCGCGCTGCTGCGCACGAGCGTGATGGCGACCCACGACGAGCCGGTCCTGGACCGCGCACTGGACGCCTTCGCCGAGGCTAAGCGGTCCTTCGAAGCTGAACACGGTCCGCTCCCGTCCGGCGCCTAGACGGCGCGCCGGGCGAGTAGTGCTTGTCCACTAACGCACAAGCGCCCGGCGAGAGAAAAAACACGCTATGAGCACATGCTCCGCGACATGTGACCTTGTTGTGACCGAGCGACTCGCGTAGGTTCTGGCCTACCTCGATGGTGGTCGGCCGGGCCGCGCGAGGGTCATATCTGGGGGTCGGTATGGCCGGGGCGCGCTGGGGCGACTTCAGCAGTCAGAGGCCCAAAGAATCGGACCGCAGCACCCGTCGGTCACGGCGCAGGAAGCGTCGTGCTCGTCGGCAATCGTCAACGGCGTCCGCGCCAGCGGACAGGACGCAGGGAGAGAGATAGCTACATGACGGAGACCGCCACGATGACGCCGGAGCCGCAAAGACTGCAGGCTCTGGGACGGGCCAACGAGGTCAGGCTCGCCCGTGCGGAACTGAAGCGACGGATTGCGGAAGGTGACGTGTCCGCAGCAGAAGTCATCCTCACCTCCCCTTGGGAGGCGAGCAGTTGGACGGTGGGAGACCTGCTGATGAGCCAGCGGCGCTGGGGCAGCACCCGGTGCCGGAAGTTCCTCTCGCGCAATCAGATCGGCGAGATGAAGCAGGTAGGAGCACTGACGGACCGGCAGCGTCGAATGCTGGCTGCTGCCCTGCAGGACTGCCCTTCGCTGCCGACTCAGTTCGCGCCATCGGTGGCGGAGCCGGAACTGCAATTCGTGGGTGCTTAGAGCGCGTGCCCCCGGACAGCCTGCGCCAGGACATCGGCGCAGGCTGTCTTCCGGCTGAGCACCGCGGGCGAGCGCTCGGGGGCGCGCTCGATCAGAGCTGGATCCCGACCGGCACGGGGCTGGTGCCGGCAAAGAAGAAGAACCACACGACGAACGCAGCGATGGTCAGGCCCGCGCTCACGACGAGAACTCCTTCGAGCACGAAGTGCCCCGGGTCCCCCATTCCTCGTGCGATGCAGTTGGCGCGGTAGATGTTGCTGAGCTTGGCCAGAACCGAAGCGAGCACGGCGATGGTGACGATCACGCCGAAGAACATCGCCCCCAAGGCGGCCCCCAGCGAAGCCGTCTCGCCCTGAATCTGGGAGCCGACCCAAAGCCACAGCAATGGCGTCCCGATCCACAGGACCAGGCTGCCGATGAACATGATCAGCACCACCAGAACGGCTCCCACGCCGGTCCTCAGCAGGTCTCGCATGGGCTCCAAATCAGGAGACCTCTGTTACCCATTCCGATCAGGGCCGCGGCTCGCCGCGGCCCCTGGGTAACGGACAGCCCGAGGAGAGCTTGATCTGCCACCAGCCCATCAGCATGCCGATCAAACCCATGCGCGGTCGAACGTGGTACGCGCCGCAGCCCGGTTCACCGAGATCCTCCAGCGGTACCCGAACGAACCGATACTTGCCCGGCTCCAGCAGCATGCGCTCGACGAGCAGCCGGCTGGCGGCCTGGTCGTCGGCGCGCTCGGCGATCCGTCCCCGTGCCGCCCGCACTCGCTCGGCCAATTCGTCGCGAACCAGCTCGAGCTCACCGAGGTTGAGGAGCCGCGGCTGCGCGCTGTACTGGAGCGGATGTTCCAGGCCGCCCATCGAGTAAGCGGTTACGAATGCCTCGGCAAGCTGACGCTCGAGCCCGGCGATCTGCGCGCGCAATGACCGGCGCGCGGCACGTTGCGCATCCTCGGTGACGGTTGCCGGCGACGGCAGTTGGACCTGCGGTGCGCTGCTTTCCTGATCGAGGAGCCTCATAGCCTCTCTCCTTTCCAGTGAGCCAGGCGAGCTTAGCAGGAGATATACCCTGCGGAGGCCGGTTTCAGGCCACACCTAGGGCTTCGATGCAGACCCACAGCGCCTCTTCGATGTGGATGGCCGGGACTCCGTCGACTCCGACCGAGAAGAGGACGATCCGCTCGGTCGCCGCACTCACGCCGTGGCCGGGCGCGACCTCGTCGAAGAGCAGGCCGTGGACGCGTGCCGCGTCCGCCACCACGAGGCGCCCGGGCGGCAGTTCGTCACCGAACTCGGTGATGCCCAGGCGTTCGCCCCGACCCGAGGTCCGGATTCCCAGACCGCCGGCCTCGACACGGCTGGCGTCCAATGCCCACACCGGGACTCCGGTCTCGATCAGGCCGATCAGCAGGGCATCCTCGATCAGCGTCCTCGGCCGGAACTGGCCGTGCAGCAGGCGCAGCACGGCGGCCTGCTCGCTGGGGATCCGGTTGACGTCGGGGTCGAGCCCGATCTGGCGAAAGAACGTTCGGTAGGCGCTCGGGATCGGCTGGGTGCGCATCGCCACCACGCTGGCGCCTCGGTAGCGGTTGGACAGCGCCCCGAGCCGCTGGACGACGGCCCGCGGGCTCGGTCCTCGGCGCGCCGGCACGCTGATCCAACCGAGCCGCAGCCCTGGGAACTCGGCCCTGACCTCAGGGGCGATGAATCCCGGGGCCGCCTCGAGGTCGACCTCCTCGGTCATCCCCGCCCGAACACGGCCTTGATCTGCGCCCCAAGCGCAGCCGTGTTGCTCCAATGCTCTCCGATCAGCCGCCGGGCCACGATCCCACCGCGACCGGAGATCTCGGCAATCGGACAGATCTCGACGCCGTAGGTCTGGCCCACGGCGCCGTCGCGGTCATAGGCGACCGGGATCGTCCAGTGGTGTTTGCGAACCTCGGCGGCGGCGTCCGTTCTGCTGGCTCTGATCGCCACCGCGGCGAACCGGACCACGTTGGGCGAATATTGGCGCGAGAGCGCCTGCATCGCGTCGACCTGACGCGTGCAGGCGGAGGATCCGGTGACGAAGAAGGCCAGCACCAGGGGAGAGCGGCCGCAGACGTTGAGCGCTTGCGGGTTCGGATGGGCAGGGTCGCAGCGCGGATTCATGTTGGCATCGAGGTTCACGCCGCTGGTGGCCAGCGGCGCCACGAACCGGTGCAGTCCCTTGCCGGGAGATACCCCGGGGCTGGCCGTCCCGTTGCTGGCGAACTGGTAGATCGAGATCACCACGACCAGGATCAGACCGAAGATGCCGATGGCCCAGCGGTAGGGCCGCGTGTCGAACGCGGCTTCAGGCTCCGGTGCCGGCCGCTCGGGACCGCCGGCCACGGCCGCGGCGAGATCTGGGTCAAGGCGGTGGCGGGGACCCTCCGGCTCCCTCGACGATCGCTCTGGCGGCCCAGCCTCTGGCTCGGGAGGAGGCGGGTTTGGCGGCGAGTCGCTCACGCCACTCGAGTGCGCCGGCGCAGGCGTGGCCGCAGCGTCAGCGCGCGCCCACAGGCCGCCCGGAGGCTGCGGGCCAGGTCTCGACGCTCGGACACGACCAGCACGGCCGGCAGCACCACCAGCACTCCCATCAGCGACACCGTCAGGTCGATCAAGGTGACGAAGCCGAAGTCACGAAGCATCGTTATGCCGGAGAACACCAGCACCCCGAACCCGGCGATGGCGGTCACGCCGGAGGCCAGCACGGCCGCTCCCGTGGAGCGGTAGGTCTGCGCGAGCGCCTGCGCCAGATCCCGTCCGCCGGCGCGCTCCTGCCGGAATCGCTCGGAGAGCAGAACGCTGAACTCGGTCGAGATCGCGATCACCAGCGCCCCGAGGGTGGCCGACATCGGATTGAGCGGGATCCCGATCAGGAACAGGATCAGCGCGGACCAGCCGGTGGCGAGCGCGATCGGAATCAGCGGGACGAGGGCGCGCTGGGGACTGCGGAAGATGGCCAGCAGGACCAACCCGACGGCCAACAGTCCGGCGAGCAGCGTCAGCAGCCGCCGGCCGGATGAGGACAGGGCACTATTGGCCTGGGCCGCCAGCACGGGCAGTCCCGCCAGGCGAGCCCGTACGCCCGGGGGCGGGTGCAGCTGAGCGTTCATGTAGTCGATCACCCGCTGCTGCTTGGCCAACGGCATCAGCCGGATACCGAACGCCAGGGTGGCGCTGCGATGATCGGGTGTGATCACCGCCTGGGAGAAATAGGTCGGCACCGCCGCAAGCAGGCTGCGGATCGCGGACTGGCTTGGCGACGCCACGTTCGCGCCAGTGGAGGTGCCCGCGGAGAAGAGATCCGGCAGCGACAGGGCCGGGCACAGGGTCGACTGGGCGCATCCCTTGGTCTCCAGGTAGCCGAAGTGTCGCTGCAACGCGTTGTCGTAGTTCAGCATCCACCCCACCACTTGTGGTGTGGCGACGTTGGGGGCATCGACGACCACATCGATCTCCCCCGAGACGCCGGTCACCTGCTCGAGCGTATGCAGATTCTGCAGCGCCGGCATGTTCGCCGGGACGAGCTTGGTGACGTCGGACTGGACTGAGGTCTGGGTGTCGGCGATCCAGCCCAGTAGGGCGAGCAGGGCGCCGAGGGCCAGAACACGTCCTGGCCTGCGCATGATCGAGCCAAGCAGGCCGAGGAGCCGGCTCGCCGGCCTGAGCGGGCGGAGGGGGATTCGCGGCGCTCGCCGCAGCGGCGCAGCCGCTCGTTGACCGGCGTCACGGAGGATCTCGCCCGCGCCGCGCAGGGAGGCCCCGACCGCGCCCCCCTCTCGGTCTGCGAGCACCAGGGCCGCCGAGCCCCCGGCGAGCGCACAGACGAAGGCGACCGCGATCCCGACCACCAGCAACAGCCCAAAACCGCGCACCATCGGAACGGGCGAGAGCACGAGCACGAGAAATCCGGTGGCCGTGGCCAGTGCGGCAACGGCAATAGTGGGCGCCCCGATGCGCGCCGCGCGCGCCACCGCCGCGTGTGTCGGCACCAACCCGCCGGCCTCACCGCGACGCGCCTCCTGCACGCGGGACTGAAACTGGATCGCGTAGTCGACGGCGAGCCCGATCAGGATCGGGAGCACAGCGATCGAGGCCATCGTCAGCGTCCCGCCGACCAGCGACAACGCGCCGAAGGTGACGCCCGCTGCGGCGAGCGCCACCGCCAGCGGGAGCAGCCGCAGCCGGCTGCGGAACACCAGCAGCAATGTCGCCGCCATCACCAGTACGGCGGCGATCAGCAGGCCGGCGATCGACCCGCTGATCTTGGCCGCCAGATCGTTGACCACGACCGGCTCACCGCTGACGATGTAGGTGCCACCGTAGGCGCTGGCGAACATGGGCATCCGCACGGCTTGGCGGATCCAGGAGATCGCCTGAGCCTGTTGGGCGTCGCTGAGCGAAGCCTTCAGCCTGACCTGAATCAGCGCCGAGTTCGCCGTCGGGAAGAGATAGGAGAAACGAGACTTCGGCTGGTTGACGCCCTTTGTCTGGTCGAACACGATCTGCGGGATGAACTGGGGATCGTCGATCTTGGGCGTACCGCTGATGCCTGAGTTCAGGTACAGCCGCTCGAGCGCCTGGGTCTGCTGCTGGGTGGCCAGGATCCGAGCCGACTTGGCCGCCTGGGTCGCCTGGGTCGAGGTCAGGCCGCGGCTGAGCGCGAGCTGCTGTGCTGCCGCCCCCGCGTCGGCGATCTGCTGCTGGGTCGAGGCCAGCAGGGCACGGACCTGGAGGTTGACCGCGGCGACGGCGCGGTTGAGGAACGTGCCTGGTCCGTAGACGACCTGTACGGGCTTGGTCTTCATCAGCTGGCCGCACGGACTGTTGTAGCCGCCATAGGGGGCGTGTGCACCGGGCGGCGCCGGCTGGAAGGAATACAGCTGCTGGCTGGGGACGACGTACTGTCCCGCGAGGCAGGCCTCGAGGAACGTGACCGTGGCCAGATCCTTGGTCTGCACCAGGTCGGTGAGCGGCTCGCGGATCAGGATGACCACGGCGTCGCCGCCGAACTGCCGATGATCCTGGTCGGTGGCCTGGAAGCTCGCGGTCGAGCGCGAGACGAACGTGTCGCTTCCCGCTGAGGGCTTCAGCCCGAGCGACAGCAGCGTCCCCGCCAGCGCCAGGGTCAACACGATCGCCACCGTCAGGCCGGGCCGGTGCGCAGCGACCCTGACCAACCCCTCGAGCCTCCGCTTCATCGGATCCAGGCTATCGGTGCACGCAGCCGTTCGGCGCCGTTAGCTGCGCGGTGAGGAGCGGCCTCGCTCCCAGCCAAGCTAATCCATCGTCAGGGGGCCTTGCGACTCCCCGGCGAGGAACTGGCGAATGAACGGGTTGTCGGAGTTGAGCATGTCCTCGGCGGGACCCGCTTCGACGATCCGCCCCTTCCACAGGACGTTGATGTAGTCCGCCACCCGGCGCGCGCTCATGATGTCGTGGGTCACGACCGCGAAGGTGGGCAGGTGTGCCTTCTGCTTCTCCTTGGCCTCGTCCATCATGTCGCGGTGGATCTCGAGGATCAGCTCACCCAGCAGCGCGGTACGCACCGGATCGAGGCCTGAGTCGGGCTCGTCGAACATGACGATGTCCGGTTCGAGGACGAGCGCTCGGGCGAAGCCGGCGCGCTTGCGCATCCCGCCGGAGAGCTCGTTGGGCATCTTGTCCCGGGCGCTGCCCAGACCGACCTCATTGAGCCGGCGCATGATGATGTCGTCGATCTCGTCCTCGCCCTTCTCGGTGTGCTGGCGCAGAGGGAACGCGACATTGTCGTAGAGGTTCATCGACCCGAACAGGGCACCGTCCTGGAACAGCAGGCCGAACTTCTTGCGCATCTCAAATAGGTCGTCGTCGGCCATGTTCGGCACCGACTCACCGTGCACCAGCACATCGCCCTGGTCGGGGTAGAGCAGTCCAACGATGTGCTTGATGCAGACCGACTTGCCGGTGCCGGACGGTCCGAGGACCATCGAGACCATCCCCTCGGGGAGGCCCATGTTCAATCCCCGCAGGATCTTCGCCCGGCCGAACGACTTGTAAGTGTCGATGAACTCGACGGCGTCCGGGCGTCCGGACGGATAAACCCTGTAGGTGTGCCAGCGGTATTCCTCGTCGGAGGCACCGTCGGGCGGCGAGGGCCGGGGCGGCTGCTCGTCGACTACCGAGACGCGGGAACCAGATTCCTGGGAACCGGACTCGGCCCCGGACTGGGACTCGCCGTCGGACACATCGGCGGCACCCCGGGCCTGCGTCTCGGCCGTGTCCTGGGCCTCCGCGGCGGGCTGCGCCGGGGAGGCCTGGCCCCCGGCCACCGGAACCTCGCTGTCGGGTTCAGAGTCGTGGATCGGAGCCGGCTCGTCGCTGGGATGATCCCAGCCCTCGCGCCCTGCCGGGAGCCAAGAGTCTGTCGTCGATTCCTGCGCAGGCGCGGAGCTCGGTGCGGATTCGGAATCCGAGGCCGGTTCCGCAGGCGGGGTGGTAGGGCCCTGCGAGGCGGACGCGGCACCGGGGTCGCCGTGCGTGGTCTCGCCTTCCGCGGGCGCGGATCCCTCGGGGGGCTGCTCCCCCTCGTCCTTGCCCTTGCCTGCGAAGTTGAACCGCCGCATTTCAGCCTCCGATTGGTGCCCTCGGATTAGCGCCCCAGAAGAGCTGCGTACCGAGCATGCCGATGAGATGAACCGAGACTATGTTGACAACCATGGATTTCGCCGTTGCGGTACCGACCCCGACCGGGCCGCCGCTCGCGTTGTAGCCGTAGTAACAGCCGACGAGCACGATCACCGTGGCCATTGACATGGCTTTGATTAAGCTAAATAAGAGATCTGGTGGATTCTGGAATTGCCAGAAGATCAGGAAGAACCCGCCTGAGGTGACGTCTCCGATCTGCTGGACGACTACAAGATAACTGGCGAAAAACCCGGCCCCGATCGAAACGATGTAGACGAACGGGAGCACCAGCCAGGCGGCGAGCAACCGGGTCGCGCACAGGAACGTCATCCCGCTGATCCCCATCACCTCGAGGGCGTCGATCTCGTCGGAGATGCGCATCGAGCCGAGCTCGGCGACGATGCCCGTCCCGACCTTGGCGGCCATCATGTACCCGAAGCCGTAGGGCACCAGTTCCCGAAGGTCACACCAGGCCGAGAAGACGCCCGCGTACGCGGGGACGCCGTTGGCTCGGTCGAAGTACGCGCCCTCGACCCCGCATTCGAGGCCGATGATGAACACCAGACCCCAGATCACGATCGTCGAGGAGACGATCAGGATGCCGGACTGACGCAGCGCCTCGCCGAAGAACTTGAACACACGTAGGCGGAAGACCTCGCCGACGATCTTCGACGTGAACTTGATCATCTCGCCGAAGGACTCAACCCAGCCCTTCGGCGCCGCGAAGATTTCGCCCATCAGCCGATCACTTGGCGATCGTGGTGATCTCGGGGTGGGTGGCCAGCAGCGTCTGGGTGAACGCGTAGTTGAACGCGAATACGCCCAGGAAGGCGATCACCACCGCCTGGTTGACGGCGCGCCCCACCCCCTCGGCCCCTCCGGACGCAGTCATCCCTTTGTAACAACAGACGATCGCGATGATCGCGCCGAAGATGGTCGTCTTCACCACCGACCCCCAGAGATCGGTGGTCGAGGCGTTGTTGAAGAAGGTGGCCCAGAACGGCCCCAGCGGCGCATTGTTGACCAGGGTGGCCACGATGCCGCCGAAGATGCCGAACAGCAGGGCGTAGATGTCGAACAGGCCGGTGACCAGCATCAGCGCCAGGAACCGCGGTACGACCAGGTTCTTGATCGGGTCGACACCGAGGACCTGAAGCGCGTCGAGTTCCTCGCGGATCTTCCGCGCGCCCAGATCGGCGGTGATCGCGGTGCCGGCGACACCGGCCAGCACGATCGCGTCGACGAAAGGAGCGAACTCCCGGATTGAGGCCAGCACGAAGAATCCGCCGAGACGATCAAGCGCTCCGAACAGCACGAGGAAGTTGGCCGCCTGCAATCCCGGCGCGGCGTACCCGAAGGCGACGGTGGAGATCAGCAGTGGGAACCAGCACAGCCGCATCGCGAACAGGAACTGCCCGACGAACTCGCTCCCGTACGGGTAGGGCGGGCGCACCGCGGACGTAATGGTCTTCCCGGTCAGGATCATCATGTTCCCGACCTCTTCCAAGACGCTCTTGGTGGGCAAGAACGCTCGGTCGGCAGCTGCTCGGATCAAAGGTGGTCTTCTCTCCCGGGGGTTCGGGTGGCCGCCCATGCGGCTCACCGCCGCTAAGCCTACGCCAACCGGCGAGGTTAAACCAAGTTCGAACCGTCGGCGAGCCGCGACCGGACTCCGGCGACTAGCGGCGTTCGAGCGCCCTCGCGCGTGGTATGTTCCGCGCGCCGTGACTGGGTGGAGAGCGAGGAGCCGCTGGACAATCGCCGCTGCGCTGCTGGCGGGGCTGAGCGGCTGCGGTGGCGGAGGCCGTCAGGACGTCAATGAAGCGACGGGCAGGTTCCCCGTGACCGTGACCTCGGCGACCTTTCCCACCTTCCAGCGACTGGCGCAGCACACCCACCTGGTGATCTCGGTCCGCAACGCGGGCAACAAGACGATCCCCGACGTCGCCGTGACCGTATGCAACGTCAGCTGCGAGGCCCCGGCCCAGCCCGGGTCGGGCACCGGGACCTCGGCGTTCTCGGAGAACGTGAAGCAGTCGGGATTGGCCAATCCCTCGCGTCCGGTGTGGATCGTCGACCGGCCACCCGGGCCGTGTAAGTTCAGCTGCCATTCGGGCGGACCCGGCGGCGCGGTGACGGCGTACGCCAACACCTGGGCGCTCGGCCGGCTGAAGCCCGGCGCCACCGCCACCTTCGACTGGGGCGTGACGGCGATCAAGCCCGGACGGCACGTGATCCAGTACTCGGTGGCGGCAGGGCTGAACGGAAAGGCGCGTGCCGTGCTGTCCGGCGGCGGCAGCCCGAGGGGTGTGTTCAAGGTGACAGTGGCGAACAACCCCCAGCAGTCCTACGTGGCCAACAACGGACAGGTCGTCAGCACGCCGTAGCCGGGAGGAGCGCCGGCTGGCTAGGCGGAGCTCGACGCCTCCCAGATGTTGATCCCGCCATCAACCGCATAGCGGTCGATCTCGGCGAGCTCATCGGGGTCGAACTCAAGGTGATCGAGCGCGGCGACGTTCTGCTCGAGCTGCTTGACGCTGCTCGCGCCGAGCAGCGCCGAGGTTACGCGCGGGTCCCGCAATGTCCAGGCAATCGCGAGCTGCGCGAGTGTCTGCCCGCGACGCTCGGCAATCTCGTTCAGCGCCCGCACCCGGTCGAGGTTCTCCTCGGAGATCATGTTCTCTGAGAAGTGCAGACCGCGGCGCAGGCGCGAGTCATCCGGAACGCCGCCGAGGTACTTGTTAGTCAGCAGGCCCTGAGCCAACGGCGAGAACACGATCGCTCCGACGCCCTCGCGCTCGAGCACCGCCAGCAGCTCCTCCTCGACCCAGCGGTTGAGCATCGAATATGACGGCTGATGGATCAGTAGCGGCGTGCCCAGCTCACGCAGGATCTGGATCGCTTCTTCGGTCCGCCGGGGACCGTAGGAGGAAATGCCGACGTAGCGGGCCTTGCCCTGGCGGACCGCCGCGTCCAGCGCGCCCATCGTCTCCTCCAGCGGCGTCTCCGGATCAAAGCGGTGCGAGTAGAAGATGTCGACGTGATCCAGCCGCATCCGCCTGAGGCTCTGCTCGAGGCTGGCCAGCATGTACTTGCGCGAGCCCCACTCGCCGTAGGGGCCAGCCCACATGTCGTATCCGCCCTTGGTGGAAATCACCAGCTCGTCCCGGTAGGGCCGGAAGTCCTCGTCGAAGATCCGGCCGAAGTTGATCTCCGCGCTTCCGTAGGGCGGCCCGTAGTTATTGGCCAGATCGAGGTGGGTGATCCCGAGATCGAACGCCCGGCGCAGGATCGCGCGGCTGTTCATGAGCGGGAAGTCGTCGCCGAAGTTCTGCCACAGGCCCAACGAGATGGCCGGCAGCTTCAGTCCGCTGCGACCGCAGCGGCGATACGGAATCTCGTCGTAGCGCCCCGGGTTGGGAACGTAGACGTCGAGGCCCAGCTTGGGATCAAACGGCACGGGCAGAGTATTTCACGGCCAGGCGACTTCGCCGAACGGCGAACCTCCCCCCCTGCGGTTTGGCCATCGGGATAGTGACCCCCTGGACCCGATCACATACATTTGCGACACGCCTCGGCCACCGAGGCGATCTCTCGTACGCGTCGACGCCGCCGACGGCGCACAAAGGAAGGAATCAAAAGAACGCATGCCTCGCATTCGCCAGCAGAACGTCCTCGCGGCCCAGTGGGCCCCCAACGGAGGCGCGCTTGGCGCGCCGGATCTGACCGTCTCCGACAATCAGATCTTCGCCTCCAACGTCTTCAGCCCCGCGATTCAGCGCCAGCGACTGCCCAAGGATGTCTTTCGCCGCCTCCAGGTGACGCTCGCGCGGGGAGAGGCCCTGGACACTTCCCTGGCGGACGCAGTGGCGCTGGCGATGAAGGAGTGGGCGCTCGAGAAGGGGGCCACCCATTACACCCACTGGTTCCAGCCGCTCACCGGCTCGACTGCCGAGAAGCACGACTCCTTCTACAACCCCACCGGCGAGGGGACGGCGCTGGCCGAGTTCTCCGGCAAGGAGCTGATCCAGGGCGAGCCCGATGCGTCGAGCTTCCCCACCGGTGGCATCCGCTCCACCTTCGAGGCCCGCGGATACACGGCATGGGATCCGACCAGCCCCGCCTTCATCCTCGAGAACCCCAACGGGGCGCTGCTGTGCATCCCCACCGCCTTCACCTCGTGGACCGGCGAGGCGCTCGATCACAAGATCCCCCTGCTGCGCTCGATGGACGCGCTGTCCAAGTCCGCCATCCGCGCGCTGAAGCTGTTTGGCAACAGCACCGCGCAGCGGGTGTTCACCACCGTCGGACCGGAGCAGGAGTACTTCCTGATCGACCAGCAGTACTACTTCGAGCGACCGGACCTGATCACCACCGGCCGCACCCTGTTCGGCGCTCAGCCCGCCAAGGGTCAGGAGCTCGACGACCACTACTTCGGTTCGATCCCCGAACGGATCCTCGCCTACATGCTGGAGACCGAGCGCGAGCTGGCCAAGCTCGGAGTGCCGGTCAAGACCCGCCACAACGAGGTCGCGCCGAATCAGTACGAGCTCGCGCCCATGTTCGAGAACTCCAACGTCGGGGCCGACCACCAACAGCTCACGATGCAGATCATGCAGAACGTGGCCCGGCGCTATGGCCTCGTCTGCCTGCTCCACGAGAAGCCGTTCGCTGGTGTAAACGGATCCGGGAAGCACAACAACTGGTCGATGGGCACAGACGGCGGTGAGAACCTGCTCGAGCCCGGGGACACCCCGCACGAGAACCTGCAGTTCCTGTTCTTCTGCGCGGCGGTGATCCAGGCGGTCAACAAGTATCAGGGTCTGCTACGCGCCTCGATCGCCTCGCCCGGCCAGGATCATCGGCTCGGCGCCAACGAGGCACCCCCGGCGATCATCTCGATCTTCCTCGGCGCTCAGCTCGAGACCGTGTTCGGGGCAATCGAGCGGGGTGAGGCGGGCGAGTCGACGCCGGAGTCGTTCCTCGGCCTGGGCACGCCAGTGCTGCCGCCACTGCCGCTGCACGGCGGCGACCGCAACCGCACGAGCCCGTTCGCCTTCACCGGGAACAAGTTCGAGTTCCGGGCCCTGGGCTCGAGCATGTCGCTGTCTCTGCCCAACACGGTGCTGAACACAATCGTCGCCGACGCAATCGACGATCTCGCCGAGGAGCTCGAGAATGCCCTTCAGGAAGGCCAGGGGCTCGAGGCTGCGCTGCGGCCGATCCTCCAGCGCAGCTACGCCGAGAACAAGCGGATCGTGTTCGGCGGCGACAACTACTCCGAGGAGTGGACCGCGGAGGCCGAGCAGCGAGGTCTCCTGAATCTTCGCGCCACCCCGGATGCGTTGCCGTACCTGGTGGCCGATGAGACCGAGGCACTGTTCGATAACTATGGCGTGCTCTCGCCGCGAGAGATTGAGTCGCGTTACGAGGTGTTCCTCGAGCAGTACGTGACGAAGATCAACATCGAGTCCGAGACCGCCGCAGCGATCGCCCGCACGATGCTGCTGCCGGCTGTTGCGCGGCACGTCGCGATGCTGCGTGCCGCCGAGCTACCCGAGGTGCTATCTGAGACCGAAGATCTCGCGGCCAAGTTCTTCGAGGCGATCCGCGGGCTGGAGGCCGCCAACCGGGGCGAGAACCAGCCCCACGACGATGTGCTCGCGCACGCCAAGTACATGCACGAGCAGGTGATCCCGGCGATGGAATCCGTGCGGCAGACGGCGGATGCACTCGAGAAGGTCGTCGCTGACGACCTGTGGCCGCTGCCGAAGTACTCGGAGATCCTGTTCATCAAGTAACCGGGTGCGCATAGCCCCGGAATGCGCGTCCCGCGTTCCTCGCGTTGCGAGTCTCCGGCGTATTCGCCCCGAGACCTGAGCAGGGCCGGATAACCGCTAGTCAGCCGGTACTCGGCTGACTAGCGGTTCAGACCCGGGCGGGGCTAGGACCAGAACTCGTCCCATGCGTAGAGGTCCTCGAAGTGCTCCCGGCCGTCAGTCACCTTGCCGTCCTTCAGCTCGAAGACGATGCAGCAGGCAACGTCGAGGTGCTTGCCGTTTCGATCAGCGGAGCTGCGCTGGATGCCAACCACGTGGTCATCGCCATCTGCAGCCATGTGCTGCAACTCGGCCCGGAAGGTCCCTCCAGTCTCCTGCGCGAGCTGGCCGAAGTACGCCAAGGTCGCGCCGCGGCCCTCGTAGTCGCCGGCCATCGAGCTCCGGCCGGGCAAGTGCCAAACAGTCTCATCCATGAGCTCGGTGAGCGTGTTCATGTCGCCGGTGTTGAATGCCCCGTAGGCGCGCTCCATGATCGCTACGTTTTCATCTGGTGCCATGGTCTCTCTCCTTATAGCCCCCGGGGCGCCAACCCCGGGGCGTGGCACCGCCGCCTCACCGCCCGAGACGACACTACTCCTGCTTCGCGTCGAGCAGGGCTTTTCTTCGAGCCGTGGGCAGGCGTCGCCGGCGGTGTCCGACTGCCTAGGCGCCGACGGTGAGGACGACCCGCGCATGTGTCCGGACCGTCGGAAGCTCTGCGGGTGCGAAGCCTCGCCGGTACTTCCAATCGATCGGGTTGACCGACGCAGCACGCACCCTGATCAACACCTCCCCCGCTTGGGGCTCGGGACGCTGAGCCTCCTCCAAGCTCAGGACCTCGGTGCCCCCGGTCTGGTGAATCACCACAGCTCGCATGCTTGCCTCATTGGTCGTAGGTGGGAAATCCAGCCTACTCCGGTCATGGTTCGCGGCCGCGCGCGTGACTCGGGTGCTCACTCGGAGCGATAAGGCGCCGGCGGCGAACCGAAACTTGCGAGTTGGCCGGGGGTTCTTCGGTACGGTGACTCACGGTATGACGGAGGACCGCCAGCCGCGCGGGGTTCGAACGCTGGGGGAGCATCGACTGCGCCGATATCTCGTCGCAGCGCTCGCCCTCGTTCTCGCAGCCGCCTGGACGTCGACCGCTGCTGCCGCCTCGGGCGGTGGCGGGCTGAGCCCCGTGCAGGTCAAGAAGCGCGTGGTGCACAAGCGCCATACCTCGACCAAGCGCCACCCCGCCCGCGGCGCCCAGACCAGCCCGTTCGGCGGCCGCGGCATGTGGATCTGGTACGTCTCACAGTCAAACGGCGGCAGCGTTGCCTCGATCATTGCCAGCGCAAAGCGCTACGGCGTCAGCACGCTGCTGATCAAGAGCGGCGACGGGACCGGAACCTGGTCCCAGTTCACGCCGCAGTTGATCTCCACCCTCCACGCCAACGGTTTCAAGGTCTGCGGCTGGCAGTACGTGTACGGCAACAGTCCAGCGACCGAGGCGCACGTCGGGGCGGCGGCAGCCCGCGCGGGCGCCGACTGCCTGGTCATCGATGCCGAGGGCGAGTACGAGGGCAAATATGTACAGGCGCAGACCTACATGGGCACCCTGCGGAACCTGGTCGGCGCCGGCTTCCCGGTCGCCCTCGCCGGGTTTCCCTACGTCGACTACCACCCGGGCTATCCGTATTCGGTGTTCCTCGGTCCCGGTGGCGCTCAGTACAACGCCCCGCAGATGTACTGGGCCGACATCGGCGTGACGGTGGACGACGTGTTCGCTCATACCTACATGTTCAATCGGATCTACCAGCGGACGATTGCCCCGCTGGGGCAGGTGTCAGGTTCCCCGCGCCTCAGTCAGATCCGGCGCTTCCGGCAGCTCTCGCGCGCCTACGGAGCTCCCGGACTGAGCTGGTGGGACTGGCAGGAGGCCTCCTCCGCTGAGTGGCGGGCGCTGTCTCAGCCGGTCGGCACCCTCCAGGGATTCAGCCCGGCCGCGACGAGCGCCAGTCTGGGCAAGGGTGCCCAGGGCGACGTCGTCGTCTGGGCGCAGGAGCATCTGGTCAAGGCCGGCTTTCCCGTGGCAGTCGATGGCGCGTTCGGTCCGGGAACGCGGTCGGCGGTGATGCGCTTCCAACGGGCCCACGGCTTGCCGGCGATCGGGCTGATCGGGCCGGCCACGTGGCACGCGCTGCTGCGCTACGCACCGGTCAGCGTGCATTGGACGAGCTCCGGGGCGCGAGTCGCCTCGGTCTCACGCGCCGGCACCAGCGTCCCGGTCCCCAGGTCGGCTTCGCTGCCGGCGCGGGGCTACGAGATCCCCCGCTCGCACGGCCGCGGCTGAGCGCCAGCCGGAGACGAGCGCCGAAGACTGGACCGAGCCGGGCTCAGCCGCAGGACACGGCGCTCAGCGGAGAGCTCCGGTGCCGCTGGCGGCGGCTCTGCCGCACGGTGGCCACAGTGACCCCGAGCACCTCCGTGAGAGCAGCGACGACGCTCGGATCGAACTGAGTCCCCGCGCACCGCCGCAGCTCGGCCACCGCCTGATCCACACTGAGCGCCCGCCGGTAAGGCCGGTCGGTCGTCATAGCGCTGAACGAGTCACATACCGCGACGATTCTGGACTCGATCGGGATCACGTCTCCGGCCAGCCCGTCGGGATACCCCGCGCCGTCGAAGCGCTCATGCGAGGAGCGCACGATGCGCCCCACGTTGGACAGGGTTCCGCCGACCCGCCGCAGCATCAATTCCCCGTCGATCGTATGACGCCGGATCACCTGCCACTCGCTCGCGTCAAGTGGTCCCCGCTTGTTGATGATCTCCTTCGGTACGCGGATCTTGCCGACGTCGTGCAGCAGCGCCGCGAACTCGACGTCCCGTCGGCAGGCAGACCCCAAACCGAGCGCATCGGAGACCGCCATCGAAAGATCGACGACGTCGCGGCTGTGGGTACCCGTGTAGTGGTCGTCCGCTTCAACGACGTCGCCGAGCAGCAGCGCGGTGCCGCGGTAGGCGGTCGACAGTGCCTGGGTCTGCTCGAGTCGCTGCTGACGCTCCCGGGCGAAGAAGATCATCATCGCCGTGGGTGAGAGCGCGATCAACACAAGTCCCGGCCGCCGCAGTGCTTCGGCTGCGATCAGCAGCCCGAGCGGGGCGAGTGCCGCGTCAACGGCGTAGGTCCAGCTGAGCAATGGCAGCTGACCCTTCGGCCTGTTGCCCTCCCCGATCCATGACCATGCGAGCATCGCGCCGAGGTCGAATCCAACCTGGGCCACGAATGCCGCGGCGTAGATCGGCCAATGCGACCAGGCAAACAGCTGAGCGCCCCCGAGAATGATGACCAGGGCGGGACCGATGGTGAACCAACCATCGGCTAGGAGCACGGGGAGCATCCGCGGCGAGACGCGTCCCCGGATCAGGCCCGGAACGCCGCGCATCACGATCGCAACGGTCGAGATCAGCGGCACGATCGGGGTGGGCAGCAAGAACAACGCCGGCACGAAGGCGAGCATCGTCGGGTGGGCCCAGTAGCTCGCGACCGGGAACTTGACCCGCTCGACCAACACCCAGACGACGAGCACCAAGACCACGCTGGGGACCGACAGCGATCGCTGCCACGGCGCGAGCACCGCAAGCAGGATCGCTGCCGAGAGAAACGCGGCCGCGCCTACACAGTTGGTGATGAGCTCTCTGTGTTCGCGGAGCTGACGCTCGAGCCGCTGCTGGCGCGCGTCCAGCTGCTGCTCGGCCTCAGGGTTGAGGTATGCGTCGAGTTCCATCGCCCGCCTATTCCCGATGCCTCAGCAACAACGGCTGTGTGGATCAACGTAAACGTCGTCGATCTGCGTCGTACCGCCGTTGGCGACGAAATGCAGAGACACAGCGGCCGTGCCGCCACTGAGCAGACCCGGCACGGCGGACCCGGTCAGCATCGGCAGGCTGGGCTGCCAAGCGCTCCCGGGCGTCAGCACGCCGACCGGAACTGTGAACGTGCCGAGCGCGGTGTTGTAGGACACCGACACGGAGACCGTCGCACCTGGATCGTCGGAGCGGGAGAACAGGCGGAAGCTCGGGTAGGCAGCGTTCACGCACGTCTGCGGCGACGTCGCGCTCGCGCCCGCGGCCAATGCCAGCGACGATGAACCAGCGGCGCCGGTGACGGCGAATGACTCGCTGCCGCTGGCCAGCGCGGCGCCTGCGCGCAGTGACCAGGCGGGGCCGCCTTCGAAGTCGCCGCCCGGCGCCAGCTTGTAGCTGTTCGGGTCCGCCCATTGGGTGAAGGGCTGTGAGAGCGCCGAGTTGTCGCACGCGCCGAGGCTGACCAGGTCGGCCTGAGCGGCAACAGGAGCGACGCTCAGCGCGAGCGCGCTCAGCGCTGACGCGCCGGTGACCAGGCCGGCGGCGCGCTTAAAGGATCGATGCACGGGGGACTCCTTGTCGCTGAATTTGTTAGACGGCCTTCGGCCCCTGCCGTCCTCTCCTCCGTGAGGACTTCACTGCAAGCAGCCTGTGCATCGGCACTCACCCGGGTCGACTTGAGCCAATCGGGCCGAGTTGGACGAAAGCATGAGCGTTTGTGATCAGAACTCGACAAAAAGCCGATGCAGAGGCGCACGTGGCATGCATGGGCGCACCCAACCGCTTGCGCTCAGTGAGCGTGCGCGCATAAGCTAGCCACGCGCGCTACCGCTTTGTGCGCGCCACGGGCCGAACCCCTCTCGCCACCTTTCAAGGACACAGGAGAACACGTATGCCTCCCGCCAAGAAGCCGGCAGCTCGCCGCAAGAGCCAAACGAGTCGTCGCTCGAGCGCTCCGTCTGCGACCGCACCGATCAACCGCCGAGAAGTTGAAGCGGCCACGGCGCGCTTTGAGAGAGCCCTCGAGGAAGCGACCCAGGCGCTGCAGACGATGCGCGCCGACCTCGGTAAGAACGCGCGCAGCGCGTACAAGGATGTCGCCGACACGTTGCGCTCGCTGCGCCGTGATGCAAAGTCGACCAACCGCTCGTTGATCAAGGACATCGAGCAGCTGGCCAGGTCGGTGACTCCCGGTCTCAGCCCGACCGGCAACTCATCACGGAGCACCGCGAGCAGGGCCACGTCGCGCGCCGGCGCCACGCGTGCGAGCAGCACACGGAGCAGCAGCGCGCGCAGCGCCGGCAAGACCGCGGCGAGCTCGCGCACCAAGCGTGCGAGCAGCGCCGGCAGGTCCACCTCGGCCGCCCGTACGACCGCTCGCAGCACGGCCAAGAGCGCGGCCAAGACCGCGGGCGCCAAGGCCGCGGGCGCCAAGGTCACCGCCGCGAAGAGCGCGGGGGCGAAGTCGGCCTCGGGTCGCGCGACCAGTAAGCCCGCAAGTCCCAAGCGAAGCGGCTCAGCGGCGGCCAAGCCCACACGCGCGCGCAGTACCTCATCGCGCAGCTCGTCCTCGAAGAGCAGCGGCACACGCCGCAGCAGCTAGCAGCTACTGCCGGCAAGAGGCTGCCGGGCCTTAGCGCCCTCAGGCGAACAGCCGCGGATCCGCGGAGGCGATTCCGTGGACGCCGAGCGCACGCAGACGCTCGATCGTGGGACGTTCGTTGACCGTCCAGGCGTAGAGGCGTCGCCCGCGCGCGAGCACGTCGCTTAGCAGCCGGTCGTCGATCAGCCGGTGCTGGGCCATGAGCGCGTCCCAGCGCCCGGCGGCCAATCCGTGCAGCACGTGCGTGCGCCAGTCGCCCCAGCGCCGGCTCAGGCGCGCCAGCCGGCCGCCCACGGAGATCCCGGTACGCGCGCGCGGATGCATCGACCGGACCTGGTCCAGCACGGTCGGAACCTGGCTGCAGAGCAGCGTTCGGTCCAGTAACCCGGCGAGGTCCAGGGCTTCGAGCACTGCCCGCTCGCAGCCGGCCTGCTTGAGGTCAACGTTGAAACCGACGGCGGCGAACTTGGGTGAGCGCAGGTGCGCGAGGGCCTCACGCAAGCGCGCGTTGCCGCCCTGCCGGGCGTGCAGGACGGTGTGCGCCAGCACCAGTTCACGCCCGCATGCACGCACGTCGAACTCGACCATGTCGACGCCGATCTGGACCGCGGCGTCAAACGAGTCGAGCGTGTTGGCCCGCGCCAGCGCGCTGGCGCCACCGTGTCCGATCCGATGAAAGCCCTGGTCGTCCATGGTCCGGTAAACGATGGCACGTGCCGCGGCTAGGCCCCCTCGAGCACCGTCCCAGCCTCGATCTCCATCGGCTCGTCGGTCTCGAGCTCGACCGACCCGCGCACGGTCACCCCGGCGCCGAAGGTCACGTCGCCGTGGACGACCAGACGCTCGGCCTCTCGCAGCGATGGCGCACCGTCAGGGAACCGCGCCTCGAAGCGATCGAGCAGCTTGTAGAAGCGCTTGTCGAGCTCCACGAAGGGAAGCTCGTCGCGGCGCTCAGGCAGCGGCTCGACCAGCATCTCGTCGGTCAGGACATAGACGTCGGAGCGCAGCACGAGCAGGTCGTCGGTCGTCTTCACCGGCACGAACCGGGTACGCGGAACACACAGCAGCTGCGCGCCGTCGAAGCTGCCGATCGCCGCCCCCATCGCGCTCTCCAACTGCAGCACCTCCGGCGAGTCGGAGTCGCGCGGGTCGACGGTTTTGTGGTTGACGATCAACGGCAGCTCCAGCGCGCCGTCGCCCTGCTCCAGGCGCTCGGCGAGTGCACGCAGATCGATCCAGAGGTTGTTGGTGTTGTAGAAGCGCCAGTGGCGAAAATCGCGGAAGGACTCCTCGTCCTCGGGCGGAGTCTGAGCGGTCTCCCGCAACACGAGCTGTCTGTTGGCGCGCCGGCGGGCGATGTGACCACCCTTGCGGTCGGCCTCGGTCCCCTCGACGACCTCCATCAGGAACGGGATCTCGTGCGAGGAGACGTGTTGAGCGATCCGTGGATCCAGCGTCGCGCCGAGATTGTCGGCGTTGGAGATCATCGCGTACCTGAAGCCCCGCTCGAGCATCGCGTCGAGCATCCCCGAGCTGCGCAGGGCACCGTAAACGTCCCCGTGTCCGGGCGGGGCCCACTCCAGCACCGGCGTCTTCGGCCAGCTGATCGGCGACAGCGACTCCGCCTCGAGCTTGGGCACCATGCTCTGCAGAAAGTCGGGGGCGATCCCGTCGACCTCGACCTCGGGGTGGCGCGCCAGCGCCTGCAGCGAGGCTTCGCGGGTCGCCTCACTGTTCATCAGGATCAGTGGGAGGCGGACCCCGTAGCGCTCGCGCAGGGCAATGGTCTGGCCGATGATGATGTCCAGAAACGAGTGGCCGTCCTTGGCCTCGATCAGGGACTTCGGCTGCTGGAGGCCCATCGATGTGGCCAGGCCGCCGTTGAGCTTGATGGCCACGAACCCGTCGAGCGCCTGCTCGTCCTCGCCGACCTCGAGCTGATCGAGCCTGAGCACGTCGCCCGCCGGCTCCAGCTCAGCGGTCGGGATCATCGGCGAATGCCCCGCCACGAGCCGCTGGTAGGCGCTGCGGAAGCTGCGGACCGCCTCCTCGGGCTGTCCGTCGTCGCGCATTTTCCGTTCCGCCTCAGTGAGCGCCTCGCTGTTCATCGTCATCGCCATTCTGACGCTACCCGCTCCCCGAGGACCTGCAAGCATGCACCCTCGATATGGAGCAGCGAGCGATTGACCGGCTGGGCCGCACGGTGAGCGTGATCGGACTGGGCACCTGGCAGCTGGGCGCGGACTGGGGCTCGGTCGACCCGACGCGGCGCCGCGGCACGCTCCGCGCCGCGGCCGAGGCGGGCGTCACGTTCTTCGATACCGCCGACGTGTACGGGGACGGACGCTCTGAACGCTTCTGCGGTGAGTTCGCCCGCAGCGCGCCTGAGGTGTTCGTAGCCACGAAGATGGGACGCCGGATGGCCCAACTGCCCGAGAACTACAACCTGGAGCACTTCCTGGCCTGGAACGAGCGCTCGCGCGCCAATCTCGGCGTGGAGCAACTCGAGTTGGTGCAACTGCACTGCCCGCCTGACGCCGTCTACGAGGATCAGAGCACTTTCGATGCCCTGGACGAGCTCGTTCGCCAGGGGCGTATCCGCGCCTATGGCGTGTCGGTCGAGACCTGTGCGCAGGCGCTGTCGGCGATCGCGCGGCCCCAAGTGGCAACGGTCCAGATCATCCTCAACTGTCTGCGCCTGAAACCACTCGAGCAGGTCCTTCCGGCCGCGCGCGAGGCCGGCGTCGGGATCATCGTCCGAGTGCCCTTGGCCTCGGGCCTCCTCTCCGGGCGCTATGACGAGACGACGAAGTTCGAGCGCCGACGACCATCGCAGCTACAACCGCCACGGCGAGCAGTTCGACGTCGGAGAGACGTTCGCCGGCGTGCCGTATGAGGTCGGCCTTCAGGCGGTCGGCGAGCTGCCGGAAGCTGGTCGATCCGGAGATCCCGCTGGCCCAGTTCGCGCTGCGCTGGGTGATCGACCAACCGGGCGTGAGCACGGTCATCCCGGGCGCGCGCAACGCCGACCAGGCCAGGGCCAACGCGGCCGCGGCGGACCTGCCGCCGCTGAGTGAGGACCAGCTGCGCGGGGTCAGAGACGTCTACGACCGCCTGGTCCGCGAGCACGTTCACGACCGCTGGTGGCGCCTCGGAGGCGGGCTGCCGCGCTCAGGGCATCGCTGTCTCGATCGCCTGCTCCAGCACGCCCTGGCCCTCCAGGAAATCAAGGGTGGTGTAGCGCGCGCGCAGCCGGTTGGCATACCTGAACGTGGCTCGCAGCGTCTCCCGGTCGAGCTCGAGGTAGCCGGCGCCGGCGGGTATCTCCGCCCGCGTCAAAGCGTTCTCAACCTCGTCGAAGCGGGCCAGCGACGCAGCCAGCGACGCCTGTACGCGGTCCCAGCCGGCGCGATCACCGGGCCAGCGATCGGCACTCGCCGCCGACCAGCGTTGCTTCTCCTGCACCGCCGCGACGATCTCCGCCGGCACCGGATCGCCCAGCCAGCGCCGGGCGTCGGCGCTGAGCGGGTCCGCCGGGAGCCCTGGGGATCGCAGCGCTGCGACCCCGCCGGCGAACGCGTGGCGCTGTAGGCGCATGGCAAAGCGAGTCGCGTATCCGACCTGCAGGCCATGGGACGCGTGCCGGCGCAACCCGCGGGCGGCCAACAGATCCCAGAAGTGCGAGGCGTGGTGCTCGCAGCCGCTGGCCGGACGTGAGTTGCCGAGCGTCGCCATCGCCACTCCGGACTGGACGAGCCCACCCAATAGGCCGCGTGCGCCCTCCGGGTCTCCGGTCAAAACCCGCTCGGCGTTCTCGGCCGCCCATTGCAACGGCTCGAGGACCTGCGTGGCCACGGCGTCCGAGAACGGCTCGCCGAGCAGCAGGTGCGCGGCCAGCCAGTCGACCCCGGCCGTCACCTTGCCGAGCAGATCTCCAAGGCCCGACCGCGTCAGCTCGGCCGGGGCGCCGGCGAGGACCCGAGGATCGGCAAAGATGCCCAGCGGGGAGCGAGCGGGGTAGGTCACCTTGACACCGCCGATCTGCATCGCGGCGACGCTCGACGCGTAGCCGTCCATCGATGCCGCCGTCGGGACGCTGACGAAATCCCGCTCGCCGAGGTGGGCGCCGTAGCGGACGATGTCGGTGATGACGCCGGAGCCCAGTGCGAACGGCAGCGTGCCCGGGTGCAGGCGGCCCCGAACGCGCTCGGCCTCGCCAAGTCCGGGCAGGAGGTCGTCCTGCTCGAAGACGAGCTGCTCCAAGCGCAGCCCGGCGTCGTCGACGGCGCCCGCAAGCGCGTCCCGGGCCACGGCCCGCGTGTTGGCGTCCATCACCAGCAGCACGCCGCCGGCTCCGTGCCGGCGGGCGAACGCCGCCGCCTGGGCCGGCGCGTCGGACCCGATCACCACCTCGATGCGAGGCCGGGCCGAAGGCGCCGTCAAGCTTGCCCGTAGTACGCCGACGGACCGTGCTTGCGTTGGTGGTGCTTGGCCCGCAGGGGCTCGGGCAGCCGGGGCGCGTCGGGCGCGAGCAGCTGTGTCATCAGCGCCATCCGCGCCACCTGCTCGAGCGTGACCGCATGCTCCACCGCCGCGGCGACGCTCGCCCCCCAGCAGAACGGAGCGTGGCCGCGGACCAGCACACAGGGCAGCTCCGATGCTCCGGCCTCTGCGATGGCGGCCAGGATCACCGCCCCGGTGGACGACTCGTAGTCCTCCTGCACCTCTGCCTCGGAGAGCGCGCGGGTGACCGGGATCGGGTGCGGGCTGAGATCGGCGTGGGTGGTGCCGAGCAGCGGGATCTCGCGTCCGGCCTGGGCCCACGCGGTGGCCCAGGCGGAGTGGGTGTGCACGATTCCGCCGATGCCGTCCAGCTCGCGGTAGAGCGCGAGGTGGGTAGGCGTGTCGGTCGAGGGCCGTCGCTCGCCCTCGACCACCGTGCCCTTGAGGTCGACCACCACGAGGTCGGCCGCGGTCATCGAGTCATAGCTCAGGCCGCTGGGCTTGATCACGACCAGCCCGCTTTCCCGGTCGATCCCGCTGACGTTGCCCCAGGTCAGGGTGACCAGACCGTGGGCAGGCAGCGCCAGGTTGCCCTGCAGCACCTCCTCGCGCAGCGCGTCCAACACCGTACTCAGCTCAGCTGCCGCAAGTCGCAACCACGATGGCAGCTGCAAGCACGGGCAGTGCTGCCGGTAGCCAACGGACGTGCATAGAGATCTCCTCTCCCGGGGCGCTCAATGCCGTGCCTCCAAGTTCTCTCCGGTAGCCCGCGCCGAGATCGACTCAACCGCGCCCACGCTTTCACAACGGAGCTGCGATGTCCACTTGGGTTAACCGAGCGTAAATGCCGTGGGCGAGTCAGATGACCTCACACTCGAGCTCGAGCAGCTCGGCCAGTGCTCGCCAGCGGTCCACGTGGTCGCCAAGATTCGTCACAAAGTGGTGCGGACCCCCAAGACGCAACCACTCATCCATGAAGCGCTCCATCCTCTGGGCGGGCCGAAAGTGGAAGTAGTGCATCTCGACGTGCGGTAGCTCTGGCGTGTCCAGGACCTCTCCCCGGCCGACCAGCAAACGGGCGTACTCCCCCTCGAGCTGGACCAGCGCCGCCGTTGTGGCCGGGCCGGGCTGCGCCGAGAACACCGGTGTCGGGGGGTTGTCCAGGCGTCCAATCCCCAGCTCACGATCGATTAGTCGCACGGATCGGTCGCTGCGCGCCACGCGCCAATTGCCCTCCCCCATGTGACTGATCAGAACGGAGCCGAGCTCCCAGTCCATCGCGTACATCTCGCTGAAGTGGGCGTCGCCGATCAGGGTCTGCGCGGCGACCATCAGAGAGGCGGTGTTGGTGTCTCCTTCGGCGGCGTAGCCGTAGCCGTCGGCCATCAGATTCGAGGCGGCCAGCAGCGGCAGCTGCCGGAAGCGCCCGTCGCCGCCGATTGAGTCGAAGTGAAAGGAGAACCCGTCGTAGCCGTGCTCCTCGAGCATTTCTCGGATCGCCAGCTCAAGCCTGACGGCGTAGGCGTGACGCTCACGAGGAAGGTCCGGGGCGACATCGAAGCGCTCGGCGTCGCGAGCCAGCGCTGCTTCCACGGCATCCTCGGCCACGGCCGCGACCCTCGACACCAGACCGCCGAGATCCTCGTGGACGATCATTGGCCCGAGCCGTCGCAGCATGGCCGGCGGGTCGAAGAGGATGTCACCCATGCCGTTCATGGGATAGCCGAGCAAGGCGATCTTGGCCCGGCGCATCCGGCTCACGGCCATCGCCGCCCGCGCCCAATTCTCAAAGCGGCGCTCGAACGCGTCCGAGCGCCAGTCTCCCGTGATGACCGAAAACGGGACCCCGGCACGCACCAGCGCGTTCCCCTGGTCCTGAGCACCGTGAATGCCCTGGTTGTAAGTGAGGTCGGCCATGTCCCAATCAGGGGTGATCGATCGCTCCGGCTGGACGTTGGCCAGCAGCAGCGGTACTGGGACCTCCAGCAACGCGCGCACGGTCCTCATCGCCGGCCCGTAGGTCAGCATCACGATCGCCAGCCCCTCCACCCCGTCAACCACCAGCTCCCGGGAGATCGCCTCGACGTCCTCGCGGTTGCGAGCCGGACGGGTGAAGCGCACATCGGCCACGCCGGCCAGCCGCTGCGCGACGGCCGTGGCGTACTGCGCCTGGCGCTCGGTGATCCCAGGGATCATGTCGTCGTAGAGCTCCTGCATGATGCCCAGCAGTCCAATGCGTGGCCGTTCGCTCACGAGCCGCTCCTCTCGGTGATCCGGATGCGCTTGAGTTCGTGCAGCAGCTCGACCTGGGAGCGGCCGAGCGTCTCGTAGAGGTTGCGATACACGGCATAAACCCGGTCCAGGACCGCCTGGGCGGCCGGGTCGGGCCGGTAGGTCTCAGCCACCCTCGGGCGAGTGGCGGTGATCGCCGACTCGATGCTGTCGAAGTGTCCAGCCGCGACGGCGCCGAACAGAGCCGACCCTCGGGCGGGGATTTCGCCCGAGTCGGGCACGGTGACCGGCAAGCCGCTCGCGTCAGCGATCAGCTGCATAGTCAACGGGCTGCGCTGTGCGAGGCCGCCGCAGGCGATGACCTTGGACACCGGCAGCCCGTGCTCGGCGAAGTTCTCGATGATCCGCCGATTGCCGAAGGCGATCGATTCGAGCAGTGCGCGGTAGATCTCGGCCCGAGTCGTGCGTAGCGTCAACCCGAGCAGCGCGCCGCTCAGGTCCGCGTCGGCGAGAATCGAGCGGTTGCCGTTGAACCAGTCGAGCGCCACCAGTCCGCTTTGCCCGGGGGCGATCCGCTTGGCCTCCTGCTCGAGGTCCGCGTAGGAGCGCTCGGCGGGATCAAACGCCTCCACGCACCAGGCGAGCATGTCCCCCACCGCCGCCTGGCCGGCCTCGTAACCGTAGAGGCCGGGCAGGATCCCGTCCTTGACCACGCCGGTGATCCCCGGCAGCAGGATTTCCTCGGGACTGAGGACCATGCTGCAGGTGGAGGTCCCGACCACGGTCACGAACGCGTCGTGGTCCTGGACTCCGGCACCGGGAAAGGAGACGAACGAGTCGACGTTGCCGACCGCGCAGACCACGTCCGCACCGAGGCCGAGCCTGGCCGCCACGTCGGCCCGTAGCGTCCCGGCCGCTGTCCCCAGCGCGGAGAAGGAACTGCCAAGCTTCTCGGACGGCCGCGCGAAGCCAGGGTACGCCGCGCCAAAATATTCATTGGACGGCAACCCCTCGCGCGGGGACCAGAAGGCCTTGTACCCCGCCGTGCAGCTCTGCCGGCGCTCGTGGCCGGTCAGCTGCCAGACGATCCAGTCGGTGGCCTCGATGAAACCGGCCGCGGCGTCGTAGATCTCGCGGTCCTCGAGCCACAGCTCGATCAGCTTGGGGAAATACCACTCCGATGAGATCCGTCCGCCGTAGCGGCGCAGGAACTCCTCCCCTCGCTCGAGCGCGACGTCGTTCAGCCGGTCGGCCACGGGTGCAGCGGCATGGTGCTTCCACAGCTTGGGCCACGCGTGCCGGCGCCCGCGCCAACCCGGCTGGATGCAGAGCGGGCTACCGTCGCGATCGACCGGCAGCACCGTGCAGGAGGTGAAATCGACGCCAAGCCCGACGACCTGACCGGGTTGGATGCCCGACCGGCTCAGCACCTCCGGCACCGCACGGTTGATCACCTCGATCCAATCGTCGGGATCCTGAAGGGCCCAGTCCGGGGGCAGCGGCTCACCGGTACTCGGGAGCGCGCGGTCGATCACGCCGCTCGTGTAGGGGACGACGGCGACGGCGACCTCGGTGCCATCGGTCAAGTCCAGCAGCAGGGCACGCCCGGACTCAGTCCCGAAGTCGATCCCGATCGCGTAGGCGGGATCGGTCACTGGCCGACGTTCGCGGCCTGCCGCGCCCGCCGGTACTCCTCAACCACGATCTCGTTCAGTTCCTCCACCGAGGTCTCCGAGGTCGACTTATCCAGCGCGATCACTCCGTCCTGGATCAGGCTGACGCGGTCGCACGCCTCAAACACGTGCACGTAGTTGTGGAGGATCATGATGATCGAGACGCGCCCCTCGGCCTTCAGCCGGCCGATCAGGTCGAGGATCAGCGCGCCCTCCTTAGCGCCCATCGCGGCCAGCGGCTCGTCGAGCAGGATCACGTCGGCATCACCGGACACCGTCCGCGCGACCGCGATGGCCTGGCGCTGGCCTCCCGAGAGCCGGGCCACCGGCACGTCGAGCCGGGGAATGTTGATCCCGGTCTGCTCCAGGGCAGCCCGCGCGGCCTTACGCATCGCGCGGTTGGATAGAAACGGGATCGGCTTGCTCACCATCTCGCGACGCAGGAAGAGGTTGTGATAAACGGTCAGCTCGTCGACCAGGGCCAAATCCTGGTAAACGGTGTCGACCCCCTTGGAGCGTGCGTCGAGGACGCTCTTGGGCTGGTAGCTGGACCCGTTGAGCCACATCGTCCCGGCGTCCTGCTTCTGAAAGCCGGAGAGAATCTTGATCAACGTCGACTTCCCCGCGCCGTTGTCGCCGAGCAGGCCCAGCACCTCGCCCTTGCGCAGGTGCAGGTTGATGTCCCGCAGAGCGGTGGTCGGACCGAAGCTCTTGGCAACGTGTTCGACGCGCAGCACGTCGTCGTCGGCCGCCGTGGGTCCGACGATCTTCTCCTTGAGGGCCGGGGCGTCAGCCACGGCCCGATCCGATGCGTACGCGGGAGACGTAGGTGTTGAAGGCCATCGCGATCAGGAGCGCAAGGCCCAGGTAGAAAAGGAAGTAGTTGGCGCTGACGCCCTTGATGTTCAGGCCGTCGCGCAGCACGCCTAGGAACAGCGCGCCGATCAGCGCGCCGACCACGGTTCCGGACCCGCCACGAAGCAGGGTTCCGCCGACGACCGCGGCGGAGATCGCCTGGAACAGGATGTCGTTGGAGCCGGACGGATCCGGTGTTGCCGTAGACGTGCGCACGGCCTCCAGCACGCCGACGAATCCGGCCAGGAGCGCGCACATCATGAAGTTGCGCGTCAGCACGACGCGCGTGCGCACGCCAGCCTCGGACGCGCCGAGCCGATTGCCGCCCACCGCCACGGTGTAGATGCCCCAGCGGGTGAACGACAGCACGACCTGAAGGATGACCACGATCCCGATGGCCCAGAACAGTTCCGAATACGTTCCGCCGCCGAAGATCTGGGCAAACGTCCCGACGTTGACCGCCGAGGTTCCGGGGGTGGTCACCTGGGTGGCGTGGGAAATGATCAGGGTGAGCCCGTCGAGCGTGAATAACGTGCCCAGCGTGGCGACAAACGAGGAGATCCCGACCACCGCCACGGCAAGGCCGTTGAACATGCCGATCAGGGTGGCCACGAGCAGTGAGATGATCATGGCCGGCAGCAGCGGCAAGCCGACGTTCTGATTGAGCTTGTAGAACACGAACGGCGTGAACAGGTACACGGCGCCGATCGAGAGATCGATCTCGCCGCAGACCATCACGAACACCTGGCCGGCGGCCATGATGGCCAGTGGCGCGAAGTACGGAAGCAGCGCCCGCAGACCATCTCCGGTGACGAAACGGCTGCTGCTGGTCGCGAAGTAGATGATCGCGATCACCGTGACCACGATGATGCTGCCCTCGCGCAGAGTCAGAAAGCGCTTGCCGAGGCTCAGCGCACCGCCGCCTTGGACCCAGCTCTTGGCTGGGCCCTGCGGCGGAACGCTGGCCGGCGGTGTGCTGTCAGAAGCGACAGCCATGCATCTATACGAAACGACGGAGGTGGACGACCGTCGTGCTCACTAGGCCTTCGAGACCCCGGCCGACGTACCGGTGCCTTCGTAGCGGCTCTTGGTGCTGTTGTAGGGCACCACCGTCGTCTTATCGAGGAACTTCAGACCGGTGTTGATGTCGGCGACGCCGGTCAGGGTCTGAGTTGCCTTGTACATGTACAGCTGCAGGATGGGCAGGAAGCCCTGGAGGTACGGCTGCTGGTCGATCGTGAAGTCGATCGCCCCGGCGGCCAGCAGCTGCTGGGTCACCGGAGTCAGGTCGTAACCGCCGCCCTTGGCCCCGCTGCCGCGGAGGTTGTGCTTCTTGATCGTCTGCGCGACCGCCTGGGTGCTACCGCCGTCGACCGCGAAGTACCCCTTGGTGCTCGGGTGCGCAGTGGCGTAGGAGTCGATCGTTGTCAGCTCCTGCGGCAGAGCGGCTCCGGTCGCGACCACGTGGGTCTTGATCGAGGGATGAGACTTGAGCGTGGCCAGAGCGCCATCGATCCGAGGCTGGATGTTCAGGGCGCCGGGGGTGGCGATGAACAGCACCACATCGCCCGAGGGCACCAAGGCGGCGATATGCTCGCCCATCTTCTCGCCGGAGACCTTGAGGTCCTGACCGATGTAGGCCAACCGGCCGTTGCCGGCCGCATCAGCGTTGTAGGCGACAACCGGAATCTTGGCCGCCAGCGCCTTGGTGGTCGGGGCATTGAACGCCTTCAGGTCGACGAGCGCGATGGCGATGCCATCGACGCCGGCGCTCACGGCGCTGTTGAACGCGTTGACCATCTCGCCGATGTTGCTGTTCTGCGAGCCGGTCCATTGATAGGAGCAGCCGAGCAGCTTGCACGCATCCGCGGCGCCATTCTGGGTCGGGGTGAAGAACGGGTTGGTGGTGACGTGGTTGACGAAGGTGAACTTGTAGCTTCCGCTCGCTCCGAACACACCCGACGCGCCACTACCGCCGGCCGCCGCTGCGGTGGAACTCGAGCTGCTGCTGCCACCGCAGGCTTCCAGGGCCAGCGCCGCGAGCCCGGCGGCGCCGCCGGTCAGCGCGGTGCGTCGTGTGACCTGACGGAGCTTCTTGAACGGGGACTCGTCCTCCTTGCGCTCGTCCCACTCAAGTCGCTCAACCGCGTCTCCAAGAACATCCGAATCCGACATGCACTCCTCCTCTGTTCCCGCTCTCTGGACCAACCTCTCGGCGTACGCTCTCAGACGCGGCTCGGTCTGTCCACTCGGTTTAACGGAGATGTCATCTACGCATCGCCGCGGCTCTCCTCTGGCCCACCGGCGCCGAGATGTTAGCGATCACAACTTTGCTCTGTCAATCTAAAGGCGGGGAACCGAGGTGCTGGAGCGCACGATCAGCTCCGGCGCGACGTGCGGTCCCGGCCCCGGTGGGTCGCCGCCTTCGATCATGCGCACCAGAGCGTGCAGGCTACGACGGCCGAGCTCGTCGAAGTCCTGGCGGACCGTGGTCAGCGGCGGCTCGAAGTATCGTGACTCGGGGATGTCATCGAAACCGACGATGCTCACATCCTCCGGCACCTCACGTCCTGCCTCGTGCATTGCACGGAGCACTCCGAGCGCCATCTGGTCGTTGGCCACGAAGACCGCGGTGACCGCCGGGTCGCGGCTGTAGCGCCTCCCGAGGTCATAGCCGGCACGGGCGCTCCAGTCGCCGATCAGTGGCGTGGGGGCCTCGGCACCGGCGCCGGCGAGGGTGTCCTTCCAGCCCGTGAGGCGCTCCTGGGCTTCTAGGAAGTCGGCCGGACCGGCGATGTGCCAGACCGTGGCGTGGCCGAGGTCGAGCAGGTGCCGGGTGGCCGCCACGGCGCCAGCGAGCTGGTCGACAGCGACCACGGGTACGGAGGCATCTGGGCCCGCTTCCACCGCCACCAGGGGGATATCGGCTGTCGTGTGCAGCAGCGCGTCGGCCGCGGACTCGTGCGGAGCGATGACCAGAATCCCGTCGACCCCGTGGCTGCGAAGGCGCTGCACGGCAACCATGATCGACGAGCGATCCAGCGTCTTCAGGCTCGCCACGACGATGAAGTAGCCGGCGTCGTGGGCCGCCCGCTCGATCCCGTAGAGCGTCGACGCCGGGCCGTAGAGCGTGGTGTCGAAACTGACCACGCCGACCGTGTTGGACCGGCCGGTGACCAGCGCGCGGGCCACCGAATTGGGCGCGTACCCCAGCTCCTGCATCGCCGCCAGGACCCGCTGGCGCGTCTGCGGGCGCACGTTGGGACTGGCGTTGATAACGCGCGAGACCGTCTGGTGCGACACCCCGGCCAGACGGCCGACGTCGGACATCACCGGCGCCCGGACACGACGGGCCGGAGGGCCGTCCTCGGTCGCATCGATGGAGCGTGAATCTTTGGCCAACGCTCCTCACCTCCTCGAGAAGACCGCGAGGTCACCGCGGGCTCACCGCGGGCTCGCCGGGTCGCGGGCCCCGCCGCGTCGCGTAATGTTAGCGCTCACGCCTAGGAGGAGATGAGATGAAGACGAGCCTCGGCATCTGGGCCTTCGGCCCGATGATCACGCGCTTTGTGCCGGCGGGATATCAGCCCGAGCACGGCTATGACCCCGAACCGGTGGCCGAAAAGGTCCATCGCGCGGTGGAGGGCCTCGGCGATCTGATCGACGGCTATGAGTTCCACTACCCCAACGAGCTCTCCCCGGACAACCTCGACGAGGTGCGTGCCGCGCTCGGCGGCCACGACATCTATTGCATCGCCGGAGGCCTCCACCTCGACCCTCGCTTCGGCCGCGGTGGACTGGTCAACCCGGATCCAGGGCTGCGGGCGGAGGCTCGCTCGGTACTGCGCGACGCGGCCGACTTCGCCGGCTCACTCGGCGCCCATCTGATCGTCTGGCCGGGCGGCGAGGGCTATAACTATCCGTTCCAGACGCCGTACGCGGACTCGTGGCGCTGGCTGATCGAGGGGCTGGGCGAGGCCGCGCAGGCGTGCGCGCGCGGCGGCGTGAAGCTGTTCCTGGAGCACAAGAACTCGGAGCCGGCGATGAAGATCCTGATGCGCAACATGGGCATGTGCCTATATGTCGTGAACAAGCTCCGTGCCGAGGGCATCGACAACGTACAGCTCAACATGGACTGGCAGCACCTGCTGATGAACGACGAGCATCTGCCGGAGTACGCCGCGCTGCTGCACTCCGAGGGACTGCTCGGTCATCAGCACGCCAACTCCGGATGGGGCACCTTCGATGACGACAACATGGTCGGCACGACGGCGTTCATGGAGACGCTGGAGCTGGCGCTCGAGTTCCGCCGCGTCGGCTACGGATCGGCGGGCGAGCGACTCGGGTTCGACCTCTACCCCTACACGGAGGATCAGGTCGGCGCGGTCAAGCGCTCGGTCCTGCAGTGGCGCTTCATCGACTCCGTGGCGGCCAAGATCGACGACGACGCGCTGCGGGAGGCACAGTCCCGCAAGGACGCCGTGCGCGCTTACGAGCTCGTGTACGCCGCTCTCGGGGCGTGAGCGGACCGCTGATCGGGATCGACGTCGGCACCTCCGGCGTCAAGGGGGTGGCGATCGACCCTGACGGGCGAATCCTCGCCCAGGCCGACGCGAGCTACTCGCTGTCCACGCCGCGACCGGGCTGGGCCGAGCAGGACCCCGAGGACTGGTGGCAGGCGACGCGCGAGGTCCTGCATCGCCTGCGGGCCGGCCGCGAACCGCCGGCCGGAATCGGCCTGAGCGGCCAGATGCACGGTCTGGTCGCGCTCGGTGCCCGTGATGAGGTCCTCCGACCCGCGATCCTCTGGAACGACGGGCGGACCGCCGCCGAGTGTGAGGAGATCGAGCGCCGTGTCGGTCCTGAGCGGCTGATCAGCCTGACCGGCAACCGTGCGCTGCCGGGCTTTACCGCCCCGAAGCTGCTGTGGCTGCGCCGCCACGAGCCCGAGATCTACCAACGGATTACCCGATTCGCGCTGCCGAAGGACTACGTCCGGCTGCGCCTGTGCGGGGAGCACATCACCGACGTCACCGACGCCTCCGGGACGCTGCTGCTTGATGTCGCCGAGCGCAGATGGAGCGCGGAGATGCTCGACGTCCTGGAGCTCGAGCCTGACTGGCTGCCCGAGGTGCTCGAGAGCCCGATGCTCACGGGTGCCGGGGCTGATGGTGTGCCCGTCGCCGCCGGCGCGGGTGATCAGGCCGCCGGCGCGCTGGGGGTCGGCGTCGACCGTCGCGGTCCGGTGTCGGTCGTGCTCGGAACCTCCGGAGTCGTCTTCTCTGCGCTGGATCGCTTCGAAGCCGAGCCCGCGGGCCGCGTGCACGCCTTCTGTCATGCCGTGCCCGGCACCTGGCACGCGATGGGCGTGATGCTGTCGGCCGCCGGAGCGTTGCGATGGTTGCGGGACACCGTCGCCCCCGGCGTCGAGTTCGAAACGCTGCTGGCCGAGGCGGCGGCGTGGCCCCCCGGAAGCGAGGGGCTGCTGTTCGCGCCCTACCTCGCCGGGGAGCGCACGCCCCACCCGGACCCGGACGCCCGCGGTGCGTTCGTCGGGCTGAGCCTGCGGCACGACCGCGGGGCGCTCGTCAGGGCGGTGCTGGAGGGCGTTGCCTTCGGCCTGCGCGAATGTCTGGAGCTGCTGCTCGAGGTCGGTGTCGAGCCGTCGGTCGGCCGAGTCTCCGGGGGCGGAGCCCGCAGCGAGCTGTGGCTGCAGATCGTCGCCTCCACGCTCGAGTTGCCGCTCGAGCGCGTGTCGGTCGACGAGGGTGCGGCGTTCGGCGCCGCCCTGCTCGGGGGCGTCGCCGCGGGCGTTTGGCCGGACGTGCACCGCGCGGTCACGGCGACGGTGCGTCCCCGGGACCGGGTGGACCCCGTTCCCGGGTGGGTGGAGATCTATCGGGCGCGCCAGAAGGCCTACAACGAGGTCTATCCCGCCTTGCGCTCGCTGCGGTGAGGGGCTTGGGCCTGGAAGGGGGGCGTGGTCGAGAAAACGAAAAATGACAGCGCTTTCTCGACCAGGCCCCGAATGGGCGGCTCCGGCGACATGATCCGTTCCCGCGACACGAGTCGCTCCCGTGATACCAACCGCACGCTGTCGCGACGGCCTCAGTCCTCCCAGTCCAGCGAGCGCTCCACCGCCTTCTGCCAGCGGGCGTATTCGGCCTCTCGGGTCTCCTCGTCCATCTGCGGCTCCCAGCGTTTGTCCTCGCTCCAGCGCTCGCGCAGCTCATCCTGGTCAGACCAGAAGCCGACGGCCAGGCCGGCCGCGTAGGCGGCGCCCAGGGCCGTCGTCTCGGTCACCGCCGGCCGGATCACCGGGAGCCCAAGCACGTCAGCCTGGAACTGCATCAGCAGCTCGTTGCCGGTCATCCCGCCGTCGACCCGCAGGTCGGTGAACGGCACGTCGGCAACATCGTTGGCCGCGTCGACGACCTCGCGGCTCTGCCAAGCGGTGGCCTCCAGGGCGGCACGGGCGATGTGACCCTGGTTGGCATAGGCGGTGAGTCCGACGATCACGCCGCGAGCATCAGGGCGCCAGCGCGGCGCAAACAGCCCTGAGAACGCGGGCACGAAGTACACGCCGCCGTTGTCCTCGACCGTGCGGGCGAGCTGCTCCACCGATGGCGCGTCGGGGATGATCTTCAGCCGGTCACGCAGCCATTGCACCAGCGCGCCGGTAACGGCGATCGAACCTTCCAGCACGTAGACCGCCGGAGCGTCACCGAGCTTGTACGCCGGGCTGGTCAGCAGCTTCTCGGTGTGCACGATCTCCTCCCCGGTGTTGACGAGCAGGAACGAACCGGTGCCGTAGGTGTTCTTCGCGCTCCCGGGGTCAAAGCACGTCTGTCCGAACAGCGCCGCCTGCTGGTCGCCGAGAATGCCGGACACCGGAACGCCGCCGACGGCGGTGCCCTTGGCCTCGCCGTAGGTCTCCGAGGAGGACCTGATCTCCGGCAGCATCGACCGCGGAATTCCCATCAGCTCAAGGCTCGGCTCGTGCCAGTCGAGCGTCTCCAGGTTCATCAGCATCGTCCGGCTGGCATTGGTCACGTCGGTGGCGTGGACGCCGCCGTTCGTGCCGCCGGTGAGGTTCCACAGCACCCAGGTGTCCATGTTGCCGAAGGCCAGCTCCCCGTTGTCCGCGCGCTCCTGCGCACCGTCGACGTTGTCCAGCAGCCAGCGGATCTTCGGGCCCGAGAAGTAGGTCGAGAGGGGCAGGCCGACCGCCTCACGCAGACGGTCGGGTCCTTCGTCGCCGGACAGCTCGCGGACCAGCGCTCCGGTGCGCGTGTCCTGCCAGACGATCGCGTTGTAGATCGGCTCGCCGGTCTCCCGGTCCCAGACCACCGTCGTCTCACGCTGGTTGGTGATGCCGACCGCCTCGAGGTCGCCCGCCTCCGCCGGGGAAGCAGCCAGCGCGCCGGCGATGACCTCTCGGGTGCGCGTCCAGATCTGCCGGGCGTCGTGCTCGACCCACCCGGCCTTGGGGTTGATCTGCTCGTGCTCGCGTTGATCGACGTGGACGATCTTCCCGTCGCGATCGAACAGGATGAACCGGGAGCTGGTGGTGCCCTGATCGATCGCTCCGATGTACTTGGCCATGTCAGCTCCTATTTTGCGGTTCGTCGAGCGTGTCGGCGCCCTTCTCCACCATCTCGGGGTCGGGCTTCGCGCCGCGCGCGATCAGCACGTTGCGGATCCCGAGGTCATATATCACTGCGCCGACCGCCGCGCCAACCAGCGGACCGATGATGGGTATCCAGAAGTAGGTGTTGATGTTGCCGTAGTCGCCCGGGAAGGCGATCGACTTCCACCCGGCGATCCAGGCCATGATCCGGGGCCCGAAATCGCGGGCCGGGTTGATCGCGTAGCCGGCGTTGGCGCCGAACGAGAGGCCGATCGCCACCACGATCAGGCCGACCACGTAGGGCGCCATGTTGGCCTTGACCGGCGCGTTGAACTCGTCGGTCACAGCAAAGATGAAACCGACCAGGAACGCGGTGCCGATCACCTGGTCGAAGAACGGCCCGACCCAAGACTTGAAGTACGGCGCGGGAAAGGTGCCGAAGATCGAATACGTGGAAACCGACTTCGCGTCGCCGCGGACGATGTGCTGGGCGTGGTTGAGGCTGTCGATCGCGCCCTTGTAGTTGAAGTAGACGAGCGCGGCGCCGGCGAACGCGCCCAGGATCTGTGCGGCCCAATAGGCCGGGACCTTGCGCCAGGGGAAGCCGCGCCGCATCGCCTGGGCGAGGCTGACCGCCGGGTTGAGGTGCGCGCCGCTGACTCCGCCGGCGACCCATACCGCGAACGCGACCGCCAACCCCCATCCCCACGCGATCAGCACCCAATCCGCTTGCGCGGCGAAGGCCTCCTTGCCGCGCCCGGACTGGTTCAGCGCCGCCACGACCATGGCCACCACGCCGTCGCCGAAGCAGATGATCACGAACGTGCCGAGAAATTCGGCCACCAATTCGCCGAAGGTGGACTGCTGCCAGCGCCACCGTTTTGCAGACCTCTCGGGCACCAAAATCCTCTCTCAGAGAACCTGCGGCCTAAGGTAGCCTGGAGACCATGAGCCCAAACCTAACTTTGATCGATGGCGTCCGTGATCCGGCTCGTCTGGGCCCTGCTGAACGCGCCACGGCGCTGGGCCGCCTGCGCAGCGAGACGTTCGATGTCGTCGTCGTCGGCGGCGGAGTTGTCGGCTCGGGCAGCGCCCTCGACGCTGCCACGCGAGGGCTGTCGGTGGCGCTCGTCGAAGCACGGGATTTCGCCGCCGGCACGTCCAGCCGTTCGTCGAAGCTGATCCACGGCGGCCTGCGGTACCTGGAGCAGATGGAGTTTCACCTCGTGCGCGAGGCGCTCCGCGAGCGCAGCCTGCTGCTCAACGTGATTGCGCCGCATCTCGTGCATCCCGTGTCGTTTCTGTACCCGCTGAAGCATCGTTTCTGGGAGCGCATCTACATCGGGGCGGGGATGCTGCTCTACGACGAGCTCGGCGGCCACAAGGGGATGCACCGCGCCCGCCACCTGACCAAGCGCGGGGCGCTCAAGCTGGCCCCGGCGCTCGACCCGGATTCGCTGGTCGGGGCAATCCAGTACGACGATGGTCAGGTCGACGACGCCCGCCACACGCTCACCGTGGCGCGGACGGCCGCCCGGTTCGGAGCCGCGGTCACGTCCTCGACCTCGGTCATCGGCTTTTTGCGCGAGGCCGGCCGAGTTACCGGAGTCCAGGTCCGTGACCACGTCTCCGGCGAGGAGTTCGAGGTGGGCGCTCGGGTGGTCATCAACGCCACGGGCGTGTGGACCGATGCGCTCCAGCACTTGGTCGGCGAGCGCGGGAAGTTCCATGTCACCGCCTCCAAGGGGATCCACCTCGTGGTCCCGCGGGACCGCCTGCAGCTCGACACGGGCTTGATCTTGCGCACCGAGAAGAGCGTGCTGTTCGTGATCCCGTGGGGGCGGCACTGGCTGATTGGGACGACCGACACCGAATGGAAGCTCGACAAGTCCCACCCGGCTGCGAGCCGCGCCGATATCGACTACGTCCTCAACGAGCTCAACGGCGTGCTCTCCCAGCCGCTTCGGCGCGAGGACGTCGAGGGAGTCTACGCCGGTCTGCGCCCGCTGCTCTCAGGCGAATCCGAGAACACCAGCCGCCTGAGCCGCGAGCATGCGGTCGCGGCCCCGGTGCCCGGGCTGGTCAGCGTCGCCGGAGGCAAGTACACGACCTACCGGGTGATGGCGCGCGACGCAGTCGACGCGGCGGTCCGCAGCCTCGACGTGCGGGCGGCGCCGTCGGTCACCGACGTCACCCCGCTGATCGGTGCCGACGGTTACCGAGCGCTGTGGAATGCGCGATACGCCCTGGCCGAACGCTCCGGGCTCCACGTGGCCCGGATCGAGCACCTGCTGCGCCGCTACGGGACCTACACCCATGAACTGCTGGAAATGATCCAGGAGCGTCCCGAGCTGGCCGAGCCGCTTCCCGGCGCCGACGACTACCTGTCCGTCGAGGCTCGTTACGGCGCGTCTCACGAGGGCGCGCTGCACGTCGACGATGTCCTGGCCCGCCGCACCCGGATCTCGATCGAGAGCTGGGACCGAGGCGAGGCGGCCGCCGAGACGGTGGCCCGCCTGATGGGCGAGGTGCTCGCCTGGTCAGAGGAGCAGATCGCCCGTGAGGTCCAGCTCTACCACGGGCGCGTCGCGGCCGAGCGCGACTCGCAGGAGCAGGATGACGACCGCACCGCGGACGCCGCCCGGCTGATGGCACCCGACGCGCTGGCCGGAGCCCAGGGCGAGGGCGCGGCGCGCACGGGTTCCTAGCCAACGGGCGCCGGAAGCCACGCCGCGCTCAGAGCTCTGAGATCCCCAGCTCGGGGTCGACAAACGCGACCGTCCCCGCCGATACCGTGGCCGCGACGAGCGGAACCCCGGGTCGGTAGACGAGATGTGCGTACGAAGGCGCCCCCAGGACCACCGCATCGCCCCGGGCACCGGCGCGCAGTCCACCGACGTCCTCGCGTCGCAGGGCCTGGGCTCCGCCGGCGGTCGCCGCCCACAGCGCCTCGTCGATCGTCATCCGCATCTCCCGCACCGCCAGCGCGATGCAGAACGACATCGAGGTGGTGTAACTCGAGCCGGGGTTGCAGTTGGTGGCCAGCGCGACGGTGGCCCCGCCATCAAGCAGCCGGCGAGCGTCGGCGTAGGCCTCGCGGGTGGAGAAGTCGGTGGCCGGGAGCAGCGTGGCCACGGTGTCAGAGCCGGCCAGAGCTTCGACATCCGCCTCAGACAGGTAGGTGCAGTGATCCGCGGACGCCGCCCCTACGGCCACCGCGAGCTGGACCCCGGGCCCGGCCTCCAGCTGGTTGGCGTGCACGCGCAGGCCGAGTCCCGCCGCGCGCCCGGCCTCCAGCACGGCCCGCGACTGATCAGCATCGAACGCCCCCCGCTCACAGAACACGTCGATCCAGCGCGCGTGGGCTGCGCACGCGTCGAGCATCGGACCGCACACCAGCGCCACGTAGTCGTCGGCCCGGCCGGAGTACTCCTCGGGCACGAGATGGGCGCCGAGGAAGGTGACGTCGTCGGTCAGCTCGGCGGCCACCGCGCATAGCTGCGCCTCGCCGGCGACGTCCAGCGCGTAGCCGGACTTGATCTCGAGGTGGGTTACTCCTGCGCGTAGCGCCTCCCGCCGGCGAGCCAGCGCCAGCGCGCGCAGCTCGTCGATCGAAGCCTCCCGGGTGGCCCGCACCGAGACCTGGATGCCACCCGCGGCGTACCGGGCGCCGGCCATCCGGGCCACGAACTCCTCGGAGCGGTCGCCGGCGAACACCAGATGGGTGTGACTGTCGACAAAGCCCGGGATCACGCAGCGGCCCCCTGCGTCGAGCCGCTGGTCGGCCGCCGCGACCGGCGAGCCTGCGCGCTCGATGGCGGCCACGCGCCCATCCTCGAAGACCACCGCCGCGTCGCGCATCAGCCCCAGCGGCCCCGAGCCGGCCACCGGGTCGCAGGTGACCAGCAGCCCGATGTTGTCGATCACCAGCGAGCTCACGGCAGCACAGCGGCGAGCGCATCCTCGAGCTCACGGGGAACGTCCAGCGCGACGTGCTGCCCATCGCGAACGACGAACCGCCCCCCCACGATCACGTCGCGGACGTCCGCGGCGGCGCCGGCGAACACCACCGCGTCGACGAGGGCGGAGTCGGGCAGACCGGCCAGCCGGACCCCGTGGCGCCCGACCACGACGAGGTCCGCCAGCGCACCGGCGCGGATCATCCCGCCCTCCGGCCAACCGACGCTGGCGTATCCCCCAGCCGTGGCCGCATACAGGAGCTCGTCGCCGCCGTGCCCGCCCCGCACGCCGGAGGCCAGGCGCTCGTCGAGCTCAACCGCCCGGGCCTCCTCGAACGGCTCGATCACCGCGTTGGAGTCGCTGCCGAGGGTCAGCAGCGCGCCGGCGTCACGCAGCCGTCGGGCGGGGCCGATGCCGTCGGCGAGGTCGCGTTCGGTGGTCGGGCATAGGCAGGCGAACGCGGCGGCAGCTCCCAGCAGTGTCACGTCCTCGTCGCTCACATGGGTGGCGTGCACCGCGGTGAACCGGGACGAGATCGCACCAGCCTGCGCCAGCACGGCCATCGGCGTCAGGCCGTACGCCTCCAGGCAGGCCTGATTCTCCGCCGGCTGTTCGGAGACGTGCGCGTGCAAGGGCGCTGAGCGGTTCTTCGACCACGAGGCGACCACCGCCGCCGCGTCGGGATCGACGGCTCGAACGCTGTGGATGGCCGCGCCCACGCGAGCGTGCACGCCCTCCGAGAGCGCATCGACCCGAGCTGCCCAGGCCTGGGCGTCGCCGTCGCAGAAGCGCCGCTGCACCGGGTCCGGCTCCCGGCCGATGCCGCCATGCAGATAGCAGGTGTCCAGCAGCGTGATCCGCACCCCGGCCTCTCGCGCCCCCTCGATCACCGCCTCCCCCAGCGCGTTTGGATCGTCGTAGCGCTGTCCATCCGCACCGTGGTGGACGTAGTGGAACTCCCCCACCACCGTAACCCCGGCCAGCGCCATCTCGGCGAACGTGGCCCGCGCCAGCACGCGCATCGAATCTGGATCGAGGACCGAGGCGAGCGCGTACATCTGCTCGCGCCAGGTCCAGAACGATCCCCTCGCCCGATGCGTGCGCCCGCGCAGCGCCCGCTGGAACGCATGCGAATGCGCGTTGGCCAACCCGGGGATGACCAGACCCCTCAGCGGCTCGGCCCCGGACGGCGGCGCGGACACACCGGTCTGGACCGAGGAGATCGTCTCGTCCTCCAGTTCGAGCACCACGCCGGCCTGGGGCATCAGTCCCCCGAGCCACGCCTGCTCGCACCAGTAGCTGCTCACGACACCGGTTGCGCCGCCCACGCGCCGATGCGCCGCAGAAATGCCTGCTTGCCGTGGCGTTCGAACTCCTCCCACGTGCTGAAGCTGCGCGGATCGCTGACGCGGTCGAGGAACAGCACACCGTCCAGGTGGTCGACCTCGTGCTGGAAGGTTCCCGCAGTCAGCCCTTCGGCGATGACTTCCTGCGGAGCGCCGGCCCGGTCGAGGAACCGAGCCTTGACGCGGACGAACCGCTCGAGGTCGCCACGCAGATCCGGCACCGACAGGCAGCCCTCGTTGATCAGCAGCGTGTCGTCGCCCAGCGGCTCGAGCACCGGGTTGACCATCACAGTGAGCGGAATCGGCGGCTTGTAGGGATAACGCGGGTTGTGATCGACCTCGGCCACCGCGATCCGCTTCAGCGAGGAAACCTGGTTGGCGGCCAGACCTGCGCCCCCGGCGGCGCGCATCGTCTCGATCATGTCGTCGATCAGTCGCTGTACCTCATCCGAGCCGAGATCCTCCGGCGAGACCTCGCCGGCCCGTGCGCGCAGCACCGGGTCGCCGACCCGGGCCACCGCCAGGACGCTCACTCCGCGTCGCGCATCGGGATGCGCACTCCACGCTCTGAGGCCACCTCGATCGCGCGCGGGTAGCCCGCGTCGGCGTGGCGCATGACCCCGGTTCCGGGGTCCGCGGTCAGCACCCGCTCGAGCTTCTCCGCCGCGAGGTCGCTGCCGTCGGCCACGCAGACCATGCCGGCGTGGATCGAACGGCCGATGCCGACGCCGCCACCGTGGTGAATCGAGACCCAACTCGCGCCCGAGGCGGTGTTGACCAGAGCATTGAGCAGCGGCCAGTCAGCGATCGCGTCGGACTCGTCCATCATCGCCTCGGTCTCCCGATAGGGCGAGGCGACCGAGCCGGCATCGAGGTGATCACGGCCGATCACGATTGGAGCGCTCAGCTCTCCGGAGCTGACCATCTCGTTGAAGCGCAGCCCCAGCCGGTGCCGCTCGCCGTACCCGAGCCAGCAGATCCGGGCCGGCAGGCCCTGGAAGGCCACCCGCTCGGACGCGTGCGCGATCCACCGGGCGAGTGCCTCGTCCTCGGGAAACTCCGCCAGCACCGCTCGATCGGTGGCGGCGATGTCCGCCGGATCGCCGGACAACGCCACCCAGCGAAACGGCCCGCGCCCTTCGCAGAACAGCGGCCGAACGTACGCGGGTACGAACCCGGGATACGCGAAGGCGCGTTCGAAGCCTCCCAGCTGGGCCTCGGCGCGCAGGCTGTTGCCGTAGTCGAACACCTCGCTGCCCGCGTCGAGGAACCCGACCATCGCGGCGCAGTGGGCGGCCATCGAGGCCCGCGAGCGGCGCAGGTACTCCTCTGGATCAGCGACGCGCAGCTCGTCCGCCTCGGCCAGCGACATCCGCCCGGGGACGTATCCGTTGAGCGGATCGTGGGCGCTGGTCTGATCGGTGACGATCTCGGCCTCGAGGCCCTGGCTCAGCAGCATCGGCAGCACGTCAGAGGCGTTGGCCTCGACGCCCACGCTCAACGCCCGGCCCTCGGCCTTGGCGGCCAGACACCGCGCGACGCCATCCTCGAGCGAATCGGCAACCTCGTCGAGGTAACGGGTGCTCAGCCGCCGCTCGATCCGCTCGCGGTCGACCTCCACGCACAGCGCTACGCCGCCGTTCATCGTCACCGCCAGCGGCTGGGCCCCGCCCATGCCGCCGAGCCCCGCGGTCAAGGTCAGCGTGCCGGTCAGCGAGCCACCGTGGCGGCGGCGGGCGATCTCGGCGAAGCACTCGTAGGTGCCCTGCAGGATTCCCTGGCTGCCGATATAGATCCACGACCCGGCGGTCATCTGCCCGTACATGGTCAGGCCGAGCGACTCCAGGCGCCGGAACTCCTCCCAGTTGGCCCAGTCGGGCACGAGGTTGGAGTTGGCAATCAGCACGCGTGGCGACCACTCATGGGTCCTGAAGACACCGACCGGCTTGCCTGACTGAACCAGCAGCGTCTCGTCGTCGGCCAGCGACTGCAGCGTCCGCACGATCGCGTGGTAGGCCTCCCAGGACCGGGCGGCGCGGCCCGTCCCGCCGTAGACGACGAGCTCGTCGGGATTCTCGGCCACGTCCGGATCGAGGTTGTTCATCAGCATCCGCATCGCGGCCTCCTGCGCCCAGCCGCGGCACGAGAGCGCAGAGCCCCGCGGGGCACGGATGCTCATCGCAGCGCCCCCGACGCTGGCCTGCACGGCCGCGAGCAGGATCCCGGAGGCCACCAGCGCCTCGGCCGCTGCCAGGTCGGGCGAGGTGTAGGCGTCCGGCCCGGGCCCGGCGACCCGCTCGCGCACCGAGCGCAGCGCCGCCGCCGTGCCGGGACCCGGGCGCAGCGGCGCGCGAAGGTCCAGCGCTCGCGCGGCGCAGGTGAGCTCGACGGCGAGGATCCGGCCGAGGTTGGCGATCGCGGTGCGGAGTTTGCGGGCGGCGCCCCATCCCATCGAGACGTGATCCTCCTGCATGGCGCTGGTGGGCAGCGAGTCGGCGCTGGCCGGCGTGGCGAGGCGGCGGTTCTCGGCCACCATTGCCGCCTGCGCATAGTGGGCCAGCATCATCCCGGAGTTGACCCCAGCGTCCGGGGCCAGGAACGGTGGCAGCCCGTGCGAGCGAGTCGGGTCGAGCAACCGGTCGGTGCGCCGCTCGGCGATCGCTCCGACCTGCGCCGCAGCGATGGCCAGGAAGTCACACACCAGCCCGACCGGCGCGCCATGGAAGTTGCCGCAGGACTCCACGCGTCCGTCGGGCAGCACCATCGGGTTGTCGATCGCCGCGCGCAGCTCGTCGGCCGCGACCCGCCGGGCATGCTCGAGCGTGTCCCGCGCCGCTCCGGCCACCTGGGGCGCGCAGCGCAGCGAGTAGGCGTCCTGAACGCGAGGATCGCCGTGGCGGTGACTGGCCACGATCTCCGAATCGGCCAGCAGAGAACGGAGGTTCTCCGCGCTCGCCGCCTGTCCGGGCTGTGGGCGAAGGGCGACCAGGTCCGCGGCGAACGCCCGGTCGGTGCCGAGCAGCGCCTCCACCGACATCGCCGCCGTCACGTCGGCGACGCGCAGCAGCCGGGTCAGGTCCTCGCAGGCCAGCACCAGCATCCCGAGCATCCCGTCGGTCCCGTTGATCAGGGCCAGCCCCTCCTTGGCCGTCAAGGTCAGTGGCGCCACCGCGGCGTCCCTGAGCGCGGCCAACGCCGGGCGCCGGGCGCCGGATGCGTCGAGCACCTCCCCCTCGCCGATCAGCGCGAGCGCGCAATGCGCCAGCGGGGCCAGATCTCCGCTGGCGCCGAGCGAGCCGTACTCGGGCACGCAGCGGCGTGATGCCGGCGTTCAGCAGCGCCAGCAGCGTCTCGGCCAGCACCGGCCGGGCCCCCGAGCAGCCCATCGCCAGCGTCCGGGCCCGCAGCAGCATCATCGCCCGCACCACCTCGGACTCCACCGGGTCGCCCATCCCTGCGGCGTGCGAACGGATCAGCGCACGCTGGAGCTCCTCGCGGCGCTCGGCGGGAATCCGCACCGCGGCCAGTGAGCCGAACCCGGTCGAGACTCCATACACGGGGTCCTCGGAATCGACCAGCGCGGCGACGACAGCGGCCGAGCGCTCCATCGCCGTCCTCGCGCCGGCGCCCAGGCTGACCGAGGCTCCCGCCCGGGCCACCGCGACGACCTGCTCGGCCGCGAGACCGGACGCGGACAGTTCGACGGTTTCGATCGGCGGAACGTCGTGACCGGCGGAATTCATCACCGCGCGTCACGATACGCGACCACATGCCGCTCCGGCCGGCGCCGACGCGATCGTCAGCAGCCCAGGCGAGCTCCGGCGATCGCTCGGGCACTAGTCGAGCACGTGGGCGCCCGGGCCGGGCGCCACCTCCACCGCCTCCTCGGGTGCTTGCGCACCGGGCGCCAACAGCCCGAGCACGTTGCCGCCGAAGCCACCACCCATGATCCGGGCCCCGACCGCGCCGGCGTCGAGCAACCGCGCCACTGTGGCGTCGACGGCGGGAGTCGAGATCTCGAATAGGTCCCGCAGCGACGCATGGGATGCGTTGAGCAGCGCGCCCAGACCCGGCATGTCGTGTTCGGCCAGCGCCCGTACCGCTGCCTCAACGCGCTGGTTCTCGGTGATGATGTGCTCGGCACGCTGCGCCAGTGGCGACGGGAGGGTCCGGGCCATCTCCAGTGTGGCCTCGCGGAGGCTGGCGACTCCCAGGCGTTCGCAGGCGCGCGCGCACTCGGCCCGACGCTCGTTGTAGCCCGAGGCGGCATTGGCGTGCTTCTCGCCGGAATCCAGGGTGACCAGCTTGAAGTCGCCGAGCTCCAGCGTCACCGGCGTCACCGAGAGGCTCTCGAAGTCGATCTCCATCGCGTGGTCGGGCTGGCCGTACAACGACGCCAGCTGATCGAGCAAGCCTGTCTGGGCGCCCGCCCAGTCGTTCTCGATCCTTGAGCACAGGCGTGCGAGCCCGAGCCGGTCAGGGCCCGGCATTCCGGAGACCGCGACGAGCGCCAACGCGAGCGCGACCTCCAGCGCAGCCGAGGAGGACAGGCCCGCCGCCCTGGGCGACAGTGCCGCTGATCTCGATCCGCACCCCGGGGAGCTCGATGCCGGCTCGTTGCAGCTCGGCGACGGCGCCGCGCACGAACGCCTGCCAGCCGGTTCCCCGAGGCGGGGCGTGCAGCGAGAACTCGTCGCGCTCGCCGAGGTCGGAGGCGATCGCCTCAACCTGGCCGTTCTCGATGCGTTCGACTTGCACCGTCACCCCTTCACGGATGGCGAACGGCAGCGCGAGACCGTTGTTGTAGTCGGTGTGTTCTCCGATCAGGTTGACGCGCCCGGGGGCGAACGCCGCTGCATGGGTGGGCAAGGTTCTCTAGTGTCCTTCCGTGTGTCGGTGAAGTGGGGAATCCTCTCGACCGCCAAGATCAACGGCGCGTTCCTGGCTGGGGTGAGCAGCTCGACCGAGGTAGAGGTCCTGGCGGTGGCCAGCCGGAGTGGCGAGGCGGCAGAGCATTACGCGAAGGAGCATGGGATCGAACGAGCGTACGGCGGTTACGAGGCGATGCTCGCCGATCCTGACATCGAGGCCGTCTACATCTCGCTCCCGAACGCGCTTCACCTCGACTGGACGGTGCGCGCGCTGCAGGCGGGCAAGCACGTGCTGTGCGAAAAGCCATTGACCCGGTACGCCGCCAAAGCGGAGGATGCGTTCGAGGTCGCCGAACGCGAGCGCCGGTGGCTGATGGAGGCGTTCATGTACCGCCACCACCCGCAGACCCGCCGCCTACAGGAGATGGTGGCCGGGGGCGCGATCGGCCGCCTGCGGATGATCCTGGCCACGTTCAGCTTCAGCAACGTTGCCGCGGACAACGTGCGCCTGGCCAGGGATCTGGATGGCGGCGCACTGATGGACGTAGGGTGTTACTGCGTCAACGCCGCGCGGATGCTGGCCGGGGAGCCGTGGCGGGTCAGCGCCGAGCAGGCCCTCGGCGGCGATGGCGTCGACGTCGCGATCGCGGGCACGATGCGCTTCGATCACGACGTCCTCGCGCACTTCGACTCCGGGATGGCCCTCGCGCCGCGTGACACGCTGGAGGTGGTTGGGGAAGATGGAGTGCTGTTCCTCGATGATCCGTGGCACTGCCGCACGCCGCTGATCGAGTTGCGAACCGAGCGTGGGGTGCAGCGGATCGAAATCGAACCGGCGGACTCCTACCGGCTCGAAGCCGAGAATCTCTCCCGGGCGATCCGCGGCGGCCCGGCGCCGCTGTTGGGAAGCCAGGACGGGATCGCCCAGGCCCTCGCCATCGAGGCGCTGTACGAGTCCGCGAACGGCGGGGTGACGGTCACGCTGGGCTGAGCGGCGGCGGTCCACCTCGAGCCGCGGGCGAGGGGCTCAGCCTCCGCGGGACGAGCGCGGCAGCCCGTCGTCGGGCAGTTCGTAGTAGTCCCCCGCCTCCGAGACGTAGATGTGCCCTTCGACCTGCAGAGCGGTTGGTGGCTCGAGCGTTCCGGCAGCGATGCCGATGCTCTCCCGGCCCGGGCTCTCCCAGAACAGGCTCGCGCCGCACTCCGCGCAGAATCCTCGCCGCGCGCGGGCCGCGCTGCGGGCGCCGTCGTACCAGCGAAGCGATCGATCGGACACCAGTACGAAGTCGGTCCGAGACGCGGCCGTGAAGGCCGCCGCGTGGCCGTGCCAGCGACGACACTCCTCGCAGTGGCAGACCAGCACGTCGCGGAGCGGGCCGCGGACCTCATACCGGACGGCGCCACACAGGCATCCGCCGCGCGCGGTCGCCGCCTCGCTCATGCCAGGCTCGGCAGCGCGACCCTGAAGGCGGTGACCATGAATCCGAGGTAGCACGCCGCCCCCACAAGGTGTGCCCAGTTCGCGTCGGCGACGTTGGTGAAACCCAGTCCGGCCACGAACAGGGCCGCCGCGACACGCACCAGCCGGCCCGGATGCTCAGACGCGCGCGCTGCCTGGATCGCGGCGGCCGTCGCCGCGCCGGGACTCGGGCCCGCTCCGGCGCCGTGGCCAAGCCGGCCACCCAAGGCAAGCCAGAACAACGTCCCCAGCGAGGGCGCCAAGAGCGCGCCCCCGGCCACAACCGCCACCACGACGGCGACCAGCGTGTCGTGCGGCGCGGCAGCCTGCCGGACCGTCAGGCCGGGCAGCAGCCGTGGGTTCTGGGCCAGCGCCCATCCTGCGACGATCGCCGCAACGGCCAGCGCAGCGGTGAACCGCGCGCGCTCGTAGCGACGCGTCCAGACGAGCGCCAGGGTTCCCAGCCCCGCGAGCACCGAGACGATCAGCGCGGCCAGCCCGCCGCCGGTGACCAGGCCTCGGTACAGCGGGTGAGCGTCCGCATGGAGCACGACGAAGCCTCCGATCGCCACCGCGCCGGCGACCGCACCGCTGCCCAGCGCACGGATCCGGAAGCGCTCGGACAAATCACGTTCTCCGTCGCGCGCTGCATCGCCGCTGAGAAACACCGCGGCCAGGTACACCCCGGTGAGCACCGCGAGCGTGCCGATCAGAACGGAGGTCGGGTTCAGCCAGCTGGAGAAGGCATCACCCCGGGCATTGCCGACCGGCACGCGTCCGGAGGCGACCCCGCCCGCCGCCGCCCCGAGGGCGAATGGCGCGATCACCGACGAGATGCCGAACACCGTGTCGATGCGACGCTGCTGGCGCGGCTGGTCGGCCCCGGTGCGCAGCGCGTAGGCCGCGCCGCGGAGAATGATGCCGACCGCAGCAAGCAGCAGGGCGAGCGACAGCGTTGACGCGATCGACCCAAAGGCCTTCGGATAGGCCGTCCACACCACGGTGAGCACGAAGATCAGCCACACGTGATTGGCCTCCCACACCGGGCCCATCGATTCATGGGCGCGCTGGCGCAGCGCGTCGGCGTCGGGGCCCCGGCCGGCCGTGAGCTGCCAGAAGCCGACGCCGAAGTCGGCGCCGCCGAGCACGCCATACAGGGCCAGCCCAATCAGCGCAAACACCAGAGGGAGCACGTAGAGCACGTTCAGAGCACCCGCCCTGGCGCTGACTTCGCCTCCACGTAGTCCAGCGGTGCGGCCGCCAGGCGGCGCAGAATCCACACGACGCCCACCGCGACCGCGGCATAGACGAGCGCCAGCGTCGCGTAGCCGATCGGGATGCCGCCCGCTCCGGTCACCGCCTGCGCGGTGCGCATCGTCCCGTAGACCACCCACGGCTGCCGCCCCACCTCGGTGGTCACCCAGCCCGCGATCAGGGCGACCAGTGACAGCGGACCTGCCACCGCCAACGCCCGGTAGAACCACACCGAGTCAGGCAGCCGGCCGCGGCGCCAGCGAACGAACAGGCAGATCACTCCCAGCAGCGCCAGCAGCGTGCCGATGCCCACCATCGTCTGAAAGGCGATCCGCACCACGTTGACCGGCGGCCGATCGGCGGCCGGGACCGTGTCGAGGCCCTGCACGCGCGCGTTCGGATCGTGAAACGCGAGCAGCGAGAGCAGATGCGGAATCGCCAGGCCATATTTCACCTGCCCGCCGGAGTACCAGCCGCCGAGGTGCTCCGGAGCCCCACGCACCGTGTGGCCGACACCCTCGAGCGCCGCCAGCTTCGTTGGCTGGTAGCGGGCCACGTCACGGGCCGCCCAGTCGCCGACCAGCACCTGCACCGGCGCGGCCAGCGCGGCGATGGTCAACGGGACCGCCAACGCGACTCGCTCATAGCGCCCCCAGCGTCCGCGCAGGCGGCCGACGGCGTACGCGCCCGCAACCAGGAAGCCGGTGACGATATAGCCGGCCAGGTACATGTGCACGAGCTCGTGCCAGAGGTACGGATTGCCGAACAACGCGGACACGGGATCCACGTGGCTCACGCGTCCGGCGACCACGGCGAACCCGCCAGGATGGTTCATCCATGCGTTGACCGCGATCACCATCAGTGATCCGGTCAGCCCGGCGATCACGATCGGGATCGCCGCGAGTTGGTGCATTCGCGGCGAGAGCCGGTCCCATCCATACACGTAGATACCGATGAAGATCGCCTCGATGAAGAAGGAGAAGCCCTCGATCGCGAACCCGAGGCCGAACACTGCGCCGAAGGTCGCGGTGAAATTCGGCCACAGCAGCCCCATCTCGAACGACAGCACGGTTCCGGTGATGACCCCGACCGCGAACAGGGCCGCCATCACCTTCGTCCAGCGCCTGGCGATCGTTCCGTAGACCTGATCGCCGGTGCGCAGGTACATCCATTCCATGAACAGCACCATCGCCGGAAACGCGATGCCGAAGCACACCAGCGGGATGTGAACCGCGAACGACAGCGCCTGCATCTGGCGAGCCTGAGCCAGGTAGTGCTGATGCACCGGCCCTAGCGCACTCACCAGCGAGCTCACAGGCCAACAAACTACACCTCAGCCCCCGTCGCTTGACTGCTTGACGGTTAGACCCGTGCGAGCTCGGCCCAGACCCGATGGCCGTCTCCCCGCTCTGAGCTCCAGCGGCGAGCCAGCTGCTCGACGACCCGCAGACCCATCCCGCCGAACGCGTCGTCGTCCTCGCGCAGACGGACGGCGGTGCCCGAGGAGCCGGGGTCTCGAACCGAGATCAGCAGGCGATCGGGGTCGAGCTCGAGGCGCACCTCGATCAGTTCCTCCGGCGTGCAGCCGGAGTGGATGACGGCGTTGGTCACCAGCTCGCTGGCCACCAGCATCGCGTCGCCGAGCACCCAGCCGATTTCAAGCTCTCTGATCACCTCGCGCACGGCGGTTGGGGCATGGCTGTCGCATGGCAGCGTGAATCGGAGCTCCGCCGAATCTCCGTGCATGCCGCTGCACTACCCGGAGCGGGCTCGGCCGACGCTCAGGAGCGAGGTTGCGCGGCCGGCCGCGGTGAATCGGAGGCCCGCTCGGGCGTATCCGCCACCGCCTGGCGGGTCTCGGCGAGCTGCCGGCGAGCCGTCTCGTCGCTGACCAGGCTGACCAGGCTGATCAGGCGCTCGCGCCGGTTGCGGGCCAGAATCGTCCACAGCCAGCGGGTCACCGCCTCGTAGCGATTGCCCCAGCCAACCAGGTACGCGAGGTGGACCACTCCCCAGATCAGGAATGCCGGCACCCCACCCAACCGGATCTTCCCGAATATGTCAGCAACCGCGTGAGTCCTGCCGATCACCGCCATCATCCCGAGATCGCGGTACTTGAACGGCTTCGGCGCCTTGGCCCCACTCAAGCGTGCGCGCACGACCTCGCCGACGTACTTGCCCTCCTGAATCGCCGGCTGCGCGGTTCCGGGCACGTTGGGCAGGGCGATCATGTCGCCCACCGCGAACACCTCCGGATGCCCGGGAAGGGTGAGATCCGCGTCGACGTGCAGGCGGCCAGAGCGATCGGTCTCGGCGCCGCTGCGCTCGGCCAGCATTTGACTGAGTTCGGAGGCCTTCACCCCGGCAGCCCAGATTACCGTCCGCGCGTGGAGTCGCCGGGCCTCGGCGCCGTCGCCGAGCACCACTCCGCCGGCGTCGATCGCGGTGACCGGAGATTCCAGCTCCACGTCGACTCCGAGCTTCTCCAGGTCCCGTTTCGCCCTCTGGCGCAGGCTGTCCGGGAACGGGGCGAGCACGGTGGGAACCGCGTCCAGCAGCACCACATGGGCGCTCGCGGTGTCGATGTGCCGGTATTCACCGCGCAGCACGCGCGCGGCCAGGAGCGCGATCTGGCCGGCCAACTCCACTCCGGTCGGCCCCGCGCCGACGATGGCAAAGGTCAGCCAGGCCTGGCGCTTGACCGGATCAGACTCCTGTTCGGCCAGCTCGAACGCTCCGAGGATCCGGCTGCGCAACCGGTTGGCGTCGTCGAGGTTCTTCATCCCCGGCGCAATCTCGGCCCACTCGTCATGGCCGAAGTAGGAGTGGGTCGCTCCCGCCGCGACGATCAGCGTGTCGTAGGGCACGTTGATGGTGTCGATCGCCCGCGCGCGCACGACCCGGCGTCTCCAGATCGATGTCCTGGACCTCGGCCAGCAGGACCCGCACGTTGGGCTGGTGGCGGAACATGCTGCGCAGCGCCGGCGCGATCTGGCCCGGGGACAGGACGCCGGTGGCGACCTGGTAGAGCAGCGGCTGGAACAGATGATGGTTGGTGCGGTCGATCAGTGTGACGTCCGCGTCAGCGTGCTCGAGCGCCTTGGCCGCGCGCACGCCACCGAAGCCGCCGCCCACGATCACCACGCGGTGGCGGGGCACGGTGTCGATCTCCCGGGGCATGCATCGAAGGTTACGCCGGTTCACCCGTCGCCGACCGGGGTAGCGAGATCTTGTGTCCGGCCGCCGCGCAGCGATCGTCACCGGGGCCGCGAGCGGCATCGGCCGTGCGGTCGCGGCGAGGCTCGATCGGGACGAGGTCGACGTGCTCGCGGTCGACCTGGCGCCCAGTCCCGACGGGCCCGGGGTGCCCTACGAGGCCGACCTGAGCTGTCCGGAGGCCAACGCGGCGGCGGTGGCCGAGGCCCAGCGGCGCTTTGGCCGGCTTGACGTGGTCGTCCCCTGCGCGGGCGTTCAGCACGTGTCCTCGGTGGAGGAGTTTCCGCCTGAGCGCTGGGAGGCGATGATCGCGCTGATGCTGAGCAGCCCGTTTCTGCTGGCCAAGCACGCCTGGGCCGCCCTGCGGGAGAGCGGTGAGGGACGGTTCATCGCCATCGCCTCGGTTCACGGCCTCGTCGCCTCGCCGTACAAGTCCGCCTACGTCGCGGCCAAGCACGGTGTGCTCGGCCTGGTGAAGACGTTGGCGCTGGAGGGGGCCGCGGATCGGATCACTGCCACTGCGGTATGTCCTGGATATGTGCGCACACCGCTGGTCGAGCGGCAGATCCAGGAGCAGGCCAAGGTTCACGGGGTTCCCGAGGAAGACGTGCTGGAGCAGGTGATTCTGGCGCCCCACGCCGTCAAGGAGCTGATCGAACCCGAGGAGGTGGCGGAGGTCGTCGCCTTTCTGTGCGGACCGGCCGGCCGCTCGTTCACCGGCGTCCCGGTGACCATGGATCTGGGCTGGACCGCACGGTAGTCCGGCGCGCGATACTTGGGGCATGAGCTACGTTCCGCCCGCGCGTCACCTCCTACGCGCCCGGGACCTGGCTGACCTTCGCTACGCCGAGGCGCTCGGGGTGGACGACATGGCCCGGGCCGCCGGGCTCTCCCGGGCGCATTTCAGTCGCGAGTTCAGACGCGCGTTCGGCGAGCCGCCCCATTCCTACCTGCTCACCCGCCGGCTGGAACGGGCCGGCGCGCTGCTGCGCAACACCGATCGCTCGGTCGCCGAGATCTGCTTCACGGTCGGTCTACACAGCGTCGGCTCGTTCACCACGAGCTTCACCCGGACCTACGGCGTCTCACCGACTGTGTACCGGGCTCGGTATCCGCCGGCGGCGGCCCAGGCCATGGTCCCGGCCTGCGTGGTGCGCGCGTACGGGCGTCCGCAACGCAGCACGTTTCGAGAAGACAAGAGCGTAAATCCGGATTAGTGTGGCTGGCAGAGGTAGTGCCAACCACCACTTGAGAAGGAGCGCCATGAGCCCCCGCGTGACCAAGCTTGCCAACGTCATCGTCCCCGTCGCCGACGCGGACCGCGCGTTGCAGTTCTACACCGACACACTAGGACTCGAGAAACGCGTCGATGCGCCGTTCGGCGACGGCAACCGGTGGATCGAGGTCGCGCCCGCGGGCGCCGACACGCCGATCGCGATCTGCCCGCCCGGTCCGAACACCACCGCCGGCGGCAAGGACACCGGCATCACGCTCCAGACCGAGGACATCGACGCCTACCACGCGCAGCTGAAGGATCACGGGGTCGACGTCGACGCTGAGATCAGCCGCTTCGGCGACTCGGTGCCACCGATGTTCTGGTTTCGTGACCCCGAGGCCAACGTGCTGCTGGTCGTCGAGGGTTGATGACCCCACCCGCAAACCCAACCAACGAGAAGAGCCACATGATCAAAGTCGCCAGCACGCAACTGTGGGTCCATGACCAGGACGAGGCCCTGGCGTTCTACACCACCATCCTCGGGATGGAGGTCCGTCAGGATGTCACGATGCCGGAGATGGGGAACTTCCGCTGGCTGACGGTCGGCCCGCCCAAACAACCGGATGTGGCGATCGTGCTGATGGAGATCCCGGGTTCCGCCGGTGATGAGCGAGGAGACCGGCGAGCAGGTGCGGTCGCTGGTGGCCAAGGGCTTTGCCGGAACAGTGTTCCTGGTCACCGATGACGTCCACGCCTCCTATCAGGAGCTCAAGGCCCGGGGCGTCGAGTTCACCGAGACGCCTGAAGAGCGGCCCTACGGCATCGACTCCGGGTTCCGCGATCCCTCGGGAAACAGCCTGCGGCTCACGCAGGTACGCGAGCTCGCGACCGCCTGAGCGATGAGTAACGTGCGTTCCGGCGGTCTTAGCCGCCGGAACGTATGACCCTCACCGAACAGCAACCGACCGGCTCGGCGATCAGCCTCCGCGGCGTGGTCAAGCGCTTCGGCGCGATCACCGCCGTCGACGGCCTCGACCTCGAGGTGCCCTACGGTACCTGCGTCGGCCTACTCGGCCCCAACGGCGCGGGCAAGTCCACCACGATGAAAGCGCTGACCGCGCAGGTCATCGCCGACGAGGGCGAGCTCGTGGTCCTCGGCTACCGGCTGCCCGGCGACTCCAAGCAGGCCCGGGCCGAGATGGGCGTGGTCCCACAGCTGGACAACCTCGATGTGTCGCTGACGGTGGAGCAGAACCTGCTCGTGTTCTCGCACCTGTATCGCGTCCCCGCGCGCGAGCGCAGGACGGCGATCAAGCGGGCGCTGGACATCGCCAATCTGGGCGAACGCGCCCAGTCCAAGGTCGACCAGCTGAGCGGCGGAATGCGCCGACGGCTGTTGATCGCTCGCGCGCTGCTGCACGAGCCGCGGCTGCTGCTGCTCGACGAGCCCACGGTCGGGCTCGATCCGCAGGTCCGCCAGGAGCTGTGGGCGCTGATCGATCTGCTGCGCTCACGCGGCGTCTCGATCCTGATGAGCACGCATTACATCGAGGAGGCGGAGCGGCTCTGCGACACGGTCACGATCATGTCCCACGGCAAGGCGGTCGCGGTGGGCGCGCCGGCCGAGCTGATCCGTCGAGCATGCCGGGTCCTACGCCACCGAGGTATACGGATCGCCGTCGCGGCTGGCCGAGGTTGAGGCCCACGCGCGCACGCGCGGCTGGCCGACGCGACGCACCGGGACGTCGGTCGCGCTGCTGCACAGCAACGGCTCGGACGCGCTTCGAGGGCGAGCGCCGGAACACCAACCTCGAGGACGTGTTCGTGCTGCTGACCGGCGAGGAGATCGAATGACTGCGGTGAGCCGACGACGGCTGGGGCGACTCGAGCGAGCCGCCCTCCAGGGCGTGATCGTGCGCGAGGTGGTCAACTTCTCCTCCTTCTGGCGCTCCTCGACCTTCTCCTCGACCGTGGATCCGACGATCTACCTGCTTGGCCTTCGGATTCGGCTTCGGCTCGCTGGTCAGCAAGGTCGCTGGATACAACTACATCGACTTCGTCGGCACCGGAGTCGTGGCCACCACGGTCCTGTTCTCCGGCGCGTTCCCCGCGATGTATGGCACGTTCATCAAATACTCCTTTCAGCACACCTACGACGCGATTCTGGCCGCCCCGGTCGACACCGAGGAGATCGTCACCGGAGAGGCGCTGTGGGTGGCGCTGCGGACCGGGGTCTACGGATGCGTTCCGATGCTGGTTGCGATGATCTTCGGCCTGCAGCCGAGCTGGGGGATGCTGCTCGTGCCGTTCATCGCCGGGCTCGCCGGCTTCGGCTGGGCCTGCTTCGGGATCTTCATCGCCGCCAGGTCGTCCAAGATCGAGAGCTTCTCCTACTGGCAGAGCGGCCTTCTGACGCCGATGTTCCTTGTCGCCGGCACGTTCTTTCCGCTCACCTCACTACCGCAATGGGCTCAGGTGCTGGGCAACTTCAACCCGCTGTTTCACTGTGTGCAGCTGGTTCGTCACGTGGTGTTCGGGACGGAGAGCATCGCCGACCTCGGGCACCTCGCGTTCCTGCTCGGCTTCGCGCTCGTCTCGTGGCGGCTGGCGATTCGCTTCATGGAGCGCAAGCTGATCATCTAGCTGTGCGGCCACCGACCGCTCGTGGTGGGATCAGAGCGCGGCCGCGACGGCCACGGCGAACGTGTCCACGTCCTCCTCGGTCGTGTCCCATGAGCACATCCAGCGGACCTCGCCCCGTCGCTCGTCCCACACGTAGAACGCAAACTGCTGCTGCAGCGTCGCGATCGCAGCCGGCGGCAGCTGTGGCGAACACCGCGTTGCTCTGCACCGGCTGGGTGATCTCCAATCCGCTGAGGCTCTCGACCGCCCCGGCTAGGCGCGCGGCCATGGCGTTGGCCTGCTCCGCGCAGCGCAGCCACAGCTCGTCGCTCAGCAGCGCCTCGAATTGGGCGGCCAGGAAGCGCATCTTCGACGCCAGCTGCAACGATTGCTTGCGCAGATACGGCAGGCCGGCATCGAGCCGGGGATTGAGCACGACCACCGCTTCGCCGCCGAGCAGGCCGTTCTTGGTCCCGCCGAACGACACGATGTCGACTCCCGCGTCCGTGGTCAGGGCCCGCAACGGGACGTCGAGCGCCGCGGCGGCGTTGCTCAGCCGTGCCCCATCGACGTGCAGCAGCAGCCCGTGGGCGTGGGCCAAGGCCGCGATCGCCGGATCTCCTCCTGCGAGTAGACGGTGCCGAGCTCGGTGCACTGCGAGATCGAGACCACGCGCGGCTGCACCGCGTGCTCGTCGCCGATCCGCTCGATCCGCCGCTCGACCAGCTCCGGAGTGAGCTTTCCGTGGTCCGCCGGCCACCGTCAGCAGCTTGACCCCGGCGATCGCCTCCGGGGCCCCGCCCTCGTCGACGTTGAGATGGGCGGACTCCGCGCAGATCACACCCTCCCAGGGACGACAGGCCGCCCGGAGCGAGAGCACGTTCGCCCCGCTGCCATTGAACACCAGATAGGCGCTGGCCTCCACACCGAAGTGGTCGCCGAAGCGGTCCTTGACCATCCGGGTGAGGTCGTCGTGGCCGTACCCCGGCGCGTGCCCGACATTGGCGCGGGCGATCGCCGCCAGTACGTCGGGATGGATCGTGGCTGCGTTGTCGGAGCCGAAGCCGCGCGCGTTCACGCGGCGAGCTTAGCCTTCAGCGCCGAGTAGAAGATCGACAGCGGAAATTCGTCCTCGAGCACCTGGTCGATGTAGGGCCGCGGATCCTCCAGGTCGGTGAACTCCCGCGCTGCTGATCGACCAGCGCGACCCGATCGCGGCGCGACGTTCTCGGCCACGAGATCGTGGGCGGCCGCCCAGTGGCGCGAGCTTCGAGCGATCGATTCCCCGGCGATACAGCTCGTCGACCTCGGCGAACAGAGGCTCACGCCCTCGCCGATCCGCTCCCATTCGATCGTCAGCTGATTGTCGGTCCAGTGCAGGAAGCCGTGGCGGTGCAGGATAGGCGAACAGCAGCTGACCGCCGAGGCCGTCGTAGTTGCGCACGCGGCTCCCGGTGATGGGAAAGCGCAACAGACGATCCAGCAGAATCGCGTACTGGACATGCCGGGCGAAGGCAACGCCGTCGCGCTCCAGCTCCATCGCCTGGGTGAACGCGGTCAGGTCGCAGCGCAGCTCCTCCAGCGCGTACATCCAGTACGGAGCGCGCTGGCGGATCATGAACGGATCGAACGGCAGCTCGCCGTGGGAATGAGCTCGGTCGTGGATCAGATCCCAGAGGATGTAGGCCTGCTCCGAGAGCGCGCGGGCTCTCAAGCAGCCGCGCCGCGTCCGGCGGGAGGTTGAGCGCCAGCAGATCGGCCGCGGCGCCGGCGACACGGCGCAGGCGAGCCGCTTCCCGGTCGCAGAAGATGGCGCCGAAGTTGTTCACCGGCCGGCCGGCCACCGAGACCGTCTCCGGGAACAGCACCGCGCATTCGCTGTCGTATCCCCGCGTGCCGCTGAGCAGCTGCACGGGCACGAACTTCGGGTTGTCGTAGCGCGTGCGCTCGAGCGCAGCGATCCAGTCGGGCCAGGGAACGCGGATCAGCAGCGCCTCGAAGCAGGTGTCGCGCGAGCCGTTCTGCTTGTACATGGGAAAGAAGACGAGATGCTCGAGCCCGTCGACGCGCTGCTGCTCGGGCCGGAACGCCGCCAGCGAGCGGTGAAATCCGGCTTGCCGAAACCCTGGTCGCATCCACGCGTCGCAGGTCGGCCACGACGCACGTCGAGATACTCCGCCTGATGCGGGAAGCGGGGAGCCAGCCGCTGATCGCCTCGTGTGATTGCGCCCACGTGTCGGCGCCGCGGCCTCGGCATCAGCCGGACAGTGAGCCGTCCGGGGCCTGCAGCAGCGCCAGCGCGTCGGTCTGCGCACGCAGCTCCAGCCAGTCGGGATCCGGATCCCGGTCGGCGAGACCGCTTCGCCCGCTGCCCCGCGGACCGGCGTCACCCAGTAGATGAGGTTCAGCCACAGGGAGCGATGATCGAGCTGATCGATGCAGTCGTCCCCGAACAGATCGGAGTCGGCCAGCACGCACCACCCGGCCATCCCCGTGTTCGGTGACGGCGATCAGCGGAGCACCGGGTGAGGACGCGCTGGCGTGGGCCCGGGCCAGCACGCGCGCACCGTTGGCGAGCCGAGATCGTCGTCGCGCGGTACAGGCAGGCCTGCTTTACCCGGGCCAGCACGTCGCCGCCGCGTCCGCGCGCGCCCTGAGCCCAGCTCAGCCAGCACCCAGCTCGGCGCGCCGAGATGGTGCTCGTAGTCCTGAACGGTGTCGTTCTCCAGGTGCAGCTCGAAGCGCCCCAGCAGCTCGTTGAGGTTGCTCCCGTACTTCTGCCTGCTCGGTCTCCCCGAGCACGACCAGCCCGCCGCCCTCACGCACGAAGGCCTCGATCGCGTCCAGCTCGCCGGCGCTCAGGCGCGGCGAGCCGGTGCCTGTGGTGCGCTCCCATTCCGGCTCCGACGGATGCGCGATCACCAGCACGTCGCAGCCCCTCGAGCGTCGCGGCGTCAGCGGCTCCCCGGCGTTGACCTCGACGATGAAGTCACGCTCGGCCAGTGCCGCGGCGGCTCGCGCATAAGACGAGTCCTCCGGGTGGGCGGGCGCGATCGCGGCGGCTAGCTCCGGCCGAATCGTCCACGCCTCGCTGTGGGCCTCATCGAACATCACCCGGGCGAGCTTCGCTGCCGGCATACGAGCAGGCTACCCTGGCGATCGGCAGCTGTCGATGCCGAATTGCCTGTAATCTGCGCAGGAGATCATCGAATGGATGCCCCTGACCGCAAGATTCTTGCGCTACTGGTCCAGGATGGCCGGCGCACCTACGACGACATCGCCCAGCACGTCGCGCTCTCCTCGCCGGCGGTCAAACGGCGGGTCGACAAGCTGCGCGCGCGCGGCGCGCTGCGGGGCTTCACGGCGGTCATCGATCACGCCGCGCTCGGCGATCAGACCGAGGCCCTGATCGAGCTGTTCTTCGCCCCGGGCACGCTGCTTGACACCGTCGCTCAGACGCTCCGTCGAGCATCCCGAGGTGGTCGAGGCCTGGAGCGTCACCGGAGAAGCGGACGCGATCGCCCGTGTTCGCACACAGGACAATGGCGACCTCGAGCGGCTGATCATGGAACTGCAGCGCAACGGCCTCGTCCAGCGCACCCGCTCGCAGGTCGTGCTCTCAGCAGCTCGTCAGCCAGGCGGGATAACCCGCTCCCCCCGGAGCTCAGCCTTCGCGCCCGCAACCTTGCCACGATCATGTCAAGGTTCGCTAGAGTCCGGTGCCATGCGTGATTTCCTCGCCGCCCTCCGCGAACGAGTCGTCGTCTACGACGGCGGCATGGGCGCGACGCTCGAGCAGTTCGATCTCAGCCTGGAGAAGGACTACGGGCTCCCAGGCCGCTGCCACGAGGTCCTGGTCCTCAATCGCCCCGACGTGATCGAGGGTGTCCACGCCTCGATGCTGGAAGCGGGAGCCGAGGTGCTGGAGACGGACACGTTCCAGGCCTCGCGGCTGAAGCTCGCCGAATGGGGACTCGACGAGCACACCGAGGAGATCAACGTCAAGGCGGCTCAGATCGCCCGCAAGGCGGCGGGCGAGAAGCGCTTTGTCGCCGGCTCGATCGGTCCGACCGGCTATCTGCCCGCCAGCGACGACCCCACGCTCGGGCAGATCACGTTCAAGGAGCTGTTCACCGTCTTCACCGAACAGGCCCGCGGACTGGTCAAGGGCGGAGCTGACCTGATCATCATCGAGACCGCCCAGGACATCCTGGAGGTCAAGGCCGCGGTGTTCGGCGCGCGCGAGGCATTCAAGCTGGAGGGTCGCCAGCTCCCGATCCAGTGCAGTGTGTCGCTGCTGCCCAATGGCGGCAAGATGCTGCTCGGCACCGACATCAGCGCGGTGCTGACCACGCTGGACGCGCTCGAAGTCGACGTCATCGGACTCAACTGCTCCACGGGACCCGAGGACATGCGCGATGCGATCCGCTTTTTGGGCGAGACGAGCCCTGTGCCCGTCCATTGCATCCCCAACGCCGGGCTGCCCCTGCAAGGTCCGGGCGGCGAGACCATCTTCCCCGAGAAGCCCGAACCTCTGGCCGCGGTACTGGGCGAGTTCGTCGAGCGCTACGGCGTGGGCATCGTGGGCGGCTGCTGCGGCACCACCCCGGAGCACATCGCGGCCATCGCCGAGCGCGTGCGCGGCCGCACCCCGGGCGAGCGTCCGGAGCGCCGTCCCCCGCACCTGAGCAGCATGATCGCGGCCACGCCGCTGGTCCAGGACCCGCGGCCGACGCTCGTGGGCGAGCGCGTCAACTCCCAGGGTTCGCGCAAGGCCAAGGAGATGCTGCTGGCCGACGACTACGACGGGCTGGTCACGGTGGCCGAGGATCAGGTGACCGGCGGCGCCCACGTGCTCGATCTGTGTGTGGCGCTGACTGAGCGCCAGGACGAGGACGAGCAGATGCGAGAGGTCGCCAAGCGGGTCTCGCTGACCCAGCCGTCGCCGATCCAGGTCGACTCGACTGAGCCTGAGGTGATCGACCTCGCGCTCCAGCAGATCCCCGGGCGCGCGATCGTCAACTCGATCAACCTCGAGGCCGGACGCGACAAGCTCGACCGTGTCGTTCCCGATCGCCAAGGCCCACGGCGCCGCGCTGATCGCGCTGACCATCGACGAGGTGGGGATGGCCAAGACGGCGGAGCGCAAGCTGGAGGTCGCCCAGCGGCTGAAGCAGCTCTGCTGCGATGAGCATGGGCTCGACCCCGAGCTGCTGATCTTCGACTGCCTGACCTTCACGCTGACCACCGGCGACGACGAGTGGAAGCCCTCCGCGGTGGCGACGATCGAAGGGATCCGGAAGGTCAAGCAAGAGATCCCCGGCGTCAAGACCTCGCTCGGCGTCTCCAATGTCTCCTTCGGCGTGGGGCTTACCGGCCCGCAGCGCGCTGAACAGCGTATTCCTGCACCACTGCGTGGAGGCCGGGCTCGACCTGGCCATGGTCAACCCCAACCACATCACGCCCTACTCCGAGATTCCCGACCGAGGAGCGCGAGCTCGCCGACGACCTCGTGTTCAACCGCCGCGAGGATGCGCTCGAGCGCTTCATCGCCCACTTCGAGGCCAAGGGTCCGGAGGAGGCGGCCGAGAAGGCCGACCCCACCGCAGGCATGGAGCCCGAAGAGGCGCTGCACTACCACATCCTGCGCCGCAAGAAGGAGGGCGTCGAGGATTGGATCGACCGCTGCAACGAGAAGATCGGCGCGGTCCCCACGCTCAACACCGTGCTGCTGCCGGCGATGAAGGAGGTCGGCGACAAGTTCGGCGCCGGCGAGCTGATCCTGCCCTTCGTGCTCCAGTCCGCCGAGGTGATGAAGCGCGCCGTCGCCCAGCTCGAGAAGTACCTGGACAAGATCGAGGGCTACACCAAGGGGACGGTGGTGATCGCCACCGTGTTCGGCGACGTCCATGACATCGGCAAGTCGCTGGTCAACACGATCCTCACCAACAACGGCTACACGGTGGTCGACCTCGGCAAGCAGGTCCCGATCTCCACCATCCTGGACGCGGCGGTCGAGCACAAGGCGACCGCGATCGGGCTGAGCGCGCTGCTGGTCTCGACCTCCAAGCAGATGCCGGCCTGCATCCAGGAGCTGCACCAGCGCGGCCTTGACTTCCCCGTGCTGATCGGCGGCGCCGCGATCAACCGGAACTTCGGCCTGCGGGTCCTCTACCCGGGCGGCACCGAATCCGACCAGGTCTACGAGCCGGGCGTCTTCTACTGCAAGGACGCCTTCGAGGGACTGGCCAAGATGGACCAGCTGATCGACGACGAAGCGCGCGAGGCGCTGGTCACCAAGACCCGGGATGCGGCCCAGAAGCTGCGCGACGCACCGGCCGCGCCGGTCGACGACGCGACCCGCGACCACCGACGCCTCCGTGCGCAGCCCGGCGGCCACCGACAACCCCGTCCCCGAGCCGCCGTTCTGGGGCGCGCGGGAGATCGAGGTGCCGCTGGACGAGGTCTACCACCACCTCGACACCCACGTGCTGTTCAAGCTCCACTGGGGCGGGCGCGGAGTCAAGGGCGAGGACTGGGCGAAGCTGCTCCGTGAGGACTTCCAGCCCCGGCTGGAGCGGATGTGGCGCGAGCAGACCTACCTGCACCCGCGCGCCGTGCTCGGCTACTTCCCCTGTAACGCCGACGGCAACGAGTTGATCATCTGGGATCCCGCAAATTCGACCCGGCCGACCCGCGCGAGCTCGAGCGGCTCGTCTTCCCCCGCCAGCCCCGCCATGACCGGATCTGCCTGGCCGACTTCTACCGGCCGCTCGGCTCCGGCATCGACGTGGTGGCGCTGCAGGCGGTCACGGCGGGTGACGAGGTCACCGAGCTGATGGCCAAGCTCGAGGCCGACGGCGAGTTCGCCGAGCAGCTGTTCACCCACGGTCTCGGAGTCCAGAGCGCGGAGGGCATGGCCGAGTGGATGCACGCTCGCGTGCGCTCGGAGCTCGGCATCGAGCCCACCCAGGGCCGTCGCTACTCCTGGGGCTATCCCGCCTGCCCGGAGCAGTCCGAGCACGAGAAGATCTTCCGGCTGCTCGATGCTCCATCGATCGGTCTGCGCCTCTCCGGCGGATTCGCCGTCGAGCCCGAGCAGTCGACGCTGGCCATCATCGCCCACCACCCGCAGGCGGTGTACTTCGGGATGAAGTCAGGGACGCTGCCGAAGAGCCGCCAAGCAGGCGGCCGACGAGCTGATCGCGGGCACCGACAAGGATCCGGCCAAGCTCGGCCAGCTTCCCGACGAGGATCCGGCTGACGAGGTTCTGGCTGGCGAGGCGTCGGCCGAAGGCACCGACGAGCCGGCCTTGGCCGAGGCCTGAGCCGACCGCCAGACGATCAGCCTTCGGCTTTGACCGGTCGCCGCTGCGCCGCGGCTGCGGCTGGCGGGCGGGGAGCTTCACCGGCGCCGCGTGCATGGCGCGCAGGCGGACCTCACGCCAGGACATGCCCTCCTTGAGCAGCGCCGGCACCCCCATCAGAATCGCCGTCGAGACCTCGACCGCCTGGAGGATCACACCGTAGGCGACCCCGGCCGGGATGCCGACGTGCCAGCCGGTGTGCAGGACGGCGACGCACGCCGCCTGGAACACCCCGAGGTTGGCCGGCGTGGCCGGCAGGACGGCGGTGATGTTGACCGCGAACAGAACCGCCGCGGCGGCGGCGATGCCGGCCTGGTGGCTGAGGCCGAGCGCGACGAGCAGGATGTAGCAGGAGAGCCACTGCAGTGCCCAGGCCGAGAGCTGCGCCACGCTGGCGATGGCGCCGAGCTTGGGGCGGCGGAACACGACCAGCCCCACCCGGACGCGCGTCAGCGCCCGGCGCAGCCGGATCAGTGCGGCGTGCGCGCGGGAAGAGCGCGTGCCGCGGCTTCGGACCGTGCTGGCGTGCAGGATCACCGGCGCGACGAGGACGATCACCAGCAGCGTCGACCGGGGCGATGCGCGGCAACCAGCAGCGCGTCCTGGTGACCGTTGAAGAAGTCGACCGAGGAGAACATCACCGTGCCCAGGACGACGAGGGCGACGATGTTCAGCAGGGTCTGCGAGACCACCGTGCCGAGCACGATCGGCAGATGCTCACGCGGTCGCCCGGTCCGCCGCGCCACCACGAGCGCACGCGAGGGCTCACCGAGCCGGGCGGGCAGCGTCGAGGACATCAGCACGCCGATGAACGTCCCCTGCATGGCGTCGACGAAGCGCACCCGCGCCCGCGGGCAGCGCCGCGCGCAGGATCGCGTGCCAGGACACGGCGCGCAGGAACATCGAGCTGCACATCACGCCGAGACCGAGCAGCACCAGCGCCGGGCTGGAATTGATCAGTGCCGCGGCGATGTTGTCGAGGCCGATCTTCTGCAGCGCCAGCAGCGCCAGGACGATGCCGCCGATCGAGACCGCCGCCAGCGCGAGCGCGGCGGGCAAGCGGCGAGCACCGGATTCCGCGTTGCCGTCAGCTTGGGCTCCAGGCTCGTCCAGGCGGCGGGCCGGCACGTGCGGCTTCAGGTCCGCGGCTCGGGCGCCGACCCGGACCGCCGCGCTGCGCACGCGCGCCGGTCGCGCGCGCGGGTGGCGATCGCGTCCTCGTAGGCGTTCATCACCTCGGCGGCGACGCGCGGCCAAGCGAACCGCTCCACGTCGACCGCCGGCGGCGCGCGCCATCTGCGGCCCGGCGGGCGGGCTCGTCGTAGAGGTCCCGCAGCGCCTCCGCGAGCGCCTGCGCGTCGCCCACCGGCACCAGCACGCCGTCGACGCCGTCGCGCACGACGTCCCGGTAGCCGGCGATGTCGGAGGCGACCACCGGCGTGCCCGGCGGCAAACGCCTCGGTCAGGACCATGCCGAAGCTCTCGCCGCCCAGCGACGGCGCGCAGAGCACGTCGGCCTCCTCCAGCACCCGCTGCTTCTCGGCCTCGTCGACCTTGCCCAGCACGGTGACCCCGCGCGGGTCGAGCATCATCGGGGCCAGCTCCTCCGGGGAGGGGCCGATGATCGTGAGCTCGGTCGGGATGTGCTCGCGCAGCGCCTCGAAGGCCCTGAGCAGCAGCGGCAGGCCCTTGCGCTCGACGGCCTGGCCGACGAAGGCGATTCGCAGCCCGTCCCCGGCCGGCCGGGCGGCCGCCAGCGCCGCGCGCTCGGCTGTCCACGTGGACGCCGTTGGGAATCACGCGGTAGTGGCCGCCGAACCAGCGCCGACCGGTCCAGGCCGCCGCTTCGGAGACGGCGATCCGCACGTGCAGGCGGTTCAGCACCCGCCGGGCGCCGATCACGTTGGCGATGCCGTTGGGAAGGCGCTTGTTGGAGTAGGAGTGAAACGTGCCGACGGTCGGCAGGCGCGTCGAGTCCGACGCCAGCCACCCGGTCAGCGGCGCCACCGGTTCGTGGATGTGCACGACGTCGTAGCCGCCGCGTGCGCAGTTCGCGGTTCATCGTCGAGACTGCCGTACGGGGTAATCGACAGGTTCGACACCGCCCCGTTGGCCTTGAAGCCAATCGTCCGCCCGAGCGAGACGAGATACTCGGGCGCCTGCACCGGCTGGGGGTGCGCGCCGCGATGCAGCACCGCCGAAAAGCGGTCGGGCGGATCGAAGGGCGCGAGCACCCGGACGTGATGTCCCTCCGCGAGGAAGCGCTCGGCCAGCGCTTCGATGTGCCTGGTGACGCCCCCCGGATAAGTCCACGAATACGGCGACACCAGGGCGATGCGCATTGCTCTCATGGTAGAGCCTAAACCAGCCCGGGGACAGAGTTTCGTTCGCCTATCATGGGACGCCATGCCAGTCCGGCATTTCGTCAAATACACCTTTTTGAAGGTCGATCCGGCGTGGCGCCGCCTCGACGACGATCAGCGCGCAGACAGCCAAGCGCGAATTCATCGCCGCCTGCGAGGATTTCGCCGACGGGCCACCTGCTCCGGGCGTTCTCGCTGGTCGGCACCCGCGGCGACTGCGACCTGATGATCCTGACCCAGGCCGAGAACCTCGAGCGGATCCATGAGTTTCACGTGATCCTCTGCTCAGAGCGGGCTGATGAAGTGGTGCACGATCCCCTACTCGTTCCTGGCCATGACCAAGCCGTCCGAGTACTCGGACGAGTCGCGCCTCGAGGTTCGACCCGCCCACGCCAAGTACCTGTTCGTCTATCCGTTCGTCAAGACGCGCGCGTGGTACGCGCTGCCGGCCGATGAGCGCTGGCGGATCATGCAGGAGCACATCCGCCTGGGCCGCGAGTACCCGACCGTGGATCTCAACACCAGCTACTCGTTCGGGCTCGACGATCAGGAGTTCGTCGTCGCCTTCGAGACCGACAACCCGGCCGACTTCCTGGATCTCGTGCAGCGGCTGCGGACTACGGAGTCGAGCTCCTACACCCTCCGTGACACGCCCACCTTCACCTGCATCTCGTCGCTCGGTCGAGCGCGCGCTCGGCGCCCTCGACGGCGCGGCGCTGACGCGTAACCTCGGAGCTATGACCACCGATTCAGCCAAGCTTGCGCTGGACTTCGACGAGGTCCGGGACATCACCGTCATCGGGGCCGGACCGGTCGGTCTCAGCACCGCCTTCTGGGCCGGGATGCGGGAGGCCGACGCCCGGATCATCGATTCGCTGCCCGAGCTGGGCGGCCAGCTGACCACCCTGTATCCGGAGAAGTGGATCTTCGACGTCCCCGGCCACCCGAAGGTCCTGGCCAAGGACCTGGTCGAGAGCCTCCGGGTCCAGTCGATCGAGCAGTTCGACGTGCCGGTGCATCTGAACACCACCGCCGAGTCGATCTCCTGGGAGGGAGACGGGCGAGGACCGGGTCGTGGTGCTGCACACCGATCGCGGCGAGCTGCGCTCGCGCACCGTGATCGTCGCCGGCGGCCACGGCGCCTTTGAGCCCAAGAAGCTCCCGGGCTACGACCTGACGCCCTGGGAGGGCCGCGGCGCCCACTACCTGGTGGGCGAGAAGTCGGTGTTCAAGGGCAAGCGCGTGATGATCGTCGGCGGCGGCGACTCCGCGGTCGACTGGGTGGTCAACCTGCTGGACACCGCGAGCGAGATCACGCTGGTGCACCGTCGCGAGGGCTTCCGCGCCCACGAGCTGACCGTCGGCCAGGTGATGGAGGCCGCTGACCGTGGCGATGTCGCCCTGCACGTGCCCTTCCAGATCCGCGAGGTCTACGGCGACGGCGGCATCGAGCGAGTCCGGCTGTTCCACTCCGAGGACGAAGCGCACGAGATCGAGATCGAGGTCGACGCGATCCTGCTGCAGCTCGGCTTCAAGACCGCCCTCGGGCCCCTGAAGGAGTGGGGCTTCGAGGTCATCAAGGGCGCGATCGCCGTCGACCCGGTGATGCACACCTCGCTCGAGCGCGTCTGGGCCTGCGGCGACATCACCACCTTCGACGGCAAGCTCAAGCTGATCGCCACCGGCTTCGCCGAGTCGGCGATCGCGGTCGCCCAGGCGGTGCACGAGATCCGGCCGGAGGTCAAGATCCAGCCGAAGTACTCGACCAACACCGGCGTCCCGGGGGCCGTTGCCGGCCAGCCCTGAGTCCGGTTGCGCTGGCCCACCTGCGCGCCGCGGATCCGGTGCTGCGGGCGCTGATCGACTCTGTCGGGACCGACGGCCTCGGTGATCTGCGCGGCGAACGCCCGGCGGATCACTACGGCGCGCTGGTCCGCTCGATCGTCGGCCAGCAGCTCTCGACCAAGGCCGCCCGGGCGATCTTCGGCCGCCTGGTCGATCGTTTCGGCGGGCGCACGCCGACGCCGGCCGAGGTGCTGGCGGACGACCCCGACGAGCTGCGCGTGGCGGCCGGCCTCTCGCACGCCAAGGTCAGATTCCTGCGCTCGCTGGCCGAGCACGTGATCGACGGCTCCTTGAACCTGGAGGCGCTCGGACGCGCTGCCCGATGAGGAGGTGATCGCGGAGCTGGTCGCGGTCAAGGGCATCGGCCCGTGGAGCGCCCACATGTTCCTGATGTTCCACCTGGGCCGACCGGACGTGCTGGCCGTCGGCGACCTCGGCATCCGCCGGGCGATGATGGTCCAGCTACGGCCTGCCCGCACTGCCCGCGCCGGCCGAGATGGAGCGGATCGCCGAGCCGTGGCGCCCGTACCGGACGCTGGCCTGCCGATTTCTCTGGCGCTCGCTGGACGCGGTGCCGATCTAGCCCGCGGCTTGCCCGGCCGATCCTGCCCGAACCGCCGGGCCGAACAAAGCACCAAACTCCCCACACGGTCCGGCGGTTCGGTGCAAAGTTCGCGATGAGCGCGAAGAACGAACCAGAAGCGCGGCCGGACGCGGCGGTTGGTGCAAAGTTCGGCGCCCGCGTTGGGCGCCCGCGTCAGCGCGCAAGCGCGACCGCGCGCCCCAGCCCACGACAAGCCCCAGCGCCGCCCGGCGCACCACAGCCTCGGCCGCGGCCCGAGGCCGCGCCGAACGCCCTGCCCGCCCGCGCGCTCTAGACCGCCGAGACCGCTTCCTCTTCCGCTACGCGGAAGGAGGAACCGCAGCCACAGGCAGCAATCACGTTGGGGTTTTCAACCTTGAAGCCGGCGCCCTGAAGGCCGTCGACGAAGTCGATGATCGAGCCCTTCACGTACGGGAGGCTCGGGTTGTCCACCAACAGGCGGATGCCCTTGTCCTCGAAGACGGTGTCTCCGTCCCGCATCTCGTCGAATGCGAGCGCGTACTGAAAGCCCGAGCAACCTCCGCCGCGAACTCCGACCCGCAATCCGGCGGTGTCAGCCACCGTCGCCTGCGAAGCCAAGAACTCACGAACCTTCTCGGCACCCTTGTCAGAAAGAGTGATCATGCTTCATTCAGTATAGCGATGCGCGGACGCTACGCTTGAGGGGTGACCGCCACCCCTGAGGAGCTCAAGGAACGGATCGAAGCCGGGATTCCCGGCGCCCAGGCCGAGGTTACCGGGGACGGCCATCACTTCAACGCCGTCGTCTCGGCCCCGGCCTTCCAGGGCCTCAGCCGGATCGCCCAGCACCGGCTGGTCTATGACGTGTTCGGCTCCGAGGTCGGTGACCGGATCCATGCTCTCTCCATCCAGACGAAAGCTTCACAAACGGAGACCATCTCATGACCGACGAGACCACCAACCCCATGCGCGACGCGATCCAGAGCGCGATCGCCGAGAACCCCGTGATCCTGTTCATGAAGGGCACGCCTGACGCCCCCGCCTGCGGCTTTTCCGCCCGTACCGTCGCCGTGCTCCAGTCCCTGAACACGCCCTTTGCGGCCGTCGACATCCTTCCCGACCCGCGCATCCGCCAGGAACTCTCGACCCTCTCGAACTGGCCGACGATCCCGCAGCTGTTCGTCGAGGGCGAGCTCGTCGGCGGCTGCGACATCGTGATGGAGATGTACCAGTCCGGCGAGCTGCATCAGGCGCTCGGCCTCGAGGCCGAGGAAGCGCCGGAGGAGCCGGCCGAGCGCCGGCGCCGTCAGCCGGCCCCGCCGATCTCGATCGAGAACCGGCTCTGATCCACCCCAGCGGGACCCTTACCGCTCAGCCAGGACCGTCGTTCCCCTTGGTGCTCTCGCGGCCGCTCGGGGTCAGGCGCCAGAGCGCCTCGCCGCTGCGGCTGTCCGCGCCCGCCAGCTCGATCAGCCGTCGCTCGCGGGCCAGCTCGATCAGCTCCGCGATCGCCGCGTCCGGCTGGTAGAGCTCCCAGGCGATCAGCCCGAGGGACACCCCGCCGGGCTCGAGTCGCTCGAACTCGCGCAGCACCTCCAACACATCCTTCATCGAAACCGTCGCGCCCATTTGTCGCCCCGATACTCGTCACCCGCTTCAGCGATGCCTGCCTGTTACCCCCGTTTCCGGCGATACTCCAGGTGCTCGACGATCCGCCGGGAGTCGCAGATCGCCTCGCCGTCGATGACCAGCAGCGGCACCCGTCGCTGCCCGGACAGCGCCTCCACCTCCGGACGCCGCGAGCGTCGCTGCGGAACCACGACCGGCTCGTAGGCGATCCCGGCCGCGCGCAGCGCGCGGGCGACCTTGCCGCACGGGCAGAGCCAGTCCGTCGGGGTGCTGCAGCGGTAGAGCGTGGCCATGCTCAGACGATAGGCCTCGATCACGCGCCGGTGTCGCTAGCGCCTCAGTGACGGGAAGCCGCCGGGCCACCGCGCCGACGCAGCCGGAGCGGCGCCGGCTGGAGCGTGCCGGCGGGGCCAGGCTGCCCTCGTCACGCTCACGGTAGAAGGCGATCGTCTCCTCCAGGCAATCCTCGTGCGGCGAGGTGCTCCAGCCCAGCTCGCGCTTGGCCTTGCGGTTGGCGAACGCCCAGTTGAGCGAGGACGCGCGCACCTCGGCCGGCGTCGGCATCCCGAAACCGCCCGGTTCGCTGGGCGGCGCGCGCCAGCGAGAGCGCGACGCGCCAGCGGCAGCTTGACCGCCGGCGGGCTGCGACTCCGGACAGCCGGCCGAGATCGGCGAACAGCCGCTGGAGGGTGAAGTTCCGGTTTCCGAGGATGTAGCGCTCTCCCACCGCCCCGCGCTCGTCCGCGAGCAGGTGCCCGCGGGCCACGTCCTCGCACGCTGACGATGTTGAGCGTGCCGTCGACATAGGCCGGGATCTGGCGCCGCATGAAGCGGCGGACCAGAACGGTCGAGGATCGGCCCGGATCACCGGCGCCCAGCACGTGCGCGGGATTGACGGTCACCAGCGGCAGCCCGCGCGGCACGAGCCGCACGGCCGCCACCTCGGCGGCCTGCTTGGAGTCGACGTAGGCGATGCGGTAGCGCCCGGCCTCCCAGACGTTTTCCTCGTCGGCGATCTCGCCCGGGCGCGCGGGACCGACGGCGGCGACCGACGACGTGTACACGACTCGCTGCACCTGCGCCCGGAGCGCTTCCTCGAGCACGATCCGCGTGCCCTCCAGGTTGACCGCGAACGCCTCCTCGCGGGGCAGTGACAGGTCGGTGCTCCCGGCGCGTGGAACACCCGCTCGATCCCGCGCATCGCGCGGCGCACCGAGCGGCGGTCCCGGATATCCGCGCGTACGCGCTCGACGTCAAGCCCGGCCAGCGCATCCTCACGGGAGCCCTCACGCATCGGTGACGCGCACTTCGTCCCCGCGCTGCGACCAGCAGCCGCAGGACGTGTGAGCCGATGAAGCCGGTGGCGCCGGTTACGAGGGTCTGAGCCATGGCGCGAGGAACCGCAAGCAGTCTATTGGCGCGTTCGGTGCCGCTGCTAGGGTGGCGCGGTCATGGGCGTTGCCATCGTCACCGACAGCTGTCACTACCTGACCCGCGAGCTCGTGGCCGAGAACGACATCCATCAGGTCAGCCTGTACGTGCACTGGCACGACGAGACCCAGCGGGAAAGCGAGATCGTCGATCTCGACGCCTATTACGAGCGCCTGCGCACCTCGCGCGGACCTGCCCACCACCTCGCAGCCGTCGATCGGCGACTTCCTGGAGGTCTACGAGCCGATGCTCGAGGCCGGCGACGACATCGTCTCGATCCATCTCGCCGGCGGGATGTCGGGCACGGTCCACTCCGCCGAGCAGGCCCGCGAGCGGCTGGGCGCGCGTGCGGACCGAGTCCACGTGATCGACTCGGAATCGGCGTGCGGCGGACAAGGACTGGTGGTCCTCGCGGCTGCCGCCGCAGCGCAGAGCGGGGGCCGACGCCGCCGCGGTGGCGGAGCGCACCCGCCGAGCTCGGGCGCAGCTGAAGCTCTGGTTCGCGATCGACACCCTCGAGTACCTGCGCCGCGGCGGCCGGATCGCCGGAGCGCAGGCCTGGCTTGGCTCTGCGCTGAAGATCAAGCCGATCCTGACCGTGGAGTCGGAGATCACCCCGGTCGAGCGGGTGCGGACCTCGCGCCGCGCGTTCGAGCGGATGGTCGAGCTGCTGCGCACGGCAAGGAGGCGGGGGCCGACGCGTGGATGATCCAGCACATCCAGGCCCCCGACCGAAGCGGACAAGCTCGTCGGCGCGCGGCGTCGAGATCTTCGGCTGCTGACCCGGTGATGGTGGCGGAGATCGGACCGGTGATCGGCACCCACGTCGGGCCGGGCCTGCTCGGCGCCGGTGGAATCCCGAGCTCGTTCCTTTAGCTGCTGCTTGCTATTTGCGAACAGGAACCTCCATTAAAGCTCCGAAAACGCTCTTGCGACGCCGCAACGTCCGGCGATGATCTGGGCTCGTAGCCGGAAATATGTGGCAATCCTTCAGGCTGGGAGGCTGTGATGGATTTTCTTAGCGATCGCCCTCGTTGTGGCGATCGTGTGGGTTTCATTGCGTCGGAGTAGCGATGGCTCTGTGCAGGTCCGCCGCGCACTCGGACAGAATCTCCGAGCGCTTCGCTCAGCGCCCCGCGCTAGCCGAGCGCGTGAAGTTCGCGGCTCGCGCGCCACCCGGTGCGGACGCGCTGCGCCGGCTCAGCCGCGCTTGCGGCGCCGGCGCCCGAATGTGAGCGCGCCGATCGCGGCGATCCCGCCGCCGAGCACGAACCCGGCCACGCCGGCGCCGATCGTCAGCTGCTGCTGGCGCCCGCGCAGCTGAGCGCGCCAGTCCGTCAGGCGAACGACCTCGACCCGCAGCTTCTCCAGCGAGGTACCTAGCTCCTGCCGGTTCTGCTCGATCGAGGCCCTGATCTCCTCGGGAGTGCGGGTCGGCATCAGCCCAGCGACTCCCGGCTTGGCGCTGACCGTTTCCTTGATCTTCTTCGCCTCGTCGATCGCCAACTTCGGCGTCGGCGCACCGACCTTGAGTTTGCGCCAGGCGAACAGGAACGTCGCGGCGGTGGCGGCGAGCAGAATCACGAAAGTGATCAGGAAGCCCAGCCACAGGCTTGACAGCAGCGAGTTGAGGCCCCAGGCCAGCGTGCCCAGAGCCCATCACCACCGCGAAGATCCCGAACACCGCTCCGGCGGCCACCGCCGCCGCGCCGCGGGCCAGGCTCGTCACCTTCTCGGTCATCTCGGCCTTGGCCAGCTCGATCTCCTCGCGGACGAGCAGGCTCATCCGCTCGGAGACCTCGGTCACCACGGTGGCGAGATTCTCGGGGGAGCCGTCAGCGGGCAAGGCGCTTGAGGATCAGGGCGAGTAGGAAGCCGCCGGCGAAGGCGGCGCCGATCTGGATCTCGGGTCGATCGGTGGCGTTCTCCGGCCGATCGGAGTCGGAGGCGGTGGCCGCAGCGGCCGCCGGCGAGGGCGGCATGACCGGCGGTGGGGGTGGCGGCGGGGGTACGACCGGGACTGGCTCGGAGGCCGGCGACTCGGCCACGATGGGCGTTTCGACGACCTCCGACGGTTCCGCAACCGTGGGCGCCTCGACGATCGTGGGCGGCTCCTCGGGGTGCTGCTCGCCTTCGGGAGTTTCCGGCTGCTCGCTCACTCGGGCGGTTCTTCCCCAAAGACCCGCTTCCATATCAAGGTGGCGGCGCGGGTCGTGGCCACGCTGGAAAGCGCGCCCATTCCGGCGAGCAGGCCTGACCACATGAGTCGCTTGACCAGAGGGCTCTCCGTCATCGGTGGGGATTCAATCAGACTTGGCGGCCTGAGCCCGCCGGCCGCGAACGTGGCCGCTAGTTCTCGACGCCGCGGCAGATCGTTTCGACGATCAGCGTCTTGGCCCGCTCGAGTTCTTCGTCGCTGACCGGCAGGCTGTCGAAGATCCAGCCGGTCAGCACCTGCTCGATCGAGCCGTAGAACGCCAGCGCGACGAACTCGGGCGTGATCTCGCTGCGGAACGTCCCGTCGTGCTGCGCCCGGGCGACGATCGCCGCGATCTGGGCGTAGGCGTCCCGGATCTTGCCCAGGTGGGTGCGCCCGAACGTGTTGGCGGCCCGGGTCACCTCGACGATGATCACCTTCATCAGCTCCGGATCGTGGCGATAGGAGTCGATGATGAACGAAGCGATCGCGTAGAGCTTCTCGCGGCCCGATCGGCGTGACGCGTCCGCATCGGCGATGGCCGCGATCATCACGTCCCATCGCTCCAGGAACAGCGTGTCGAGGATCTCGTCCTTGGAGGAGAAGTAGTGGTAGACGAGTCCGTAGGCCACGCCCGCCTCGTCGGCGATGTCGGACACCCGGCAGGTGTGGAAGCCCTGCCGGGCGAACACCCGGACCGCTGCATCGAGGATCACCCGCCGCTTGTCCACCGCGGCCGTCGCCATCACCGGCTCCCGACGACGATGTCCTCGGCGCGCCGCGCGAGCGAGGGCAGCTTGCGCCGGATCTCCCGCAGCTGCTCGAAGTCGAGGTCCGCGACGATCGCCGTCTCGGTGTCCGGCGCGCAGGCCAGGACGAGGCCCCAGGGATCGACGATCATCGAGCGCCCGCCCGCAGCGATGCGCCGGGCGGATGGGCGCCGATCTGGTTGGGCGCCACGACGAAGCACTGGTTCTCGATCGCCCGGGCGCGCAGGAGGACCTCCCAGTGATCCCGCGTGGTGGCGAGCGTGAACGCGGCCGGAACGGTGATCACCTGGCGCCGCGCACGGCGAGGCTTCCGTAGAGCTCCGGGAAGCGGACGTCGTAGCAGACGCTCATCCCGAGCCCGATCTCCGCCGGCGAGCTCGGAGACGCACGATCTCATCCCTGCCTGTTCGTGCTCTGACTCGGCGTACCTCACCCCGTCGACCTCGACGTCGAACATGTGGATCTTGCGGTACACCGCGCGGATCTCACCGTCAGGGCCGACGTGCACGCTCGTGTTCGCCGAGCTTCCCGTCCTCCCTGCGCTCCGCGATCGAGCCGGCCACGAGATCGACTCGCAGCTCGCCGGCCACGCGTCGCGCCCAGGTGATGCATCGACCGTCGAGGGGCTCGGCGCCGTGGTTCATCTGCTCGGGTGTGCCGAGCACGCTCCACTTCTCGGGCAGCACGATCAGCTCGGCCCCTCGCGCCGCGGCCTCGCGCACGAGCCGGTCGGCCACGGCGAGGTTGCGGTCGGTGTCCTCGGTCGAGTTGAGCTGCACTGCGCCGGCGCGCACGGAGCTTGGTCCCCTCCTCCTCTTGATTGACCAGTCAGTCAGGCCGATCGGCGCCTCCAGCATACTCGGAGCCCGTGCTTCCCTACCGCGGACGTTCGGGATTATCGTCGTCCAGACGTGGCCGCGCTGGCGCTGCCGCCGGCGCCGATGCCCTCCCGGCAGGGGCTGCGTCCGCTGAAGAGCCTGGCGCTACGTCGGGCGTGTTCGGACCCGAGCTGATGTTGTGCGTCGGTGCCGGTGAGGGTCGGGCCGGCCCGGCAGGCGTTCTGGGCGGTATGGGACCGGCGTCGAGCGCCGCCTGCACGAGCGCACGCGCTGAGCGGTCGCGGATCGCTGAGGCTGGAGCCCGGCCGCGTGTCGGGTGCCGGAGCGCGACGTCCAGATCGACCTCAGCCTCGAGGAGGAGCGACGGGCATCGAGACGGTGTGCCCCAGCCGGCGACAGCTACGCGTGGACCCGCAAGCAGGGCGGTGTCCGGGCCAGCGGGACGGTGGTGATCGCCGGCCGGCGGCACGTCGACTTCAGGCTCGGCGCCGTGATCGACGACACGGCCGCGTACTACGAGCGCCACACTGCGTGGCACTGGTCGGCCGGGGTGGGCATCGCGCGCGACGGACGATCGGTGGCTTGGAATCTGGTCGACGGCGTCAACGACTCGGCACTCGGCACAGCGAGCGGACGGTGTGGATCGACGGTGAGCCGTCGCGAGGCTGCCGACCGTGCCGGTTCGCCGCCGACCTGAGCAGCGTCGACGGCCTGCGCTTCAGCGCCGAGGCGATGCGCGAGCGGCGCGAGAACCTGCTGCTGGTCCGCAGCGCCTACCGTCAGCCGTTCGGCACCTTTTCCGGCGTGCTTCCCGGCGGGTCTCAGCTGGCGAGGGCTACGGCGTGATGGAGGAGCACGACGCGTGGTGGTGAGCGGACGGCGGCACGCCGCGCGCCTAGGCCCCGCGCGATCCGTGCTGGTGGCGAAGGGCCGCCAGCAGCAGCTTCGAATGCATCGCTCCGATCAGATCCCGCAGCGGCTCGGCGCCGCTGGCGATGATCTGCACCGCCCGCTCGACCTCGACCTCGCCGGCCAGCCGCTCCAGCAGCACGCGGACCTCCTCCTCGACCAGCGGCTCGAGTGCCTCGCGGTAGCGCAGCGTGTCGTAGACGGTGAACCCGATCGACTCCTCGTATCCGCCGGCCCGAAAGCGTGAGATCGCCTCGATGATGGCGACGTCGTCGGCGTCGTACCCGCGTGGATTGGGGGTGAGCACCCCGAGCTCCTCGAGCCGCAGCAACACGTTCTGCGGCATGATCGTAGGTCTCACGGACGCGCGCTCGGGAGACCCGGCCGGTCTCGCCGGCCTCGATCGCACGCTCGAGGATCCGGTCCTCGAGCTCGATCAGCCGCGCCGCACGATCCGGGTCGTCGGCCATCACCTCGCGGATCACCCGCAGGGGCATGAAGCGCTCCTCCTGCAGGCGCTTGATCAGCTGGATCCGGCCGACGTAGTCGAGCGGGTAGTAGGCCATGTTGCGCGAGGTTCGGACCACCTGCGCCTCAGAGCCGAGCAGGCCCTCGCGTAGGTAGTGCTTGATCGTCCCCGCGCTGACCCCGGAGCGCTCGGCGAGCTCCGACATCTTGAGCATCCCATCGGCGGCGGTGCTCATCCCGACATGAAGGAGCCCTGCACCGCTTCGGCCGGGCCTGCGACCGCGCCGGACTCATGCAGGGACGCGATCTCCTCCGCCGTGTAGCCGGCCGCCCGGAGCACCTGCTCGGTGTGCTCGCCCAGCGCCGGACCGCCGGCGCGGGCCGGATCGGCCGGTGTGCGGCTCAGCTTCACCGGAGCTCCGAGCAGCTTCACCGGCTGCTCCGCCCCGGGCTGATCGACTTCGACGACCATTTCCCGCGCGGCCACCAGCTCAGAGTCCAGCACCTCGTCGAGCTCGAGCACCGGCTCCAGGCAGCAGTCATGCTCGGAGGCGAACTGACGCCATTGCTCGCGGGTCCGTCCGGCGAAGATCGCGCTCACGGCACGGTGGGCGTCGGACCCCGGGGGATCGAAGGCGTGGTCGAGCAGGTCCTCACGTCCCACGCCCTCGCACCAGGCCCGCCAGAACTTCGGCTCCAGGGCGCCGAGGCTCACGTGGCCGTCGGCGCACGCGTAGGGCCGGTAACACGTCAGCGAGCCGGCGAGCTGGAGTTGCCCGCGCTGCGGCGCGCGGCCCGAGGCGAACGTCTCGGCGGCGACCATGGCCAGCCAGGAGAGCGAGCCGTCGAACATCGAGCAATCAACCAGCTGGCCCTCGCCGGACCGCTCGCGCTCGCGCAGGGCCACGAGGATCCCGATCGCGCCCATCAGCGCTCCGCCCCCGATATCGGCGATCTGGCCGGAGGCCTGCATCGGCGGGCCGTCGGCTTCGCCGGTGAGCCCCAGCAGTCCATTCAGACCCAGATAGTTCATGTCGTGACCGGAACGATCGCGATTGGGGCCATCCTGACCGTAGCCCGTGATCGCGCAATAGATCAGCCGCGGGTTGACCTCGCGCAGCCGGGCATAGCCGACCCCGAGGCGATCGAGCACGCCGGGCCGAAACGACTCGAGCAGTACGTCGGCGTCCTGGGCCAACCGCAGCAGGACGGCTTTGCCCTGTTCGGATTTCAGGTCGATGCGGACCGAGCGCTTGCCGCGGTTCAGCGCCAGAAACAGCGCCCCACGGGCCGACGGCTCGACGCCCTCGTAGTACGGCGGAGCCCAGCGGACGTAGTCGCCCATGCCGGTGTCCTCAACCTTGATCACGTCTGCGCCGAAGTCGGCCAGCAGCATCGAGCAGAACCCGCCCGGGAGCAGCCGGCTCAGATCCAGGACCGTCAGGCCATCCAGCGGCAGGCTCATACCGCGGCGCCCTCACGGGGACGGATGCCCAGCATCCGGCGCGCCTGCTGCACCGTCGCCGGCGTACGTCCCAGGTCCTCGGTCAGCTGCCGGGCCTTGGCGATCAGCTCACCGTTTGACCGGGCCATCGCTCCGTCGGGGAGGTAGAAGTTGTCCTCGAGCCCGACGCGGATGGAACCTCCGAGCGTGAGCGCGGCGGCGACCAGCATCCATTGGCTGCGGCCGATGCCGATAACGCCCCAGTGATGATCACCGGCCGGCATGTTGTCGGCCATCGCCGCCAGGTTTCGTGCCGTCGGCGGAACACCACCGACGACGCCCATCACGAAGTCCGCGTGCAGCGGGGCTTCGAGCAGTCCCATGTCCACCAGCGGCTCCAGCGAGCCGACGTGACCGAGGTCGAAGCACTCGTGTTCGGGTTTGATCTGCAGGCGGCGCATCGCCTCGAGCAGCTCGATGATCTCGTCGAACGGGTTGGCGAAGACGAACTTGAACACGAAGTCCTTGCGCTTGCGCGAGTACTTCGCGTAGTTCATCGAGCCCATGTTGAGCGCGGCGACCTCGGGTCTGCACGGCCTCCAGATAGGCCACCCGCTTGGAGACCGGAACACCGACCGTGCCCGTGGAGAAGTTGATGATCGCGGCGTCGCCGATCTCCGCCACGATCGCGTCTCGGATGGCCTGAAAGTCCTCGATCTCGTAGCTCGGGGAGCCGTCGGGCGTGCGCGCGTGAATGTGGATGTGGACCCCGCCCTCGTCGACGATCCGGCGCGCCTCGGCCGCGTATTCCTCGGGCGTGTAGGGGATCGCCGGGCATTGCTCGCGGTTGGCGATCGAGCCGGAGATCGAGCAGGTGATGACGACCGGATGATCGAGGCTCATACGGGAACGACCCCGGAGCGTTTCCACGGTCGCTCGACCTTCTTGCCCGCGGCCATCTCGAGGCCCCGACAGATCGTCGCCCGGGTCTCCCGCGGGTCGATCACGTCGTCGATCATGGCGTTGCCGGCGGCGACGTACACGTCGATGATCTTGCGGAAGTTGGCAATCAGCTCCTGGCGCTTGGCCTCCGGGTCATCCGCCGCCTCGACCTGCTTGCGGAAGATGATTTCGACCGCGCCCTCCGCCCCCATGACGCTGATCTCCGCCGAGGGCCAGGCCACGATCAGATCGGGCTCGTAGGCGCGTCCGTTCATCACGTAGTAGCCGGCGCCATACGCCTTTCGCAGGATCACCGTGATCTTCGGGACCGTCGCGTTGGCGGTCGCGTAGAGCATCTTCGCGCCGTGGCGGATGATCCCGGCCTGTTCGACCTTGCTCCCGACCATGAACCCGGGCACGTCCATCAAGTAGACCAGCGGGATCCCGTAGGCGTTGCACAGGTTGATGAATCGCGCCGCCTTGTCGGCCGAGTCGTTGTCCAGGATGCCCCCCAGCTGCTTGGGCTGATTGGCCACGATCCCGGCCGGGCGGCCGCCGAAGCGGGCCAGGCAGGTGATGATCGTCTTGGCGAACTGCGGCTTGATGTCGAGGTAGGAGCCGTCGTCGACGATCCGCCGGACCACCTCGTACATGTCGTAGGGCTTGCGGTTGGACTCCGGGAGGACGTCGAGCAACTCCTCGTCGGCCCGGTCGACCGGATCCTGGCTTGGGCGCACCGGGGCCGGCTCTTCGCAGTTCTGGGGGAAGTAGCTCAGGTATTCCTTGATCTTCTCGATGCACTCCGGGTCGTCGGCTACCTCCAGGTCCCCGACTCCGGACTTGCGGCAGTGAACGCGCGAGCCGCCGAGCTCCTCCTGGGTCACGTCCTCTCCGACCGCGGCGCGGACCAGGTGCGGGCCGGCCAGCGCCATCGAGCCACGGCCCTTAACCATCGGCACGAAGTCGGCCAGACCGGGGATGTAGGCCGTGCCCGCGGCACAAGGACCCATCAGCGCAGCGACCTGCGGGATCACCCCGCTCATCACGACCTCCTCGCGGAACAGGTGACCGCTGCCGGCGAACAGCGAGCCGACGGCCTCCTGGATGCGCGCGCCGGCCGAGTCGAGCAGCCACACCAAGGGGATCCGCTTGGTCAGCGCCAGTTCCCGCAGCCGCGTGACCTTGAGCTCCCCGGTCATGCCCATCGAGCCGGCCATCACGGTGAAGTCGTAGGCGGCGACCGCCACCAGCCTGCCGTTGACCTTGCCGTAGCCGGTCACCACGCCGTCGGCCGGGGCGTCCTTACCGTCCATCGCGCGCTGGGAGAAATGCGGGCGCCCGTGAATGCCGAGCTCGACGAACGTGCCGGAGTCGATCAGCAGGTCAAGGCGTTCGCGTGCAGTGAGCTTCTCGTGCGCATGCTGGGCGTCGATCTTCTCCGCTCCACCTCCCAGCTTGATCGTGTCCCGCCGAGCCTGCAGTTCTTCGGCAAGGGGGCGCAGCAGGCTCGAGGGTGGGGCGTCAGTGGTCATAGCTGAAAGTGAGACGTGCTACTTCTCACTTTGTCAGGTTCGTTGCGGCGCAGTCAAGCCGGCTAACGGCCCTTCCACTTCGCCGGGCGCTTCTCGAAGAACGCGCGCACACCCTCCTGGATGTCCTCCGTGGCGAAGGCGATGGTCAGCTGTGAGCGCAGGAAGTCCAGGGCCTCAGCGAAGGCCATGTCCTGCTGGACGAACATCGCGTCCTTACCCAGCCGCATCATCACCGGCGACTTCTGCGCCAGCTTCTCGGACCAGTCGCGCACCGCCTCGTCGAACTCGTCCGGTGCCACGACGCGATTGACGATTCCGAGCTGCTGCGCCTCCTCGGCGCTCATCTGCTCGCCCAGCAACAGCATCTCGTTGACCTTCTTGCGCGGAACGTTGCGGTAGATGAGGGCCATGATCATGAACGGGAACAGGCCCACGTTGATCTCCGGAGTGCCGAACCGGGCTCCCTCACGCGCGATCACCAGATCGCAGGCCAGGGCCACTCCCAGCGCACCGGCCAGCACGTGACCGTTGGCCGCGCACAGCGACGGCTTGCCCAGCTCCCCGAGTAGCTGGAACAACCGGGGGAAGCGCTCGGTGGCGAAATGCTTGTGCACGAGCGGAACCTCAGCCGCGAACCCGCCCAGGTTGCCGCCGCTTGAAAACACCTTCTCGTGGGTTGAGGTGAGGACGACGCAGCGCACCGCATCGTCATCCCGCGCGGATTCCAGCGCGGCGATCAGCTCACCCAACAGCTCGTCTGAGAGCGCGTTGCGTGTATCCGGCTGGTCGAGAGCGATCGTGGCGACGCCGACCGTCGAGACGTCATAGCGCAGCGTGGCATAGGGCACGGCGGGAGAGTATGGCAAGTAGAGAGTAGGAAGTCCTACTGTTTACTTTCGGACCGCGGTTCGCTAGCTTGGCCCACGTCCGAACAGGAGAGATCCCCATGGCCACCGCCAACGTCGTCAAGCCCGACTTCGCCACCTCACGCAAGCACTTCATCTTCAACGAGGAACACGAGCAGCTGCGCGACTCGATTCGCCGGTTCGTGATCAGGGAGCTCCAGCCTCACGCCGAGGAGTGGGAGGAGACGACCTTCCCGGACTGGGTGTTCTCGCGCATGGGCGAGCTCGGCTTCCTCGGGCTCGACAAGCCCGAGCAGTACGGCGGTCAGGGCGGTGACTACTACTCGAGCCTCGTGTTGGCCGAGGAGATCACCCACGCCCACTCCGGCGGTCTGGCGATGGGGCTGGCGGTGCAGACCGACATGGCGATGCCCCCGATTCTCGCCTTCGGGACCGAGGAGCAGAAGCAGGAATGGGCGGCGCCGGCGATCAAGGGCGAGAAGATCCTCTGCCTGGGCATCACCGAGCCGGATGCGGGATCGGATGTAGCCGGGATCAAGACGCGGGCGGTGCGTGATGAGGGCAGCGGTGAGTACGTGATCAACGGCTCCAAGACCTACATCACCAATGGCCATCGGGCCCACGTGATCGTGCTGGTGACCAAGACCGACCCGGATGCCGGCTATGACGGCTTCACGCTGTTCCTCGTCCCCATGGACGCTCCGGGGGTCATCCGGGAGAAGCGGCTACAGAAGCTGGGGATGCACGCCTCCGACACCGCCCTGCTCGCTTTCCAGGATGTCCGCGTACCCGAATCGGCGGTGCTCGGGCAGGTCGGCAAGGGCTTCTACCACATCATGTGGGAACTGCAGGGCGAGCGGCTGATCGGCGCCGCGGGCTGCGTCGCCGGCGCGCAGCATGTGTTCGATCGTACGCTCGAGTACGCCAAGGAGCGGACCGCGTTCGGTCGTTCGATCGGCCACTTCCAGGTCATCCGGCACAAGTTCGCCGAGATGGCCACGAAGATCGAGACCGCCCGGCAGCTCGTCTACACCACGGCCTGGCGCTTTCAGAACGGCGAGTACCCCGTCCGCGAGATCTCCATGGCCAAGCTCCACGCCGCCCGCATCGCCGTCGAGGTCGCCGACGAATGCATCCAGATCCACGGCGGCGCGGGCTATATGAAGGAATACGGGATCGAGCGCGTCTGGCGGGACATGAGGCTCAACCGCATCGGCGCCGGAACCGACGAGATCATGCTCGACGTGATCGGCCGCTCGTTCGGCCTGTAGCGTCCGGCTCACCGAGACACGAAGCTGAGGAGAGGCGATGGCCGAGGTCAGAATCACCCCGACCGAAAACGGTCCCTACAAGGTCGAGGGTCCGATCGAACTGATGGACCCAGAGGGCAATCCGATTGACACGGCGGGCCGCACGACAATCTTTCTGTGCCGCTGCGGCGGCTCGACCAATAAGCCGTTCTGCGACGGAACGCACTCGAGGATCGGATTCCGGGGCGCGATGAGCGCCGTCGAGGAGCTCGAGCGCTCCTGAGCGTCCTGACCGAGAAGGCCGGAGTCCCCGCGAGCAGCCCGCGCCGCCCGATCCCGCCGTTCACCTCCGAGCACGAGGAATTCCGCGCGGCGGTCCGGCGGTTCGTCCAGACCGAGCTGCGACCTCACGCCCAGGAGTGGGAGGACGCACGGTGGTTCCCCAACGATGTGTTCACCCGCGTGGCCGAGCTCGGCTACATCGGGCTCAAGTTCCCCAAGGAATACGGCGGCGACGAGGACCCGGTGGCCGATGCCGTGTTCGTCGAGGAGCTGGCCTGGTGCGGGTCAGGCGGACTGGCGGCCGGAATCGGTGCCCATGCCGGTATCGCGCTTCCGCCAGTCTGGAAATTCGGCACCGAGGAGCAGAAGCAGCGCTACCTCGTCCCGGGCATCCGCGGGGAGAAGATCGGCGCGCTTGCGATCACCGAACCGGATGCCGGCTCGGACGTCGCTTCGATCCGCACCCACGCGCGCAAGGTCGAGGGCGGCTGGATGGTCAACGGCGCCAAAACGTTCATCACCGGCGGCGTCCGGGCTGACTTCCTCATCACCGCAGTCAAGACCAAACCCGAGGGCGGCCACCGCGGTCTGTCGTTTCTGATCATCGACCGCGGCGAGGGGGTGCGCTCAACCGCGCTGGAGAAGCTGGGCTGGCACGCATCCGACACCGCCGAGATCGGACTCGATGATGTCTTCGTGCCCGAGGAGAACCTGCTCGGGCAGGAGGACGCCGGGTTCTACCTGATCATGGCCAACTTCCAGTGGGAGCGCCTGCTGATGGCCCTGGGCGCAGTCGGCGGGATGCAGGTGGCGTTTGAAAAAACCCTGCAGTTCGCCCTCGAACGTCACGCCTTCGGCCGGCCGATCGGCAAGCATCAGGCGATCCGGCACAAGCTGGCCGAGATCGCCCTCTCGATCGAGGCCGGGAGAGCCGTGACCTACGCCGCGCTGCGCCGCTACGTGGCCGGCGAAGACGCGGTCCGGGAGGTGACGATCGCCAAGCTGGCCACGCAGCGGACTGCGTTCGAGGTGATGGACCAATGCCTGCAGATCCACGGCGGCGCCGGCTACATGGAGGAATACGAGATCGAGCGCTCGGCCCGCGATGCCCGGCTCGGACCAATCGGCGGAGGGACCGATGAGATCATGAAGGAGATCCTCGGCCGGTCGCTCGGCCTCTGACGCAGACCCTCAGAGGCCGAAGTCGATATCGTCGGCCTCGGTTGGGTTGACACGTCCCGTTACAGAACGGGATCAGGGGGGTGGACGGCCGTATCGGGAGGTCGAATCTATGAAGGTAACCATCACCGCCAGCAATGGCGTTGAGCTCGTGGTATGGCGCGAGCACGACACATACATCGCCCGCCGCGCGGACGAGACCTCCGAGCCACAGATCTGCCTCGCGGTCGATCTGTTCGAGGTGATCGCCGAGCTTGCGGGGCTGGATCTGGAGCGCCAGGACCAGGCGGGCGAAGCGCTCGCGCTCGCCAACGACGCACTAAGCCGGACCCGGCCACGCGACCTCGCCGGCGAGGACGACGGTGACTCATCAGTCGCCGCCGACGACCGGCGCGACGCGACGCGAGCTGACCGACGAGGATGAGCGAGTCCGCACGAGGACAGCTGCTGATCGCCGGCCCAGCGCTCCTGGATCCCAACTTCTGGCGCACAGTCGTGCTGGTGGTTGAGCACAGCGAAGACGGAGCGCTCGGGCTGGTGCTGAACCGCCCCTCGGAAACCACGGCCGGAGAGACGGTGCCCGAACTCGAGCACACCGTCGAGCCTGATGAGCCGCTCCTGATCGGCGGTCCGGTGCAGCCCTCGTCGGTGATCGTGCTGGCTGAGTTCGAAGACCCCTCGGACGCCGCCCTGATCGCCTTCGAGGAGATCGGCGTGATGGGCACCGAGGCCGCGCTGGAGAACCTCGGCGCGGGGGTGCGCCAAGCTCGCGCCTTTGTCGGTCACGCCGGCTGGGGACCGGGGCAGCTGGACACCGAGCTCGAGCGCGGGGACTGGATCCTCGAGCCGGCGCGGCGCGAGGACGCCTTCTCTGCGGAGCCGTCGAGGCTGTGGTCCGAAGTGCTGATGCGCAAGGGCGGCAGCTATGCGCTGATCGCCCGGATGCCCGCGGACCTTTCCGTGAACTGAGCTCTGTACCGGCGTTAGGCTGTGCCGGTGAGGGTGATCAAGCCCGGTCCCGATCGTGAGGTCCCGCGTGGCGTTCTCGGCGGCGCTGAGATATCGCAGGCCACCGCCGGTGCCGGCGGGATCTACATGGGCGTGTTCCGCGTGCCGGCCGGGGCTCGCTCGCTGGCGCATTACCACGAGCGCTGCGAGAGCGCGGTGTACATGCTCTCGGGACGGCTGCGGGTGAGCTGGGGCGATCACCTCGAGCAGGAGCTCATGCTCGAGCCCGGCGATCTGGTCTACGTGCCGCCGCGGGAGACGCACGTGCTGGAGAACACCTCCGAAACCGAGGCCGCCGAATACGTCGTTGCGCGCGACTCTGCCCACGAGGACGCGGTGGTGGTGCCGTGGGCTGAGGAAGCCGGCCGCCCGCGGGAGGCCGGATGAGCAGCCATGGCGATGCGGTATTGGCGGGTGCGAACGGCCTGAGCATCTTCTGGCAGACCTGGCAGCCCCAGACGCAGCCACGAGCGGTGGTGGTGATCGCGCACGGGGCGGGCGAGCACAGCGGCCGCTACGACCATGTCGCCGCGCGGATGACCGGCGAGGGTTATGCGGTCTATGCGCTCGATCACCAGGGCCACGGGCGCTCAGCCGGGAAGCGTGCGCTATTGCGGAGCATGAGCAGTGCGGTCGCGGACCTTGATTCGCTGGTCTTGCTGGCGGCCCGGGCCCACCCGGGCGCCGACATCTTCCTGCTCGGTCACAGCATGGGCGGCGCGATCGCCGTCCGCTACGCGATCGAGCATCAGGATCGACTCCGAGGCCTGATCCTGTCCGGTGCGCTCGCCGCGTTGGAGGCGGCCCCGCTACCGCTGCGGCTGCTGGTACGGGTCCTGTCCGCCACGGCGCCGGCCGCGCCCGTGCTCGCGGTGGACCCAACGCAGGTGAGCCGTGACCCAGCGGTGGTCACGGCCTACGTGGACGATCCATTGGTTCACCACCGAAAGCTTCCCGCCCGTACGATCGCGGAGATCGCGGCGGCCGTCGCGTCATTCGACCGCGAGGCGCGGTCGATCGCGATCCCCACGCTGATCGCCTACGGTACCGCGGACAGCCTGTGTCCCCCGTCCGGCAGCCTGATGCTGGATCGTCGTATCGGGTCGGCGGACAAGACGCTCAAGGCCTACGAGGGCCTCTACCACGAGATCCTCAACGAGCCCGAGCGCGACATGGTGCTCGACGACGTCTGCGCGTGGTTGTCGGCTCGGGTGGCCGTGGCCGCCACCTGAGCGTCAGGCGGCCAGGCGCGGCGTGCTCGGCCGCGTGCTCCGGTCCGGCGACGAGCTCAGCCGCCGCTGAGGCCGAGCGACAGGCGGCAGCCGCTGAGGTAATCACCCGCCGCCGAGAGCAGAAATGCCACCAGGGTCGCCGTCTGCGCCGCAGTGGTGCCCGCCCCCGGCGTGACCGCGCTGACGCTCAGACCGTACCGGGCCCATTCCACCGAGAGAGTCCGGGCGAGGTTCTCGAGCGCCGCGCGGAGGGCCTCCGCGTGCTCACCGACACCCGGCGGTGGGGCAAGGAGCACGATCTTGCCGCCGGCGCCCTGTGGGATCAGCGCGCCCGCGGCGACGGCGTGGACCACCGTCCACGTGCTGTCCAGCGCGGACTCAAGGTGCCCGCCCGCGGCTGCGTCGAGCCCGCCGGTGGCGATGACCAGGCCGTACACCGGCGATACCGAGGCCACCGCTTCCAGCGCCTCGTCGTCGCCCAGCTCGCCGGGCGGGACCTCGGCCAGTGACGCACCCAGATCGGCCAACGCGGATCGCACGTCGGCCGGGACGTCTCCGGCCAGCACGACGTTGCGCCCGCTCAGCAGGCCTGCTCGCAGCATGGCCATCCCCTCAACCGCTGCCGCGGCCCGCAGAGGACTGACGCGGCGCGTGCGAGACGAGGCTCGCGGCGCCGCGGTGACCGACGCGTTCGAGTTCACCGTGCAACGTTCGGATCGCCGCGAAGATTCGATCAGCGGCCTCCTGGTGTTGCTCGCGAGTGGTGTCCGAGCGCTGGGCGAATCGGAAAGGCCGGCCGAACACAACGCTGACCCGCGGGAAGCCCAGCCGCTTCCAGTTGCGTACCTGATGCGAGCCGAGGATCGCCACCGGCACTATGGGCGCGCCTGACTCCAGCGCCAGCCGTCCGATTCCCGGGCGCGCGGTATCGGCGAGCTTGCCGGTGCGCGAGCGCCCACCCTCGCAGTACATGACCACCGCGCCCTGGCGGCCGAGGATCTGGAATGCGCTGGCAAACGCCTCCTCATCGGCGTGCCCGCGCCGCACCGGAAACACGCCTCCGTGGTTGTAGACCCACGCCCCCACTCCCTTGAACATCTGTGACTTGCCCATGAACTGCACCCGGCGGCGCAGGAACACGCCGGTGAAGAAGTGGTCCATGAAGGAAGCGTGATTGGGGGCGAGGATCACCGGGCCGTTGGGGACGTTCTCGGTCCCATGGGCTCGGGCCCGGTAGGACACGAGTGCGTGAGACATGGTGACCAGCTTGACCACCTCGTAGACGGGATCGGGCTCCCGTGAGCGGACGCGCTCATGGAAGGCGTCGAAGCTCTCCTTGGGCCGCGGGTCCTTGTAGACCTGGGGCTTGAGCTCAACGTCGGTCTTACCCACGCAACGCAGCCTATCCCTCCGGCGACCCGAACGCCCACTGGCGGACCGGGCCGTTCGCGCGGAGCTCAGGCAGGCCCGGGCGGCCGGCAGCGCCGGCCGCCCGGAGCGTGAGGTCAGTTGCTGGCGAGGCCCTGCGCGATGAAGATGCAGCTGGTGAGACCGATGTCCTGCCCGGTCGTCCATGCAGTGGCGACGTGGGGCGTTCCGTCGTCATAGGCCGCCTGCCAGGTGATCGCCTGCGGCACCACGGTGGTGTGGCTTTCGATGTACGTGCCACCGCGGCTGAGGCCGTTGGTCGTGTGGATCGAGGCGGCACCGTTGGGCGTGCCGTAATCGGTGACCGAATCAACCAGGTTGACGCTGTCCACGTTGGACTGGTACTCGGTCTGCGGCACGCCGCCGGCGGCGCACTTGCCGATCAGGTCGCCGAAGCCCAAGGAGATGAGCAGCCGCGTCTGGCCGGCCGGAACGGTGACCCGGTTGAGGAACATGCCGCCCCGCCCGAGCAGGAAATCACGGGACGGGTGGTTACCCAGAGCGAGCGAGTTGCTGGCGGTGCCGCCGGCAGGCAGGAATGTATTCGGCGCCACCTTGGAAGCTGTCACGCTGGCGTCGGCTAGCTTGGAGGTCTTCACCGCACCCGGGGCCAGGTTATCGCTGCGCACCTGGGCGGCGGCGATCTTGCTACTGGTCACGGCACCGTTCTTGATCTGCTGGGTACCGATGAGCAGGGAAGCGGCGAGGCTGGTGCCACCAAGCGCGGCGAACAGCGCAAAGCAGGCGATCACGAGTGCCGCGGAGGGACGTTTGAAGCTGGGCATGACGGGCTCCTGTGGATTGGACTGAATGAGCCCAGCCATCGTCTGCGCGCTCAGAGCCCGCGCATAGACACCCTAGGGCGGGAACCGCCCACCCCCACGGGGTGATGCGCTCAGATGCCGCCGCGACCGGCGACGAAGGCCACGAGCCCGAGACCGACCACGAGCAACGCGGGCGGTAGCTCGTAGCGCCACATCGCCCGGGCCGCAGCGGCGCCGAGCGAGTTGACGTCGCGAGCACGAGCTTATGAAGACGCTCTTCTCGGCCACCGGTCTCTCCTCACAGCGTCATGCAACCCGTCAGGGAATCGGTAGTCAACCGGACCCTGCGGATGTATCCCGGAAAGTGGGGGAAGTCGTGGCAAGATCTCCGCGATGGAGTTCGAGGCGATCGCCGCAGCCGTTGAGGGCATCCCATTTATGACCCCGGCGTTGGGCAGCCGGGTCTACGACCACATTCGCCGCAGCCGTCCCGAGCAGGCGCTCGAGCTCGGTACCGCCCACGGTGTCTCGGCGGCCTATATCGCCGCCGCGCTCGAGGCCAACGGGCACGGTCACCTGACCACGGTCGACCACGGCGGCGCGGACTACGACCCCGCGGCGGAAGACGTGCTGACGGCCGCCGGGCTCGCCCACCGGGTCACGTTGGTCCGCGAGCACAGCTCCTACAACTGGTACCTCAAGCAACAGATCGAACAGTCGAGCGACACGGCCGGCAACTGCCAGCCCCGCTTTGACTTCTGCTACCTGGACGGCTCGAAGAACTGGAACGTCGACGGGCTCGCGGTGGTCCTGATCGAGAAGCTGCTCCGGCCCGACGGTTGGCTGCTGATGGACGATCTCGAGTGGACCTACGAGCGCAACCCCTGGATCGTCCCCACCGGCGACGGCCGTCCGCTGGGCCCACTGTCGGACGACGAGCGAACTGAGCCGCACCTGCTCGCCGTGTTCGAGCTGATCGTCAAACAGCATCCGTCCTTTACCCGCTTCATCCGCGAGGACGCCTGGTACGGATGGGCCCAGAAGCGTCCAGATGCTCCGCGTCAGTACGAGATCGCCAGCTCGAAGCCGCTGGGCGCGCTGGTGGCCAACGAGCTTCGCCGGCGCCGCTGGCGCGCTGGGCGCGGCTGACCGATGGTCGTCCCATCTCCACCGCGCACTATGCTGCCGCCGGATTCGTCTAGCTCAGGAGGCTCACTTGTCTGACGTCGAGGCCCACATCACGGGCACCGTCTGGAAGATCGAGGTCGAGGTCGGCGACACGGTCGAGGAGGGCGACACGGTCGTGATCCTCGAATCGATGAAGATGGAGATGCCGGTCGAGGCCGAGGATCCGGGACGGGTGAAGGAGATCCGCTGCGCTGAGGGACAGTCGGTTTCAGAGGGCGACACGCTCGTTGTCCTCGAGTAGTCCAGAGCGACGCCGCCGCACAGGAGGGTGGTCGTCTGCTGGTCGACGAGCCCTCGCCTGGCGTGGCTCGCCTGACCATCTCCAATCCGGGCAAGAGCGGGGCCCTCGACCACGCGATCCTGGACGCAATCGCCGGGACGATGCCCCAGCTTGACGCGCGCTGCGTGATCGTCACCGGTGAAGGCCGCATCTTCTCTGCCGGCTACGACATCGGCGACCTTCCGGACTCAGTGTTCGCCGACGAAGCCGAGAAGCTCGTCGCGCATCCGTTTGCCGCCGCGATCGACGCGATCGAGGCGTATCCGTATCCGACCTTGGCCGCCCTGAACGGGCACACCATCGGGGGAGGGCTGGAGCTCGCGCTGTCTTGCGACCTGCGGATTGCGGCCACGCCGATCCGGCTCGGGATGCCGCCGGCCAAGCTGGGGCTGGTCTATTCGCACACCGGCATCCGCAAGTTCATCGACACGATAGGGGCGGCGCGCACACGTGAGCTGTTCCTGCTTGGACGGCGGATCGACGCCGCCACCGCCGCATCTGTGGGGATTGATCAACTCGATCGTGGAGCCCGATCGGCTCGCCGCGGAGGCCGCGCAGCTGGCCGAGGAGCTGGCCGGCAATGCCCCGCTCGCGCAGCTTGGCAACAAGCGGGTGATCAAGGCTGTCCTCGACGGCCGGGCAACGCTGGGGGCTCACGTCGAGGGGGAGCTGATCGCGTTGCGACGGGAGTGCTTCTCCTCCGATGACTTCCGTGAGGGAGTGCGGGCGTTCGCCGAGAAGCGCCCGCCGCAGTGGAAGGGCCGCTGAGGGCCCCCGCTTCGCTGTAGCCGTCCGGCGCACCACTTAGCTTTCGCGGCGATGGCGTCGCTGATCACACCCGACGAGGCTCGTCAGCCTGGGCGAGCTTGAGGACCACGCCGAGATCGGGGCGCTGGTCGAGCGCGCCTGGGCCGCTCGCGTCGAACGGTTCGGCGACGCAACCGACATGTGCTCGCTGGTCAACGCCAAGTCAGGCGGCTGCGCGGAGGACTGCGGCTTCTGCGCACAGTCGAAGTACGCGGAGGCGGACACGCCGATGCACGCGATGATGGAGCCGGAGCAAATCCTCGAGCACGCTCGGGCCGCCGAAGCCGCGGGCGCGCACCGGTTCTGCATGGTCACCCAGGGCCAGGGTCTGTCCAAGCGCGACTTCGAGAAGGTCGTCGCCGGCGCCCGGCTGGTGGCCGAGCACACGAATCTCAAGCGCTGCGCCTCGATCGGGCACATGTCAGTCGAACGCGCGCAGGCGCTCAAAGCGGCGGGCATCCAGCGTGTTCACCACAACGTGGAGACCGCCGAGTCCTACTACCCCGAGGTCTCGAGCACGGTCCGCTACGAGGGTCGTCTGCGCACAATCGATGCGGTGCGCGAAGCGGGCCTCGAGACATGCGTCGGAGGCATCCTGAATCTCGGCGAGACGCGCGAGCAGCGGGTCGAGATGGCGTTTGAGTTGGCCAAGATCAATCCGACCAGCGTGCCGATCAACCTCCTGAACCCGCGGCCGGGGACCAAGTTCGGCGACCGGGAGCTGATGGACCCGTGGGAGGTGGTCAAGTGGATCGCCATCTTCCGGCTGATCCTTCCCGAGGCGCTGTTTCGCCTCTGCGGCGGGCGGGTCGAGAATCTGGGCGAGCTTCAGGCCACGGCGATCAAGGCGGGTCTCAACGGCGTGATGATGGGGAACTTCCTCACCACGCTGGGCAACACGCCCGATGAGGATCGCTCGATGTTCGAGGAGCTCGGACTGAACGTAGCGCGTCAGCCGGATAACGGCGCCAACCCGCGGCCTGACAACCGCACCGGGTGGCTGGAGGGGGAGACGCCCGGCCCAGACGCCGGACGTGATCGGTTCCGCCCTGGCCGAGCCGTCGGCGGCGCTGCGGGAGCTCGACATCCGTCTCTGGGACCCGTCCTCGCAGCTGCGCTTCAAGGCCAAGCGGCAAGTCCCACCCCGTCCAGACGGGGCACCGAACGCGGGCCGCGACCTCGCCGCATGATCGAGATCGAGGCGCGGCTGCAGGAGCTGGAGGAGCTTGGCCTGCATCGCTGCACTCGCCTCATCAACGGACCGCAGGGCCCGAGTGTGCTCGTCGACGGCAGCCCGGCGCTGCTGTTGTGCTCCAACAATTACCTGGGGCTCGCCGATCATCCGGCGGTGCGCGAGGCCGCAGCCGAGGCGGCGATGCGCTGGGGCGCCGGCGCCGGGGCGTCGCGGCTGGTATCGGGGACGATGACCCCTCATCGCCGCCTTGAGGAGCGCCTGGCCGACGTTCAAGGACCGAGAGGCCGCGCTGCTGTTCGGCTCGGGCTATCTCGCCAATCTCGGCGTGATCGCGGCGCTGGCCCGTCCCGGGAGACGTCGTCTTCTCCGACGCGCTCAACCACGCGTCGATCATCGATGGCTGCCGGCTGTCCCGGGCCGAGGTGTTCGTCTACGACCACTGTGACACCGAGCATCTGGAATGGGGACTCGAGCGAGCCGAAAGGCCGCGGGGCGCTGATCGTGACCGACGGAGTGTTCTCGATGGACGGCGACGTCGCTCCACTCGCGGAGATCGTCGAGCTCGCCGGCCAGCTACGAGCGTCCGCGTCGCGGTTGACGAGGCGCACGGCACGGGCGCGCTCGGGCCTGGAGGGCGCGGCGCAGTCGCAGAAGCCGGAGTCGAGGATGAGGTGGACGTCATCGTCGGCACGCTCGGCAAGGCGCTCGGCTCCTATGGAGCATTCGCCGCCTGCGACCGCGCGATGGCGCGCTACCTGGTCAACGCCGCCCGCACGTTCATCTTCTCCACCGCGCCGCCGCCGCCGGCTGCCGCAGCTGCGCTGGCCGCGCTCGAGCTGCTCGAGCAGCGTCCGCAGATGGTGCAGCGGCTGTCCGCCAACGCCGCGACGCTCGCGCCGTGAGCTGATCGACCAGGGCTTCGACGTCGGTGATTCGCGCACGCAGATCATCCCGCTGGTCGTCGGCGGACGCAACGCTGGCGGTGAAGATCTGCGAGCGGGCGCTGGCCCGGGGCGTCTTCGCCCAGGCGATCCGGCCGCCGACGGTCCCGCTCGACACCTCGCGGCTACGTCTGGCCGTCATGGCGTCCCACCGGGAGGCAGAGCTGCGCACGGCGGCGCGCGTCCTCGGGGAGGCAGCGCGCTCAGCCGGTCTGATGCCGGTCGAGCAAGTCGCCCGTTGCTGAGCCTGCAGGGTCCGGACCGCGCCCGCAGGTCAGCGGAGTCGAGGCACGGGCGGCGTGAGCACAGCGGGCCTGTGCGCGGGCTGTTTGTAACCGGCACCGACACCGGCGTCGGCAAGACGGTCGCTGGCCGGCTGCGGTCGTCGCGGCTCTGGCCGCCGAGGGACGGCCGGTCCGGGCGCTCAAGCCGCTGATCACCGGCCTGGATGATCGCTCGCGACGAGGATTGGCCACCCGACCACGAGCTGCTCGCGCGTGCGGCGGGCTGCTCCCCCGAGCATGTGGCGCTGTTCACCTACGGGCCGGCGGTGTCGCCGCATCTGGCGGCGGAGCTGGCCGGGGAGGCCGATCTACGCCAGAGAGCTCCGGGCGCGGATCCTGGGCTGCGGCCACACCCGAGCAGATCCTGATCGTCGAGGGCGTCGGCGGCCTGCTGGTCCCGCTGGCCGACGGCTACGACGTACGGCGGCTGGCCGTCGATCTGGGGTTCCCGCTGGTCGATCGCCGCACGTCCGGGCCTGGGGACGATCAACCACACGCTGCTGACCCTGGCCGCCGCCCGAGACGCCGGCCTCACGGTCGCCGGTGTGGTCTGACGCCCTGGCCCGAGGTGCCGGGCGCGATCGAGACGCTCCAACCGGCAGACGATCGAGCGGCTGGGCGAAGTCACCGTCTCGACGCTGCCCCGGCTCGCCCGCGGCGACCCGGCGCTGCTGTGCCGCGGCCGGGCGCGGACTGCCGCTGAGCGCCTGGCTCGGCTGACCGTCCGCTACTTTGACGCCATGCTCCGGCCGCGCATTGCGCTCGTCGTCCTGGCCCTCGACCGTGCTCACGCCGGCCGCCGCGGCGCAGGCGAGCGACTACAGCCAGGTCCTCCACGCTACCAGCAGCGCGGAATCGATCCCGCCCTGCAAGTTCTCCACCTCGCAGCTGTCGGGGGCGCTCAAGGGCGTCAACCTCTACGGCGCCCAGTACTTCGCCGACTTCACGGCCGCGATCCAGAACGCACTCTCCGCCCGGGCGGGCGGGTCCTGCCTAGCCGACCCGGTCTCCCCCGCGGCGGCGAGCACGGGCGGGTCGGGCCCGGTCGGGAGCTCGAACCTGCGACTGCCGCCCGGCAACGTCACCGCCCCGACCCAGGCCGGCCTGCCGGCCCCGATCCTCCTGCTGGCCGTGCTGGCCGCGGCCATCGGCCTGATCGCAGCGCTCGTCGGACTGGCGCGGCTGCGGGGGTGGGAGCCCGGTAGTGCTGCCGTGGTGGCGCCATCTGTGGCAGGAGAGCGGCTACCGCGCCGGCGGGGTCTGGGCCGAGTTCGTCGACTGGCTGCGCTCGGCCTGAGCGCAGGCGGAGGCCGCCGCGCGTCCGCCTAGCGCCTGCGCACGCCCACCGCGCGGCTGTGAAGCACCTGGCCCCCGGGCGCCGTCCAGGCGATCCGCACCGCCCCAGAGCCGGGCAGCGAGACCTGCGCGGTGAGGAAACCGCTCGGGTCGGCGGTGCTCACGGCTGGCCAGCGTTCGGTAGCGCCCGCGCAGGGGGCGCCACTGGATCAGGGCCTGCTGGCGGTCGACGTTGCGGAGCCGCGCGGAGCATCCCCCAGACGAGCAGCGAGGACGCCGGCCGGCGACCGCCGGGTCGGGGACGAAGATCGGCAGGCGATATGCGTTGAGCGCGGCTTGGGCGCCCCGTTCTGGAACAGCAGCCCGGTCTGGAAGGTGTTCCAGTAGCCAGGGCTGTGGGGTGCGAACGGCGGGGTTGGGAGCCGAGTCGTAGAGCAGGAACTGCGCCAGCGAACGGACCCTCGGGTCCTGCGCGGCCAGATACTGAGCCTGGTTGAGGTAGAGCGACTGGCGCTTCAGCGACGACGCCCCGGAACGGATCCGGCGGATTGGTCTCGTACCCGTATTCGGTGAGGTACAGCGGCAACTTGCGTGACACGCCGTAGGCCGAGAACGCGCGGTCCAGCACCGCCTCCAGCCGCGACAGGTCGGCCAGGGGAGCAAAGTTCGGGTCGCTCATCGGGACGTTCGGCGCCAGGAAGAACGAATACGGATGGTGGGCGAACCCCGTCGCCTCGAACAGCCCGGGGTGCGCGCGGACGAACGCGCCGGCGTCCGCCGCCGGCCGGGCAGTGCAGCAGCGCCGCCGCGAGCCGCGCAGCGGCGCAGACGAGCTGTCCACGCAGTACAGCGCCCGGATGAACGGGATCGGCGGGATCGCATCGCCGTCCTGCTGTCGCCTCGCTCCCCTCAGGCGCCAGCTCCCCGATCAGGATCGTGTCCGTCGGCGGCGAGTGCCCCGTGCGGCGCAGGGCCGCGAACGCGGCATCGACGTAGAGCCGGTAGAGCCGCGGAGAATTCATCACGCGCCGCCCCGCCACCGCGCGCCATTGCGGGTACAGCCAGCCGGGCTGATTGGCCTCGTTCCAGATCGTCCAGTAGCTCACCCGGGGCACGCGTCCGGCGCATGCTCCGGCGGGTGCGCTGCGCAGGACATAGGAACCGCTGTAGCGCTTGCCGACCGCCGCCACGAACGCGCCGAACTCGTTGGCCGCGGGCCGGTAGTGGTTGGCCGCCTTGAGATTCGGCGCCGGGTTGGCCATCGCCCACAGCGGCCCGGGAGCGGTGACGTTGAAGGCGACGTCGATGCCCCGCGCGCGGGCCAGCCTGACGATCCGGTCATACGGAGCCCAAGCCGCGGCGGGATAGGCCGCAGGGTTGGCAGCGTCGAAATGTCGGCGGGCGGACCCGGGCAAGCGGACCGGGCGCGATCGCCGCCCACAGCACGGTCAGGCGCAGCCGGTCCACCCCGAGCCCACGCAGCGTGTCCAGGGTTTGGGTGACCGTCGGGGTGGGCGAGTACAGCAGGTGATCGTCGTCCTGGAAGATCGACTCGACCACGCCGCGCGGGCTTGGCGACGGTGAAGAGGTGAGCACGAACACCACGATCACGGCCGCGGCGACGAGCAGCAGCAGCGAACCGGCGAGCAGCGCGAGGCGCCGTCCGCGCGACGCGGACGAAAGTTCGTCGGGGCACGCGCAGAGGCTGTCAGAGACGCCGGTCTGCGGGTCACGGTTCCGACCGGGCGCCGGGATAGCTTGGCGTCTCATGCGAACCACCGAAGATCTCGCGGCCGCCGACCGCCGCCACCTGTGGCACCCGTTCACCCAGCAGCGCGGCTGGGCTGAGGAAGACCCGCCGATCATGATCGACCACGCGGAGGGCACAACCCTCTACGACACCGACGGCAACGCCTACATCGATGGCGTCTCATCGTTGTGGTGCAACGTCCACGGCCACCGGCATCCGGCCATCGACGCCGCGGTCAAGGCCCAGCTCGACCGGGTCGCCCACTCGACGATGCTCGGCCTCTCGCACCAGCCGGGGATCGAGCTGGCGGAGGAGCTGCTGGCGATCGCGCCACCCGGGCCTCACCCGCGTGTTCTATTCCGACAGCGGGTCGACCGCCGTCGAGATCGCGCTGAAGATGGCGTTTCAGTGGTGGGCCCAGCGCGGGCCAGCCGCAGCGCACCGGCTTCATCTGTCTGCAGAACGGCTACCACGGCGACACGCTGGGAGCCGTTTCGGTGGGCGGCATCGACCTGTTCCATTCGCTCTACCGGCCGCTGCTGTTCGACGCCTGGCAGGCCCGGGCGGGCGACGGCGAGCACCTCGCTGCAGCTGTTGGAGCGCGCACGGAGACAGCGTCGCCGCGGTGATCGTCGAGCCGCTAGTCCAGGGAGCAGCCGGGATGCTGATGCAGCCTGACGGGTACCTGCGCCGGGTCCGAGAGCTGTGCGACGCCCACGGCGTGCTGCTGATCTGCGACGAGGTGGCAACCGGATTCGGCCGCACCGGCGCAGATGTTCGCCTGCCAGCACGAGGCCGTCGCGCCCGACTTGCTGTGCGTGGGCAAAGGGCTTGACCGGCGGCTACCTGCCGCTGGCCGCCACGCTGGCGACCGAGCGCATCTACGAGGGCTTTCTGGGTTCCTTCGAGGACTTCCGGACGTTCTTCCACGGGCACACGTACACCGGGAACCCGCTGGCCTGCGCCGCCGGCGTGGCGACGCTGCAGACCTTCGCGCGTGAACACACGCTCGAGGCGCTCGCGCCGAAGATCGAGCTGTTGAGCCTCCTGCTCGACCAGTAGGTTGCCCCCCTGGCCGGCGTGGCCGAAGTTCGCCAGCGTGGATTCATGGTGGGAATCGAGCTCAAGGAGTTCTGGTTCCGAGGCGCGCCTGGGCCACCGGGTCACGCTCGCGGCTCGTCGTCAGGGCGCGATCATCCGCCCCCTGGGCGACGTCGTGGTGCTGATGCCGGCACTGGCCATCTCAGAGGCACAGCTGCGGCGACTGGTGTCGATCACCGCCGAGGCGATCGTCGCGGTGAGCACCGGACAGCTGGCGGCCGCGGCCTAGTCCTCGTAAGGAGTGAAGTCACGCTTGCGCGCGCCGCACACGGGACAGAACCAGGTCTCCGGAATGTCCTCAAAGCGCGTGCCAGGAGGGATCCCGCCGTCGGGATCGCCCTCATCGGGGTCGTAAATGAACCCGCAGGATTCGCACATCCACTTGGTCACTTGCTGCAAGCCTAGCGGCGTCGCTGGCTGTAGGGTCGGCGGATGGACATCGACCGCCCCGCACCCGGAGAGGAACTGAACGCCGGCGAGGAGACCGCTCCCCGCCTCGCCGCGACGGTGATCCTGCTCCGAGGCGGCACCGACGCGCTGGAGCTGTTGCTGGTCCAGCGCAATCCCGAGGCCCGGTTCATGGGCGGGGCCTGGGTGTTTCCCGGCGGAGCCGTTGACCGCCACGAGGGCGAGGGGCAGGATGCCCTGCGCAGCGGCCGCCGTCCGCGAGGTCCAGGAAGAGGCGGGCATCCTGCTTCCGGCGCCCGATCAGCTCGTCCCGTTCTCGCGCTGGATCACGCCCGCCGAGGTCAAGATCCGCTTCGACACCTGGTTCTACCTCGCCACGGTTCCCGCAGGCAGCCACCCCCACCGTCGATGGTGGCGAGATCGTCGACGCCGCCTGGTACGAGCCGGCCCGAGCACTCGAGGCTCACAGAAGCGGGGAGCTGTTCATGGTCTTCCCCACGATCAAGCACCTCGAGCAGCTGGCCGGGTTCGGCTCGGCGGAGGAGTTGCTGACCCATGCCCGCGGCCGCGAGGTGCGCCCGGTGCAGCCTCGGGTGGTTGTCTCCGGCGAGACTGCGCGGATCCTCCTCCCGGGCGAGCCGGGCTATGAAAACGATGAAGGAACGGAGACCTGAATGCCAGCAGCGCGATCATCGGGCAAGGCCAGCAAGCCGGCCCGGGCAACCAGAGCGCCCAGGCCGGCCAAGGCGACCAGGGCAGCCCGCAGGCCTGCGCGCAAGCTGACGGTCGCGGTGACCGGGCCGACCGGCGACATCGGACGCTCGCTCCTGCGTGCTCTGGAGGGCAGCCGCGAGGTCGGGAAGGTCCTGGCCATGGCGCGCCGCCCGTTCGACCCGGCAGCCCAGGGACTGCGCAAGACCGAGTACCGGCAGGGCGACGTGCTCGACCGTGAAGCGGTCGACCGGCTGGTCGCCGGAGCGGACGTCGTGGTCCATCTCGCCTTCCTGATCATGGGCAAGCTGGACGAGACCCAGCAGGTCAACCTGCAGGGGTCACGGAACGTGTTCGAGGCCGCCGTGGCCGCCAAGGCGAAGCGGATCGTCTACGCGTCTTCGGTCGCCGCGTACGGATTCCACGCCGACAACCCGCCCGAGCTGACCGAGGACATCGAGCCTCGCGGCACCGAGCGCCACTACTACTCGGCCCAGAAGGCCGCGCTCGAGGGCGTGCTGCGCGAGATCCTCGGGTCGGCCAAGACCGACGCCTACGTGTTCCGCCCGTGCATCGTGGCCGGGCCGGACGCCCTGCTGCTGCTGCAGAACATTCCGTATATCCAGCTCTCGGAGAAGATGCCCGCTGCGGTCATGCGCGCGCTCGAATTCATGCCGGTGCTCAAACCGGTCCTCCCCGATCCGGGCGTGCGCTTCCAGCTCGTGCACCACGACGATGTCGCCGCCGCCATGCGCGCAGCGGTGCTTGGGCCGGGGCAGCTGCCGGCGTCTACAACCTGGCCGGCTCGGGCTCGATCACGATGTCCGACGTCGCCGACGCGCTGGGCTGGTACAGCGTGCCCCTGCCCGAGCTGGCGCTCGACGCCACCGCCGAGGTCGTGGCGCGGCTGCCCTTCGTCCCCACCGAGGCGCAGTGGATCGAGAGCTTCCGGACCCCCGTGCTGATGGACACCAGCAAGGCGCGTCGGGAGCTGCGCTGGCGTCCCGATCACGATGCCCGCGAGACGCTGCAGGCGATGGTCGACGCAGCCCGCTCGGAGCGGCTGATTCGCTGAGCGAGCTCGGCGGTCCGTCCGTCGCGGGCCAGGACACTATACGCAAATAGTTTGCGTATATACTGAGTCCCATCGCAAGGCCTTCCGTCGCATACGTTTCATCATCTGGCTCAGCCAGGTCCATGCGCGAGCAGGCGATCGCACATGACCTCGATCTCGTGGAGGTGGTCGTTGAGCCCGACCCGCAGTCCGAGGATCGGCCTCGCCGAAGCACTGCACCACATCGCCGACAGGACGGCCAGCGTCCTGTTCCTGCCCGAGCTCGGCACCGCCGCGCATTCGCTGCCCGAGCTGGTGCGCTTGCTCGGCTGGCTGCAGGAGGCCGACGCTCAGCTCGTGGCCGTTGCGCCCGCGCTCGACACAGCCTCGACCGAGGGTCGCGCTGCCGTTGCGGTGCTGCGGGAAATCGAGCGCTGGGAGCGCGAGCCGGTCGGCCACCGCCGTCCACGCGGACGGCCGAGCCTGACCGCCGGGTCCCCCGAGCTGGCACGGCAGCTCGCCGAGCTGCGCGAGCGCGGGATGAGCCTCCAGGCGATCGCCGACCAGCTCAACCGCGACAAGGTCCCCACTCCGCGTGGCGGCACCACGTGGCGCCCGTCGAGCGTCCAGTCCGCGCTCGGCTACCGGCGGCCGAGACCTCCGGTGCCCGGAGCGCCTCCACCGAAACGCCCACGGAAGCCCCAACCTAAGCCCCATGGTCCGCGCGGCCGGCGCGGCCCGGGAGCCCCACCGCCCCCGCGTCCCCCGCACGGGGAACGACCTTGACCAGCCTGATCAGACACTTTGGCGCGTTCGGCGTATTCCTGCTGATGGTGCCCGAGAGCGCCTGCATCCCGGTCCCGAGCGAGGTGACTCTGCTGTTCTCCGGGTTTGCCGTCAGCGCGCACTGGCTGAGCTTCCCGCTCGCCGTCCTCGCCGCCACGGCGGGCAACGTGGTCGGCTCGCTGATCGCCTACGGCCTCGGCGCGAGCGGACTCGCGGGGCGCGTCCCGGGCGTGCGCTCGGTACTGGGCCGGTGGGAGCGGATGCTCGATGAACGGGGGATCGGCGCGGTGTTCTTCGCCCGCCTGCTCCCGCTGGCCCGCACCTTCATCTCCCTTCCGGCCGGAGCGCGCCGGCTCCCGCTGGTTCCATTCATCGCCCTCACCACCGCGGGGTGCGCGCTGTGGGCACTCGCCTTCGTGCTGGCGGGCCTGGCGTGCGGCAGCGCATGGTCAGCACTCAGCTCGCTGCTGGGAAAGGTCCTGCTCGTCGTCGGCGCGGCCGTCCTGCTGGCCACCCTGCACCGACGCAAACCACGCAGCGAGAGCGGCGACGCGGACCCGGACTCAGCCGCCGCCGTAGGTGACGATCAGGTCGGTGATGACCCCGACGAGGAAGCCGCCGGTGAGCATCAGCAGCCCGAGCTCACGGTGGCCGTAGCGGCGCATCCCGTTCCAGACCTCGCCGATCACGTAGAGGATCGCGCCGCCAGCGGCGGCGTAGAACGCCAGCTCGAGCGGAGTGCTGGTCACCGCGTAGCCGACCATCGAGCCGAGGAACGTCGGCCCGCCTCCGATCAGTCCGGCGAGGCCGATCCAGCGCCAGGACGGCGTCACGTCGCCGAGCGGACCGATGATCCCGAACCCCTCGGTGGCGTTGTGCAGCGCGAAACCGATGATCAGGACGGTGGCCAGGCTGATCGCTCCGGCCCGAGCGGAGACGCCGATCGCCAGTCCTTCGGCGAAGTTGTGCACGCCGATCGCGCCGGCGATCGTCAGCCCGGTGCGCAGCGCGCGCCGGCGGGCGGCCTCGACCTCCGCGGCCGCCGCGTCCATCACATCGCCGGTCAGCGCGGCGGCGCCTGCGCCACCGGCGATCGGCGGCTGGGTGCTCAGCGGCCGCATCCGGCGCTCCACCATCGCCAGGCCGGCACTCCCGGCCGCGAACCCGGCGGCCAGCAGTCGTGACCAGCCAGATCAGATGCCAGACCGAGGCATGATGGTGCTTGACCGCGTCCAGGCCGTCGTTGACGATCGTGCTGGCGTGCGAGAGCACGTCGACGAAGATGAACGCCAGCACGCCCACCGAGAACATGGCCAGGGCGACCCGTCGCGCGGCGGCCCATCAGCTGCAGACGCCCAACGGGGAGCCCGATGTAGATGGTGAAGCCGGCGAGGGCTCCGAGGGCGACGGTCTGGGCGAAGGACACGGAAAGCGTTCTACTTACAAAGAATTAGGGCACCCTAAGGGCCCGACGAGCGCAGCCTAGCAGGGATGTCCTACCCACGAAGTAGGGGATGTCATCCCGATTACCGGCCGGGCGCCAACCGGGCTACGTCGACGAGTTCAGATCCGGCAGCCCGAGACTCTGCAGCCAGTTGTTGACGGTCACGTTCAGCTGCGTGAACTCGCCGGTCCAGATCAGCACCCCCATCCCGATCAGCACCACTCCGCCCGCGCCGATCACCAGCGGGTAGTGGCGCTTGACCACGGCCAGCGCGGAGGTTGCGGTCCCGAACGCCAGACCGGTGATGATGAACGGCACCCCCAGTCCCGCGCAGTAGACGGCCAGCAACAGAGCGCCGTGCACGGCCGAGTTGGACGTTCCCGCGGCGGTCACGATCGCGCCGAGCGTCGGCCCCGTGCAGGGCGTCCAGGCCAGCGCGAACGCGGCCCCGGTGAGGACCGGGCCGCCGCGCCCGGCCCGCTGCATCAGCCGATCGACATGCCACTCGCGCGCCAGCCGCGGGACGAACGGGGAAAGCACGAACAGGATGCCCATGACCACGATCAGCGCGCCGCTGACCTTCTGCGCCGTCGGCCCGGTGAGCGCCCCGTGCAGCGCCTGCTGCCCGAGCAACCCGAGCGCGATGAAGATCACCGAGAAGCTCGCCACGAAGGCCAGGCTCGGGCCGAGCACGCGCCGCGGCCGGATCTCCGACGGCGTCACGCCGGCCACGGCGGAGATGTAGCCGGGAACGAGCGGCAGCACGCACGGCGATAGGAAGGAGATCAGCCCGGCGCCGAACGCGACCGGAATGGCGATGCCGGAGGCAGGGTCCATCGCGCCCTTCGGAGCTTACCCGCGCCCAAGCAGCAGGGCGATGCTCTTGCCGTGGGACCCGATCGCGGTGCGGGTGCTTGACGCGATGACGACGTCTTCATGAATCCCTTTCTGAGGCGCTTACAGCGGACGCCGAAGCGTAGAAGCGAGCGCCCGAGGATGCTCCCCGCCGTACTGGGCGACGGTGGTACGTTGTGCCGCTACCTATGGCTACCTCCACCAGCACCCTCCAGAACTACATCGACGGCGGCTTTGTCGACTCCGCCGACGGCGAGACCGAACCGATCCTCAACCCGGCCACGGGCGAGGTCATCGCCCAGGCACCGCTGTCCAAAGCCGACCGATGTCAACCGCGCCGTCGAGTCGGCAAAGAACGCGTTCGAAGGCTGGTCGAACACCACGCCGGGCGAGCGCGCGCTGGCGATGCTGAAGCTGGCCGACGCGATCGAAGAGCACGCAGACGAGATCGCCGAACTCGAATCAGACAACGCCGGCAAGCCGATCAGCGCGTTCAAGGACGACGAGATTCCGTTCATGGTCGACAACCTGCGGTTCTTCGCCGGCGCCGCCCGCTGCCTGCAGGGCCCGACGGCCGGCGAGTACACGGAGGGCTACACCTCGATGATCCGCCGCGAGGCGATCGGGGTGGTCGGCCAGATCGCGCCCTGGAACTACCCGCTGATGATGGCGGTGTGGAAGATCGGCCCGGCTCTGGCCGCCGGCAACACGGTGGTCCTCAAGCCCTCCGAGACGACTCCGCTGACGGCGCTGAAGCTGGCCGAGCTGGCTGGGCGAGATCTTCCCCAAGGGTGTGCTCAACGTGATCACCGGCCACGGAGATCCAGCCGGCCAGGCGCTGGTCACCCATCCCGATGTCGACATGGTCTCGCTGACCGGATCGGTGGACACCGGCAAGTGGATCGCCAAGCACGCCGCCGACACGCTCAAGCGAGTCCACCTCGAGCTCGGCGGCAAGGCGCCCGTGGTTGTGTTCGACGACGTCGACCTGACGACGGCGCTGGAGACGATCGCCGGCACCGGTTACTACAACGCGGGCCAGGACTGCACCGCGGCGACCCGCGTGCTGGCCGGTTCCAAGGTCCACGACGACGTGGTCAGCGGACTGGCCGAGCAGGCCCGGGGCCTGGTCCTCGGAGACACCCGCTCTGCCGATACGACGCTGGGACCCGCTGAACAGCGCCCGCCAGCGCGAGCGCGTCGAGGGCTTCCTCCAGCGGCGCCCCGACCACGTCGAGGTCGTCACCGGGGGAACCGAGCCCGATCGCCCCGGCTTCTTCCTCGAGCCGGCCGTCGTCGCCGGGTTGCGGCAGGACGACGAGATGATCCAGCGGGAGATCTTCGGCCCGGTCATCACCGTGCAGCAGTTCTCCGACGAAGATGAGGCGATCCGGTGGGCCAACGGGACCCCCTACGGGCTGGCCTCATCGGTCTGGACGCGAGATGTCGGCCGCGCGATGCGCGTCGCAAAGGCACTTCGGTTCGGCGCGGTATGGGTCAACGATCACATTCCGCTGGCCTCCGAGATGCCCCACGGCGGCTTCAAGCAATCCGGCTATGGCAAGGACCTGAGCATCTACGCGCTCGAGGACTACACCGAGGTCAAGCACGTAATGATTTCGCTGGCTTAGATCTTTCTGGGCCGCAGAGCGCATTTTCTGTCCCCGGAGTCGGTAGAATTCGCACTGGGGATAAATGGAAGCTTCCGCGCTGCACGTAACGGTAGGACGAGCACGCGGCAGAACGGCCCTTGGGTCGTCCTTGCTGCGGCTGCGTTCCGATGAACAACTCGTTGCACAGTTCCGCGACGGGAACGAGGACGCGTTCCGCGTCATTCACGACCGCTATCGACAGCGCCTGTTCGCCTATACCCGGCAGATGTTCCCGGGCTCCAGGCAAGATGCCGAGGACGCGGTCCAGGACGTGTTCGTGCGGGCCTACTCCGGGCTCCGGGCCAACGATCGTGAGCTCGCGCTGCGCGCCTGGCTCTACCGTGTAGCCCACAACCGGTGCGTCGATCAGCTCCGGCAGCCGCCGCTGCCTGCCCCGGAGCTTCTCGACCGTGTTCGCGCCACCGTTCACGATCCGATCGCCGAAGCGGAGCAACGGGACTCGTTGCGCCGCCTGATCGCAGACGTCCGTCGCCTGCCAGAGCAGCAGCGGTCAGCTCTGCTGCATGCGCGAACTTGGTGGGATGACCTACGAGGAGGTCGCGTGTGCGCTCGGGGTGACTGTGTCTGCCGTCAAGTCCTTGCTGGTGCGCGCGCGGATCAGCCTTGCCCAGTCTGCGGAGTCTCGAGACACGCCGTGCTGCGAGATTCGGGAGGAACTGACCCTGGCCCACGACCGGCGGATCCGACCCAGTGCAGCCGTCCGGCGTCACCTCCGAGATTGCACGGCCTGTGGGGACTTCCGCCAAGCGCTGCGCGGGACGAGCCGTCAGTTTGCCGCGCTCATTCCAGCCCTTGGTCCCGTCGGCGTAATCGCCAACCTGCTCGGCTTCGGAGGTGGAGGGAGCGGTGGCATGGCGGCTACTGGTGCTCTTGGGGGCGGAGCTGCGGCAGCGGGCGGCGCGACTATCGTCAGCGTCGGCCACATCGTCGACGTTCCTGGCCGCCGCGGCGGTAACGACCGGCGGTGCGCTTGAAATCCAACATACGATCGCGGCGTCTTCTCCGCCCGTTAAGCACGGAGTCCAGTGGACTCTGCCGCCTGCCGCTGCTGCTCGACCCACCTGGCTCCCCTCAGTGACAGAAAAGACCGCACCGGTGCGCGCCAGGGGCCGCGAGCCGAAGCCGCGGCCGATTCAGAGCTCGACCACGGTTAGGACAACCTCACCTGCGCCGGCCGCGCTCCTTCCGACCTCAGCCGCACCTCCGAGCCAGCCTGCTACCAGCCCGGCGCATCCCGCGGTCACACCGGCGCCTGCCAGTAGCGCACCCGCGGCCTCGAGCAGCGGGAGCACCACCTCCGCGCCCTCCTCCTCCACCACTACTACTTCTGCCAGCAGCGAAGCGCCGCCCGCGCCTAGCTCCGGTTTGCGCTCATCGACCGGCAGCACCGTTCCCGTTCCAGCGCCTACGGGATCCGGTACACCGGCGACTCCCCCGAGCGTCGATGCGACCAACCAGCCCACGCCGTGGCCAGCGACCACGCCGTGGCCCGCCGCCCCGCCGTGGCCTGCAGGGCCTGGCACTCGTCCAGGCGACGGGACCTCCTGACCTCACGTCGGCCGCACGAATTCAAGCCACAGGAGTCGCCTTACCCTCGCGCGACCGTTAGAGTATCGCCAGGGACACAGTGGAAGCCTCCGCTATCCAAGCGCCGTCGGGACTGGTCCGCAACCGGACCGTGTTGCTCGGACCGTCTTTGCTGCGGCTGCGGTCCGACGAACAGCTGGTCACGCTGTTCAGATCCGGCCATGAGGATGCTTTTCGCGTAATTCACGACCGGTATCGGCAGCGGCTGTTCGCCTATACGCGGCAGATGCTGCGCGGCTCCCAGCAGGATGCCGAAGATGCCCTGCAGGACGTGTTCGTACGGGCTTATTCCGGGCTGCGAGCCACCGATCGCAACCTGGCACTCAGGGCATGGCTTTATCGCGTCGCGCACAACCGCTGCATCGACGAGCTCCGGCGACCGGCGCCGCCGGCCACCGAATTGACCGAGCTTGTGCGCTCCCCGGTCTATGACCCGACCGTCCAGGCCGAACAGCGTGAATCACTGCGCCGCCTGGTCGAGGACGTGCGGCGGCTTCCCGATCAGCAACGCTCGGCCCTGCTCATGCGCGAGCTCAGCGGGATGGCCTACGCGGAACTGGCAGAGACGCTCGGTGTTTCCGTCCCGGCGATCAAGTCGCTGCTCGTGCGAGCCCGGGTCGGTCTGGCCCAGTCGATGCTCGCGCGCGACACGGACTGCGCGGAGATCCGCGACGAGCTCTCGCTCGCCCACGACCGTGGGGTGCGACCCAACGGAACCGCGCGGAGGCACCTGCGAGACTGTTTGTCGTGCCGAGAGTTCCGCGGCCAGGTGCGAGGGACAAGCCGCCAGCTCGCGGCGCTGGTTCCGGCTCTGGGACCGGCCGGCCTGATCGCCAACCTGCTCGGCTGGGGCAGCAGCACCGGCTCAGGCGCGGCCGCGGGCAGCGGCGCGGCGGCCGCCGGCGGGGGCGGGGCCGCGGCGGCCGGCGGGCTACTGACCACCGGAGCCGGACACATCGCCACGCTGCTGGCCGCGGCGGCGGTCACGGCCGGCGGAGCGATCGAGTTCCGTCAAACCATGGTCTATCCGCCCGTCACGCACCATTCCCACAGCGCGGTGAGCGCTGAGCGCTCCCTGGACGCGACGGGCGTGCTGGCCCTGGCGGCTGTCAGTCCGGCGGCTCCGGGGCTCGTCACCTACGCCACGAGCCTGCCCGTTCCGAGCTCCGCCCCTGCGCAGGCGACCGGCGCCGCCCGCGCCGCCGCCGGACCGACGCGCGCTCGTGACCGTTCAGCCGCTGCGCGGTCCTCCTCCAGTGGGGCCGGTACCACCGCCCCAGGTCCGAACCCCAACGGGGGATCGAGCTTCGACGCCGAGACCGGAGTGGGCCCGGGCTTCCTCCCGGGCTCGGCCGCGGCGCCGACGGGGTCGCTGCCGGCGACCGGGACCGGTACGGGGACTCGACCTCATCGACAACCTCGCCCGCTTCCACTCCCGGCGGCAACAGCACATCCACCACGGGCGTGTCGCCTGGAAGCGGATCGACGACCGGCTCCGGGCCAGGCAGCGCTGGTACCACCTCGGCCCCGAGCTCTCCGGTCACCGCCGGAGCGGCTTCGGCGGGCGCGGGCACCACGGGCACCGCCGGATCCGCTCACCCAACCGATCCCCAGCAATCGACCACCACCTCGAGAAGCTAGACCACGAGGAGGTGCTGCTGCGCCGCGGCGCACGCGCCGGTCTCTATACGTGCGTGGCGGTCCACTCGACGGCCCGCGGTCCCCGCTTGGGTGGATGCCGGATGTGGGAGTACGAGGATGCGCTAGCAGGCCATGCGGGATGCGCTGCGGCTGTCGCGGGCGATGACTTACAAGGCCGCGGTGGCCGACCTGGCGCTCGGCGGAGGCAAGGGCGTGATCATGATCCCGCCCCGGACTCGGATGACCTCCGAGCGCCGTCATGCGGCGCTCCTGGACTTTGCCGAGACCGTTGAGGCGCTTGGCGGGCGCTACATCACCGCCGAGGACGTCGGTACCTCGAGCCGCGACATGAGCGTGATCGGCGAGCGGACCGCGCACGTGGCGGGCCTTTCCCGCAGCCGAGGCGGCTCCGGTGACCCGAGCCCGTTCACCGCCCTCGGCGTCGAGGCCGCGATCCGCGCCTGCTGCGAGCGTACCTTCGGTTCCTCCTCGCTGCGGGGACGGACGATCTGCGTGGTCGGGCTCGGCCACGTCGGCTCCCGCGCTCGCGCGGCGTTGCGCCCGTGCCGGCGCCGAGCTGCTGCTCGCCGATGTCGACATCCGCAAGCGTACGCTGGCCGAGCAGCTGCGAGCGCGCTGGATCTCCACTGACCAGGCACTCGAATCCGTGGTCGACGTGCTCGCGCCGTGCGCATTGGGCGGAGTGCTCAATCAGGAAACCGTCCCCGTCCCTGTGCTGCCAGGTCATTGCTGGAGCGGCCAACAACCAGCTGGCGGAGGACCGCGTGGCCGATCTCCTCGCCGCCCGCGGCATCCTGTGGGCACCTGATTTCGTGGTCAACGCGGGTGGCCTGATCAACATCGCCGACGAGCTGGACGGCTACGACCCGGCCAGAGCCCGCCGGCGTGTGCGCGGCGTCGGCGACACGCTGCGGGAAATCTTCGACGCTGCGGACGCTGCCGGGGCCACACCGCTGACGGCGGCCATGGAACTCGCGCGGAGGCGTCTCACCACCACGGGGTAGGGCGTTGCACCCCGTCTGGGAGCCGCCCCTCGTCGGCGAGCTTGTCCAGATGAGCGGCCAGCGTGACCGCTGCCGCTGGTCGCAGGACAGCCGGGGCATCGGCCCACACGTCATCGAGTAGCTCCTCGACGGTCCGTTTTCCCGCCCCCAGGGCCGCCACCAGGCGCCGCTCCCGGTCGAGACGGTGAGCGATGTACTCATCGAGCTTCTCCGGCACCGATTCAACGACCGGACCGTGCCCGGGTGCCAGCACCGCAAGGTCGTGACGGCGCAGACGCTCGAGACCCTGCAGGTAGCCGGCTAGCGCTCCGGGGTCGGGAGAGATGAACACGCTGCCCTCGCCGAGCACCGCGTCGCCGCTCAGGCCCACGTCGCCGCAGACGAAGGAGACGTGGTCGGGTGCGTGCCCCGGGGTCGGTAGTGCGATCAGCGGACCAAACCGGGTGTTCTCGAGCACCGTTACATCAACCTCGCCTCGCGCCCCGGCCAGCTTGGCCTGCGGAAACCTGGTTCGGATTGCCGGAACCGCCTCCGAATGGTCCTGGTGATCATGGGTCAGCGCGATTCCGCCGAGCCCGCCGCGTCGCCCGATCTCCTCGACAAGCGCCTGCACGTGCTCGTCGAGCGTCGGGCCGGGGTCGACCAGCCATGTCGGATCGCGCCCCACCAGCCAGGAGTTGGTACCGCTGAGGGTGAACGGACCCGGGTTTGCCGCCCGGATGCCGACGATGTCGGCAGCGGCCAGCTCGATTCGCGTCATGCGCGCACAGGATGACAGCCGGAGGGTCTGGTCGTGCGCTGGAACCGTGCCTGCTTGCTAGCCTCCGCGATCGCGATGGCTGAGCCCACCCCGCCGGACGCAGTCTCCCCCGCCAGCTTGGCGATCAACACCATGCGCGGCCCGGACGCCACTGTTCTCGGGTTGAGCGGGGAGCTGGACATTGCCTCAGCGCCGGCACTCACGCGCGCCCTGGACGAGCTCCAGGTCGCGGGCGCTGCTCGGCTGGTGATCGATCTGACTCAGGTGACGTTCATGGACAGCACGGGACTGAGGGCGCTGCTGCTGGCCCGTCAGCGAACCGAGGGTTCCGGCCAGGCATTGGTGCTCCGCCCGGGCCCCCACCAGGTTCAGCGCGTATTTGAGCTCAGCGGAACGCTCGAGCGGTTCAGGTTCGAGAACCCGCGCGACGCTGCGTAGGGACTTCATGATCTTGAAGCCGTCGTTTGCTGGCCGCCCGCCAAGGGCAGGTCACTGATTGCATGGAGGCGATGCCGGCACCCACCGTCCACCTCGAACTGGAAAGCCGGCCAGAGAGCGTGGCGATGGTCCGCGCGATGCTGGCGGGAGCTGCTGAGTTGCTCGAGCTCGGACCGGAGCTGCTCGCGGATCTCAAGACCGCGGTCAGCGAAGCCTGTAACAACGTCGTGATGCACGCTTACGGCGACGGCGTCGGTCCGATGATCGTCGATTTCGTCGCCTCGACCAGCGCCGCCGAGGTCACCGTCCGAGACTACGGGGACGGCATTCACGCCGCACCTCCAGATGAGAGTCGTATCGGTGTCGGGATACCGGTGATCAACGCGCTTGCAGCCCGAGCCGAGTTCCTCACCTCGGCCGCCCAGGGCACCGAGGTGCGCATGGTGTTCGCCCACCATCGCAGCGACATCCCCCAACTGCGGATACCCGCAGCGGCGCAGCCCGTCCAGCCGCCTCCCTCGGTCGAGGGCCAGGTGATCATCAGTGTCGCCCCGATTCCGCTGCTCTCGGGAATCCTCGGCCGGCTCACCGGCGCGGTGGCGGCTCAGGCGTACATGTCGGTGGATCGGTACTCGGATCTGTATCTGATCGCCGACCGCATCGCCTCAGACGCCGCTGAGTTCGCCAGCTCGGGATCGATCAGCGTCGGTTTGTCGGCGGGCTCCCGGCGAATCGAGCTTCGCGTGGGGCCCTTTGCGCCCGGGACCGCCTCACGCTTGCAAGCCATCAATCCACCGGGCCCCTCTTCGCTGCACACGCTGCTGGTTGATCAGGTGTCGGTACAGGCCGGCGACGACCACGAGACCGTGCAGTTCACGGTCGTCGACCCTCGCACCAGCGCGGCCAGCGCCTAGCCTCCCAGACGAAGCTTGGTGTCGACCACTGAACTACTCCTCCAGGAGTAGCGCCGCCTCGTCCGCTCGGCCGATGACGCAAGCTGTAGGGCCGAGTAGCGTTGTGCCTGATGTCGTCGCTTCGGCTTCGATCCTTCCGCGTCGTGCTCGTTGCCGCCGGCGCCGCGGCGCTGATCGTCGAGGGCCAGGTGCGGGCGAAGAGCGGCCTATCGGCCGGCGATTACGTTCTGGGCAATCGCCGCCTCGCTACCGCTTGCGTGGGGGACGCGGGCACCGTTGCCGGCGCTGGCCGGCGTCGCGGTCGGCGCGATCGTCTGCGATGCCGCGTTTGACGCCGGCTGGTCCGGGACGGGACTCGTGGCCGTGCAGCTGTTCACCGTCGCCCTACTCGGCGACCGGCATCGATCCCTGATCGTTGGCGCGCTCATGGCGGTGACCGTGATCGCCGCGATTGTCGCGATCGACGACTCGCTATCCCTGAGTCCGCTCGCGAGCCGCATACCCCTCGTGTTCGCCACGCTGGCGCTCGGGGACACGATCCGCTCTCGTCGGGCCCTGCGGGCCGCAACCCGCGAACGGGAGGCGCGCGAACGCGAGGAGGAGGGTCTACGGCGGGCCACCGAAGAGCGCTTGCGGATCGCCCGCGAGCATTCACGACACGCTGGGGCACTCGCTGGTCGCGATCAACGTGCGGGCCGGGGTCGCACTCGATCTGCACGAATCGGATGGCGCCTCTGACGCGCTACGGGACGTCAAACAGGCCTCGGCCACCGCGCTGCACGACCTGCGCGGTTCAATCCCGGGCTGAGCGCTCCGCTAGCACGGCCCTTGGCAGAACTGCCCATTTGTCGCCGGCGCTCAGATGCAGCCGCCTTGGCTGCACCGAGTCAGCCTCCTTGGGCAGTCGACTGTGGGGCGAGCAGTCCGTGCTCGGTCGCGTACAGACTCGCGGCGACGCGGTTTGACACGTCGATCTTCATGTAGATGTGGCCGATGTGATGGTCGACGGTCTTCGGCGTGATGTACAGCCGCTGGGCGATCTCCTTGCTCTGAAGGCCACGTGCGATCAGACCGAGCACCTCGACCTCGCGGGCCGTGAGACCGCCTGGCTGTTCCGGCCGCCTGGTGCTCGGATGGCCCGACGCGCGCAGGACGGCATCAACGGCCGCCGCATCGAGACGACCCGCCCGAACCTCGCCGCGCAGCTCAGTGGCGGCGTCGGCGGCTGCGCGTGCCTCGCGATGCGGGCGCGGCTCGAGCATCGCCTGGTACACGTCTGAGGCAGCGAGGATTCTCGCGGCCGAGGACAGGGCTTCGCCTCGTAGCCCACGGGGATATCCCGACCCGTCGAGCCGCTCCTGATGCGAGGCTGCGATCTCGCCGAAGGGCGCCAACGCAGGCGACGTTGCCAACATGCGTTCGGTCAGGTACGGCTGCATACGAATTCGCTCTCGGTCCGCAGCGGTCAACGGATCCTGCTTGTCCCAGATCGCATTGGAGATCCCCAGCCGGCCGAGGTCGTGGACGAGCCCCGCCGTCCGGATGACGTCGACCTGGTCTGACGGCATGCCGCAGGTCCGAGCCGCCTCGGCGGCAAGGTCGGCGACCGCGCGTGAATGCCCGAGCGTGTACGGCGATTTCAGATCGACGAAGTCAGCGATCGCCTCGAGCGCCGCAGCCATTTCCGGATCGGACAACACGCGGCTCGAGCGAGGCTGAGCGGAGATCACCGACTCCCAGCTGCTCGGAGCCTCCAGTGGGGCCAGCACCTCAGCGGCATGTTCACAGAACAGATCGACCACGTCAGGGTCGAACTGGGTACCTCGCCGCTGACGCGCGACTCGCACCGCCGCCTCGATACCTCCGGCGCGATCGAACACCTCGACGATATCGGCCAGCTGTACCAACCGGACCGGCATACCGATCTCAGCGCCTGACACCGCGCCGGGATCACCTCGACCGTCCCAGCGCTCGAACATCTGCTTCAGCGACGCTCTGACCTCCTCTCCGAGACCCAGCCTTACGGCGAGTTCGCCAGCCACCGAGCAGTGAATGATGCGCGTCGGATCGACGGCCTTTCGGCCAGAAAGCATGAACTCGGCAACCGTGCGCGCGCGGCGAGCGGGCGAAGTTCCGGCACCGACTCGCCCCATTGAAAAGCGCGCCAGCTTGAACGGAGTCATGTCAACTGAGTACACGCCCGCGCGCAGCCCAATGTCATCCCCGAACCATCGGGCCTGCTCGTGGGAATTGGAGTGGCAGCCCATCCAGGCGATCAAGGCAACGAAGTACACGACCTCCGCGTCAGCTGTATCAAGTCCGAGGCGATCAGACAGGTCAAGCGCGATCACACATTGGCGGAGCACGTGCTCCATCGGCTGACCAAGCCCTAGGTCGACCGCAAGCGACAGCACCGCCATCAGCTCTGCCAGGGTTGCCCTTGGTCTAGCAGCAGCCTCCACCGCCCAAGCCTACTCCCCATTCCTGAGTATCAAGGAGATTTGCGGATGATGGGTAGTCCTCCCGATGCGGGCTGGATTGCGCCCAGCTAGGTTGACTTTCGTGTCAGGTCCCCTTGGTCACCGCGCAACGAGAGTTCAGTCAAACGCCGCTGAGGTCGCGGATGACGACATCGACAACCTCGACTTGGTCGAACTTGACGCCGAGCAGATCGCAGGGGGGCGGCGGCCGGTGCCCGAAGCCCGGAGCGAGGAGATCTCGCCGCCGGCCTATGAGCCGCCTCGGCGCCGCTAGTCGGATGCGAGGGGTCACCGGCGCTCCCGAACGACAACGGGAACTCGTGGCGGCCTATCGGGCCGTATTTGCCCTTGACGAACAGTCGCTGCTCGGCGTCTGCACCCAATACTTCGACGCCTACCCGTCGTTCAGATGCTCCGGCGAGGACATCGTCGACTTCGGCGCGTTTATGCGGGAACGCCTCGACGAGGTGGACTCGCTGCCGCCGTACTCGAGTGACCTCGTCCGCTTTGTCCACGTCCTCCAGCAGGAGCGGTTCGCGCCCGGCCCTGGCTGCGTGGTTCCGGCAACCACCAGGCCCCCGACGACGTTGCGGGACCGGCCTGCCCGCGTCGCTGATGTCGTCGTGGAGCGCTTCTCCTACAACATCACGGAGATCGAGGCCGCGCTGCGGGAGGGACGGGAGCCGGATCCGCGAGAGCAGGAAGAACACGTTGTGTACGGTCGCCGGCCTACGGATGGCGAGCCCGTGGTCCTGCGGGTCAGCGCCGCCGTGGCCATCTTGGTCGACCTGTGCGACGGGACTCAGGCCCTGGGTGCGGTGATCGCGGCAGCGACCGCGACCTGCCTAAGGCCGGTGATGGCGCCCGCTGCCCTGAGTGCGGTCGATCGGTTGATCGGCATCGGGGTCTTCGAGATGCCGCCGGCGCACGTCGAGCCGCCGAGATGATCCAGCCGGCGCCCGAGAAGCGGCTGTGTTCCCGATGCGGGACGGAGAACGGAACCGAGCAGAACTTCTGCAGCGCGTGCGGCACGCGACTCGCCGTCACCTGTACCCGGTGCGGAGCCGGATGCCAACCAGGGTTCAAATTCTGCGGGAGCTGCGGAGCCCAACTCGAGGACCCAGCCCAGCCACGCCCCCCGCGGGACGAACGTCGCGTCGTCACGATCCTGTTTGCCGACCTCGTCGGGTTCACCTCATGGGCTGAAGGACTCGACCCCGAGGACGTGAAGGCGATGCTGAGTCCGTACTACGCGTCGCTGCGCGAGCAGATCGAATCCTGCGGCGGGACGGTCGAGAAGTTCATCGGCGATGCTGTCGTGGGAGTGTTCGGCGCTCCAGTGGCCCACGGTGACGATGCGGAGCGCGCCGTCCGCGCAGCGCTGGGGATCCGCGACCGTGTCACGAAGATGACCGCGGCGGGGTCGGGCGGGAACCTCGAAGTTCGGATTGGCGTCAACACCGGCGAGGCGTTCGTCGCGCTCGATGCCCGGCCCGAGGAAGGTGAGGGAATGGTCGCGGGCGACGTCGTCAATACGGCCGCGCGGCTCCAGAGTGCCGCGCCGACCAATGAGATCCTCGTCGGGGAGGAGACGTACCGCTGCACGTGCATGACACTCGATTACTCGCCCCACGATGCTCTCGCTCTGAAGGGCAAGGAACTTCCGGTGGCGGCCTGGCGCGTCCGCGGCGCCCCCCGGGCGCCAGGCGAGCGCATGGCCTCCGTCGTGCAGATGATCGGCCGGGAGCGAGAACTTGAGCTTCTGACCGATGCGTGGGAGCGCGTGTTAGCCGAACAACGGCCCCGCCTGGTGACGATCTTTGGCCTGCCCGGCGTCGGCAAGAGCCGGCTGGCCGCCGAGTTCATGGCGACGGTGCGTTCAACCGGCGCTCGCGTCATCTTTGGCCGCTCACTTCCGTATGGAGAGAGCGGCGTCTATGACGCCTTCGGTCAGCAGCTTCGGGAGGTGGCGAGCGTGATGAGCGCCGACTCTCCACCGGTCGTCGCTGAGAAGTTACGGGGCACGATCGGGGGACTCCTCGCGGGCGAGAGCCCCGACGCCTTGATGGCACACGTCGCGATGATGTTGGGGCTCCGCCCGAGCGCAGCCACCGACGATCAACCAGTCGGAAATCGTCGCGACCTGTTCTTCTCGGCTCGATGCATCGTGAAGGCGCTCGCCGCCGCTCAGCCGACCGTGCTCGTCTTCCAGGACCTCCACTGGGCCGATCCAAGCCTGCTCGACCTGATCGAGACGCTGTGTAGGCGAATCGAGGATGCTCCGCTGATGGTGCTGACGGCCGCCCGTCCAGAGCTTCAAACGAAACGGCCGGCCTGGGGCGCCGGCGCCGAGGGGCGGCTGGAGATAGCACTAGATCCACTCAGCGCGGACGATTCGTGCGAGCTGGCCAGTCGCCTGCTCGCGCACGCCGCCGAGACTCAAGTGGGACAGACGGCGCAGGAAATCAGCACCGCGAGCGAAGGTAACCCACTGTTCATCGAAGAGTTGGTGGCGTCGCTCGCGGATGGACCCGTGCCGGCCGGCGCGCAGCTGCCGACCAGCATTCGCGGCATCATCGCCGCTCGGCTCGACGCCATCCCCACGCCCGAACGCAGCGCTCTGTTGAACGCTTCAGTGGTCGGGCGTGTCTTTTGGGACGGGGCACTCGCCCGGCTCACCTCGCCGCCGGGCGGCGTTGCCGAGTTGCTCGAGTCGCTCGAAGCGCGTGACCTCGTCCGCCGCGAACCAGCATCTCGGTTCCGCGGCCAGGCCCAGTATCGCTTCAAACACGCCATGATCCGCGACGTCGCTTACGCGGCTCTGCCACGATCAACGCGGCGGGACGCGCACGCCGCCATCGCCGGCTTCCTGGAGGAGCAGCACGTCGAGCACGACTCAGCTGCCGCGCTCGCCCATCACTGGCTCAACGCAGGCAACCGCGAGCGCGCCGCCGGCTACTTCGTCGCTGCAGCCGATCAGGCCAGCCGAGGCTGGGCGAAGGAGGAAGCCGCCGGACTTTACAGACAGGCCTTGCGGCTGGTTTCCGAGGATGACCGCCAGCGCCGCCGGACCCTGCGGCTCAAGCTCGCCGTGGCTGGGCAGATGGCCTACCACCTGAGTGACGCTGGGAGCGCGACGGGCGGCAAGAACGAACGGCCGCCCGACGCGTAGGGCTGCCATTCACCTGAGTTCAGGCTCCCCGACGGTCGCCAAGGGGAAGTCAGCCGGGGTGATGTCGCCGCCGATCTCATAGATGTGATCGATCTCGTGGTTACCGACGATGCTGCCGTGGCGTCGGATCGTCGCCTTGTCCGGCGCCGCGTAGACGCAGAACGACTTCAGCGTCCCGTCGCCGTCGACCACCACGTGGCTGTGCTCCCACACGATCTCGGGAAACTGCTCATGACCGACCTGTCGCGAGCGTTGCCCCACGAGTGGCATCTCGTCCTCATCGACATCAAACGTACGCTCGACTACATACCTGGGCATTTGGCCCCTCCTGACGTTGCTGTTATTCGCTGGTCAACGCGCTGCGGCGCACTGTCCACGCTAAACCCCCAGCTATGTCCGCCACATCGGGAGGATCACCTATTTATGTTGCGGCCTGACCGGTGTACGGTCGCCTCGACCGACCCCACGGACGACTTCCGGGTGATGATCGAAGACCATCCTGCAGAGCCAGGATTCAGCCGGAGAGGTCCTCAGCAAACGCGGTCTCGCCGGCGGGTGGAGCGGGGTACTTGCGGCGGCGCGTCAGCCGATCCGCTCGGCCAGGGACACGATGATCCCCTCTGGCCCACGGACGTAGGCCATGCGCCAGATGTTCTTGTACTGACCGATGGCACCGACCAGGCCGTAGCCGTCCGCGGCGAGCCGGTCGACCGTCGCCTGCAGGTCGTCGACTTGGAATGCCACATTGCGTAGCCCCAGTTCGTTGGCCATGGCGGTAGGGGACCCTGGCTCGTGGTCGGGTGAGACGAAGCTCGACAGCTCCAGCCCGGCACCTCCCCCGGGCGGCCGCAGCGTGACGATGTGACTGCGGGAGCCGGGAATTCCGATGACCGTGTCCACAAACTCGCCCTCGACGAACGTCCGGCCCTCGACCTCGAGGCCCAGCCCGACAAAGAACGCCGTTACGGCGTCGAGGTCCGCGACGGTGATGCCGACATGGTCGAAACGTACGTGCAACATGAGCTACGACCTCCGAAGGTCTGGTGGGCCGCGCCAGTCTAGGCCCTCACTGGAACGTCAAGTCCGCTCGGACAGCCGTGATCTGAGCCGCGCGCCAATCCCGAATATTGGGGATGGACGACTCGCGCCGGGCACGCGACCGTGGTGAGGCAAATCCACAGCCGAAGGAGCACCATGCATGCCAGGACTTCCAGTTGGAAGGGATCCGCCGAGGCGATCGAGCGGTGGGCCGACCACATGACGAATGTTCGGCCGATGGTCGAGCAGCTCCCCGGCAACGCCGGTGCGTACTTCTTCGTCGATCACGCCGACGGCCTCGCCCTCACGTTGACGCTCTGGGAGGACGAACAGGCCGCCGTCGCCAGTGACGCGACGGCCGATCAGAGCCGGGCGAGCACGATTGCCGCGACGGGGGTGGAGCTGCTCGATCGAGGCCGGTGGGAATTGGCGGCGCAGGCCTAGCAGCTCACCTTCGGAAGCGCTCCCCGTCGCTTGGGGCACGTGAAGGGAAAAATCGGGGCGCGCGGATTTGAACCGCGGACCTCACCGACCCGAACGGTGCGCGCTACCAGGCTGCGCCACGCCCCGATGAACCCAGTATCCCACAGGGCCGCGGTGGAGTCTGCCCTCAGCCCGAGTGGTGGCCGAGCGGAGGAAGGTCCCCGCTCGGATCCGGCAGTGGAGCCGACGGGAGCTGAAGCCGGGGAATCGGCAGGTCTGGCCACCGCCGGCAAGGGTGCCTGGATGTTCTTCAGCGTGTTCGTGATCGATTGCACAGTCGGGAGCCCGACCGTCGGGAGCTTCGGTTGCGACGGTGCGCCGGGAGTCGCCCCACCCAGCAGCCCGGCTGCGGAGGAAACGCCCCCCCCGAGCTTGGCCACCGCGGCCGGAACGACGCCGGTCGGCCCACTCGACGCTGGGGCCGCGGGCGCCTTGGTCTGCTGAGGCGTTGCACCAGCGCCCGACCTCGCAGCCCCCTGGCGCTTCGGACCGGCGGCCGCCCCCGTCTTGGTTGCGCCGCGGCTCAGCGCACCGGCGCCCGTGTGGACCCGGCCTGCTCCGCTGGAGCGTTCTGGCGGCGGCGACGCGGCGCGCCCGAGCCGCCGCTACTGAGAGGGTGGGCGCGGACACGGCTGCGGCCGAGTGGTGAGGATGTTGGGGCTGGGACGCGAGCCCGGCGACGATCCCGCCGCCGGCGCCCGCAACGACGATCGTGGCGGCTGCTGCCGTGGCCGCGCGCCCGAGTCCCGTCAGCGGGCCGCTGGGGTCGGCGAACTGAGCGAGCGCCTGCAGCGGCCGCCAGACCGACAGCGGGTGCGGACCAGCCGAGGCCGCGAGCGAGTCGCTCTCCCTGGGTGCCGCGAGGACCCCGCCGCAGTCGCAGCCACGGGAACGGCAGCAGCGCCGCGATCTTCCCGACCAGACCCGGAGCGTGGAAGAAGGACTCGTCGACGCCGGCCATCCGGGCGGTGCGCCGGCACGGCTGGCAGTGCGACAGATGACGCGCGAGCTGGCGACGCTGGCGGGTGCCCAGGGAGCGCAGCGGTCGCTCGCCGCTCGGCCACGATCATCGTCTGCACCTGCTCGCAGCGGCGGCCGCTGACCAGCTCGTCGTATTCCGCGTGCAGGCGCCGGCGGGCCCGGAACAGCGTGCTCTCCACCACCGGCTTGCTCATCCCCATGCGCTCGCCGATCTGCCCGTAGCTGAGACCCTCGAGCTCGCGCATGACCATGATCCGGTGATGGGCCTCCGAGAGTCCCTGGAAGGCGCCGCGGAGATCGTCCAGCTCGCTGCTTGTTCTCGATCGCGACCTCCGGAGCCGGGCGCGGATGATTGCCAGCTGCTCGCCGTCTCGAGCGGCGCCCTCCGAGCACCTCGAGCGAGACCTCCTGGGCGCGGCGGCGGCGCCGGAAGTCGTCGATGCACGCGTTGCGGGCGATCTCGTAGATCCACGGCTTGAAGGCGACCGGCCGGTCGGTTTCCCGCAGCCGGCGCAGCGCCGCGATGAACACGTCCTGGGTGATGTCCTCCGCGCGGCCGTGATCCCCGACCATGCCCAGGACGTACGCAGCGAATCCGGCCCACGTAGCGGCCGTAGAGCTCCTCGAACGCCCGGTCGCTGCCGCCGCGGACCGCGACGATCAACTCGTGGTCTGTGCACGAGGGCGCAAGTTGGGTCACGTTCTGAGCGAGTGACATGACCAGCCGATTCTCCCCTGGGTTACCCCTGCCTGGAGCCTGTTCTGAACTCTACCGTTTATCTGAGCCGTGTCCAGCGGGCCAAACCGGGGCGGATTGGCTGCGCAATGCGCAAGAAACCGGCACATGATCGTTGAGCCCGTCTGCCCGAAGGGGCATACTTGTGTACATGTAGAAAACGGCAAAGGAGGAGACGGACCGATGGCCAATCACCTGACGCCTACCGAGCTTGCACGAGAGGCCGGCCTTGAGCGCCGAGACGTGATCGTCAAGTGTGTCGAGTTGGGCGTCCCGATCTTCAACGGTCGCATCGACAAGACCCTCTTCCTCTCGAGCCTCCAAGAGCTGATGCCGGCCCAGCAGCCGCAGGCGCAGGCCGCCGAGCGCATAGAGCTTTTATGGGCCCGGCTCCGCCGGGCTTGGTTTGGTTAGTCCTGAGCCGACTGGCGCAGCAGCGTCGAGGTGGTCTGCTCGAGGATCTTGCGCCACGCGCGGGTCGTCTCCCGTTCGGCCTCGAAGTGCTTGACCACCTTGCGCACCCGGGTGGCGGAGATCTCGATCCCGTGCCGCGCACAGATCCGCTTGAAGCGCGCGTAGTCGTGGGCCAGCTTCAGCGTCACCGACTGGAAGCCGTGACGCGCGATGTCGACGCGTGAGGTGTAGTTCATGATGCTCGTCTGGAACATCAGCTCGTCGTTGGGCTCGGGCTCGATCAGGATGATGTCGACCCCGGGATAGCGCTCCTCCCAGCGCCGGGCCAGCTCGTGCAGGCGCTGGTAGGCCAGCAGCTTGAACGACTGGTAGCCGATCTGCGGAAACCCCATGTCCGACACCCGCCGCGGCCGCGAGCCGGTCATCGTGGGGATCGTCCGCTCGAAGTCGTTGACGTAGGGCACCAGCGGGTTGACGACGACGATGAACTTGGCCCCCGCCTCGACCGCGATGTCCAGGTTGGTGGTCGAGAGGATGCCTCCGTCGATCAGCTCGCGGTCCTTGACCTTGACCGGCTTGTAGAGCATCGGGAGCGCGCCCGAGGCGCTGACCGCGGTCGAGATCGGGACGTCGTCCCATCCCTCGGCGCCGAGCACGATGCGCTCGCAGGTGTCGAGGTCGGTGGCCGCCAGGTAGAGCTCGTTGGCCAGCAGCCGGAAGTCGTTGGTGCGGTCCGGATCGGACAGGATCGTGCGCACGTAGCGCTCGATCCCCTGGCCGGAGTAGAGGCCCGGAGGGCAGGGCCTCGGCCAGGCCCACGGCGAGGTCGACGGCGGAGATCTGGCCCGAGGTCCCGGACCAGGTTGCGCACCACCCGGGCCAGTCGCAGCGGCAGCATCACGCCCTTGGTCAGGAACTCCCCGTAGTTGGGCTTGAGCAGCGCACTGATCCGCGCATCCGGGAACGGGGTCGGCACCTGCTGCACGATCACGCGCATCATCTCCTCGGGCGTGACCCCGTTGGCCACCGCCGCCGCGACGAAGGCGCCGGCGCTGGTGCCGACGTAGACGTCGAACTGGTTGACCGTGCGGTTGACCGACAGCAGATCGAGCGCTCGCAGCGCCCCGATCTCGTAGACCCCGCCGGTGAATCCACCCCCGCCGAGGACCAGCGCCGACCGCGAGCGCGGCTGGCGTGCGCCGCTTGCCTGACTCCCGCGTGCCGCTCGCCGGCCGCTCAGCGCCCACCGTGTCGAGCTTGACCACCTTGCCCATGCTCACCGCGATTCTACGGTGACGCGCCGCCTCGTGCACCGCGCTTTTCGCCGCTCTGAGCGGTTAGATACTCCAATGCGCCGGTTCTTGGCCTCAGCTGATCGCGGGCTGCTCGCTGCTGCTGGCCGCCGCGCCGGCGCCTTCGCGGCCGCGACCGCCTCCGCGCAGCGCAACCTCAGAAACGCGCTGGCTCGGTCGCTCGACGCGCCGCGCACGGCGCGAGTGGCGCCTACGTGGTCGACCTCACCACCGGCCGGCCGCTCTACTCCGCCGCGGCCGACCGCCCGCGGCTCCCGGCGTCGGTGGAGAAGCTGTACACGACCTCGACGGCGCTGCTGCGCTTCGGTCCGAACGCCAACCTGGTCACCCGGATCCTCGGTTCGGGCACCACCGACGCACACGGCGGCTGGCACGGCAGCCTCTATCTCAGAGGAGGCGGCGACCCCACCTTCGGCTCGTCCTCCTACGACAACTTCGCCTACGGGACGGGCGCGACGATGCAGCGCCTGGTGGCGAACCTGGTCCGCCAGGCCGGCATCACCTCGGTCCACGGCCCGATCGTCGGCGATGAGTCCTATTTCGACTCCCTGCGCGGCACCCCGCCGACCGGCTTTCAGCTCTCCTCCGAGGTCGAGGGCCTGCTCAGCGCGCCTGGCCTACGACCGCGGCCTCGCCGACGAGCAGGGCACCTCGTTTCAGACCCGTCCCGCGCTGTTCGCCGCCCAGCGGCTGGCCGGCGCCCTGCGCAGCGGCTCACGTGTCCGTCCCGGGTAGCACCCGGATCTTCAGCGGCGCCGACCCCCGCCGGCGCACGGCTGCTGGCCACGGTCCACTCGCCGCGGATGTCCACGCTGATCCGCCTCACCAACTCGCCGTCGGACAACTTCCTGGCCGAGATGCTGCTCAAGGACATCGGGGCGCGGTTCGGCGGCCGCGGCTCGACCGCCGCCGGCGCTGCGGTGGTGCGCAGCCAGATGGCTCAGAGCTTCGGCATCCATCCTCGCCTGGAGGACGGATCCGGGCTCTCCCGCAACGACCTCACCAGCCCGCGGGAGGTGGTCAGGTTGCTCAGCTCACTGGCCTCCGAACTCCGCGTTCGTCCGGCTCGCTGTCGGTGGCCGGGGTTGTCCGGCACGCTGCAGGCCGGCCTGCGCGGGCACCGCACGCCCAGGGACGCTGCCGCGGCAAGACCGGCACCCTGCACGACGTGGCCAACCTGGTCGGTCTGTGCACGGCCCGGGACGGCCACCAGCTGGCCTTCGCGTTCCTGATGAACTCGGTCGACCCGGTCAACGGTCACGCGCTCGAGGACGACATGGCCGTCGCGCTGGCCAAGTACGCCGGCTGAGCCCGGGGCGGGCTGCGCGCCCGGCGGCTGCGCCCGGGCGGCTGCGTCGCCGGGCCATCGGGCGGTTCAGTCCAGCAGCGCCGCGCAGCCCGTCCTCGTCGAGCACCGGCACCCCGAGCCGCTCGGCCTGAGCCAGCTTGGTGCCCGGGCTGTCGCCGGCGACCACGTACGACGTCTTCTTCGACACCGAGCCGGTGACCTTCCCGCCGGCGGCGATGATCATCTCGGTCGCCTGCTCACGGGTCAGGTCGGGCAGCGTGCCGGTGAGCACGAGCGTCTTGCCCGCCAGCGGCCCCTCCCCGGGCGGCGGCCCCTCCTCCTCCATGCGCAGCCCTCCTGGCGCAGATCCTCGATCAGTGCGCGCATCTGCGGGTCGCTGAGCTGCTCGTGGATCTTCTGCGCCATCTTCGGGCCCACTCCCGGGGTCTGCTCGATCTCCTCCGGCGGTGGCGTTCAGCAGCGCGTCGATGGTGCGGAACTGCTGGGCCAGGTTGCGGCCGGTGACGTAGCCGACCTCCTCGATCCCCACCGCGTAGAGCACCCGGCCGAACGGCTGCTGCTTGGAAGCCTCGATCGCCGCCACCAGCTTCTCCGCCGAGACCTGCCCGAACCCCGGCTGCTCGGCGATCTGCTCCGCGCTGAGGCGATAGAAGTCCGCCGCCGTACGGACCCAGCCCAGCTCCATGAACAGGCTGACCTGCTTCTCGCCCAGGCCATCGATGTCCATCGCCCCGACGTAGTGCTTGAGCAGCTGCCAGCGCCGGCCCGGGGCAGTCGCGGTTGGGGCAGCGGGTGAACACCGAGTCCTCGGGCTTGATCGTCGGCGTGTTGCAGACCGGGCAGTTCGCCGGCGGCCGCGGGCGGCGGCGGCCGATCGGTGCGCTCGGCGACGTGCGGCGCCGGCGAGAGGACCTGCGGGATCACATCGCCGGCCCGGAGCACGATCACCTCTTCGCCTTCACGGATGTCCTTGCGGGCCAGGTCCTCCTCGTTGTGCAGCGTCGCCAGCTTGATCGTCACCCCGCCGACCTGCACCGGCTCGAGCATGGCGTAGGGGTGCAGGTCGCCGAACTTTCCCGGGTTCCAGCCGATCTGCTTGAGCGTGGTCACCGCGGTCGTCGGCGGGAACTTCCACGCGATCGCCCAGCGCGGCTCGCGCCCCACCACCCCCAGACGCCGCTGGAGCTCGACCTCGTTGACCTTGACCACGACGCCGTCGATCTCGAAGTCCAGCGAGCCGCGGCGCTCCTCCCATGACCGGCACTGGGCGACCACCTCGTCCTCGGTGCGCAGCTTCTTGACGTCGGGGTGCACCGGGAAGCGGTGCTCGCGCAGCCACTGCAGCCCGTCGTAGTGGGTGGCGAAGGTGATCCCCTCGGTGGCGCCGACCTGCGTAGGCCCAGAACGACAGCGGGCGGTCGGCGGCCAGCTTCGGGTCCAGCTGGCGGATCGTCCCGGCGGCCGAGTTGCGGGGGTTCATGAACGTCGACAGCCCCGCCTCCGCCCGGCGCTCGTTCAGCGCCGCGAAATCCGGCAGCGACATGTACACCTCGCCGCGCACCTCGACCAGCGCCGGCGGATCCTCCATGTCCAGCCGCAACGGGATCATCGGCGATCGTCTTGAGGTTGTGGGTGACGTCCTCGCCGATCTCGCCGTTGCCCCGGGTCGCCCCGCGCTCGAACACGCCGTCGCGATACAGCAGCGAGATCGCCAGCCCGTCGATCTTCGGCTCGGCCACGTACTCGAACTCCGGATCCTCGATCCCCTCGCGCGCCAGGTGATTGCGCATCCGCTGGATCCAGGCCCGCAGCTCCTCCGCCGAGCGCGCGTTGGCCAGCGAAAGCATCGCGCTGGGGATGGCGGACCTTCTCCAGGTCGCTGACCGGCTCCCCGCCCACGCGCTGGGTCGGCGAGTCGGGCGTGACCAGCTCCGGATGCTCGGCCTCGATCTTCGCGCAGCTCGTCGATCAGCGCGTCGTACTGGTCGTCCCCGATCTCCGGGTCGTCGAGCACGTAGTACCGGTGGCCGTGATAGTCCAGCTGCCGCCGCAGCTCGGCCGGCGCGCGCCTGCGCGTCGGCCGGTCTTCGACGCCTGCGGGCTCACGCCTGCACCTCCCCGGCGTCGACCTCCTCGGCGGCGGGCGTGATCAGCCGGGCCAGGTCATACCGCACGAGCGCGTCGAGCCCCTCACGGTCGGTGAGGTCGAAGTGGATCGGCGTCACCGCGATCTTGCCCGCGGCAACCGCCGCGAGGTCGGTCCCGGTCTCATCGCGCTCGTAGCTCGCGTCGCCGTAGATCCGGTACAAGCGCCGCTTGCCCGCGCCCTCGTCGACCAGCGCCAGCTCATCCCGGTAGATCCGCTTGCCCAGCTTCGCCACCTCCACCCCGTCGGGCTCGGTGCCGGGCACGTTGATGTTCAGCAGCGTGCCGGAGGGCAGCGGCACGCTCTCGAGCTCCGCCACCAGCCGCGCCGTGAACGCCGCCGCGGTGGCGAACTCAAACCCGGTGGCCGAGGTGAAGTCCAGCTCGCAGGCCTTCGACTGCTGGGAGACCGCGATGCCCGGGAAGCCCGAGCACGATCGCCTCCAGCGCCGCCGCCACCGTGCCCGAATAGGTGATGTCGTCGCCGAGATTGGAGCCGTGGTTGATCCCGGACACCACGAGCTCGGCCTCGAACCCCTCGATCAGCCCCAGCCGGGCCAGCCGAACGCAATCCACCGGCGTCCCATCGGTCGCGTAGCCGACGGTCCCGTCGCCGAAATCGACCTCCTGCACCCACAACGGGCGCCGGGTGGTGATCGAGCGCGCCATCGCCGAGCGGTTGCCGTCGGGGGCGACGACCGCGAGCTCGATCCCGGGGAGCGCGAGCAGCGCCTTGCGCAGCGCCTGCAGCCCAGCCGCCTCGATCCCGTCGTCGTTGGTCAGGAGCACATGCATGTCCTCCTGATCCTAGTGCCGCTCCCGGCTGCCGGAGTGCGAGCCGCGCCAGCGCCTGCGCGATCGCGGCGAGGACGGCCATCGGCTCCTCATCGAGCTGACGCCAGGTCACTCGGATCATCGATGTAGCCGGCCGCGGCCAGGACCGTCTGCTTTCTGCGGTCGCGCTCGAACGCAGCTCGGTGGCCGTGGAAACTGGTAGCCGTCGACCTCGACGATCAGCTTCTGCGCCGGCCAGTAGAAGATCCACCTCGTACCCGCCAACCTGCGCGTTGACCAGCGGCGGCGGCAGCCGGCGCCTGGCGTATCAGCAGCTTCATCCGGCGCTCGGCCTCCGAGCGCGTGAACGCTGGACCGCCCTCGCGGTCCAGTTCGGCCCTCAGAGCAGCGGCGCCGGCGCGATTCGCGTTACGCGCGAGCGCCCGTCGCAGCTCCCGTTCGGTGGTCAGCCCGAGCGCGTAGCGCCTCGGCGATCGCGCGCTCGAGCTCGTCGCCGGCGGCCTGCGAGGCGAAGTCGATCAGCGTCCGGGCCGGCGAGGTGACCGGGATGCCGTTCTTCAGCCGCCGCTCGGCGCTGGTCAGGCCGCGAACGCGGTGCGACCCGCAGACCCTCACGGCTCCGCCCGCTCCGTCCGACCACAGTGACTTCCGTCGACGTCGCGGGCGACGACGGCGAACCCCCACAACGAAGCCGCCGAGCGATGACTGACGACGGCGTCCTCGCCCGCAGGCCAGGACGGCGGCCAGTTCCCGAGCGCCCGGGAGCAGAACCGCCGTCCCGAACAGGTACACGCCGTGATGAATCCGGTGGAGCGTCCCCCGGCTGGCGCCGGGTGCAGGATCGCATCCTTGCTCAGCCCGGCCGCGTAGAGCTGACGGGTGGTCACGAGTGCGAGCTGGCTGAGCCGCGACCCAGGCCGCGGCCCGGTCACCCCGGCCAAGATCCCGAAAAAGCGCCAAACCGCCTCGACCGAGACGATCGAGGTGCGAACTTCGGGCTGAGCGCCGAAGTTTCGAACCGCGATCCGGACCGTGCGGCGTCGGTTTGTGACGTTTGTTCGGGCTCCGAGCGCGCCATCGGACGCCAAGAGCCCACCGAGCAGCCGAACTCCTCCCCTCAACGCCGAAGTTCTCACGCGCCGCACACGAAGACGACACACACCCGGGCCAGAGCAAGACGCGCGAACCAGCTAGACCCCCCGGCGAGCACCCGCCGGCCCTCATACCCCACCCCGGCCAGGTACAGCCCGTGCGCCGGCGCGGTCGGGCCCGGCGGCCGACCGCGGCGCGCCTCAACAGCTGCGCGAACGACGACAGCGACCGCCCGCCGGCTCGCGACCTGCAGCATCGTCCCGACCAGCACCCGGTTCATGCGCCGCATGAACGAGTCGGCCTCGATCCAGAACTCGAGCACAGAGGCCGAGCCGGAGCCCGGCGCCGGCCGCCAAAACGCAGCGAACACCTCCCGGGAGAAGCGCTGCGTGGTAGGTCTCGGTCGGGGTGAAGGCGGTGAAGTCGTGCGTGCCCACCAGCAGCGACGCACACTCCGAAAGCAGCCGACAGATCCACGTCATAGGACCAGTGCAGCGCCCGCCGGGCCTCGAGCGCGCTCCGAGCGCGCCGCACCAGCACCCGGTAGCAGTACGCACGCGAGGTGGCGTCGCCGGCGGGCATCAAATCCGGGTCGAGGCCGAGCGCACGACAGCACCGCCACGTCGTCGGGCAGCAGCGCGTTCAGACCCGCCGACCCGGGCCACCGGCCCGGGGTAGCTCGCGACCTGACCCCAGGCGTGCACGCCGGCATCGGTGCGTCCGGCCACGGTCAGCGGCACCGAGTCACGACGCAGCACGACCCCCAGCGCGTGCTCGAGCGAGGCCTGCACCGTTCGGGCCGCCCCCTGGGCGGCCCAGCCCGCAAACCCGGTTCCGTCGTACTCGATCAGCAGGCGAGAGACCACGCCCGGCCCAGCCGGCGAGGCCCGAACCGCCGGACCTAGACCAGCTCGAGCAGCACCATCTCGGTCGAGTCCGACGAGCGCGGCCCCAGCTTCAGGATCCGCGTGTAGCCGCCGGGGCGCTCCGAGTAGCGCGGGGCGATCTCCTCGAACAGCTTGTAGACCGCGAACTTGTCCTGCCCGAGCGCCGACAGCGCCTGCCGGCGCGCGTGCAGATCGCCGCGCTTGGCGAGCGTGATCAGCTTCTCGACCTCGGGCTTGACCGCCTTGGCCTTGGCCTCGGTGGTCTTGATCCGCTCGTGGTCGATGACCTCCTTCGAGAGGTTCATCAGCAGTGACTTGCGGTGCGAGGCACTGCGAGAAAGCTGGTATCGCTGACGCTGATGGCGCATGATCGAACCGGGACCTTACTCGCCCCGCAGCCCGAGGCCACGTGCGTGCAATGTCTCGATCACTTCGTCGATCGACTTCTTGCCGAAGTTCGGGATCGCGTTGAGCTCGGACTCGGTCTTGGAGACGAGGTCACCGACGGTCTGGATACCGGCCCGCTTGAGGCAGTTGTAGGAGCGGACGCCCAGCTCGAGCTCCTCGATCAGGATCTCGTCCATGGCGTTCGGCTGCCGGGCTCCCGCAGCGCCGCCGGCGTTGTTGCCCCCGACCAGGCCGGGCTCGAGCGCACCCGAGGAGCCGGTGTCGCGCAGCTCGACCACCCGGTCGGCGTCGGTGAAGATCGCCAGCTGGGAGATCAGGATCTCGGCGGCCTCACGCAGCGCCGCGTGCGGGTCGATCGAGCCATCGGTCTCGATGTCGAGCGTGAGCTTGTCGAAGTCGGTCCGCTGACCGACGCGCGCCTGCTCGACGTTGTAGGCCACGCGGCGCACCGGCGAGAAGATCGAGTCGATCGGGATCACGCCGATCGGCTGATCGGCCGACTTGTTCTCCTCGGCGGGGCGGTAACCGCGGCCGCGGCCGATGGTCAGGTAGACCTCGAGCTTGGTCTTGTTCTCCAGCGTGGCGATGTGGGCGTCGGGATTGAGGATCTCCACACCGGAGGGGAGGTCGATGTCCTTGGCGGTGATCTCGCCGGGGCCGGTGACCACCAGCGGTGCTTCGATCTCGGTCGCGTCGCTGTGCATCCGGCAGACGATGCCCTTGAGGTTCAGGACGATGTCGGTCACGTCCTCCTTGACGCCCCTGATCGTCGAGAACTCGTGGGCAACGCCCTCGATCCGCACGCTCGTCACCGCCGCGCCGGCGAGCGAGGACAGCAGCACGCGCCTCAGGGAGTTCCCAAAGGTGTAGCCGAAGCCCCGATCGAGCGGCTCGATCGTGAAGGAGCCGCGGTTGTCATCAACAGACTCGCTGGAGATTCGGGGGACTTGGAAGTCGAGCATCAGGGTCCTAACGTCGTGGGGTTACTGCCGCCGCCTAGACGGCTGTCAGAGCCGCGCCCGCCGACTGGCTGCGCGGCTGAAAGCTTGCTTCTACTTCGAGTACAGCTCGACGATGAGCTGCTCCTGCACCGGCGCGGCGATCTCCCGCCGCTCCGGCTTACGCAGCACCTTCGCCGTGAGCGAATCGTGGTCCGCCTGCAGCCATGCCGGCACCTGGCCGGTGAGCTCGGTGGCATCACGGATCACCTGTCCCGCGGTCGAGCGGGTGTGGATGGCGATCACGTCGTTGTCGCGCATCTGGTAGCTGGGGATGTTCACCCGGCGCCCGTTCACGGTCCAGTGACCGTGCAGGATCAGCTGGCGCGCCTGGCGCCGAGATGCGGCGAAGCCGAGCCGTACGAGCACGTTGTCGAAGCGGCACTCGAGCATCCGCAGCAGGTTCTCGCCGGTGATCCCGGTCTGCCGAGACGCCTTGTCGTAATAGATGCGGAACTGCTTCTCGAGCACGCCGTAGTAGCGCTTGGCCTTCTGCTTCTCACGCAGCTGGACGCGGTACTCGCTCTGCTTCTGGCGTCCGCGGCCGTGATCGCCGGGCGGATAGGAGCGTCGCTCGACGCCGCACTTGTCGGTCAGACAGCGTTCGCCCTTGAGGAACAGCTTCTGGCCCTCACGACGGCACTGCTTGCACTGGGGTCCGGTATCACGAGCCATTAGACGCGCCTCCGCTTGCGGGGACGGCAGCCGTTGTGGGCCTGGGGCGTGACGTCCTTGACTCCGGTGACCTCGAGTCCGGCCGCCTGCAGTGAGCGGATCGCCGTCTCACGTCCCGAGCCGGGCCCCTTGACGAACACCTCGACCTTCTGCAGGCCGTGCTCGATGCCCTTGCGCGCGGCCGCATCGGCGGTTACCTGCGCGGCGAACGGAGTCGACTTGCGCGAGCCCTTGAAGCCGGCACCGCCGGCCGACTCCCACGCGATCACGTTGCCCTCGCGGTCGGTCAACGACACGATCGTGTTGTTGAACGACGTCTTGATGTGGGCCTGACCAATGGGGATGTTCTTGCGCGCGCGCCGTCGACCGCGCTGGGGCCTTCTCGGAGCTGGACTCATTTCTTGGTCGCCTTCTTCTTACCGGCCACCTGCATGCGCTTGGGCCCCTTGCGGGTGCGCGCATTGGTCTTCGTGTTCTGACCGTGCACCGGCAGACCGCGCCGGTGGCGCAGGCCGCGGTAGCAGCCGATCTCCTGCAGGCGCTTGATGTTCTGCGAGCGCTCGCGGCGGAGGTCTCCCTCCACGGTGAGCCCGCTGTCGATCACCTCGCGCAGCCGGACGACCTCTTCTTCGGTCAGGTCACGAACCTTGCGGTCGGGCTCCACGCCGACCTCGGCGAGCAGCTTGTTGGAGGTCGAGCGGCCGATCCCGTAGATGTAGGTGAGGCCAATCTCGACGCGCTTGTTGAGGGGGATGTTGACCCCTGAAATTCTTGCCATGTCTCGCCCTCTCGCCCGCTAGCCCTGCCGCTGCTTGTGACGAGGATTCGAGCAGATGACAAGGACCCGCCCATCGCGGCGGATGATCTTGCACTTCTCGCACATCGGCTTGACCGAGGGTCGTACTTTCACGTCGTTTCGCTCCGTAGCTATTATGAAAGTATCCCTCAAGCGTGGCTCTGGCGACCGGTACGGTCGCCGCTACCCCGCTGAGGCGCGGCACGCAGCGTCAAACACGGGCGCTACGAGCGCAACGCGTGATCTTAGCAGGGGCGAAACCTTCGGTGCCGGGCCGGCTCAGGCGGCCGCGCGGCCGTTCCCGGCCTCGTGCCACGGCGTCAGCACGCGCGGGCCCGACGCGGTGACGGCGATGGTGAACTCGAAGTGCGCGGCCAGCGATCCGTCCTGGGAGAAGATCGACCAATGGTCCTCGCCGACCCGGACGGCGTGGCGGCCCGCGGTCACCATCGGCTCCACGGCCAGGACCATCCCCTCCTCCAGCGGAACGCCGGTCCCCGGAGCGCCGTAGTTGGGGATCTGCGGGTCCTCGTGCATGCTGCGGCCGATGCCGTGACCGACGAGGCTGCGCACGATCGAGAACCCCTGGGCCTCCACGTGTTCCTGGATCGCATGCGAGACATCGCCCAGCCGATTGCCGACCCGGCACTGGGGAACCGCCAGCGTGAAGCGCCTGCTCGGTCACGCTCAGCAGCTTGTGGGCCACCGGCGAGATCGGGCCGACGGGGAAGGTGCGCGCGGCATCGGCGACCCAGCCGTCCAAGATCACCCCGATGTCCACCGAGATGATGTCGCCCGCGCTCGAGCTTGTACGGGCCCGGGATGCCGTGGACGATCATCGAGTTCGGCGAGGCGCAGATCGAGCCGGGGAATCCGCGATAGCCCTTGAACGCCGGCTCAGCCCCCTGGGAGCGGATGAACTTCTCGGCGGCCTGATCAAGCTCGCGTGTGCGTCACCCCGGGACGGACCTTGCCGGCCAGCAGATTCATCGTCTTGACGAGAATCGCCCCTGCGGCGGCCATCTTGTCGATCTCCTCTGGACTCTTCTTGATGATCATCCTGCGGTCCTACACGTTCTCCTCGAGGCGCAGCGTCGCGATCACGGCCCGGATGTGGTCGTGAACCTCGGTCGGATCGCGCGTGCCGTCGATGCGCCGCATCAGACCCTGCTCGTCGTAGTAGTCCACCAGCGGCTCGGTCTGCTCGTGGTAGACCTTCAGCCGGTTCTTCACCACCTCGGGCTTGTCGTCGTCGCGCTGGACCAGCCGTGAACCGTCCTGGTCGCAGACGCCCTCGTGCTTGGGCGGGTCGAATTCGACGTGGTAGTTGTGGCCCCGCCTTCACGCAGACGCGTCGGCCCGACAGGCGCCGGATCACTTCCTCGTCGGGCACGTCGACCAGCAGCGCCGCGGTCACCCGGCGACCCAGCTCTGACGAGCTGCTTGTCCAGCGCCTTGGCCTGCTCGATGCGTGCGGGGAAAGCCGTCGAGGATGAAGCCGTCCTGCGCGTCGGGTTCCTGGAGGCGCTCCGCGGCCATCTTCACCATCACGTCGTCGGGCACGAGCTCGCCCGCGTCCATGTACCGCTTGGCCTCCTTGCCCGAGCTCCGTGCCCTCCTTGACGTTCGCGCGCAGCATCTCGCCGGTGGAGATGAACGGCAGCTGGAAGTCCTGACGCAGACGGTCAGCCTGCGTTCCCTTGCCCGCCCCGGGCGGTCCGAACAGGATCAGGTTCAGTTGTGACACGACGGTCACTGTACCGGCGCGGACGCAACGGCCGCACGGCGAAAGCGGGCGGGTCGGCTTCCGTGCCGACCCCGTCCCACATTCGCTTACCTGCCCCCGTTGCGCCCCACCCCTCCGGTGCCCCCTATGGCTCCCCCAGCCTTCTACCTCTGCAGCCCCCGAACGACCTGATGCACGCTAGCTGCGCCCTCCGCTGCTCGCCCCAGGCATCGACCCCAGACTTTCGGCGCCCGCGCCCCCGGCGCGCCGAACCCGGACGTCCTCGATCGCCCCGGCCAGCTCGACCCAGCCGCTGAACCGCCGCGGCTCCTGGTCTACCTCGGCCCTCACAGACGCCGCTGATCGGGTCCGACTCGAGGTCGATCGACAGGCTGACGTTGACGGAACGGTTGGCCATCATCCGCCAGCATGCCGCCGGCCCCAGACCTTCGCCCCAGGGAACGACCCGAGGATTACGCCGATCGCCGGGCCCAGATGTCACGAAAGACCAGAGTTCCGGGGTAGTAGAGATGGCAACCGGGTGGTAAGATACGTGCCGGTGCCAGAGACACGGGACAGGCGCGGACGCGCGGTCCGCGGAAGTGCAGACTTGCGTGAGCGAGAGGCGGTCGCTGCGCGCGATCGACGAGTCGTCACGGGCGGCGGAGCGCGGCGAGGGGCAGGCGCTGCTGATCGAGGGCCACGCCGGGATGGGCAAGACGCGGTTGCACGAAGCCGCGCTGGATCGCGCCCGGGCCGAGGGTCTGCGCGTGCTCCGGGCCGCGGGCGCCGAGCTCGAGCGCCACCTGGCCCTGGGCGTCGCCGGCCAGCTCCTGCGGTCGCCTGCTGGCCGACCTGCCGCCGGAACGCCGCGTGAGGCCTGTCCTGGCCGACGCGCCCGAGCAGGTCCGCGTGCTGGCGGGCGCACCGGCCCGGCGTGGCCGCGACGCGAGCCGGCGGATGGGCCGCTCCGATCATCGATGCGATCTTCGACCGTGATCGCCGCCGCCAGCGAGACGCGTCCCGACGCTGGTGGCGGTCGATGACCTGCATTGGTGTGACGATGCCTCGCTGGAGTTCCTGCTCTATCTGCTGCACCGGCTCGATGAGCTCCCGCTCGGCCTCGTGCTGGGCCGCCGCGCCAACCTCGGCGAGGGTCCCTCGGAGATCGTCGACCGGATCGCCACCCACCCGTCGGTCGCGCTCGAGCGCCTCGCGCCACTCGGCTTGACTGCGGTCGCCGAGGTCACCCGGCGCGAGCTTCCCGGACGCGGCGACGAGGCGCTGGTCGCGGCCTGCCACCGAGCCACCGGGGGCAACCCGTTCTATCTCCACGAACTGCTGCTCGAGCTCAGGGACGGCTCCGGAGCTCGCAGGTGACCAGCTGGCACGACGGGCCCAGTCGCTGGCCCCCGATGCCGTCACCCGCTCGCTCCGGGTCCGGGTCGGCCGCCTGGGCGAGAACGCGAGCGCGCTGGCGCGCGCGGTGGCGATCCTCGGCGACGAGGTCCCCGTCCGCCAGGCCGCCGCGCTGGCCGCGCTGCCGCTCCCGGCCGCGGCCGAGGCGGCGGACCGACTTGGCCGCGGTCGAGGTCCTGCTCGCGCGGGAGCCATTGCAATACGTGCATCCGCTCGTGCGCCATGCGATCAGGGCCGATATTCCCGCCTCCGAGCGCGCCAGCCGGCACCTCGACGCAGCTCGCCTGCTCTACGCCGACGGCGAGAGCGCCGAACGCGTGGCCGCCCATCTCCTGCACGGCCGGGCCGAGGGCAGCGACTGGGTCGTCGGACGCCTTCAGGCCGCGGCCCGCGAGGCTCAGGCCCGCGGCGCGGCCCAGTCCGCTTGCCGTTACCTCCAGCGCGCGCTGGAGGAGCCGCCGAGCGAGAGCCTGCGCCCGGGCGTGCTGGCCGAGCTGGGCGCCGCTGAGGCGGCGCTCGGCTCAGCGTCCGCGGCGGAGCACCTCGCCGCTGCGGCCGCAGGCCACACGCGATCCGCTCGAGCGAGCGCAACTGATGCTCGAGCAGGGCCAGGCGCTGTATGGGCAGGGACTTGCATGAGCGGGCCGCAGCCGCGTATGAAGCGGGCTTGGCCGAGCTGTCCCTGGCTCCCAGACGAGGCCGAGGTGACCGAGCTGCACGACGCGGCTGCAGACCGGCTACGTGGCCACCGCGTCGCTGTCGACCGAGCTGCGGGCGAGCGCCAAACAACGCTCGGCCGAGCTGCTGCCCCGAGCCGAGCACGGCCCTCGCTCGCAGGGGCAGCGGATGCTGCTGGCCCAGGCGGCGCTGCAATCCGGGTTCGCCGGTGAGCGCGCCGAGCGCACCGCGGCCCTGGCCGAGCGGGCCTGGGACGGTGGCGCTCTGCTCGCGCACGAGCGCGCGGGCGGCATGGCCTGGAGGCTGGTGACCGCAGCCTTCACCCTGTGCGGTGCAGCTCGAGCGCGCCGTGGAGCTGACCGACGCCGTCCTCGAAGATGCGCGTCAGCGTGCAGTCGCCGGTCGCCTTCGCGACGGCCAAATACTGCCGCGGGCTGCCGAAGCTGTGGCTCGGGCAGGTGGCGGACGCGATCGCTGAACTCGAGGCTGCCCTTGACTCGGCGCATTCACGGCTGGCGTCAGTTCAGCCGAACGGCCCAGGCCGGCTTGGCCCTATGCCTGATCGAACGCGGCGAGCTGGAGCAGGCCGAGGAACGGATTCACGCCGTCGGTGAGATCGATCGGCACCGAGACCTCGAAGACACGTTTCTGCGTCGGCGCACGAGCCGAGCTTCGCCTGGCCCAGGGAAGGCCCGCGGAGGCATTGCGTGATGCGCTCGCGCTTGGGGCGGCGCTCGGCGACGAGGTCAAGGTGCTGGGCTCCCCCCCGTGGCAAACCATCGCGGCGCTCGCCTCGCTGGCGCTGGAGGAGCGCCGCGAACTCGCTCGACTTCGCGCGACGAGGCGCTGCGCGTGGCGGACGACGCGGATGTGCTCCACGACCGCATCCGGGCGCTGAGGGTCTGCGGACTGTGCGAGGGCGGAGCCGCGAGGGTCGCGAGCTTCTGGCGCACGCGGTCGAGCTCGGCTCCAGGCCCCCCCACGACTTGAGACGGTGCGCGCACTGGTGGATCTGGGAGCGGCGCTGCGCCGGGACAACCAGCGCGCCGCCAGCCGTGAGCCGCTCCAGCGGGCGGCCGACCTGGCGCGGACGGGAGGCGCCACGGTCCTGCTCGCGCGCGCCCTGACCGAACTCGCCGCCGGCGGGCGCGCGCCCACGGCGCGACTGGCTGATGAGCGGGCTGGCCTCGCTGACCCCGAGCGAGCGACGGATCGCTGACCTCGCCGCCTCCGGCCAGAGCAACCGGGAGATCGCCCAGACCCTGTTCGTGACCGCCGAAGACGGTCGAGTACCACCTGCGCAACGTCTACCGGAAGCTCGACGATGACCGGGCGAGCGCGCGCTGGCGGCCGGCGCTGCAGGTCCGGGTCCGCCGGACGCGTAGGTCCCGGATGCGGCGCCGGAGCGGGCCTGCGCACGGCGCCCGCGCTACTTCAAGAAGCCACCGTAGTTGCGCATCATCAGCTGCGCCTCGAGTTGCTTCATCGTGTCCAGCGCGACGCCGATCACGATCAGGATCGAGGTCCCTCCGAAGAAGAAGTTGGCGTTGGTGGAGTTGATCAGGATCGTCGGGAAGCGCAGCGATCGCGGCCAGGAACAACGCTCCTGGGAAGGTCAGCCGAGCCAGGATGCGGTCGAGGAACTCGGCCGTGGGCCTACCTGGTCGCACCCCGGGGATGAAACCGCCGTACTTCCGCAGGTTCTCGGCCTGGTCGACGGGATTGAACGTCACCGCCGTGTAGAAGTACGTGAACAGGATGATGAAGATGCTCTCGCCCGACCACGTAATGCCAGCCCTGCGGGTTGAAGAAGGTCTGGATCTTGTAGGCGATGCTGTGGGTGTGGTTCTGGCCGATCAGCTGGCCGAGGGTCGGCGGGATCGCCATCACGCTGGCGGCGAAGATCACCGGGATCACGCCCGCCATGTTGACCCGCAGCGGCAGGTAGGTCTGGCCGCCCTGGGTCATGCGCCGGCCGATCACGCGCTTGGCGTACTGGATCGGGATCCGCCGCTGTCCTTCCTGGACGAACACCACTGCGGCGACGACGCCGATGGCGATGAACGGCATGACCACGCGGAACACCTGGTTGGGACTGGTCCACCACGAGTGCACGCCGTTGGGGATCCGCGCGACGATGCTGGCGAAGATCATCAGCGAGATTCCGTTGCCGATCCCCCGCTGGGTGATCAACTCGCCCATCCACATCAGCAGGACGGTGCCGGCGGTCAGCGATATGACGATCAGAAACACCTTGGCCAGCGTGAAGTTTGAGATCAGCGGGGTGCCGGCCTGCTTCTCGAAGCTGCGGAACAGGAAGACGTAACCGATCGACTGGGCGAACGCCAGGCCGACCGTCAGGTAGCGCGTGTACTGGGTGATCCGCGCCTGGCCGACCTCGCCTTCCTTCTGCAGCTTCTCGAGCGAGGGCACCACGACGGTCAGCAGCTGCAGGATGATCGAGGCGGTGATGTACGGCATGATCCCCAGCGCGAAGATCGCGATGCGGCCGAGGCCACCGCCGGAGAACAGGTTCAGCAGCCCGAGGATGCTGTTGCCGCCGAAGTTCTTCTGGATCGAATTGACGGCAGCGGAGTTGATGCCCGGCGCGGGAAGGTGGGTGCCGAGGCGATACAGCGCCAGGACGAGCGCCGTGAACAGGACCTTGTTTCGGATCTCGCCGACCCTGAACGCCCCGAGGATCGTGGAGATCATCGGATGAGCCCTCTAGCTCTCGGCGCTCGCGGCCGGCGCGGCGGAGCTCTGCGCGCCGGCGGCTGCGCTGACGAGCTGGCAGGTTCCGCCGGCGGCCTCGATCTGCTCGCGGGCGGCCTTGCTGAAACCGTGGGCGTGAACGGTGAGCGACTTGTTCAGCTCGCCCTTGGCCAGCACCTTGACCGGAATGTCCTTGACGCGTGCCCAGCCCTTGCGCCTTCATCGCCTCGAGCGTCACCGAGTCGCCGTCCTCAAAGCGCGCCTCGAGGTCGAGCAGGTTGACCGCCTGGGTGTGGGTTCGGAAGGGCTCGAACGGCATCGACTTCTTCATGTGCGGCCCGCGCAGCTTGCGCATCCGCATGTGGATCGGGTTCTGGCCGCCCTCAAAGCGCGCGCGGCGCTTGGAGCCCGAGCGCGAGCCCGCGCCCTTCTGGCCTCGCCCGGAGGTCTTGCCGGTGCCCGAGCCCTCGCCGCGGCCCATGCGCTTGCGCGCCTTGCGCGAGCCGGGGGCGGGCTGGAGGTTGTGCAGCCCGATCGTCTCGTTCTCGGGCTCAGGCATCTGAGTCCTCGGAGATCTCGACGAGATGGCGCACCTTGTAGATCATTCCGCGCAGCTGGGGCGTGTCCGAGTGCTCAACCGTCTGACCGATCCGCCGCAGGCCGAGCGAGCGCAGCGTGTCCAGCTGACGCTTGTCGGCGCCGTTGCGCGACTTGCGCTGGGTGATCACGACGTTGCTCACGAAGACGCCTCGGTGGGTTCAGCCGACTCCGACTCAGCGGGCGCGCTCGGCGGTCAGCGGACTGCTGGGCGGCGGATGCCGCCGCTGCGGACGGCGGCGTCCGGCTCGCGTCGGATTCCACTCGCGGTGCGGGTGCCTCGTCGCCGTTGCTGTTCAGGGTCGCGGTGGCCTCCGCCGAGCCCTCGGCCGTGAGCCCGAGCACCTGGTTGATGCTGAGACCGCGCAGCTTGGCGACCTCGTCCGGAGTACGCAGCGATTCCAGCCCGGCCATCGTCGCCTTGACCAGGTTGATCGGGTTCTGAGAACCGAGGCTCTTGGAGAGGATGTCGTGGATCCCGGCCAGCTCGAGCACTGCGCGCACGCCGCCGCCGGCGATCACGCCGGTACCGGGCGAGGCCGGCTTCAGCATCACGCGGCCGGCTCCGAAGATGCCGAGCGTCTGATGCGTGATCGTCGACCCGTGCTTGGGCACGCGGTAAAGGTTCTTCTTGGCCCGCTCGACGCCCTTCTGGATGGCCACCGGGACCTCGTTGGCCTTGCCGTAGCCGATGCCGACGACCTCGCGCTCGTCGCCGACCACGACTAGAGCCGTGAACGAGAAGCGCCGGCCGCCCTTGACCACCTTGGCCACGCGGTTGATCTCCACGACCCGCTCCTGCAGGTCGAGTCCGGATGCTGAAACTGTGCGTTCGCGAGTAGCCATGAAGTAGTCGTCCAGGGTAGCGGTCTAGAACTGGAGGCCGCCCTCGCGGGCGCCTTCTGCGAGGGCCTTGACGCGCCCGTGGTACTGGTAGCCGCCGCGGTCGAACACGGCTGACTGGATTCCCGCCGCCTTAGCCCGCTCGGCCAGCAGCGCGCCGGCCCGGTTGGCCTGCTCGGTGCGGCTTGAGGTCCCGCAAGTCTGATTCGGTCCAGTTGACGGCGGCGAGCGTGCGGCCGGAGTCGTCGTCGATGAGCTGAGCGAAGATGCCTCGGTTGGAGCGAAACACGGAGATCCGCGGCCGCTCGGCGCTTCCGCGCACCTTGGCGCGCACGCGCCGGCGTCGCTTGAGCCGCCGCTGCGGTGCAGTGGTGACGGTCATGCCCGCTTACCGACCTTCCGGGGCGACGTACTCGCCCTCGTAGCGGATCCCCTTGCCCTTGTAGGGCTCGGGCTTGCGCTGCTTGCGGATGATCGCGGCGATCTCGCCGACCTGCTGCTTGGAGGCGCCCTTGACCACGATCCGCGTCGGCATGCGGAACCTCGAACTCGATTCCCTCCGGCGCCTTCACCGACACCGGGTGCGAGTAGCCCAGGGCCAGCTCCAGGTCACGGCCGCGCAGCGCTGCGCGGTAGCCGACGCCCTGGATCTCCAGGCGCTTCTCGAAGCCGTCGGTGACTCCCTGCACCATGTTCGCCACCAGCGTGCGGGTCAGCCCGTGCAGGGCACGGTGCTCGCCGCGGTTGGTCGGCCGCGTGACCAGCACGAGGTCGCCCTCGTGCACGACGCCGATGTCACGGCTGACGCGCTCTGAGAGCTCGCCCTTGGGGCCGTTGACGATCACGCGCTCGGGTTCGATCGCGATGGTGACCCCAGCGGGGACGGAGATTGGTTGCTTTCCGATACGGGACATTGCGCTCTGAGAGTGTCTACCAGACCCTCGCCACGACCTCGCCGCCGACGCCCTGCTGGCGCGCCTCGTGACCGGTCATGACTCCTCTGGAGGTGGAAATGATTGCCGTGCCCATGCCGCCCTGGATCCGCGGGATCCCGGCGTGATCGACGTAGGTGCGCTGACCGGGCCGGGAGACGCGCTGGATGCCGCTGATCACCGGCTTGCGATCCTCGGTGTACTTGAGCGTCACCGAGATCTGCTCGCCCGGGCTGATCCGGCGCCGGCGGACGGACCTCGAAGCCCTCGATGTAGCCCTGTTCCTTGAGGATCCGGGCCAGCTCACGCTTGAGCTTGGACGACGGGGCGACGAAATCCTGGTGCTGCGCACGCGCAGCGTTGCGCAGACGCGTGAGGAAGTCGGCTACTGGGTCGGTCATCGACATGCGCTCACCAGCTCGACTTCGTCATGCCGGGGATGTAGCCGTTGTGCGCGAGCTCGCGCAGGCAGATTCGGCAGACGCCGAACTTGCGATAGACCGAGCGCGCGCGTCCGCACCTGCGGCAGCGCGTGTATCCCCGTGTCTTGTACTTGGGCGGCCGCTGCTGGCGGACGCGTTGTGAAGTCTTGGCCATGTGCTCCTCTAACTCGTGGCGGCCGCCGGCGAGCGGCCGTCCTTCGAAAATGGCATACCGAGCGCCTCGAGGAGGGCGAATGCCTCCTCGTCGCTCGCCGCTGACGTGGTGATCGTGATGTCGAGGCCGCGGACCTGATCGATCTCGTCGTAGTCGACCTCGGGGAAGATGATCTGCTCGCGAACGCCCAGCGAGTAGTTGCCGCGTCCGTCGAAGGCCCTGGGATTGAGTCCCCGGAAATCACGGATCCGCGGAATCGCGATCGACATCAGCCGGTCCAGGAACTCGTACTGGCGCTCGCCGCGCAGCGTCACGGCGACGCCCACCGGCATGCCCTCGCGCACCTTGAACTGGGCGATCGACTTGCGCGCCCGGCGGACGTTGGGCTTCTGCCCGGTGATCGTGGCCAGCTGCTCGGAGGCGGCATCCAGCATCTTCGAGTCCTGCTTGGCCTCGCCGACGCCCATGTTCACGGTGACCTTCTGGACGCGCGGGGCCTGCATCGGCGTCGTGTAGCTGAAACGCTCGACCAGGGCCGGGCGGATCTCTTCGACGTATCGGGTTTTCAGTCTTGCTGTAGCCATCGTCTAGTCCAGTCTGTTGCCGCTGCGTCGAGCGACACGGAAGCGCTTTCCGTCCTGTAGCTCGACCCCGACTCGGGTCGGCTTGCCGTCCTTGGGATCCAACAGCATCACGTTGGAGATGTGAATCGGGCCTTCCTTCTCGATCACGCCGCCGGCCTGCTCGGCCGCTGGGCGCCGGCCACCTGCTGCGGGCGCTGATGGCGCTTGACGATGTTCAGACCCTCGACGAACACCTTGTTCTTCTTCGGATCGACGCGGAGGACCTTGCCCTTCTTGCCGCGATCCTTGCCGCTGATCACCAGCACCTCGTCGTCGGTCTTGATCCGCAGGCCCATGGCTCAGAGCACCTCCGGGGCAAGCGAGACGATCTTCATGAAGTTGCGCTCGCGCAGCTCGCGGGCGACGGGGCCGAAGATGCGGGTTCCGCGAGGGTTGTTCTGGGCGTCGATCAGCACCGCCGCGTTCTCGTCGAAACCGATGTAGGTCCCGTCTTCGCGGCCATAGGACTTCTTGGTGCGCACGACCACCGCGGTCACGACCTCACCCTTCTTGACCGAGCCCTGGGGCGTGGCCTGCTTGACGGTGGCGACGATCACATCGCCGACGCTGGCGTAGCGACGGCGCGAGCCGCCGCGGACACGGATCACCAGGATCTCGCGGGCGCCCGTGTTGTCGGCCACCCGTAGACGGGTTTCGTTCTGGATCACTTCGCACGCTCCACCACTTCAACCAGCCGCCAGCGCTTGAGGCGCGACAGCGGACGCGACTCCCGCACGACGACGGTGTCGCCGATGTTGGCGTCGTTGCTCTCGTCGTGAGCGTGCAGCGTGCTGGAGGTGCGCACGATCTTCGAGTAGCGCCGATGGCGCCGCGCGACGTCGATGCGAACGGTGATCGTCTTGTCGGCGCGGTCGGAGACGACGATCCCCTGGCGGGTCTTGGGCGCGCCGGACGGACGCTCGCGGGCGGGCATCTCGGCCGTGCTCGCTCCGGCCGCACGCGTCTTGGCGCGCGCTCGCTGACGCTGAATCGTCCGCGAAGCTGCCTTCTGCTTGCGCTCGGCCACCCGCTCGGCATGCCGCTCCTCCGGCGTCCGCGCCGGCCGCGCACCAACCTTCGCGGCCTTGGCCGCCCGCCCCCGAGCCCGCCGCTCCTTCGGAGCCACGACTTCCTGAGGCTCACTCGGAGGGGCCAGTCGCTGTTTCGGCTGCGGCAGCGGCCTCAGCGGGCACTTCGGCGGCCGCATCGTCAGTGGTGACGACGTCGGCGCCCTCAGTTGCAGTTGTGTCCTTCTCTTCTTCTTCCATCTCTAGCTCCGAATCTCAATTCCGCGCTCGCGGGCAACGGTCAGCGCGCGCGCTACCTCACGCTTGGCGCGCGCCATCCCGGCCGTGTTGTCAAGCTCGCCGGTGGCGTGCTGAAAGCGCAGCCCGAACAGCTCGCGGCGCGCGGTGTGCACGTGCTCGAGCAGATCGGCTTCGCCCATGTCCCGAATCTCTGATGCCTTCATCTCAGCCGTCCTCACGCATGACGAACTTCGTCTTCACCGGCAGCTTGTGACCAGCCAGACGCATCGCCTCGCGGGCCAGCGGCTCCGGCACGCCGGCCAGCTCGAACATCACGCGTCCGGGCTTGACCACCGCTACCCAGCCTTCGGGTGAGCCCTTTCCGGAACCCATCCGGGTCTCGGCCGGCTTCTTGGTGAACGGCTTGTCCGGATACACGTTGATCCAGACCTTGCCGCCACGCTTGATCTTGCGGGTCATCGCGATACGAGCGGCCTCGATCTGACGGTTGGTCAGCCAGCCCGCGTCCATGGACTTGAGTCCGTACTCGCCGAACTGAACCTTGACCTGACCGCGTGAGAGACCGGCTCTGCGTCCGCGGTGCTGCTTGCGGTGCTTTACGCGCTTGGGGGAGAGCATCAGCGGCCTCCTCCTGCGCCACCGCCGCCACCGGGACGACCACCGCCGCCACCGGGACGACCACCGCCGCCACCGGGACGACCACCGCCGCCACCCGGACGACCACCGCCGCCACCGGGACGACCGCCGCCGCCACCGGGACGACCGCCGCCGCCGCCGAGACCGCCGCCGCGTCCACCTTGGCCACCGCCACGGCCGCCAGGACCGCCACGACCGCCGCCGCCGGCGCCACCGGGACCGCCGGCGCGCCCACCGGGACCGCCGGGCGACCGCCACTGCGACCACCCGGCCCGCCCGCGCCACCGCCACGACCGCCGCCGCCGCCGGGTCCGCCGCCACGACCGCGACCGTCACGCCCGCCGCCGCGGCCATCGCGGCCGCCGCGCTCGGGAGCCTGCGGAGCAGGCTCGTCCATGATCGTCAAATCGGCACCGGTGTAGCCCTCGGGCATGATCTCGCCCTTGTTGATCCAGCACTTGACGCCGATCCGCCCGAAGGTGGTCCGCGCCTCGTGGAAGCCGTAGTCGATGTCGGCGCGCAGGGTGTGCAGCGGGACGCGGCCGTCGGAGTAGCCCTCGGTCCGCGCCATCTCGGCGCCGCCGAGACGACCGGAAACCTGAACCTTCACGCCCTTGGCGCCGGAGCGCATGGCGCTGGTGAGCGCGCGCTTCATCGCCCGGCGGAAGGCAACGCGGTTCTGCAGCTGCTCGGCGATCGACTGCGCGACCAGCCGAGCGTCGAGCTCGGGGCGCTTGATCTCCAGGATGTTGACCTTGACCTGCTTGTTGGTGATGCGGTGCAGGTCACGTCGCAGCTGGTCGACCTCGGAGCCCGACTTACCAATCACGATGCCGGGGCGCGCCGTGTTGATGTTGACCTCGACCTCGGTGGCGTTCTTGCGAATCGTGATGTCCGAAAGCCCGGCGTGCGCGAGACGGCCGAGGATGTGGGCACGGATCTGGGTGTCCTCGTGCAGGTAATCCGAGAAGTTCTTCTCGTTGAACCAGTTCGACTTCCAGTCGTGGATGTAGCCCACGCGGATCGATTCGGGATGAACTTTCTGACCCATGGTTTCGTTAGTCCTTCGGCGTGAGCAAGATCGTGAGATGAGTGGTGCGCTTGCGGATCTTCGTCGCGCGACCCATCGCGCGCGGCTGGAACCGCTTGATCGTCGGACCCTCGTCGGCCTTCACAGCCTTGACGTACAGGTCCTCGCCAACGAGCTCGTGGTTGTGCTCGGCGTTCGCAACCGCTGACTCGAGCAGCTTGCTCCAGTCCTTCGCGACCGCACGTGGCGTGTGAGCCAGGATAGCTCGCGCTTCCTCAACTGTCTTTCCGCGGATGTGGTCGCACACCAGGCGCGCTTTGCGGGCGGACGAGCGCACGTACTTTGCGTGCGCTCGCACGACCGGCGGGGGCAGATTCGGATCACGAGCGGGACGACGGCGAGTCGGAGCGGGCGCCGGTGCGGCAGGTTCCTCGGTCGCAGCCGCGCCTCGGCGCCGTCGGCGCCGGGCGGGCGCCGGAGCCTCGTCGGCCGGAGCGTCCTCGGATTCGGCGGACGGCTCGGCATCCACATCGGAAGCCTCCCCCTCAGCTTCGGCGTCAGCCTCGAGCATCACGTCAGCAGCAGCCTCTTCGGCCTCCACATCAGCAGGGGTCGGGTCGACCTCGGCGCTCTCTTCAGGCTCCGAGGCAGCCGAGCTTTGCTCGGAGGCGGCTGTGGCCTCCGCGGCCTCGACCGGGTCAGCCTTCTTACGGCGACGGCGCTTGGGCTGCTCTTCCTGCGGGGTCTCGTCGGGACTCATCGACGCTTACCGGTTCCGGCGTGACCCCGGTAGAGCCGCGTCGGCGCGAACTCGCCCAGCTTGTGACCGACCATCGACTCCGAGATGAACACCGGCACGTGCTTACGGCCGTCGTGGACGGCGATCGTGTGGCCGACCATCTCCGGGAAGATCGTCGACGTGCGTGACCATGTCCTGAGCATGCGCTTCTCGCCCGAGGCGTTCATCGCCTCGATCCGCGCCATCAGGCGCTCCTGTACGAACGGGCCCTTCTTGCTTGATCGACTCAACGCTTCTTACCTCTTCTGCGGCCGCGGGTGATGTAGCGGTCGGATGCCTTGCCCTTCTTGCGGGTGCGATACCCGAGCGTCGGCACGCCCCAGGGCGTGACCGGGTGACGCCCGGGAGTGGTCGAGCCCTCGCCGCCACCGTGCGGGTGGTCGACGGGGTTCATCGCGGTTCCGCGAGTCTGGGGGCGGACGCCCATATGGCGCTTGCGTCCGGCCTTTCCGATTTTGACGTTCTGATGATCTGAGTTGCCGATCGTGCCGACGGTGGCGCGGCATTCGGCCCGGACCATGCGCATCTCACCCGAGGGCAGGCGCAGGGTCACGTACTCGCCCTCCTTGGCCAGAAGCTGGATCCCGACGCCGGCCGAGCGGCCCATCTGCCCGCCGCGACCGGGGGTCAGCTCGACGTTGTGGACCACCGTGCCCGGAGGCATGTTGGCCAGCGGCAGGCTGTTGCCGACGCGGATGTCGGCGCCCGGGCCGGACTCGACGGTGGCGCCCACCCGCAGCCGCTGGGGCGCGAGGATGTAGCGCTTCTCGCCGTCGGCGTAGTGCAGCAGCGCGATGTAGGCGGAGCGGTTGGGGTCGTACTCGATGTGCGCGACCTTCGCCGGGACGCCGTCCTTGAGGCGCTTGAAGTCGATCTTGCGGTACAGCCGCTTGGCGCCGCCGCCGCGGTGACGAGAGGTCTTGCGTCCGTTGGAGTTGCGCCCGCCGGACTTCTTCAGGCCCTTCGGTCAGCGACTTCTCCGGCTCGTCGCGAGTGATCTCGGCGAAGTCCGGATAGGTGACAAAGCGCCGTCCGGGCGAGGTCGGCTTGGGATTGCGGATCGGCATTACTCAGCTCCCTCCAACCCACGGAAGATCGGGATCGTGTCGCCCTCGCGCACCTGGACGATGGCCTTCTTCCACTGGCGCGTGCGCCCCGCGGTCTGTCCGCGGCGCTTGGGCTTGCTCTTGACCGAAGACGTCCTGACGGCCAGCACCTTGACGTCGAACAGCTGCTCGATCGCCTGACGAATCTGGGTCTTATGGGCCTTGTCGTGCACCCGGAAGGTGTACTTGCCCGCCTCGGCGAGCACGAACGTCTTCTCGGAGACGACGGGGCGGATGATCACCTGGCTGGCGTCCATCAGCCGTTCCCCTTCGCGCGAGAGACGAGTTCGTCAAGCGCGGCTTCGGAGACCAGCAGCGAGGCGGCACCGATGATGTCCGCCACGCCGGCGCTGGAAGCCGTCAGTACCGCGACCCGCTTGAGGTTCCGGAACGACATGCCGGCGTCGAACTCGGACTCGGTGAGCAGGACCAGCGTCGGGCCGGAGGCGCCCCAGTCCGACAGCAGCTGCGCGGCCTGCTTGGTCGCGGGCTTGTCGAAGGCGCTCGGGATCGAAGACGGCCAGCGAGTCGCGATCGGCATGCACCGACAGGGCGCTGGCAAACGCGGCCCGGCGGGCCTTGCGGTTGACCTTGAAGGTGTAGTGACGAGGCTGGGGGCCGAACACGACGCCACCGCCGGTCCAGACCGGTGAGCGCGAGGAGCCGGCGCGAGCGCGCCCTGTGCCCTTCTGGCGCCAGGGCTTCGCGCCGCCGCCGCGGACCTGTCCGCGGGTCTTGGTCGAGGCCGTTCCCTGGCGGCGCGCGTTCAGCTCTGCCCGAACCGTCTCGTGCACGAGCGGCATGTTGAAGCGGGCCTCGAACGCCGTGGCGTCCAGTCTGGCGCTCCCGCCTCCGAGCTTCGGTGCCGTCTTAGGCATCGGTGCGCACCTCCACGGTGGTGCCGCGGGGGCCGGGAACGGCCCCGCGTACCAGCAGCAGGTTCTGCTCGGCGATCACGTCGACCACGGTCAGGCCGCGCTGGGTGATGCGCCCGCCGCCCATCCGTCCCGGCCCGCGGATTCCCTTCATCACCCGCGAGGGCGTGGCCGAGGCGCCGATCGAACCCGGCGCGCGCACATTGTGCGAGCCGTGCGACTTGGGTCCGCTGGCGAAGTTGTGGCGCTTGATCGTGCCCTGAAAGCCCTTGCCCTTGCTCTTGCCGGAGACCTTGACCTTATCCCCCGGCGCGAACGCGTCGGCCTTGACCGTCTCGCCGACCAGCAGCTCGCCGGCCTCGTCACGAAACTCGACCACGTGGCGGTGGGCGGAGGCGTCGGCCTTCTTCAGATGACCGAGCTCGGCCCGGGTCAACGACCTTCTCCTTGCACGCGCCGAAGGCGAGCTGTACGGCCTCGTAGCCGTCGCGCTCGACGGTGCGGATTCGCCGTCACCGGGCAGGGCCCGGCCTCGAGCACGGTCACGCGCTCGACGCGACCGTCATCGAGGAATCGCTGGGTCATCCCGAGCTTCTTGGCGAGGATCGCGGCCATCGTCGTAGCTAGGAGGCGAGCCGGATCTCGATATCCACGCCGGCCGGCAGGTGGTCGAGTCGCTGGAGCGAGTCGACCGTCTTCGGCGTCGGCTGGTGGATGTCGATCAGGCGTTTGTGGGTGCGGATCTCGAAGTGCTCGCGTGAGTCCTTGTCCTTGAACGGCGACCGGATCACGACGTACACGTTCTTCTCCGTCGGCAGCGGCACGGGACCAGAGACGCTCGCGCCGGTGCGCGTCGCTGTCTCGACGATCTCCTTTGCCGCTGTCTCGATCGCCGTGTGGTCATAGGACTTCAGGCGAATGCGGATCTTGTTTTGGGCGATGGTGGCCACGGAATTCTCTGGGCTTCTCTTGAGTCTCTTCAGTGTCGAGGGCGAACCCCGGGCTTCGGGGCCCGCCCTGAAGGTCGTATCTACAGAAAAAAAGGCGGCGGGCCCGAAGGGCCGCGCCGCCCGGTGACTACTACTGAATGATGTCGGTGACGACTCCGGAGCCGACCGTACGGCCGCCCTCCCGAATCGCGAACCGCAGACCCGCGTCCATGGCGATCGGCTGGATCAGCTCGATCTCCATCTGGACGTTGTCGCCCGGCATCACCATCTCCGTGCCCTCAGGCAGGTTGGCGACGCCGGTCACGTCGGTCGTGCGGAAGTAGAACTGCGGCCGGTAACCGGTGAAGAACGGCGTGTGACGGCCACCCTCCTCCTTCTTCAGGACGTAGACCTCGGCCTTGAACTTGGTGTGCGGAGTGATCGAGCCCGGCTTGCACAGCACCTGACCGCGCTCGATGTCCTCGCGCTTGGTGCCGCGCAGCAGGCAGCCGGCGTTGTCGCCGGCCTGACCCTGATCGAGGTTCTTCTTGAACATCTCGACCCCGGTCACGACGGTCGTGGTCGTCGCCTTGATGCCCACGATCTCCACCGTCTCGCCGGTCTTGATGATGCCCTGCTCGATCCGCCCGGTGGCCACCGTCCCGCGGCCGGTGATCGAGAAGACATCCTCGACCGGCATCAGGAAGGGCTTGTCCAGATCACGCGTGGGCTCGGGGATGTAGGTGTCCAGGGCCTCGGCGAGCTCGAGGATCTTCGCCTCGTACTCCTTGTCGCCCTCGAGCGCCTTCAGCGCCGAACCGGTCACGAACGGGATGTCGTCGCCGGGGAACTCGTACTCGGACAGCAGATCGCGGATCTCGACCTCGACGAGCTCGAGGAGCTCGGGGTCGTCGACCATGTCGGCCTTGTTGAGGAAGACGACGATGTAGGGGACGCCGACCTGACGGGCGAGCAGGATGTGCTCACGGGTCTGCGGCATCGCGCCGTCGGCGGCCGATACCACCAGGATCGCGCCGTCCATCTGCGCGGCGCCGGTGATCATGTTCTTGACGTAGTCGGCGTGCCCGGGGCAGTCGACGTGCGCGTAGTGCCGGTTGGCGGTCTCGTACTCGACGTGTGAGGTCGCGATCGTTATCCCGCGCGCCTTCTCCTCCGGCGCGTTGTCGATCGACTCAAACGAGCGAACCGCGGTGCCGTCACCAAAGTTGTCATGGAGCACCTTGGTGATAGCCGCGGTCAGCGTCGTCTTGCCATGGTCGATGTGACCGATGGTGCCGACGTTGAGATGGGGCTTGTCGCGCTCGAACTTGGCCTTCGCCACTTTGGTGTGCTCCTTCTGGTTTCGGTATTTCTGCTCGTCCTCAGGACGAACTTGAAAAATCTAGTCGACTTCCGTCCGCAACGGGTGCTAGGCCGGCTGCAGCTCGCCGACGACCTTCTCGGCGATGTTCGCGGGCACTTCCTCGTAACGCTCGAACTGCATCGTGTACGTCGCGCGGCCCTGGGTGTTGGAGCGCACGTCGGTCGCGTAGCCGAACATCTCGGCCAGCGGGACGTAGGCGTTCACCACCTGCGCGTTTCCGCGCTGCTCCATCCCCTGGACCTGGCCGCGGCGGCGGTTCAGGTCGCCGATCACGTCGCCCATGAACTCCTCCGGGGTGACGACCTCGACGGCGAAGATCGGCTCCAGCAGGACCGGCTTGGCCCGCTGCACGGCAGCCTTCAGCGCCAGCGAGCCGGCGACCTTGAAGGCGATCTCCGAGGAATCCGTGTCGTGGTACTTGCCGTCGGTCAGCGTCACCCGGACGTCGACCATCGGGTAGCCGGCCCGCGGACCGTTCTCCAATGCCTCCTCGACGCCCTTCTCGACCGCCGGGATGAACTCGGTCGGGATCGATCCGCCCTTGATCTTGTTGATGAAGTCAAAGCCCTCGCCGGGAGCAGGCTCGATATCGATGTAGACGATGCCGTACTGGCCCGAGCCACCGGTCTGGCGCACGAAGCGGCCCTCGACCTTCTGGGCGGTGCCACGGATCGTCTCGCGGTAGGAGACCTGCGGACGGCCGACGTTGGCGTCGACCTTGTACTCGCGCAGCATCCGGTCGACCAGCACCTCGAGGTGCAGCTCGCCCATGCCGGAGATCTCGGTCTGGCCGGTCTCCTCGTTGGTCCTGACCTGGAAGGTCGGGTCCTCCTCGGCGAGGCGGCCCAGCGCGGTGCCCATCTTCTCCTGATCGGCCTTGGTCTTCGGCTCGATGGCCACCTTGATCACGGGCTCGGGGAAGGTGATCAGCTCGAGCAGGATCGGCTTGTCGGGCGCGGCCAGGGTGTGGCCGGTGGCGACCTGCTTGATCCCGACGCCGGCGGCGATGTCGCCGGCCCAGACCTCCTTGAGCTCCTCACGGTCGTTGGCGTGCATCATCAGGATGCGCCCGATCCGCTCGGTGCGCCCGGTGTTCACGTTGAGCACGCGTGAGCCCGCCTCCAGATGCCCGGAGTAGACGCGGAAGTAGGTGAGCTTGCCGACGTAGGGGTCGGCCATGATCTTGTGCACGAGGGCAGCGAACGGCTCCTCGTCGGAGGCGTGGCGGACGGCCGTGTGACCGTCGCCGTTGTCCGAGCCCTTGGTCGGCTCGATGCCCTCGACCGGCGGCACGTCGAGCGGGCTCGGCAGGTAGTCGATGACTGCGTCGAGCAGCGGCTGGACGCCCTTGTTCTTGAAGCTCGAACCGCACAGCACCGGAGTCAGCGCGATCTCCAGCGTGGCCTTGCGGATCGCCGCCTTGAGCTTGTCGACGGGGATCTCCTGCTCCTCGAGGATCATCTCGAGCAGCTCGTCGTCGTACTGGGAGACCTCCTCGAGCAGGTGCTCGCGGGCGGCAGCGGCCGCCTCGGCGTGCTCGGCCGGGATCTCGATGACGTCCTTCTCCTTGCCGAGGTCGTCCTTGTAGATCACCGCGTGGTTCTCGACCAGGTCGATGATGCCCAGGAAGTCGGACTTCGGCGCCGATCGGCAGCTGGATCGGGACGGGGTGCGCGCCCAGGCGGTCGATCATCGTCTGCACGCCGCGCTCGAAGTCGGCGCCGATGCGGTCCATCTTGTTGATGTAGGCGATCCGGGGGACGTGGTACTTGTCGGCCTGGCGCCAGACCGTCTCGGACTGCGGCTCGACGCCGGCGACGGAGTCGAACAGCGCGATCGCGCCGTCGAGGACGCGCAGCGAACGCTCCACCTCGACGGTGAAGTCGACGTGGCCGGGCGTGTCGATGATGTTGATCCGGTGGCCGTCCCACTCGCAGGTGGTGGCCGCGGAGGTGATCGTGATCCCTCGCTCCTGCTCCTGCTCCATCCAGTCCATCACGGCCGCGCCCTCGTGAACCTCCCCCATCTTGTAGGTCCGACCTGTGTAATAGAGGATGCGCTCGGTCGTCGTCGTCTTACCGGCGTCGATGTGGGCCATGATCCCGATGTTGCGAGTGTTTTGAAGTGAGAACTTGCGAGGCATACGAGTGAATTCTTTGACTGGAGCTCCGGTCGCCGGTTCCGGACATGAAAAAGGGCCCAGTGGGGCCCATCACGTCGCGGCTGTCGGCGTGGGGCAGGTTTCTAAAGAGTCGGCGTCTCCATGGCTTGGATATTCCTCGCCTGGGAGCGAGCACAGATGAACGCGACGCCGCCCGAGGCGAACTCCGAATATAGCAGAGGACCAGAGCCGTCCGAAGGGGATTTCCCCCCTCAGGTCTCGGCCCCCGACCGACGCGGAGCCGCCTCTTCGCAGGGTAGCGGCGATCGGCGCCGGACGTGGTGCCGGGGTGGCGATCCTGGCCGGCGGCCTGCTCGGCGCGCTGCTCCTGCTCGTGGCCGAGTTCACCACCCTGTTCGAGGTCAGCGACGGGCGCGCGGGCCCGCCGGTCAAGTCGGTCGGCACCGGCTCACATCATGCCTACGCGCTGGTCCCGATCGCGCTGCTGGCCGCCGCCCTGGCCTACGGGGTGTGGCGCGTGGGCAGCCGCCCGGCGCTGCTGTCGATCGGGTTGCTGGCCGTGATCGCGCTGCTCATCGGCCTGCTCGGCGACCTGCCCGACGCGCACGCCAGTGGCCTGCTCACCAACACCGGCGGGCGCTACGTCAGCGCGAGCTCGAGCCCCGAGCGCCGGGCTGTACATGGAGACGCTCGGCGCCGTGGTGCTGCTGATCACCTGCGTCTGCGGATTCCTCCTGCTCGGGCCGCCGCCCCGCCCGGCGCGGCACGATGCGAATGTCCGCATCCTGACAGTCGGCGTCCGCCCTCCGCGACATCGCCCGCGGGTCGTTACATTCCACAGACGCGAGGGTTGTCCCATCGCAGCCCCCGGTCCCGTGTGGTGGGCGGCCCTCGCGTTTTACCTCAGCGGCCGTGCGATCACGGCCCCGGATGCTCGAGCGAGCACGTTGCCCGCCCGCGGCTCACCCCAGGGGCGGTCTACCAGCGGTAGTGGGCGAAGGCCTTGTTGGCCTGCGCCATGCGGTAAACGTCGTCCTTGCGCTTGAACGCGTTGCCCTGCTGCTGCGCGGCGTCCATCAGCTCGTTGGCCAGCCGCTGAGCCATCGTCTTCTCGCGGCGCTGGCGGGCGTAGCCGACGAGCCACCGCACGGCCAGCGTGCGGGCGCGGCGGGCGGGAACCTCGACGGGAACCTGGTAGGTCGCGCCGCCGACCCGGCGGGACTTGACCTCCAGGACCGGAGTCAGCGCCTTGATCCCGGCCTCGAGCTGCTCGACCGGGTTCTTGCCCGAGCGCTCGCCGAGGATCGCCAGGGCGTCGTAGACGATCTTCTCCGCCACCGGCTTCTTGCCGTCCAGCATCACCTTGTTGATGACCTGCTGAACCAGGCGATTGCGGTGAACGGGGTCCGGCTCGATCGGCCGGATCTGGGCGGCTGCGCGGCGCGGCATGCGGCTACTTGGCCTTCACGCCGTACTGCGAGCGAGCCTTCTTGCGGTCGCCGACGCCGGCGGCGTCGAGCGTGCCGCGAATCACCTTGTAGCGGAAGCCGGGAAGGTCCTTGACGCGACCGCCGCGGACCAGCACGACCGAGTGCTCCTGCAGGTTGTGACCTTCGCCGGGAATGTAGGCGCCGACCTCCATGCCGTTGGTCAGCCGTACACGGGCGACCTTGCGCAGAGCGGAGTTGGGCTTCTTCGGCGTCGTCGTATAGACGCGCGTGCAGACCCCGCGACGCTGCGGCGCGGCAACCTTCTTCTTGCGGCCCTTGCCCGACTTGAGGCCCGGCGTGGCAAGCTTCTTCTTGGGTGCGGTACGACCCTTGCGGATCAGCTGGCTGAGTAGTCGGCATGCGGATCCGCACAGTAGCAGTTACGGGTTCAGCTGCTTTTGCCCCGCGGTGACGCGCTAGACCCCGGCCACTCCCGACGCCGGCCAGCGCCTCGTCCACCTCGACCACCGGCTCCCCGACCGCCGACGCCACCGGCGCGTAGGTCACCCGGCCCCCGACTACGTTGACCCCCAGCCGCAACCCGGGATTCCGCGCAATCGCGCCGACCACGCCGCTCGGAGGCCAGCGCCAGCACGTAGGGCATCGTCGCGTTGGTCAGGGCGTAGGTGGAGGTGATCGGCACCGCACCGGGCATGTTGGTCACGCAGTAGTGGGTGATCCCGTCGACCTCGTAGGTCGGATCAGAGTGGGTGGTCGGACGGGAAGTCTCAAAGCACCCGCCCTGATCGATCGAGACGTCGACCAGCACCGCCTGGCGCTTCATCAGCCCGAGTTGCGCGCGCGTGATCACGTGCGGCGCGCGCGCCCCGTGCACCAGCACGGCGCCGATCACCAGGTCCATGAACGGCAGGCGCTGCTCGATCTCCAATGTCGAGGCGAAGCAGGTGTCGGCGCGGCCGCCGAAGGCGATGTCAAGCTCGCGCAGGCGATCGATGTTCCGGTCATAGACGTAGACCGTCGCCTCCATCCCCAGCGCGATGAAGGCCGCGTTCATGCCGACCACGCCACCGCCGATCACCATCACGTTGGCCGCGGCCACCCCGGGCACGCCGCCGAGGAGGATCCCCCGGCCGCCCAGCGGCTTCTCGAGCATGAACGCGCCGGCCTGGGTAGCGATCTTGCCCGCCACCTCCGACATCGGGGCCAGCAGCGGCAGTCGCCCGCGCGCGTCCTCAACCGTCTCGTAGGCGATGCAGGTAGCGCCGGACTCCATCAGCCCGCGGGTCAGCGCGGGGTCGGCGGCCAGAGTGCAGGTAGGTGAACAGCGTGTGCCGGGGCTCGAGCATCCCGACCTCGCCTGCGCTGAGGCTCCTTGACCTTGACGATCAGCTCCGCCTCGCCGAACACGGCGGCCGCGTCGGGAAGGATCGATGCCCCCTGAGCGGTGTAATCCGCATCAGTGATCGCCGATCCCAGCCCCGCCCCACTCTGGACGAACACCGCGATGGCCGGCGTCGGCCAGCTCGCGCACCCCGGAGGGCGTCAGCGCGACTCGGTACTCATCCGGCTTGACCTCGGTTGGAACCCCGACCTTCACGCCTTCATCTCCTGTTCGCTTGCGCTGCCGCTGAGTAGTCCCCGCTCACGTCACCAGCTCCCGGCCGCGCAGCGCCAGCCAGAACTCGATCCGGTCGCGGGCGCTGCCGAGGTTTCGGCCCGTCAGCTCCTCGACCCTGCGGATCCGGTAGCGAAGCGTGTGGCGATGGCAGTAGAGGCGCCGGGCGGCGCGCTCCCACTGCCCGTTCTCCTCGATGAACGCCTCGAGTGAGCGCATCAGCTCGCCGCCGTAGTGACCCTCGCTCGCCTCGATCGGCCCGAGGATCGAGTCGCAGAACAGCCGCAGCGCCTCGTCATCCTGGAGTGAGAGCAGCAGCTGGAAGGACCCCAGGTCCTTGTAGGTGCCCACGAGCGCACCGGAACCGCCCCGTCCTCCCGCCCCAGCCGGTCCCGTGCCGGGCTGGGCCGCGCCAGAACCACCGTTGGTGCTGGCACCGTTGGTGCTCACGCCGAGCGTCAGCGCGTCAAGCGCGCACCGCGCCTCGTGAAAGCTGCGGCGAGCGTCACCGAGGGGCACGGCACGGCCGACCCCAGCCTGAATCGGCGCGTCGAGCTCCGCGCTGAGGTGCGACGTCGCGCGGTGCGCCAGCGCGAACAGATCTTCTTCGTCCATACCCGCGACCAGCGCGCAGGTGAGCGATCCGGTGGTGGCGACCAGCGCGGGCGCGGCGTCGTCTCGCAGCGCCGCCGACAACGCCACCTCGGCTGCCGCCGGGGAGCCGCGCCCGTTGCCCGGGCGGGTGACGACGATCGCCGCCACGCGGTCGGTCAGGCCGAACGGCTGCAGCCGCCGCAGGAGCTCGCCTCCTTCCAGCTCTCCACGGACCACCGCCGCGAGCACGTCCCCGGCCAGCCGGCGTTCGGTATCCCCGGCGACCCGGCCGCGCAGAAGTTCCAGGGCGACGATCGTCACCGCCTGGTTGAGGGTCAGGCGGTCGAAGTCCGAGAGGGGCCCGGAGTCCTTGATCGCCACCAGCCACGCCTCGGGCACCCTTCCCCCCGCCGAACCGCCGTTGACGGCGATGCCATCGGCGGCCACCGGCAGGGCCAGGGACCGTCCACCCTCCTCGGCGGCGGGCATGAACGCGCGTGCGTCGCGGCGCCGTCCGCGCTCCTGCAGCTCGGCTTTCATCACGGCGAGCGAGTCGGGTTGCACCGGTCGCCGAAATGCGTGTTGGGCCAGCAGCTCTCCGCGCGGATCGAACACCACCACCGCGGCTCCGATCAACGCGGCCAGCCCACCGGCCAGCGCGTCCAACCCACGCTCTGAGAGGACGATCCGCTCCAAGCGCTCCTGAGCGGCCAGCGCGCGGCGCAGAACCGCATACTGCTCATTGACCAGCTGCGAGAACGCGGCCTCGGTGATGGCGATGAACGGCACCTCGTAGGGCACCTCGAAGACGGGGAAGTCCCGCTCGGCCGCGACCTCGAGAATCGGCTCGGGGACCTTGTCGTGACCGAACCCGGACCCAAAGCCGAGCCCGGCCAGCTGGTGGTCGGCCAGCCGCGTGACGAACTCCCGCTGGCGAGCCGGTGTGTCCAGCTGCATCCCAGTCGTGAGCAGGACCTCCCCGCCTGACAGCCAGGGCGTCGGGTCGCGCAGCTCGGAGATGTGCACCCACCGGACGGGTAGCTCGAGTCCGGGCTCTCCGGTCAGAAGCCGGACGTCGAGCTCGCCCAGCAGGTCACGAACGGTCAGCAACGCGCCTTCGCCGCCATCCTCGCCGTCAGTCTCGCCATGCACGCGCATCCGCTCGCCGGCCTCGGTCAGCACCGGACGAAGGATCGACTCGATCTCCCGGAACTGCTCGGGCCCGGCGATCAGCGGCGGCGAAAGCTGGATCACCGGGTCGCCCCGGTCGTCGGCCCGGCAGATCAGCCCGCGCCGGTAGAGCTCACCCGAGAGGTAGCCGCGCAGCAGCGTCTCGGACTCCTCGTCGGAGAAGGACTCCTTGGTCTCCTTGTCGCGCACCAGCTCGATGGCGTGGAAGTACCCGGCGCCGCGCACATCGCCGACGATCGGCAGATCACGCAGCGAGTCGAGCATGCCTCGGAACTCCGCCTCGTTGGCCCGGACGTTTTCGATCACGCCCTCCTCCTCGAACACGTCCAGGTTGGCCATCGCGATCGCCGCGCTGACCGGGTGACCACCGAAGGTGATCCCGTGCGTGAAGCTGTGATCGCCTTTCATGAACGGCTCAGCGACACGGTCGGAGACGATCACCGCTCCCATCGCCGCATAGGCGCTGGTCAGACCCTTGGCGGTGGTGATGATGTCGGGCAGGTAGTCGTAGCGCTGAGCGCCGAACCACTCGCCCAGCCGGCCCCAGGCACAGATCACCTCGTCGGAGATCAGCAGCACGTCGTACTCGTCGCAGATCTCGCGCACGCGCTGGAAGTAGCCCTCGGGCGGGGTGAAGCACCCACCCGCGTTCTGCACGGGCTCGAGGATCACCGCCGCGACAGTGTTCGGGCCCTCGAACTCGATCCGCTCGGCAATCGTGTCGGCCAGCAGTTCCGCGGTCATCCCAGGCCGCAGCCGATAGGTGTTGGTGTTGGCCACGTGGCAGCCGCCGGGCGCCAGCGGCTCGAATGGTTCACGCAGCGCAGTGATCCGGTGGCCGATAGGGCGCCCGAGGCTGGTGCCGTGGTAGGCGATCTCCCGGGCGATGAACTTGGTCTTGTTGCCCTTGCCGCGCAGCTTGTAGTACTGACGAGCCAGCTTCAGCGCCGATTCGACCGCCTCGCTGCCACCGCTGGTGAAGAACACCCGATTGAGATCGCCCGGCGCCAGCGCGGCGATCCGCGCGGCCAGCTCGATCGCCGGAGGATGGGCGTAGGACCAGTTGGTGAAGAAGCCGAGGTCCTTGGCCTGATCGGCCCCCGCCTGGACGACATCCGCCCGGCCGTGGCCGATGTTCACGCAGAACAGCGCTGACAATCCATCGAGGTAGCGGTTGCCGTGCTCGTCGTAGACGTAGCACCCGTCACCGCGAACGATGATCGGGATCTCGGCATCGGCATAGGCCGACATGCGCGTGAAGTGCATCCAGAGATGACGGCGGGCCTGCTCCTGGAGCGTTCCCGTCCCGGTGCCAACTGCCTGCTCGATGCTCAAGATGCCTTCCTCCTCGGACTGTTTGCCGTTTTGTACAACGGTACTGCCGCCACGGCTTGGCCTCAATTATCCGTTGTGTCGCCACCGGAGCGCAACGCTTGTCCGGTTAGGGTTTAGCTATGAGGCGCAATCACCCGTCCCCGGCCGATGCGACCGGCTATGCGGTGAAGCGAGGCTAGGACGCGGTTGCAGCAGCCCGAACGGGCGCGGGCATCAGCCACGCGGCGCCGAGCACCAGCACGAAAGCCATGCACTGGACGACGAGCGAGACCGGGTTGCCGGCCATCGGGTCCCCGAAGACGATGATTCCGCCGACGATGCCCGCGACGTTGGCCGCGGTGCCGGTGATCGCGATCACCGGAATCGGATCGCCGTCCTGGAGCCCCTTGGCCGAGGCGTAGAAGGCGGCCACCGAGGCGGCGATCGTCAACCCCGTCCAGGGTGTCAGCAGCCCGGTCGGGCCGGAAGCACCGATCAGGCCCGAGATCGCCTTGATCGCCACATCGGAGACACCGAACAGGATGCCGGCGGCGGCACCGAGCATGTACCCGTGGTGCTGGCGCGGGGCGCCGATCCGCGGGCCCATGATCAGCAGGGTTCCGGCCACGACCAGGGCCGCCTCGAAGGCGATCATGCCTGGCACCGAAAAGCGCGAATGCACTCCGTGCTCGACCGGGAGCGTCAGCCCCAGGAGCATCAGCCCGAAGGCGGTGAGTCCTAGGCCGATCCACTGCCGGCGTCCGATCTTCAGCCCGAACAGCTTCTCCGCCATCACCGCCAGCAGAACCACGCCGCCGGCCAGGACGGCCTGCACGAGTGAGAGCGGAGCCAGCGACATCGCGGCCACGTGAAAAGCCCAGGCCACCGCGGCGACCAGCATGCCGATCGCGAACAGCCGCGAGCGGAACAGCCCGGCCCCTGATCGCAGCGGATGGCGCATGTCCACCGCCGGGGCCGCACAGGCACCGCGGTGCTTGTACAGAAAGCCGACGTTGGTGGCCAGGGCGCAGGCCAGCGCGAGCAGGATGCCGAAGACGGGAGTCATGGATTGGGGGCGGAAGCCGGCGACGGGGAGGAACCGCCTTACGCCTGAACTCGGCAGCACGGCCACCGGGCTTGAATCCGCAAGGCCTAGTACACCAGATCTACTAGTCCGTGACAGTCTGGGCGGCGATGCCATTGCCGACAGGGTGGCGAAGCCAGATAAGAGAGTCATATGTCTGAGCCTGTGCTGATGGTCGATGTGGACGGCGTGATCTCGCTGTTTGGCTTTGCCCCGACCGACGCGTCCGGCGGGGCAGTTTGTGATGGTCGACGGAATCGCCCATTTCCTTTCGGCCGCAGCCGGAAAACACCTGCGAGCACTTTCCCGGGCTTTTGAGCTGGTCTGGTGCACCGGATGGGAGGAAAAGGCCAACGAATACCTCCCCTGGGCCCTGGGCCTACCCGGAGACCTGCCGTATCTCACCTTCGAGCGCGAAGTCACGCCCACGCGCGCCCACTGGAAGCTGGCCGCGATCGATGCCTATGCCGGTCCCGAACCGTCCCCTGGCCTGGATCGACGACGCGCTCGAGCAGCACTGCTATGACTGGGCCGCGGCAGCGGGCCGGTCCGACCCGGCTGGTGGCCACCTCCCCGGCCGTCGGGATCACCGCAGAGCACGTAGCCGAGCTCGCTGGCGTGGGCGCGCGCGCAGCGGCCTGAACGCGCTCGGCTGACCGCGCCCGGAGCTATGCGGGCACGCGGTATCTCCGGCGCCCTGCAGCAAGCCGCGGCAGTAGCCCCAGAGCTCCTCGCGCTCCTGTCGGCTGTCCTCGCCGGCTCCGAGCCGATAGTGAGTCGGGCGGATCCGGCGGTCCATCCAGAACTTTCCGCTGCTCTGCAGCGGTTCCTGCGGCCGCGCCGAGCCAGACGATTGTGTCCGCGCCCTGGTCGGCGTCGCGGATGATCAGCCGGGTCAGCCTCCGGAACAGCGGCATCCAGTTCCGGACGCCCTCGGTGTCAACCCAGCCCGGGTGCATGGCGTGGACGACCACCCCGGTGCCCGCCAGCTCGCTGCGCCCAGCCTGCTCGGTGATCACCACCTGCTCGCGCTTGGTGCGGGCGTAGAGCCGCTTGGGGCTGTAGCTCGCCTGCTCTGACTCGCAGGTCGCCGGCCGGCAGGCTCTGGCTGTACATGCCGCCGGAGCTGACGTTGATCACGCGCGCGGGGGCGCTGCGCACGAGCAGATCCCGCAGCAGCGCGGTGAGCGCAAATGGCGCCAGCACGTGGGTGGCGAACATCAGCTCGTGACCGTCGGCCGAGCGGGTGCGCTCCTGCGGCATCACGCCGGCGTTGTTGATCAGCACATCGAGCCGCTGCTCCTGCTCGTTGAAGCGCTCGGCGAACTCTCGCAGCGCCCCCAGGCTGCTGATATCGCACGCCACCGGGCGCACGTCGGCGCCGGGGACCGCCTCGGTGATCAGCGCCGCGGCATCCCGAGCGCGCTGCTGGCTGCGCGCCAGCGCCCGGACCGACGCGCCCAGCTGGGCGAAGCCGCGCGCGGAGGCCAGGCCGAGGCCGGTGGCGGCGCCGGTGACCAGCACCACCTTGCCGTCCATCCGCGGCAGCTCCTGCGGCCACCAATCGAGGTGCCGGCGCACGATCAGGCCGGGATGGCCGTAGCCGAGCGCGATCGACCGGTCCAGCAGTGTGTCGATGGTGCTCCCAGAGCTGCATCTGCTGGGTCTTCCCCTTCTCGCCTAGTTCAACGCACAGTTCGGATTTATTACACAGTCGCTTAGATAAGCGTCGGGAGGCGATCGGCAGCGCTCCAACCAGCTGACGTGGTCACGCGGACACGGAATACGGCGCGTGACGCGGCGAGGTGAAGGGCGCCGAGGCCGCGCGCTGCCCTACCAGCGCGCGGCCAGCCGCGCCCCTCACTTGGTCGCGCGATCCCCTGCCGGGCGCCCCGGGGAGCCACGAGGAGACCACCGGGGGGCAGCTGCCCTGTGCTGCCACCTGGCACAGCACGCGACCCTGAAGCTGATGAAAGGTGGTGCGAGGCCAAACTGCTCATCCCGCGCCGCGCCGACGGGCGTGATGGGGCGTTAGCACGCTGACGTTCCCGACCCCGCTCCTGCGGCCGGTCACGTGCTGACGCTCGCGTTCATCGAAATTCTGTCGGCGTCCCTCCAAGGATGTGAGCACGAGCAGCGCGGCGGCAGGGGGGCCGCAGCTGCTGAGCCGCGCTCGGAAACGGATTTTCGGGGCGCTCGCCGTGCGCACCCTGAGCGTCTCCGAGACGGGCCGTCCCTCCACCGCAAGCGTGACCCGGAGGGTCATCAGGGTCCCGCTGGGATCGCGGGGGTCATCCGAGATCAGATACCTGGCCAACGGGCGCCAAAGCCCTCGGAGCCGGCCACCATCAAGACGTCTTCGGCCTGCTGCGAGACGGCCTGAACGCGGAGCCGCTCGTCGACGATCACAAACGGCTCGCCGGAATGCGGAACCGCCCCGGGGGTCGTCTGCACCATGTGTCCGAGTCCGCAGCTCGCGCAGCCGAAGTACGAACGCAGGCGCCAGTCGTGCCGGTGGCGGGTAGCCGCAGTAGCTACAAAACGTGTGGTGTGAGTCGGCGCGGAAAAGGTGCGGCATGAGGACTCCGTTGCGGGGTCGACTTTGCTCTGCCGTCACCCTCGCTGGCCGCCATCGGACCGCCGCGAGCGCGCACTTAGATCAACTGTCGTTGCCTGAACGCTCCGCCCGCAGCCGTCGCTTCCAGACCTCAACAGCGGGCGACCCTACTCTTTCCAAGCGCGAATTCAAGCCCCAGATTTAAGCTAGCTCTCGAACGAGCCGTGTCGCCCCGCGCCGGCGCGGAACCGCTCGAGCCCGGCCTGGACGTCGGCCAGCGAGCGGACTCCCGTGCTGCGAGCTCGCCCGCCAGCGCGGCGGCTCTCGATCGAGGCCATCCTGCTCGAGCAGCGACAACCGGTCCTCGCGCAGGCACGTCTGCGGGAAGCGAGCCAGCTCGTGGGCGAGCGCCTCGGCGGCCGCACGGCTGCCACCGGGCGCGACCACCCGGTTGACCAGCCCCATCTCGAGCGCCTCGGCCGCAGCTGACCGCGCGGCCGGTGAGGATCATGTCCATGGCCCGGCTGGTGCCGATCAGCCGCGGCAGCCGGACCGTCCCGCCGTCGATCAGCGGCACCCCCCAACGGCGGCAGAACACACCGAACACCGCATCCTCCTCGGCCACGCGCAGATCGCACCACAGCGCCAGCTCGAGTCCGCCGGCGACCGCGTGCCCGGCCACGGCCGCGATGACCGGCTTGCTCAGGCGCATCCGCGTCGGGCCCATCGGCCCGTCGCCGTCGGCCGTGACCACGTTTCCCTCCGGCGTTCCGACGGCCTTCAGATCGGCGCCGGCGCAGAATGTGCCGCCCTCGCCGTGGAGCACCGCGACCGCGGCGTCCGGATCCGCCTCGAAGGCCCGGAACGCGTCGGCCAGCGCAGCGGCGGTCGCGCCGTCGACGGCATTACGCCGCTCCGGCCGCGAGAGCAGCACGGTGCTCACCGGGCCGTCGCGCTTCACCCGCACGCGCGCTCTCCGTCATCGCGCGCCCACGGCCCGGCGGACGAACATCCGCAGCGCCGCGATCACCTCGGCGCTCGAGGGCGGGTCCCGGCCAGCGGCGACGAGCGGCCCGACCAGCGCCTCGCCGCAGCCGCCCACCAGCGCCGCCGCGATCAGCTCTGCGTTCTGCTCGGGCAGCTGACCGGCGGCCACGCCGGCACGCACCCCTTCAGCGATCAGGCCGGCATAGCGCTCGCGGTAGGCGAGCCGCTCGGCATCGACCCGGGGATCGACCGGCTCGGCGATCAGGGCCCAAGCCAGGCGCGGCCGGCGCATCGCCCGTTCGGCGAACGTCGCCAGCACGGTCTCGAGCCGGTCCGCGTAGGGCGCATCGGCCGGCATCTTCTCGGCCGCGGACTGCATCGCGCGGACCTCGCGGTCACAGACCGAGCGGAACAGCTCTACGAACAGCTCCTCCTTGGAGCTGAAGTGGCGATACAGCGTCCCGGCCGCGACCCCCGCGCGCTCGGCGATCGCGATCACCGACGCCGCGCCGTAGCCACCCTCCTCGATCAGCTCCTGGGCGGCTTGCAGCAGTCGCGCGCGCGTGGGCGCGAGGAGTTCCTCGGTCATCCCTTGTACGTCGACGGTCCGAAGTCGCCGAACGGCTCATCTCGCTCACGGACGGCCTGCCTGAACCCGGCCTGCGCCGCGCGCTGCTGGAACGCATAGCCCTCGCTGGTATGGCGCGTCAGTCCGTCGAAGACGGTGCCCAGCAGCTGGGTCGAGTGCAGGCCCTGGGAGTACAGCGACTGGTTGACCAGCAGCTTCATCATCTGCAGCTGATTGAGCGGCAGCTGGGCGATCCGCTGGGCCAGTGCCTCCGCCCGCTCATCGAGCCGGTCCGGAGCGGGCGCCTCGATTGCCAGACCCCAATCGAGCGCCTCGGTCCCGGACAGCGAGTCGCCGGTGAACAGCAGGCGCTTGGCGCGCTGGGGCCCGAGGCGGTAGGCCCACAGCGAGGTGGTCGGCGACCCCCACACGCGAGCGGGCGGGTACCCGATCTTTGCGTCCGCGGCGATCAGCAGCAGATCCGAGCACAGCGCCATGTCGGTTCCGCCGGCGACGCAGAAGCCGTGGACCTTGCAGATCACCGGCTTCGAGCAGTGAAACAGCGACATGAACGCCCGGACGTTGCGGCTCATCATCGCGTAATCGACCATCGGATCCCAGGTCCGACTCGGATCGTGGTTGGCCATCATCACGGCGGGGTCGAGGGGAGATCCGGCCGGCGCCGCCAGAGCGGTGTTCGGCTTCGGCGTCGGGACCGAGCCCGCCCTGGCCCTCGGCGCTCTGGACCAGGTCATAGCCGCCGCAGAACCCCTTGCCGCGTCCCGCCAGCAGCAGCACATGCACGGCCGGATCGAGGTCGGCCCGCTCGACGCACTGCTCCAGCTCGCTCGCCAGCTCGCCGCGTGATCCCGTTGCCGCGGTGCGGCCGGTTCAGCGTCAGCCGGGCGAGCCGACCGGTTACCTCATACTCGACGACGCTCACGCCGGCAACGCGCGCTCGATGATCGCGCTCGCGTCGACGCCCTGCGGCAGCGTCCCGTAGACCCGGCCGCCCTGGCCGGCCAGCCGCGCGGCGCAGAACGCGTCCGCCACGGCCGGAGGCGAATGGCGTACCAGCAATGAGCCCTGGAGCGCCACCGCCAGCTCCTCGACCAGCTGGCGCGCGCCGAACTGCGGGTCGCCGTCGGCGAGCATGCCGCTGGTCCGCTCGCGCAGCTGATCCAGGTGGGCGTCGAGCCGCGCGATCAGCTCCTGCCGCGAGCTCGCATTCGGCCATGAAGGCCGGCAGTCCTTCGGGTTCCTTGACCAGCGCCCGCAGCACATCGAGCGCGGCCACGTTGCCCGACCCCTCCCAGATCGAGTTCAGCGGCGAGTCCCGGTAGAGCAGCGGCAGGCCTGATTCCTCGACGAAGCCGTTGCCCCCGAGGCACTCGAGCGCCTCCGCCGCGTGCGGCGCGGCGCGCTTGCACACCCAGTACTTCATCACCGCCGTGCCGAAGCGCCGGAAGGCCGCCTGCTCTGGGTCGTCGTAGCTGCGGGCCAATCGCATCGCGCTGAGCGTCGCGGCTTCGGATTCGAGGGCCAGGTCGGCCAGGACGTTCTGCATCGCCGGCTGCTCGACCAGGCTCTGACCGAAGGCCGAGCGGTGGCGTGCGTGGTGAACCGCCTCGAGGGTGCCCCGGCGCATCCCGGTGGCCGAACCGAGCAGGCAGTCCAGGCGGGTGTGGTTGACCATCCGGATGATCGCCGGCACGCCGCGGCCTTCCTCGCCGACCAGGCGTCCGTGGATCCCGCGGAACTCAACCTCCGAAGACGGCAGCGAGCGCGTCCCGAGCTTGTCCTTGAGCCGCTGGAACTCCATTCCCGGGCCCCGCTCAACGAGAAAGCAGCTGAGCCCTGCCGGGCGCCTGAGCCAGCACGAGAAAGACGTCGCAGGGCGGATAGGAGCAGAACCACTTGTGCCCATGGAGCTCGTAGAGCCCGTCGCCCAGCGGCTCAGCCCGCGTGATGTTGGCCCGCACATCCGAGCCGCCCTGGCGCTCGGTCATGGCCATTCCGGCCAGCGCCGCCCGAGCGGTAGTCCGGCTGGGTCAAGCGCGGCTCCCACTCGGCTGCCAGCTCCGGTGCTCCGTCTCGCAGCGCGGGAACCGCGGCGTAGGTCATCGACACCGGGCACATCACGCCGGCGTTCGCATTGCTCCACAGGCTGAACAGCACGGCTCGGACGACATGGGCGCCCGGGCGTTGCTCGCGCCACGGCAGGCCGTGGATCCCCCGCTCGACGGCCCCCTGCAGCAGCCAGTGCCAGGACGGATCGAGCTCGACCTCGTCGATGCGGTTGCCGTAGCGGTCGTGGGTGCGAAGGATCGGCGCGTTGCGCTCAGCCCGCAGGCCGTGGTCGCGCGCCTCCACGCTGCCCGCCACGGCGCCCGCCTCGAGCGCGCGGTCCAGCCCCCAGCCACCGCCCTCGCGCTCTAGCGCCTCACGCAGCGCCAGGTCAATCTCGAACAGGTTGACCGGCTGCAGCGGCGGAGCCTGGTTGCAGTACCTCGCGGGCGGGGTCGGTGACGTCGATCGTGGCCATCGAATCTCCTCTGCTTTGACCTCGCGCGCACCTTGAGGCGAGCGCGTGAATCTCCGTTCACAGTCTAGTGAATCTCGATTCACATGGCAAGCCCGGGGTCGTCCGGAGGGCGGCCCGCCCGGGCGCCCGGGTGAAGCGACGGCTCTGACCTAGGCCGCGCCGGCCAGCGTCTGCTCGGCGACTCGGTCAGTCGCGTCCTTGGTCCCGCCCAGCAGGCGGCGAGACAACTGGGCGCGGCGGAAGAACAACGGCGCGTCGTGCTCCCACGTCGCGCCGATACCCCCGTGCACGTTGATCATCGAGCGCGCCGCGTAGTCCAGCGCGTGCCCGGCCTCCGCCCGCGCCGCGCTGGCAGCGAGCGGGAACTCATCGGGCTTGGACTTGCGCGCCCAGCCGGCGTAGTACTCCAGGCCGCGCGAATTCTCTTGCAGGCGCAGCACTTCGGTGAGCTCGTGCTTGAGGGCCTGGTAGGAACCGATCGCGCGTCCGAAGGTAAAGCGCTCCTTGGCGTAGGCGACGCTGACCTCAAGGCAGGTCTGGACCGCGCCGAGTGACTCCGCGGCGATCAGCGCCTGAGCCAGATACCAAGCGTCGGCGAGGACCTCCGGACCGGCGGCGAGCTGTCGGCCAGACGCGTGCGAGAGCTTCACGTGAGCCAGCGAGCGGGTGGCGTCATAGCGGGTGATCGCCTCGATCGACACGCCGGGGGCGCGCGCGTCGACGGCTGCCGCAACTGGCGAGCCGTCCTGCGCCTCGCCGATTACCACCAGCAGCTCGGCACCGGGCGCGTCGGGGACGAAGGTCACGGTGCCCTCCAGCTCGACCTCGCCGCCCGCGACCGTCGCCGCCGGCGCGGAGACGCGCCCGTAGCCCGATCCGGGCTCGACCGTCCAACCGGGCTCGAGCTCGCTTGGTGGCCGTGCCGGCACGTAGGCAGGGCGGAGCTCGCCCGCGGCGATCGCCGCCAACGATTCATCGCCGGCGGCGTTCAGGATCGAGGTGGCCGGCAGCAGGCCGAGGAGCGGGACACCGGCCAGCACGCGACCGCACTCTTCGGCAACCAGCAGGCCCTCGAACGCGTCAAGACCGGCCCCACCGTGCTCTTCGTCGATCAGCAGCCCGGGCCAACCCGCCTCGACGGCGGTCGGCCACAGGTCCGGCAGTGCCGACGGGTTCTCCAGTGCCTCGCGCGCGGCCTCGATCGTCTTGAAGCGCCCGAGCGCGCCGCGGGCGGCCTCACGTAGCAGGACCTGCTCGTCGGTGAGGGCAAAGTTCATCGGGCCACCGCTTCCTTTTCCTTGGCGCGCAGCTCGCTGAACGGCACTCCCTTGTCAAGTCGCGGCTCAGGCGGAAGCCCCAGCACACGCTCGCCGATTGTGTTGCGCAAAATCTGCTCGGTGCCGCCGGCAGATTTCAGGCCGGGCAGAAACGAGATCAGATAACTCCAGTCGCTGTCCGAATTCAGCGCGTCCGGTCCGACCACATCGGCGCCGAGCTCGGTGGCGTTGATCGCCGCGTTAACCAGCGTCACCTTGGCCAAGCCCGCTTCGGGCCCGGGGATCTGCCCGCGCGAGAGCGCCGTCAGGGCCCGGTAGCCGTTGAAGCGCACAGCCAGCAGCTCAGTGATGATGTTGCCGAGCCTCTGGCGGACGTCGACGTCCTCCCGAGCGGCGGGATCGGCGCCCACCGTCGCGGCCAGCTGGGCGGAGGACCCGAACGACTCTGAACCGAAGCCGATCGTCAGTCGTTCGAACATGAGGACCGTCAGGGCCGTTCCCCACCCGTTGCCGACGCCCCCGACGACCGAGTCCTCGTCCAGGACCACGTCGTCGAAGAACACCTCATTGAACTCCGCCTCCCCGGAGATCTGGCGCAGACCGCGGACCGTGATGCCGCTCGCGTCCATCGGCACGATGAACATCGTCAGGCCCTTGTGCTTGGGGACGTCGGCGTCGGTGCGAGCCAGCAGCAGGCCGTAGGAGGCGAACTGCGCGTTGGTCGTCCAGACCTTCTGACCGTTGAGGGTCCATGTCCCGTCCTCGCCCTGGCGCGCGCGGGTCTGCACCGCGGCCAGATCCGAGCCGGCTGCCGGCTCTGAGAACATCTGACACCAGACCTCGTCGCCGTGCAGCATCGGACCCAGGTGGCGACCCTTCTGGGCGTCGCTGCCGTGAGCGATCAGGCAGGGCCCCAGCATCCCGATGCCGATCACGTCCAAAATCCCCGGCACCTTGGCCTGACCGATCTCCTGGTTGACGATGACCTGCTCGATCGGGCCGGCGCCGCGCCCTCCGAACTCCTGCGGCCACGTCACGCCGGCCAGTCCTGCCTCAGCGAGCTTGCGCTGCCAGGCCCGGCGCGCGTTGATGTAGTCGGTGTCCTCGTAGGAGCCCGAGCGCGGCGGGGCCTGCGCCTTGTTGGCTTCCAGCCAGGCACGGACTTCCTCGCGGTAGGAAGCCTGCTCGGGCGTGTCGTTCAGGTCCACGTCTTTCTCCTCGCTAGCTCCGGGCCCGGGCGCGGACCAGGTGAATCCAGATTCACCGATGTTACCGGTCAGAGTGCGCGCGGGCATCTCGGTTGTATCTGGCACGGAGGCGGAGCCGTCCAGATAGAGCGGCCGGCACCGCCGCGACAAACGAAACGGGCCGCCCCGCCTCTCGGCGGGACGGCCCGTAAGCCAACAGTCAGCTGCTAGGGACGACTACTCCGACGAACCGCCGTCCGAGCCGCCGCCGTTGCCGGAGCGCGGCAGGTCGAGGTCGGCCAGCTCCTCGGCGAAGCCGAGGGACGAGCTGCCGCGGCCGATGTCCTCCAGATCGGACAGGTCCGGCTCGATACCGCCGCCGAATCCGGTCAGAGACTCGCCATCGGCGAGACCCAACTCGGCCGCGAGGTCGTCGTGGTCGAGCAGACCGACATCGTCCAAGCCGCGGGGCAGCGGCTCGGACGGCTCGATCTCGATCCGCCGGTAGCGCTTGAGACCCGTCGCCGCCGGGATCAGCTTCCCGATGATGACGTTCTCCTTGAGCCCGTTCAGGCGGTCGATCTTGCCCTCCAGGGCGGCGTCGGTGAGAACCTTCGTCGTCTCCTGGAAGGAGGCGGCTGACAGGAACGAGTCCGTGTTCAGCGACGCCTTGGTGATCCCGAGGATGATCTCCTCGGCCTGGGCGGGCTCGCCGCCGGCGTCTTCGACTGCCTTGTTGATCTTCGCGTACTCATAGCGGTCCACGAACTGGCCGGGAAGCAGGTCGGTGTCGCCCTTCTGGTCGACCCGCACCTTCTTCATCATCTGGCGCACGATCAACTCGATGTGCTTGTCGTTGATGTCCACGCCCTGGGACTTGTAGACCTCCTGGACCTCTCGGACGAGGTACAGCTCGGTCTCCGTCCGGTTGCGGATGGCCAGCAGCTCGTGCGGGTAGAGCGACCCCTCGTTGAGCTGGGTCCCCGGCTCGATTCGCTGCCCGGAGCTCACGAACAGCAGCGTGCGCCGCGGGAACGTGTACCGGTGCTCTTCGCCGCCGTCGTCGGTGATCACCACGGTGATCGCCTTATCGGAGTCCTCGATCGAGACCTTGCCGCCAACCTCGGCGATCTTGGCCAGGCCCTTGGGCTTGCGGGCCTCGAATAGCTCGACTACGCGCGGCAGACCGTGGGTGATGTCCGCGCCGGCGACGCCGCCGGTATGGAACGTACGCATGGTCAGCTGGGTGCCGGGCTCGCCGATCGACTGCGCGGCGATGATTCCGACCGCGTCTCCGATCTGGGCGACCGCGCCGGTGGCCATCGAACGGCCGTAGCACGCCTGGCAGACCCCGGTCGGCGCCTCGCACTTGAGCACGGAGCGCACGTGGACGTAGATCGGGGTGCCCTTGTCGGTGTCGTCGACCCAGGCTTCATACAGATCTGCCGCCTCTGCACGGTCGATCTCCTTGCCCTTCTCGACGATCACGCGCCCGCGCTTGGTCTTGAGGTCGTCGGCCGCGAAGCGCCCGATCAGGTTGTCGTTCGGCTCCCCGGTCGGCCGCAGCCTCCGGGTCTCCGGATCGACTTCGAGCTTGGACACCGGCATCTCGATGAAGCCCTCGGTGCCGCAGTCCTCCTGACGGATGATCACGTCCTGCGCAACGTCGACCAGGCGCCGGGTCAGATACCCGGAGTCAGCCGTCCGCAGCGCCGTGTCCGCCAGACCCTTACGGGCACCGTGGGTGGAGATGAAGTACTCGAGCACGGTCAGGCCTTCCATGAAGTTGGCCTTGATCGGACGCTCGATGATCTCGCCCTTCGGATTGGCCATCAGTCCGCGCATACCCGCCAGCTGGCGAATCTGCGAGAACGAGCCACGAGCGCCGGAGTTGGCCATCATGAAGATGGGGTTCAACTCATCGAGATGCGCGTACAGCGCCTCCCCGACCTCGTTGGTGGCGCGGTCCCACAGCTTGGTGACCGCGTCGTGGCGCTCCTCCTCATCCATCTCACCGTCGCCGTACTGCGCTTCGATGGTGGCCAGCTGCTCGTCGTAGCGAGACAGGATCTCCGCCTTGCTCGGTGGCGTCTGAACATCGTTCTTGGAGATCGTCACACCCGCCTGAGTGGCGTAGTAGAAGCCGATGTCCTTGAACGCGTCGAGCACCAGCGAGATCGTCGAAGCCCCGTAGGCCTGGATCAGATCGTCGACCAGCTTGGTCGTGTCCTTCTTCTTCATCGACCGGTTGACGAACTCGTACAGGCTGGGGTCGAAGTCCTCGCCGATCGCCTCGGCGATGGCGCGCTCGATCTTGTCGTTGTAGATGATCCGTCCCACCGTGGTGAGCACGTGCCCACCCTCAAGACCGTGCGGACGGTACTCCGCCAGGTCGTGCAGCTTGACCACGCCGTGCTCGTAGGACCACTCCGCCTCCTGAGCGGTGCGGTACACGTGCGGGCGGGGCTCATGGGTGGTCCGGTCGATCTTCGCCAGCTCGCTGCCATCCGGCCCGTAGGTCAGGTAGTAGGCACCGAGGACCATGTCCTGTGAAGGCGTGGCCAGCGGCGCGCCGTGAGCCGGCGAGAGGATGTTGTTGGCCGACAGCATCAGGATCCGCGCCTCGGCCTGAGCCTCCGCCGACAGCGGCAGGTGGACTGCCATCTGGTCGCCGTCGAAGTCAGCGTTGAACGCGTGACAGACGAGCGGGTGGACCTGAATTGCCTTGCCCTCGACCAGCACCGGCTCAAACGCCTGGATGCCCAAGCGGTGCAGCGTCGGTGCGCGGTTCAGCAGCACGGGGTGCTCGTGGATGACCTCCTCGAGCACGTCCCATACCTCCGGGATCATCGAGTCGACCATCTTCTTGGCCGCCTTGATGTTCTGCGCGGACTTGCGCTCGACCAGGCGGGCCATGATGAATGGCTTGAACAGCTCGAGCGCCATCAGCTTCGGCAGACCGCACTGGTGCAGCCGCAGCGACGGACCGGAGACGATCACCGAACGACCCGAGTAGTCGACGCGCTTGCCGAGCAGGTTCTGACGGAACCGGCCCTGCTTGCCCTTGAGCATGTCGCTCAGCGACTTGAGCGGACGGTTGCCCGGTCCGGTCACCGGACGGCCGCGACGACCGTTGTCGAACAGGGCGTCGACGGCCTCCTGGAGCATCCGCTTCTCGTTGTTGACGATGATCTCCGGGGCACCGAGGTCAAGCAGTCGCTTCAGCCGGTTGTTGCGGTTGATGACGCGGCGATACAGGTCGTTGAGGTCCGAGGTGGCAAACCGGCCACCGTCGAGCTGGACCATTGGTCGCAGCTCCGGCGGGATCACCGGCACGGCCTCGAGGATCATCATCTCCGGCTTGTTGCCCGAGGAGAGGAAGGCCGAGACGACCTTCAGGCGCTTGACCGCGCGGGCCTGCTTCTGACCCTTGGCCGTCTTGACCTGGTCCTGCAGGTCCTCGGCCTCGGCCTCGAGGTCGACCTGCTGGAGGAGATCACGCACTGCCTCCGCGCCCATCCCGCCGCGGAAGTACTCACCGAAGCCGTAGGGAGATCCGAAGCGGTCCTTGAGCTCCCGGAACGTCGTCTCGTCGTTGACGACGTCCTTGGGCTTCATCGTCTTGAACAGCTCCCACACCTGACGCATGCGCTCCGCCGCGTCCTCGATGTAGGCCTCGGTGTCGTCGATGTCGGCCTGGAAGCTCTTGCGCAGATCCTTGAGCAGCTTCTCGCGCTCCTCGCCGGAGAGCTTGGCCACGTTGACCTCGAGCGTCTCCGCCCACAGGTGGTCCTCGTCGGAGAAGTCGCGGCCGGTCTTGGCGTTCTCCAGGAAGGTCTCGCGCCGGGCCAGGGACTCCCTTAGCTCCAGGACACGCTCCTCCTTCTCGGCGGCGTACGCGTCAAGGACCTTATTGACCTCGCCCTCGAGCGACTCCACGTCCCGCGCCCGGGCCTCGTCGTCGACCCAGGTGACCATCGAGGCGGCGAAATACAGGACCTTCTCGAGCTCCTTGGGAGCCATGTCGAGCAGATAGCCGATCCGGCTGGGGACGCCCTTGAAGAACCAGATGTGGCTCACCGGCGCGGCGAGGTCGATGTGCCCCATCCGCTCACGGCGCACCTTGGAGCGGGTGACCTCGACTCCGCAGCGCTCGCAGACGATGCCCTTGTAGCGGACGCGCTTGTACTTACCGCAGTAGCACTCCCAGTCCTTGGTCGGACCGAAGATGCGCTCGCAGAACAGCCCGTCCTTCTCCGGCTTGAGCGTCCGGTAGTTGATGGTTTCCGGCTTGGTGACCTCCCCGGAGCTCCAAGCACGGATCTGCTTGGACGAGGCGAGGCCGATCTCGATTGCGTCGAAGTTATTGATGTCGATCAAAGTGATTCCTTATGCCTTGAGAAAAGTTGGGATCTGAGGACGGAAGGGGCGGATCACGTCTTCTCCGCCTCCTCCGTGACGCCCTCAGCATCGCCGGCTTCGATGTCTGCCTCGAGCATCGGGTCGGCATCGGTCGCGAAGTCCTCCTCGGCCAGCTCTTCGCCGGACTCCAGAGTCGGGTCTTCGACCTCGACCTCCTCTTCGGAGGCCTCGACAGTCTCGCCAACGTGCTCGGTGGCCTCATCGGCCGCGCCATCGGTGGTGAGGCCGTCGGTGGCGCGAACGCCGCTGAGGTCGATCCCGAGTTCCTCGGCCGCACGCAGGAGGTCGTCGTCCTCCTCACGCATCTCGGCCCGCTCGCCCTCCTCGGACACGACGTTGACGTCGAGGCCCAGCGACTGCATCTCCTTGAGCAGCACCTTGAACGACTCGGGAATCGAGGGCTCGGCGATGTTCTCGCCCTTGACGATGGCCTCGTAGGCCTTGACTCGCCCGACCGTGTCGTCGGACTTGATGGTCAGCATCTCCTGCAGCGTGTACGCGGCCCCGTATGCCTCGAGCGCCCACACCTCCATCTCGCCGAATCGCTGACCGCCGAACTGCGCCTTGCCGCCCAGCGGCTGCTGGGTGACCAGTGAGTAGGGACCGGTCGAGCGTGCGTGGATCTTGTCGTCGACGAGGTGGAGCAGCTTCAGGATGTACATGTAGCCGACCGTGACCTGCTGCTCGAACGGCTCACCGGAGCGGCCGTTGAACAGAGTCACCTTGCCCGAGGCCTGTTCGCCCTCGCGCCGTGTCTTGTCGACATCCATGCGGATGTTGCCTTCGTGCTCGTCCTGCCAGCGCACCAGCGCCTCGTCGACGTCCGCGACGGTGGCGCCGTCGAACACCGGAGTGGAGACGTAAACCTTGCCCGGGCGACCGTCGGCGCGTCGACCGCCGTTGGTGGCGATCTTGCGAGCCTCTGAACCGTCCTCGTACCACCCCTGAGCGGCAACCCAGCCGAGATGCGTCTCGAGGATCTGCCCGAGGTTCATCCGGCTCGGCACGCCGAGCGGGTTGAGGATCACGTCGACCGGCGTTCCGTCCTCCAGGAACGGCATGTCCTGCTGGTCGACGATCTTGGAGATGACGCCCTTGTTGCCGTGACGCCCCGCGAGCTTGTCGCCCTCGGAGATCTTGCGCTTCTTGGCCACGAACACCCGGACCAGGTCGTTGACTCCGGGCGGCAGGTCGTCGCCCTCGTCGCGGCTGAAGGTCTTGACGTCGATCACGACGCCGCCCTCGCCGTGGGGCACCTTGAGCGAGGTGTCCCTGACCTCACGCGCCTTCTCCTTGAAGATCGCGCGGATCAGCTTCTCCTCGGCCGTCAGCTCGGTCTCGCCCTTCGGCGTAACCTTGCCCACCAGCAGGTCGCCTGACTGGACCTCGGCGCCGATGCGGACGATGCCGCGGTCGTCAAGGTTGCGCAGCGATTCCTCGGAGCGATTGGGGATATCACGGGTGATCTCCTCGTCGCCGAGCTTGGTCGTGCGGGCGTCGATCTCGTACTCCTCGATGTGGATCGAGGTCAGCTCGTCGTCCTGAACCAGCCGCTGAGAAAGGATGATCGCGTCCTCGAAGTTGTAACCCTCCCAGGACATGAAGGCGACCAGCAGGTTCTTGCCGAGCGCCATCTCACCGGAGTCGGTGGCTGAGCCATCGGCCAGCACCTCACCCGCGTCGACACTCGTGCCGACGTTGACGATCGGCTTCTGGTGGATCAGCGTGCCCTGGTTGGAGCGCATGAACTTCTGGAGCTCGTACTCGTCGTGCTTGCCGTCCTTGGTCTCGATCCCGATCTGCTCGGCATCGACGTAGGCGACCTTTCCGCTGTTCTTGGCGATCACGACGTCGCCGGTATCGACCGCGGCACGGCGCTCCATCCCGGTCCCGACCAACGGTGCGTCGGTGACCAGCAACGGCACTGCCTGCCGCTGCATGTTCGAGCCCATCAGCGCCCGGTTGGCGTCGTCGTGCTCGAGGAATGGGATCATCGCCGTGGCGACCGACCAGATCTGCTCCGGAGAGACGTCGATCAGATCGACCTCGTCGGGCGTGACCGTGACGTACTGACCCGCCTGGGTGCGGCAGAGGATCTCCTCGCCGGCCAGGCGGCCGGCGCCGTCAAGCGGCGTGTTGGCCTGAGCGATCAGTCGCTCTTCCTCCTGTGTGGCATCCAGGTGCAGGATCTCGTCGGTGACCTTGCCGTTCTTGACCACGCGGTACGGCGTGGTGACGAAACCGTGCTCGGAGATCTCCGCGTAGGAGGACAGCGAGCCGATCAGACCGATGTTCGGACCCTCGGGGGTCTCGATCGGGCACATCCGGCCGTAGTGGGTCGGGTGGACGTCGCGCACCTCGATCGGCGCGCGCTCACGGGTCAGACCGCCGGCACCCAGGGCGCTCAGCCTCCGCCGGTGCGTAAGCCCGGCCAGCGAGTTGGTCTGGTCCATGAACTGCGACAGCTGGCTGGAGCCGAAGAACTCCTTCAGCGCCGCCACGACGGGACGGATGTTGACGATCGTCTGCGGGGTGATCGTATCGGCGTCCTCAGTGGTGAGGCGCTCGCGCACGACCCGCTCCATCCGGTACAGGCCGATACGGAAGGCCTCCTGAATCAGCTCGCCGACGGTACGCAGCCGGCGGTTGCCGAAGTGCTCGTACTCGTCGAGGTGATCCTGGATCGGCTCACGCGGCATCGACACCGCCTCAGCGGCGAAGTCCTTGATCTCCTCGCCCGGATCCTCGGGCATTCCGAGGCGCCTGGGCAGCGAGACGAGCTCCTTGACCAGGGCGATGATGTCGTCGTGGGTCAGGGTGCGGGTCTCCAGATCGATGTCCAGCCCGAGCCGCGAGTTCAGCTTGTAGCGCCCCACCCGCGTCAGGTCGTAGCGCTTGGGATCGAAGAACAGCTGGTTGAGCAGAGCCTTGGCGGCGTCGATCGACGGCGGCTCGCCCGGACGCTGCTTCTTGAACAGCTCGATCAGCGCGCCTTCCTCGCTGCGGGTCGCCTCGGTGTCGGCGTCGAGGGTCAGGCGGATGTAGAGCGAGTTGTCGAACAGGTTGAGGATCTCCTCGTCCGACGCGTAACCCATCGCGCGCAGGAGCACGCGTGACGGGCAGCTTGCGCTTGCGGTCGATGCGGACGTAGACCCGGCCCTTCTTGTCGATCTCCAGCTCGAGCCAGGAACCACGCGCCGGCATCAGGTTGGCGATGAAGACCTGCTTCTCGCGATCCTTGGGCTCCATCACGTAGGCGCCAGGTGAGCGCACCAGCTGCGTCACCACTACGCGCTCGGTGCCGTTGATGATGAACGTGCCGCGCTCGGTCATCCATGGGAAGTCGCCCATGAACACCGACTGCTCGCGGATCTCGCCGGTCTCGCGGTTGATGAAGGCAACCGTCACGGTCAGCGGACGCGCGTAGGTCAGGTCCTTCTCACGGCACTGCTCGAGGTTGGCCACCGGCTCATCGAACGTGAACTCGCCGAACTGCACGGCGAGGTTTCCGGTGTAGTCCTCGATCGGGGAGATGTCGTCAATGGTCTCCCGCAGGCCACCGCCGTCGGGATCGGTCAGCCAGGTGAACGACCTGCGCTGAATGTCAATCAAATTCGGGACTTCTAGAACCTTGTTCAGACGCGCGAAACTCCGGCGCGTCCGGGGGGCGTGAGCGGTTGCCAAGACGGCGACTCCTCGGGCGTTCGAGAGGGAGGCAGAGAAACGCTCCCCGCGAGACCGAAACTCCCGCTGGCGGAGGCCTCGACTCACATGGAGCGCGACCAGCAAAGATAGCACACGGCATTGGTGCCCTGTGGAGGACCGCTCAGCTCTCACGGACCCCGCCCTCGACAACCGCGTATGTGGCGCGGTGCCGTGTGATTTGGGCGGCTACGGCTATTGGCTGACAACGGTGAGTGTAGGGGGAAATCGGGCGGGGGGCAAGCGGTGGGTGCGCGGCGGCGCTCGGAGCCCCAGACGGTACGGTCACCGGCCGTGGGGAGTTCAGCCAATCCATCCGGCGTGCGCAAGCTCGTCCTGGTCGTCGGGGCCGTGGTGTTCGTCGACACGATGTTCTATGCCGCAATCGCCCCGCTGCTGCCGACGCTGTCTCAGGAGCTGCACCTCTCAAAGCTCTCCGCCGGGGTGCTCACCGCGAGCTATCCGCTGGGAACCCTGGTGGGATCGGTGCCCGGCGGTGTGCTGGCTGCCCGAGCGGGCCCGAAGCTCAGCGTCTGCGCCGGCCTCGCCCTGCTCGCGGCCTCGACGCTGGCCTTCGGCTTTCTTCACGGCGCCGTCGAGCTGGACATCGCCCGCTTCGTCGAGGGAGTCGGCGGCGCCTGCTCGTGGGCCGGCGGACTCGCCTGGATTGTCGCTGAGTCGCCACCGGAGCGGCGCGGCGCGCTGATGGGCTCGGCGCTGGGCGCGGCGATTGGTGGAGCGCTGTTCGGACCGGTGATCGGAACGCTCGCCACCGCGGTGGGTCGCGGTGCCGCGTTCAGCGGCGTGGTGGTGGTCGCCGTAGTGCTGATCGACCGGGCCCGGCGCCTGCACTCCTCGCACGTCAGCTCTGACCAGGGAGTCCGGGCGCTGCTCGACGCGCGCCACAGCCGGGCACTGATGGTGGGCATGTGGCTGGTCGCGCTGCCCGCCGTGGCCTCGGGGCTGGTGAACGTGCTCGGACCGCTCCGGCTCCACCGTTTCGGCGCCGGCGCGGCAGCGATCGGAGCCGTCTTCCTCGTGGCCGCGGCGGTTGAGGCGACGATCAGCCCGATTCTCGGTCGGGTGTCGGATCGACGCGGCCGGATCGTCCCGCTGCGCTTAGGTCTGCTGGCGGCGACCGCGGTGATGCTGTGCTTCACGCTGTCCGAAGAGCGCTCTCCTGCTCGGCGTGGTGGTGGTCGCTGTGTCCGCCGCCCTGGGCGCTTTCTGGGCGCCGGCCATGGCGATGCTCGCCGACGCCGCGGAGACTCGGAGCCTTGATCAGGGCTTGGCGGCGGCGCTGCTGAACCTGGCTTGGGCCGGCGGGCAAATCGCCGGCTCGGGTGCCGGGGGCGCGCTGGCCAAGGCGGCTGGCGACGGGGTCCCGGTCGCGATGCTGGCGGCGGTGTGCATGGTCACGCTGTTGGCCCTCGTGCGCCGGCCCGAGCTGGCCGAAGTCCGCTGAGGCGCGCCTCGGCGTCGGCGGGCGGTCTTGGGTATTTGTTCCGCATACGGACAGTAAGGCCCAAACACTCCCGGGTTTAACGCAGAACGGGCGCCCGCCATCGGCGAGCGCCCGTCCAGAATCGATCGCGCCCGAGCGGGCGACGGGGCTACTTCACCTCGACGCTGCCGCCGGCCTCCTCGATGTCGGCCCGGAGCTTCTCGGCCTCATCCTTGTCGACACCCTCCTTGACGGGCTTGGGCGCCTCGTCGACGAGCGCCTTGGCCTCCTTGAGGCCCAGGCCGGTGGCGGCGCGGACGACCTTGATGACCTGAATCTTCTTCTCGCCGGCGGCGGTCAGGATCACGTCGAAGGCAGTCTGCTCTTCGGCTGCCTCGCCGCCGCCGTCGCCGCCTCCGGCCGAGGCGGGAGCTGCTGCTGCCACCGCGGTCGCCGAAACGCCGAAGGCCTCCTCGAGCGCCTTGATCCGCTCTGAGAGCTCGAGCACGGAAATCTGCTTGAGCTCGTCGATCCATTCTTGTGTGCTGGCCATGGTTCCTCCTTATGCGTCGGACGGTTCCGCGTCCGGCGCGGCTTCCGCTTCAGATTTGGTTTCAGTTTCAGTTGGTGCTTCGGGTGCTGCCTCGGGCTCGGCTGGGGGCCTCAGCGGCAGCCTCGGGCTCCACAGCGGCGGCCTCAGCCTCAGCCTCCGGCTCAACCGCAGCCGGCTCCGCCTCAACCTCCGGCTCAACCGCAGCCGGCTCCGCCTCAACCGCCTCCGCCTCAGCGGGCGCGGCCTCCGGGGCCGTGCCGGTGACCAGACCCTGGTCGGCGATGGCCTGCAGCTGAATGGCGATCCCCGCGATCAGGGCGTTAAGGCCGCGGACCAGGCCGCTCAGCGGCGCGGCGATCGTGCCGACGAGCTGTGCGTTCAGCACGTCCCGCGAGGGCAGACGTGCGATCGAACGCACATCGTCGGCGCTCAGCGTGGTCCCGTTCATCAGGCCACCCTTGAACTCCAGGATGTTCAGCGCACGGTTGGCGTCGTTGAGCGCCTTCGCGGCCACCGCCACGTCGCCGTTGACCAGCGCGAGTGCCGTCGGTCCCTTCAACATCGGCTTGAGCGCATCGGCGCCGGCCTTGTCGGCAGCGCGTTCGGACAGGGAGTTCTTGACCACCCTGAGCTTGGCGTCGGCGAGCCGCAGCTGGGTGCGCAGGTCGGCTGCCTGGGTGACGGTCAGTCCGCGGTAGTCGACCGCGAAGATCGCCTCCGCGCCCTCTATCTGCTGGGCGATCTCGTCTACGACTACTGATTTCTGGTCTCGGTTCATGGTCCTCTCTAACAGCAACGCCCACACAATGGCGGGCGTCGAGATTCGGGCTTGGGGGCCCGAGGTTCCGAGGCTCCACCTGCTCCGGGCTTACGCTGAGGCTGCCGAAGGTCTTGGGTTGGGCTCTTTGAAGTTGCGCTTGCAGTCTACGCGGCTACTGGCTCCTCGATGATGTCCCGCGTCTTGGAGGGATCGACCTTGATCCCCGGGCCCATCGTCGTCGCGACGGTCACCGTATGCAGGTAGCGACCCTTGGCCGCTGACGGCTTGGCGCGGATGAGCTCTTCGATCACCGCGGCGTAGTTCTCGAGCAGGCTCTGCTCCTCGAAGTCGCGCTTGCCGATCACCAGATGGACGATCGCGTTGCGATCGGTCCGGTACTCGATCTTGCCGGCCTTGGACTCCTGGACGGCCCGAGCGACATCCATCGTCACCGTCCCGACCTTCGGGTTCGGCATCTTTCCCGACGGACCGAGGATGCGACCCAGGCGTCCGACCACCGGCATCAGGTCCGGGGTGGCGATCGCCACGTCGAAGTCGTCGAAGCCTTCCTGGATCTTCGCCGCCAGATCTTCGGCGCCGACGATGTCCGCGCCGGCCTCCTCGGCCTCGCGCGCCTTGTCGCCCTGTGCGAATACAGCAATCTTGACGTTCTTGCCGAGGCCGTTGGGCAGCGCGATCGTCCCGCGCAGCTGCTCGTCGGCGTGGCGCACGTTGAGCCCGGTGCGAACGTGCACTTCGACGGACTCATTGAACTTCACGCGGCTCAGCTGCTTGGCCAGGGCGATCGCCTCGCCGGGCTGGTACTCGCGCTCGCGGTCGAAGCGCTGCTTGGCGTCCTCGTAGGTCTTTCCGTGCTTGGACATCTAAACCACCTCCACGCCCATCGAGCGGGCGGTGCCGGCGATGATCTTCGCGGCGGCATCGACGTCGTTGGCGTTCAGATCTTTCATCTTCTTCTCCGCGATCTGTCGCAGCTGATCCTGGGTGATCCTCCCGACCTTGTCGCGGTTGGGTTCCGAGGAGCCCTTGTCCAGCGAGAGCGCCTGCTTGATCAGCACCGCCGCCGGAGGGCTCTTGGTGACGAACGTGAACGAGCGATCCTCGTACACCGTGATCACGACTGGGATCACGGTGCCGGTGTCGCTCTGCGTCTGGGCGTTGAACGCCTTGACGAACTCCATGATGTTGACGCCGTGCTGACCCAGCGCAGGTCCGACCGGCGGAGCCGGGCTGGCCTGGCCGCCAACGGCCTGGAGCTTGATTTGTGTGAGGACTTTTTTGGCCATTAGATCTTCTTCACCTGGTCGAAGCCAACCTCGACCGGAGTCTCCCGTCCGAAGATAGAGACGAGCACCTTGAGGCGCTGGCGCATCTTCGTTGACTTCGGAGATCTCTCCGGAGAAGTCTGACAGGGGGCCGGAAATGACCTTGATCTGCTCGCCGATTGAGAATTGCGCGCGGCTGCGCGGGCGCTCGGCCGTCTCCTGATGCAGAAGACGATCTACCTCGGCCTGGGTCAGCGGCACCGGCTCATTGGAGGCTCCGACGAATCCGGTCACGCCCGGAGTGCCCTTGACCAGAGACCAGGAGTCCTCGTTGAGGTCCATGTTCACGAGCACGTAGCCCGGCATGGTCCGCTTCTCAACCGTGACCTTCTGGTTGTCCTTCATCTCGGACACCGACTCGGTCGGCACGACGATCTGCCGCACCGCGCGCTGCTGTCCCAGGGACACGACCCGGTGCTCAAGATTGTGCTTGACCTTGTTCTCGTGGCCTGAATATGTATTTACGACGTACCAGCGAAACATGTGTTGTCTTCTACTTGAAGTTGCCCGTCAGGATGTAGTTCATGACTTTCCCAGCGAGAAAGTCAGCGACGCCGAGGAACGCGCCGGCCACGATCACAAAACCGATCACGACCCCGGTGGCCTGCATCACCTGCCGGCGGTCGGGCCACTGTACCCGTTGCAGCTCGCGCCAGCTTCCCTGCGCAAACGTCACCAGGCGACTCGCCGGGTTGGGCCGGTGCCCAGCCACCGCAGTCGAATGGCTCGGATGCGCGTCCTGGTCCTCCGGCGTGCCGTCCTGCGCGGCCTCGAGCTCGAGCTCGGCCTCGTCGGCGGCGGCATCCTCTGGCGCGGAAAGTTCGGGCCGGCCCAGCGCGAGCTGCGCCTCGGCCAGCTCCACGTCGGGGGAGGCGTGCTCGATCGGATCCGGCGCAGCGTCCTCAGCGATCCGCGAGGGACCGCCGTTGGGCGCTACCTGAGGACGCCGAGCGCGCCGTTCCTTAGCTTTCTTGCGATTGCGAGCCACGCGGGCGCTCCGGTCGGCTAGCGCGTTTCGCGGTGCGCGGTATGGCACCTGCACCAGCGGCAGTACTTGCGCAGCTGGAGTCGCTCCGGATTGTTCCGCTTGCTCTTATTCGTCTGGTAGTTCCGGCGCTTGCACTCTTCGCATGCCAGAGTGGCGGCGATCCGGACGTCTCCACGGGCCATCTAGACGCTTCCCGTAAGTGGTGATCAGGACTTGCGGCTCCGGCTGGGGGCGTGTCAACGAACGCCGCCGGGCGCCGGATTTGAGTGTAGCTATTCCGAGAGAAGCTCGGGAGAGAGCTCGAGCTCGAGCCACTTGTCCGCGCGCAGGACGGTCACGCTGACGGGGCGGCCGATCGCCTCCTCGCCCATCGAGCGCTGGATATCGTCCACGCGCTCGACGCTGTGTCCGCCCAGCTCGACGATCAGGTCCTCGGCGCGCAACCCGGCGCGGGCAGCCGGACTTCCGGGCGCCACCTCGATGATCTCGATGCCGCTGCTCCGCCCGACTCGGATCCGCGCATGCGGTGGCAGTGGGCGCGGCCCTCCGGCGATCCCGATGTAGGCACGGCGGACCCGCCCATGGCGCATCAGCGCCGCGATGATCTGGCGCGTAGCGGCATTGACCGGAACCGCGAGCCCCAAGCCGACCCCGGCCACGGCAGTGTTGACGCCGATCACTCGGGCCGAGCTGTCCACCAGCGCCCCGCCTGAATTACCGGGGTTCAGCGCCGCGTCGGTCTGGATCACGTTGTCGATGTAGCGCACGGTGCGTCCGGCCCGGGCCGGCAGCGAACGCCCGAGCGCCGAAACGACGCCCGCGGTCACCGAACCGGCAAAGCCGTGCGGGTTGCCGATCGCGACGACAAGCTGGCCGACCCGCAGGTGCTCGGCCTCACCGAGGGTGGCGGGCGTGAGCTCACCGTCTTCGACGCGGAGCACCGCCAGATCGGACAACCGGTCCAGCCCGACGACCGAGAACCCCAGCTGGCGGCCGTCCACAAACGCCGCCTGGCCGGTCCGCCCCGGACCGGAGACGACGTGGGCCGAGGTGAGCAGAAACCCATCGGGGGTGAGCGCGACCGCGCTCCCCGCACCAGCGGGCACCTGCCCGCCCCGGCCGCGCCGCATCACGCGCAGGTTCGCGACCGAGGGCGCCAGCCGCTCGGCTACGTCGACGACGACGCGCGAGTACGCGTCCAGCGCCTCGGACTCGTTGACCTCGACGCCCGCCTCACGAATGTCAGCGGTTGCACTCACGTCTACCCCCTTAGAACTCGACCGTGATGGTTCGCTCGTCGGTCCCTCGGACGATCTGCAACTCGAGCCGGCCGCTTTCACGTGCGCCGTCGAGCGCCTCGTAGAGCGCATCGACACGATCCAGCGGCACTCCCGCGGCCTGCACGATCAGATCCCCGCGCTGCAGGCCGGCCCGGTCGGCCGCGCTGCCCTCCTCGACGCCCCGCACCAGCACGCCGTCGCGCTCGGGCAAGCCGACGGCTCGCCGGAGGCGACGGGCCACGCGCGGCGGCGCGATCGCCACGCCGAGGCGCTGGCGCTTGGGTGCTTCGCCGCGGGCGAGCGCGTCAACCCGCTCACGCAGGGCAGGATCGGCCGGTACGGCCAGGATCAGGCCGCCGTCGACGCGGACGGAGTTGATTCCGAGCAGACCGCCGCCGGCGGCGATCAAGGGTCCACCCGAGGAGCCGCGCGGCAGCGGAGCGGTGTGCTCAATCGCACCGGTGATGCGGCGCCCGCGCGGTCCGCGAAAGCTGCGAGCCGAGGACGAAATGAAGCCCGGGGTGACCCGCAGTCCACGTCCACCGGGATTGCCGAGCGCGAAGACGGCCTGGCCGATGGCCGGAGCCTCAGCCTCCGAGGACCAGTCGACCGGCTCGATCGCACCGGTGTCGACCTCGATCACCGCCACGTCCAGGTCGCCATCTGATCCGGCGACACGGCCGGTCTCGGTACGGCCGTCGCTGAAGCTGACCACCACTTCGTCGTGACGCAGGTTGTGCGCGCTGGTCAGCACGCGTCCGGGAGCGAACACGAACCCGGACCCGACGCCCCAGCCCCGTCCGAGCCCCACCACTGCGTCCCCCGGGCGAGCCGCCGCCTCCTGCAGAGCGGTCTGAATTTCCTCGAGTAGAGCCATCACGGGATCCCTTCCAACTAGTTACTTGCGAATTGCAAGTCGCTACTCTAGCAAGGTATGGAAACCCCTACGATCCGTCCGGTGACCAGCTCCTCCGAGCCGTTTGAGTCCGCGACCGATGACGACGGGCGCTCTGCCCTGGCCGACGCCCTCGTCACGGTCGGTGACCGCTGGACCCTGCTGCTGGTCGCCGCGCTGCTGGACGGGCCTCGGCGCTTTGGCGAGCTGCAGGAGGAGGTGCCGGGAATCGCCCCCAACGTGCTCACCCAACGTCTTCGACAGCTCGAGCGCAACGCGCTCGTGGTCACCCGCGCGTATTCAGAGCGTCCTCCCCGCTTCGTCTATGAGCTGAGCGCCGCGGGCCGCGAGCTGGCCGGCGCGCTGCGCCTGCTGGCCGGGTGGGGCGCCCGCAACGCCGAGGACTCAGCCGCCCCACGGCACGCCGTCTGCGGGACGCCGATGGAGGCCCGGTGGTGGTGCCCCAGCTGCGAGCGGCCCGCGTCCGAGGACGAGGGCGAAGAGCTGCACTTCGCCTGAGCGCGGGATTTGGCACCTTCCGCCGCCCCGCGCTCACTCGGTTTCACGATCGCCCGGTAGCGCACCCGGGCCGAGCCCGGTCCACGGGAAACGGTAGGTCGGTGATCAGCGCCGTCTGAACGTAGTCGTTCTCCAGCGCTGCCCCGGATCCCGGGGCCAGCTCGGCGCCAACCGCGCGTAGGGCAGCACGCGAGCGATCGGACACAACCCACGGCGCGATGGCCAGAAACGATCGCTTCGGACCCGCGTAGCGACGGAACATCGTCTGGTCCTCTCCGGGCACGAACCCGCGATTGCCGATATAGGCGCAGCCCGGGCCGCGAGTGTCCCCTCGCTGGGTGACGGCGCTCTGCCCGTCGAACACGAGGTCGGCGAGGTTCCCGACCATCATCGCGGTGACGTTGTACGCGAAGTGGACGCCTGGGTCCTGGACCGTGCGATCGGTGGAGCTCATCCACGAGAGGGGCTGCCATCTCTCGATCCCGTTGCCGTCGGGGCCGGTCCACTGGCCGGGGTTGGCCTCATCCTGGATCACGATGTTCGCTCCGAGGCGGTCCAGGCAGCGCATGTAATACGCCGAGGTGTCGCTGCACGGGTCGACGCCGGCCGGCGGAGTGCCGTAGACGAAGGCGGGGAGACTGGTGGCGATGCCCAGCCGCGCGCGCGTGCCCGGGAGCCGGTAGGGACGCAGGTTGGCGATCGCCGCGGGGCCATGCGAGGGCCCCGGCGCGAAGCCGAGGAAGTTCTCCAACGAGGTCAGCGGCACCTTCTGGTTGGTGGCGACGGCATTGCGCAGCACGTCCGGGCCGCTCCGGCGAACATCACGCGGGCCCCAGATCACCGCCTCGTTGTGGATCCCCGGCGCCGTCGCCACGTAGACCGACTTGGGCCTCGGCTTGAGGTCCGGATCGGAGAACAGGCGTAGATCGGCCCGGCTACGTGACTGGCTGAACGGCGCGAAGTCCGCCGAGCCGACCATGTAGAGGTGGTAGTGCTTGGCCAGGGCGGAGAAGGTGCCCATGAAGCTGCGGACGATCGTGTCGGTGGCCCCGACGAAGGCCTGCCCCTCCCCGCCCAGGGCGGGAAACCGAGCGTGATAGGCCGCCAGCGGTGAGCCATACGCGGTGGTCAGCAGTGACAGCGCCCCGAGCGCTCCGCACGGGCCCTGCGGCGCGCATCCCCCCGATCCATGCCGTGCGAACAGTCGCCGCGCCGGCGCCCCGCGCGAGCCGATCCCGAGCGTGGCCAGCCCGATGTCCTCGTTGAACACGACGACGTTGGGGCGTCCCTGCGCCAGATGCGGCAGGACATAGCGTCGCAGCATGCAGTCGATGGCCGTCCGGAAGCTTCCGTAGCCGGCCACATTGCTCGCCTCTTGGCGGTACTGCATCGCGAAGATCCGCGGGGCGCCCGGCCGCGGGTCGAGCGAGAGCACGGGCGGCGGGCTCCGATGCCCGATGACCTGCGCGCAGGCCGGCCGGGCGGCCGCTGCCGGCGTGGCGCCGGCGATCAGGATTCCGCCGGCCAGAGCCACGGCGCTCGTGCTCTGCAGATACCGGCGAAGGCGCAACAAGACCAGAGCCTGGCAGATTGCTCTGCGCACCGCCAGAATGACAGGCCCCACACTCCCGGAAGGAGTCCGTCATCTCGAACCACCAGATCTCACGCCGGACACTGATCGGTGGCGCGGCCACGGCCGCCGGCGCCGCCGCGCTTCCCACCGCGGCGGCCGAAGCCCGTCGGCGACGCGCCACGCCGTCGACGCTCTCGGCCGATGTGGTGGTGGTCGGAGCCGGGCTCTCAGGCCTGATGGCGGCTCGCAAGATTGCGGCCTCGGGGCGCTCGGTGGTCGTACTCGAGGCCCGCAATCGCGTCGGCGGGCGCACGCTGAACCATCAACTGGGCCAAGGGAAGGTGGTGGAGGTCGGCGGTCAGTGGATCGGCCCAACCCAGGACCACCTCGCCGCGCTGGCCCGCGAACTCGGCGTGGCGACCTATAAGACCTACAACAGCGGGAACTATCTGTTCTACGAAGCCGGGAACCTCACCCCCTACACACCGACTGGGCCGTTCGGCGCCGTGCCTCCGGATCTGACCGCGGTGCTCCAACTCGAGAACGTGTTGGTCAAACTGAACTCGATGGCCGCGACGGTTCCGCTGAGCGCGCCCTGGAGTGCGCCCGACGCCTGGGACTGGGACGGTCAGACCTTCGAGACGTTCAAGCGCACGAACACGATCGGCGCCGGCGCCAACAACCTGCTCGACCTGGCGATCGAGTCGGTGTTTGCGTGCGAACCTCGGGACGTCTCGCTCCTGCACGTCCTCTTCTACATCCACTCGGCCGGCGATGAGCGCACGCCGGGCAAGATCGAGCGGCTGATCAACACCGCCGGCGGAGCTCAGGAGAGCCGCTTCGTCGGTGGCTCGCAGCTGCTCTCGATCCGCATGGCGAAGGCCCTGGGCAAGCGCGTTCACCTCTCCCAGCCGGTGCGCCGGATCAGCCAGCACGGCCGCACGGTCACCGTCTACACCGACCGGCTCATGGTCAAGGGCCGCTCGGTGATCGTCACCGGACCTCCGGCGCTGACCGGACAGATCCGCTACGAGCCCGACCTACCGATCGCCCGCGCGCAGCTGGTCCAGCGCTTCCCTCAGGGCTCGGCGATCAAGGTCGAGGCGGTCTACCCGCGCCCGTTCTGGCGCGACCGCGGCCTGGCGGGTCAGGTCACAAGCGACACCGGCCCGATCAAGCTCACCTTCGACAACTCGCCCCCTGACGGATCGCCCGGGGTCCTGCTCGGGTTTGTCGAGGGACACGACGCCCGCCGCTTCGGTGCGCTGTCCGCGCCCGAACGGCGGCGGCGAGCGCTGGCCTGCTTCGTGCGCTACTTCGGAACCCAGGCCGCAAATCCGAAGGCGTACATCGAGATGAACTGGTCCGCCGAACCCTGGACTCGCGGCTGCTACGGCGGCTACCTGCCGCCCGGCGTGCTGACCGAATACGGCGCCGCGATCCGCAATCCCGTGGGCCGGATCCATTGGGCCGGCGCTGAGACGTCGGACTACTGGAACGGATATATGGACGGCGCGGTCCGCTCCGGCGAGCGGGCGGCGCAGGAGGCCCTGGCCGAAATCTGACCCCAGGGCGCGCTTTGGACCTGCGCATCCGGAGAGAATCCGCCTCATGCTCCGACTGATCGGCTTGGTCGTCTCGATCGGCCTCGCTGACTCATTGAACCCGACCACGATCGCCCCGGCCCTCTATGTGGCGACGGGTGATCGCCCCCGCGCGCGCCTGATCCAGTTCACCCTTGGGGTGCTGGCGGTCTACTTCGTCGGCGGAGCGCTGATCGCGCTGGGTCCCGGACAGCTGCTGCTTTCGCTGGTCCCGAAGCCCGATTCCGAGGACCGACATGTGATCGAGGTCGTGGTCGGCGCGGCGATGCTGGTGGCCGCGGCAATGCTGTGGCGAAAGCGCGAGAGCCTGGCCAAGCGACGGATGCCGGCCCCCAAGGCGGAGGGCAAGTCGAGCGCGATCCTCGGCGCGACGATCACCGCGTTCGAGCTCCCGACCGCCTTTCCCTACTTCGCTGCGATCGCGGCCATCGTCGGCTCCGGTCTGGGCCCGGTGCGCCAGCTGGTGCTCCTGCTGCTGTTCAACCTGTGCTTCGTAATGCCGTTGATCGTGATGGTGGTGGTGTTGACGGTGGCCGGGGACCGGGCGACGCTGATACTCGGCCGCGGCCGCGAGTTCCTGGAACGTCGCTGGCCGGTGGTGTTGAGTGTGCTGCTGTTCGTGGCCGGAGTGTTCATCGTCCTGCTCGGCGCAACCGCGTTCGCGGGACGCGGTCACGGGCGCGTCGGCCGGTTCTTTCGCCACGTCCACCGTCTGATCCATCCCTGAGCGGATCGGTCGCGCTTAGCTCCGCGCGCCACGGGGCATATCCTGCCCGAGATGAGCGAGCCCACCGGCTTTTCGCCCGAGCTGATGCAGAGGCTCCTCGATGGTCGCTACGCCGAGCTGCGCGAGCGGATCCGGGAGGTCATGACACGGTCCGAGTTCGCCCCGGTGATCGCTCTGCCGACGGCTGAGTACCGGCGTCAGGTGTTCGAGTGGGCGAAGACACTGGCTGGCGAAGGGCTCACGGCGCCCGGGTTCCCGAAGGAATTCGGCGGCGAGGGCGACCCCGGAGCCAACGTCGCCTCGTTTGAGACGCTCGGCTTCGGAGATCTCTCGCTGCTGGTCAAATTCGGAGTTCAGTTCGGGCTCTGGGGCGGGGCGATCCAGCAACTGGGGACGCAGCGACACCACGAGCGCTATCTGAAGCCGACGGCGACGCTTGAGCTGCCCGGTTGCTTTGCCATGACCGAGGCGGGGCACGGGTCCAACGTCCAGCACCTGCAGACCACCGCGACCTACGACGCCGAGCGGCAGGAATTCGTGATCGAGACGCCGGTCGAGGAGGCGCGGAAGGAGTACATCGGAAACGCCGCATGCGACGGGCGGGTGGCGGCCGTGTTCGCGCAGCTGTTCGTCGGCGACGAGTGTCACGGAGTGCACTGCCTCGTGGTTCCGATCCGCGACGGGACCGGTCAGGTGTGTCAGGGCGTTCGGATCGAGGACGGCGGCGAGAAGATGGGACTGAACGGGGTCGACAACGGGATCCTCTACTTCGACAAGGTCCGCGTTCCGCGAGAGGCGCTGCTCAACCAGTACGGCGACGTGTCTGCGGAGGGCGACTATTCGAGCCCGATCGAAAACGCCAACAAGCGCTTCTTCACCATGCTCGGGACCCTCGTCCAAGGACGGGTGTGCATCGCCGCGGCATCGGTGAGCGCGGCCAAGAGCGCCCTGACGATCGCCGTCCGTTACGGCCTACGCCGTCGCCAGTTCGGGCCGCCAGATGAGGCCGAGGTGCCGATCCTTGATTACCGCACCCACCAGCGCCGCCTGATGCCGCTGCTGGCCAAGACCTACGGGCTGCACTTCGCCCAGCAGCAGCTCCTGGAGAGGTTCCATGCCGTGATGACCGCGGCGCAACCCACCGATCGCGATCGTCGCGAGCTCGAGTCGTTGGCGGCCGGACTCAAGGCGACGGCGAGCTGGCACGCCACGGCCACGATCCAGACCTGCCGCGAGTGCTGCGGGGGCGCCGGCTACATGTCGGTGAACCGGTTCGCAGCGCTGAAGGCCGACACGGACATCTTCACCACCTTCGAGGGTGACAACACCGTGTTGATGATGTTGGCCGCGAAGGGGCTGCTGACCGATTACAAGGATCAGTTCGACGACCTCGATCCACGGGAGATGGTGACCTTCGTCGCCGGTCAAGTGGTCGAGACGGTTGTTGAGCGCCTGTTCGCCCGCAAGATCGTCCAGGTGATCAGCGATGCGGTGCCGAACCGTGACGAGCATCGGGACCTCCTCGACCGCGAGTATCAGCTCGACCTCTTCCGCTGGCGCGAGGGACACATCACCGCCTCGGTGGCCCAGCGTTTCAAGCGCGGGCTGGACGAGGACTACGACGCCTTCGAGGTCTTCCGCGCGGTGCAGGACCACGCCGTAGACGCCGCGCGCGCGCACTTGGCCACCGTGGTGCTCGAGGCCTTCATCGAGGCGATCGAGCACTGCGAGGACGAGGCTCTGGCCACGGCCCTGGGACAGCTGTGCGACCTCTACGCGCTGCAAGACCTGGAGAGCGACAAGGGCTTCTTCCAGGAGCATGGACGCCTGGCCTCACCGATCTGCAAGCAGATCACCCGGGAGGTCAACCGCATCTGCAATGACGTTCGCCAGCACGCGGGCGCGCTGGTTGACGCATTCGGGATTCCCGATCAGGTGCTGGCCGCGCCGATCGGTATGCAGGAGTCGTTTGACCGGCCCGTGGGCTCCGCGACTGATTCCGCCTGGTGACGCCCCTGGTGGACCTTTGCCGCGCCGATCCGGGAGCGTCCTAGCCGCCGTCGACGCTGCGGTGGGGCAGCCGTGCCCGAGCTCGTCGCAGAGGGCGGATGGCCAGGCTCACATCGGCGATATGCGGCTCGAGCTCGGCCAGCCTGCTCTCCATCTCCAGGACGCGCCCGTCGAGTCGCTCGACCTGTCCACCCAGAGCCTCGACCTGCAGCTCCAGACGCCGCACGCCGGCGTGCATCCCGCGCACCTCGGCGTCCATGCTCTCGGTGAAGCGGCGAATCGCGCGTAGGTGCGAGGTGACCTCGGGCAGCAGCCGCAGGACGTTCAGATCGCCGAGCGAGTCACCCAGCAGGCGCCCCAGCGACGGCAGGCGCCCCTGACCGTGGGACTCCTGCGACGAAGCGTGGCTCCTCGTCTGCCAAACGTCCACCGCGCAGCAGTCTACCCCTAGATCGGGTATGAACCGCAGGTGTTCTTCACGGGACCCGGTTCGCTGCTCAGCTCGGTTCGCACCGCGTTCATTGCGGCTGTGCTCACCGTCTCGGCGGCCATCGGCGGGAGCGCGCATCCGGCCGGTGCGGGACGCCTGGCGCGCTTGCCGGTACGAACGGTCAAGCTGACCGTCGAGGTCAATGGCGATCTGCTCGTGCACGGGCCGGTGTGGCAGCGGGCTCTGCAGTACGGGCACGGCCGCTACGACTTCTCCCCGATGCTCCGGGAGATCTCCCCGTACCTCAAACGCTCCGACCTGGCCATCTGCCACGTCGAAACCCCGATGACCCCGCGGGCGCCCCAGGGCTACCCGGTGTTCAACACCCCCACCCAGCTGGCCCGAGCCATCCGCATCGCCGGGTGGCGCGTCTGCGACACGGCGTCGAATCACTCGGTCGACCAGGGGCAATACGGAATCGACCAGACCGGCCTCGCGCTCGGCCGCGCCGGCGTGCTGCACACGGGATCCTTCAGCTCGCCCGCGGCCCAGAACCGGACCCTGATGATCAGCGTCAAAGGGGTCCGCATCGCCTTTCTGGCCTACACCGAGATGACCAACGGAATCCCGCTGCCGCATCCGTGGTCGGTCAACCTTGCCGGGGTCGCCTCCGTCCGGCGGGCGGCGCGGCTGGCCCGCCGGCGGGGAGCGCAGGTGGTGATCGTGAACTTCCATTGGGGGCAGGAGTACCAATCGGCGCCGAGCCGGTTCCAGCTCGGCACGGCGAGGGCGCTGGCCGCCGATCCAGACATCACCGCGATCGTCGGACAGCACGTCCATGTCGTCCAGCCGATCGAGCGCGTGGGCGGCAAGTTGGTGGTCTTCGGAGAGGGCCAACTCCTCTCCAACCAGTCCTCCGCCTGCTGTCCGGTGCAGACCCAGGACGGAATGCTGGTGTTCCTGCATCTGAGTGTGACCGATGGCCGGGCCCGGCTGAGCGGGATCACCTATCTGCCGACCTGGGACCGCCATCCCGACTACTCGGTGCTCCCCATCGGCGACGCCTGGCGCCGGCACGAGGCGCCGCCGGCGGACCTGCGCGCGTCCTACGACCGCACCACCGCCACGGTAGGCCGGATCCCCGGACTGCTCGGCCCGATTCCGAATAGGCTGCGCTGATGGAGCTCGAGGGCCGCACCGTCGTCATCACGGGCGCCGGCAGCGGGATCGGCCGCGCATTGGCTCGGCGGATCTCGGCCGAGCAGCCGCGCGCGCTCGTGCTCGCCGACCTGAACCTACCCGCCGTGCAGGCCGTGGCGCAGGAGTTGGGGGCGGAGGCCGTCCAGACGGACGTGAGCCGCGAGTCCGAGATCGTGGCGCTCGTCGCGCGCGCCCGTGAGGTCGGTGGTCCCGTCGACCTGTTCTGCTCCAACGCCGGCATCGGTGGCCCGGCCGGAGGGCCCGAGGGCGATGATGCGGAGTGGGAGGCGACATGGCGGATCAATGTGATGGCTCACGTGTGGGCCGCTCGTGCGGTACTGCCGGAGATGGTCGAGCGTGGCGAGGGCTACCTGCTCAACACCGCCTCGGCAGCCGGGCTGCTCACCCAGGTCTCAGCGCTTGCCTACTCGGCGACTAAGCATGCCGCGGTGGCGGTGGCCGAGTGGCTGGCCATCACCTACGGCGACGCCGGCATAAAGGTCTCGTGCCTGTGTCCCCAGGCCGTGCAGACCCCGATGCTGGAACTCGCGCTGGAGGACCCGGCCGGAGCGGCGGCGCTGCTGGCCGACGCCGTTCTGGATCCCGCCGAGGTGGCCGACATCGCGGTGGCCGGACTCCGAGAGGAGCGTTTCCTGATCCTCCCCCACCCGGCGGTGGCGGGCCACATGGCGCTCAAGGCCAGTCAGCCCGATCGCTGGCTGGGCGGAATGCGCAAGCTGGTCCGGCGTGCGCGTGCAGCCGGGGTCTAGGCATGCGCCACCGCGCCCCGGTCAGAAGCCCGCAGCCATCCATGACCACCTAGCTCAACCTCGGATCGGTCAGATTTCCTGGAGCCTGTGCAGCTTTTCTCCGTGTGCCGGGCCGGAGCGAGGCCCGTCGGGCCCGGCCCCGGGCCCCGCCTCACCGGCCCGCCGTCGCTCGCTGCGGCTGATCAGCGCCACCGCCGCGACCACGAACAGAACGGGGCCGCCGAACAGCGGCAAATCGACCAGCAGGTGCGAGGCACAGGCGACCAGGCCGGTCATCGTCCCGCTCCCGCCGCAACGACGCCCGTCCGGCCTCGGCGCCGTCGGCGCCCCCGACCCAGCCCGGCGGCCAGGCCGCGGCGGTCGGTCGGCGTGTCGCCGCTCAGCGCCCCGGCCACCCGGTTGAGGCCCCAGCCGATGATGGCCAGCAGCACCGCGATGATCGCCAGGACGAAGCTTGTCGCCGTACTCCACAGCCAGCCCGCGACGTTTTTCTTGCGCTCGCGCTGCATCAGCGTGGTGTCACTGATCACGGCACGGGTGACCGTGCCCCGGGCGGGAATGCCGGCCACGGGAATTGCCGGGTCGGCGGGTAGGTAAACCGGGACGTCACCCCGCATCCGGCCCTGCTGCACCCGGATCAGCGACTTCCAGCTTGCGGCCAGCGGCAGCGGCTTGACGGTTCGGTATACGCCCGGTCCGACCCGGCGCAGGATCGCCACGATGCTCTTGGTGTGTCCCTGCCAGGACAGTTGCTGAACGTAGTCGGGGTGACTCACGACCGACGCGGGACGAAAGCTCACCGTCGCGAGCGACGACGCTCCACCAGCTCGGTCCAGGACCACGGTTCCGGTGGCACGAACCGGGGCATGAGTCGGCAGGCAGAACGCGAGAATGGCGGCGAAGCCGACGGCCCCAGCGGCGCCGGGCACCCAGCGCCGGGCGCCTGCCAGCGACAACCGGCCTGGGGCCAGCGAGGACGCCACGAATGCCCCAACGCCGCCGCCGCACAACGCAGCGACGACCCCGATCGCGATCGCCGACGGAACGAAGTGGGCCGGCCAGGGGATCGGCATCCAGAGATGCGTCCAGGCCCATTCGCCGAGCGTCCCGACCGTCCCCACCAGCAAGCCGGAGAGCGCCGCAAACGCAGCGATGCGCTTGGGGGAGACGATCAGCGCCGCCACCTCGACGCAGAGGGCCGCCGGGATATAGGTCGAGAAATGGGGTGTCGACTCGCCGGCCAGCGGACCGACGAAGAGCACGAAGGCACCGCTGACGATGATGTTGAAGGCAGCGGCACCCAAGGCGCCACCGCGGCCGGTCACGGCGCGGCCGAAGACCAGCGCCAGCGTCGCCGTGAACGCGAGCAGGGCGGGCTGGAAGAGCAGGTTGTACTGCGGCACGCCGAAGCCGAACTCCGCCTGGTAGATCGTCAGACCGGCGAGCACGCCGCCGGCGCCCGACAGCGCGATCGCCCGCGCGCCCCACTTCGCCGCTCGCCCGGGGCGTGCGGCGGTTCCGGTCGGACTCGCCACGCCGACCGCCGCCCGGCCCTCCAGCAGCAGCCCGAGAATCGTCGGGATCATCAGCTGGCCGCCGGTCAACATGATCAGGTGGGTCGGACCCCACAGGGTCACGTCCTGCCCGAAGACCGAGTGCCAGATGTCGTCGAGGGGGAAGCCCATCAGGGCGAATCCGCCGCAGGCCATCATCACCAGTCCGCTGGTAGGCACCGTCCAGCTCGAGCTCAAACGGACACCGGTGCGGGCGGCCTCGGTACCACGGGCCATGACCAGCGCAAGCCAGCCCGAGGCGAAGATCCCGAACAGCCCGATCAGGATCGGGTAATGGGCCGGTGTGCCGAACGGTCCGGGGTCACGGCCGCGGTCGATGTGGACAGCCACGTCCCAATAGAAGCCGGCGCCGGCCAGCACCAGCGAGCCGGTGGCCAGGGCAACCGGGAGCGCCGCCCAGGCGGGGACCCGGAGCAGCCAGGTGAACGGGCGCGCAATCGTGTCCAGCAGCGGCATCCGGTTCTCGCGATAGCGCAGTCCGATCACCAGCAGTGCCAAGGTCAGCAGCAGTCCCGCCACCGTCGCGCCGATCACCTGCGACAGCGGCGCTCCGGCCGCGGGAGGGGCGCTGGTGCTCGCGCCGATCGCCAGAGAAGTCACGCCGCCACCTCGATTCGGTCAGGAGCCGGCTGGTGGACCGGCTCGAGCTCATACTCGTCCTCCCGCACTCGGCGCAGCGAGCGCCAGAACGACGACGACGGTCCCGGGTACAGCGTGCGGTTGACGCCCTCGTCGTCGAGGTACCAGCTGTCGCAGCCACCGGTCAGCCACACGGTCCGCTGCATGCTGCGCTGCAGCCACCGGTTGTAGTCGGACTGAGCTTCGGCCCGAGGCTCGATCGTCGCCGCGCCGCGCTCGCGCAGGGTCCGCAGCATCTCGAGCACGTAGTGGATCTGAGCTTCGATCATGTAGACCTGCGAGGTGCTGCCGGTGCCCGTGTTGGGCCCGGACAGCAGCGCCAGATTCGGGAATCCGCGGACCGTCGTGCCGCGGTGCGCCTCGATCCCGCCGGCCCAGGCCTCGAGTCAGCGTGATCCCGTCGCGCCCGCGAATGTCGAGATGGGTGAACACCTCTTCGATCCGAAAGCCGGTGCCGCAGACCAGCACGTCGAGCCGGTGCTCGGTGCCGTCCGCAGAGACGACCCCGGTCGGGGTCACGCGCTCGATCGCGCTGCTCACGAGCTCGACGTTGTCGCGCGCCAGCGCCGGGTAGTAGTCGTTGGAGGGGAGGATCCGCTTGCAGCCGAGCCGGTAGGCCGGCTCGACCGCGTCCCGGAGCTGGGGATCCGAGATCGCGCGGCGGATGTGCCGGCGCGCCCACACCTCGCCGATCTTCATCAGCTGCGGGGCCCGGGTGATGGCGACGCCCACCCCCTCGGTGATGGCGAAGATCGTGCCGCGGACCAGCTTCTGGGTCAGCGGGAACTTGGCGTACAGGGCCTGCTCCCAAGCGGCGATCGGGCGATCGATCTTGGGCACCACCCACGGCGCCGTGCGCTGGAACACCGTCACCTGCCCGGCGACCTTGACCACCTGTGGAATGACCTGAATCGCGCTGGCCCCCGTCCCGATCACGCCCACGCGCTTGCCCTCCAAGGGCACGGTGTGATCCCACTCGGAGGTATGGAACACGGGTCCCTCGAAATCCTCCAGGCCGGCGATGTCCGGGAACGACGGCCGGTTGAGCCCGCCGAAGCCGCCGACCACGAAGCGAGCGCACAGCGCCGGCTCGCCATCAACGTCGATCTCCCAGCGCTGGCGCTCATCATCCCAGCGCCCGCCGGTCACGTCGGCGCCCAGGCTGCAGGTGCTCGCGCACCCCGAACCGGTCCGCGCAGTTCTCGAGGTAGGCGCGGAGCTCGCCGCTGCGCGCGTACATGTGCGACCAGTGCGGATTCGGCGCGAAGGAGTACGAGTACAGCGGGGTAGGAACGTCGCAGGCGCAACCGGGGTAGCTGTTGTCTCGCCAGGTGCCCCCCAGCGCATCGCCGCGCTCGAGCACGACGAAGTCCGTGCTGCCCGAGCGCTTTAGCTCGATCGCCATGCCCAGGCCGGCAAAGCCCGATCCGACGATCGCCACCTCATATTCGGGCAGCATCAGACGCGTCCCGCCAGGACGTCGCTGGCCTTTGCCGCCGGCGGAGCCGGCGACGGCGCTTCGATCAGCGACAGCGCCTGTCTCGATCCGGCCGCTGCGGCCCGACCCGCGCCTCGGTCAGCGGTTGCAACCAGCCGCGCGAGGCGAGCGCCAGACCGACGTAGCGCGGGGCCCACATCCGTGCGCGCCGTCCGCGGATGCCGTGCTCGATCGCATCCACAGCCCGCTCGACCGGCACCGGGCCGCCGTACGAACGGAGGCAGCAGCGGCAGCATTGCGGTGGTCGATGGATGGGCGAAGGCGTCGCGGACCATGTCGGTGTCGATGAAGCCGAAGTAGGCACATCCGACGCCCACTCCCCGCGAGGCCAGCTCACGCCCGAAGGCTGTTGGACAGTCCTTCGACGCCGGACTTGGACGCCGCGTAGCTGGTCATCAGCGGCGCATGCGAGGCCGCCGCCAGCGATGCGATGTTCAGGAGGTAGCCGCGGGAGCGAAGCAGATGCGGTAGGACCACGTGGTCGGTACGCAACACCCCGAGCAGGTTGATCTCGAGCTCGCGCTCGAGCACCTCCAGCGGCGTCTTCTCAAACGCGCCGACGTAGTGCACACCCGCGTTGGCCACGGCGACATCGATCCGCCCGAAGTGCGAGGCGGCGCCGTGCACTGCGTCGTGCAGTGCCGATACGTCGGTGACGTCGGCCTCGAACCAGACCGCCCGCTCCTCACCGAGGTCGGCCGCCAGCACGGCCAGCCGCTCCGGCTCCGAGTCCGACCAGCGCGAGCTTCGCGCCCCGGGCATGCAGCCGGCGTGCGGTCATCTCGCCGATGCCTCGTGCGGCTCCGGTGATCAGCACCACCTTGTCGTTGCGCCCAACCAGCGTGCATCCGCGCTCCTCCAGTCGCCAGGCGTTGTAACACTGATGTAGCTACATACACGTTACATCAATCCTGGTGACGCGCAAGTCTGGGTTCGTGACAAGGCTTGCGGGTGTGAGCACCCCATCGCCAGCGAACCCCGCGCCTGGCCCCGGAGATCCGGCGCCGCCAGCTCCTCGACGCCGCCCTGGACGTGCTGGCCGAGGGCGGCTTCGACGCGGTCACCGTCGAGGCGGTGGCACAGCGCGCCGGCGTGACCCGGCCCGTCGTCTATGACCTGTTCGGTGACCTGGAGGGGCTGATGCTGGCGCTGATCGACCGGGAGGAGACGACGGCGCTGGCTCCGCTGATGGCAGATCGTCGGCGGCGAGCCCGGCGACGTCGACCCCGAGGAGTTCCTGGTCGAGCGATCCTCGCCTTCCTGCGCGCGGTCCAGGCCAACCCGCGGACCTGGCGATTTGTCCTCATGCCGCCGCGCGGCAGCTCCGGCGAGCTGCGCGTGCGGATCCAGCGCAGCCGCCGGCTCGTCGCCGATCGCGTCACCACCCTGCTGGACTGGGGGATCGCCCGGCGCGGCGGACCGTCAGGGACTGGACCATCCCCTTGCCGCGCGGTTGATCGTGGCCGCCGGCGAAGATGCCGCACGGCTGATGCTGTCTGACCCGCGAGCGGTTCTCGCCCGAGCGTCTGTCCGGTCTGACTCGGGATCTGCTGTCGCTGCTGCCCACCGACGCGCGCCCTCGGGGTACCCGCGGCGCCGTCACTGGCGGTGGCCCCAGCGGCGCCAGAGCTTCCTTCCCCGGCCGGGTTCGGTCGGGCGGCGCGGATGCCCCGCGCGCAGCGGCGAGAGCAGCTGCTCGACGTGACGCTGGCGCTGCTGGCCGAAGAGGGATTCGACGCGCTCAGCGTCGAGGCGGTGGCCCGGCGAGCCGGGGTCAACCGCGTCGTCGTCTACCGCAGCTTCGCCAACCTGCAGGTGCTGCTGGTGGCTCTGCTGCGCCGCGAGGACGCCCGGACCCGCACCGTACTCGAGGGTCTGCTGCCGGCCTCACCGGAAGGGCGCGCGCCGGCCGCAGCTGCTCGGCGACGCGCTGGCCGGGTTCCTCGCCGCGGTGATCGACCAACCGCAGACCTGGCGGGTGGCCCTGCTGCGCCCGGAGAGCGCACCGATCGCGCTGCAGAAGCTGGTCAACCGCCGGCGCTCGCAGTTCGCGCGCCGCCTCGAACCCCTGGTTCGCTGGGGCCTGGCCGGACTCAACCAGGCGCCGAGCCGCACCGGACATCGAGATCCTGGCCCGGATGCTGCTCTCGATCGGCGAGGAGCAGGGACGCCTGGCCCTCGACGATCCCGAGTTTCCGCCGCAGCGGCTGCTCTCGTCGTCCTGGGCTTTGCTCGACGCGCTCCCGCTCGGAGGCTGAGCAGCGAAGTTTGTCTAGGCTGCCGCGCGTGGACGCGATCGATCAGCTGCTGGCCAACAATCGGGAGTTCGCCGCAGAAGCCGGTCCCGCAGCCGCGCCGGCAGCCGCAGCCGCGGCTGAAGTTCGCGATCGTGACCTGCATGGATGCGCGGATCGACGTGTTCGCGTGCCCTGGGTCTGCGTCAGCGGCGACGCGCACGTGCTGCGCAACGCGGGCGGCGACCGTCACCGACGACGTGATCCGCTCGCTGGCCGTCTCCCAACGGCGGCTGGGCACTACCGACGTGATGCTGATCAGCCACACCGGCTGCGGGATGCAGACGCTCGACGAGGACGAATTCGCGGCCGAGCTCGAGCAGGCCGCCGGCGTCGCCCCGCCGTTCGCCATCGAGTCGCGTCCCCGACCTCGACTCGCATGTGCGCCAGTCGATCGCCCGCGTCCGTGAGTCTCCGTTCCTGGCCCACCGCGACCGGGTCAGGGGCTTCGTCTACGACGCTCGACAGCCACCGGCTGCGCGAGGTCTACCCGACCCGGTAGCGCTCCAGCGCCTCGCGGCGCGCCTGTACGTGATCGACGATCGGCGCCGGATAGTCACGTCCGATCGTGCACCCGCACTCGTGCTGGATCGCCTCGGGCATCGTCCACGGCTCAGCCAGATAGCGGTCCGGGACCGACTCGAGCTCGGGCACGTAGCGCCGCACGTAGGCGCCGTCGGGGTCAAAGCGCTCCTGATGGCGGGCCGGGTTGTAGATCCGCCGGAACGCGGGCTGGGGGTCCACGCCGACCGAAGCGATCCATTGCCAGTTGCCGTTGTTGTTCGCCTCGTCGCCGTCGATCAGCAGCCGCATGAACCAACGCTCGCCCCAGCGCCAGTCGATCCCGAGGTCCTTGGTCAGAAACGAGCCCACCACCAGCCGGACCCGGTTGTGCATCCAGCCCTCGCGGCGAAGCTGGCGCATGCCCGCATCGACCAGGGGATATCCCGTCCGGCCATCGCACCAGGCCTCAAAGCGCGTCTTGGCGTGGCTCCAGCGAATCGACCCGCGGTAGCGCTCCTGGAACTCCGACTGGGCGTTCTGCGGATGGTGGTAGATCACCTGGGCGTAGAAGTCCCGCCAGCACAGCTGGCGGCGGATGGCCTCGGGGCCGCTGCCGCGGCCGAGCCGCTGCTCGATCTCGCGCGGCGAGAGACACCCGAAGTGCAGGTACGGAGACAGTCGAGAGGTCCCCTGCGCCCCGGGCAGGTCGTTGTGCTGGTCGTACTCGCGCACCGCGCCGGAGAGAAACCGCCCCAGTGCCTCGCGCGCCGGGATGCTCTCCCCCGGGCGCCGGCTCGGGCACCTCCTGGCTGAGCCCCAGGTCCTGGAGGCGTCGGGATCCGGCCGAAGGAGATTTCTCGGCCGAGGCCGGGCAGGGACTTCGGCGCGCGCCAAGACCGGCCGGCGCGGCGCCTGCAGCCATGACCGCATGGTAGGCGGTGAACACGGTGTAGGGGCGGTCGGCCCCGGTCCTGATCGCCGCCGGGCGATCGACGACGAACATCCCCGGATGCGGGCAGAACTCGACACCGTCGCGACGCAGCACCGCCTGCACGCGCCGGTCGCGGGACCGGGCGAACGGTCCGGCGTCGAAGCTGAAGTGCACCGAGCCGGCCTTGAGCTCCCGAGCCAGTACCGGGAGCTCTCGCTCCGGCGCCCCGACGCGGACCACGAGCCGGCTGCCACGCTCGCGCAGGGACCCGTCGAGGTCAGCCAGCGCCTCGAGCATGAACTGAGTCCGGGAGGCCGACTGGTGGCGGCCCTGCAGCAGGCGATCATCCAGACAGAAGACCGGGACCACGGAGTCAGCCGCTTCCGAGCGCGCCATGCAGCGCGGGGTGATCGTGAACCCGTAGGTCGCGGCGCAGCCAGAGGAGGGCCGTCATCCGCGCGCGAGCTGCGGAGCGCGCTCGATCAGGCGCCGCACCGCGGCATGGCGAAACGTCGAACACCCGGTCGAGGTCCCGGCGCACGAAGAGCCGCGTGGGCGAGCGCGCCGAGCGGGCCGAGCGGAACCTGGTACCGGACGCGGTCGCGCACCAGGGTGCCCGTCGGGGTGTTCGACGCGAACTCATGGGTGTGGTGCCACAGGCGGTAGGGCCCACGCAGCTGACGGTCGACGAACTTGCGCCCCGGCTCCCACTCCTCGATCAGCGAAACCCAGCGCAGTGGGACGCCGCGCAGACGAAGGCGGTACTCGATCACCGTGCCAGCGGCGCATCAGGATCGGCTCGGGGCTCAGCACCTCGAAGCGCAGCCAGCGCGGCGTCAGCGCCTCCAGGTTGCGCGCGGCCGAGAAGAAGTCGAACACCTCGTCGAGCGGCGCCCGAACCACCTGCTCGCGCTCGAGGACGTAGGTCCTCATTTGCGGTCGAGCACGTCGCGCAGCGCGGGCTCGAGCTCCGGCTGCGCTGAATTCATACCCGAGCTCCCGCAAGCGGGCAGGAACCGCCCGCACGCCGGTGGTCACGATCACCGACATCTCTCCGTACAGCGCGCGCAGTGCGAAGGCCGGCACGGGAAGGACCGAGGGGCGATGCAGTACGTGGCCCAGCGCGTGCGAGAGCTCGGCGTTGGTCGCCGGACTGGGCGCGGTCAGGTTGACCGGGCCCGCGGCGCTGCCGTCGTCGACGCACTTCAGCAGGCCCCCGGCGATGTCATCGAGGTGGATCCACGGGACGTACTGGCGCCCCCCGGCCACCGGGCCACCGACGCCGAGCCGAAACGGCGGCAGCATCTGCGCCAGCGCCCCGCCGTCGCTCGCGAGCACAACGCCGGTCCGCGTCAGCACGACTCGGAGCCCGGCGCGGGCCGCCGCTTGCGCCTCGGCCTCCCAGGCCACCGTGACCTCGGCGAGAAAGTCGGTGCCGGCAGAAGCGCTCTCGTCGATCGCCTCGTCCCCCCTGGACCCGTAGTAGCCCGTGGCCGACTGTGAGACCAGCGTCTTCGGTCGGCGTTCCTGCGGCAGGGCGCCCAGAGCGGCCACGAGCAAGCGGGTGCTCAGGACACGGGAGTCACGAATCTTCTCTTTGGCCTGAGCGGTCCAGCGCTGGGCGACCGGTTCCCCGAGCAGATGGAGAACGGCATCGGCGCTCTCCAAGGCGGCCGCAGGCGGCTGCGAACTCAGCGGGTCGGTCCACTCATGAATCTCGACCTGATCGCCCGAGCACCGAACGCGCATGCTCAGCGCTGCGGGACAGAGCGATGACTTGATCGCCGCGCGCGAGGGCCGCCTTGACGACCGCGCGGCCGATCAGACCCGTGGCTCCGGTGATGGCAATTCGCATGTTTCACACCCTAACTTGCTGTTGAGTTTCATGCAACGTCGTGTATAGGTTAGCTCCGGCGCGCTCGCCCGCGGCGGGTGCGCGGGGTAGACCTGACAACCTATAGGGGTGGCCCAGGCCGGGGATTGGAATCTCGATCTCAGCTTCGTTCGTGATCTGCCGCTCACGCGGGCGGCGATCGCGTTTGCCCGTGAGCACCACAACGGACAGCAGCGGGAGGCCGACGGTGCCCCGTTCCTGATCCACCCGCTGGAGGTGGCAGCGCTCCTGGAGCGCTCCCAGTATCCCGATCACGTGGTGGCCGCCGCGGTCCTCCACGACGTGCTCGAAGACACCGACGTGGCGCCGTCGGAGCTGGGCTCGCGATTCGGGCGCGAGGTGTGCGAATTGGTCGCCCTGGTCAGTGACGACCCGGCGATCCCCGATGAGGAGGAACGCAAGGACCGGGTCCGCGAGAAGGTCCGCGCCGCAGGGGGATATGCACCAGTCGTCTACGCCGCCGACAAGGTCAGCAAGGTCCGGGAGCTGCGAATGTTGCTTGCCACCGACGTCGAGGCTGACGTCGCGAACATCAAGCTACGTCGCTACCGGAAGTCATTGAACATGCTCGAGCAGACGATTCCGAGCAGCCGGCTGGTCGGACTGCTCCGCTTCGAACTCGAAGCCCTCGAGCAGCTCCCGCCACGCGCCGATCGGGCCGGCGCTTCTCGTCCGCGGTAGCGGGTAGGAGCAGGACATGTCCGAAATCAATCTGAACTGGAGCTCGCGCCGAGGTAAAGGACGCCGAGTTGACGGTGGACCTCGAGGGCAAAGCCTCATCGGAGTGGAAGCACAGCTTTGAGGACACCGTGCGCCTGCTCGGCGGCGGCGACTGGGGCCGGGTGCGGGTCAAGAAAGGCGCAGTCCACGTCGAAGCGGTCGTCCCCGGCGAGGAGGACAAGGTCCGCTTCTTTCTCGAGAGCGTGGTGGAGCAGGCCAACGCCACGCAGCGCGCGAGCGAGTCCGAGGACAGCAGCGAGCCGACGACGAGAACGGCGCCAGCGGCGTCGACGCCGAGATGGCCGAGCGGTTTCGCTCGTACTCCGCCGCCGAGGAGCAGCCGTCAGACTGAGCAGCCGTCAGACCGACGCGGGAGCGAGGCGGCGGATCTCGATCACGCCGTCGCGGTCGCGAACCTGAAACGCCGGCTGAGGTGCCGTTGCCGGCCCGTGCTTGACCGAGCCGTCCCGGCGGTCGAAGCGGGAGCCATGGCAGGCGCAGACGATCTCCTCACCGTCGACCTCGCCGTCGCTGAGTGAGCAGCCGCGGTGCGAGCATCGGTCGTGGATCGCGTAGATCAGCTCGCCGTCCTTGAGCAGCAGCACCGGCGTGTCGTCGACGACGACGCGCGTGGGACGGCCTTGCGGCAGCTGAGCTCGCGTCGGCCGCCGGCAGCCATTCGGTTGAACCGGGGTCGAACACCGTCTGGTCGGGACCAACGCCTTGCGTGAGCGTCAGGTGGCCGCCCAGGTAGGCGCCGGCGCCCATGACCGACCAGCCGAGACCCCCCAGTGCGATCCCGCCGCTGCGCGAGCCGCGCCGGCGGGCGACCAGCGAAGCGGTGTACAGCGCCAGGCCCACCGCGTTGCTGGCCGCGTGGACGAGACCCGCCCGGCGGACGCGCGTCATCAGCCGGCTCGGTGTCGGCCCAGTCGTTGATTCCGGTCAGCGCCGTCGGACCGTAGGCGGCGATGCCGACCGCGATCAGCCGCTCGCTGGCCGCGCTCGAGTTCCTCGCCGCCGAGCAGGTCGAGGATCGTCGCGCTGGTGAAGCTGCCGATCACCACGTCGGTCAGCATCGGGTGCACGGCATGGCCCGAGCCAGGTGCCGCTCAGCGCATCCTTGAGCCGGTCCGCCGGACAGGAGCTTGCGCACCGTCCTGCCGATCGTCTTGGCCAGCCGGATCGAGGACCGCAGCGGACTCGACCGCGCGCGACGATCGGCTCCAGTGGACTCAGCTGCCGGCGCATCACGCCTGAAGGACTCACACCGCTGCCGCTACCCGGGCAGAGGCTGGCCTAACCGGCGCCGCTTCGGCAAAGCCCTCGCCCGCCAGCGCGCGCCGGCGCCGCGTCTCGTACCATGAAACATCGTCAGGCCGTGTTGCAGGGAGGAGATCGACTATGCGGGTTCGGCGCTGGTGAGCCGCGATTGCGGGCGTGCTGGCGATGAGCGTCCCGGCCGTGGCGCAGGCGGCGCTGCCGGTGGTGTATTCGAGCGCGGCGGCCGACGCCTACGGGCTCGCCCATGTCAACGGTCCCCCGCCCGGCGCCAACGACCCGAGCTGCCGCCCGACCGCGGCCCACCCGTACCCGGTCGTCCTCGTCCACGGCACGCTGGAGAACATGGCCTACAACTGGTACACGCTTTCGCCGCTGCTGCACAACCTCGGCTACTGCGTGTTCGCGCTCAACTACGGGCAGGAGCCGGGACGAGTCGCCGGATTCCCTGGCGGGATTCCGCCTGGCGGCACCGGCGACATCCCCACCGCGGCGGGGCAGCTGGCGACCTTCGTCGATCAGGTGCTGGCACAGACCGGCGCCCGCAAGGTCGACATCGTCGGACACAGCCAGGGCGGAATGATGCCTCGCTACTACGCCCGCTTTCTGGGCGGGGCCGGCAAACTCCATGCGCTGGTCGGTCTCTCGCCCTCCAACCACGGCACCACCGTGAACGGGCTGACCAGCCTGCTCGACCTCGTACCCGGAGGAGCGGGCCGGGACGGCCTCGGCGCCGGTTGCGGCGTCGCCTGCGAGCAGCAGCTCGTCGGCTCGCCGTTCATGACCCGGTTGAACGCGGGCGGCGACACCGTCGCCGGCATCCACTACACCAACATCGAGACCCGCTACGACGAGGTCGTGACCCCATACACGTCGGCGTTCCTGTCCGGCCCGGCCGTGACCAACATCGAGCTTCAGCAGCAGTGCCCGCTCGATGGGAGCGAACATCTGGCCACGCCGTTTGACCACGTCGCGCTGCGCGACGTGCTGAACGCGCTCGACCCCGCCCACGCGGTCGCCACGACCTGCAGTCCGGTGCTACCCGTGCTCGGCGGCTGAGCTCGGATGCAGGCGCTGGTCGGGCGCCGGCTGGGACCGACGCGGTGGCGCCAGATCAGCCAAGCCGACATCGACGCGTTCGCTGCGATCACCCGTGATCGCCAGTGGATTCACGTCGACGTCGAACGAGCGCGTCGGGAGAGTCCGTTCGGCACCACGGTCGCGCACGGGACGCTGGTGCTGGCCCTGATCGATGGCTTTCGCGATGAGCTGACCGAAGGCCTCGAGACGCCGCTCGCGATCGCCGCTGGATGGGACCGGGTGCGGTTTCTCTCCCCGGTCACCGCCGGCTCGTTCGTCGGGGCTTCGCTGGAGATCACCGCGGCGCAGCCGGTGGCGCGGGGCTGGCGGATCGTCGAGCGCTGGACCGTGATGATCCGGGACGCCGAACGACCCGCGTGCGTGGCCGAAGCCGTCGGCCTGGTGCTGAGCTGAAGGGCCGCACTCGGCCGCGGGCGGGCTTAGGATCTAGCCGTGCCCAAGCGTGCGCGTTGGAGCGCGGCGATCGAGCTGCGGGGAGCCGGCGGCGAGCCGGTGGACTTCGCCCGCACGCTGCTCTCCCATGGCGTGGCCGATCTTCCGCCCAACCGGATCGCTCCCGACGGATCGCGAGCTGCAAACTGTGCTGGCGGCCGAGGGCCGCGCGTGGCCGGTGCGAGCTCAGCTCGCCGAGTCCGGGGCTCGCCGTGGCCACGCTGTCCGACGATGCACCCACGCCGCCGAAGGCGGTCAGGGGGTCGCTGCTGGACCAGCTGCGGGTGATGCTGCGCCTCGATGAGGACCTCAGCCCGTTCTACCGCGTGGCCGCCGCCGACCCGGCGCTGGCCTGGGTGGCCACCGGCGCTGGGAGAATGCTGCGCAGCCCGACCGTGTTCGAGGATGTGGTCAAGACGATCTGCACGACCAACTGCGCCTGGTCGGGCACCGTGCGGATGGTCGGCGCGCTCGTCGGCGAGCTGGGCAGCCGGGCCGAGGGAGTCCCAGGTCGGCGCGCCTTCCCGAGCCCGGAGGCGATGGCGGAGGCCGACGAGTCGTTCTACCGCGACGTCGCCCGCGCCGGCTACCGCGGCCCCTACCTGCGCACGCTGGCCGCTGACGTCGCCGAAGGCCGGCTTGACCTCGAGCGCTTCAACGATCCAGCGCTTTCCGACGACGAGGTCGCCGAGCAGCTCCTGGCGCTGGCCGGAGTCGGGCCCTACGCGATGGCCCACGTGATGATGCTGATCGGCCGCTACCGCCGGCTGGTTCTCGACTCGTGGACGCGGCCGAAGTACCGCCGCCTGAGCGGACGGACGCGGATCACCGACAAGGGGATCATCCGCGCCTTCGGCCGCTACCGGGAATTTGCCGGCCTGGCCTTCTGGCTCACCCTGACCGAGGACTGGCTGGCCCAGGACGAGGTCACTGCGGCCGAAGGTGACCGGTGAGTACCCCGAAGCGCTCGTGCAGGCGCTCGGCGATGATCGAGCGGTGGCAGGCCTCAGGGTCACGCTCGACGCAGAACAACGCGCTCTGGCCCTCGGCCGGCATGTGCTCCGCCAACCCGGCAAGGTCGACCCGGTCGAGGATCTCCTCGGTGTAGCGGCGTCGATACTCCGGCGCCAGCTCGACGCGTGAGCGCTTGCCGACCTTCTGCCGCGCGTCCTCGGCGTACTGCAGCTGCCGCAGCTCGGTCGTCGGCGCGAGCTCCGGGTGATGCTCGTAGGCGACGCCGGCCTCGGCCAGCGCGCGCTGCAGCCTGATCGAGTTCGCCCACGAATACTGCGGACCCCGCACGCCGCGGCGCTGGCGCACGTCGAGCAGCAGGCGGACTTCGGCACCGGCCAGCGCGGCGAGGAAGCTGGCCAGATCCCAGTCGTAGACGCCGATCGTGACCACGCGCTTCATCTACGTGTCAGGCTAACGCCTGGCTTCGGTCAGCCGCGTTCGGCGCGTCCGTGCAGACGTCCGATCAGCGGCTCGTATTCCCACAGGTTCAACGCCGTGAGGATGGCGGCCACACAGCCTGAGAGTGCCACGGCCGAGAGCCCGTTCCCGACGGCCGCAAGCAGACCCAACGCGAGCACGGCGGCGATCCGCTTCGGATTGACCGACCCGATCATCCGTAGCCGGAACAGGGTCTCGCCGCTGAGATAGAGCGCCGGCCCGCCGATCGTCATGACCACTCCGGCGGCACTCAGCGCGTGCCCCGGATGCCTGACCAGCAGGTCGTCGGCGATGGCCACCATGATGACCCCGGCGACGATTGGGAGGTGCAAATAGGAGTAGGCGTCTCGGGCCAGGCGCCCTGGATCGTCGGACTCGGCAATCCGGCGGCGCGAGTGCTCGGCCACCTCCCCGAAGTACAGCCACCACAGTGCGCCGGTGCCCAGGAAGGCCACGGTCAAGGCCAGGACGATCTGGCCGGTCAGTCCTCCGCGCTGGCGGTTGCGCCGGTCAGGACGATCGACTCACCGAGCGCGATGATGATGAAGGACTGAAATCGCTCGGCGAAGTGGCCTCCCTCGACCTCGTAGTCGCTGGTCTGCGAGTGACCTCGACCCGGCGTCCAGTAGCCGATCAGCGGCGCGATCAGGTCGATCGCCAGCGCCGGACCCCAGAGGGCAAGCCGGTCCGAGCTGGCCACGAGCGCCCCCGCGAGCCACAGGACACCCGAGAGGACACTCCAGATCAGGATCCGCTCAAACGTCTGTCCGCAGATTGTGGCCACGGTGCAACAGCACCATCCCGGCTGCATTGCGCCCCACCTGCAGGGCAACGTAGGCTCCGGCGAACAGCGGCGCCTGAGAGCCAAAGGCGTCCGGAATCGCGGTCGACATCAGCAAACTAGCCAGACTCGCGCTGACGATGACCAGCCGGACGGGGCCCGATCGCGGGTCAAACCAGTTGACCATCCAGGTGGTGTAGATCCACGCCCACCAGATGACCAGGAGCAGGAACGCGGTGCGGGCCACCGACGTCAGGCTCAGGTTTCCGCTCAGTACGAGATGCGAGAGCTGGGTGACCGCGAACACGTAGACGAGGTCAAAGAACAGCTCCACCGTCGTGGTCGGCTGCTCGCGGCCGTCACGCGGACGCAGATGGCGTGAGGTCCTCACCTGCCCCGATTCCACGCGACTCCTCTCGCCAGTAGTCCTCGCAGTCGCCCAGTCAAGCACGCGGTGGCGCGCTCGCTGAGTGCGCCTAGCGGGCGGTCATCTCCGCCAGGTCCTTCGTGCTCGCAACGGTGTGAAAGCTCGACCTCGGGAGGTTCCGCCACCGTGGCCGGGACCGCTCGCATGAACTCGGCGATGTGGGCGGTGGCGAAGTGGCGCTCAAGCGCCTCGCCGTCCTCCCATTCCTCGACGAAGACGAAGTCATTCTCGATCTCACTGTCCTCGTAGAGGTGGTAGCTGATGCAGCCCGCATCAGCTCGCGATCCGGCGACGAGCGCCTGTCCGATGCGCACGAACTCGGAGCGCTTGTCCGAGTGAGCTCGAACTCGACCAACGACCACGATCATCAAATGCTCTCCTCGCTCGGCGCTGCCGATCTCTTCCGAGCCTCCACCCTACGGTCGCCGCTCACCGTCGGTCAAGCCGGGCAGCGGGGTGGTCAGCGGTGCATTCTCGGTGCGGGCGATCTCCAGCGCACGGTCGAGCCCACGGCGGGTCACCAGCTCGACCACGCGCTGAGCCACCATCCGGACGGGAAGCACGGCGGCCACCCACGCTGGCGCGACCACCCGCCGCCGGCGCTGGATGATTCCCCGCTCGATCGCGTCGATGCCGGCCCGCAGCGGCGCGACGCGGTTCGGGCCGGTCGTCATCGCCCGGGCCGCGTCGGTCCCGAAGCCGCGGCTGGTCATATCGGTGTCAAGCTCGCCGAAGTACGCGACGCCGACCCGAGCGCCGCTGGAGGCGAGCTCGATCCTCAGCGCGTCGGCGAGCGCCTCGACGCCCGCCTTGGAGGCGCTGTACGCGCTGAGCAGCGGTGGGTGGACCGCGGCGGCAAGCGATGAGATCGCCAGCGCGTACCCGCGCGGGTGGGCAATGTGCGGGCCCGCAGCTCGGAGCGTGTAGTAGACGCCCAGCAGGTTCACCTCGATCGTGCGCTCGAACACGGCCGGATCGCCGCCGACGATCGGCAGCTGTGCCGCCACGCCCGCGTTGGCTATGACCACGTCGAGTCCGCCGAGATGCTCCACCGCGGCCGCGACAGCGGCCTCGACCTGCTCTCGGTCGCGTACGTCGCAGGCAAACGCGGGAGCGCCGCCGCAGGCGGCGGCGACCTCCTGGAGCTGCTCGGCCTCGATCCCGGCCAGGGCCAGGCGCGCTCCACGCTCGTGCAGGCGCCGGGCCGTCGCCGCGCCGATCCCCCTCGCCGCGCCGGTGATCAGCACTCTGCGTCCTGCCAGATCGCCGCTAATGACCCACCACCATCCGGGCAGAATAGAGCTCGGCGGGCACGGATGGCCTAGCGCGCGAGCCAGCGCGCCGGGTTCTCGACAAACACCGTCTCGAAGACGGCATCGTCCATCACGCCCTGCTCACGCAGCCAGGGCACGACCTCTTCGAACACGAGGGTCATCGACCAGTTGCGGATCATTCCGGAGGATTCGATCTGAGCCACCGCCTCCTGGGGAAACCAATCGATCGTGGCACAGAAATCCTGGGAGATCATCAGGCGCTCGGCTTGACCGCGCCGGAGCAGCTCCGCGGTCACCGCGTTGCGCTCGTCGATCGGCCGGTACATCTCGAGCCCGTAGCGGTCGAGCCCGGCGTAGACACCGGCGTCGAGCAGTCCCTGTACGTATTCGACATCGGGACTGTCCCCGCAATGGGCGATCTGGAGCTTCTCGGGAGCGACGCCCTCCTCGAGGAAGATCTCGACCTGGCGCGGACCCGTGTTCACGGCGGGCATCGAATGAGCCATGATCGGCGCGCCCGTCTGCAGGCTCGCGCGGGCGCAGGCGCGATGGACCTTCTCCACGTTCTCGGTCACTCCGGCTGCATCCGCGGCGCACTTCAGAAACGCCGCCTTGATCTCGGTCCCCTGGACTCCCCGCTCGATGTCGTCGATGAAGTGCGCCGCGATCATGTCGGCGTCGCGGTTCTCGAAATAGTGGGGGAGGAAGTCGTAGGTGTAGATGCCGGTACACGCCACAATGCTCACGCCGGTCTGATGGGCGACCTGCTTCATGAAGCGAACGTCACGCCCGCCGAACATCGCGGTCGGGTCGACGATCGTCTGGACGCCGTGTCCCTTCGCGGCGTTGACGGCTTGCAGCGCGGCGTCAAGCTCAGCCTGCTCGTCGTACCGCCCTGGCCAGTTCTCGGCCACGGCCTCGTCGCGGAAACGAACATGCTCGTGGATCAAGGTCACGCCGAGCTGGCTCGCTTGAACCTTGCCGTTGACGGTCTCTACGGTGCTCATCGCAGCGGCTCTCCCCATTCGGTCTCTTCACGAAGTTGCTTCTTGAGCACCTTGCCGCCCGGATTGCGCGGCAGCGGCTCGGTGCGCACGGTCACGAACTGCGGGACCTTGAAGTCGGCAATGCGCTCACGGGCGTGTGCGATCACCACATCCATGTCCAACTGGTCATCGCCGGCGGCGACCAGGACGGCGCCGACCTTCTCACCCATCATGTCGTCCGGGACCGGCAGGACGGCAACCTCGGAGACTCCGGGCGCGCCCGCCAGAGCCGCCTCGACCTCGATCGAGTACACGTTCTCGCCACCGCGGTTGATCATGTCCTTCGCCCGGTCGACGATGTAGAGCAGACCGTCGTCATCGATCCGCGCGAGGTCGCCGGTGTGCAGCCAGCCGTCGACGAAGGTCTCGGCGCTCGCCTCGGGCTTGCGCCAGTAGCCCTGGACGACATTTTCGCCCCGCACGAGCAGCTCCCCGACACCCGTCTCGGAGTCCGGCTCGTGCAGCGCGAGGTCGACGATCGGCATGGCGAAGCCAACCGAATCCGCGTGCTCCACAGCCTCGTCGTGCGGCAGATACGAGGTCAGCGACGAGGTCTCGGTCAACCCGAAGCCATTGCCGACCCGGGCGCCCGGGAACGCCTCGACGATCTTGTGCACTGAGGCGGCGGCGATCGGGGCGCCACCGTAGGAGACCCAGCGCACATGTCCGAGGTCGGTCTCGGCGAACAGCGGGTGACGTGTCAGAGCGTGGTAGATCGCCGGGACCGAGGTGAGCATCTGGATTCCCTCTTCGCTCACCGTACGCAGAAATCCCTCGAGGTCCATCGGGTTTGAGAGGATGAACACGCGGCCGCCAAGCTCGTTCAGGACCAACAGCTGACTGTTGCAGCCGGTCACATGGAACAGCGGAACGTTGATCAGCGTCGCCAGCGAAGGGCCTTCGGCGCGATCAAGTCCGACACAGCGAAACGCGTTCTCGGTGTTGGCCAGGAAGTTGGCGTGCGAGGTCATCGCGCCCTTGGGAAATCCGGTCGTTCCGCTGGTGTAAAAGATTGCCGCCAGGTCCGTCGGATCCAGGTCCTCGATGACCACCGGCTCGGCGTCTGGCAGTGCCGCCCCGGGTCCGAACACGTGGCGGGCACCGGAATCGGAGACCACGTACTCCACTTCGGATTCCGTGAATCGGGTGTTGACCGGGACCACCACCACGCCGGCGAGCTGTGCTCCCCAGAAGGCGAGCACCCAGTCCACGCCGTTCGGAAGCCGGATCGCGGCCCGGTCGCCCCGGTCGAGCCCGGCGGCCCTCAGGCCCCCGGCGACGCGCGCGGCTCGATCCCACAGCTGGGCGAAGGTGAGGCGATCACCGCCGACCTCGATGATCGACAGTGCGTCGGGATCGCGCTCTACGCTGGCGCGCAGCATGTCGACCAGCGAGCGGGGGCGAGCTGCGTAGCGGGCGATGCCGTCCGCTCCGCGCTCGACTCCAGTGGCGTCAAACGGGTTGCGACCCCGCGACACCGGTTGCACTGACATAGGCCTCTCTCTCCTCTTCGCCACTACGCTAGCGGCGAGTGACTCCGGCCCGCGCAAGTGGCGCCAGGGTCGGTTCCTTGACCGGTACATCGCCCAGGGCCTCGTCGATTGCCGCCAAGGTGTCCGGCGCGAGCTCGATGCCCGATGCCTTGGCGTTGGCGTGGACCTGCTCGGGCCGGGACGCGCCGACGATTGCCGACGCGACCTCTGGACGCCGCAGCACCCAGGCAAGCGCGAGCTCGGTCATCGACAGGCCAAGCCCATCGGCGATCGGCCGCAGGCGGTCAACCGCCTCGAGCACCCCCTCGTTCATCACCAGGTTCATGGCGATGTTCATTTCGCTGCTGGCCGCGCGCGAGTCGGCGGGCGGTTCCTCACCCGGGCGGTACTTCCCGGTGAGCACGCCCTGCGCCAGGGGCGACCAGACGATCTGCGAGATTCCGTTGGCCGCGCAGAGCGGGAACAGTTCCACCTCAGGCGCCCGCCACAGCATCGAGTACTGCGGCTGCGAGGAGACGAACAGGTCAGGCCCGGCGATGTCGATCGCCGCCCGGATCTGCCCGGCGGTCCATTCACTGAAGCCGAGGTAGCGTGCCTTGCCGGAGGCGACGACCTGCTGGAGAGCCTCGATCGTCTCCTCGATTGGGACGTCCGGGTCAAAGCGATGCGCCTGGTAGAGGTCGACGTAGTCGGTCTGCAGGCGGACCAGTGAGGCGTCGATCTGCTTGGCAATCTGCGCCGCCGACAATCCCCGGTCGGTGGGATCGTCGGACATCTGGCCCCACACCTTCGTGGCCAGCACATATGACTCGCGCGGGCGCTGAGACAGGATCTCCCCCCATGCGCTCTCCGCGGCGCCTCGTCCGTAGACGTTTGCGGTGTCGAAGAAGTTGATGCCGACGGCGAAGGCGGCCTCGGTGCAGGCCCGTGTCTGTTCAAACGCCACGCCACCGGAGAAGGTCAGCCACGAGCCGAGCGAGATCTCTGAGACCTCGAGGTCCGAGGAGCCGAGTTTGCGATATTTCATGAGCACCACACTACGACGCCAGCGGCATCACGCGCTCGGCTCTCCTGCCGCCTCGACGCGTGGTCCCGGAATGCCGCGGAACTGAAACGGGGCCGGCTCGCGTCCCGGCTGCACGAACCAGCACTCACCGGTCATCTCGCCCGCGAACAGCTCGAGCACCGCGTCCGCCACGGTTTCAGCGGCGATGATCGGCACGCCGGACTGCTCCAGCGCCCCACGGATCGAGTCGATGATCCGCGACTCGGCGAACCCTGGGCAGACCGCGTTGAAGCGGACGCCGCGATCGGCCAGCGCCGGACCCAGTGCGCGTGCGAGGCCCACGACGGCGTGCTTGTTGGCGCAATAGAGCGGGTCGGGCGGCACTCCGGTCAACCCGGCCAGCGAAGCCGTCGCGACGATCGCACCACCAGCGCCGGCGGCCTCGAAGGCTGGAAGCACCGCGTGGGTGCCGAACACGACGCCGTCAAGGTTGACGCCCATGACCCGTCGGTAGCGCTCCAGATCGAAGCTCTCGTCCACCCCGAAGCCGGTCGCCAACCCCGCGTTCAAATACACCAGGTCCAGCCGGCCCCACCGGTCGACCGCTGCCGCGACCATCGCCACGTTGTCCTCCAGCTGTGAGACATCCGCGCTGAAGAACTCGCCGTCGATCCGGCGCGCCACCTCACGGCCACCGTCCTCATCGATGTCGACCACCAGGACCCGCGCACCGGCGCGAGCCAATGCCTCCGACGCGGCGCGTCCCAGACCGCTCGCCCCCCCCGTGACGAGTGCGACCTGCCCCTCGAAGTTCGCCTGCTTGCTCGCTGAGCTCGATTCCATGGCCTGAACTGTACGGTGAGTCAGACCAAATCCAATGTCCGAAAGCGAGTCCACATGACTACTCCCGGTACGACGGATGCCACCCGCTTGACATCCTCACGCGTGGGAATGTTGGGCATCGGCCTGATGGGATCCGCGATGGCTCAGCGTCTGCTGGACAAGGGAATCCCGGTCGTCGCCTGGGACCACCACCCCGGCCATGTCCAGGCCCTCGCGGAGCGCGGCGCCGAGGTTGCCAGCTCGGCCGGTGAAGTGGTGAGCAGCGCCGACGTCGTGATCACCATGCTCCCGACCGCTGAGATCGTGCTCTCGGTCGTCGAGCCATTGCTCCCTCGATGGCCGGCGACGACCATCTGGCTGCAGATGAGCAGTGTCGGAGCGGCCGAGGCAGACCAGCTCGCTCGCGTCGCCGAGGCCAACGGAGTGACTCTGATTGACGCGCCCGTCTCCGGCAGTACCCATCCGGCGAAGGAGGGCAAGCTGACGATCCTCGCCTCGGGCCCAGAGTCGGCAAGGCCGCGGGTCGAGCCCGTACTCGCCGCACTGGGGTCGCGCGTTCTCTGGGTCGGCGAGGCCGGAATGGGATCGCGCCTGAAGCTGGCGGCAAACCACTGGATGATCGCCGCGGTAACCGCGCTCGCCGAGACAATGCACCTGTGTGAGCTGATGAACCTGGACCAGCATCGGTTCATCGAGCTGCTCGACGGCAGTCCGCTGGGTTCGCCCTACGCCCTGGAAAAGCTCGGCGAGATGGAGCGGCACGAGTATCCGGCCGGCTTTCCCGTCCGTCTTGCGGTCAAGGACCTCGAGCTCGTCCGCGAGGTCGCGGCGGACGCACACCTCGACGCGCCCCTGCTCGACGTGATCCTGGAGCGCATGAGCGAGGCCGCCCGTGGACACAGCGATGACGATCTGGCCGCGGTGTACGAACTCGGCCTGGACAGGCAAGCCGGAGACTGAGAAAGAGTTTCCGCGTGAGACTAGTCTCACGCGGATGTGCTTCTCCCCCGAGGCTGATTTCGTGGCGGGGGCGCTCCTCACCGGCGTGGGAGCACAGACGTTGCGGCTGGTCCGGACGCGCCGGGAGCTACTCATCGGCTCGCTGCCGCTGCTGTTCGGCGCACACCAGCTCATGGAGGGCTTCGTGTGGTTGCGCCTGCGGGGTCAGGTGTCCAGCGCGGTGGGCAATACCGCGATCGAGGCCTACATCATCTATGCCCATGCGGTGCTGCCGGCGATCGTCCCGCTCGGGTTCTGGCTGATCGAACCCGACCGCCGCCGCGCTCGGTGGCTGTGGCCGCTGATCGCCATCGGCGCGCTCCTCGGCGCGTACCTGCTCCGGGAGGTCACCGCGTACCCCGTGGGGGCGCGCGAGCTGGCCCACTGCGTCGATTACACGACTCACACGCCCAACGATTATGTGCTCACGGAGCTCTACGTGCTCGTGACCTGCGGGCCGGCGCTGCTCTCCAGCCGTCCCTACCTCCGGTGGTTCGGAGCACTCAGCCTGGTCGGCGTGATCGTGGCCGCGATCGTGCGCACCGATGAGCTCACCTCGGTCTGGTGTCTCTACGTGGCCTTCGTCAGCGTGCTCATCCTCGAGCACTTCCGCCGCCAGCGAGCGGCGACTCGGCCGAGACTTGGTCAGCCAACCGTCGCCCCTCCCTAGGATCGTGGTGGCGCCCTTGGGTCAACCGCCACCGGGACCCGAGAGCCACGGTTGCCCACCCAACGCCGGTAGGTGCACAGCAAGGATGTAGAGCGTGGCGGTGATCGTCGCGATCGACAGAGCCCGGCTGCGTCCGAGCGCGGCGAGCGGGAGCAGCCAGACCAAGTACCACGGTGCGAACGAGGCGATCGACGCCATCAGCGCCAGGAACGCCCAGCCGGCGGCGGCAATCACCTCCGATCCGCGCAGTGCCCGCACCAGCATCACCAGGGCGACGGCCGCGGCCAGGATCGTGCACAGACTGCGCACCGGTCCGTCGATGCTCGAACCGAGCAGAGACGCGAGGCGATCGGGTCCGCTGAAGGCGATGTCGAACCGAGGGTCAGTGACGATTCGCTGCAGCTGATCGAAGATGTGGGGACCTGCGAGCAGCACTGTGGGTACGCCGAGCACGATCACCGCGATCGCCGCACCCTTGGTCGCCGCGCGGCGCCGCTGAGCCGCGATGAGGACGAACGGAAGCGCCAGACCGAGCGTCAGCTTGATGGCCGCGGCCGCCACCACAGCTCCGGCACCGAGCGCGTCACGGCCCTGCCAGACGAGTGTGATCCCGCCGACCACGAGCATCGTGGCGAACAGGTCGTTGTGGGCGCCGCTGACGGCATAGAGCAGCAGCACGGGGTTCAGTCCGACGAAGATCGCGGCCCGGGCTGGGTTGCTCCCGCGCCGGCCGGAATAGTTGGCGGCCATCAGCGCGAGTGCCACGGCGGCGACTCCGGCGGTTGCTTTGCAGACCCAATACGCGGCGGCGGTCGGCAGCAGGCCGAGCGGCACGCTCAATCCGGTGAACAAGGGGCCGTAGGGACTGGTCTGCTGCTTCCAGTACACGAGTTGGAGAAGCTGGCCGTGGCCCAAGGCGCTGGGCGGAGCTACGTACGGGTTCAGTCCGTGAGCGGCCTCCCGCGCGTACGCGATGTAACCGAATACGTCGCTCGAGACGATCGACGGTCCCAACGTGAACGCGAGGTTGGCCAGCGCGACGACCGCCAGAACCAGACGCAGCGAGAGCGAATCCGCGCAGCGCAACGCGACCAGGTAGGCGCAGGCCAGAACGAGCACGGCGACGCTCGTCGAGTCCGGCCCGGAGGATCCGAGCGTCAGCCCCAGCGCGTGCAGCGGTCCTTGAATCCACCCCGGCCGCTGGACCGTGGTCGGCAGTTCCAGCAGATACCTCCCACCGGCTGCGGCGGCCGCCAGCCATAGCGACCCGGCGACCGCGGCCGCCAGCGATGCGCCGCCGGCCCACCGGATCAGCGCCGAGCTGGTCCGGCGATGGTTGCCGGCGCGCCCCGCGGCCGCGGAGGCCGGGTAGGCACCCGCGCTCATGCCAGCAGGGCGCTCATGTCGCGCACGGCTCGCCAGGTTCCGATCACGCTGCCGGAGACCTTCGAGCGACCTCCGTCCCGCAGCCGGTAGCTGACCGATGCCTCGCTGACCCTCCAGCTGTTCTCTGAGGCAGCGAGGACCATCTCCAGCGGCCAGCCAAAGCCGCGATCGCGCAGATTCAGCCCCAGTAACGCGTCACGGCGCACGGCGCGCATCGGGCCGAGGTCAGTCAGATCGACGCCGCACCGGCGCCGCAGCTCGAACGCCAGGCACCGGTTGGCCGCCCGCGCGTGCCACGGCCATGCGCCGGGGTCGGCCTTCCGCGCGCCGAGGCACAGGTCTGCCTCGCCGCGGAGCACCGGGTCAGCGACGCGCGGGAGCTCGCGCGGGTCAAGCGATCCGTCGCAGTCCATGAAGCAGACGACCTCCGAGTGGGCCGCCAGCAGCCCCGCGAAACAGGCGGCACCGAACCCTCGCTGGGGCTGATCGACCACCTCAGCTCCAAGGCGCCGGGCCACCTCGCCGGAGCCGTCGACCGAGTCGTTGTCAACCACCAACGGCCTGAACCCGTCGGGCATTGCCGCCAGCACGCCAGGGATGGCCTGCGCCTCGTCGAGCACAGGCAGGATCACATCGATCACCTGCCGCAGGCTACGGACGGAGTCCTTACACGGAAGGAAACTCGGGGTACCGGCTCTTCCCCTCATCGCCGTCGCCCCCTAGCGTGAGGTCGGTGATCCTGGTCACCGGCGGCGCCGGATTCATCGGCTCGCACATCGTCGACGAGCTGGTGGAGCGCGGCTACGCGGTCCGCGCGCTCGACGCTCTGCTCTCCTCAGCTCACCACCGGCGCCCCGATTATCTGCACCCGGACGTCGAGTTCATCGAAGGCGACCTCACCGACCCACGGACCGTCGCACGGGCGCTGCGCGGGGTGGAGGCGGTAAGCCATCAGGCCGCGATGGTCGGGCTAGGTCAGAACATGCTCGACGTTGCTGACTATGTGCGCCACAACGACTTGGGGACTGCGGTACTGCTGGCCGAGCTGACCGCGGCTGGATTCGCGGGCCGTCTGGTGCTGGCCAGCAGCATGGTCGTCTACGGGGAGGGGGGCTATCGCTGCCCGAAGCACGGAGCCGTTCGCCCCGGGCCCCGAGCGCAGGCCGATCTGGCCGCCGGGCGATTCGACCCGCGCTGTCCGCGGTGCCGAGGCCAGCTCGAGTCGTTCGCCGTCGCGGAGACCGCGCGCCTCGACCCTCGCAATGTCTACGCCGCGACGAAGACCCATCAGGAGCACCTCTGCTTCGCCTTCGCGCGGGAAACCACTGTGCCGGTCACCGCGCTGCGCTACCACAACGTGTATGGGCCACGGATGCCCCGGGACACGCCGTACGCCGGCGTGGCGGCGCTGTTCGCGAGCACACTTGCGGCCGGCAGATCGCCCCGGGTGTTCGAGGACGGTCGGCAGCTGCGGGACTTCGTCCACGTCCGAGACGTGGCCCGCGCCAACCTGCTCGCGCTGACCCGTCCAGACCCGGTTCCCGGCGCATTCAACGTCGCCAGCGGGGAACCCCGGACCATCGGCCAAATGGCTGAGACCCTGGCTGCGGTCAGCGGCCGGGGCGCGCCCGCGCCGGTCATCACCGGGGAGTTTCGCCTCGGCGATGTGCGTCACGTGTACGCCTCAGCCGAACATGCCCGAGAGGTTCTGGGCTTTGCGGCGGCCGAGGAGTTTGCCGCAGGTATGGCCGAGTTTGCCGCGGCGCCGCTGCGCGCGGCGTGATCGCACCAGCACTCGCGAGGCGCCGGGCCCCGACGCTCACCCGGTCGGCCGTCGAAGGCCTGATCGTGGCCGGGGCGTGTCTGCTCTGTGCCGCCTGGGCGCTGCGCCTATGGCATGCCGATCTGGGGGTGCCGCTGCGCTACACGGCCGCCGACGACGCGAAGTTCTACCTCATGCTGGTCAAGGGAATCATCGCCCACGGCTCCTACCTCTCCAATCCGAGTCTGGGAGCGCCGTTCGGCCAGCACCTGTACGACCTTCCGCAGGGCGCCGACAACCTGAGTCTCCTGTTTCTCCGCGGGTTGACGTCGTTCTCGTCGAACCCCGCCCTGATCGTCAACGTCTTCTACCTGCTCACCTACGCGCTGACCGGCGTGGCCTGTCACTTCGTACTCCGTGCGCTTGCGCTCAGCGCACCGGTAGCCGCGGTGATCTCCGTGCTGTTCTCGCTACTCACCTATCACTTCTTCCGCGGCGAGTCGCACTTGTTCCTGTCGGCCTACTACGCCGTGCCGCTGGCCGCGTATCTGTTTCTCTCGCTGCTCACGCCCACGCCCCGGTTTGCCCGGCGGACGAGCCCGCACCCTCCCGCGCGGGCCGCCTGGGTGTCGAGCCGGTCGGTGGCGACGGTGGCACTCTGCGCGGTGATCGGCTCAGCGAACCTGTACTACGCGATCTTCGCGTTGGCGCTGCTGGTGTCGGCGAGCGCGATCGCGGGAATCCGGCGCCGCAGACGGCCCGCATGCGAGGGACTGTTGATCGTCTCGTTGATTACGCTCACGCTCGCGGTGAACCTCGCCCCCAGCATCGTGTACCGCTTCCAACACGGAACCAACGCGGCGGTCGAGCGTTCCGCCCAGGCCGACGCGAACAGCAACCAGGCGTTCGCGCTGTCGCCGCTGACCCTGGTGCTGCCCGCGCCCGGGGACCGGATCGCCGCGCTGAGGCACATAACCGCGAGGTACGACCACTCGGTCGCCCCTCGTTATTGCGAGTCCTGCTACGCCAGCCTGGGAGCGGTGGGGACGATCGGCTTCGGGTGGATCGGTGTAGGCGCACTCTCGATGCTCCTCGGCAGCGCTGGATGGATTGGCAGCCGACGTCTTCTGCCGCACGCCGGGCTCGGCGTCGCCGTCGCTTTGGCCGTCGGCACGGTCGGCGGTCTGGGCAGCCTGTTCGAGGTGTTCATCAGTCCTGACATCCGAGCCTGGAACCGGATCTCGGTGGTGATCGCGTTCTTCTCCTTGCTGGCCGCGGCACTCCTGCTCGAGGGGCTGCTGGCTCCGCTGCGCCGGCGGCGGTTCGGGCCAGCGCTGGTGGCCGGGGCGTTGGCTGCCGTGCTCGCCTTCGGGGTCTATGACCAGACGACGACCGCGTTCGTGCCGGCCTATGCAGCCAACGCGCGTCAATGGCACAGCGACCAGGCCTATGTGGCGGCGATCGAGGCCGCACTCCCACGAGGTGCCGCGGTGTTCCAGCTGCCCTATGTGCCGTTCCCCGAGGGCTATCCGCAGACTAGACCGAGTGATCAGGTAGCCACCTATGCCACCAAATACGAACTCCTGCGCGGCTATCTGCACTCCTCGACCTTGCGCTGGAGCTATGGCGCGGCGAAGGGCCGCAACGGCGATTGGGCGGCGGCACTGGCTGGCCAACCTCTCCCGGCGGTGATGGCCGGCGCCGTGGCAGCTGGCTTCGATGGGGTCTGGGTGGATCCCGCGGGCTTTGAGCCGGCTAAGGCGGCGCGGGTTCGGTCCTCGCTGCGTGCGCTGCTCGGAGTGAACCCGCTGAGCAGTCCCGATCGCGACCTGTGGTTCTTCGACCTGCGCCCGTACCGATCGCGCCTGCAGCTCACGCATCCCGCCGCGCAGCTCGCGCTGCTGCGTGAGCGCACGCTCCACCCGCTGGTCGCCAGCTGCGTCAGGAACGGCCTCAAGCTGAGCAATCCGTCTGGAGCAGCGGTGCAGTCGAAGCTCACTGTTCATCTCCTCGCAGGTGGGATTCTCTCGCGTCCCGTGACGCTGGCCCCGGGCGCGAGCACCGTCCGGGTCAGCGGCGCCGTCGCCTACGCCACGCTCATTGACGCCCGCCTGGCTTCACTGGCCCGGGCAGATGGCAGCGGACCCGACTCACTGGTCGCCGGCCTCACCGGCCCGCCCTGTCCTCCCTGACGGAGTCCGGGTGGATCCGGCGCCGCCTGAGGGCGTTCGCGTAGGCCAGAGCCGAGATCACAAACAACACAGCACAGGCAAGGAGGTAGCGGAACAGGAACATGTCCTGATGCAGACCGCTCGCCGTGTGGAAGGTGGCATCCCCTAGGCGAAATATCTCCGGAAAGAAGGTCAGCAACAGCAGCCCGCTGAGCAGCGCCGGCACGCGCACGTAGGCCCAGCCGCCGCGAGTGACGTGCGCTTGGGTGCGCGTTGACGCGGCACCGAAGGCGAGTCGGTCCAACAGCGAATAGAGCGGGAGAAGGATCAGGTCGTGCCCGATCGCCGCGCCGAGGAACCAGATCAGGATGCGCTCGGTAACCGACGCCGTGTTGTCGAACCATCCGGCCGCCGCCGTACCCGCGATCAGCAGACTCGCGAGCAACGCCAGCAGGTGAAGCGGGCTCGCCCCGTAGGCCTGGCGAAACCGTGCCGCCATCGCTAGAGGACCTCCACTAGGCCCGCTCGATCGTGAGTGCGGCGAGCCACTTCGTGCAGTGCACCCCGGGAATTGCCGGACCGATCACCCGAGCGGGAAAGCCGTGGTCGAGCGAGAGGTCGACGCCGTTGACCTTCAGCGCGACCAGCGTCCGCTCATCGCCGACCTGCTCGGAGGAGAGCACGGCCGCATCGAACACCCCGTTGGTGGCCAGTGACCGGGTTCTGGCGATGACAGCGCCGCTGACTCCGGCCGCCGCCGCCAGATCGCTGATGCGCACGCCGGACCAACGCTGCGTGGTCGACCAGCCTTCAACGCACGCGATCGGCAGGTCGTAGGTGTGCTGCGGCATGGCGAGCAAGTCGGCTCGCGAGAGCGTCAGCGTGCGCGGGCCCGCGATCACGCGCAACCGGTATTGAGCGTCCACATGCGCCGCGGTGATCTGCGCCGCGACGGCGGTCCGGTTGACCGGGAACCCGTTCGGCCCGCCTCCGCTCGCGCCGCGTGGGGCGAGAAACGCGAGCGCCCGGAACGGCCCGCCGATCGCCTGCCCGGCGCCCTGCACGAGCAGGAGCAGCGATCCCGCACCGACGGTCCCCAGCAGCGCTCGCCGGGACATCGTCGGCGCGCGGGGCGCCACCGGGATCAGCTCGCTGGCGCCCGGCAGCGGTGGCTCGGGCTTGGTCTGGCTGAGCGACTCGCGCAGCGGTGCCAAGCCGCGCCGGGCAGCCAGGGCTTTGCGCATCGTCGGCAGCTTGATCCCCACATGGACGACAAAGGCTGCGGAGAACACCCACGCGCCCCAATAGTGCGCCGTGGTGAAGTAGAAGCCGAACAGATAGGCGTACTGGATATTGAGGATGCCGGTGATGAACTCAAACAGCGCGCCACCGACCAACAGGGCGAGGGACAGACGCTCCAGCGCCTGGGCCGGACTGCGCGCCGGCGGCCAGTCAAACAGCTTGGGGATCACCGACCAGAGCTTGGCCAGCAGGATCGGAAATGCCGCGAGCCCGATCGTGATGTGCAGTCCCTGGTTGACCGCGTAGAGCCAGCTCGGGTGAGTCGGAAACGAGAACAGGTAGAAGTCCAGAGGTCCGAGCGGACGACCGACTGAGTTGTGCCCCAGCCTCGGGTAGTACGCGGCGTTGGAGAGAAAGCCGGTGATCGCGACGATCGGGATGGCGATCAGCAGCGCACATCCCAGAACCGAGGTCAACCACGGCCCCCGCAGCGGGCTGCGCCAGAACGACGGACGAAACGGGCCCGGAGGGGACGCGCCGGGTCGAGGGACGGGAGCCGCACGAGGATGAGCCTGACACAGCGACGCTGGAATCAGTGGACCGGCGACGGTGAGTTAATTCTCTGTTCACTCTCTCGACTTAAGACACCGTTCATTTCTCTGCGGCGTTCGATTTTCGTAATCGACAGGGCCACCGCTGGGAACTAGGTTGGCTCCGTGGACCAAGTCGCCCTGATGGTGATCGCCAAGGAACCAATTCCCGGCCGGGTAAAGACACGACTCACACCTCCGTGCAGTCCGGCGCAGGCCGCAGCCCTGGCCGAGGCGGCCCTGTCGGACACGCTGGATCTAGTCGCCAGCATGCCGGTGGGGCGCCGGATCCTCGTCTTCGATGGCGACCCGCGCGGTTGGCAGCGGAGCGGTCTGGAACTGATCGCCCAGCGTGGCGACGGGCTCGAGGAGCGGCTGGCCGCCGCGTTCGAGGACGTCACCGGGCCGGCTCTGTTGGTCGGCATGGATACGCCGCAGCTGACCGCGGGCCTGCTTGCGGACGGCCTCCGCGCCCTGTCTCGCCCGGCCGTGGACGCCGTCCTGGGCCGGACCGCCGACGGCGGCTACTGGAGCGTCGGACTCAAGTACGGAAGCGCAGGTGTCTTCAGCGGCGTCCCGATGAGCTCGCCCACCACCTGGTCTCGCCAGCGTTCGCGGCTGCGGGAGCTGAACCTTCGCGTCCATGACCAGCCTGCCCTGCGCGACGTTGACACGATCGAGGATGCGCACGCGGTGGCCCTGGAGGCGCCGACCTCGCGTTTCGCCGCACAGCTGCGGTCCATCACCGGATGAGCCATCCGTTGCGGATCTACGGACAGGGCCTCATCCGAGCCAATGGCCCCGGGCCCGCTCCGGCCGGCGCTCGGCTGTCCCTGCAGGACGGATCCTCGATCGCCCTCCCCCTCGAGCGCTACGTCGGCCCTCCGGACGCCGTTGACGTTCGGCTGCTGCGTGACCTCCACGGCCCCGTGCTCGATGTCGGCTGCGGACCGGGACGCCATCTGCACGCGCTGGCGGCGAGAGGAGTGTTCGCCCTCGGAGTCGATCTTTCGCCCACGGCGGTGGAGCTGGCGACCGATCGCGGCGGGCGCGCCATCGTCGCCTCGGTCTTCGACGACCTGCCGGGGGCCGGAAGCTGGCGCCACGCGCTTTTGCTCGACGGCAACATCGGCATCGGCGGACTCCCGTCTCGGCTGCTGGCCCGGATCGGCGCGCTGCTCGCCGACGACGGGAGGATTCTGGTTGAGCTCGACCCTCCCGGTGCTCCGACCGGCCCCTTGCTGGCCCGGCTCGAGACCGCCGAATCGCTGAGCTCTTGGTTTCGCTGGGCGCGCGTGTCGGTGCGCGACCTTGATCAGGTGGCGCACTCGGGCGGCTTTCAGACCGAGCGCAGCTGGTGCAGCAGAGGCCGCTGGTTTGCCAGCTTGGTCAGACGCGGCGCCGGTACAAGGTGACATTGCGATCCAGCCTGCTGCCGGCAAATCCGTTCGGCCGGCCGCCCTGCGCGTCGGTGAACGAGAGCTGGCGCGCGATCGTGCCCAGGCGCCCTGGGAAAGCGTGGTCCAGCATCCACGTCTTGATCGCCACGCCGCCATCTGCTGTCGCGACGATCCGCAGCGCCCTGGCCTGCTGGGGGAAGTCGATCAGCGAAGCCGTGGCGATCAGCCAGTAGCCGCCGGCCGAGGTCTCTCGGGGGACGATCCGATTGCGGTGGGTGTGACCCGAAAGGGCGGCGATCACCCGCGGCGATCGGTCAAGCAGGGCCAGCACCTCCGCTCCGCCCGTCGAGCTCCCGAGCGGTTGATGAGAGACGACGACCAGCCACCGGTGGCCGGCGTCGGCGAGCTGGCGCGCCAGCCACGAGGGCTGATCGGGACTGACCACGCCCCCAGAGCCGCCGTCGCGCCGGACGAGGTCCAGCACGATGAGGCGCAGGTGGGAGCCCAGGTCGAAGGCGTAGTCGAGCCGGCCTGATTGCAGCGATCCGCCGGAGGCCGCCGCACGCAGGCGAGCGGTCACCTCGTCCACCGGCATCTGCCGGCGGGATGGATCGGCGGGGACGGTGACCGTCGGTCCATTGAGCGCCTGGCGCAGGAACTGATCGATCAGTCCAGGATCCGGCGGCCCATCAGGCGAGGCAACGGCCGCGGCACGGAGCCCCCCGGGCAGACTGAGCCCGGGCGGAAGGTCCCAGAGCGCCCGGTCACCCACCGCCAGCGAGCGCGTCAGCGCGGTGGGGACGATCTCCCCGGCCACGAGCGCATCATGGTCGCCGAGGACGGGAAACCAGGGGGCGCCCAGACCGCGGCTGACGAATTGCCGCGAGGCCGCATCCAGCAGCCCCGAATGCAGGGGAGCGTCGAGGTCGGGGCGGAAGTAGAACGGGTCGGGATCGCTGGCGCTCTGGACGCCGAAATACCCGCTGGCAGCGCTGCGGGGCTTCACTCGCCCGCCCCGTAGCGCTGCCAGCGCCCGGTCGAGTTCGTTGCTCTGGTCGTTGTCGATCAGGTCCCCGCCCTGGATCACGGCCTGCGGGCGCAGCGACCGGACCGAAGCCGCTATCCCGGCCAGGACCTGCGCGGTCAGGGTCTCCTGCGGGCGAAACGTGGACTGCAGCGGTTGGCCCAGACGGTCCAGGAAGGTGACCCGGGCCGGGGAGGTTGCATCGAGCACATGGGCATCGGTGACGTGGGCGAGCGTCGCGAGAACGCCGACGGAGTCCGCCCGGGCACCGAGCTCGACCCGGTCGATCACCGGCTCGCCCGGACCGACTCGCAGTTGCCCGTCTCCCACCGGGTCGCCCCAGGTGGAATCGAGCGTCGATCCCGTCCTCGGCGAGCTTGTTCCGCCGCAACCGACCAGGCGAAGCGTGCCGGCAGCAAGCAGGCCTTCGAGCATCGCCTCGCGGCGGGTCAACCGCCTCATGCGGCGAGCCCGGAAATGACCGACTCACGGGACGCCTGGCGGGCCACCCAGACCACGGCCACGCCGGAGGCGAGCGCCAATCCGCCCAGCACCGCCAGCACCTCGCCGAGCGTCGGATCCAGCGCCAGCGTCGCGTAGCTCGCCGCGAGCTTCGACAGTCCCGGGCCGAACACCAGCCGCTCCAGCACGACTCCGAGCAGCGCCGCCGGGAGCACGAGCGACAGCGCCGCGCCGAGCAGCAGTTGCGCAACGGCCAGCCGGCCCGCTCCGCACGCCCGCAGCACGGCTACCGTGCGACGACGCTCCTGAACGACCAGGCCGCAGGCCTGCAGCAGCGCGTATAGGCAGACGAGGCCGTCGACGATGGCTATGCCTCGCAGAATGGTCCTCAGCAGATCGACGAGCGGCTTGCCCCGCGCCACCGCGCCGCTGGCCACGGCCACCTGAGCTCCGAGCGCGTCGAGGGCCGCGGTGACCCTGGCCGGGTCCGCTCGCGGCGTGAGCCGAACTGCGATCGCGCCCGGCGCTGAAGGGTCCTGCGCGAGCAGGGCCGAAGCCGGTACGTAGGCGACGCGCCCGTCGTGATTAAGCGAGCTGACGATCCCGGACACCCGCAGTCGCAGCTCCTTGCCCGACGGGAGCGCCAGCGCCAGGGTCGAGCCCTGGCTGAGACCCAGCGCGTTGGCCAGTCCGGCCCCGACCTCGGCCTGGTGGGAACCGCTGAGACGTTGCCCGGACTGCAGCGGAGGCGCTTCGAACGTCGTGTGGTCAGCGCCGTAGGCGATCACGTTGATGGTCTCCCCGAGGGAGAACGAATCGGCCGCAAGCAGGTCGTAGCGAGACGCGGCGGCCTGTACGCCCGGCACGCGTCGCACCTGTGGGACCAGGGAGGCAGGCCCCGAGGCGCTCAGCTGATATCGCTTGCCCAGCGCTCCCGGGTCGGTCTCGAGCGAGTTCAGCGCGGAGGCCAGCGACAGCAGCAGGAGCACGAACGCCGCCGAAAGCCCGAGCGTGATCACGGTGGCGATCAGCCGGACCCGCCGCGCCGCCACCAGGCGAGCGCCGAGGACGGCCAGGCCGGCGACTCTGATGCGCTCACGCCGTCGCGCCCGTGTGCCGGAGGTGCCGGCGAGTGCGGACACGTCGGAGGCGCGGAGCAGGCCGACCACCGATCCGCTCGCCGCGCGGTAGGCGGGCCACGCCGTGGCGGCCACGGGAATGGCCACGCTGAGCAGCCACCCGGCAACCAGCGGGATCACCAGCGCGTGGCCCGGTGCCGGTTCGTTGAGCAGCGTGAGCAGCCGGGTCGCCGGCGCGTAGGTCGCCAGCACACCGGCCGACAAACCCAGGCTGGCCGCGGGCACGGCGACGAGCAGGGCCTCGAGGCCATAGGCCAGGGCGACATGCTCACGCGTGGCCCCGAGCGCACGCCGAACGCCGATCGCGCTGAGCCGCCGCTGCACCTCGGCGCGGGCGGACGCGGCCAGCATAACTCCCGCGGTGACCAGCGCGATCACCGACAGCCCCACCAGCAGGTCGATGACGATGCCCGCCGCCTGGTCGTGCAGCACGCGTACTCCCGACCGCGTAGCGAAGCGGAGGTTGTGCAGCCCAAAGCTGGTGTCGCGAGCCTGAACCAGGACCTCGTTCAGGTAGCGAGGGTCTCGCAGCCAGATTTCGGCGAAGTTGGTGTTGGGATTGGCCTGCGCTCCGAAACGCGCCTCGATGGCCGAGCGGGCGAGGTAAAAACGGGGCTTGGCCAGCGGGAAGCCGACGTCGTCGGGCGCCTCGACGAAACCGACCACTTTCTGTGGGCCGAGATCGCCGACCGTTACGGAACTGCCGAGCCCGACCCCCCAGGCCTGGGCCAGGGAGCGCTCGAGCAGGGCCTCGGGTCGGCGGGGTCTCAGGTCGCGTCCTGCCACCACCGCGTAACCGCGCCGGTACCCGGGCCCCACCACTTCGGCGACCGCGTCACGCCGGCGGTGACCCGTGGCCGCGAGTCTGGCGTTCGTCACCTCAAAGCGCAGCGAATAGCCGGCGACGTCCGGCAGGGCCGCGATCCGCTGGCTGATCTGGCGGGTCGACTGGGGATCGAAGCGGACGATCATGTCCGGCAGGCCCGCCGCCTGCGCCGCGCGATCGAAGCCGCCACCCAGGCCGACCCCGATCACCAGGGCAGCGGACAACATCGCTGCCGCCAGGGCGATCCCCACCCCGCTCAGCAGGGACCGCCGGCTGCGGCGAGCGAGCCCCCGGCGCGCGTCCCCTAACGCCCCGCGGAGCATGGCCAGCGTGTTCATCGCGAGGGCGCTCTGTCGGCCTCGCCGCTTGGGAGGAGCTGTCCGTCCGTGAGGCGAAAGACGCGGTCGGCGATCCCGGCCGCGTCCGGCTCATGGGTCACGATCACCACCGCTCGGTCGCTCAGGCCTCGGAGCAAGGCGAGCACGGCCGACCCGTTTTCCGCGTCGAGGCTCCCGGTCGGCTCATCGGCAAGCACGAGCAGCGGATCGTTGACCAGCGCCCGCGCAATCGCGAACCGTTGCTGCTCGCCGCCGGAAAGCTGATGCGGGAGGTGACCGGCGACGTCGCTGAGCCCCAGTTCCTCGATCAACCTGCTGGCGCGACGGGCGCCTCCTCTGGGCGCGCCCGGCAGCCGGGTGGCGAGAATCACGTTCTCTGCCCCGCTCAGCTCCTCGATCAGCTGAAACTGCTGAAACACGAAACCGACATGCCGCAGACGCACTCGGGCCAGAGCCCGAGCGCTGAGCCCCGTGATCGTCTCACCGCCGAGGACGATCCGTCCCTCCTCCGGCGTGTCCAGCGCGCCAAGCAGGTGCAGCAGCGTCGATTTCCCGCTCCCCGAGCGTCCGAGTACCGCGACGACCTCGCCGACCTCCACCGTCAACGTCACCCCGTCCAGGACTCGCCGCCTCGCGCGGCCGACGCCTACGGTCTTCGTCAGCCCTGCGGCCTGTAGCACCGGCACCGTTTCACCGTAGCGACGCGCGGGCGCCTCAGATCGCGGGCAAGCTAAAGCGGATGTGGGTCCCGGGGCCGCTTTCAGCCAGCCAGATCCGGCCTCCGTGCGCGTCGACAATCGCTCGCGCAATGGCCAGGCCGAGGCCCGCGGAACCGTTCTTGCCGGCGATCCGGGAGGGGCCCTGAACGAATGGCTCGAAGATCCGCTCACGCAGGGCCGGGTCGATGCCGGCCCCGCTGTCGGCCACCTCGATCTCGACGGCCTGGTCGGCTCCGAGCTGTGCTCGCACGACGACGCTGCCGTCGGCCGGGGTGTGACGGATGGCGTTCTGGATCAGGTTGAAGAGCACGCGCTGAAGCTGCTCGGGGTTGCCGCGGGCGGCCGTGAGTCGATCGTCGACCTCGGCCCGCACGTCGACTCTGCCCGCCTCGGCGTGCGGGCGCATCGCGTCGATCGTCTCGCGCACAAGCTCATCGAGGCGCACGTGCTCCATCGACCAGTGGACCTCACCGGCCTCTAGCCGTGAGAGCTCGAACAGGTCGTCGATCAGCCCGCCCAGCGCACGGACCTGCAACGAGATCTGGCGCAACTGCTCGCGCGTGTGCTCGGGCTCGAAGATGCCGTCCTCGAGCCCTTCGGCGATCAACCGCAGCGTCGTGATGGGCGTGCGCAAGTCGTGTGACACCGAAGCCACCAGCTGGCGCCGGGCACGCTCCTCGGCGCCCACCTTGGCCACCATCGACTCGACGTCAGCCGCCAGCATCGCCAGTTCGTCCCCGCCCCGGACGGGAATCCGGACTTCACGGGAGCCGGCGCCGACCTCGGCGATCGCGGTGCGAACGGCGTCCAAGTCCTTCAGCGTCCGGGTCGCGACAAGACGAGCGGAGGTCAAGCCGATGAGACCCGCATACCCGGCCGCCAGCGCCATGAAGAACGCGTCCATGTTCGAGACGAACATCAGGCCGGCGAACAACGCCACGGCACCCACGAGCTGGGCAGCGGTGAGCACCGCGAGCGCACCGAGCTGTCGCCGCACGCCCTTCACCGCGGCGCGGTGGTTTGCGATCAGATCGGCGAGCAGTGTGGTCACCGCACCGAGCGGCGCGAGGATCTTCACCGACTCGAGGAACGCCGACTCCCCGTAGACCGGCCAGGTGATCGCCGAGACCGCGACGGCGGCGAGCATGGCCATGGCGATACGGAACACCCGCCGCCTCATGGCGCGAACCTGTACCCCACGCCCCACACGGTTTGAATGAATCTCGGTTGCGAGGGATCAGGCTCGAGCTTGGCCCGCAACCGGCGGATGTGGACGGTCACCGTCGAGGTGTCGATGTAAAAGCTGTACTGCCACACGTAGTCCATCAGCTGGTTACGTGTAAACGCCTGCCCCCGGTGGCGGGCCAGAAACAGCAGCAGGTCAAACTCGCGTTGGGTCAGCTCCACCGGGTTGCCGTCCAGCAGCACCCGATGCCCGGCCGGATCAATCTCGAGCGCGTCGATGCGCAGTGGCGCCTGCCGCTCCGGCACGGGCTCGAGGCGGCGCAGCACCGCATCGACCCGGGCGACCAGCTCGGCCGGCGAGAACGGCTTCACGACGTAGTCGTCGGCGCCGAGGCGTAGTCCGACGATCCGATCTGACTCCTCGCCGCGGGCGGTCAGCAGGATGATCGCGGTGCGCTCGCGGTTGAGCTGGCGCAGGCGACGCATGACTTCGAGTCCGTCGAGGTCGGGAAGCATTAGGTCGAGCACGACCAGATCCGGCCGCTGCGAGGCGGCCTGAGCCAGCGCGGCGCTTCCCGTTTCGGCCACCGCCGTGTCGTAGCCGGCCCGCTCGAGGTAGCGAGAGACGACATCTCCGATCGTCGGCTCGTCATCGACGACCAGCACCTTGGCCCGCGCTTCGGCGCTCACGCCGCCTGCAGATGCTCAGCGGATCCGGCCCAGCCAGTGATCATCGGCCTGGTCATCGTTGTTACACGGTAGACGGCGAGGAGCGCCGGCCGAAGCCCTGCGGGCAATTGTTCAGCGCTTCGTAATCGGGCCGCTGTGCGACGACCGGCAACTGTGCGCGACTCTCGATTGCCGGCTGCCCAACTCCGTTGGGCTACGCCGGTGACGGCGGCAGGCTCCCGGGCCAGCGCTGGCCGGCGACCTCGAGCTCACGAACTCTGAGCGAACCGATCTCGATCTCCTCGGCCCGGAGCTTGCGAATCACCGCATCGGCAATGGCAAGCCGACCAATCGCGAGCGCCCCGACAGCGGACGCCGCAATCGCGAGCGGAGCCATGGCCGATGGTCCCAACAGGCGAGGGCCGACGGCCGACGCGCCGGTGATGCTCGCGCCGGTGATCGCGGCACCAGTCTTCTGACGGCGGATTGCGAGACTGCGCTTCTTCATCAGGCCACCTCCGGTTGTCGCTGAGTCCAGGTGTACACCGCCTCTGCCCTACCCGCTCGGAAGTGACGGCACCCAGCGCTCATCGAGTGAAGGTGAGATGGGTGACGCCGCTCGGCGTCGATACCGCCTCCACTTCGTACTGCTGCTCCAGCCCGTCCAGACCGTCCCACAGCCGGACGCCGCGGCCCAGCAGGATCGGGACCTGCACGACATGCAGATGGTCGACCAGGCCCGCCGCGAGGAACTCGCGCAGCATCGTCGGGCCCCCACCGATTCGGATGTCCTGACCGTCTGCCGCTTCCCGAGCAACGGCGAGTGCATCCACGGGCGCGACATCGAGGAAATGGAACGTCGTACCGCCTTCCATCTCGATCGACGGCTGCGGGCGATGGGTCAGCACGTACGTCGGCGTGTGGAACGGCGGATTTGGCCCCCACCATCCCCGCCACTCGGGATCGTCCTGCCAACCGGGAGGGCCGAACTTGCGGGCGCCCATGATCTCCGCGCCGATGCCGGGCCCGTGACGCTCGGCGAAGGCGTTGTCGACGCCGGCAGTGCCGGCGGCGTCCCAGGATCGGGTGGCGAACATCCACTCGTGGAGTCGATGTCCGGCGTGGCCAAACGGCGCCTCAAACGACAGGCCTTCGCCGGTGCCGAACCCGTCGAGCGAGATCGAGAAGTTGTGAACCCGGACACGAGACATTGGAACTCCTTCGGTTGAGATGTGCGACATCAAAGTAGTGACCCGCTTTGCAGGGCGAGATTTCATCGGCGACGGCCCGGACCCCACTCCTCGGTCCACCCGGTGTCCCGTGCTCCGAAAGATGGGGAGTTCCACCGATGTACGCCCCGCACCCGCAGGTATCGTCGCCATCCAAGGATCGCAGGTGGAACCCATCCGAAAGGATCCTCATGACCGAACCGGACAATCACCAGAGCGCACGGACCCCCACCGGAACCCAGACGGACCCCAGCGTCGCGGTGGAGCTGATCCGCGATCTTGACCTCTCGGAGGCCATAGACCATGAGGTCCGCGGCGGTGCGTCAGCCGGTGCGGCGGGTGGCGCGACACGCCCTGGACCTAGCCACTGACCGGGCGAAAGCATCGCTCGCCCTACGAAGGGGCAGCAATTCCGTCGGCTTATCGACTTGCTGCTGCGAGCTGCTCGAAGTGGCGATGGGTGTCGGTGAACATGCGCTTGATGATTGGTGACGAGAGGGGCGAGTTCAGCCTTCCCAGCAGGGTCAGGTCAAACGCGAGGGTCCACGTAAAGCGGCAGCGGTCCGGGCCGAGCGGATCGACCACGTAGTCCTCAGCCGAGCGACGGTAGACCGGCGGCCGCACGCTGGTCACGAAGAACGCCATCCGACGTCCCTCCTCCCAGATGAAGTACTCCTCCTGGACGCGCAATAGCGCGCCGAACAGCTTGGCTTGACGCTTCGTGCCGACGCCGAACGGCCGCGGCGACAGCCACGTGATCGCCAGTCCGCGACACCAATCCAGGGTGCCGTCATGCGTCAATTCCGCCCACACCGTTGACGCGGGCAGCGCGATCTCGATTGCATCGACGAAGCGTGCGGGCGCGGTGTCCAAGAACGCCTCGTCGACCGCGCGCAGCATGCGGCAGAAGTGTCCCACACGGCCCAGGACGCTCCATCGCGGACGTCGAAAACCGCGTTCGTGAGCTCCTCGTGGGTGCGCGGACCGCTCGCGCGCAAGCAACTTGACCGAGGAGGCATGCGGTCTATGACCAATTTCCGGGTCGACAGATGAAACTGAACGCACGCGCATTCGACTACGCCAAGAAGCTGATCGCCGAAGGGAGGTTCGCTCTCGACGATCGGGACGACTGGAGTGAGCACCAGCCGTCGGCGCAGGACGAGAACCGCTTCATCGAGGAGCATGGCATCGACGAGTACGCCCGCTGGCACCTGGGGATCAACGAGGACCAGCCCGAGGAGAACAAGGGCCGTTACCGGTTCCCGTACGGCGACTTCGAAGCCGTGCATCGGTGCGGGGTGCTGGCGGCGGAGTCGCGCGCGGGGCAGTACAAGCACTTCGACATCGAGCGCGCGGCTGCCCACCTGCTCGGCATGCTCGACGCGCTGAGGGACGCGCCCACGGGCGCCTCGAGCCGCCGCCGCTAGTCGCTGTCTCTCTGCCGCGACGGCGACGACCACCCTTGAGATCGCGGGCTCTGAACCTATGCGGACTGGTATGCGCATAGGAACGTTCCTCGAGATCATCGAACAGACTGCCGGCATCACTCGGGAGGAGGCGGAAAGGGCGGCGCGCGCGACCCTCCGGACGCTCGCTGAGCGCATCACACTCGGCGAGGCTGAAGACATAGCCGCCTTCCTTCCAAAGGAGCTGCGCGGCGTCATGACCTCCGTGCCCGAGCCGGCCGAGTCATTCGGGCTCGACGAGTTCCTACGGCGCGTCGCCGAACGCGAGGATGTCGATCGAGACACCGCCTATGCCGTTGTGCGGGCGGTGTTTTCGGCGCTGGCGCAGGCCGTCGCCCCCGGTGAGCTCGCGGACATGGCAGCGCAGCTCTCGAAGGATTACAACCCGTTGCTCCAGGCCGCCGGCATCGAGCGGGAGATCCAGCCGCCGACGGATCCGCTCGTTGACCGCGTGGCGGAGCTGACTGCACTGGACCCGGCGCACGCACGGCGAGCCGTGGAGGCGGTGCTGGAGACGCTCGCTATGCGCATCTCCGAGGGTGAGGTCAGGGACCTGATGAAGAAGCTTCCGTCCAACCTGAGGGAACCGCTTGAGCGCGGACTGGCGCAGAGCCGACCGGCGACCCGGATGTCACTCGAGGATTTCCTCGTCCGCATAGCCGGGCAAGAAGGCGTCGACCGCGACGACGCCGAGCTGCACGCGCGCGGCGTGTTCGCCGCCCTGCGCGACTACGTGTCCAACAGGAGATACACGACGTGGAGTCCGAGCTGCCCCGCGAATACGCGCCTCTGTTCTCCAGCGGCAGGCTGAGCTAGCGATGGCGGTCGCGACGCTGCCGCAGGTGGAGCTCCCGTCCGGGGAGACCATCCCGGTGCTCGGGCAGGGGACGTGGCATCTCGGCCAGGGCCGCCGCCCTCGCTCGGTGGAGATCGAAGCGCTGCGAGAGGGGATCGAGCTCGGAATGACCCTAGTCGACACAGCCGAGATGTACGGCGACGGGGCCGCCGAGGAGCTCGTGGGCGAGGCGATCGCCGGGCGCCGCGAGGAGGTCTTCGTGGTCAGCAAGGTGCTGCCGTCCCATGCTTCGCGGCGGGGAACCGTCGCCGCGTGCCGGGCCAGCCTGCGCCGGCTCGGCACCGACCACCTCGACCTATACCTGCTCCACTGGCGCGGCATGATCCCGCTCCAGGAGACGGTGGCGGGCTTCGAGGAGCTCCGCGCCGCCGGACTGGTCCACCACTGGGGGGTGAGCAACTTCGACGTCGGCGATCTGGAGCGGTTGCTGCGCTTGGAAGGCGGCAGCGCCGTCGAAGCCGACCAGGTGCTCTACAACCTGGCCAGGCGCTCGGCCGAGACGCGGCTGTTGCCCTGGTGCCTGCAACGAGGGATGCCGATCATGGCCTACTCGCCGCTCGATCAGGGCCGGCTGCTCAGGGATCCGGTGCTCCGCGGGATCGCCCTTCAGTACCGCGTCAGTCCCGCGGAGATAGCGCTGGCGTGGGTGCTTGCGCACCCCGGGATATGCGCGATCCCCGAAGCTGGCACTGTCGAGCACGTGCGCCAGAATCGCGCGGCGCTCGACCTGCGGTTGCGCGAGATCGACATGATCAAGCTCGAGGAGGCGTTCCCGCCGCCGGTCACGCCAGAGCCGCTCGACGTGTATTAGAAGGTCCCGGCGCCGGCTATGAGAAGCCAAAGCGGAAAGCCCTCTGTCGGACTCGAACCGACGACCCCTTCCTTACCATGGAAGTGCTCTACCAGCTGAGCTAAGAGGGCGCTCGCGAGCAGCGTATCGCGTCCGCCGCGCGATGCGGTCTAGCCCCCCGCCCCACTCTGGCCTCGGTCAGCTGCCCGACTTCTTGCCGCCCTTGCGGCCTGCCGCCTGCTTCTGGGCGCGGTTTCCTCCACTGCCCGAACCGCTCGACTTGCTGCTCTGGCTGCTCCCACCGCTGTGGCTGTTCTTGCCGCCCCGGCTCGAGGAGCCAGGCGAGTTGGAGATGGCGGCAGCGCGGGATTTACTCATCCCCTTCTTCCGCAAGCCTTCGTACTGCTTGTCGTCCTTCACGCTGGGGCCGTGATCCTTGGCCATCGCAAAAACCTCCTCAGGTCGGTTCTCTCTGCCTGAGGGATACCCGGCGGCGCGATCGATCAGTCGGCGAACCGGAGAACCGCCACTCAGCCGCCGTAGGCGCTGTGTAGCAACGCCAGCATCGTCGATGCCGAGCCGCCGCCGACCGGCGTTCCGCTGCCGTCGGAGAAGCCGATCTCCAGGTGCGGTCCGGTCGATATCCCGACGATTCCGGGACCGACCTCGCTGATCGTCGACCCCGCCCCGACGTGCGTGCCGATCCCCACCGCGTTGGCCGGGCCGGCGTGGCCGTAGTAGACGTAGCTGTACCCGGAGAGCGGGCTGTCGCAGTGGAGTACCGGCGCATCAGGGCCGAAGCCCCCTATGCCGTGCAGCACGACGGTGCCAGAGCACACGGCCAGCAGCGGCGTGCCGCCAGGAGCGGCGATGTCGACGCCCTGATCCAGGGTCCATCCCCCGGGCGGGACCGCGCTGCCCTTCGGCAGCGGGAAGGTGAAACCGCCGCCTGAGGAGACCTGTCCTGCCCCGACCGGCGAGCCACCTGACCCGCTCGAGCCCGACGAACCGGCCGCAGGAGCTGCAGCTGCCGCAGCGGCCGCTGCCTGCGCGGCCTGGAGCTTCGAGAGCTGGCTGCGCAGAGCAGCCACACGCCCGCGGGCACTCGCGAGTGCGCTCGCCTTCTGGTCGCGGTTCTGGGCCGCGGAGATCTGCTGCTGAACCAGGCTGATCCGACTGCGCGCGAGCGCGTTGCGCTGCAACACCACCTGCGTGGTGATGGCCTGCTGTCGCTGCTCCAGCGCGCCGAGCCGAATCGCCTGGGCCGCGACCGCGCGGCGCGCGGCTTTGACCCGGTCCACGATCCGGACGCTCTGCTTGCGCACGCGCTGGGCAAACGACAGGCGCTCGAGGAGGTCCTTGAACCCGCGGGCCTCGAGGACGACGCTGACGATGTCCGGACGATCGTTCTCGTAGGAGCTGACCAGCTGTTGCGAGAGCACCCGCTCACCGCGCAGCTCCTCGGCCTGCAGCTGCGCAAGGCGCGCCCGCGCGGCCGTGAGCTCGGCGCGCAGCTTCAACAGCTGCGCGCGCTTGGCATCGAGGTCAGCTTGGATCCGGCTGATGCGGGCCTCCAGCGCGGCGACGCTCGCGTTGATCTGGGCCAGACGGCTGGAGGCGGCTCCGAGCGCCCCCGCGAGGCCTGAGATCTGGCTCTGCCCGGCGCCGATCTGCTGCTGCAGCTGACCCGTGCTCGCCGCGCGCGCATTGGTGGCGATCAGGATTGCCCCGCTGAGCGCCAGCCCGAGCAGAAGGGCGCAGAGGGCACGCGTGTATGGCCTGATGAGGCTGTGCATGGTGGGCGAATGCGCTCACGGTCGGGACTCGACGCGAGTCGCGTTTTCCCTGCAAGGGGGACTCACAGGACCGGCCCAAGGTAACACGGAGCCCTTAAAGCGGTGTCCTACTGGGACCCCGTGCACGGAAACCTGCAGCTGTGGCTAGCGCCGCTCCACCGTCGCTACGTGCAGCTCCCGAGGGGCCCCATCGGCGCGCAGGCGCTTGCGGCGGCCGATCTCGAACCCGTCGGTGTCCAGACGGTCAAGCGCCGCGTCAGACACCAGCACCTGATCTGCCTTGCCCGCGTCGCCGACCCGGGCGGCGATGTTCACGTCCACCCCGAGGTAGTCACCTCCGAGCTTGCGCGGGCGGCCCCAGTGGACTCCGGCGCGCATCCGTGGGCGGTAGCCGTCGACCTCCACGCCCTCCAACGCGTCGTGGGCATCGAGCGCAGCCTCGACCGCGGCCTGCGAGCTGAGGAAACTTGCCATCAGCCCATCCCCGAGTCGCTTGACGACCCGGCCCTCGCGCGCCAGTACCGCGTTTTCCACCGCGATGCCCACCTCGCGCAGCAGCTCGAGTGTCGCTGCATCGCCGGCCTGCAGCGCCCACGAGGAGAAGCCGACGAGATCGGTGAACAGCAGCGCCATCTCGACCTCTCCGCGGCCTCGTCCCGTGGCCTCTGAGAGCGACTGCCAGAGCTGGAGACCGGCCAGCCCCACCTCCTGCACGAAGCTCTCCCGCTCGGGCTGCAGCGCCGACACACCTCGGGCGACAAGCTCTACCGGGGTCAGCCCCGCGGTCGACAGCGGATCGCCGAAGCGCTCATCTCCCGGCAGCCGGCGCCGCAGTCGCCGCGCAGCGGCGAGCAGGGCCGGCTGGGTGTCGATCCGCACGGCGGTCCGGCGAACGCGGGATATGCGCTCGGTACCACCCCGCGCGGCCTCCTCGATCGCCTCCCGGCTGATGAGTTCTTCTGCGGCCATCCACGGCCGAGGATAAAGGTGTGGCGTGCGCGCCGAAGCGCGCAGCTACCACGAGTTGCTGATGGCGGGAGCAGGATTCGAACCTGCGAAGGCTGAGCCAACGGATTTACAGTCCGTCCCCTTTGACCGCTCGGGAATCCCGCCAGGGGGGCGCGTGAGTCTAGCGCCGGTTGCGCGCGAGGAGACGCTGGTTAGGACGCGTCACGCAGGCGCTGCGCCTCGGGCAGCGCCTCGAGCTTCTTCAGCGTGTGGTTCTCGATCTGGCGGATCCGCTCGCGAGTCACGTTGAACGCTCGACCAACCTCCTCGAGCGTGTACGGACGCTCGCCGCTGAGGCCGAACCGCATCTCGATCACCTCACGCTCGCGCTCGGGCAAGGCAGCCAGCGCGCGGCGCAGATTCTCCCGGCGCAGATGCTCCGACGCCTGCTCAAACGGCGACTCCGCCGTCTGATCCTCGACGAAATCGCCGAGCTCGGATTCCTCCTCCTCGCCGATCGGCTTCTCCAGCGAGATCGGCTGCTGGGCCATCCGCAGGACGTCGCGCACCTCGCGCACCGTCGTCTCGAGCTCGGCGGCGATCTCCTGCGGGGTGGGCTCGCGCCCGAGCTGCTGGATCAGCTGGCGCTCGACGTGCACCACCTTGTTGAGCTTCTCCACCATGTGCACCGGAATTCGGATCGTTCGCCCCTTGTCGGCAATCGCCCGGGTCACGGCTTGGCGGATCCACCAGGTGGCGTAGGTGGAGAACTTGTAGCCGCGGCGGTAGTCGAACTTCTCGACCGCGCGGATCAGGCCCATCGAGCCCTCCTGGATCAGGTCCAGGAAGGTCAGCCCGCGTCCTAGATAAGACTTGGCGATCGAGACCACCAGCCGGAGGTTGGCTTCGATCATCTGCTGCTTGGCCGCCATGTCCCCGCGCTCGATCCGTCGCGCCAAGGTCACCTCCTGCTCGGCGGTGAGCAGACTCACCTTGCCGATCGAACGCAGGTACAGCCGCAACGAGTCCAGGCTCGGCTCCACGGTCAGATCGATCTCGACCTTCTTGCGTTGGTCGGGCCGCGGCTCGGCCTGCTGCGCGGCGTTGGCCTCGATGCTGCCGCCTTCGGACTTCGCCAACCGGCCGTCGGCACCCATGACCGCGATTCCCTGCTCGTCCAGGTAGGCGTGGAGCTCCTGCACCTGCTCCTTGGTGACGTCGACCTCCTCGAGGCACGTCTGGATCTGCGCGAAGGTCAGGAAGCCACGCTCCTGCGCCTCGGCGATCAGCGGTCGTAACTCGTCGAGCTCCGCGATCGGAGCTTCGTCGGTCAACAGCACAATCCCTTTATCGCTCACGGCCCCTGAGCTCCTCGCTGACGCAACTTTGAGCCTGTCCCGCTAAGGACGACTCCCTCTCTCCAAAACCTCCACCTCAAGGCGAGTGATACCACAATCGTGAGCTTTGTCCAACGCTCGCCGACGAGCATCAGAGTGCCGCTGTCTACCCTTTAGGAGGGCAATGGCACTTCAGCGAGCACATCCGCTTCCGACGATCGACGTACAGGCGCAGCTGCCGAGCGTGCAGATCAGCCTGTCCCGCGTCGGCGTCACCGGGGTTGAGAAGGTGATCAGGATTCGTCACAACGACGTCGAGCAGCTGTTCTCCGCGCGCTTTGAATGCGTCGTCGATCTCGGGCCCGAACAGAAGGGCGCGCACATGTCGCGCTTCGAGGAGGTGGTCAACGACGCGATCGGTCAGGTCGTGCTCGGCGAGTCCACCTTCAAGGCCGAGACGCTTGCCGAGCACATTGCGCAGCTCGTGCGTGAACGCCAGGGTGCGCGGCGCGCCGAGGTCACGGTCGAGGCACGCTACCCCGAGCACAAGCCGGCGCCGGTCTCGGGCATCGACACCCAGGAGATGTACACGCTCCACGGATCAGCGATCTGCACCGAGCTCGGCACCCGGCGGCTGATCGGAGTGACCGCCCAGGGCATCACGGCGTGCCCCTGCGCGCAGGAGCTGGTGGCCCAATCCTCCCGTGAACGTCTACAGGCCGACGGCTTCACGTCCGAGGAGGTCGACCGGATCCTTCAGGCGGTCCCGGTGGCCACGCACAACCAGCGCGGACTCGGGACGCTGCACATCGGGTGCACTGAGCTGTGCGACGATGACATCGACGCCGCCACGCTGCTGCAGATCGTCGAAGGGTCGATGTCCTCCGAGATCTATGAGCTGATGAAGCGCTCCGATGAGGCGCAGGTGGTCGAGAAGGCCCACCGTCGCCCCCGCTTCGTCGAGGACTGTGTCCGCGAGATGATCCGCGGCGTGATCGAGGCTTTCCCCGGTCTGGACGATCGCGCGTTCGTCTCCGCCCGTCAGGTCAACCTGGAGACGATCCATCAGCACAACGTCGTGGCCGAGCGCTTCGGCATGCTGGGCGAGATCCGCCGCGAGTACGCGACGGGGGAACCGTCAGCGGTTCACACGAGCCGGCGGGCCTGGCTCGACACGACGTCGTAGCCGAGACCAGACGCCGAAGAAGTAGTCGGCGCCGGAGAGCACCGTGATCAGCACGGTCACGTAGACCAGCGCGTCGACCCATGCCGGGCGGCCGTGCACGGCGATCAGGACCATCACCATCGCCACCTGGAAGGCCGTCTTCAGCTTGCCGAACACACTGGCGGAGATGATCACGCCCTGCTGGGTCCCGGCCGCCACCCGCAGCACCGTGACCGCGAATTCCCGGGCGATGATCACCATCGCCACCCACGCGTCCAGCCGGTTCAACGAGACCAGCGCGATCAACGCCGCGATGATCAGCAACTTGTCGGCGATCGGATCCATCAGTTTCCCGAACGTGGTCACCCAGTTGCGCGAGCGCGCGAGGTAGCCGTCGATGGCGTCAGTCAGCGAGGCGACCGCGAACACGATCGCCGCGAGGAGGTCACCGCCACCGGTCTTCTCCAGCAGCGCCACCACCAGCACCGGAACCAACAAGATCCTGACCACGGTCAGGACGTTGGGGACGTTCAGCGGAACCATGGCAACCGGCAACGCTACCGGAGGCCGCCAAACCCCCGCTGAGGTTGCAAGAACGCGGTTTCAGGCGTCCGAGTGCTGATCGGTGTCGCCTGCGGGTGAGTCGTCGTCCGCCGGCTGACCGGGGAGGCTGTCCGCGGCGGGACTGTCCGACCCGCCTTCGGCCCCCGGCTCGTCACCTTCGTCCTCAGGGGCATCGCCGGGGTGCTCACGTTGCGGGTCTGAATCGATCACACGGGCTAGCTACCCGACGGCGCGCTCCGGCTAACGGTCATCATTTGGATAGTGCGCGCCGTCGTTCTCGATCAGCCCGGATCCCCCCTGCGAGTCACCGAGCTGCCCGACCCACGGCCGGGCGTGGATCAGCTGCTGCTGAGGATCAGCGCGTGCGCCGTCTGCCGAACCGACCTGCACTTGCGGGACGGCGAGATCGAGGCGCCGAAGCTGCCTGTCGTGCTCGGCCATCAGATCGTCGGCCGAACTGCAGACGGGCGCCGCGTCGGGGTCCCGTGGCTCGGTTGGACCGACGGGTCGTGCCGCTACTGCCGCTCGGGCCGGGAGAACCTGTGTGAGCACGCCCGCTTCACCGGCCGGGACATCGATGGCGGCTTCGCCGAGCTGACCGTCGCTGACGAGCGCTTCTGCCTGCCGCTGCCCGACCGCGTCTCCGACCTCGAGGCGGCGCCGCTTCTGTGCGGCGGCCTGATTGGCTACCGCGCGCTGCGGCTGGCCGGCGACGGGACGCGGCTCGGGCTCTACGGCTTCGGCTCCGCCGCGCACATGATCTGCCAGGTGGCGGTTCACCAGGGCCGAGAGGTATTCGCCTTTACCCGGCGCGGAGATACGCGCACGCAGGCCTTTGCCCGGGAGCTCGGCGCGGTCTGGGCCGGCGCGAGCGAGGACTCGCCGCCGGAGCAGCTCGACGCGGCGATCATCTTCGCCCCGGCGGGGCCGCTGGTGCCGCAGGCCCTGAGGGTGATGGGCCCGGGCGGCGTCGTGGTGTGCGCGGGAATCCACATGAGCGACATCCCCTCGTTCCCGTATGAGGATCTCTGGCACGAGCGCTCGATCCGCTCGGTGGCGAATCTCACTCGCCAGGACGGCCACGAGCTGCTCGCCCTGGCCCCGGAGATACCGATTCGGACGACGGTGAATGCCTATCCGCTCGAGCGCGCCGAAGACGCGCTGTCGGACTTGCGGGCCGGCGCGTTCGAGGGCACCGCCGTCCTGGTACCCCATTCCTCGGCCAGCACCGAGTAGACCGCGTGATCGACATAGCGTCCGCCGACGAACTCGGCTTGGCGCAGCGTGCCCTCGAGCCGGAACCCGAGGGCCTCGGGAATCGCGCGGCTACGGACGTTGTCCACCGCGGCTCGGATCTCGACGCGATTGAGTCTCCAGGCGCGGAAGGCGAAGTTCAACAGCGCCGTGACGGCGAGGGTCATCGTGCCCCGGCCCTGCGCGTCGGCCGTCAGCCAGTAGCCGATCGCAGTGCTGCGGTGCAACCAGTCAACGCGGTGAAAGCCGACTGAGCCGATGATCTGTCCGTGGTCGACTATCGCCGCCTGGAAGCCGTCGTTGTCTGCGAGCTGCCTGCGGCTGGTGCGGATGAACGCCTGCGTGCCCTCGAGGGTCTGACGCTCGGCCCAGGGCAGCCACCGAGCCAGGTAGGAGCGGTTGGCCTCGATCAACGCGTGGAGGCTCCCCGCGTCGCTCTCCTCGAACAATCGGAGCGCCTGATCGGGGTTCAGAGCGAAGCGGAACAAGGTCCCGGGCTGGGGCACGCTACGTTTAGGGGCATGCCCCTCATCCCCATGGTGATCGAGCGCACTGCGCGCGGCGAGCGCGAGTTCGACATCTACAGCCGACTCCTGAACGAACGCATCATCTTCCTAGGGTCTCCGATTGACGACACGATCGCCAACCTGGTTGTGGCCCAACTGCTGCATCTCGAGTCCTCAGGATCCCGACAAGGACATCTCGATGTACGTCAACAGCCCGGGCGGATCGATCTACTCCGGCCTGGCTATCTACGACACGATGCAGTTCATCAAGCCCGACGTGCAGACGATCTGCGTCGGGATCGCGATGTCCATGGGCTCGCTGCTGCTGGCCGGCGGAGCCAAGGGCAAGCGCTTCTCGCTGCCCAACAGCCGGATCCTGATCCACCAGCCCTCGGCGGGCTTCGAGGGACAGTCGACAGACATCGAGATCCATGCGCGGGAGATTCTCAACATCCGCGCGCAAGATCGACGAGATCTATGCCCATCACACCGGCCAGCCGCTCGAGCAGGTCCACACCGACATGGAGCGCGACCGCTTCTTCAAACCCGAGGAGGCGTCGAGAGTACGGCCTCATCGACCGCGTGATCCACGAGCACTGACGCTAGGTCGCTGGCGCGCGGCGGATCCGGCCCGAGCCCTGGCCGCGAGTCTCCGGCGGCTCCGGCGCAGTCGGCCGGTACAGCGCCCAGAAGATCATCAGCGCGCCGAAGACCAGCATCCCCATGCCGGTCCACAGATCGACGTTGACTCCCGCTGCCTTGTGCTTGACCGTCGAGGAGCCGAAGATGCCCATCGCCGACCAGGATCACTCCGTAGAGGATGAACAGCGCGCCGATCAGCCGGCGGATGTCAAAGCGGTTGGCCGCGCGCGCCGCCTCGGCCTCCTCCTCATCGGTGCGGCCCGTGGACTGCATCGGCTCATCTGCAGATGGGGCGCCGGGAACTCCGAATGGCTTGTCGGTCGATGACATGGGAGCAGGCTCCTGGTTCCTAGGCGAAGATGATGTTGAGGATCACGACGAGGGCGATGGCGATGCCGCCGAGGATCGCCGGCCGCCGCCACCACAGCTTGTCACGTGGGTCTGCGTTCTCTTCCTCCTCAGCCTCGCGGGTCAGACCCCAAACTAGCCCGCGCAACTCCTCGACCGGCTTCGGCTTGGTGACCAGCGAGACTGCGACCATCACCACCGCATCGACGATGAAGGCGATGATGGCCTGCCAGAAGCTCGCGCTCAGTGCGGAGCCGAAGTGGAAGATCGTGTGGTAGGAGGCCAGGCGGTTGATGGCGTAGGCGGCGGCCGTCCCCGCGACGAGGCTGAAGAACCCACCCCAAGCCGTCGCGCGGCGCCAGAACATGGCGATGATGAAGGTCGCGAACAGCGGCGCGTTGAAGATCGAGAACAGCGTCTGGATGTAATTCATGATGTTCGAGTAGCCCTTGGCGATGAACGCCGTGGCCACCGAAATCAGAATCCCCCCAACTGTGATCAGGCGCCCGACGCGGATGTAGTACGCGGGGTCACGGTCCTTGGCGAAGTACGACTGCACGAGGTCGTAGGTGACGACCGTGTTGAAGGCGGTGACATTGGCGGCCACCCCGGCCATGAAGGCCGCGATCAAGCCCGTGATGGCGAGGCCGAGCATGCCCTCGGGCAGGTAGTTGCCGATCAGGTGCGGGATCGCCGTGTTGTACTGCAGGCTGGCGCTGCTGCCGCCGAGACCCTTGACGGTGACCACGGCGATCAGTCCGGGCAGGATGATGATCGCCGGGAGGAAGATCTTTGGAAAGGCGCCGATCAGCGGCGTCCGCCGCGAGGCGGACATGTTGCGAGCCGACAGCGCGCGCTGGACCTCGGCGAAGTTGGTCGTCCAGTAGCCGAAGCCGAGCACGAACCCCAGGCCGAACACCAGGCCAACCCAGTCGGAGGCCGATCGGGTTGGTCACGTGGTGGATCCCCAGGCCTCGCCACGCGTGCAGCCCCGCTTCGCCCAGCGGCTTGAAGTGCTTGACCTTGTCCGTGAGGCCGCTGATGCCGCCCACCGCGTGCAGCGCCACGAGCGTCAGCGGCAGCAGCGCCGCGACGATGACGAAGAACTGCAGCACCTCGTTGTAGATCGCCGACGTCAGTCCGCCCGAGCGTGATGTAGACCAGCACCATCGCCGCGGCGACGAGAATCGCCACCGCGATCGACCAGCCGAGCATCAGGTGGATGATCAGCGCCAGTGCGAACAGGTTCACACCGGAGATCAGCACCGTGGCGACCGCAAAGGTGCCGGCGTTGAAGGCATGGGTGGCCTCGTTGAAGCGCAGGCGCAGGTACTCGGGAACCGAGCGGACCTTGGCGCCGTAGTAGAACGGCATCATCACCAGGCCCAGGAACACCATCGCCGGCACCGCCCCGAGCCAGTAGTAGTGCACGGCCGCCACCCCGTACTGCGCGCCGTTGGCCGCCTGTCCGAGGATCTCCAGTGCGCCCAGGTTGGCCGCAATGAAGGCGAGGCCGGTGATCCAGGCCGGAAGCGAGCGCCCAGAGAGGAAGAAGTCCAGATCGGTCTTGATCGCCAGCCGGGCGACGAAGCCGATCCCGAGCACCACGACGAAGTAGATCGCCAGGATCGCGTAGTCGATGGTGCTCGGATGGAGTCTCAGCATGGTGACCGCTCGCTCTCTCTGGAGCGCGTCCTACCCCGCTTGAGGCCTTCCTTACACAACCGAGTGCTCGATCGCCCCCAGACCCTCGATTTCGATGCGCACCAGGTCGCCGGACTGCAGGAACTGCGGGGGGTCCATCCCCATGCCGACGCCGCTTGGCGTTCCGGTCAGGATCAGGTCGCCCGGGACCAGCGTGCACGTCTCGGCGATGAACCGGACGAGCTCCTGGCAGCCGAAGATCAGGTCCGAGGTGCGACTGTCCTGGCGCAGCTCCCCGTTGACCCAGGTCCGCAGGCTCAGGTCCTCCGGCTTCTCAATCTCGTCGACCGTCGTGATCCACGGCCCGAACGGACAGAACGTGTCGGCCCCCTTGGCCCGGGTCCACTGCGGCTCGCGGCCTTGCAGGTCTCGCGCTGTGACGTCATCGGCGATGCAGTAGCCGGCGATCAGTCCGTTTGCCGCCCATGACGATGGTCAGCTCACCCTCGTAGTCAAGCCGGCGCACGACCTCCGGACACCGGACCGGGCCGCCCGGCGGAGCCACCGAAGCCCGGACCTTGACGAATACGATCGGAGCCTCGGGTGTCTGTCGCGCCGGTCTCGGCCACGTGCGCCGCGTAGTTGAGTCCGATCGCGTAGATCGTCCCGGGCGCCGGAATCGGGGCCAGCAGCTCGACCTCCGAGAGCGGCCAGGAGCGATCGCTCACCGCGGGCTTTTCGGAGGCGGCCAGAACCTCGCGTACGGTCGTCTCCTCGGCGAACGCGAAGACACGATCATCCTCGACGATCCCGGCGAGCGGACCGCCTTCATCGGGCGCCTGGAAGGTCGCGAGCTTCACGGCGGCGGAGCCTATAGTGCGGGCCACTGGTCCAGCAGCTAGACCCCGGCCGGCGCGGCGCTCTCGGTTCTGCTGGCGGCCTGTACGTGGGTGACCGGAGGTCCAAGGGCGCGGGCCTTGCTGATCAGATCCAGCTTCAACCAGCGTGAGAGCCCGAGCGGCAGCGTCGAGATGATGATCTCGTCGTAGTTCGCCCAGGTTGATCGCGTCGTGGATTGCCATCAGCGGCTCTGAGTCGCCGAGGCTTCCGCTCACGCGGCTGCCCGCCGCCTCCGACAGCTTCGGCAGCGCGGTGTCGAGCACCCGCTGCGCCTCGTCCTCGCCGGCGTCCTGCGGATCGACGACCTTGTGCATGCCGTGGGCCTGGCGGGGCACGACGAGATGGAACTCGCGCGTCATCCTGCTTGGCCCGCGCCCGGACCGCATCGAGAAGCTCCGGCGTCGCCGCGGTCTGATGGGCGACGACGAGAACGTGGGCCGGCTCTGACATGAGCACACCTCCGGCGGATGCGGGAATGGGGTTCAGTCGAGTATTCCACTGCCCCCGGGCGCGGGCAAGGACTTGCGAATCGCGCCGGTGCGGCCCGCTAGGCGCCGCCCAGCCGCGGCAGCCGCTGATGGCGCGGCGGGGCATCGATGCTCAGCAGCGTGGGCACGCTGACCAACGCGTAGTGGCGCCGGCGCAGGCCCCTGATGATCGCCGGCAGCGCGGCCACCGTCTGGCTGCGATCCCCGCCGCCGTCGTGCATGATCACGATCGCCCCGGGCTTGGAGTTGCTCAGGACGTTGCCGACGATCGCGCGGGCGCCGGGGCGGCGCCAGTCTCCGGGGTCGATCGACCACAGCACCATCAGCATCCGCAGCCGGCGCAGCGTCGTCAGCGTCTGGCGGTTGTAGGCGCCGTAGGGCGGGCGGAACAGGCGCGGGAACGGGGCGCCGAGGCGCTGCAGCGCGGTCGCCGCATCCTGGATCTGGGCGAACTGCGCCCTGGCGCCCAGCCGGGCCAGCCAGGCGTGATTCTGGGTGTGGTCGGCGACGTCAAAGCCGTGGCGGAGCTCGTCGCGCACGGCGTCCGAGAAATAGCGCAGCTGCTGGCCGACAACGAAGAACGTCGCCGGCACGCGCATCCGGGTGAGCACGCGGACGATCGCGCGGGTGTACGGGCTCGGGCCGTCGTCGAAGGTGAGCGCGATCGCCCGGCGCCGGCGCGTGCCCAGCGCCACGAACGGCGTGTACGCTGAGGACCTCGTTCGATGGCCCGCGAGTCCGCTCGCTGGCGCCGGCCGGATCGCGGCGGCTTGATCCGCGGTGGCTCGAGGATCCGCGGAGCGCCGGCCCTGCGCGCGCCATGGCCGCGTTGCGGCGCGCCGGCCAGGGCCGGTGGTGGCCATCGCCACCACCGCCGGCCAGTACAGCGACCGCCGCGCCAGCGCGAGCACGATTGCCCGCACATCCCCGCCAGCGCGTGCGGAAGTTCAACCGCGTGCCGCTTCCTCACCGCGGCGCACGTTAGCGCGCGCAGCTCTCAGCGGACGACTCAGCTGAGGCGCGCGGCCAGCCCCGCGGGCGCCCATGTGGGCGATCGCCTGAATCGAGATCTGCGGGTTCACGCCCGAGGCGCTGGGAAATGCGGAGCCGTCGAACACGTAGAGGTCGCGCACGTCCCAGGTCTGCCCGGTCGGATCGCAGGCCGACGTTGCGGGCGAGCCGCCCATCCGAGCCGAGCCCATGATGTGAAAGGAGCCCATCGACAGCTGGCCCGCCCCGTAGCCGGCCGCGTCCGCGTCGGCCATGAAGCCGCTCCCGGCTGCCCGCTGCGTCCGGGCTCGTAGGAGACCCACTTCGCCTGCGAGCTGAAGATCCGCCGCGCTCCCGCAGCCTCGAGGATCTGCGCGGCGCCGTCGATCCCGGTGCGCACATGGCGCAGCGTCGAAGTCCGAGAGCTTGTAGCGGACGACCGGCTCGCCGTCGCGCCCGACCCGGACCTCGCCGCCGTCACGGTCGCGCAGCAGCACGCCGATCGGGACCGAGTTCGACAGGCTCTCCATCAGCGAGAAGTGCTCGCCGCGAGCCGCGCCACGGGCTGAAGGCCAGGAACAGGTGCGGGTGGTTGGCGGCGGTCTCGTACTTGAGGCCATAGCCGTCGTGCAGGTCCCGGTGCTGGTCGGAGTAGAGCGCCTGCATCACCCCCTCCCACGGCTTCAGCTCCTCGTCGAAGACGCCCGAACACAGCGGTCGCCGGATGGAGCTTCAGGTGCTTGCCGATGTTCGGGTTCTGCAGGCCCGAGCGCTTGAGCAGGGCCGGCGTGTGGATCGCGCCGCAGGCGGCGATCACGGCCCGCGAGCGGATCGTCACGTGATGGCCCTCGACGGTCCGCCCGACGATGCCGCGCGCGGCGCCGCCGTCGACGAGGACGCGCTCGCACCTTGGTGCGCACGATCATCCGCGTGCCGGCGGCGTGGGCGTCGTTCAGCCAGGTCTTGACCACGGACTGCTTGGCCCCCACCCGGCACCCGAGACCGCAGTAGCCGCACTCCTTGCCCTGGGCGCAGTGGCGCACCCCGCGGGGCATCGCGTCGACGTGCCAGCCCAGCTTGACGCAGCCCTCCTGGAGCTTCTGCTCGCGGGTGGAGGGATCGTTGTGCTCCTGGTTGACGCCGAGGCGGTCGCAGACGGCGTCGAGGCTCTGGGTGTAGTCCTCGGAGGCGAACGCCGGCACGCCGCTGGCCGCCCATTCGCTGCGCACGTCATCCGGCGTGCGGAACGAGGTGCTGTAGTTGACGACCGTCCCGCCCCCCAGACACGACCCCGGCCAGCAGCGAGACGCTCTGGTCGTGGCTGGCGTTCGGCGCGCCCATGTAGTAGCCGGTCAGCGCCTTGAACTCCGATCCGTCGAAGTCCTGGTCGTCGTAGTAGTCGCCGGACTCGACCACGATCACGTCGAGCCCCGCCGCCGGCCAGCACCCCCGCGGCGGCTCCTCCGCCGGCCCCGGAGCCGACGATGACCACGTCGCACTCGAGCCGCTCGTCCGCTCCACCGGGGTCATCGTCAGCGCCTTCGGCGGCGCGCCCTCGAGCTTGCCCAGCGGCCCGTCGTAGCCGATCGCGTCCCAGGCCGGGTTGCGCCCACCGTCCCGGCCCGGGACCATGTAGTAGAACATCAGCGCGCCCTTGCGCAGCGCCTGGAAGACGGCGCGCCGCTGCGGCGCCCGCGAGTCGCCCCAGCCCAGCAGCACCCGCTCCTGCTCCTCGGGCTGGCCAGCGAGCTGAAGCGCTTGAGTCCCAGCGCCGCCGACCGCGCCCAGCGACGCGGGTGTCCCACAGCGAGAGCAGCGTGGCCAGCTGCTTGCGCTCGGACTCCCGCGGGTTCAGCGCGATCGCCGCGAGCAGCGCGTCCGCGACGCCGAGCTCACGCGCGGTCGGGGCGCCGTTGCCCGAGGGGCAGAACGCGTCGCAGATGTCCTCCAGAGCACGGTGTTGGCGAGGGGTCAGGTTCATGGCCGGAATACTCTCAGGTGCGCGGTCAGCATGTGGCGATCGCTACGCCCGTTAGCTCAGCCGGTACTCCCCGCGCGCGACGACCACCGCTGCGCCGCCCACGGCCACGCGCTCGATGCTGCTCCGGTGACCCGTCGACCCGGGCGTGCAGCACGCGACGGCCGCTTGATCTCGACACCCTGACGGATCTCGATGCCCTCGCCGAACTCGATCCGCCCGTGCCGCGCCAGATGGACCGCGAGCGGCCCGGCCGCCGAGCCAGTGGCCGGATCCTCGGCCACGCCGATCCCCGGCGCGAACATCCGCGTCTTGAACCGCCGTCCCGCTCCCGGCGAAGCAGCTGACGTTCAGCGGACCCGAGCGCCGCCAGCGCGCCCATGTCAGGGCTGGAGCGCGGCCACGGCCTCCTCGTCTGGCCAGCGCGACGCACACGTGGACTGGGCCGTTGTCGTAGCCCTCGACCGGTAGCTCCGAGCCGCTCGACACCCAGTGCCGCGAGCAGCTCCCGCTCTGCCCGGGCGAACGGCTTCCAGGTCGGGATCGGCTGCTCCATCTCGCCGAACACGATCCGGTCGCCCTCGCGCGTCAGGCTGACCGGCACCATCGCAGCCGCGGGTCCGCAGCCGCACCACGCTGCCTCCGAACTCCGCCCCGAGCACGAACGCGGTGCCGAGCACCGGGATGGCCGGCGAACGGAAGCTCGGTCGGTCGGGGTGAAGATCCGGATCGTGCGCATCCGCGCCGGTCCTCCGGCGGAGAGCACGAACACCGTCTCGGAGAGGTTCATCTCGCGCGCCGTGCGCTGCATCTGCGCCTCGTCGAGGCCCGCGGCGTCGGGTGAACACCGCGACCTGGTTGCCCTCCAGCGGGCACGTCGGTGAACACGTCGGCGATCACGTAGTCGTGCATCACTGCGTCCGCCATCGCCAGCAGGTTGGTCACCGTCGTCCAGTTGCGCGCCGTCGCGGTCACACCGAGCTCCTTTCCGGCCAGCTCGTTCCACAGCTTCGAGCGCGCGACGCCGTCAGGGTGCCAGGCGTAAAGCTCGCGTCCCGCCACCACCGTCTGCTCGGGCTCGGCTGGTGAGCTGCGCGAGCCTCTCCAGTACCGCCGGCTCGAGCTCGGCGGACATGAAGCTCACCTGGTAGCGCTTCGGGTTCTCGGCCACGTCGCCCAGCGGATTGAGCGCGACGACCGCGGCGAGTTCGTCCCGGGTGCGGACGACGACGGCGATGTCGAGCCCGAACGTCGTCCCTGATCAGACGCTCGCATTCTCGCTCCAGCGCTTCGGGCTCGGCGTCAGCGTCGAGCACGACGTTCCCGCTGCTCAGGTAGGTCCTCACGCTCTCGATAGCCGGCATCGCTCCAGACTGTCGACGCAGCTCGGGCATGGCGACGCGATTGACGCGCGCCGAGATTGATCCCGCGCAGGAGGACGATCTGCCTCAGAACAGCGGCTCCTGCCCGGGGCTCGCGTCGCGCCGAGCCGGCAGCTCCTGACCGAGCGCGATGGCCAGGTCGCGCGCGATCGCCGCCTCCGAGCGGGAGGCCACGAGCGGGCGCTCCATCCCCTCGACATGGACCAGCGTCCGGCGGCCGTCGCCGCGATCCGGGCCCTCGAGCGGAACCAGCGCGTACACCCGGTCGGCGCGTACGAACTTCCCGTAGCCGAGGGGAACCAGTGCCGGCAGGCGCGCCATGGGGCAATCGTACGGCGCGTCATACTCCCGTGCGATGAGCCAGGCCGACTCCGCCTTCGAACGGGGCAACGCGTCCGTCGAGCAGGGCGACTTCGAGGGCGCCGAGCGACCATACGCCGAAGCCGACGAGCACGGCCATGCGGCCGCCGCGGCCAATCTCGGGCTGCTGCTCGAGCGCCGCGGAAAGCGCTCGGAGGCACTGGCCGCCTACCAGCGAGCCGACGAGCGCGGGAGCGGTCTCGGCGCGTTCAGGCTGGGGCTGATGCTCTCCGGCGCGCGAGGACTGGACGGGCGCCAACGAAGCCTGGGCGCGAGCGAAGGAGCGGGGCAGGGACCAACCCGGCCCGGACCTGGAGGCGATGATGCGCGCGCAGGACCTGGTGGCCACGGAGGCGTCAGCTCGGGCGGCTCCGCCTCGGCGTTTGCGAATCCGGTGATGGTGGGTGCGGTGACGGTGTTGGCGGTGTTGGTGGCGGTGTTTTTGGCTTATAACGCGAATCAGGGGTTGCCGTTTGTGCCGACGAAGGAGTTGAAGGCGGTTTTTGCGGATGGTTCGAATTTGGTGATTGGGAATGATGTGCGGGAGGGTGGGTTTCGGGTGGGGTTGGTGTCGGATATGCGGCCGATTGAGTTGCCGAGTGGTCAGGTGGGGGCGGAGTTGACGTTGAAGTTGGATAAGGCGAATGGGAGTGTGCCGGTGGATTCGACGGCGACGATTCGTCCGCGGTCGGTGTTGGGGTTGAAGTTTGTGGAGATCCAGAAGGGGTCTTCGTCTCGGGTGTTTGCGGATGGGGGGACGTTGGGGATTTCGCGGACGAGTGTGCCGGTGCAGTTTGATGACATTTTCAAGACGTTTGACGCGAGGACGCGGAATGCGATTCAGCGTGATTTGGTGGGGTTTGGGGATGTGTTGGCGGGGCGGGGGTCGGCGTTGAATGACACGATTTCGAGTTTGCCGGGGTTGTTGGCGCATTTGGAGCCGGTGGCGCGGTATTTGTCTGATCCGGGTACGCGGTTGACCGGGTTTTTTGAGGCGTTGAATGCGTTTATGGGGACGCTCGCGCCGGTGGCGGAGGTGAATGCGCGGTTGTTTACGGATATGGCGACGACGTTTGAGGCGATTTCGCGGGATCCGCGGGCGTTGGAGGCGACGATTTCGAGGTCGCCGTCGACGTTGGCGGTGTCGACGGATAGTTTGCGGGCCCAGCAGCCGTTTTTGGTGGATTTGCGGGTGTTGGGGACGGGTTTGGCGCCGGCGGCGGGGTCGTTGTGGCGGGCGTTGCCGACGATCAATCCGGCGATCGAGGCGGGGACGAGGACGTTGGCGCGGACTCCGAGTTTGAATCGTGAATTTGCAGCAGGTGATGGGTGCGTTGCAGGTCGTTGGCGTTGGCGCCGGGGACGAATATTGCGTTGAATGCGTTGACGGATACGACGGGGACGTTGAATCCGATGGTGCGTTATCTCGGTCCGTATGTGACGGTTTGCAATGATTGGAATTATTGGTGGACGTATCTGTCTGAGCACATTTCTGAGGAGACGACGTTCGGGTTCGCTCAGCGGGCGTTGCTCAATCAGACCAATCCGTTGCAGACGAACAATGTCGGGACGCAGGGCGCGAGCGCGCCGGTCAACGGCGGGATCCCGACAGTCCCCTCGGCGGCAACGAGTTCCTGCACAGCCAGAACTACGGCGCGGCGATCGACAACCATGGCAACGCCGACTGCGAGACCGGTCAGCGCGGGTATCCGAAGAAGCTCAACTACTTCGATCCCCAGGGCCGGCTACCTCGCCGTCGATGCCCATACCCCGGGTGATCAGGGTCCGACGTTCACCGGCCGCGCGCACGTGCCCGCCGGCGAGACGTTCACCCGCAACCCCCAGACCGGCCCGCAACTGCTCCCCAACCCGAGCAACCCCTAGGCGCGCCGAGCGTCACGCTCACCGGCTGACGGAGCGTCAGTCGTCGAGGATCAGCCCGAGCCGGCGCTCGAGCGTGTCGGCCAGCACCTCGCGGACCGATCCGCTCTCGAAGCGCTCGACCAGCGCCGAGAGGAACCCCTCGATGACCAGGCGCTTGGCCACCTCCTCGGGCAGCCCGCGCGAGCGCAGGTAGAACAGCTGCTCGGGATCGACCTGGGCGACGGCCGCGGCGTGGGTGCAGCGCACGTCGTTGGCCTGGATCTCCAGCCCGGGAATCGCGTCGGCGTGCGCGCGCTTGGAGATCAGCAGGTTGCGGGACTCCTGGAACGCGTCGGTCTTCTGCGCGCCGGGGTCGACGATGATGTTGCCCTTCCAGACCGCGGTCGAGCGGCCCTGCAGAACGCCGCGGAAGGCCAGGTCCGAGGTCGTGTTCGGCGCCGCGTGCTCCTGGGTGGTGTCGAAGTCGATGTGCTGACGGCCGTGGGTGGCGTAGGCGCCGGTGACGCGCGCGTCGGCGCCCTGACCGCCCAGGCGGGTCTCCATCCGGACGTGACCGCGGGCCGAGCCGAACCCGAGCGCGACCCAGTCGAGCCGACCGTCGCGCCCCACCTCGGCACGCTGGGCACCGAAGATCCAGCTGCGCTCTGACAGCGACTGCCCGCAGACGAAGCGCAGCCGGGCGTTGTCGCCGACGACCAGCTCGACCACGGTGTTGAACACGCCCTCGACGTCCTCGCCGCTTGACAGGTACTGCTCCCAGACCTCGGCCTCGGCGCCGTCCTCGAGCACGATCAGCGTTCGCCGGTCCAGCTCGGTGCCGGAGCTGGTCTGGATCGCGGTGAGCAGAATCGGCTGCTCGAGCATCACGCCGCTCGGCACGTAGACGAACGCGCCGCCGCGGAAGTCGGCGTCGTTGCGCGCGACGAACAGGTCCTGGTCGGAGACGACCGAGCCGAGGTGGCGCTCCACGAGCTCCGGGTACTGCGCGGCCGCCTCATCGAGGGCGGCCACGATCACGCCGTCGGGCAGCTCACCGGTGAACTCACCGCACCGCCGTCGACCTGCCGCAACTTGATCGTCGCGTGCGGCTCGAACATCGGCGGGGCCGATGCTCCGTTGCTCGTCGACGGCGCCGGCCCGAGGGCGGCGATGTCGAGCCCGGAGATGTCGGTGAACTCCCAGCCGGGGTTGCCCTTGAAGCGGGGTACGTCGAGCGTCTCGCTCAGGGCGACGGCGCGCTCACGGCGCGCCGCCAGGAAATCTGGTTGCGCGACCGTGCCGGTCGACCCGCCGCTAGCCAATCGAACCCTCCATCTGCAACTCGATCAGCCGGTTCATCTCCACCGCGTACTCCATCGGGAGCTCCTTGGTGATCGGCTCGATGAAGCCGTTGACGATGAGCTTGGATGCCTCCTCCTCGGAGATGCCGTGCGACATCAGGTAGAAGAGCTGGTCGTCGCCGACCTTGGAGACCGTGGCCTCGTGGCCGACGTTGACGTCGTCCTCGCCGATCCGGATCGTCGGATAGGTGTCCGAGCGCGAGTGCTCGTCGAGCAGCAGCGCGTCGCAGACGACCTTCGACCGGGAGCCGTGCGCACCCTTGGCGATCTCCAGCAGCCCGCGGTAGGAGCCGCGGCCGCCGTCCTTGGAGATCGACTTGGCGAAGATGTTCGAGGTCGTGTTCGGCGCGGCGTGGATGATCTTGCCGCCCGCATCCTGATGCTGGTCCTTGCCGGCGAACGCGATCGAGAGGATCTCCCCGTGCGCCCGCTCGCCCATCAGGTAGACGCTCGGGTACTTCATCGTCAGCTTCGAGCCGAGGTTGCAGTCGACCCACTCGACGGTGGCATCGGTCTCCGCCACCGCGCGCTTGGTGACCAGGTTGAACACGTTGGTCGACCAGTTCTGGACCGTCGTGTAGCGGATCCGCGCGCCGGGCTTGGCGATCAGCTCGACGACCGCCGAGTGCAGGCTGGAGCTGTAGGTCGGGGCGGTGCAGCCCTCGACGTAGTGCACGTAGGAGCCCTCGTCGGCGATGATCAGCGTCCGCTCGAACTGGCCCATCGACTCGGTGTTGATGCGGAAGTAGGCCTGCAGCGGCATCTCCACGTGGACGCCGGGCGGCACGTAGACGAACGAGCCGCCTGACCACACGGCGGAGTTGAGCGAGGCCAGCTTGTTGTCGTTGGCCGGGATGATCGTGGCGAAGTACTCGCGGACGATGTCCTCGTGGTCGCGCAGCGCCGAGTCCATGTCGAGGAAGATCACGCCCTGCTTCTCGAGGTCCTGCGTTGACCTGGTGATAGACGACCTCGGACTCGTACTGGGCGCCGACGCCGGAGAGGAACTTCCGCTCGGCCTCGGGGATGCCCAGCCGGTCGAAGGTCTTCTTGACGTCCTCGGGCACGTCGTCCCATGAGCGCTCGGCGCGCTCGGAAGCGCGAACGAAGTAGTGGATGTCGTCGAAGTCGACGTCGGCCAGCATCGGCGAGCCCCAGGTCGGCATCGGCCGGGCCAGGAAGTGGTCGAGCGCCTTCAGGCGGAAGTCCCGCATCCACTGCGGCTCGGACTTGAACTCGGAGATCTTCGCCACGAGCTCCCGGGTCAGTCCCTTGGGCGCCTTGTAGAGATAGTTCTCGGCGTCGTGGAAGCCGTAGCGCTCGGTGTAGTCGGCGTTGATCCCCCCGAGCTGGTCGTTCTCGCTCAGGACGGGCGCCTCAGGATTGCAGAATTTCGGGAGCGGCCATTACTCCACCTCCAGCTTGATCGTCTCGTCTTCGATGATCACCGGGAAGGTGTCCACCGGAACATATGCGGGCAGGGTCAGGGGCTTGCCGGTCTTCAGGTCGAACAACGAGCCGTGGCGGGGACACTCGATCGTGCATGTCTCCTGGTCCAGCTCGCCTTCGACCAGCGGGCCATTGTCATGCGAGCAACGGTCCTCGATCGCGTACACCGTCCCGGCGCAGTTGAACACGCCGATCTCCAGGTCCTCCCACTCAACCAGGCGCATCTCGCCGGGCGAGAGCTCGTTTACGGGACAAACTTCGATGATCTCAGGCACGCGTTTCTAAGTCCTAGCGGATTGATCGGATTTGCACCACGGATCATAGCGGCTGAGGTCGCTGCCGCCGGGCTCCCGGCACGACGGTTCGACCGCCCCCTTTCACCCTGGGGGCGTGGTCGCGAAAGAGTGGGACCTGGTCGAGAAAGCGCTGACATATTTCGTTTTCTCGACCACGCCCCAGCTGCCCGGGCGGGGTGCAGAGCGCTCAGCCCGCTTAGCCCGCGGGTCGCCCCGACCCGCGGGGCGGGCGGATCGGCCGAGGCCCGGGGACCCGGAGCGTGCTCGCCTTCGCCCGCCAGCCGGCTGTGACGGTACGAGTAGCCGAAGTAGACGATCAATCCGACCGCCATCCAGATCACGAACCGCAGCCACGTCGAGCCCTGCAGGTTCAGCATCAGCCACAGCGAGGCCAGCACCGAGAGGATCGGGACGACCGGCACCAGCGGCGTCCGGAACGGGCGCTCCAGGTCCGGCCGGGTGCGGCGCAGCACGATCACGCCGATCGACACCAGCACGAAGGCGAACAGCGTCCCGATGTTGACCAGCTCGGCGAGCGTCTTCAGGGGGAAGAAGAAGGTCAGCGCGGCGACGGCGACGCCGGTGACCAGCGTCGTGCGGTAGGGCGTGCCGAAGCGCTCGGAGACGGCGGAGAACACCGGCGGCAGCAGTCGGTCGCGGCTCATGGCGAAGAACACGCGGCTCTGCCCCAGCAGCAGCACGAGGATCACCGAGGTCAGGCCGGCCAGCGCGCCGTAGGCGATGATCGTGCGCGATCGTCGTCTCGTGCACCGAGGTGAACGCGGTCGACAACGGGGCCGTGACGTCGATGTGGTTGTACTTGACCATCCCCGTCACCACCAGCGCCACAGCGATGTAGAGGATCGTGCAGATGGTCAGCGAGGCGAAGATGCCGATCGGGACGTCGCGCTGGGGGTTGCTTGGTCTCCTCGGCGTTGGTCGCCACGACGTCGAAGCCGATGAAGGCGAAGAACACCAGCGCCGCGCCGGCGAAGATCCCGCCGACGCCGAACGCGCCGGGCGATATCCCCAGATCCTGGGCCAGCGTCGTCCCCGAGCTCCCGCCCGGAGCCGGCTTGGAGCCGGAGCCGGGGATGAACGGGTGATAGTTACCGGACTTGATGTAGGAGAGCCCGGCGACGATCACCAGCAACACGATCGTCACCTTGATGGCCACGATCACCGCGGTGACCGCGCTCGAGGTGCGCATCCCGAGGCACAGCACCCCGGTGATCACCAGCACGACGCAGCGCCGCCGACCAGGTTGTGCCCGTCGGCGAAGATCCAGGCCGGCGGGTGCAGGTGCCAGGGCGAGGAGGTGAGCACGACCTTGAAGTACTGCGACCAGCCCGAGGCCACGGTGGCGGCGCCGAGCGCCAGCTCCAACATCAGGTCCCAGCCGATGATCCAGGCGACCAGCTCGCCCAGGCTGGCGTAGGAGAACGTGTAGGCGGACCCGGCGATCGGCACCACCGAGGCGAACTCGGCGTAGCAGAGCGCCGGCCAGCGCGCAGGCGATCGCCGCGGCCACGAACGACAGCGCGATCGCCGGTCCGGCGAGCGTTCCCGCCGCCTCGCCGGTGAGCACGAAGATGCCCGTGCCGATGATCACCCCGATGCCCAGGACGGTGAGCTGGATCGGGCCCAGCGACTTGCGCTGAGCCGCCGCCCGGGCTCCTCGGAGTCCTCCAGCGACTGCTCGATGCTCTTGGTCCGCAGCACCTCCATGCGCAGGTGATTCCCGTTTGTGCGCACGGGAAACCGCCGGTCGCAGCGCGGGACGGTCCGCGCGCGGGCGTCCCGCGCGAACCTCCTCAGCCGCTACGCCTTGCGATAGCGCAGAATCAGCGAGTCGCCGGCGGTCCTTGGACTCGACGAGCTTCAGGACCCGCATCTCGCCATCATCGGCGAAACAGTCGCTTGCCGCCTCCCAGGGTGACCGGGAACACCATCAGCCGGTACTCGTCGATCAGGCCGAGCGTGGTCAAGGACTGCGCCAGGGTGGCGCTGCCGGCGATCAGGATGTCGCCTTCATAGCGCTCCTTGAGCTCCGCGATCTCCTGCGCCAGATCTCCACGCAGGATCGTCGAGTTCTCCCAGTCGGCCTGCTCCAGCGTCGTCGACACGACGTACTTCGGCATCGAGTTCATCTTGTCCCCGAACTGGTCGCCACCCATGTTCGGCCACGCGTCGGCAAAGCCCTCGTAGGTGACGCGTCCGAGCAGCTGCGCGTCAGCCGCCTCCAGCTCGTCCATCTTGAACTTGTCGCCGTCAGCGCCGCGGTCGAACTTGAACGACCAGCCTCCGTGCGGGAAGTTCTCCGCGCCGCCTGGATCCTCGATCACGCCATCCAGCGAGATGAATTCGGTCACCACCACATCGCCCATTGCGTGTCTCCCTCCTGGTCGTTTCGCGTTTGGTCAAGTAGACCGCCGAGGCCGCGGGAAACTAATCGCCTTCAGGCGTCGACGGGTTCCCACTCGACCGCGCGGCCGAGCGAGGCGCCCTTGATCACCTTCAGCGAGAGCAGCGCGCACTTCATCCGCGTGGCGGAGATGTCGATGCCCAGCAGTTCCAGCACGAACGAGCGATCGAGCGTGAGCACGTCGTCGACCCGCATCCCCTTGACCTCGTCGGAGGCCATCGACGCCGCGGCCTGGGAGATCGCGCAGCCGTGGCCGGAGAAGCGGATGTCCTCGATCCGGCCCTCGTCATCCACTGCCAGCGCCACCGTCAGCTCGTCGCCGCACAGCGGATTCAGATCGTGGAAGGTCAGGTCCACCCGCTCGAGCTCCTCCGCCGGAGGACTCCAGTTGTGCGGATGCTTGTAGTGATCGAGGATGTTCTCGCGGTACAGATCGTCCATGGGATCTACGTTAGCGGCGGCGTGGCAGCGGGCTACAGCTGCAGCACGCGGCGCACCTCGGCCAGCCCTGCGAGCAGCCGGTCGACGTCTCCAGAGCTGTTGTGCACCGCAAACGACGCTCGCGTGGTGGCGCTCGCGCCGAGCCGGCGCATCAGCGGCTGCGCGCAATGGTGCCCCGCCCGCACGCACACCCCGCGGCGACCGAGGATCTCACCGATGTCGTGCGGGTGAGCTCCGTCCAGCGTGAACGACACGAGCGCGCCGCGATCGGCCGCCGACGCCGGGCCGTGGATCACGAGGCCCGGCACCTCGGTCGAGAGCCGGCCCAGCGCCTCCGCCACCAGCGCCGACTCGTGGGCGCGGATCGCGTCGATCCCGATCGCCTGGATCCAGTCGACCGCGGCGCCCAAGCCGATCGCCTCGGCGATCTGCGAGGTCCCGGCCTCGAACTTCCAGGGCAGGTCGGTCCAGGTCGACTCGTTGGCGGCCACGGTGCGGATCATGTGCCCGCCGCCGATGAACGGCGGCATCTCCTCCAGCAGCTCCCGGCGCCCGTGGAGCACGCCGATGCCGGTCGGTCCGTAGGCCTTGTGGCCGGTCCAGGCGTAGAAGTCGGCGTCCATCGCCGGCAGGTCGACCGGCATCTGCGGCACCGCCTGCGTCCCGTCGACCAGCACCACGGCGCCGCCGCGTGTGCGCGCCGGACGACCTCGGCGATCGGATTGATCGTCCCGAGCACGTTGGAGACATGCGCCAGCGCGACCAGCTTGGGCGCGCGGGCGAGCAGTGCGTCGAGCGCGTCGAGATCGAGCGTGCCGTCGTCGAGCACCGGCACGTAGGCCAGCTCGGCTTCACGGTCCTGGCAGAGGATCTGCCACGGGACGATGTTGGAGTGGTGCTCCATCTCGGTCAGCACGACCAGGTCGCCCCGGGCGACGTTCTGGCGACCCCAGGTGTAAGCGACGAGGTTGATCGCCGCGGTGGCGTTGGCGGTGAACACCGTCTCCTCGGGCGTCGACCCGAGCCAGTCCGCGATCCGCTGGCGCGCGCCCTCGTACAGATCCGTCGCCTCAACCGCCAGCGGGTAGACGCCGCGGTGGATCGACGCGCGCGACTCGGTGTAGTACCGGGTCATCGCGTCGATCACCGGCTGCGGTGTCTGCGAGGTCGCCGCCGAGTCCAGATAGGTGATCGGATAGCCGCCGATCTCCCGGCGCAGGACCGGGAACTCGGCCGCCACCTCGTGCAGCGTGTCGGCGGAGACGCTCATCACGCGGCGGCCTTGTCGATCTCCTCGGTAATCCAGCCGTAGCCCTTGGCTTCGAGCTCGTCGACGAGCTCGGGGCCGCCTTCCTTGACGATCCGCCCGCGGTACATGACGTGGACGTGGCTCGGCTGCACCAGGTGCAGGATCCGCTGATAGTGGGTGATGATCAGCACGCCCAGGTCCGGACCGGCAACGGAGTTGACGCCGTTGGCCACGACGCGCAGCGCGTCGATGTCGAGACCGGAGTCGGTCTCGTCGAGGATCGCCAGCTCGGGGCGCTGAAGCGCCAGCTGGAGGATCTCCATCCGCTTCTTCTCGCCGCCGGAGAAGCCCTCGTTGAGGTACCGGCTGGAGAATTCACGGGGAACGTTGGTCAGCTTCATCGCCGCTTCAACCGTCTGGCGGAACTCCTTCAGCGGGATCGGCTCCTCGCCACGGGAGGCGCGGTGCGCGTTCATCACCGTGCGCAGGTACTTGGTCACGGTCACGCCCGGGACCGAGACCGGGTACTGGAAGGCCATGAATAGGCCCATCCGCGCCCGCTCGTCGGTCGCGGTCTCGGTGATGTCCTCGCCGCCCCAGAGGATCTGCCCCTCGGTGACCTCGAGGCCGGGGTGACCCATGACCACGTTGGCCAGGGTCGACTTGCCTGAGCCGTTGGGGCCCATCAGCGCATGGATCTCGCCCTGGGCAACGGTGAGCTCGAGTCCCTGGAGGATCTCCTTCTCGCCGGCGCGGACGTGGAGGTTTCTGATTTCTAGATCTGGCATCTCAAGCTTTCGGTTTCGTCTTTTCAGGCTGCTGCCGTCGACACGGGCTCGCCGCGGCGGGAGAACTCCACCAGCTCCGCGAGCGTGGTCGTCTGCAGCGAGCGGATGATCCCGCCCTGCACGCGCGTCCACAGCAGCTTGGTCGCGCAGCCGCGTCCGGCATCCGGAAGGTGCGAGCACAGCACGCGTTCGGTCTGATCGTGCACGAAGCACTCCATCGGCGCGATCGCGCCCTCGAGCGCCTGCACGACCTCGTCCATCCCGATCTCCTCCGCCGGACGGGCCAGCCAGTAGCCGCCATGGGCACCGCGCGCGCTCATCACGAGCTCGGCCTTGCGCAACCGCGCGACGACCTGCTCGAGGTAGGCCAGCGGCAATCCCTCGGCGTCGGCGATCGCCTTCAGGCTGGTCGGCTGGTCAGGGGACTGGCGGCCCAGCTCGACCATCAGGCGGACCCCGTACTCGGCTTTGGAGGAGAAGATCATGGCTAAATCCTACCAGCAGGGTAGGTTATTTATGGGACCCGCTCGCGCGGGTCCTGTTTTTGTTTGGCCCGCGCCCGATAGGGTTGGGCGTACATGGACGCTGGGGGGCTCGCCACGTCGACCGATATCGCGCGCGCTGCCGAGTTCGCCCGCGAGCGCGGGCGCCTGGGCATCGATACCGAATTCATGTCCGAGGGGCGCTATCGCGCCCTGCTGTGCCTGGTGCAGGTCGCGGTCGAAGACCCCGAGGCCCCGGACGGCATGCGGATCCTCTTGATCGACTCGCTGGACGACGCCGACGTGACCCCGCTGGCCGAGCTGCTGGCGCGATCCGGCGATCGAGGTGATCCTCCACGCCGGCCGCCAGGACGTGGCGATCCTGCGCCGGGTCTGGTCCACCGAGATGAACAACATCTTCGACACCCAGCTCGCGGCCGGCTTCACCGGCGGCAGCGCCCAGAGCGGGTACGGGAACCTGCTCGGGTCGGTGCTCGGCAAGCGGGTGGGAAAGACCGCCAGCTACACGCGCTGGGACGCGCGGCCCGCTCACCGCCGAGCAGCTGAGCTACGCCGCCGAGGACGTCGTGCACCTGCTCGAGCTCAGCGATGAGCTCCAGCGCCGCCTGACGGAGACACGGCCGCCTGGAGTGGGCGCGCGAGGAGTGCCGGCGTCTGGAGTCCGCCACCGACGAGCGTGATCCGGAGACCGCGTGGGAGCGCCTGCCCCGGGTCAACCAACTGGATCCGCAGGCGCGGGCGGTCGCGCGTGAGCTGGCGGCCTGGCGTGAGCGGACCGCCTCCGGCGAGGACCGTCCCGTGGGCTCTGTCCTCCAGGACGCTCCGCTCGTCGAGCTCGCCAAGCGCCAGCCGCCAGAACGCGCGCGGCCTTGAGCAGATCCGCGGCATTCATCCCTCCACCGTCCGCCGGCGCGGCGACGCGATCTCGGAGGCCATCGCCACCGGACGCCAGGGCGACCCCGATCCCGCGCGAAGAGGCGCGCGGGCGCTCGGAGCCGGGCGACGCGCCGCTGATCGCGCTGGCCGAGGCGCTGCTGCGCGCGCGGGCCTTGGAGGCCGGGCTGGCCTATGAGCTGATCGCCTCCCGCAGTGAACTTGAGCAGATCATCACCGCGGCCCGCCGCTCGGAGCCCGAGCCGGCGGTGCGCACGCTCTCCGGGTGGCGGCGTGAGCTCGTCGGCGACGATCTGCGGGACCTGCTCGACGGCAAGAACATGATCGGCGTCGGCCCTGAGCGGCGACTGACGCTCCGCCAGAGCTGACCGCCCCGGCGTGCGCTAGGCGGCGCCCTGCTCGAGCAGCATCGACAGCGTCGGTGCGTGATCGAAGATCGCCCGCGAGAGGGCAAACGTCACCTTCCGCGAGCGCTTGGTGTAGCCGAGGTCGATCGCCTGCAGGTCGCCGTAGTCGGTCGCGTAGCTAAGCCGCAGCTTGTGACCGGGCGAGTCCGCCGCGTTCTCTCCGTTCACGTCCGCGTTGGCGCCGCTCCAGCCGAGCTTCAGCAGATGCTCGTGCTCGCTGCGCAGCAGCTGCCGCCGAGCTTCGGTAGCCGGCGCGACCACCACCAGCTCCCAGGCGCAGAACGCGTTGGCTCCCTTGTCACAGCGGAGCACCTGGACCGAGATCCGTGAGCCGCTGACCAGCGGCAGCTTGGCCAGCGCGGGCATGCGGGGCGAGCTCGCCTGACCGCACCCGGCCAGCAATCCCACCGTCGCCACCGGGAGGGCCACCAGGCTCAGCGCCCTGCGGGCTCTTACTCTTCGGCCGGTCATGGGATCCAGCCTAAGCGTATCCGCGGGCCGTTACGTCCTCGGCGTCCTGGCCCTGCTGATCATCGTCGGCGCATTCGGCTCGCGCCGCTGCTGCGTCCGCCGCCGCTTCTTCCCGGACTGGGACGGGCCGCTCGCCCGGCTGGCCGAGGCCGTGCTCGGCCTGACCCTCCTGGTGGCCGAGATGGAGATCCTGGGAGCGGTCGGCCTATTCCGCCTGATCCCGCTCGTCGCTCGGCTCCGTCGCCATCGGATTAGGGACGCAGCGGGCGATCCCGGGTGACGCCGACGCGTCCCCTCGCGCAGCCCGGGGACGCGGCGGCGTCACCGGGGAACGCCTCGCGGCAACTGCGGTCGTGGCGGCGGCGGTGGCGGCGGTCATTGGAGCGGAATGGGCCGGCACCGACCCTCTCCAGCTTCGACTTCGGGATCAGATCCTTTGACTCGCTCTGGTACCACCTCCCCTGGGCGGCCTCCTTTGCCCAGTCCGGGCAGATCACCACGCTGCATTTCACCGACGTCGAGTATCTGACCGCGTTCTATCCCGCCACGGCGGAGCTGTTCCACGGTCTCGGGATCGTGCTGTTCGCCCGCGACACGCTGTCGCCCGCGCTGAACCTCGTCTGGCTGGCGCTGGTCCTGCTGGCCGCCTATTGCGTGGGGCGCCCCCGAGGGCTCGGAGTGGCGACGCTGCTCGGCGCGGCGCTGGCCCTGGCCATCCCGATGATGGTTCTCTCCCAGGCCGGCAGCGCGGCCAACGACATCGCCGGCGTGTTCTTCGTGCTCGCCTCGGTGGCGATCCTGATGAACCGCCCCGGCAGCCGTCGTGCGCTCGTCCTGGCCGCGATCAGCGCGGGGCTGGCGGTGTCGGTGAAGCTGTCGATGCTGGCCCCGGTGCTTGGGCTCAGACCTCGGCGTCCTCGTGCTCGGGCCCGGCGGGACAGCGCCGCCGCGTCGGCGCCCTGTGGCTCGGTGCCGCTGTTCCTGGCGGGCGGCTTCTGGTACCTGCGCAACCTGATCGCGGTCGGGAATCCCCTCCCCTGGGTGAGCCTTCCCGGGCCTCGCCACTCCCGCTGCGCCGCTGCAGGCCCACACCGCGTTCTCCGTCGCTCACTATCTGACCGACACCCACGCGTGGCGGGGGCTGCTGGAGCCGAGCGCTGGCCTCCGGCTTCGGCCCATGGTGGTGGGCGATCCTCGCCGGCGGTCGTGCTCGGGCCGCTGCTCTGCCTGCTGCCCGGGGCAAGCGCGGCGGTGCGGATGCTCGGTCTGGTCGCGCTCGGCCTCGATCCTCGCCTACCTGATCACGCCCGAGAGCGCCGCCGGCCCGGCCGGCCACCCGCTCGGTTTCGCCTTCAATCTGCGCTACGCGGCGCCCGCGCTGACCCTCTCGCTGGTGGCCCTGCCCCTCGCCCCCGTATTCGACGGCCGGCGGCGGCGGGTCGGCGGTGCTGCGCCGTGACTCGATGGTCGTGCTCGTCGCCACGCTGGCCCAAGCCCACTTCTGGCCCGTCTCGGCATCTCGTGGGCCAGATCCTCGTGGCCGCGCGCCGTGCTCGCCGCCGGGTTCGAGCCTCGGGCCTGCTCGGCGCTGGAGCTCGCGCCGTCGGCGCCGCCGGCTGGTCCTCGCTGCGGCCGGTGCGGCCGTGGTGCTCGTGGCGGGCTCGGGTACGTCGGACAGCGCAGCTATCTGCGCAGCCGCTACGCCTTCCAGCCCGGCGTCTCCGACCTCAGCCGCGTGTGGGACTTCTTCCGTCACGTCCACCACGCGCGCGTCGGAGTGGTCGGAACCTTCGGCGGCTTCTTCGCCTATCCCCTGTTCGGCGTCGATGACTCCAACCGGGTGCAGTACATCGGCCTGCGCGGGGCGAATGGTTCGTTCTCGGCCATCGGGTCCTGCCCGCAGTGGCGCCGCAGCGTCAATGCGGCCCACCTTCGCTACCTCGTCAGCACGCCCGCCCGCGATCCCTGGCGCCCCAAGCTCCTGAGCCCGTCGCCGAACGGGCCTGGACCGCGAGCGATCCGGCCGCGCGGGTCGTCTATCAGCGTCGCGCCGCCGGCCAGCAGGTCACGGTGTTCGAGCTTCTCGGCCCCCTTGCCCCGCTCGTTGCCCGGCCTACTGAGCTGGGTAACCTCTGCGAACGATGTCCGCCACGGCCGATCACCTGCAGGATCCGGAGCTGCTGAAGGCCGAGTGGGACCTCAGTCCGCTCGTCGATGACCAGGGCGACCCCGGGGTCGACCGCGAGCTCAGCGAGGCCCGCGAGCGGGCGAGCGCCTTCGCCGAGCGTCACGCCGGCAAGGTCGCCGCAGCTGGACGGCGACGGGCCTGCGGGAGGCGATGGTCGAACTGGCGGCGATCAGCGAGCTGGTCGGCAAGGCCGGCTCATACGCGTCGCTGAAGTTCTCCACCGACACCGCCGACCCGGTGCGCGGCGCGCTGCTGCAGAAGGTCACCGAGGCCGGGACCGAGATCGAGACCAAGCTGCTGTTCTTCGAGCTCGAGTGGGCGGCGGTCGAGGACGAGCGGGCCGAGGAGCTGCTCTCCTCCGAAGGGCTGGACTTCGCGCGGCACCACCTGCGGAGCGCTCGGCGCTACCGCCCGCATCTGCTCTCCGAGCCCGAGGAGAAGATCCTGGCCGAGAAGTCGATCTCCAGCCAGGCTTCGTGGAGCCGGCTGTTCGGCGAACTCGTCTCCGCGCTGCGCGTCCAGGCCGGGCGATGACGAGGTGCCGCTCGACGTCGCCCTGAGCCAGCTGCAGGCGCCCGACCGTGAGCTGCGCCGCGAGTACGGCCGAGGCCGTGTCCGCCGCGCTCGAGCCGGGACTGCGCACGCGCGCCTTCATCTACAACACGCTCGCCCACGACAAGTCGGTCGAGGACCGGCTGCGCCACTTCCCCAGCTGGCTGTCCTCCCGCAACCTCTCCAACGAGGCCTCCGATGAGTCGGTCATGGCGCTGATCGAGGCGGTCCGCGGGCGATACGACATCCCGCAGCGCTGGTACCGGCTGAAGGCCCAGCTGCTGGGCGTCGACCGGCTGGCCGACTACGACCGCGCCGCGCCCGTGCTGCCCGAGGACGTGACCTTCTCCTACGGACGAGTCGCGCGATCTGGTGCTCGAGACCTACGACGCTTTCTCGCCGCGAGCCGGCAAGGTCGTGCGGAGGTTCTTCGACGAGAACTGGATCGACGCGCCGGTCCGCCCGCACAAGCGCGGCGGCGCGTTCTGCGCCTACACGGTGCCGAGCGTCCATCCCTACGTGATGCTCAACTTCACCGCACGTCGCCGAGACGTCCTGACCATGGCCCACGAGCTCGGCCACGGGCTCCACGCCGCCCTGGCTCAGCCGCAGGGCGTCTTCCATCAGTCGACGCCGCTGACGCTGGCCGAGACGGCGTCGATCTTCGGCGAGGCCCTGACCTTCGATCGGATGCTGGACGGCCGCGAGCGACGACGATGCCCGCCTCAGCCTGCTCGCCGACCGGATCGACGGCGCGATCGCCACGGTGTTCCGCCAGATGGCGATGAACCGCTTCGAGCACCTGATCCACACCGGCCGGCGCAACGACGGCGAGCTGTCGCCGGACCGGATGTCGGAGACTGTGGGTGGAGACCCAGGCCGAGCTGTTCGGCGACTCGGTCGAGATCACCGAGGGCTACCGGACCTGGTGGTCCTACGTGCCCCACTTCATCAACACCCCGGGCTACGTCTACGCCTACGCCTACGGCCAGCTGCTGGCGCTCTCGGTCTACAAGCGCTACCTGGAGGAGGGCGAGTCGTTCGTCCCGCGCTACCTGGACCTGCTCGCCGCCGGCGGCTCCCGCAGTCCCGAGGAACTCGGCGCGATGGTCGGCATCGACCTCGCCGACCCTGGCTTCTGGGACGCCGGCCTCGCTGCTGGTCGAGGAGCAGCTCAGCGCCGCTGAGGAGCTTGCCGCCCGCCGGTAGGCCGGCGGGTCCGCGAGCGCTCCTCCTGCTTCTCCACCACGTTGGCGATCAGCTTCAGCACCTGCTCGATGCCGGTCGCCTTGACGTCACCGTGCTCGAACGCCGCGCGCCAGTCCTTGATGTGTCCCTTGACCGCCAGCTCGTTGAAGCGCTCTCGGCGCATCTCGAGGCGAACTCTTGGCGTCGGCGGCGATGTCCTTGGTCACCTTCGGGCCTGGCAGCTCGACGCGGTAGAGCTGCACGTCGCCCCGGCCGTGAAGGTCGAGCCCGGCCACCAGCTTCAGCGGCTGGAGCGCCGGCACCTCGGCGAGAAACCGCGTGACGGCGGTCTCGATCAGCGCCTTGGTGTCAGACGGTGAGGACAGAGCGTCAGTCTAGAGACTGTTGACACCGCGCTCGTCGCGGGCGCGAGGATCGTCGGTCGGGCAACCCAACAGGAGGGACCATGTCAAGAGTGATGGCCGACTGCCGCCGCTTCGCCAGCGACAGCAACTGTTCGCTGGTGATCATCGGCGACGAGGATGAGGTGGTGATCGCCGGGGCCGAGCACGCCGCTTCGGTGCACGGGCACGAGGACACACCGGAGTTCCGCGAGAAGCTCCGGGCATCGCTTGAGCCGGCCGAGGCGTACACGCCGCGGCCCTCGGGCCCAAGAGCCGCTCCCGACCTAGCCGCAGCCCAAACCGGGGCGCGCCCCTAAAGGCGCGCCCTGTTTTTAGATCTTGTGCCGCTGCAGCAGCTTGCGGCCGATGACCATGCGCTGGATCTCGGACGTACCCTCGCCGATCAGCAGCAGCGGAGCATCGCGGTACAGCCGCTCGATCTCGTATTCCTTGGAGTAGCCGTAACCGCCGTGGATGCGGAAGCACTCCTCCACGCAGAAGCGGCCGGCCTCGGAGGCGAACAGCTTCGCCATCCCGGCCTCGATGTCCGAGCGCTCGCCGGCGTCCTTGAGCCGCGCAGCGCGCATCGTCAGCAGCCGAGCCGCATCGACCTGCGTGGCCATGTCGGCGAGCTTGAACTGGATCGCCTGGTGCTGGGCGATCTCCTTGCCGAAGGTCTTGCGCTCCTGTGAGTACTTCAGCGCCAGCTCCAGCGCGCGCTGGGCGATGCCCACGCCGCGAGCGGCGACGTTGACGCGGCCGAGCTCGAGCGCGTCCATCATCTGCACGAAGCCCTTGCCCAGACCGGCCTCCTCGCCGCCGAGGATGTTGTCGGCGGGGGCAGCGGTAGCCGTCGAAAACGAGCTCGGTCGACTCGACGCCCTTGTAGCCCATCTTCTTGATCTGGGGCGGAACGTTGAGGCCCTTGTAGTCGCCGGTGTTCTCGGCGGCGCCCGGCTCCTTCTCGGCAATGAAGCAGGTCATGCCCTTGTACTTGGGCTCGGCGCTGGGGTCGGTCTTGACCAGCGTGAACACGAGCGCTGCGAGCGCAGGCCGTTGGTCACCCACATCTTCTGGCCGTTGATCTCGTAGTGGCCGTCGTCGACCTTCTTGGCCGCGGTCTTGATCGCCTGCGACGTCCGAGCCGCACTCGGGCTCGCTCAGGCGAGAAGGCGGCCCGGATCTCCCCGGTGGCCATCTGCGGCAGGTACTTCTGCTTCTGCTCCTCGGTGCCGAACTTCATCAGCAGGTAGGAGCCGATGAAGTGCGTGTTGACGATCGCCGGAGATGCTGATCCAGCCTCGGCTGCAGCTCCTCGACGATCATCGCGTAGGTCGTCAGGTCGAGCCCCATCCCGCCGTACTCCTCGGGGATCATCACCCCGAACAGCCCGAGCTCCTTCATCTGCTCGACGATCGGCTCCGGGAACGAATCCTCGTGGTCGTAGTGCTCCGCGTTCGGGAGGATCTGCTCATCCGCGAACTGGTGGACCATCTCGCGGATTGCCTTCTGCTCGTCGGTCTCTTCGGTGTAAGGGGTCGCAACGGCCATGCGCCCGAGGATACCTGTCGCGACTCTGTGACGTTTGGCTGCCCGACCCGGGGCGAACTGGGGGGTGTTCGGGGCTCAGTTCCGCATATGGACACCAAGGCCCAAAGGTGGCGCCGCGTGGTCCGGCTTGCGGGACGCCAGCACGGCAACGTGACGCGCAGGCAGCTCCTCGATGCCGGGTTCAGCGCGACGGTGATCGCCCGTCTGACGAGCAGCGGCGTGCTCCATCACGTCTACCGAAACGTCTACGCCGTCGGCCGCCCACCCCAGAGCGCCCTCGAGCGCGCCGCTGCGGCGGTCCTGGCCTGCGGCCCCACCGCCGCTCTGTCCCACTTCCCCGCCCTGGCCCTGTGGGGCCTGGCCGCGTGGCCGGCCTCGGTCGCGGAGGTGACTGTCACCGAGGATCGGCGACCGCGGGGCATCCGCGTCCACCTCTGCCGCACCCTCCTGCCCCGGGACCTCCGCACGCGCCACGGCATCCGGGTCACCAGCCTCGCCGCGCACGGTGCTCGATTGCGCGCCGGGCCTCACCGACCAAGCGGCGCACCCGACTGGTCAACGAGGCGCTCCGCGCCCGCCGGCTGAACCAGACCCAGCTGGCGGATCTCGTTCGTCGTTGCCCCACCCACCGCGGCGCCCCGAAGCTGCGGCGCTTCATCGGCCCGGAGCTCGCGCTGACCCGCTCTGCCTTCGAGGATCTGTTCCTGGCCTTCTGCGAGCGCTATGGCCTCCCGCGGCCTCTGGTGAACCATTCGCTCAACGGCTACGAGGTCGACATCTACTTCGAGGCCGAGCGGGTGATCGTCGAGCTCGACGGCTGGGAGTTCCACAAGACGCGCGACGCCTTCGAGCGTGACCGGCTGCGCGACGCCGACGCCTACGAGGCGGCGGAGATCCCCACGATCCGGCTCACCTACGAGCGAATGCGCGCCGAGCCGGCGCGGGAGGCACGACGGCTGCACACGATCCTCCAGCGGCGGCGCAGCTAGCCGCGGGTCTGCGCCGGCGCGGCGTTCTGCGCCTCGCCCTTACGGCCGTGCTTCCACGGCGACTGCGCACGCTCCTGCAGTTCCCCGTCGAGCTCGATCTGCACGCGCTCGTTGAAGAAGCAGACCAGGTCCGCTACCTGCAGGGCGTCCGAGAGGCGGGTCGGGGTAGTACCAGACGAGATCCTTGAGCGACCTCGCCGCCCGCGAGCTTGACCGAGAAGTAGCTCGCGTAGCCCTTGTAGGGGCAGTAGGTGCGGGTATCGCTGTCCTCGAGCTCCACCTGGACGTCCCCCGCGGGAGGTACCAGCGCGGTGGCAGGTTGGACTCAAACAGCGCCACCGCATCATCGGTCTCGGCCAGCACTTCCCCATCGCGCAGAACCCGGACGTGGCGCCGCGTTGCCCGGGTATCGATCCGGTGGTACGGGTCGCGGGGGTGCCCGAAGATCTCCTCGTCCTCCTCGAGCCAGTGGTCCATGCGGTTGAAGTAGAAGGCGATCAACCCCTCCAGCCCACGCGGAGCGTCGGGCAGCGGCTCGGGGTAGTACCAGGCGCCGGCGTCAACCTCTTGGTCGCCGACCCGGATCGTGTAATAGGACGCGTCGCCCTTCTTCGGGCAGTGCGTGTGGCGATCGCTGGGCTGCAGGAACTCCGAGCGCACGTCCTCAGGCGGGAAGTAGTAGAGCGGCTGTTGGCCGCCCTCGTGCAGGAGCATCGCGCGCCGGCTGTCGGCGATCGTCTCTCCACCGACGACGACGCGGATCCGCTTGGGGGTCGGCTCCAGGTACAGCGCCCAACCCGGAGCAGGAGGCTCAAAGTTGAACGTCCCTGCCGGCTGCTTGCCGAGCGGACCGGTTCCGGTCATCCAACCCATCGTCCCCTCAGCTTACCGAGTGCGATCTACCCGCCCGCGACGACGATCCCGAGCCAGACGATGGCCACCGACACCAGCAGGATCGCTGCGTCGAGCGCGTGCCACTGGCGGACGGCGCATGTGCGCGGCGATCAGCAGCCCACGATCACGACCAGACCGAGCTTGACCTGGAGCGTCGAGTCTCCCCAGCGGTGCAGGTGGCCGGCCAGCGCCGCGCCGGTCACCACGAGCACGCCGACCGCAATCAGCGTGCCGATCCCGAAGCGTCGCGCGGCCGCCCGCAGCGGCCCGCGGTCCTCAGCGCCCCGCAGCACCGGAACCACGACCAGACCGAGCATCAGTTGGCCGCCGACGAAGAACGCCATGGCCAGCAGGTGCAGCCACAGCACGCCGTTCCAGAAGGTCATGGGGCCCGATCCTGCCAGACTGCCCGCCGTCATGAACTTCGCGCGCGACGTCGTCGAAGCGGCCCCCAAGGCGCAGCGCGCGCTGGTCGAGCTGACCCGCGACGGCGGCCGCCGGGAGTGGTCCTTCGGCGAGGTCGCCCAGCGACAGCGCCGCGCTGTCCGGCGCGCTGCAGCGCGCCGGCGTCGGGCGTGGAGACGTGGTGATGACCCTGATCGGCAACCGACCCGAGTGGGTGCTGACGCATGGTGGCCTGCTTTCGCATCGGCGCCGTCGCGCTGCCCTGCAACGAGCAGCTGCGGGCCAAGGACCTGCGCCAGCGGCTCGCAGGCCGCAAGCCCCAAGCTGATCATCGCCGACGAACGCAACGCCAGTGAGCTCAGCGCGGCCAGAGCCCGACTGCCCCGTGCTGATGATCCCCGACGAGTCGCTGTTCAGCGGCGCGCCGGCGCCGGTCGCCGAGCTGGCCGCGGAGGACCCGTGCCTGATCACCTTCACCAGCGGAACCACCGGCGACGCCAAGGGAATCGTGCACGGCCAGCGCTATCTGCCCGGTCAGCGCCTGCAGGCCGAGCACTGGCTCGATGCCCGCCCCGGTGAGCTGGTGTGGTGCACCGCGGCCAGCGGCTGGTCGAAGTCCGCGCGCAACGTGTTCATCGCCCCGTGGATCCGCGGCGCAGCCGCGCTGCTGCACGACGCGCGCTTTGACCCCTTCGAGCGACTGGAGGTCCTCGCCGCCGAGCGGGTCAACGTGCTCTGCATGGCGCCGACCGAGTACCGCGTGATCGCCAAGCGGGCCGAGCTGTCTCCGCTCCCGGCACCTCCGCGGCCTGGTCGCCGCCGGCGAAGCGCTGAACCCGGAGGTGCTGCGGGCGTTCAAGGCGGGGACGGGGCTGGAGATCCGGGACGGCTACGGCCAGACCGAGACCGGCCAGCTGACCGGCATGCCGCTCGGCGAGAGAACCCGGCCCGGCTCGATGGGCCGCCCGCTTCCCGGCATCGCGCTGACCGTCGATGACGGCGAGCTGGTGCTCAGTGACCCGGGCAGCGACCCGACGTTCTTCGTCGGCTACCTGGGCGGCGAAGCCGCGCCGACTGCAAAGCCCGTGGCGTACCGGCGATCGCGTACGTCAGGACGAGGACGGCTTCCTGTTCTTCGAGGGCCGCACCGACGACGTGATCATCTCGGCCGGCTACCGGATCGGCCCGTTCGAGGTGGAGTCCGCGCTGGTCTCACATGCCGCGGTCGCCGAGGCCGCGGTGGTGGCCGCGCCGGACGACGAGCGAGGCGCCGTGGTGCGCGCGGTGGTGGTGTTGCGCGAGGGGCGCGAGGCGAGCACCGAGCTCGCCGCCGAGCTGCAGGAGCACGTCAAGCGTGAGACGGCGCCGTACAAGTACCCACGGATCGTCGACTTCGCCGACGAGCTGCCGAAGACCTCCAGCGGGAAGATCCGCCGAGCGAGCCTGCGAGAGGCCGGTCGCTAGGCTGCAAGATGGTGAGCGATCAACGCCCTCTCATCGGAATCTGCACCGCGCTCGAGCGCGCCCGCTGGGGCGCCTGGGATCAGCAGGCGGCGCTGCTCTCCTTCAGCTACCTGACCGCGATCCAGGCTGCCGGTGCCCTGGGTCTGATGATCCCCCCGGATCCGTACCTGACCGAGGAGCCCGATGATGTGCTCGAGCGTTTGGACGGCCTGGTGCTGGCCGGCGGCGCGGACATCGACCCCTCGGCCTACGGAGCCCGACCCCACGCTGAGACCACGGGGACCGTCCCCGCGCGCGACCGGGTGGAGCTCGCGCTGGCCCGGCGGGCGATCGAGCTGGACCTGCCGGTGCTCGGGATCTGCCGCGGCATGCAGCTGATCAATGTCGCCTTCGGTGGCACGTTGCATCAGCACCTCCCCGAGGTGGTCGGCAACCAGGAACACCGCCGGCGGCTCGGCAGCTTCGAGGGCTCTGACCATGAGGTCCGGCTTGAACCCGGGTCGCTGGCCGCCCGCGCGGCCGGCGAGGAGCTGCACAACACCAAGTCACATCACCACCAGGGTGTCGATGCCGTCGGAGAGGGCCTCGCGGTCACCGGCATCTCGGTGATCGACGACCTCCCCGAGGCGATCGAGGTTCCAGGCCGGCGCTTCGTGCTCGGCGTGCAGTGGCACCCCGAAGCCGACGAGCAGAGCCGCGTGGTCGCCGCCTTGGTCGACGAGGCTCGGGACTACCGCAGCGCCCGCGCAACCGCCGTCGCCTAATCGCTCAGGCGGGCGCATCCGGCAGCTCGTAGCCGGGTACTGAGCTCAGTCAGGAAATGCCACCACCGCGTCGATCTCGACCTTGGCACCGAGGGGCAGCGCGGCCACGCCGATGGCAACTCGCGCGGGCGGGCTGGACTCGAAGAACGAGGAGTAGACGTCGTTGACCTCGGCGAACGCGCCGATGTCGGTCAGGTAGATCGTCATCCGGACGGCGTTCCCGAGCGTCGTCCCGGCCGCGTCGCAGACCGCAGCGAGGTTCTCCAGGCAGCGCCCGGCCTGCTCACCCGCCGTGACCCCTGCCAGCTCGCCGGTCCTCGGATCGAGACCCACCTGGCCCGAGCAGAACAGGAGATTCCCGGCGCGCATGCCGTGGACATAGGGTCCAACCGCCTTGGGGGCATTCGGGGCGGTGACCGGTTCGCGGTTGGCTGACAATTGGGCTCCTCCTGTTCGGGCGTTGCTCCAAGGGTATTGGCCGCGTGCCGCGAGGGTAGGCTGAGCTTCGTGCCCAACCGACTCGCCGAAGAGACCTCGCCGTATCTCCTACAGCACAAGGACAACCCAGTGGCCTGGAATCCCTGGGATGAGGAGGCACTGGACCGAGCCAGACGAGAGGATCGTCCGCTGCTGGTGTCGATCGGGTATTCGGCCTGCCACTGGTGCCACGTGATGGAGCGCGAGTCCTTCGAGGACCCAGAGATCGCGGCGCTGATGAACGACCACTTCGTCTGCATCAAGGTCGACCGCGAGGAACGTCCGGACATCGACGCCCTGTGCATGGAGGCCTGCCAGGCGATGACCGGCCATGGCGGCTGGCCGCTGAATGCCTTCCTCACACCCGAGCAGGCACCGTTCTATGCCGGCACCTATTTCCCCCCGGAGCAGCGTCAGGGCATGCCGAGCTGGCGGATGGTGCTGCTCGCGGTGGCGGACGCCTGGGAGAAGCGGCGCGAGGAGATTCGGGAGCAGGGCGGACGGGTGGCGCAGTCGCTCGGCGCCACCGCGCGCATCCAACCGTCGACGGAGCCCATCCGCGAGGAGCGGCTCGCCGAGGCGCTGAGCGCCCTGCACGAGACCTACGACCGGCCGCAATGGTGGCTGGGGCGGGCCGCCCAAGTTTCCGCAGAGCTCCGTGATCGAGCTGCTGCTGGCTCGCGGCGAGCCTGAGCTGGGGCTGGACGCGCTGCGGGCGATGGCGCGGGGCGGAATCTACGACCAGGTCGGCGGCGGGTTCTCCCGGTACGCGGTCGACGCCACCTGGACGGTCCCTCACTTCGAGAAGATGCTCTACGACAACGCACTGCTGGCGCGCGCCTACCTCCACGGATGGCAGGTCTCGGGCGAGGAGCGGATGCGCGAGGTCTGCTGCGAGACGCTCGATTGGGCGCTGCGGGAGATGCGCGGCCCGGAGGGCGGATTCTGCTCGGCGCTGGACGCCGACTCCGAGGGCGTCGAGGGCAAGTTCTACGTCTGGAGCCTGGAGCAGCTGGGCGAGGCGCTGGACGCTGAGCTGCTTCCCCAAGCGGTCGCATACTTTGGCGCCACCGAGCGCGGCAACTTCGAGCCCGGGCTCAACGTGCTCGAGGCGCGCGGTGAGCGGCCCGAACGGCTCGAGGAGATTCGAGCGAGGCTGCTCGAGGTCCGGGCGGAGCGCGTACGTCCTGGACTCGACGACAAACGCCTCACCTCATGGAACGCGCTGATGATCTCTGCGCTCGCGCAGGCCGGCGCGGTGCTCGAGCGCCAGGACTACCTTCAGGCCGCGGTCGACTGTGCCGAGTTCGTGCTGGGCGAACTGCGCGATGCCGACGGCCGGCTGCTGCGGACCTGGAAGGACGGCCGCGGCCGGCTCGGCGCGTACCTCGAGGACCACGCGTTCCTGCTCGAAGCGCTGATCACGCTGTATGAGTCGACCTTCGACCCGCGCTGGTACCACGAAGCCGTCGGCCCTGGCCGACATCGATGATCGCCCGGTTCACCGACCACGGAGCACGGCGGCTTCTTCACCACCGCCGACGATCACGAGCAGCTCGTGGCGCGGCGCAAGGATCTCGAGGACTCACCGATTCCGTCGGGCAATTCGGCGGCCGCGTTCGGGCTGCTGCGGCTGGCGCTGATCTCCGGCGAGGGCAAGTACGAGCGATACGGGCTGGGGGTGCTGAGGTTGCTGTTCCCACTCGCCGCGCGTCACCCGCAGGCGTTCGGGCACCTGCTGCAGGCGGCTGACTTCTATCTCGCTCCGGTGCGAGAGGTCGCGCTCGTGGGGTCCGACCTCCAGCCGATGCTCCGCGTCATCCGGGCAGCAGTTCCGGCCCCACCTCGTGCTCGGCCGGAGGCGAGCCGGACGGGGTGCCGCTGCTCGACGGACGCGCGCCGATCGACGGCCAGGCGGCGGCCTACGTGTGCGAGCACTTCATCTGCCAAGCGCCGGTGACCACCCCGGAGGCGCTCGCGGCGCTGCTGTGATCAGCCGAACGCGGGGCGGGTCAGAGAACGGGGAGGTAGCGCTCGAGCTCCCACGGCGTCACCTGCACGCGGTAGTCATCCCACTCCTGGCGCTTGATCTCGATGTAGCGGTTGAAGGTGTGCTCACCGAGCGTGCGCAGCACCAGCTCGGACTGGGCGGTCAGCTCGATCGCCTCGCCCAGCGTCTCCGGCAGCTGCTCGATCCCGAGCCTGCGGCGCTCCTCCGGCGAGAGGTGGTAGAGGTTCTTCTCCATCGCGTCGGGAAGCTCGTAGCCGTGCTCGATCCCCTCGAGGCCGGCCTGTAGGAGCACCGCGAACGTCAGATACGGATTGCAGGCCGGGTCCGGGCAGCGCAGCTCCATCCGCGTGGTTTGCTCCTTGCCGGGGTGGTACATCGGCACGCGCACCAGGGCCGACCGGTTCCGCCGCGACCAGGCCACGTAGACGGGCGCCTCGTAACCCGGGACCAGCCGCTTGTAGGAGTTCACCCATTGGGCGAAGATCGAGCAGATCTCCCGAGCGTGGCGCAGCTGGCCGGCGATGAACGCCTTGCCGACGTCGGAGAGGAAGTACTGGTCATCGGGGTCGTAGAAGGCGTTGCGCTCACCCTGGAAGAGCGATTGGTGGGTGTGCATCCCTGAGCCGTTCTTGCCGAACAGCGGCTTGGGCATGAAGGTGGCGTGGAGTCCGTACTTCATCGCGTATTCCTTGACCGTGATCCGGTAGGTCATGCAGTCGTCGGCCATCTTCAGCGCGTCCGCGTAGCGCATGTCGATCTCGTGCTGGCTCGGTCCGACCTCGTGGTGGGTGTACTCAGTGTGGATCCCGAGCTGTTCCAGCGCCAGCACCGTCTCACGCCGCAGGTCCGAGCCGGCGTCCAGCGTCGTCAGGTCGAAGTAGCCGCCCTCGTCGAGTACCTCGGTGGACTTCGAATCGCGGAAGTAGAAGTATTCGAGTTCGGGGCCGACGTAGTAGTGGTCAAAGCCCATCGACTGCGCCCGTTCGATGGCGCGTCGCAAGATGTAACGTGGATCGCCCTCGTAGGGCGTCTGCTCCGGGGTCTGGATGTCGCAGAACATCCGCGCCACGCCCTGCTCGGCCGGGCGCCAGGGCAGGACCCGGAAGGTGCTCGGGTCCGGCATGGCGATCATGTCCGACTCCTCGATCGGGTTGAACCCCGTGATCGAGGATCCGTCGAAGCCCATCCCGCCCTCGAAGGCGTCCGCCAGCTCGGTGGCGTTGATCGAGAACGCCTTCAGCTGCCCGAGGATGTCGGTGAACCAGAGCCGGATGAAGCGGATGTCGTGCTCTGCCGGCGAGCGCGATCACATCCTCGGCGGTCTGCGGCTGCGTGTCGGCGCTCATCGAGCGCGGAACGTTACTTGCTGATCCTCGACCCGGGGTCCGCCGATCCCGTATGTTTTGGTCATGACGAAGCCTCCGTCGCTGCTCACCGCCTCGGCGCCATCGCCCTCGCGCTCGGCGGCTGCGGCACTGGACTCGCTGCCGGCGCCGGGGCCCGAGCCCGGGTCCCCTGCGGGCCCGCCACCGCACAGACCCTGGCGAGCAGCTCGCATGCCCGCGTCTACGTCACGCATGGCAGCAGCTTTCGGGTGCGCCGCGAACGGCGGCAAAGTCCTATCGGCTGGGCATGCGGACCAGACTGCATCGGCGCGGACCTGGTCGGGCCGGTCGTCGTCGCCGGGCGAGGTTGCGGCCTATGCGTCGAAGCGCTGCGGCGTCGACACGGGCCTCACCCAGGTGCTGGTGCGAGACCTACGCACCGGCAAGCGCCTGTCGGCGTCGCCTGCCGTGACGTCGCCGGGACCGGAGTCCTTCGCGTCAGTCGGCTCGCTGGTGGCGCGCCCGGACGGCGCTGCGGCGTGGATCGCCGATGGCCTACTCGCTCGGTACTCACCGGACGAACGTCGAGCTTCGTCGCGTCCGAACCGGTGGCCGCTCGGCGCTGGTGGACTCCGGCAGCGCGATCGCGCCTCGGTCGCTTCGGCTGCGTGGAACCACGCTCAGCTGGCTGCACGGCGGGCAGCGCCGCGCCGTCGACGTTGAACTGAGCTCAGCGGGCGCCGACGACCGCGCGGTCCGAGCCAGCGCTTGGCCCAGCGCTGCAGCTCGGAGAGCGCCGGCTCCAGCTCGCTCCCCATCCGCGAGAGGCCGTACTCGACCCGGACGGGCGGACCGGAGATGACCGTGCGCTCCACGATCCCGCGCGCCTCGAGCTCCTTCATCCGCTCCGAGAGCAGCCGATCGGAGAGCTCCGGCACGGACTGCGCGATCTCCGAGAAACGCAGCGGCCCGTCCATCAGGACGCGCAGGATCGCACCGGTCCAGCGGCGACCGACCAGCTCGACCGCCTCGTGGTAGAGCGGACAGCAGCCGGATCCGCGTCACCTCGCGTCTCGACGCTCGATGTGTGCTCCTGGGAGCTCATGAATCCAACGGAGAGCTTACGCTGCCTGGAGCGCCCGGGACTCCTCGCTGGATCCGTCCACCGGCACCTCGCCGGCCACGTTGACCATCGCCGTGAAGCCCTCGAGGGCCACGGCGGCGATCGCCTCCAGGATCTGCTCGTCGTCCCAGCCGGCCTCGCGCGCCTCCTCGTGGAGGTGCACCGGCGGCCGGCCTCCGTCCTGGAGGACCGCCTGGAGGTAGCGCAGCAGCGCCGCCTCGCGCGGGTCCTTGGAGGTGAACTTGCGCGCCGCCGCGACCTCGTCGATGGCCAGCCCGGCGCCGCGCGCGGCACGGGAGTGCATCGCGATTCCGGGCTCGGAGTGGTAGTGCTCGGCGACGGCCAGGGCGATCCGCTCGAGCGTCGGCCAGCGTGAGCTTGCCGTGACGAAGCTCAGACCGGAACCGGGCATAGGCCCGCAGCGCGGCCGGAGAACCGGCGAGCACTCCGAGGAAGTTCGGCAGCTGACCGCCGCTGGCAAGCGCGCCGCGCAGCACCGGGACCGAGCCGTCAGGAGCGGTCAAGTCGTCGTGGATTTGGAATCTGCTCATGGAAATCTTCATGGTTGCCACCCGGGGCCTGTTCGGGCGGGAGGTCGATTGCGTTGCTCGAACCTCCCTTTACTTTCGAGACCAGCTTACGCTTCATAAGCATATCTCGCTGATGTGCGATCGCACAAGTGACCTGACGGTCGATCAGACTGGCCGTCGGATGAAGTCACGGACCCGCCGGCGGGAAGCATCGAAAACCGTCTCTACTTCTTATACGTAAGCGACTAAACGCCCGATCATCGGGCATTCGGAGCTCCGTAAGGCGGTTAGGTCGAAGCGCTTCAGCGAGCAAGGCGCAGCGGCGTGTGCGACACCGGCTCTGAAACGAGCCTGCGCCGCCGCAGTACGTGCCGCTGCCACGGCGGTGCCGCTGGGCGGCGAGCGTGTGCCGGGAGACCATCGCCGCGTGCGAGCTCGTCGCCGCGGCGAGGATCATCAGCACGCCGAGCAGCACGGCCCACAGCGCGGTGCGATCGGGCTTGAACCCAGAGCGCTCATGGGGCGGCGGGCCGGACGCCGGCGCTCAGGTACGCCGCGGTAGCGCTCGCCCCGCGGCCCTGGATAGTCGCCGGGGCGTCCCGCGGTAGCGCTCCGCTCCGCGTCCCTGGATGCTCACGCGTTCGCCGGCCCGGCACTCCGGTGCCCGGGCGCGAGCCAGGGCGTCTTGGCTCGCACGACGTCAGCCCGTGTTCGTCGGCGCGGTTCTCCCGGCGGTTCGCTCCCGGCGCAATGACAAGCCTGCTTGTGGCATAGCCGTCCTCTTTCTCATGCTTGCGGGGTTAGCTGACGGGCTCGCGCCGAAAGAGCGGCGCTACACGCTTGCGCGCGATTAGCCCCAACAACCTGGGTCCCCCGCTTCCGTCCAGCCCCCGAAGGAGCCGGTACATAGGGAATTCAGCTGTACGGGTCCGCGATGCTACCAGCGGTGCCGGACCGAACCGCGCGCCGCCACTCCCGCCCCGCCCGCCGCCCCAACCGACCCCGGAGGGGTGGCTATTCCTTGCCGGCGACCTTGGAGACGAACGCGGCTACAGCCTGCGCATCCTTGCCCTGCAGCATCTGCGCGGGCATGACGCCCTGACCCAGACAGGACTGCGCGCTGTTGGCCGGCGGGTTCTGCAGGCAGCCGTTGTTGATCGTGTTGTAGACCAGCGAGTACGGCGGCTTCAGCATGTCCAGATTCGGGCCGACCTTGCCGATGGCCGCAGCGGCGGACAGGGTGTGGCACTGGCCGCAGGCCATGCCGAACAGCTCGCGGCCTCGCTTCTCCTGGGCGGTGAGCTTGGTTGCCACCGATCTGCTTGCTCGCATTGGCGCTGTTGCCGTTGAGAAAGATCACCGGCAGCGCGATCCCGAATCCGACGTAGAGGATGGCGAAGACCACCGCCGACCGCCTTGCGCCCTCCCGCGAGACTGGGTCTGCAGCGCTTGCCGTGCGCCCCCTACCCCTCCGCGCGCGGCGACGAAGAACAAACCGAACGCGAGCAGAACCCAAAACAGCGATGAAGACAATCGTGGCGAGCACGGCGCGCGCACCTTATCGCGCGAGGGGCCCGGATGGGTCGGTGATCCTCCAGCCGAGGCCTCAACGACGTCTCCCGGAAGCAAAGCTCATCACCGGAGGCGCGACCGCGCGGAAGTCCTCGGCCTCGGTTGCGGCTGCTTCGGCACTCGCGTGCGGCTCGCTGCTCGGCCAGACCGCGACGCACCTGCTCGTCCAGCATCGAGAAGTCCTTGACCTCGGCCAGCAGCCGATCCGGCGCGGCGATCGAGCCCACCGGTGTCGACCAGTACGTTGATCACCCCGCCTCCGGCGGCGAAACGCTCAAGCTTGCCCTCCACCATCATCAGCGGCTCCGTCCTGACGGTCAACCGGTTGCGCTCGTAGACCTGCGCGGGGACGATCAGATTGATCGTCCCGAACTCGTCCTCGAGGAGCACGAAAACGACCCCGTTGGCCGTACCGGGACGCTGGCGCGCGACCACGAGGCCACCCACCTTCACCCGCGTGCCGTGCTCGAGCGTCTCCAGTTCCCGGCTGCTGACCGAGTGCGGCGATAGACGGTCACGCAGCAGCGCCAGTGGATGGGTGTTCACCGTCAGACCCGTCGTTCCGTAGTCCGCCAGCATCGATTCCCAGTCCGACAGCTCCCGCAGCTCTGGGGGAGCGGGCAGATCAAGCGGAAGCGCCAGCTGAGTGCCACCGGGGACATTGCGTCCCTGGGGTCGCCACCCCCAGCTGCCACAGCGCGATGCGCCGCGCGGAGGCCCGCTCGCCCACCGCGCCCCCGACCAGAACATCGCAGGCGCCAGACCAGGCCAGCAGCTCGAGCGCGGGAGCTCCCGCGCCCGGCCCGGGAGGCGAGATCCGAGAGGCTGCGGAAGCGACCGCCCTGCGACCGTGCGGCCACGAGCTGCCTCACATCCTGCTCGCGCACGCCACGCACGTAGCCCAATCCGATCCGCACCGGACCGCGCGTCGGATCCTCACCCTCCCCGATCTCCAGGCCGCATTCGGCTCCGCTCTGGTTCACATCGGGTGCCCGCACCTCGATCTCCCTCCGCTGCGCCTCATGAATCAGCGCATCCGGCGGGTAGAAGCCCATCGGCTGCTCGTTGAGCAGCGAGCAGAGAAACTCCGGCCCGTAGTGGACTCGCAGCCAGGTCGATTGGTAAGCCAGCAATCCAAACGCGGCACCATGCGCCTTGGGAAAGCCGAAGCCGGAAAATCCCTGGACCATCGAGAACACCCGCTCGGCCGTCGCCTCATCCACCCCGTGCAAACGCCGTGCGCCGGCGACAAACCGCCTGTGGTAGGCCTCGATCGCCGCTTCTGAGCGCTTGCGGCTCATCGCTCGTCGCAAGCCTTCGGCCTCCCCGACCGAGAAGCCCGCGAACGCGATCGCGACCTCGAGCACCTGATCCTGGAAGATGATCGTGCCCAGCGTCTCCCGCAGAACCGGCTCCAGCGAGGGATGCTCGTACGGGAACCTGATAGCCGGGGTCGACCCGCAGTCGCTGCCGGCGCTCGATGTAGGGGTTGACCGCTCCCCCCTGAATCGGACCGGGCCGCACGATCGCCACCTGGATCGTGATGTCCTGGAGAGTCTCCGGACGGGTTCGCCGCAGCGACGCCATCTGCGCCCGGCTTTCGATCTGAAAGACGCCGGTGGTGTCCGCCTCCTGGATGCACTTGTAGGTCTCCGGATCGTCGTAGGGGATGCGGGAGAGATCGATCCGGTCACCGCGAGTGCGGGCGATCAGCTCCACCGAACGCTCGACGGCCGAGAGCATCCCCAGGCCGAGCAGATCGATCTTCAGGAATCCCGCGTCCGAGCAGGAATCCTTGTCCCACTGGACGATCTGACGCCCCTCCATCGCCGCCGGCACGATCGGACAGCAATCGATCAGCGGTCGGGTGGCGACGATCATCCCTCCCGAGTGCTGAGAGAGATGGCGCGGGAGTCCATGCGCTTCGGCCGACAATCGCGCCAGCCACGCCCATCGGCCGCTGGCTCCCCGACGTTCCGCGGCAGCGATCGGAAGGCCCGCGGCAGAGGTTTCGAGACCGAAAGCGCTGTCGATGTCCTTGCTCACCTCGCGGGCGTCCCAGCCTTCGCTGCCTCGGGCCACCCGCTCGAGCTCGCCGGGGGGAAGCCCGAGCGCCTTTCCCAGCTCCCGGATCGCCCCGCGCGAGCGATAGGTCGGGAATGCCGCCACCAGGGCTGAGCGATCCTGGCCATAGCGCTCGTGGATGCGAGGAATCAGGGTTTCCCTGATGTCCCTCGGGAAATCGAGGTCGATATCGGGCAGCGAGGTCAGCTCCTCGTTGAGAAAGCGCCCGATCATCAGCTCGTTGGCGATGGGATCGACGTGCGAGAGGCCGGTGAGGTAACAGACGATCGAGGAGACGCTCGAGCCACGACCGCGGCCGGGCGGCAGCAGCGCCCGTGCGGTATCCGGCCCTCGTACCTCCACCGCCACCTCCCGTGCCAGCTCCAGCAGGTCATGGTGCAGGAGGAAGAAGCCCGGGAGGTTCAGCGCTTCGATGATCCGCAGTTCCTCCTCCAACCGGGAGCCGGCCAGGTCCCGCAGGGCTCGCGGCGCCCCCGCATAGCGCTCCCGGACACGGGTGTGGCAGAGCTCGGCCAGCTTACGCATCGCGGCCGCATCCTCTGCGCCTGGATACCGGTAGCCGAGATCGCTCCCAAGATCGAAATGCAGACTGTCGGCCAGCCGCCTCGTCTCCTCCACCGCGTCCGGGTATTCCGGGAAGCGCGCCGCCATCGCCGCCGGCGAGGCGAGCACGTGGCTGAAGTTGCCCCGTCGGTCCGGCTCGGAGGCGTCGAGCGTGGAGTGCAGCCGGATCGCGACGAGCGCGTCCTGCAGCGGGGCTCGGGAGCGCGTGTGCGCGTGGACATTGCCGCTGGCCACGCAGCGGACGCCGAGCCGGCGAGCAAGTTCGGACAAGCGACGATTGCGGGCCCGGTCATCACGAAGAAACGGACGCTGCAGCTCGACTCTGAGCCGTTCGCCTCCGAACGCATCGAGCAGGCGCCTGAGCGTGAACTCATCGTGCACCCCGCGCAGCGCGCACCCGCTCAGACAGACCAGGCCGTCGGCATGGTCAAGCACCACTCCCAGGTCCACCAGCGCCTGCGTGGGCGGGCCTGGCTTCGCTCGGGTGTGGGCGTGCGCTTGGGTCAAGATCCGGCACAGGTTCGACCAGCCCTGAGCGTCCCGGACGAGCAAGGTCAGATGCCGTCCATCGGCGAGGTCGATCTCGGCGCCGTGGATCGGTCGCAGCCCGAGCGCCCGGGCAGAGATCGCGAACTCCATTGAGCCGGAGACCGAGTTGTGATCGGTCAGGGCAAGCGCGTCATAGCCCAGCTCCGTCGCCGCCGCCACGAGTTCATCCGGAAGCGAAGCGCCATCGAGAAAGGAGAAGGCCGAGTGGCAGTGGAGCTCGACGTATGACACGAACACATGTTCGCATGGAGCACGGACGGCGCGCGCTCGCGGACTCATCCTTGACAAGTTATTAGTGACTGCTAATCTCTCGCAGCAAGTAGTTAGTACTCACTAATAAAGCGAGGCAACGATGTCCCTTCTTCAGCGCGAACGCCCACCCCGAGCAGAGGGCGGCCCCGGCACAATTTCCGGGCCCCGCCGAGGCTGGACACTGGCCATCGTCTCGGTCGGCCTGTTCATGGTGGTCCTGGACAACCTGGTCGTCAGCGTCGCGCTGCCGAGCATCCGCAATGAACTCGGCGCGTCGATCCAGGCGCTGGAGTGGACGGTCAACGCCTACGTCCTCTCCTATGCCGTCCTGCTGCTGACCGGCGCCGCACTGGGCGACCGCTTCGGTCGCAAGCGCATGTTCATGGCCGGCATCACGCTGTTCACGCTGTCGTCCGCGGCCGCCGCGCTGGCGCCGACGATCGGCACGCTGATCGCCGCCCGCGCGGTGCAGGGAGTCGGTGCGGCGATCGCCACCCCGTTGACCCTGACGCTGCTCGCCGACGCGTTTCCGCCCTCGCAGCGCGGCATGGCCATCGGGATCTGGTCGGGCGTCAGCGGGGTCGCCGTCGCGCTCGGCCCGCTGGTCGGCGGCGCAGTCATCCAGATCAGCTCGTGGCACTGGATCTTCTGGATCAACGTCCCGATCGGAATCGTGCTGGTCCCACTGACCGCGGTGCGCCTGGTCGAGAGTCACGGCGCGGCGCAGCGGCTTGATCTGCGCGGCCTGGTGCTGGCCTCGGCTGGGCTGTTCGGTGTGGTGTTCGGCCTCGTGCGCTCACAGTCGCTGGGCTGGACCAGCCTCGAGGTCGTGGTTTCGCTCGCCGCCGGGCTCGCGCTTGTGGTGGCGTTCATCGTGCACGAGCTGAACACCGCCGAGCCGATGTTGCCGATGAAGTTCTTCGCCAACCGCGAGTTCGCGGTGACCAACGTCGTATCGCTGGCGATGTACTTCGGGATGTTCGGATCGATCTTCTTTCTCAGCCAGTACCTGCAGAACGTGCTGCACAACACGCCCCTGCAGGCCGGCGTGAAGCTGCTGGTGTGGACCGGCGCGACGATGGTCGTCTCCCCCCTGGCCGGCTTCTTCTCCGAGCGCTTCGGCAGCGGGTGGTTCATGGCCGCGGGACTCTCATTGCAGGCCGTAGCGCTCGGCTGGCTGGCCGAGGTGGCCGGAGTCGGTCAGAGCTACACCAGCATGCTCGCGCCGTTCGTGCTGGCGGGCAGCGGGATGGCTCTGGTGTTCGCGCCGGCGGCCAACGCGGTCCTCTCCTCGGTCCGAACCGACCAGGCGGGACAGGCCTCGGGCGCCACCAACGCGATCCGCGAGCTGGGTGGCGTGCTCGGCATCTCGGTGCTGGCCACGGTGTTCACCAGCCACGGGAGCTACTCCTCGCCCCAGGCCTTCGTCGACGGGCTGAGGCCCGCGATGTATGTCGGCGTGGCCGTGCTCGGCGTCGGCGCCCTGATCGCGGCCTGGTCGGCGCTCTACGCACGCAGCCGGGCCTGCAGGCAGACCGCGCCAACGCCCAGCTCGGCCGCCCCGTCCCAGAGCCAGACCGCAGCCCAGGCCGCGGTGGCCGCCTGAGATGGCCCTACCATCGGAGACCGACATGGCCGCCGTTTCAAGCGCCTCGGAGAAAGCTTCCCGGCAGCGCGTACCCGCCAGCGAACGGCGGAACGCGCTGATTGAGGCGGCGGTCCATGAGTTCGCGCACGGAGGTCTGCACGGCACGCCCGTCGACCGGATCGCGAGGCGGGTGGGTGTGGCGCAGCCGTACGTGTTCAGCCTGTTCGGCAGCAAGCGGGAGCTGTTCCTGGCCGCGGTCGAGCGCGGGTTTGAATTGATCGCAGAGAGCTTCACCGAGGCGGCCGAAGCGTTCGACCCCGCGATCGCGCTGCCCGATACCGATGTGCTGACGGCGATGGGTAACCGATACGTCGAGCTGCTCGAGACCCACCGCGACTATCTGATGCTCCAGCATCAGGCCTATGCGGCCTGCGATGACGGGGTGATCCGAGCCCGCGTCCGCGCGTGTTACGCCGGGCTGGTGGCGCACGTGGAGCGCCTGTCGGGGGCGGACTCCGAGCGGCTCGATGATTTCTTCCGCTATGGCATGTGGCTCAACGTGGCCGCGGCGATGGGAGTCGAGGACCTCTCATCCGGGTGCGAATGGCTCCAGGTCGAGCGAGCCGAGACAGCGGATCCCGACGACGCGGGAGGGGCCTAGTGACTGCTCTCGGGATGCAGCGTCAGTCCGTCCTGCGGAATCGGCTCCCACGGTGCCGCGTAGGCGACGAACTGGCGATACGCCGGGCGCACCCCAGGGTCTGAGTCCAGCGCGCCCAGCCTGATACCGACCCGGTCGGGATCCTGGGGCGAGCGACTGAACAACGCAGAGCCGCAGTCGCCGCAGAACCACTTTTCCCATCCGTCCTCAGGCTTCCAGGCGCGCATCCGGTCCTCGCCCGAGAGGATCCGCAGGGAATCCGGCGCCGCCTGGCCGTTGGCGGAGGCCGCCGCACCGGTTCTGCGCTGGCAGCGCTTGCAGTGGCAGTAGCTGGCGCCGAGCAGCGGCTCGGTGAGCTCGAAGCGCACCGCCCCGCAGTTGCAGCCGGCCCGTGAGGTTGTCGCTCATGCCACCTTGGCCAGGTCACGCCCCGGCTCGATCCGCCACCGCCGAGCGACCGCCTGAAGGCGATCGTCCATCGACCAGCGGTCCGGTCGGTCCTCGCCGTCGTGCTCCAGGCTGGCACCCTTCAACGCCATCGATCCGGTGTTGTCCCCGAGCGCCCGGATCTCGGCGACGTCGGTCGGGCTGAGACGCTGCTCGGGCGGGAGCGCGGCCAACTCGGCACGCTTGTCCTCCACTGGGCGAGCCCCTGGGCCGATCTCCTGGATCAGCGTCGGTACGACACATTCGACGGCGAGGTGGGCGAGGTTCCACTGACAGGCGAGCTGGATCATGGTCAGTCCGGCGCGGTCAGCGTAGGGACGAAGCGCCTCCAGCCGCTCGCGCCCGGCCTCGATCCATCCCGCCGGCCGGTGGGCCCGGTGATCGCGTGGGGCCAGCTCCTGACCGGGGAGGACGTCGTCGAAGAACAGACCGCCATAGTCGACCACGCGCGTGATCACCTTCACGCCGGCCGTCGCGGCGGCGTCGAGACACAGCTCGCCCGGCCAGGGCTCAAGTGGGTTGAGGATGATCATCGCCCAGTCGATCGCGTCGCCGTGACGCTCGAGGCAGTCGATCAGGTCAAGCGTGAACCCGTTCGCCGGGCCGGGAGCGACGCCGATCATCCGGGTCAGACCACGGTCGCGCAGGGCCGCCATCCCGTCCCAGACGGCCTGGCTGGTGTAGCCGATCCGGTCGGGGTTGTGCAGCAGCAAGAGGTCGAAGCTGCTGATACCGCACCGCTCGAGGCTGCGCTCGGTCGCCATCGCGAGGTAGTCGCCATACGAGGAAGCGTCGCGCAGCCGGGGATCGGTGAAGCGGGGAAAGCCCTTGGGGCCCGTCGCGCTCGCCGAAGTAGAAATCATGGCCAACCGCGCCGACGACGCAGATCTGCTCGCGCGGATGCCCCGCGATGGCCCGGCCAAGGATCGAGTCGGCTTCGCCGGCGCCGTAGACGTCGGCGGTGATGATCGTGCGGATCGAGTCGTCCGGGGCGATCAGTGCGGTGAACCGATCGTCGTCCAGCGGGCTGCCATAGCCCATGAAGCGCCCGCCGCTCCAGGTGCCGAGGGCGACCGGTCCGGGGTCGATCTGAGCGGGCGAGGCGGACATGGTCATGAGTCTAAAGGCCGGTCTCGGAACGCCGGACTCCTCAGCGCTGGCGCCACCAGCGACCGCTCTGCAGGTCGTGAAAAACGACTTCGTTGCGTCCGCAGGCGGTGACGATCTCCCAGTAGCGCCGCCGGAGCGGGCGTTCGGTCCACCAGCGATCCTCGATCAGCCATGACTCACGCACGGCGTCCACGGTTCGCCCCTCGATCTCGAGCGGAGCGCCGTCCTCGCCTGCGTCACCGGCACACGGCGGGGGACACCAAGTCGGCGCGGACCCGCCATCTCAGCTTTCGAAAGGAGCGAGCACAGCCCTGCGCTCCGGAAAGCGCGAGCCGGGATCGACTTCCAGCACTCGCAGCGCCGCCTCCGGACCAGCGGCGGCGCGAGCCTGGCGAATCGCCTCCCGCAAGCTCCCTGCCCGGGCCACGGCAGGATCTTCCAGCAGCGCTCGCTGATCGCTCGCCGGCGGCCCAAAGCGCTCTACCGCCAGCCGCAGCTGCTCCGCCGGGGCCGGCATCACCGCCAGCCGCGGTGTCAAGCGCGAGGCGCATCCGCACCGGGTCAGCCAGCGCCTCGCGGAAGACGACCTGCTCACGCCACGTCCCTCCCTGCTCGACCAGCACGGACGAGAGCACGACCGCCCGTAGCGTCCTGCCGCGCCGCTCTCGCCGCGCGAGCAGCCGATCGATCAACAAGCCCAGTGCTCGTTCGAGCTGGATCCCCGACCCTGCCTCCGGCAGCTCCAGCGACTCGCGTAGGAACTCCGCCGCAGGCCGTGGACGCAGCGCGCCGTCGCCACCGCTGGCCAGATCGTGTGCGAGCAGGCCGTTGGCACCGAAGCGATCTGCCAGTGCAGCGGCGGGAAGCTTCGCCAGCTCGCCCAGCGTTCCCACCCCTAAGCGCTCGAGGGCATCAGGCAGATCGGCCAGAGCAGGACGGGCGCGCAGCAGCGCGACCGGCAGCGGAGCCAGATACGCGCGGGCCCGATCCCGGGCACCGCTCCCCCCAGCGGTGGTGCCGGGCACGATCTCCGGACGGCGCACCCGCGCCTTGGTCGCTGCCGCCACAGCGGCAAACCGCGACGAGGCCACGCCAAAGCGGGCCGGTGTCTTCAGGGCTCGTCGCGCGGCCGCCAGCACCCCCTCGAGCCCACCGTGCAGGCGCAGAAGCCCAGCGGCGTCAAAGCACACGAGTCCCGGGCGCTCGGGCTCGACGGCGGCGCCGATCGACTCCAGCCGGACGAGCAGCCGCTCCCAGAAGTCAGCCACCCCGGCAGGATCGGGTGGCACCAGCATCAGTCGCGGACAACGCGCAAGGGCCTCGCCCAGCCGCATGCCGGCATGGACGCCGTACGCCTCCGCGGCCAAGGATGCCTCCCCGATCTGCTGATGCCGCCGGGCTCGGGGGCGAGGGCGGCCGGGGTCTGCATCAATCCCGCTCGATCACCAGCGGCAATGGTGAGCTGGAAGCGGGGAAGGAGGACGCAGACGACGAGGGGCATGGTCGAACATATGTTCGCATGGGGGGCGGATGAGCGCAACCGATGAATCAGCGGCGCTCCGTTGAGAGGAGCGGTGGTACGGTGCGAAGCAATGGGGCCGCCCAACATCGCGGACATCGCCTTCCGGGGCGTCAAGACGCTACGTGCCTTCGGACAGCGGATTCCCGCCGCCGGCGGCGTGCTCGCCGACCTCCCTGCCCGGCACGGTCGAGGGCAAGAACGTGATGATCACCGGCGCCTCGCAGGGCATCGGCCGAGCCACGGCACTGCAGCTGGGGCGGGCGGGCGCCAACGTGCTGCTGGTGGCGCGCACGCAGGAGAAGCTGGAGGACGTGGCCCGTCAGGTGCAGGCGCTGGGCGGCACCGCCTATGTCCACCGATGCGATCTGACCGACCTCGACGACATCGACCGGATGGCGGATGAGGTGCTCGAGCAGCACGGGCATGTCGACATCCTGATCAACAACGCAGGCCGTTCGATCCGGCGCTCGGTCAGCCGCTCCTACGACCGGTTGCACGACTACGAGCGAACGATGCAGGTGAACTACTTCGGTCCGGTCAAGCTGATCCTGAAGCTGCTGCCGGTGATGCGCGAGCAGGGTTCGGGACACATCATCAACATCTCCTCGATCGGGCTGCAGACGAACACGCCCCGGTTCGCCGCCTACCTCGCCTCCAAGGCCGCGCTAGACGCCTTCTCGCGCTCGATCGCACCGGAGATCATCGACGACGGAGTCCACATGACCACCGTGTACATGCCGCTGGTCCGCACGCCGATGATCGCGCCGACGAAGATCTACGACCGCTTCCCCACGCTCAGCCCGGAGGAGGCCGCGGAGATGATCAGCGAGGCCATCCGCAAGCGTCCGAAGCGAAGTGGGGACCGCCCTGGGGAACCTCGGCCAGCTCACCTACGCCATCGCGCCCGGAGCCCAGGACCTGGTCGTCAACCGGGCCTACAAGCTGTTTCCCGAGGGCGAAAGCGAGAAGCCCTCCTCCAAGAAGATCGAGGAGCCGGCGCCCGAACCCACCGCGGAGCAGCGCGCATTCGCGCGGGCGACGCGCGGAGTTCACTGGTAGCAAGCGGCGGGTCGCGGGGCGCGAGATGGGGGGCGACGGCGGGCTGGGTAAGAGCCTGCCCGTCGAAACCGGGACGCGGTCCCGTGCCGTCCCGTCCCGCCCGTCTCCCTCGCACAGATACTTGATCTCACAACTATCCTCTGGTACCATTATCCCGATAGGAAGATTCACAAGATCGCGTTGACTGCACCACGCGCCGCGAAGGAGACGACATGAAGCTCGAAGGCATTCACCACGTGACCGCGATCACCGCCGAAGCGCAGCGGAACGTCGACTTCTACGCCGGGGTGCTGGGGCTGCGGCTGGTCAAGAAGTCGGTCAACCAGGACCAGACGTCGGTGTACCACCTCTTCTATGCCGACGAGGAGGGCTATCCCGGGGTCTGACATCACCTTCTTCGAGTATCCGGGCGCCCCGCGGGGCCGCGCCGGCGCCGGGATGGTTCACCGGATCATCTGGCGGGTGGCCAGCCCGGAAGCGCTCGACTTCTGGGAGCGAAGGCTCGCGGACGCCGGGTATGACTCGAGCCGGCTGGACGGCGCGCTGCGCTTCCAGGACTTCGAAGGTCTCGAGCACGAGCTGCGAGGTCGTGCAGACCAGCGATGAGCCACTGATCGCCGACCATCCCGAGATTCCGCGCGAGCTCGCGCTGCAGGGCTTTCATGCGGTCCGCGCGTACACCGACCAGCTCGAACGCGCAGCCGGGCGCTGCTGGAGCAGACGCTGGGCTTCCAGCCCCAGGACGAGAACGCCTACGAAGTGCGCGGTGACCGCCGCGGCGGCCTGTACTTCTACGATCCGGCTCCGGCCGAGCGTCCGCTGCAGGGGGCCGGCACGGTCCACCACGTCGCCTGGGCCTCGCAGCCCGAGGACCAGGAGGCGTGGCAGCGAACCGTGACCGCGCGCGGGTGCACACGCCACCCCGATCATCGACCGTCACTACTTCCGCTCGGTCTACTTTCGTGAGCCCTCAGGCGTGCTGTTCGAGATCGCCACGATCGGGCCCGGCTTCACGGTCGACGAGCCGCTCGAGCATCTCGGCGAGAAGCTGTCGCTGACCCCGCAGTTCGAGCACCTGCGGGCGCAGATCGAGCCAACCCTGACCCCGATCCGCAACCCGCGCGAGAGCTGGAGCAAGCGCTAGCGAGCGCCGGGCGCTCGCTACGCAGTCGTGCCGGCGTCCCGCATCAGCTGGCCGACGGGCACCGCGGAGAGGTGATCGGCGGCCAGCGCGGCGCGCAGGTTCTGCAGCAGCGGGCCGGCGTCGGCTAGCGTTCGAGACGCGTGAGCTCGATCACCTCGCCGGGATGCAGGTGCCCGACCGTGTCCCCATGATCGTCGAGGCGAACCGCACCGGCGATCAGGCGTCCGCCCGCTCCGTGCGCCAGCCACCACTGGCCGACGCTGGGGCCGCTCGAGGTGTAGAGGAAATGGCGACCCGCGACCCGCTGCGTGCAGCAGGTGGTGGAGCTGGTCCTGCGTGTCCCAGCCAACGGACGAGACCTCCGTTGGGCAGCCTCGGGACCGCCTGGTCGCCGTAGCCGAGCTGCGCTCAGCCCGTCGAGGGCGCCGAGCCGCCAAGCGCAAACGAGGCGTGAATTCCGTTGGCGGCCAGTCGTGCTGGCCAGACCGCCGACCTGCGCCGGCTGGGTGCATCGATCAGCACGCCGACCTCGGGACGCGTGGTAGCCACCGTGGTGATCGGACGCATGTGCACGAAGTGCGAGACGAGCGTGTACGAGGCGCCGGTGGTCAACGTCCAGCCGGCGATGGCCAGCACCGCCGCCGCGGCCGTGACCACACGCGCGGTGCGCAGCCGCCAGACGGGCAGCGGCTGCATGCGTCGCTCGTCGCTGAGGATCAGCGAGGCCGTCGAGGGCCGGCGCGCGAACGAGCCGTTCGGCTCGGGATGGCTCTCCAGCGCGCGGGCCAGAGCCGGACCGAGCTCCGACTCCGAGCTGGCGACCTGGGCGAGGCCGAAGCGCTCGAGCGCCCGGTTGCTGGCGCGGACGTGGCCCGACACCGAATCCATAGGACACGACCGGGCAGCCGCGGATGATGGCCTCGAGCACGGTCAGGCCGGCGCTCGAGTGGATCAGTGCGTCAACCGCGGCGAGGACGTCGCCCATGCGGTCGGTGAAGCCCATCACCCGCAGGCGCGGGTCCTCGCCGAAGCGCTTGGTCACCTTGGCCCGAAGCTTGTCGTTGCGCCCGCACAGGCAGAGCACGATCGCGTCCGGCTCCGCCAGGGCGACGCGGGTGGCGCCAATCAGGTCGCCGACCCCCCAGCCTCCGCCGGAGACGCCGATCACCTTTGCGTCGGCGGGCAGGCCGAGCGAGCGGCGAGCGTCGGCCCGCGAGCGCGCGGCGAGGAACGCCGGAGAGGTCGGCGGCTTGGCCCACCTGACGCTCCCGGGACCGGCGATCTTCTCGACCTCTTCCATCGACTCGGGGTGGGTGACGAAATGCAGATCGATTCCAGGGTGGGCCCAGAACCGCAGCCCCGCCAGATCGGTGATCGACGAGTAGCAGGGAACCTTGAGCTTGCCCTTGCGCCGCAGCTCGCCGAGCACGGCGGTCACGCCGGGATAGGTCGAGACGATCAGGTCCGGATCATGCGCACGGATCAGACGCATCAACCCGCGGCGCCCGAACGCCGTCAGCAGCCGCTTGGCCAGCCACCGGGTGGGCGCGAAGTACATGAACAGCATGTACTGGAAGTCGAACAGCCACGGCAGCCACTGGAACATGAACTGCGAGTTCTCACGCAGGACCTTGGTCAGCACCGGGCCCATCGCCGGGAGACCGTTGACGACCGAGATCTGGGCGTCGGGATCCTCGTCCTTGAATTCGCGCGCGACGGCGCGCGCCGGGAGGTCGTGTCCCTCGCCGATGTCGGCCGAGATGATCAGGATCTGGCGCGGCTTTGCCTCGGCGTCGGGCTCGCCGGCGGGGATCACGGCGGCGGCGGTGTGCTCAGCGGCCGCGGCGCGCTGATCGCGGCGCCACTGCCACGTAGCGGCGCACGCCTTCGTGGAACGGCGTCGCCGCGCGTCCAGCCGAGCTCTCGCTCGGCCCGCTCGCTGCTGACGACCTTGCCGCCGAAGTCCCCGGGACGGGCCGGTGTGTAGACGATCTCGACGTTGCCCATCAGGTCCTTGACCGTCTCGGCGATCTGCTTGATGGTCACGTTCTCGTCGCTGGCCAGGTTGTAGATGCGATTGGTGGCGACCTCATCGAGCCCGAGCGCGACGCCGTCGGCCAGGTCCTCGACGTAGACGAACCGGCGCGACTGGCTGCCGTCACCGGCCAGGGTCAACGGCTCGCCCTTGAAGGCCTTGTTGACGAACGCCGGGATCACCGCCGCTTCGCGGGCGCGGGGGCCGTACGGGATGCCGAAGCGCAGGATCGTGTAGTCGATCCCGTAGAGCTCCTGGTAGGCCTTGCAGTACAGCTCGCCCGCCAGCTTCGTGCTGGTGTACAGATGGCTCGGCGGCGGGAGCAGGGTCTCCTCGTCGACCGCCTCGGGCTCGCAGTCGGAGTACACCCAGATCGTGCTGGCGTAGACGATCCGCTTGACCCCGGCGCGGCGGGCAGCCTCGAGGACGGCGACCGTGCCGCGGGCATTGACCCGCTCGGCGTCCTCCGGCGAGGCGTGGACGTCGTTGACGTCGGCCACGGCCGCCAGGTGGGCAACGGCATCGCAGGAATGCAGCGCCCGCTCGAGCGCCTCGCGGTCGGTGATCGAACCGAGCACCGTGTCGACCGAGCCCGCGCCTCGTGCCAGGGCGAAGGACGCAGGTCGTAGATGACCGGATCGTGGCCTCGGGCCCGAAGCTTGTCGACGACGTGCGAGCCGATGAAGCCCGAGCCGCCGGTGACGAGAACCCTCATGCGGTCTCCGGGCGGTAGTACAGGGGCACGCAGGAATGATTCTGCGCGACCCAGTCGGAATTCGGAAGCTCGACCTGATGGCCGAGGATCCGGTGACAGGGCTCGTCGTAGACGCGGCCGGTGGAGCGCTGCAGCCAATCGAAGACCACGTACTTGTAGAGGCCCGGAGACCATCCCCTCAGGCAGGGTCAGCCGGCTCGGATACTGAGGATCGAGATGCTGGCGGGCGACATCGTTCTTCCAGCTGACGATCTCCGGCAGCCGCTCGATCTGCACCAGCCCGAGCGCGGCGGTGAACTCGCTCATCCGGAAATTGAGGCCCTGGACCTCATAGGTCGGCTTGCCGTAGTTGCGAAACCCGCGGGCATGCTCGATCACTTCGGGACGGCGTGAGACCAGCACGCCGCCCTCGCCGGTGGAGATCGTCTTGGTCGCGTAGAGCGAGTACACGCCGGCGTCACCGTAGGTCCCGGCCTTACGGCCGTTCCAGCTCGCGCCATGCGCGTGCGCGCAGTCCTCGATCAGGAAGATCCCGTTCTCCTCGCAGTAGGCGGCGATCCGCTCCACGTCGAAGGCGATGTGGCCCCCGATGTGGACCAGAAACGCGGCCTTTGGCTTGTGCTGCTCGGCCTTCGCCTCGAAGTCGGCGAACGACATGCACAGGTCCTCGCGGTTGCAGTCCACGAACTCGACCTGGCGCCCCGGCGCGGATCGCGGCCAGCGGCGTGGCCATGAACGTGTTGGAGGGACACAGCACGGTCTCCCCCTGCGACCCCGGCGAAGTGCAGCGCGGCCATCGCTCCTCCGGCCCAGCTGGACAGCGCCACCGCAGGCGCCTCGTTCCAGGCCTCCCAGGCCGCTTCAAAGCGCGCGACCATGTCCGCCTCCGACCAGCGGTTGGAGTCCAGCACCTCGTCGATCAGAGCGTGCAGGCGCTCACGGTCGCGTGGGTCGAACCCGATCGCGAACTTGTCAAAGCTCGGAGTTGCGGAAGCTGTAGTCATATCGTCTCGGGGCGGCGTCCGAGGTGCCGCGGGTCGCTCGCGATGCCACCGGCCAGCGACATCGCCCCCACGCTCAAGCTTGCCAGATCCTCGTAGGTTGAGGTGCGCAAAGCAAGCCTGTCAGACCGGGAGGACGGTACCGATTTTGCGCCGGTTCAGCTCTGCGAGGATCAAGCTGAGCGCCGCGACGGTCCGCCGGTGCGAGTCCTTGGCGCTGTAGAAGTCCGCATCGTGCAGGAGGATCACGTCCCCGGGAACCAGCTGGTCGCTGACGCGTGCGTGGATGCGCTGGGGGCTGGTGAACTTTGCGCCAGTCCTTCCCCCATTGCGACCACAGCAGGGGTTTGAGGCCGGCCGAGCGCGCCGCGCGGAGGCCGTCGGAGCTGTAGATCCCGTACGGCGGTCGATGCCATCGCGGGCTCCACGCCGGTGGCCTGGGCGATCACGTCGACGCCTCGTCGCAGGTCGTCCTCGGCAGCACCCGCGTCCGAGCCGCAGCTGCAACCGGTGGCGATAACCGTGGAGAGCGATCTGGTGACCGGCGGCGGCGATCTCGGCGGCGAGCGCGGGGACGCGCGCTGACCTGCTCGCCGATCACGAAGAACGTCGCGCGGGCGCCCGCCCGGGCGAGCAGCTCGAGCACGGCCGGGCGTTCCCTCCGGATGCGGTCCGTCGTCGAAGGTGATGGCCACCCCGTCGGCGCCCGGCGCAGCCGTCGTTGAAGACCCAGCGATTCGGCCATGGCCGGGACGACTGGGGCGAGGGCGTGGCGGAGCACAGCGTGGATGATCGCGCACAACGGGATCGCCCGCCACAGGATGCGTAAGGTTCGCCGGTGGCGAAACCCGACCTCGACCGCTGGCTTCCGGACCCCGGACTGAGGGTGGTGAACCGGCGCGAGAGCAGCGCCGACAGCGAGCGGCTGTGGGAGGCCGCGCGGGCGGATGAGGCTGGCCGATGCCGCGCTGCTCGGCCGGCTCGTCCGCTGGCGCATCCCCGGCCTGCGCCCCGACACCTCGTTCGATCAGCTGTTCCGGCAACCGCCGTTCATGGTGCTCGAGGAAGGTGAGATGGCGCTCGTCTCGGGCCTGGTCGGACGGATCTGGACGCTGCGGCGCGACTATCCCCAGCTGAGGGATCCCGAGGAGTACCTCGCGTGGTCGCGCCGGGGAAGCGCCCGGGTGCTGTTTGCCCATTGGGTCGAGCCGACGCCCGCGGGCTGAGACGGCGTTGACCTCGGAGGCGCGCGTCGAAGCGTTCGGCGCCCAGGGCCGGATCGGGGTCAGCGCTGATCCGGCCGCTGGTCAGGCGCTTTCAGAATCTGATCGGCAGCGACGGGATCGAGGCCGCCGTGCGCCGGGCGGAGCGGCGCTAGCGACTCGTGCGGCCCCGCTCCCGCTCGCGTTCTCGCTGCCGCTCCCGTTCCTGCTCCTGTTCCGGCGTCACCGTTCCGGGCGCCAGAGTCCACCTGCGCCGGCCCGCGGGGGCCTCCTCCGGCCACTCTCCATGCTCGGCGAAGTAGTCGCGCGCCTGCTCCTCGCTACGGCGTTCGAGATCACCGCTGGCGCCGAGGCGAAACAGGAAGTTGATCAGCAGGACCGAGGCACCACCGCCGACCGCCAGCGCGAATCCATCGACGCCAAACCCGCCGGGAGAGACCACGAGCAGGATGAGCCCTGCGGCCACCATGACCACTCCGATCCCGTAGCGCACGAGGAGCAGTCCCATCAGCGGGGGTCCAGGCGACTCTGTGCCATGTCTGTGTCACCGTAGCTTCCCGATCGGTGGGGCGGCTAACGTCCTCGTGACAATGGAGAGCTTTGATGCGGAGGTCACGATCCGCCGGACGCGCTACGCGAGCGAGACCACCGGCTGGGCAGTGATCGATGCCTCCGACGCGGACGGCGGCACGGTGGTGCTCGTCGGCCCGCTGATCCACCTCGAGGAGCGTGAGCGGGCCAGGGTGATCGGCACCTGGGTCGATGACAGCCGGTACGGGCTGCAGGTCAAGGTGTCCGAGGCGCGGCCGCTTCCGCCGGCCGACGCCGACACGCTGATCGCCTACCTGCGCCGCATCAAGCACGTCGGGCACAAACGGGCCGCCCTGCTGGTCGAGCGCTACGGCGCCGGCGCGGTGATCGATGTCGATCGACAGCGATCCCGAGGCGACCTTTGCCGCAGTCGGGCTGCGCGCCGGGCGGGCCGCCGAGGCCGCGGCGGCCTGGAACGGGATGCGCGTAACGCGCCAGCTGCACCTGATGCTCGCCCCCCACGGACTCGGCTACCTGGTCAAGCGCGTGCACACCGAGTACGGCTCGACCGCCCACCGGGTGGTCAGCCAGCAGCCGTACGAGCTGACGAGCGTGTTCGGCGTCGGGTTCGCCATCGCCGACCGGATCGCTCGGGGCCGGCGGCATCGCCGCCGGCGCTCACGCGCGTGCGCGCGCGGGAACGCTACATCTGCTCGCCGAGGCCGAGCGCAGCGGGAGCACCTGTCATGCCCGACCAGCGCGCTGCTGCCCGCCCTCGAGGAGCTGCTGGGCGACAGCCGTGCACCCGCCGGTCTCGATCGCCGAGCTGGAGCGAGCGGGCGACGTGGTGGTGAGCGCGCCCTGGGTCTACCGCGCGGCTACCGCAGCGCTGGAGGCCGAACTGGCCGAACGGGTCCACGCGCTGATCGCCAGCGAGCAGCGGGCGACTGGAGGCGCAGGAGCTCTCCAGCGCCCGAGACCGGCGGTCCCGAGCTGACCGCCGAGCAGCAGACAGGTGTGAGCAACGCCCTGAGCCATCGGCTCTCCCTGATCACCGGTGGGCCCGGCACCGGCAAGACCGCCTCGATTCGGAGCATCGCGGCGGCGGCGACGCAGCAAGGGGCAAAGGTGCTGCTCGTCGCTCCGACCGGGCGAGCAGCGATCCGGATGACCGAGGCCAGCGGAGTCCGGGCGCGCACCGTCCACTCGGCGCTGGGATGGATACCGGGCGAGGGCCCGACCCACGACGAGGACGATCCCCTGGCCTGCGACCTGCTGATCGTTGACGAGTCCTCGATGGCCAACCTCGAGCTGATGGTCACGTTGCTGCGTGCCGTGGCGCCGACTACCCACGTCGTGCTCGTCGGCGATGCGGACCAGCTCGCACCGGTGGGTGCCGGCAAGCCGTTCGCCGAGCTGGTCGGCTCGGACGTGGTCCCCGCGGTCGCGCTGACCCACATCTTCCGGCAGGCCGCGGGCAGCATGATCGTCCAGGGTGCTCACGCCATCCGCCGCGGTGCGGTCCCGGACTTCACCGCCACCGACGGAATGCGCCGCGACCTGTTCCTGATCACCCGCGCCGATCCGCGGGCGGCCCGTGAGGAGATCGTGGCGCTGGTCAGCGAGCGGCTGCCGGCTCACTATGACGTGGACCCGGTCAGCGACATCCAGGTGTTCGCGCCGGTGTACAAGGGCGAACTCGGCATCGACGCGCTCAACGACGCCCTGCGCGAGGCCCTCAACCCTCATGGGAGCCCGGTCCGCGGCGGCAGGCTGCGGCTCGGTGACAAGGTGATGATGACCGGGCGCAACCTGCACGAGCTGGGCCTGATGAACGGGACCCTGCTGCGACTGCTCGACGAGACATCGGGTGGCGCTGACGACGACGATGCTGCGCTGATCCTGGGATCGGACGAGACGGTCTTCCGGCTGCCGCCCGAGGAGGCCGACCGGTTGCGGCTGGCCTACGCGTGCTCGGTGCATCGGGGCCAGGGAATCGAGCTGCCCGTGGCGGTGATCGTCGCGCATGCGGCCGCCGGCGCGTTCTTCCTGCGCCGCGAGATGCTTTACACGGCGGTGACCCGGGCGAAGCTGGCCACGGTCATCGTCGGCACGCCGGACGTGATCGCACGGGCCGCGAGGACTCCCGACACCGGGCGGCGCCACTCCCGCCTGGCCGAGCGCCTGGAGGCAGCGAGATGACCGTCGAGACGATCACCATCACCTCACCGGGCGCCAGCACGACGGCGAGCTTCGCCCCCGCTGCGGGCATGGTGTGCTGCTCCCTGGTCCACGAGGGCGAGGAACTGCTCGACCTCGGCCGCGGCCTGGACGCCTACGCAACGCGAGGCAAGACGATGGGGATCCCGCTGCTGTATCCCTGGGCCAACCGGCTGGCCGCATTCAGCTACGCCGCGGCCGGGCGCACCGTGTCCCTGCCCGAGGACCCGCAACTGCTTCCGCAGGACGAACACGGACTTCCGATTCACGGTCTCGTCCCGCACCTGATGCGCTGGGAGGCAACCCGGCACGCCCACTCCCTCACCGCCACGCTGAACTGGAGCTCCGACACCCTCTTGGCGCTCTACCCCTACCGCCACGAGGTGCAGCTGAGCGCTGAGCTCAGCGCTGGCGTCCTGACGATCACCGTGGCCGTCACTGCCACCGCCGAGTGACAGTGTGCCGGTCTCGTTCGGATTTCACCCATATCTGCGCCTGCCGACGGCGGAGCGGGCGCAGGCCGCTATCGAGCTGCCCGCCTCCGAGCGGCTGCTGCTCGACGAGCAGAGCATCCCCACCGGCGCGAGCGAGCCGCTCGGGCCCACCGCATTCGAGCTGGATCAGACGAGCTGGGACGACGCGCTGAGCATCACCGCGCTACCGGCCCAGTTCACGAGCCAGGATCCCGCCACCAGCCGCGGAATCGAACTCGACCTCCTCGAGGGCTACCGCTACGCGCAGGTATACGCGCCTCCGGGGCGCCACTACATCTGCTTCGAGCCGATGACGGCGCCGGCCAACGCGCTGCGCAGCGGAGCCGGACTGACGATCCTCAGCCCCGGCGAGCAGCACCGGGCCAGGTTCAGAATCAGCCGACTCCCCTAGCGGCAGCGACGAGGTGCGCGTTCCAGCGCTCCTCGACCCGGCCGAGGCGCCACACCAGGAACGCGACGATCCAGGTGGCGACGAAGATGCCGACGATGATCACGCCCAGCGAGTTGAGGTTGATGTGCTCCAGCCAGGACCAGAACGAGCCCCGCGCGTTCAGCTTCTGAGCGATCAGCCCCCCGAGCTCGACCGTCCCGATCACCAGCGCGACGAGCACCGAGAGCCCGGTGATGACCATGTTGTAGAAGATTTTGCGCACCGGCTTGGAGAACGCCCACCCATAGGCGAAGTTCATGAACGACCCGTCGATCGTGTCCAGCAGCGACATGCCGGCGGCGAACAGAATCGGCAGGCAGAGGATCGCGTAGAACGGAAGCCCGGCACCTGCCGCGCCGGCGGCCAGGAACAGCAGCGCGACCTCCGAGGCGGTGTCGAAGCCGAGACCGAACAGCACGCCGACCGGATACATCTGCCACGGCTTGCGAATCGTCCGCGTGAAGCGCCCGAGGAACCGGCTCATCAAGCCGCGCGAGGCGAGCCGGCGCTCCAGAGCCACCTCGTCGTAGCCCCCCGAACGCATCTCGAAGAAGACCTTGATGATTCCCCACAGGATCACCACGTTGACGGCGGCGATCACGTAGAGGAAGGTGCCCGAGACTCCGGTGCCCACCCAGCTCGCGACGTTGTGCAACGTCGATCCGCTCTTGGTCACCTGACCGCTCAGTGCCTTGATCCCCAGCGCGAACAGGAAGGTCAGCGCGAATACCACCGACGAGTGCCCGAGCGAGAACCAGAAGCCGACGCTGACCGGGCGCTGGCCGTCCGCCATCAGTTTGCGGGTGGTGTTGTCGATCGCGGAGATGTGATCTGCGTCGAACGCGTGCCGAAGCCCGAGGGTGTAGGCGGTGATCCCGGTCCCGACCACGAAACCTCCGGCGCGGCCGAGGTCGTGGTGTTGCGGCGCGACGACCGCGAACAGCAGGACAAAGCCGATCACGTGGAGACCGATCACGACCAAGGCCATGAACCCGAGCGTGCGCCAACCCTGGGCGTCGAGCGACGAGCGGATGCGTGCTCCGCGGTTCAAGCCGCTGTCCTCCACGCCGCCACCGCCGCCTGGCCGTAGGAGATGCCGCCATCGCCGGCGGGCAGCACCTGCGGGGTCAGCACACGGAGGCCTCGCTCGGTCAGTCCCCAGGCCACCGCCTCCAGCAGCCGCCGGTTGAGGAACACGCCGCCGGAGAGAACGACGGTCTCGGTGGCGTAGCTCGAAGCCGCCGCCGCACAGGCCGCCACGGTGGCGCCGGCCAGCGCACGATGAAACCGCGCCGCGACGATCCCCACCGAGACTCCGGCGCGAACGTCCGCGCAGATCGCAGCGATCGTCTCCCGTGGATCGATCACGATCTTTGTGTCCTGAGCGCTGACCGGCATCGGATAGGACGCTCGTTCGGTGGGATCACAGGCGGCCTCCAGCTCGATTGCCGCTTGACCCTCGTAGTTGATCTCCGCCCGCAGGCCGCAGAGCGCGGCCACCGCGTCGAACAGGCGCCCGGCGCTGGTCGTCTGCGGGGAGGCCAAGCCGGTCCGGGCCAGCTGCGTGACTTGGCTCCAGCGTTCAGCGTCGACGTGGCGGCGGAGCGCGCTCCGGGAGCGCGGGGGCTGAACCTGATGATTCCTGCAGCCACGCGCAGGCCATCCGCCACGGCTGCCGGATCGCCTGTGCTCCGCCCGGCAGCCGAACCGGACGCAGCGAGCCGACGCGCTGGCATGACGCCGATGTCGCCGTACAGAAGCTCCCCGCCCCAGATCGTTCCGTCGGTCCCGTAGCCGGTGCCGTCGAAGATCACGCCGACGGCCCGGCCGGTCTCGCCGTGCTCGGCCAGGCACCCGGCCATGTGGGCGTGGTGGTGCTGGACGCCGATCAGCTCGACACCTTCCTGCTCGAGCGCATACTTCGTCGATAGATACTCGGGGTGCAGGTCGTAGGCCACGAGCTCAGGCTGGACCGCGAACAGTCGTTCGAAGTGCGCGACCCCCTCCGAGAACGATTGCAGTGTTTCGAGGTTCTCGAGGTCACCGATGTGGTGGCTGACCCATGCGCGTTCACCTTTGGCCACGCAGAAGGTGTTCTTGAGCTCGCCACCGCAGGCCAGCAGCGGGCGGCTGGCGCCACGCCCGGTGAGCGGCAGGCTGCCCGGCACGTAGCCGCGCGAGCGCCGCAGGGTCACGGCGACCGTCCGGCGACCGACATGGGCCGCGCGGACCACCGAATCGTCCGTCCGCGTCTCAATTGGCCGGTCGTGGACGAGGAACATCTCGGCGATCTGCCCGAGGCGCTCGCCGGCGTCGGCATCGCGGAAGGAGATCGGTTCGTCGGAGACGTTGCCGCTGGTCAGCACCAACGCGCTGCCGCAGTCGTCGAGCAGTAGGCGATGAAGCGGGGAGTAGGGAAGCATCACGCCGAGCTCGAGCGTCCGCGGTGCCACCGAACCCGCGACCGGGGCGGTCGGTCGGCGGGGGGCCAGGACGATCGGCCGCGCCGCCGAGAGCATCAGCTCGCGCGCGGTTTCCCCCAGCACGACCAACCGCTCTGCCGCCGCCAGATCCGGGGCCATGAGGGCGAACGGCTTGTCCTCTCGGTGTTTACGCGCGCGCAGGCGGGTGACCGCGCCGGAATTGTCGGCGCGGCAGGCCAGGTGGTAGCCCCCGATGCCCTTGATGGCCAGGATCATGCCCGCGCCCAGCGCGACCCCTGCCGCGCGCACCGGGTCGGCGCCGGGCGCGACCGGCTTGCCCGCCCAGTCCAGCAGCCGAACCACCGGACCGCACTGCGGGCATGCGTTCGGCTGCGCGTGAAAGCGGCGGTCAGCCGGGTCTTCGTACTCGGCCTGGCAGGCCGGACACATCTCGAAACCGGCCATCGTGGTGGAGGGCCGGTCATAGGGAATTCCACGGACGATGGTGAAGCGAGGGCCGCAGTTGGTGCAGTTGATGAACGGGTACCGATAGCGCCGGTCGGCCGGGTCGAGCATCTCACGCAGGCAGTCCTGGCAGGTGGCGGTGTCGGCGGCCACCGGAGCGTCGGCCGTTTGACCCTGGGGACTGACGAGGATCCTGAAACCGTCCTCCCCGGCCGGCCGTAACGGGTGGCTGAGAATCCGCTCGACCCTGGCCAGCGGGGGCGCCTCAGGCTCCAGACGCTCCAGGAAGCGCCTGACGGCCGCCGGCGAACCCTCGACCTCGAGCAGCACCCCGGGGCGTCGTTGAGCACGTAGCCGTCGAGCGCCAGCTCAGACGCGAGCCGGTACACGTAGGGCCTGAAGCCGACCCCTTGCACCGTCCCGTGAACCCGGACGCTGACCCGAGAGCGGGCTGCATGGTCGGCGATCGCGCTCACCCCACCAACTCCCTCAGCACGTGGTAGGCGCTCGCCTGCGCCTCCTGGATCCGCGGGATGTGCTGAGAGCGGGTGACGATCACGTGGTCGGCGAGTGCCTCGGCGGCCACCCGGCCGCCGTCGTAGCCCACCAGCGCGATTGTCGTCAGGCCCTGGCGGCGTCCCTGCTCGAGCGCCGCGATGATGTTGCCCGAATTGCCAGACGTGGACAGGGCGAGGAGTACGTCGCCGGCGCGTCCGTAGGCGATCACCTGACGGGAGAAGATCGCCTCCGGGCCGATGTCGTTGGCGACCGCCGTGATGATCCCGGTGTCCTCAGTGAGATCGATCGCCGGCCAGCCGGCTGCCGCGCCCGCGGGGGCCGGGGCGCCAGCCGCACCGGCGGGGGTCCGGAAGTCAGCCACCACATCCATCGCGTCGGTCGCCGAGCCACCGTTGCCGAGCGCCAGCAGCGTGCCGCCGCGGCTGAGCCTTGCCCGCACCGCCTCGGCGGCGGCGAGCAGAGCGGCGCGGTTCTCGGTCAGGGTCTGGATCCGCAGCGCGCCGATCTCCTCGGACTTCATCAGCACCGAGCTGCCGCACATCGTCGAGCACCTGGTCGAGATTGTCCTCCCGCTCAGCCAGGAACGGGTAGAGGAAACTTGCCGCGCCGACGTCGCGCGAGCGCGGTTTGTCACGTCCGCTGAGCAGGCCGCGATGCTCGAAGAACACGTGCACGAGCTCCCACAGCACGTGGTACAGAGTCTCGACCAGCTCTTGGGCAACCTGGGTGTCCTCGGTCGGGGGAACGAACTCCCACTCGGCTCCGGCCGGGGCAAAGGCGACGGTCAGGCAGCCTCGCCCGCGGGCCAGCGCGATCGCCGCCGCCGCCTCGCCTCCGTCCCGCTCCGCGCCGAAGCCAATCGCGATGTCCTCGGGGCGGGTGATCAACTCGACCTGGTTGCGTAGATTCCCGCCCTCCCCGGCCAGTCCGATAGCCGGGAGCGCACGCTTGCCGACGATCACCGGGTGCACGAACTCCACCGCCACGTGCCTGGCGTCCGAGCGGTCACCGGGCGCGCGCCCGAAGGCGATCAGGCGGCCCCCGCGAGCAAAGCGCTCCGCCATCAGGTGGCAGAGGCGAGCCAGCCGCTCGCCCTCCTGGCCGAAGAACCGCCGGTTTGCCTCGGTGCGCCGCACCAGCAGCGCCTCCAGCTGGGCGGCGGCGTCGCGGGTGAGCGCCGCCTGGGTCAAGCGAGCGCCTGCTCCCGTTCGCTAACGGTGAGCAACCAGTCCCGCCATGCCTGGACGCCCTCGCCCGTGCGCGCGCTGACCAGCATCCGCTGCGCGCTGGGGTTGACCTGATCCAGGTAGTAGAGGAACTTGTCCAGGTCGAAGTCGAGGTGCGGGAGCAGGTCGATCTTGTTGATCACGACGACCTCACAGGTGCGAAACATGAGCGGGTACTTCATCGGCTTGTCCTCGCCCTCGGTGACCGAGCAGACCATCGCCCGCACGTCCTCACCGACCCGGAACTCGGCCGGGCAGACGAGATTGCCGACGTTCTCGATGACCAGCAGGTCGATGTCGTGCAGCGGCAGCTCCGGCATGGCCGAGCGGACCATGTTGGCGTCCAGGTGGCATTCGCCGCCGAACCCGGAATCGGTGTTGAGCTGGGTCACCGGAACGTGCAGGCTGGCCAGCCGATCGGCGTCGAACGATCCCTGGACGTCGCCCTCCAGCACGCCGACGCGCACCTCGCCCAGCGGCTCGGACAACGTCCGCTCCAGCAGCGTGGTCTTGCCGGCCCCGGGCGCGCTCATCAGGTTGACCACGCTGACGTGATGCCGATCGAAGTCTTCACGGTTGGCCCGCGCGATCGTGTTGTTGGCGTCGAGGGCGTCCTCGACGACCCTCACCTTGGTGCGATGCATGCGGTCTCCTCGTCTTCGACTTCGATGTAGTCCACTTCCAGTTCCTCGCCGGCCAGCACTTGCACCGCCGCCGACTCGCAGCGGGGGCAGCGGAAGGCGGGAATCTCCGGCTCCCACTCCTGAGCGCAGTCCGAGCAACCCAGACGCGCGTCGATCTCGGCCAGCTCCAGCCGCGCTCCTTCGCAAACCGTGTCCCGGGAAACGATCTCGAAGTAGAACTGCAGCGAGTCCGGAACCACCTGCCTGAGCCTGCCGACACGCAGGCTGACCACGGCCACGCTGCGCGTGCCCGCGTGCTTGACGGCCGTGTTCAGGACCGCGCTGGCGACCGACAGCTCATGCATTGGCGGGGTCGCCGCGCAGCTCGCCGATCGTCTCCAGGACGACGTCCGCCGCCCGCGCGAGCGAACCGCTCACCGCGTCGCTGAGGCCGAAGCCCACGTCCTCGACGATCTCCGGTTCGCAGGCGACGACGAACACGCGACCAGGCCAGCCGCCGACGTATTTGACGAAGCGCAGCACTGTCTCCGGGTCCATGCCGTGCGGGTCGAGCATCTGGCCGTCCTCCACCTGCCCGTCGACGTCGTCCGGGATCGGCCTCCATCACGTACAGCGTTCCGGGGGCCTCGCCCTGGCGGCTCACGTCGATCAGGATCAGAGCGTCGTAGCCGCGCATCACCTCATAGGCGAGATCGAGCCCTCCAGAGCCGAAATCCATCACCCGCACTCCGTCGGGCAGCTCGCGCGCTTCGAGCAACTTCGCGACTTCGCCACCGAAGCCGTCATCGCGCATCCACGCGTTGCCGATTCCGGCCACGAGGATCTGCTTGGTGGTCCGCTGAACAGTTTCGGTCATGGCATCTGCACCTCGTTGGCGAAGAAGAACAGGTAACGCCCGGTTTCACGCATCAGCTCCTGGCCGGGATCGTCGTTCACGGTGACGGCAAGGAAGACACGATCGTCCATGCCCACGTAGATCCGCTCGAGTGTGGCCTCTCGGCCGTCGAGCATCTTGTCGAACACGTCCCGATCGGTTCCGGGGCGCAGGATCACGGTGCTGCCCCGTTCGAAGCGGACGCCGTCGACCGTGGCGTGGGCCTCGCCGGGGTTGTTGTCCGCGCCGCCGGGGAAGCCCGCGCTGGGATTATCCGCGCCGCCGGGGAATGGCGCCGGCATTGGGCCGCTAGTCACGCTTGACCTCCTTGAAGGCCGCTGTGGAGGTCGATGATGTCCTGCGGTGTCGCGGCCAGCGTCCGCTCGAGCATCTCCTGCACCACCGGATCCTGCGTCCGGCGGCCTGCGCCCGCTCGGAGTCGCTGAGCACATGGACGTGGAGCACCAGGGCCTCCTCTATCTCGGTGTTGTCGAACAGGTTGCCGCGGCTCTGGGGCGAGATCTGGGGATGGTCGGGCAGCACGATCGCCGCGCCGAGCACCGCATCGTCGGCCGCTGTGGCCAGGACCGGCCAGGTGTTGACGCTCTCGTGGCCGCTGTCCAGCGGCGAGATGAAACGCCCGCGGGTGATCTGGACCACGAGGTGAGTCGAGATCAGCGCATGCTCCAGGACCTCGCCCCGAGCCAATCCCTCGCTCACGGCCTGCGTGTTGTGAACGCACGCACGCACGCGGGCCCGGCCATCCTCGACGGCGGGCTCAGAGCGCAGCGTGAAGCGCCCGCCGGGGAACTCGATTGTCGCCCGCTCCCCCACCGCGATCGGTCCGAGCTCGACTCCGCTGCTCCAGCCGCTTCGTGGCGCTCGCCGTTGGGAGCGAGATAGCGCAGCGTCGCGGTCAGGCTCGCGTCCGGCCAGCGGCTCGGCCACGCAGTCCAGGCGGGCGTGGTCGAAGGCGCCGGAGCACTCCTGGGCGTAGACCGGCGGATAGACGATGCCGAACGGCGTCGGAGTGGCGTTCTTGAGCGCCCCGGGCGTGTACGGGTAAAGCGCGTAGCCCTCGTAGAGGAGCGAGGACACCAGTTCCTCAAGCATCGGCGTCCCTGTTCTCGAGCAATTCCTCGATGCAGGCGTCGAAGCTCGGAAGCCCGCGGGCGGCCCGCCGCTCGTTGAGAATCGCCAGCGTCCGCTGGTGCACGCGGATCCAGCCGCCGCCGGGGTAGTGCTCGGCGATCATCTCACTGCCACGCGCGAACCGGCATCGAGAACTGGGCGCTGGCGCTCCAGGACACCGGCACCATCTGCAGGACGCCGCCGGCCGTGCGGTAGAAGATGCTGCCGTAGAAGTGGAAGCTGAGCGGCGCGAAGCCGTCCTCCAGCGCATAGAAGTACTTGGCCGCCGCCACCTCGAGGTCATAGGTACACGGGACCTCGATCGCGAACGTGGCCGAATGGTGAACGACGGGATCACCGCCGCCACGCGTGCCCAGGACAGCCCCTGGGTCGAGGGCGTCCAGCTGGCGGGTGGGCCGAACAGCTCCGCCAGCCGCTCGCGGGTCTCCGGGTCGTAGCCGCGGCGCGCCGGGTCGATCATCACCTGCACCGACAGGGCGATGGACTGAATCGCGAGGCCGTTCGGTTCGGTGACCGCCGCGGAGAAGATCATCGTCGGCGTCGCGGCGAACGCCAGGTGCGCTGCGCTGGTGACCGTGAACTCCGGTTCGGGGAGCAGCGGGCGCGGCGGCGGGCGCCGCCGCGCTCGGAATCCGCGTGCACGCTCACTGCGCGAACCGGGGCACGGGGATCTCGGTCCGCGCCCGCAGCGCGGCGAAGAACTCCGGCACCGCCTCCCTGAGTGCGTCCCCGCCGGAGATCCCCTCCCACCGCGACTTGATCAGTCCCACCAGCGCATAGCACTGGTCGATCGGCGCGATCGCGTAGTCGGGCGGAGTCGACAGGCGATTGACCACCAGCGCCTCGCCGTCGGGCTCGAGGTCGGCGAGCACCGGGTTGCGCTCGACCAGTGCGTCCCAGGACTCGAGGTTGAGCTCTGACTCGGTCGCGCCCGCCGGGCTGGGATAGAACGCCACCACTCCGTCGCTCACGCTGCTGCGCATGAAGAACGCGAGCCCGATCGGGATCTGAAACCGCCCCCACATCTCGGCATCGCAGACGAAGTCGTCCAGCCACAGCGTTCGCATGCCCGAGGGGCGATATTCGGCGTCGCCTGAGTGCAGCGCCCAGCACGCCTCACATGAACAGATGATCCGCCGCTCGACCAGATGCAGCAGGTGGCGGTGATCGTCCGGGACCGTGGTGTTGCAGATGTCGCAGCGCTCGGCCGGCGGCGTCCGCGGGCGATCAGCCGGCCTGACCGCACCGATCTGAGCCATCGTGCGCATCCGGGCCAGCGTCTCGGCGCGCTTGCGGGCCGTGACCAGTGAGTCCAGGCGCTCGCTCACACGGCCACCCGGATCCCGCCGGCTTCCAGCAGCGGGACCGGCGTCAGCTGCAGCGGCTCGCCACCGGCGGCGCGCCCGGCGCGCGGCAGGTCGAAGTCCGCGCCGCAGCTGGCGCAGCGCAGCATGCCGCCGTCCAGTTCCCCGTCATGCAGCGCCTCGCCACAGGCTGCGCAGCGGTTGCGGTAGGCGAGCAGCGAACCGTTGACCCGGGCCAGCAGCAGCGACACGCCGTCGGCCTGGAGCGCCCGTAGCTCCCCGATGCCGAGCTCGGCCTCGCCGTTGAGCGGAATCCACCGAGCGGGCTGCTCACTCGCCATCGGCAGCTCGCCCGCCCCCTCGTGCACCAGCGGCAGCTCATTCGCCGCGCCGGACTGGACAACCGGCAGCGCGAAGGCGCCGGGCGGGCTGGCCGGCTCGGTGACGCCCTCGACCTCGAGGCCGAGCAGATCAGGGGCGTGCTCGTCGAGCGCCTGCTTGATCGCCAGCTCCAGCGTCGCCCGCGACGCCGAGCAGCCGTTGCAGCTGCCCTGGAGCACGAGCTTGGCCACACCATCCTCCAACGCGACCAGCTCGACGTTGCCTCCGTGGGACTCCATGTACGGACGCACCGTGTCCAGCGCCTCGAGCACCCGCGCCTCGAGCGGGACCGGATAGAGGTCGTGGATCAGCAGCAGACTGGCCACCGCACCATCCTGCGAGAGCTCGTCGAGAATCGTGGCGCCGGCCTCACGCGCGCCCTCGATCGTCGCCATGATCCGCGCTAGCCCATCGCCGTACATGGCGATGATCGCGCTGACCAGCTCCTGCGTGAGCTCGCGAGCCCGGGGGTCCGGGAACTCGTCGACCAGCGCGCTCAGCTCCTGCACCCGGTCGAGCAGCTCGCCGGGATGGATGTCGGTGGCCATCTGCCTCTCTCCTCTAGCTCACCCGCTCTCAGCTGAGGCCCGTTGGGGTGTGGATCACCTTGCGGACCTTGCCCTTACCGGTGTACATGTGGACGCCGCACGGCAGGCACGGATCGAAGCTCCGCACCGCCCGCATGATGTCGATGCCCTTGAAGTTCTCCGGGCCGTTCTCCTCGAAGATCGGCGTGTTCTGCACCGCGTCCTCGTAGGGGCCTGGAGTTCCGATAGGTGTCCCGTGGACTCGCGTTCCACGGGGTCGGCGGGTAGGGCTGGTAGTTGGCGATCTTTCCGTCGCGGATCACCATGTGGTGCGAGAGCACCCCGCGCGCCGCCTCGTGGAAGCCGCAGGACACGGCCTCGTCCGGGACGGTGAACTCCTTCCAGCTCTTGGTCCGGCCGGCGCGGACCTCCTTGAGCGCCCGCTCCAGGCAGTGCAGCCCGACCAGGGCCGAATAGGCCTGGTGGTAGCTGCGGGCGCGGTCACGCTCGATCGCGTTGGACTTCTCCGGAACGTGCCACTCGAGCTCCATCTCCGGCATCGAGGCCGACTTCGGCAGCACCATCTGGATCGAGTGCCCGGTCGCCTTGAGGTAACCGAAGTCGACCAGCCCGGCCTTGGCGGTGCACCATTGACGGGCGAACGGGCCGCCGCCGGTGTCACAGCAGACGTGGGTATCCGTGCGCTTGTCGTAGATCCGCGGTGAGACGACCCAGCTGTACTTGTCGGCAAAGTCCCGCTTCTGTGGCTTGGGCAGCGTCTGCTTGTTCCACGGATGGTTCTTGTCGACCGGGTTACCCAGCGGGTCGTGCGTGACGAACGTGGGCTCGTTCTCCCAGCTGTCGAAGTACGAGCTGCCGAGCAGGATGCGAATCGCCAGGTTGATCTCGACCAGATCGGTGGTGATCAGCTCGCCGCCGATCGCGATCCCGGAGTGATGTAACGCTTGCGCCCCCACTCGGTCATCGTCTTGTAGTCGTAGTCGACGTAGTCGGGGTCATCGAAGCAGCCCCAGTTGACCAGGTTCGTCTCCCGGTAGCCGACCATGTCGTAGCCCGGCAGCTCGGTCAGGAAGAAGTCGTACAGGTCGTCGTGCATCGGGACGACCCGCTTGACGTAGTCCATGTACCGCATCAGCCGCACGTAGTAGTCGGTCAGGGTCTGGTGGGTGATGTCGGCGCTGCAGCCGCCGGGCATGATCGTTGACGGGTGGGTGTGCCGGCCGCCGAACAGGCAGTACATCTCACGCGTGTAGCGCGCCACCTGGAGGGTCTCCAGATAGAAGCTGCCGGTGAACGGGTTCAGCGACCGCATGATGTCGGCGATCGTGTTGTACCCGTGGATGTCCTTGTGCGGCGATGAGGTGTTCTCGGCCTTGGCCAGGAGCGTGGGATTCGTGTCCTTGACCATCTGCTCGCAGAAGTCGACGTTCGCCATGCAGTCGTTGAAGATCGCGTGGTCGAACATGTAGTCCGCGGACTCGGCCAGGTTGAACGCCAGATCGCCCAAGGGCGGAGGCTTGACCGAGTAGGCCATGTTCTGGTTCAGGCACGAACAGGTGCAGTGGTTGTCACCGCAGATGCCGCAGATCCGGCTGGTGATGAAGTGGGCGTCGCGCGGGTCGATGCCCTTCATGAAGATGTCGAACCCGCGGAACACCATCGAGGTGCTGTGGCACTTCAAGACCTGCCGGTTGGAGAAGTCGATCTCCGTGTGGATGCCAAGGCTCCCGACGATCCGGGTGATCGGATCCCAGGACATCTCCTTGACGACGACCTTCTGTTGTGCGGGCGTTTCAACTGTGGCCATTTGCTCTCCTTGAAAAGTGTCGTTCTCGGACTGACTCGCGGCCGGCTACCAGCGCTTCTGGTAGCCGGTGGTGAGCGCCGGCCCTCGACGCCGCCACTCGGGCTCGACGTCGTACTTGTTCTTGATGTTGCGTTCGCGGAAGTACTTGAAGATCGGGCCGTAGCTGAAGCGCTCGACGTTCGCCGCCGCCGCGCCCCACTTGTCCGGATCCATGAACGGCATGTACTTGTCGGGGAACCCCGGCATCGTGCAGGCCATGCAGATCCCGCCCACGTTCGGGCAGCCGCCGACTCCGTTGACCCAGCCGCGCACCGGAACGTTGCACTTGACCACCGGCCCCTTGCAGCCGAGCTTGACCAGGCACCGGTGATCTGAGCCGTACTCGGTGGCGAAGTTGCCCTCCTCGACGAAACCGGCGCGGTTGCATCCTTCGCGCACGGTTCGACCGAACAGCCACTTTGGTCGCAACTGCTCGTCGAGCTCAGGCACCGGCGCCATGCCGGCCAGGTGGAAGACCAGGTACATCAGCACCTCGGTCATGTTGTCCGGCTGGGCGGGGCAACCCGGGATGTTGATGATCGGCAGTCCGGCCTTCGAGGTCCACTTCCAGCCCAGGTAGTCGGCCACGCCCATCGCTCCGGTGGGGTTGTTCTTCATCGCCGGGATCCCGCCGTAGGTGGCGCAGGTTCCGACGGCGACCACCGCTGCCGCCTTCGGGGCCAGCCGGTCGATCCACTCGTTGAGGGTGATGGGCTGACCGGTGGCGGGGTTCACACCGAAGCCGGTGAAATGGCCCTCGCCGTTGATTTCCTCGTTCGGAACCGAGCCCTCGATCACCAGCACGAACGGATCCAGCTTGCCGGCCTCGGCGTCATACCAGGCCTGGATGTACTCGTCGCCCACCTCGAAGGCGATCACCTGGTTGTGGATGACCACGCGCGGCATGCCGGGGATCACGCCCTGGATGATGTCCTCGAGGCTGGGGTTGGTCGCGGAGGTCATGGCGACCGAATCACCCTCGCAAGAGAGGCCGACCGTCATCCACAGCACATGCGCGGTGACTGCCTCGGTCTCCTTCTGCCCTGGTACGAACTCCATCTGCGTCGCCATTGATGCTCCTCTCGATCTCTCTCTCGCCTCAACAAATCCGCGGCAGTGGGTCGCCGACGAGCTGATCCATCACTCGCCTGCCGCCGAAACTCGTCTCCACCAGCACCATCCCAGGCGGCTCGCGCCTGACTTCACCGATCTCCACTGCCCCCTCGCTGCCCGTGACCTGCCGGAGCGCCTCCAGCGCCTGGTCCATCGCCTCGGGTGCCACGAAGGCCACCAGGCGCCCCTCGTTGGCGATGTACATCGGGTCGATGCCGAGCAGCTCCGCTGCCGCGCCAACAATCGGCGACACGGGGACCTGGGCCTCTCGGATCACTACCGCCACGCCCGAGGCCCGGGCCAGCTCATTGAGCACCGAGGCCACGCCGCCGCGCGTCGCGTCCCGCATGCAATGGAGGTGCTCGCCGGCGCTGCCGAGCAGAGCATCCGCCGCCGGCCACAGAGAGTGGGTGTCGGACTCGATTTCGGCATCGAGATCGAACTGGTTGCGCGCGAGCATGATTGCCGTTCCGTGCTCGCCGATCGGGCCCGAAACGAGGATCTTGTCCCCCGGCCGGATCGCGTTGGTGGCCATCTGCGAGCGCTCATCGACCGCGCCGATGCCGGTGGTGCAGAGATACATCTCGTCCGCCGCGCCGCGCTCGACCACCTTGGTGTCGCCACCGACGATCTCGACGCCCGCGGCCACCGCGGCAGCGGCGATGGCCTGGACCTCGCCGCGCAGCACCTCGGAGTCAAGGCCCTCTTCGAGGATCATCGACACCGTCAGAGCCACCGCCCGGGCGCCGGCCATGGCCAGATCGTTCACGGTGCCATTGACCGCGAGCTCACCGATCGATCCGCCTGGAAAGCGCAGCGGCTTGACCACGAAGCTGTCGCTTGTCATGGCCAGCTGCGTGCCGGCGATGTTCACCGCGCCGGCGTCGGCCATCGCGGGGAGTGAGCCGACGCCGTCCGGCGCGAAGGCGGGGACCAGCAGACCCTCGATCAACGTCTGGGTCGCCTTGCCTCCGGCCCCGTGCGCCAGGGTGATCTGCTTGTCCCGGAACCGAGCCCGCTTGGCCCGCGCGGTCTCGATGATCTGCAGCACGCGCTGCTCACGGCCGGTTACCGCTGCGCCGGCGTCGCTCATACGACCTCCCGCTCGCGGGCGAAGCGGCCGTAGTTGTAGTACGCAGCACAGGCGCCCTCGGGAGAAACCATGCAGGTCCCGATCGCGTGCTCGGGCGTACAGGCCGTGCCGAACACCTTGCACTCCCACGGTTTGATCACGCCCTTCAGCACCTCTCCGCACTGGCAGGCCTTGGGATCGGCGACGCGCACGTTGGGGACCTCGAACCGGACCTCTGCGTCGAAGTCGCGATACGCCTCGGAGAGCTTCAGACCGCTTTGCGAGATGAATCCCAGCCCGCGCCATTCGAAGTGCGGCCGAACTTCAAACACCTCGGCCATGACCTCGAGTGCGCGCAGGTTGCCCTCGTGCGGCACGACACGCTTGTACTGGTTCTCGACCTCCCTGCGCCCATCCCCCAGCTGGCGCAGGATCATCAGGATCGACTGGAGGATGTCCAGCGGCTCGAACCCGGAGATCACCACTGGACGGCCGTAATCCTGGGGAATGAACTCCAACGGCCGGGCTCCGACCACGGTGCACACGTGCCCGGGGCCGATGAACCCGTCCAGGCGCAGGTCCGGCGACTCGAGCAGGGCCCGCAGCGGCGGCACGATCGTGACGTGGTTGCAGACGCAGGAGAAGTTCCGGATCCCCTCGGCCTTGGCGCGCTTGAGCGTCAGCGCCGTCGAGGGCGCGGTGGTCTCGAAGCCGATCGCGAAGAACACGACCTCGCGATCCGGGTTCTCCCGCGCGATCCGCAGCGAGTCCAGCGGCGAGTACACCATTCGTATGTCGCACCCCTGAGCCTTGGCTTCCGTCAGGGTGAACTCCGATCCCGGCACCCTCATCATGTCGCCGAAGCAGGTGAAGATCACGCCGTCGTTGCGGGCGACCGCGATGCCGTCATCGACCCGGCCCATGGGGATCACGCAGACCGGACAGCCTGGCCCGTGGACCAGCTCGACGTTGTCCGGCAGTAGATCGTCGATGCCGTACTTGTAGATCGAGTGGGTGTGCCCGCCGCACACCTCCATCACTTTGTAGTGGCGACCTGGGTCCATCGCGGAAAGAATCTCGCCGGCCACCACCTGTCCGAGGTGCGCGTCACGGAACTCGTCGACAAACCTCATCGTGCGACCTCCTCCAGGCTCCGGATCGCGACGCCGGCATGCACGAGCACGCGGTCTCCGGGCTCAACCGGCCCGACCAGGTCGATCGCGACCTGATGACGGGTCGACTCCTCGTCGGAGCAGACAGCGTCGCCGCCGCGCAGCGCAATCACGCGCATCGGGATCCCCTCATCGCTGCACGTGATGCAGTGCTCCGCGCCGGCCCGGCAGGCCTCGGCGCCGACGGCATCGATCATTCGATCACGCTGGCCTTGAGTTCTTCGAGCTCCTGCTCGTAGTCGGCGCCCATCTTCTCCAGCAGGCTGAGCGTGTGGTGGGCCTCCGCCTCGTCCACCTTGGAGAGCGCGAAGCCGACGTGGATCAGCACCCAGTCGCCCGGCTGCGCCCCCACCCCGTCATCCATCAGGAGGCTCACGTTGATGTTGCGCCTGACTCCGACGACATCAACCTTCGCGATCTGGTTCGCGGGGTCGACGATCTCGACCACCTGCCCTGGAATCGCCAAACACATGGGTGCCCTCGCACTCCTCTCTGGCGGTCGCCACCTAGGGTTCACCCCGGAGTAGGACTCCCGCCGCACGTCGTTCTATCACCGGCCGAGCACTCTCGAAAGGGGGCTGGTAACCGAGGTGACGGTAATCCGGGTTACAACGGTCACCAAGCTCGGTCAGAGTTGGCACTGGGTGGGTCCACCGGCGTAGACTGCACCCGAGTGCCGGTGTCGACGCGGGATCGGAGAGGGTCGTGTCAGCGATGTCCTGTGGGTGGCGGTTGAGCTGAGTTCGGACGAGGAGCACGTGGTCCACTCGCCGTGGAATCCGAGGTCGCGCGGCCACCAGAGCCCGTCCTCGTACCAGTACCTCCTGGATCTCGATTTGGATCTGGCCGACGAACTCGACCTGCGGATGCGCTTCGCGGCGAGGCCGGCCATCACCGCCAATACGTTCGATGTCGACGCCGGTGAGATCAAGCTGACGGAATCGCTGGCCACGGCCGCTAACGGCCCTGGCGTGCTCGTCCTCAACGGCGTGATGGCGGTCAACGTCAGGGTCGGTGACCGCGTTGCGGCCGAGCTCCTCGGCGCCGGTGACATCGTCGAACCGTGCCTGGACGCGTTCGAGGACCTGCTGGCCTGCGAGATCGAATGGCGGGCGCTGGTGCCGATGCGCTTTGCCGTGCTCGATGCGTCGTTTTCCGAGCGAGTACGTCCATGGCCCCAGATCATGCAGGCGCTGCTGCGGCGAACCGAGCGACGCACTCGGAACCTGAACGTTCAGCGAGCGATCAGCTCACAGCCGCGCCTGGAGGTCCGACTCGCTCTCCTGCTCTGGCACCTGGCCGCTCGCTGGGGCCGGGTTGAGCCGGGCGGCATCCGCCTACCGGTGCCCCTCACGCATCAACTGCTCGGCCGCCTGATCGGCGCCGAGCGGCCGTCGGTCTCGCATGCGCTGGCCCGTTTGTCCCGCGCTGACCTCGTCACCGGCCACGGCGACGAGTGGCATCTGCACGGCAGCCTCGACGCCCAGCTCGCATCGATGATCGAGCCGGTCACGGGTCGGATCGAACAGCTGGTTACCGCCGGTCCCGCGCGGGAACACACGGGATGAGGACGCTTGAATTGCCGACGCGTGTCATCTTCCGATGCCAGTTCTGCAGCGCCGCCCCAGATGAAGCGACGCAGCGAACGCTGGAGCACGGACTCCGCGAGCTGTTGTTCGGCGAATATCTCGATGTCCCCCCCGGCGGCTGGCTCACCTGGCACGGCGGAGGACCGCTCGGTCCCCGCCGATATGCGTGTCAGGCGCACCGCGGAGAACTGACGGCGTACCTGCGCGAGCACTACGGGACGATCGCGCCGAATCCGTGGGCGATGCCGCCGTATCCCATCACCCGCCGCACGCGGGACACCGAGCGGGCGATCCGCAATGGCGGCCTCTCGTCGATGCCGAAATGGGGTCTCTCGTGAGCGAGGTCGACCTACTCTCCACACCCGTCTACGCGGCTGAGGCCTACAAGCGCTTCGGCGATTTCACCCAGGAAGACGTGCGGTTGAAGGCCAGCGAGCTGGCGGGCGCGACGGGCTGGGGTCCGACGGCGCGGGTCGGCGCGGTTGCGCGCGGCTGGTCCGCCCTCGGCTCAGCGATGGCCAGCGCGGGTGTCGCCACCGTGGCGGAGCTCGGTCCGCAGGCAGTGCAAGAGCACGCTCGGGCCGTTTGGGTGGGACGCAGCCTGCTGTGAGGTTTCCGGGTGGTGGCTGACGGGGACTCCGCCGCCGATGCTCGGATCGCCGAGCTCTACGAGCTGCCGCTGGAGGAGTTCACCTCGGCGCGCAACCGGGCCGCGCAGCAGCTCCGACAGGCGGGCGAGCGTGAACTCGGCGAGCAGGTCAAAGGGCTGCGCAAGCCGAGCGTCGCGGCGTGGACCCTGAACCAGCTCGGTGGCAGCCGGCCTGAGCTAATCGCAGCACTGCTCGACGCCGGGCTGCAGCTGCGCGAGGCCCAGGAACGACTACTGAACAGCGGGGAGCGAGGGCGGTTGCGGGACGCGGCAGCGCAGGAACGGCGCCTGGTCGGGGAAACCGTGGCGGCCGCGGAGGCGATGCTGCGCGAAGCGGGCCAGACGGTCAGCCCGGCCCTGCACAACAAACTGTGGGAGACGGCCCATGCCGCCGCGCTCGACCCAGAATTGGGCCAGACGCTCAGGCAGGGCCGGCTGGTCGAGGATCGTCAGCTCAGCGATCTCGGACTGATCGGGGGGCTGGGTCCGGGCCCGGATTCGGGTGCGGCGACCGCACCGGAGCCCGCCGAGCCCGCGCCGCCAGAGCCGACCCCAAAGAAGCAGCGCCGACTCGAGCAGGCTCGGGTGCGCAAACAGGAGCTGGAGGAGAAGCTGCGGTCGGCCCAGGGGGCCGCGGACGAGGCCGAGGCTCAACTGCGGCAGGCACAGTTGGCGCTGCGAAACGCCGAGGCCGAGGCTGCGCGGGCGCTGACCGGGGCCGAACGAGCCCAGGCGGCGGCGGAGCGGGCCCATGCTGCCGCAGAGCACGCCCGCGGCCAGGTGCAGGAGGCAGCAGGCCGCGTCGATGCGCTCGAGGCGGATGCGTAGGCCGGCGGCCTTCTCAGTTCTGGCGGCGCCCCGCCCCGTCCCCCCGTCGCGATGAGTCTCACCCACGATCCCGGTCTACTGTTCCAAACCACGAGGGAAGGAGGCCACCGTTGTCTGACAAAGATCTGGTGCAGCTCGCCAAGAATATGTATGAAGCGTTCGCCGCCGGCGACCGCCCCGCCGTCGAACGCATGCTGAGCGAGGACTTCCGCTTCTCCAGCCCGCTTGACGTCGACCTGGACCGCACGGGCTACTTTCAGCGCTGCTGGCCGGGCTCCGGGCAGGGACAGAATTTCCGCTTCGAGCGCCTGATCCAGTCCGGCGACGAGGTGGTCGTGACCTACAGGCTCACCAAGGCCAACGGAGATGCCGGGGTCAACACCGAGGTGCTCAGCTTCGACGGCGATCGGCTGCGCCGCGCCGAGGTGTACTTCGGGTGGGACCTGCCTGCGGACTGACGCTCAGGGTCCGCCCGGAATGACCACGGGCGTTGCAGTCGGTGACGTCTGCCACGAGCCGCCCGGCGCCAGCCAGCGAAACCGAACCGGGGCCTGGGGCTGCGCCGGCGTCGCGATCGGCAGCTCGAAGACTCCGTTGGCATCGGTGGTCGTCCCGGCGACGGTGCGGAAGCCGCCCGACCCGTCGCCGACCTGCACCTCCACGAACGTCGGCGTACGCATCGGGCGGGCGCGGCCCCACACGTCGAGGAGCCCGGAGGCCCCGGCCGGGACGGTGATCGCCAGTCCCGGGGCTGATAATGCCGACGGCACGGCGATCACCCGGGCCACGACCGGCGAGCGGAACATCCACAGTGCCGGTTTGCGGGTGAAGTTCTCTCGCACCAGGCCCGTGGTCCACGTGCCCGGCAGCTGGATGTGGGGATCGCCGCTCCGGGCCCGGAGGGCGAGCGTCTCGCGGGTCAGCGTGTCCCGGAGCAGGAACTGGGAGAACGACGACGCCTGCCCGTCGTGCCAGGCCAGATATTCGGAGACCGCGTTCAGCGCCGCCTGTTGGGCCTCGGTCCACGGCATCCCGGTCAGCTCGGCGTTCGAGCCGTAGCCCTGCTCGGTCAGCCACAGCCGCTGTGCCCCGGGAGCCAGGCGATGCTCGGCCACCAGCACGTCGAGCAGGTTCTGCAGCTGCATAAGATCCCCCATCTGCGCCCAGCCGGGCTGCTGCGGACCGGACGGGACCCAGGGCGGCGCGTTCCGCTCGTAGGGATGATGCGCGTAGCCATCGGCGGACACGGTCTGGAAGTGTGCGCAAGCACCGTCGTGCACGGGCTGCAGCTGCGCGTTGACGCAGGCCAGGCGCCGGACGAAGGTGAGCGGCGCCACACCGATCGGGCCCGACGGCGCATCGACGCCCGAATTGCTGGTGTTGCCGATCAGCACCGTGGCCGAAGGTGAGACCGCCTTGATCGCCGGATAGGCGAGAGCCGCGAGCTGGCGGTACCAGTCGGCGCTGACCGGGATGCCGCCGAGCCACTGCGGTTTGAGGAACCCGCGCTCGTTGGGCTCGTTCCAGAGCGTGAACGTGTCGACCCTGGGCAATCTGGCGCTCTGCCCCACCGGCGTGAAGGCGCCGCTGTAGCGGCGCGCAAGCATCTGCTCCCACACAGCGGCCTGCCGAACGTCGATGTTCTCGTTGTACCACCGATCACCGGCACCGACCTGCTGGCCCGCGCCGCTGGTCGCCCAGCGCGGGGCGGAAAACGCGGGATCGACGATCACGTGAATGCCGGCGCCGGCCGCTGCCCTGACTGCCGTGTCGAGCAGCCGCATGCCGGCGCCCGTGTAGGCGTTCGGGTCCTCGGCGCGGAACCCCTGCGGCGTCCGAGGGGAATCCGGGGCTGGCGCCTCGAGCTTCCACTCGGCCGAGATCCGAAGCTCGTCGACGCCGAGCCAGCTCAGCTGCTTGATGTACTGGGACAAAGCCTGGGGGGAGAACAGCGACAGGTCGTCGTCCTGGATGACGGTATGGAAGACCCGCGCGCCGGCGGCCAACGGCGCCATCACCATCAGCAACACGGCCAGCACGACGGCGCGCACGACCATCCTGCGCCACGCCAACCGCCCACCGCCGGCTCGCGGCGGGTTGGCTGGTTCAGCCATCGGGATCAGGGTAGTCGGCGGCGTCGTCGCTGAGCCGGGTTCCCGCCAAGCGAGTGGTAGCGTCCTCGCCCGCGATGGAGAGCTCCCGGCAAATCCTGCTGGTCTCGGGCAGCCTGCGAGATGGATCAACGAACACCGCAGTCCTGCGCACCGCCGCGGCGCTCGCGCCCGCCGGCGTCACTCCGGTTCTCTATAGCGGGATGAGCCGACTGCCGCATTTCAATCCCGACGACGATCGCGAGGGGGAGCCCGTCGACCCCGCTGTGGCGGAGCTGCGAACGACGATCCGGGCCGCTGACGCGCTGCTGTTTTGCACACCTGAGTACGCCGGAGCGCTACCCGGATCATTCAAGAACCTCCTCGAGTGGACGGTCGGCGATGCCAGCACCTATCGCAAGCCAGCGGCCTGGATCAACGCCTCCGGCAGCGCGGCGCCGACCGGCGGCGCTGACGCCCATGAATCGCTGCGCAAGGTGCTCGGCTACGTTCACGCCCAGATCGTCGAAGCGGCCTGCGCGCGGATTCCGGTAGCTCGCGGCGACGTCGCCCCCGACGGCACGATCGGCGACGTCGCGGCCCGCGAGCAGATCGCCCAGACCGTGGCCGCGCTGGCAGCGGAGCTCGATCGGCCCGAGGCCGAAGAATCCGGCTGAGGAACGGCTCAGCCGCTGACCTCGTCCTCGGCTTCTTCGGCTTCCTCGCCCGCCTCGACGATGTCGCCGTCGGTGAACAGCACCTTCTGCAGTGCAACGCGCCACTTCGGCGTACGGCGGACCAAGAACTCGAGGTCCATCGCGAAGTGCTTGAACTCCTCCTGCTGGGCGTTCTCCATGATCGCGCGAGCATCGTCGTCAGCCTCCACGGAGATGCGCTGCGCGTACCAGCCGATCGCCTCGGCCTCCTCGGTGAGCGAAGCGATCATCCGGGCGAAGGTGCGGGTTTCGGCGCTCAGCTCACCGGCCGGCTCGTGGTACTGGTCAAATCCCATCGTGCTTCTCCGATCATCGGTCAGGGCAGTGCTGATTCCCTACCCGATTCGTGCTTCGCATCGGACCGCGCGCGGCGAACCAAGATCAACTCAGGTGCGGGTCGCGCTGTTCGGGGCCCCGGATCCGGGAAACCGTTAGCTTGCCCGGATGACCGCAAACGACCAGTCGCGCGCAGAATGGGACGTCGTGGTGATCGGCGGCGGTCCCCCCGGGGAGAACGCAGCGCAATACGCCATCCAGGGCAGCGATCGCAGCGCGGTGATCGTCGAAGCGGAACTGCTCGGCGGAGAGTGCTCCTACTGGGCCTGTATGCCGAGCAAGGCGCTGCTGCGCCCGGTCGACGTGATGGCCGCGGCGCAGGCCCTACCCGGAGTGGCTCAGGCGATCACTGGCCCGCTCGACGTCGACGCCGTGCTGGCCCGGCGGGACACATTCACTCACCACCGCGATGACTCCTCGCAGGTCAAGTGGGCCACGGGCGCCGGCATCGACCTCGTCCGGGGCCGCGGGCGTCTGACCGGAGTTAGGACCGTCGAAGTGCGCGGGCCCGACGGCGAGGTCCGGACGCTGCGCGCCCGCCATGCGGTCATCATCGCCACCGGAACAACCGCGGCCGTCCCTCCGGTGCCTGGCCTGCCTGAGTCGCGACCCTGGATCTCTCGTGACGTGACCAATCTGGCTGAGGTGCCTCGCCGCGTGGCTGTTGTCGGCGGCGGAGTCGTCGGCTGCGAGTCGGCAACCTGGCTCAAGGGGCTGGGCGCGGAGGAGGTGACGCTGTTCGAACCGGGGCCGTCCCTGCTGGCCAAGCAGGAGCCGTTTGTGGGCGAGCTGGTGGCCGCTCAGTTCGACAAGGTAGGCATCACGGTCCGCACCGAGACCAAGCTCGACTCGGTCGAGCGGCCGGCGGTTGCCGACACCGGAATCGGCCGCGTCCACGGGGGGCCGGCGAGCATCAGCGCCGGCGGCTCCAGCATCGAGGTCGACGAGATCGTGGTCGCCGCGGGGCGCACCCCGGCATCAGCCGAACTCGGCCTCGAGGTGGTCGGAGTGGACACGAGCGGCTCGCACGGCTTCATCACCACCGACGACCACATGGCAGTCCTCGGAACCGACCGCTGGCTCTACGCCGTGGGCGACATCTGCGGTCGGGCGCTGCTGACCCACATGGGTAAATATCAGGGACGGATCGCCGGCGACGTGGTTGCGGCGCGGGCCGAGGGACGTCCGCTCGACGGCGCGCGTTACCGGGATATCGCCGACCACGACATGGTTCCGGCCGTCGTGTTCTCGGAGCCCCAGGTGGCCTCGGTCGGGCTGACCGAGGCGGCCGCGCGCGAGAAGGGCGTCGAGATCGAGACGCTCGAATACGACCTGGGGTCGGTGTCCGGCGCCGCGCTGCTGCGCGACGACTACACCGGGCGGGCCAAACTCGTGGTCGACCGCGGGACCGACACGGTGATTGGGGCGACCTTCGTGGGCCCTGAGGTGGCCGAACTGCTTCATGCCGCCACCACCGCCATCGTCGGGAAGGTGCCGCTGGAAACGCTGTGGCACGTGGTGCCGTCGTATCCGACGGTGAGCGAGATCTGGCTCCGGCTGCTGGAGTCGCGCCGGCGCTGAACCCGCGGCTGCAACCTCAGAGCTGTTCGCGCACGCCGGCCTCGTGCTCGAGGTCGGCGAGCTGGGTGCCGAGACCCTCGGTGAACGCGGTCTGAGCCAGGCCCCGCCGGCCGATCGGCAGGATCGGGCGCCGCGCGCTGTCCTCGAGCAGGGTGGCCAGTCCGACGTATCCGGCGACGGCGGCGAAGACCAGACCGATGATCCCCGCAGTGTGCTCGACACCGGTCGACCCGGTGAGCTCGTAGAGACCCGAGAGGATGAAACGGACCGAGCCGGTGAGGATGATCGCGCCCGCAGCGACCTTGCCGCCGAAGATACCGCCGCCGACCAACATCACGAAGATCGCTCCGATGGAGAGGAAGAACACCCCGACGACCGGGCTGGTCTGTCCCGGAGGGCTCGTGAGCTGCGACAGCGCGAAGGCCAGCCACGTGCCAGTGAAGATCCCGAAGCCCGTCCCGACCAGGACATCCCGCCCGAGGAACGCGAACACGCTCGAGACGAACTGGAGCGGTACGGCAAACCCCAGCAGTACGAAGGCCACCGTGCCTCGAAATCACATTTCAACCAAGCGACGGTGGCGGGCCGGCTTCTCCGGGGTCGGCCACCGGCGCTAGCTTTCCTCCCATGAGCACCCGTCAGGCCGTCCCCTCCCCCGCGCCCGAGCTGGCCGGCCGGCTTCGCGGCGTGCGTTCCTCGCCGATCCGGGACATCCTCGCGCTGACCGAGCAGCCCGGGGTGATCTCCTTCGCCGGCGGCCTGCCGGCGCCCGAGCTGTTCGACGCCGCCGGTCTGCGCGCTTCCTTTGCCGCGGTCCTGAACGACGACGCCGCACAGGACAGCCTGCAGTACTCGACCACCGAGGGCGATCCGCGGCTTCGGGCCGCTGTCGCCGCCCGACTCACCGAGCGAGGTCTGCCGACCGAGCCCGACGCGCTGCTCATCTGCTCGGGCTCCCAGCAGGCGCTCACGCTGACCGCAACCGCGCTGCTCGAGCCCGGTGACGTGGTCCTCACCGAGGAGCCGTCCTACCTCGCTGCGCTGCAATGCTTCGGCTTGGCCGGGGCCAGGACGGTCGGAGTGGAGTGCGACGACGAGGGCATCGACCCCGACGCGCTGGAGTCCGCCCTGATCGCACACCGGCCGAAGGCGCTGTACCTGGTGCCGAACTTTCAGAACCCGACCGGCCGTACGCTCCCGCTGGTGCGCCGCGAACGGATCGCCACGCTGGCGGCCCGTCACGGACTGTGGATCATCGAGGACGATCCGTACAGCGAGCTTCGTTACGGGGGCGCCGCGCTGGCTCCGATCGCCTCGCTCCCCGGGGCTGAGGACCGCACGCTTGCCCTCTCGACGCTCTCCAAGACGGTCGCTCCGGGACTGCGCATTGGCTGGATCCGGACGCCGGCGGACGTGCGGCCCAGCCTGGTGATCGCCAAGCAGGCCGCCGATCTGCACAGCTCGAGCGTCGACCAGGCCGCCGCCGCCCACTGGCTTGCCCGCGTCGACATCGACGCCCACGTGGCCATGCTATGCGCGGCCTACGGTGAGCGCCGGAACGCCCTGCTGGCGGGCCTCGCGGATGCCTTGCCGGCCGGCTCGAGCTGGAACCATCCCGAGGGCGGCATGTTCGTCTGGGCTCGGCTCCCGCCGGGTCATGACGCCGAAGGGTTGCTCGGCCACGCGCTGCAGCAGGGGGTTGCCTTCGTCCCCGGTTACCCGTTCTTCAGCGGCCCGCCGGAGCGTCACGCGCTGCGGCTGTCCTTCACACGTCACCCTGCGGCGGAGATCACCGAAGGCCTCAGGCGCCTGCGCGCGGCCTGGAATGGTTGAACCGATGGGCGCTGACGACGGCCTACCGAGCATCTTCTTCGCCTCTGAGGCTGACTGGGAAGGTTGGCTCGAGGACAATCACGCCGAGTCCGAGGGCGTATGGGTGAAGATGGCCAAGAAGAACTCGGGGATCGACAGCGTCCGCTACCCCGAGGTGCTCGACATCGCGCTCTGTTTCGGCTGGATCGATGGCCGCCGCGAGGCGCTCGACGATCAGCACTTCCTTCAGCGCTTCACGCCGCGCCGGGCGCGCAGCCGGTGGTCGCAGATCAACTGCCAGAAGGTCGAGCGGCTGGCGGCCGAGGGCAGGATGCGGCCCGCGGGGGTCAGCGAGGTGCAGCGCGCACAGTCCGACGGACGCTGGGAAGCGGCCTACGCCGGACAGAAGACGATCTCAGTTCCGGAGGACCTACAGCGCGAACTCGACGCACGACCCCGCGCACGCGCCTTCTTTGCCGAGCTGACGGGGCAGAACCGCTACGCCATCCTCTACCGGCTGCAGGATGCGAAACGGCCGGAGACACGGGCCCGGCGGCTGGCGAAGTTCGTCGCCATGCTCGAGGCCGGCGAGACGATCCACCCCTAGCCAGGTCAGCCGAGGGTGGCCGCGAGGAACATGGTGTCGAGCCAGGGCGGTTCGGCCGCGGACACGGCTTGACCGGCTTTGGCGAAGGGATCGGCCAGGTCGCGTCCATAACGGCCGGCCAGCGCGTCGACCGCTTCCTCCGTGGGGGCCCACCCGGCGCCGACCAGGAAGCCGGGTAGATCCGCGGCCTCGCCGCCGGCGAGCAGACGGTCCATCTGGATGCCCGATCGCACCGAGAGCGACTGCAGTCGACCGCCCTCGGTGGGATCGCCGACGATCCGATCGAACGCGAGGATGCTCCCGGGAACCGACAGAGTGTGGATTGCTCTCAGCAGACCGAGCTGTGCTTCCGGGGGCAGGTACGGGAGCAGGCCCTCGGCGATCCACGCCGTCGGCCGATCTCGATCGAACGTGTGCGCGCGCAGCTGAGCCTGCCAGTCCTCACGCAGATCCACGCCGATGGTGACCCGCTGGCACAGGGGCGAGGCGCCGAGCCCATCCAGCGCCGCGTTCTTGAACTTCAGTACCTCCGGCTGGTCAAGCTCGAACAACCGGAACCGGTGTGGCAGATTCAGACGAAAGGCACGCGTGTCCAAGCCCGCACCGAACAGCACGGCTTGCTCCACACCGGCGGCGGCCGCGGCGAGGATGGCATCGTCGTAGAACCGGGTGCGAACGCCGATGTACCGCGAGCCATGCAGATGCAGGGCGTGGGAATCGGAGACCGGAGTGTCAGAACCAGGCCACTCGACCAGCATCGGCAGCGCGGCTCCAGCCGCCTCGAACAACGATCGGGCGAACGGATCCTCGATCAGCCGGTCCGAGCAGCTTGTCTCCACCGACCTCGCCGCGGCGAGCCCCAGCGCCGTAACCCCGGGCCCCTCCGAGACATCCCAGCGCGCTCGATCCCTCATCGGTCGCTGAGCCTACTGTTCGGGCGCGGCCTACGGCCCGTCCGGCGAGGTCGGCCGCAATTGACGCCCGCCGACCCGGACTAGGTCGCCGGCGCGTAGCTGCCGGCCCCGACGGGATTCGGCATCTCCGTTGACCTGCACGGACCCAGCCGACAGCAGCGCCTTGACCTCCGCACCGGTGTCGACCACCCCTGCCAGCTTCAGCAGCTGGCCGAGCCGGATCATCTCGTCTCGGATAGGGACGTCCTCGATCATCTGCCCCTACCGCCTTTCCAGCCGTCGACACACATGATCAGAACACGCCGATTGCGGTGACCTTGCCGTGGAGGATCGCAGCGTCGATCCGGTCGGATCGTACGTCGGCGGTCACGGCGAGATTCTGTCCGTCTCTCTTGACCACGCGCCACGCGCAGCCCCGCCCACGGGCTCGCGCTGCCGCCTCGCTCTCTGGTTGCCCCAGGAGCGCGCGTGCGTCGAAGCTTCGGTCCGCGGGTCGATTGGGCTTCGATAGTCCCGTGGGAAGGGTGAGCTTGCTAGGACACCAGATCGGTTGGCTCGGCCCGGTCACCCTGACGCCTGGTGACTTGGAGTGCCCACCGCATCCGGAGAGGATCAGCAACACCAGACAGATCCAACGGCGCCTTGCGCGCAGCACGGATCAAGTGTCGCAGGGCTTGGGTTCACCGCGCCGCAGCCGCGACCTATCTGAACAATGCCGCCGGATCACTGCAGACTTGACACTCAAGATCCAGTGTAGTTGCTGAGACGTATTTATACAAGTGTCGCACCGTATACACACATGCGTCTATAGTCTCGCCATGCCCAAAGCGGACTTCCAGACCCCCACGCGAGCCTTCTCCGACGGAATGGCTGGGGCGGAAACGGTCGAGCACCGGGCTACCCCAGCCGCGGCGTTCGCGCGCGCTCGCGAGATCATCCGCGCTGGGGACCGCGTCGACATGGCTGCGCTTGCCGCCGACATCGGCATATCTCGCGCGACTCTCTACCGCTGGACCGGTGACCGCGAGCGCCTCATCGCCGACGCGGTGTGGGCGGAGCTGGCGATGCTCCTTGACCACTACGACCGCACGACGACCGGCACCGGGGTCGAGCACATCACCAACGCGGCCTTTGAATACCTCGAGGGCCTCGCCAACAACCCGGCTCTTCGTGCCTTCCTGGCTAACGAGGGCAATGGCGGCCTTGAGCTCGTCACCGCCCACCAAGGCGGCGTCCGCCCACGCTTGGTTGCCGCCATCGGCGACGTCATCGCCCGAGAGGCCAGCGCCGGTTACCGCCCGCCCGACGACCCCTATCTCCTGGCCGACGGGATTGTCGCTCTGGCCGAACGCTGGCTTTACAACGGCGGCGATCCAGCACTGAATCCCGACCCCGCCACCGCCCGCCGGGTGATCGGCCTCCTGCTGCGCGAGGGTTAGGTTCGGTCTGCCCGCCCCCGGCGCCTAGGGCTGAACGCTGGAGCCCGGGGCGGCCTCGTACTGCTCGTCGGTGACGTGCTCACCCCAGGTAACCGGGCTGCCCGATTCATCGACCTCCTGGATCGCGATGTGCGTCATCAGGCGGTCCGGAGCGGCGCCGTGCCAGTGGTTCTCCCCGGGCTCGAAGAACACGCGGTCGCCAGGACGGATCTCTTCTACAGCTCCGCCCTCACGCTGGCAGCGACCCACGCCCTCGAGGACGTAGATCGTCTGACCGAAGGGATGGATGTGCCAGGCGGTCCGGGCGCCCGGAGTGAAATGGACACTGGCCGCCGCGGTGCGCGACGGCGGAGACGGAGCGGCAATCGCATCGATGTACACGGCGCCGGTGAAGTACTCGGCCGGGCCAGGGCTGGTGTCGAGGGAGTTGCGCGTGATCTGCATTGTTGGGTCTCCTTGGTCGGTCTGACTGCATCAACCCGGGCGCCGTGGTCTGAACGGCGCACGTGGCGTTCGCCGTACCTTGCTGATTGGGCTTGTGCGTTCACGCCGACGCTCCTCGTCGCGAGCCCGTTGTCGGTCTTCGCTCAGCCCGACCTCGAAAAAGAGTAGGAGCACGACGCCGCCGAGACCGAGGGAGATCAACACGATCGTCAACAGCTGCCCGTTCAGACCGCGGAGGAGCGCCGCGCAGATCCCGCCGGCGAGAACCAGAACTGCAGCGGAGCCGAACGCCACGACGCGCGAGCGGGAGGACACCCCTCCACGCTACACCTAGCCCGACTCGCGCAGCGGTACCCACGCACGCTTGTGAACGTGGGAGGATGCGACCCGATGTCGGAAATGTGGGATAGCGTTGCACCCGGCTGGGAGGCCAACGCCCGGTACGTCGACGAGCAACTCGCGCCGGCTACTGAGGCGCTGCTCGGCGCCACGGGAGTGGCGGAGGGACACCGGGTTCTTGATCTGGCCGCCGGCCCCGGAGGCGCAGGCCTCGCCGCGACTCAGCGCGTCGGCCCGGGCGGCAGGGTTGTTCTGTCGGATGTCGCTTCCGAGATGGTCGCGGTCGCTCTGAGGCGCGCGGGCGCAGATGCGCGGGTCAGCACCGCGGTGTTTGACCAGAGCGCGATCGGCTTTGAGCCTGAGAGCTTTGACGCTGTGATCAATCGGCACGGCCTGATGTTCGTGGAGGATCCTGTCGCGACCGTTGCCGAGGCCGTGCGCGTGCTCAGAGCCGGGGGGCGCTACGGCGTGATGACCTGGGATCGTCGCGAGCTGAACCCGTGGCTTGGGCTCGTGCTCGACGCCGTGAGCGATCAGTTTGGTGTGCCGTTTCCGCCGCCGAGCGTCCGCGGGCCGTTCTCACTCGACAGCGTCGAGGTACTGACTTCCGTTCTGCGCGATGGCGGACTCGAGGATGTGACGGTGCAGACCATGTCCACTCCGATGCGCGCAGCGTCGTTGGACGAGTGGTGGGAGCGCGTGCCCAAGCTCGCGGGGCCGCTGGCGATCGCATTGGAGGGCATGGAGGCAGACGTCCGCGACGCGATCGGCAATCGCGCGAGGCAGGCCGGCGCGAACGCTGCGGCAAGCGACGAGACCGGGATCGTGTTCGCGGGCTCGGTGCTGATCGGGTCAGGCAGCAAACCAGGGCTCTGACGGCTCGTTTCTGAACGCACCTCGAGGGACCTACGAGGCAGCGGACTCTTCGTCCCGTCCGCGGTTGTCGAGTCCGAGTGGCTTTCGGGAGTCGCCGAATTTGCTCGGACCGGGGAACCTCGCGAGTAGGGCCGCATCCGCGCGGGTAGTCGCCCTCATATGAGGAGCAAAGCTCAGAAGTGGCTTGCGGCAGGTGTCGCGCTTGGGATTCTGGGGATTGTGGTGGCGATTGCAGGGTCGACGGTGCCTGGGCTGATCTTGGCGGCACTCGGCGCCGCCGACTTGATCATCATTGCCCTCGGATATCCCTCTCCGATGGACCTACGTCGGACCGCGCGGACGCTCTACCAGGACGAGGATCCTGTGGAGCACGACCCGGACGACGCGTTTGTCTCGGTCGCGCTGTCCCGCGAGAAGCGCGACTGACCGCGACGTGCTGAGGGCGATCCGGCTTGCGAGCGGGCCTCGCCCGTCGGACAAGTGGCCCTGCACACCGCATCGCGCCCAACCGAGCTCAAGCGGTCGCGCAATTCACCAGCGCGACCGCCTCCAATTGCATGTGCTCGGCCAACCTGTCGACCTCGCTGATCAGGGTCGGATCCGCGCACAGCCCAAAGCTCAGGGTGTCGGCGAGGGACACGACGGCAATCCGGAGCGCGTGGCGCTCCCTGATCTCGGCGAGCGAGTGGAACGATTGCACGGCCAGCCCGAGCACGGACACGGGGCGCTCAGGCCCTCGTACGTTGGAGACGTTGAGCGCGAATGAGCGCGGGTGCGCGAGGGCCCGCTCGGCAAATTGGCGCAGCCGCGGCGAGGTACGCCCCAGTTCGCGCATGAGGGCGTCAAGGCGCTCGGCGTCATGACCGTCCTTGCGGCTGCGCGTCGCGCGCCGGATCATCTCCAACCGCTGCATCGGCTCGGTCGGCCCAAGCGGAAGATCGACGCAGAAGAACGAGTTGCGGTTGCCGGCCCGATGGGGTTCCTCGCCGGGTGCGGGCGGCATGCCGTGCAGGCTCACCGGGACCTTCACTCGGATGGCGCCCAGGTGACCGTGGCCGGCCTCGAGCCAACGCCGCAGCCCTCCAGCCACCACCGCCAGAACCGCGTCGTTGACCGTCGCCCCCTCGCACGCCGCGGCCGCTCGATGAAGACCGAGGAAGCTTGCGCTGGCGAACGCGACTGAGCGACGAGCACCGATGTGGCCGTCGAAAGGTGACTGCTGCAGGTGGTGTGGAGACTCGCGAACCAATGCGGGAACTGTGGACGTGCCCCGGCGATGAGCACGGCCGGCTGACGGTAACCGCGCAGGGGGCGTCGAAACGCGAATCGGGGCGGATTCGAACTGTTCGTCCCACAGCACCTCACTGGCCAATCGCATGACCGTGGCCCCGTCGGCCAGGGCGTGGTGGATCCGCCAGATGAGCGCACTCCGGCCCTCTCCGAGCTCGGGGATCACGTCGAGCCGCCACAGCGGCCGGGAGCGGTCAAGCCGCTGCTCGAATAGATCGGACACAGCCGCCCGAAACGCTTCGTCACTGAGCGGTCCGTTAGCGTCGCGTTTGACCACGTGCGCGTTCAGATCCACCGTGCCGACCGAGGTCCAGCATGCCGCACCGCCAATTTCCTCTAGGCGAAGGCTCAATTCGGGCGCTAGCTGCGCGCGCGACGCAACCAGCGCTCTCAGCCCGTCGAGCTCGATCCGACCGTCGAGCACGATGATCTTGCATGTGTGCCCGACGACGGTCTCGTTCTCGAGCGCGAGGATGCTCAGGTCCTCGGGTGAGAGGGGACAAACGACGCGTTCATCCGACGGCGTCACGAAGCCCGAGGCGCTGCCCTCAGCGGTCATGTGGTGCCGGAGGCTACGCCTCCTCAGCACGCTGAGCAATTGAACGTCGCGCATTCTCCACGACAGGTCCCCGAATTGCCGATCGGTTTCAGGTTATGGCGTACCACGGCTACGCACTAGGATCCTCCGGTGGATCGCGATGAGCTGCGCGCGGCACAGACGCCGCTGAAGGACCGGTACCGGTCTGAACCTGAGGCCGCCCTGGTGACGCTGTCCGCGGTCGGCACTCTGGGTGAGGGAATTGCGTGCTCGGTTGCCACCGGTCGCGCGCTTGCCGATGCCGGACTGCACCCGGCAAGCGGCGGCGACGGAACGCTGCTGTGCTCCGGTGACATGCTGCTCGAGGCGCTTGTCGCCTGTGCGGGCGTCACATTGCGGGCCGTAGCCACATCACTGGAGATCTCGGCGAGCGGACAGGTTCTGGCGGAAGGCGATCTCGACTTCCGCGGGACGTTGGGGGTGGACCGGGACACCCCGGTTGGGTTCCGCTCGATCCGTCTCAGGTTCGAGCTCGACACCGATGCTGACGACGAGCAACTCGCCACGCTGCAGCGCCTGACTGAGAGATATTGCGTCGTCTACCAGACCTTGGCAAACGGCCCGGCCTTAGCCACGGAATTCGTGGGCCGCTAACCCGCGTTCCGCGGGGCGATCTAAACGCCGAGACGTTGGCAGGCGGGCCAGTTATTCTGCGGACTCCCTCAGGTCGGCCATCTGCGACAGGACATCGTCGCGGCTGTAGTGCCCGACCGAGATCGACAACTGAGCACCGGGAGATCAAGCTACCCCCGACAAGCAAACGGCCTGGAGGCATGCGATGACTAACGACACGACACGACCGGCAAGCGGCGGTGACTCGGATAGCGAGCAGTCCACGGTGACACCGATCTCGCTCATGGCCGGTGAAGGCGAGGCGCTGTGGTTCCTCGGCCAGCTCGTGACGATCAAGTCCTCGAGCGAATCGACCGGCGGACGTGTCGGCGTCACGGAAACCCTTGCCCCGCGCGGCAGCGGCTCCCCGCTGCACGTCCACCACAACGAGGACGAGTGGTTCTACGTGATTGACGGCGAGCTGACGTTCTGGGTCGGGGGGCAAGTCATCACCGCGCCTGCCGGATCGTTCGTTTACGGCCCGCGGGAGATTCCGCACACATTCGTCGTCAGCTCCGAGGAGGCGCGGTTTCTGCTGGTGGTCGAGCCGGCGGGCTTCGAGGGTTTCCTTAGTGCGCTCGGGCAGCCCGCCCAGGAGCTCGTGATCCCGTTGCCCCCGACCGAACCGCCGGACGTGGCGGCGATGGCCGCGCTCGCGGCCGAGTACGGCATCGAGATCCTCGGCCCGCCGGGCATTCCCGCCTGAGCTCACGCCTTCCCTGAACGACCGCATCGCGGCGCTCGCGCACCAAAAGGGACGACAGCACCGATGAGTCGACGGACCAGCGAGGGTCTAAGCCACCATGACCGATACAACACCACTCATCACCGGTGTGGACTTCGTCTGCATCCCCGCGCAGGACTTCGACGCGATGACCGCCTTCTACGGCGAGACGCTCGGGCTGCCGTTCGTCAAGCGCTACGGGAGCCGAGCGGGCGCCGAATACCAGGCCGGCAACCTTACCCTCGCCATCATGCGCACCGAAGACTTCGGCGGCACCTTCTCAACCAACGCGATGCCGATCGCTCTACAGGTCGCAGACGTGGCGGTGGCGCGGGAGCAGCTTGAGGCCAGGGGCGTGCGTTTCGTCAGCGACACGTTTGACTCCGGCGTCTGCTGGCAGGCGATCTGCCTGGACCCTGACGGGAACCCGTTGTCGCTGCACCACCGATACGCGCCGAAGGAGGAACGCCCCGCCGGGGTGTAGCCGATCCCCAGAGTGCCCCAACCCATGTCGGGTCAGGCGCTATGCCTCATCGAGAAGCAGAAGCGTCTCGGGCCGCACGCCGTCATGCTTCATGACCTCAGCCGCCTGATCGGTCTGCATGAAGCTCTGGAACGCGGCCATGTCGGGGATTTCGGCAATCAGACCGACTCGGTTGGAGCCCTGCGGGTCGCGGAACGTACGTATCGAGATCCCCATCGGTCCGAAGACCTCCTCGCGCTTGGGAGAACTCAACCAGCTTTCGACGTCCTCGACCTCATGGAATATGACATGGGTAGCCATCGCCTGCTCCTCGCTCTCATGGCAGAAATGCCTTTGACGCCCAGACCGGTCTCACGATCGAGGCTACTGTCGGAGCAGCAAGCTTTGCAACCGCAAGTTGTCCTCATGGGGCACCCGCTCGCCGCGGCAGCCGCCAGCCGTCCCCCCGCCGGCGGGGCCGAGGCTCTGCTCCAGTTCTAGGTGGTGCAGCGCTGGCTGGGCCGCCGGGGTCGCCCTGGCTGCTGGCGTGGGAACGGGATGTGCCGCGGCACTGGATACGGCTTTTGAGCGCCGAGTGGGCACGGCGGGAGCGTCACCTGAGGCGCTTTCGCGCTGGTCGGCGGCAGCTTAGGGGTGGAGAAGTTCGGTGAAGCGGCGAAGTTGAAGGCGGTAGTCATGTCCCCGGTCACCGAACGCCGCCACTTCGTGAGGTTGGGGACCTCGGCACCGAAGCGCGTCTCGATCAGCCGAAGCACGGAGGTGTGGTCGAACACGTCCGAGCACACGAAGCCTCCACGGGACCAAGGCGACACGATGATGGCGGGAACCCGAAAGCCGAGCCCGATCGGTCCTCGCACGTTGCCCCCCTGCGAGGGCATCTTACGCGTGCTCAGGTACTCGCCCTTGGTGCCGGGCGGGGCCGTCGGCGGCGGCACATGGTCGAAGAAGCCGCCGTTCTCGTCGTGGTTGATGATGACGGCGGTCTTGCGCCAGATGTGGGGATGGCGCCAGATGGCTCGCAGCACCTGATCGACGGCGTACTCACCAAGGCCGGGTGACGCGCCAGGATGCTCGGATTGAAAGAACGACACCTGGATCCACGAGACCGACGGCAGCTCGTCGCGTGCCAGATCGTTCAGGAAGTCCTGCGGATAGGTGGGCTGGATGCCGAGGCGGTTCAGTGCCGGGTTCTGGCGGAACTGCGCGAACGCCGGGAACGGGCTATCGACCTGACCGAGCGCGGAACCCCCGGCGGTGTAGCTCTTCCAGGAGATGCCACGCGCCTGCAGCTGCTCGGGCATCGTCGTCCAGCGGAAGTCGCCGATCAGCCCGTCGCTCGGCGTAAACGTCGTCTCAACGCACGGGCCGCCGTGCCTACCCTCCGGGTCGAGGGTGGCCGAGATGGAGTACAGGCGGTTCGGCTCGGTGGGACCGATCACCGAGGCGAAGTACATGTCGCACACCGTGTACGCCCGCGCGAGCGCCCAGTAATAAGGGATGTCCTGCTGCTTGAAGTACGCCATCACGTTCGGCGCCAGCGCCTTGTCGTTGCTTGCCAGGCTGTGCACCCCGTAGAACCGGTCGTTGCGCCCCCCATTCCAGCTCTGATGCTGCGGCACCCAGTTGTGCGTCGGGGCGTCAAGGTTGCCGAGACACTGCGCCGCCGCGGTTCGCCCGTTGACGTGGAACGGCATCAGGTGGCCGTTGCGGGAGCCTGGGCCGTGATATCCGGGCTGGAAGAAGGCCTGCCGGTTGCGACGGTCGCCGAAGCCCCGCACGCCAGGGAACGTGCCGAAGTACTGGTCGAAGGAGCGGTTCTCCTGCATGAGGATGACGATGTGCTCGATGTCCTTGAGGCTGCCCCCACACCGTCGCGCGCGCGCTGGCCCCGCTGCAACCCCCAAAGCGTCCGGCACCGCGCCGCCCAACAGCCCGGCCACGCCAAGTGCGGCACCCCTCCTCAGCACCTCGCGCCGGCTCAGTTCATCTGCCCCCACAGGAGTCCTCCGATCCGTCGACGTTGTCGGCGGAATGTACCGGTCGGCGGCGGCGGAACACCCCGATGGTCGCGGCGCTGCGCAGGTACGCCGTACCTCCTGTGGTGCGAACCATGAGTTGGACCGTCCGAGCTCAATCGCCCTCGCTGTCACTGCTCGACCGGTTTCCTCGAATCCGACTTGCGTCGCACGAGCGCTTGGCGACACCTGGCTCTTCAGTCCGAGCCCGGCTTCGTGGTCAGGCTCTGGCCGCACCCCCGTGTCCTCACCAAGTCGCGGATGCCGCGCTGGCACGTTAGGATCGCCTCCGATCCGAACGACGGAGGACAAATGGCAGGCGGAGCCAGAGCAGTAGTGGTTGGCCCGAACGACGGGACGCGGATCGAGGGTCCGGTCGGCGGCCCGCTCACCTTCAAGGTTCGGGGCGAGCAGACGAATGGTGCCTTGGCTGCGCTCGAGAACGTGATTCCGTCGGGCCAGGGCCCGCCGCTTCACACCCACGCGCATGAGGACGAATCGTGGTATGTGATCGAAGGAGAGCTGCGCTTCAAGCTCGCGGGTGAGGTTCAGTACGCGCCAGCAGGATCGTTCGTGTTTGTGCCGCGAGGCACGCCGCACTGCTTTCAAAACGTCGCCGATGCACCGGCGCGCATCCTGGTGATGTTCACGCCAGCGGGGATGGAGCGCTTCTTCGACGGGTTCGCGGCGCTTTCGGCGCCCGACCCTGAGGCGTTCGGGAGCATCGGAGCGCCGCTTGGAATGGAGGTCATCGGTCCGCCCCTAGCCCAATCCGATCCGGTATAGCGGACGGCCCGAACCTTGTGCTGATCCGGCGGCACTCAGCGCCTGGTCTCGTACCTGGTCACACGGGTGTTCCGGTCGACCGTGCTGGTGGTCGAGGAGACCACCACCTCGGCATGTCTCGCGAGCGGCTGGCGAACTCGATCACCGCCGGTGTGGCGCCCGGCTGCTTGTCGGCGCGCGGCCGGTGGGAGCTCATCGTCTCCCACAGCTTGCGCCCGTGGAGCGCCAGGCGTGTCGCGCCGACCCGGGCGGACCACCACTGGAACAGTTCGTGGCTCGGCACGCTCCAGCCGAGGTCGTCGCCGGGCACGCAATGTAGCCGTCCAGGCTCAGGCTCATGCCGAAGGTCAGTTTCCGCATGGCATCAGCCTCCCGTGAGTGGGTATTCGACGTACGGACCAGCACGGCGCGCAAGGATCATCGGTCAGGCCGACGGAGGGCCAGTTGACCACGACCCCAAGCACATGCGCCGTACGGAAAATAACCGGTTCCGTCACACCGTCGGCTCGCCGACGCTTACGGAGACGATCGAGAGTTCGAGTGCACACAAACGGGAGATCACGATCGACACCCGTGGCTCGGGCGGGTGGTACGACGTCACGCTGACGGCCCCAAGCGACCCTAGCTTCACCGCCGAATTCGCCGGGCGGGTCGAGACGGCGGCGCGCCTGACCAGCGACCCACAGCTCGGTCGCGCGAGCGCCTGAGCACTCCAAGCCCTGCTGCACTCCAGTTGTTCACATCTTGCGTGGGTCCGAGGGCTAGTGTCCGGCGGCCGGCGCGGAGCGTCGGGCGAGCGACACAACCAACCGGAGGAAAGATGATCCATGCTGGTAACCGTGCCCGGAGCTGGGCGCGAACGATGCTGCTAGCGGGCGTTGCCGCCATGACGAGCGCGGGCGCCATCGCCGCGGGGACCGCGCAGGGCCACGTGAACAGCCGGAGCGCCCCCAAGCACAGCGGCCCCAAGCACATTTTCTACATCATGGAGGAGAACCACGCGTACAACCAGATCATCGGGAATAGGCAGGACGCTCCGTTCATCAACAAGCTTGCGGCCCACAACCGCCTCGCCACGGACTTCCATGGGGTGACGCATCCGAGCCTTCCCAACTACCTGGCGGCGATCTCCGGCGACTTCCAGGGGATATTCGACGACTGCGCGGCTGGGGCCAGCATCCGTTGCGCGCCCGAGGAGTTCGTGTCGACCTCCGGCGACGGCACTTCGGCCACGTCGCTCACCCCCGCCGAGGCGGCCACCGCGTCGAGCGCTCCCCACCTGTTCCGGGGAAAGAACATCGTCGACCAGCTCGAGGCCAAGGGGCTCAGCTGGAAGGCCTACGAGGAGAATCTGCCCGCACCCGGCTCGCAGGCCGTCAACGCCCCGGTGGTCGGCGGGACGACGGTAAATCTCTACGCCCAGAAGCACAACCCGTTCATGTACTTCTCGGACATCAACTATCCGGGCAGCGCGCGGCTTAGAAAGATCGTCCCGTTCGAGCGCACCTTCGCCAAGGACCTGCAGACCGGGAGGGTCCCGAACTTCTCGTTCATCGCCCCGAACCAGTGCCACGACATGCACGGCATATCGCCGTCGCAGGCCGCCCTCGTCAACCTCCCGAGGTGCGGGTACCCGGCCTCCGGACTCGATCACGGCGCGATCGCGCTCGGCGACCAGTGGCTCAAGCAGACGGTGGCGGCGATCAAGCGTTCCTCCGCATGGCGCAACGGCACCGCGGAGATCATCCTCGCCTGGGACGAGAACGACTACTCGGTCGACACCTCGGGCGGACCGTTCAGCCCGATCGGCGCGAACGGCGCCGTACTCGGCGGCGGCCCGGCACCGCTCATGGTCGTGTCGAACAGTGGCGGCCACGTCGTCAACCATGTACCCACCGATCACTACTCCACGTTGTACGCGATCGAGAACATGTGGCATCTTGGTTGCCTCGCGAACACGTGCAAGTTCGCCAACGGCCACGGGTTTATGAATCTGTTCCGCGTTCCCGGCCTCTGATGTAACGGTGAGGACCGGGCTGGGGTTTACCCCGGCCCGGTCCTCCAGTCCGCTTCCGGCGGCCGTGCAACGGTAACTTTGGCCGGTGCTCGACCACGTCGGTGTCCGCAACTCGGACCTCGCGGCCTCCGAGTGCTTCTATCGCACGGTGCTGAGCGTCCTGGGCGTGGAACCGAGCTACGCGGGCGCCGACTTGGTCGGGTGGGACGATTGGTGGATCGGGCCGACGGACCGCGAGCACCCGGTGACCCGCGGGCTGCACGTGGCCTTCCGCGCCCGCGATCGTGCGCAGGTCGACGCGTTCTGGCAGGCCGCGATCGATACCGGTTACCGCGGCGACGGCGTGCCGGCACCACGCGCGCAGTACGGCCCCACGTACTACGGCGCTTTCGTGCTTGATCCCGACGACAACAGCGTCGAGGCGGTCCACCACGACCGCGGGTACGCCGTACCCACCGGCCGAATCGACCATCTGTGGCTCCGCGTCCGCGACCCGCGGGCGTCCCGCCACTTCTACGCGACGATCGCCCCGCACGCCGGGCTGCGCCTGACACATGACGAGCCAGACCGCGTGCAGTTCTCCGGGCCTGACTACAGCTTCTCTCTCGTCCGGGACGAACGCCCAGTGACGGAGCACGTCCACCTCGCGTTCCCCGCGCGCGAAGACGCCGCGGTGCGCGCATTCCACGCCGCCGCGGTCGCAGCGGGCTACCAGGACCACGGCGCGCCGGGCGAGCGCGCGGTCTACCACCCGGGCTACTACGGGGCGTTCGTGATCGACCCCGACGGACACAACGTCGAGATCGTCAACCACAACCAGGCTTGACGGTCCGTTTCGCTCCGCGGCGGTGTTCGCCGTGGCGCTATCGCCAGAGCTCGTTGAGGGGACCGTCGGCGCCGTGGACTGGATGTGTGTCTGGTAGCGGAACGGCGGCGATGTTGGCGAGAACTTCCTCGCGTTCAGCGGGGTCGCCTCGACGCAGGTCCCAGCGCATCCCGTTTGGGTAAGCACCGACCACGAGCAGATCGGCGCTCGAGCCGGCGTTGCAGTGGCCGGTTCCCGCCGGCAGCACGAGGACGTCCCCCCGCCCGAGCTCAACGCGGCACCCATTGGGTCCGCCGAGGATGAGCGCGGCGGTGCCGGCCACGATCCCGAGCACTTCGTGGGCTGTGGAGTGGAAGTGGTGAAACGAGAAGATCCCGTTCTGCCACGCACCGAGCCACCCGTTGCGCGCGAACAGCTCCTCGCACCGAGCCCCGTCGCTGGCCTCCTCGACCTTGTGGTAGACGAGCACCGGCAGGCGGGAGTTCGGGATCGCGCCAGCGTCCGGGAAACTGAGGTTGTCGGGCATCGGCATCCTCCTGTCAACCGATACGCGTGCCGGTGAAGCGCGCCAGCTCCTCGAGCAGCCGGTCTTGAAACCGCTTGTCGTAGACGCTAGGGGCCGGCGCAGCGCGGCGCTGGTGATGCCAGTAGCCGCCGGAGGTGCGCGCGTCCGGTTGATCGCTGGTGGCGAGCCACTCTTGAGTGAGGTGGCCGAGCCCGAAATCGTCGGGCGCCCCAGGTCCGCCCATCTTCGTCGGCACCCAGCCAGGGTCGACCGCGTTGCTGAACACATCCGTCCATATCCGGGCGACGGCGAGGGCCAGCGTGGTCACGAAAAGTTTGCTATCCGAGTAGGAGCCCGTCGTACGGTGGCCGCTCCAATCCATACCGGTCAGGCTGGCTCGACCGCCGCGGTGCATGCTGCTACTGAGATAGATCAGGCGCTCCGGACGGCGGATGAGCGCGGTGAGCAGGTACGGAGCGACAACGTTGACAGGCAGCACGTGAGGGCCGGAAAGAACGCCGGCATTGTGGATCACCCCGTCCATTCGCCCGAGGCGGTTCACCTGGTCGGCCACGCCGCGTGTCTCATCGAGTTCGGACAGATCCCCAACGACCGCCACAGCGCCCCCGTCCAGGAGGTCGCGCACCGCCGAGAGCCGGTCCGGGTCTCGCGCATGGACGACGACATCATGCCCCTGCTCGAGCAGCATCTGCGCAGCCGCCCGTCCCAGACCGTCCGCCGAGCCAGTGATGAGGATGCGTTTGATGATTCCTCCGCGAACGGGTTGCGGGCGCGCGTCAGCCGGTCGCTGAAAGCGGCAGCACCTTGTCGGGGTCGTAGAGCAGCTCGGTGACAGTCTTGCGCCGGGGCCAGATGGGGTAGGGCGTTTTCCGGACGGCGGCCAACGTGTCGGCGAGCTGATCGGCGTGCCGTGCACCGATGATGACGCTCGAGACACCGGGACGGGTCAGCAGCCAAACCGCGCCACCCGGTCTACCCCATACCCGCGCTCGTGTCAGCATGCCATGGTCGGCTTCTTCTCTCCCGACGGCAGGCGGTGAGGCCGATCAGTCAGGGGTCGAGTTGAGCCACTGGGCGCGCCCGCTCCAGGATCGTTGCGGTCCTCAGCGCGAGGGCGAGGCCCAGAATTCGTCCTCGGTCTGCTGATCGCCCTGGAACTGCCCAGAAGACTGTTGCCCTGCCACCCTTGATCGTCCAAGCGTGAAGCTGGGGCGAGGACCACCTGCGTCCGTGGCGTTCCGCGCTCTTGGTGACCAGCACGATCACTCGGTCGCGATTCGCGAGCACCTCGTCAACGACGATTTGGAACGTCCCCGGAGAGCTCGGTGAAGGGGACACGGGCTAGCCGAGGAGCGTGAGGTCGAGCGTTCTGCGTTCTGCGTTCCGCGCTTTGCGGGACCCTTGCTCGATCGTCGAGAAGTTGCGCCGCGCAAGCGAAGCAGGTCTGAGCGCGTCGACGGTCGGCTACGCCCGGTGAAAGTCGTAGTTCGAGGCCACCCGGCCGATCACCTCGGATGTCAGCGGGCCGGCCTTGGCGGCCGCCGCGAGGTCGCGCATGTAGTTTTCCCAGCCTGCCGGCGTGTTGAAGTTCAGAAACCGGACCGGGCTCTCGGTTGCGTTGCTGAACGTGTGCACCACGCCGGCAGGCACGCACGCGAATGATCCCGGCTCGAGCTGGTGCGTCTCCTCGCCGAGCCGCACCGTCAGCACTCCTTCGAGCACGTAGAACATGTCGACGAGTCGCTCGTGACGGTGTGGAGGTGGTCCAGGGAATCCTGGAGCGATCGTCGATTCCGACAGGAAGAATGAGCCCGGCGGTCTCGTCGCCTGTCGCCTTGATCAGGATCTCCGAGCTACCCGCGGTGTGACGCTCTCCCTCCCCGGGCAGATGCACGACGGCTTCCATAGGGCACATTCTCCCATCCCCGGCCAAGAACGACTCAATGACACGGGCGGTCTTCTTGAACCCATCCACAGACGGACGCATGCCCCTGCTCGCGGTCGCTCGCTCGTGCTTCGTTCCACAGCGTTCTGCTTTCAGCGCAACGCAGGAAGGTCATCAGCTTGCGCGTGAACCTCGTCGCGCAGCAATTGCGGGTTTCGTCGGGACGCGGTCCCAGCGCCTCAGAGTTTCGCCCGTAGCGAATCCAATGTGTGTGCCTCAGTTCGTTCGACTCTTTGCCTGAGCGGTCGTCCGTCAGGCAGCGCGAATTCGTGTCATGCGACGTTGACATGACCGCAATATTGGTGTTTAGTGAGAGTGACGTGAATACGCAGCGGTCCTACACGATGCGGGCGCGGGCCGACGCTGTGGCCCATACGCGGGAGCAGATCCTCGAGGCGGGAATGGCACTCTCCGAGGAGAAGCTCAGCTTTGCGATTGGCCTCGCAGACGTCGCGCACCGGGCGGGTGTGACGGTCCGCACCGTCCTGCGCCACTTCGGCAGTCGCGAAGGGCTGTTCGAGGCGCTGATCAGCTTCGCTCGCGAGCAGGTGATCCAAGAGCGCGACACGCCCGTCGGCGACATCGCGCGGGCGACGCACACGATCATCGCGCACTACGAGCTGCGCGGCGACCTGGTGATGCGAATGCTTGAGGCAGAGACGGTCGATGGCCGGATCGCCAAGCATGTGGCCAAGGGTCGACGCATACATCGCCACTGGGTGCGAACGGTCTTCGCGCCGCAGCTCGCCGACGCCGCTGACGCGAAGGCGCTTGAGGATCTGCTCGTGGTCGCGACCGACGTGTACACCTGGAAGCTCCTGCGCCGCGACGCCGGACTCAGCCGCGCCCGGACCGAGGAGCGCACGTATACGTTGATCCAACGTCTGGTGGGAGCGGGGCGCTGAAATGTCGCGCGTAGTCATCGTTACTTGGGACGGCGGCGGCAACGTTCCCCCAGCGGTATGCATCGGGGTAGAGCTGCGAGAGCGAGGCCACGAAGTGAGGTTCCTTGGCCACGAGGCACAGCGCGCGAGCATCACCGCCCACGGCTTCGCGTTCGGCGCCTACCGTGAAGCTCTGCCGTGGTCACGTGTCCACCCGCGGGACCCCCTGGCAGCCTTCGCAATGTTCGTTGACGGTGGTGCCGGCCGTGACCTTGCGAACACGCTTGCAGAGGCCCCGGCCGATGTCGTCGTTGCCGACTGCCTGATGCTCGGCCCACTTCAGGCCGCCGAAGCCAGCGGATTGCCGACGGTGGCACTGGTTCACAGCTTTTACGCCTTCTTCGGACAGGCATTTCTCCACAGCCCGATCACCAAGATGGGAGCACCTCACGGGCGCACGCCCGCCGCCGCTGTGGGACGCCGCCACCGAAGTGCTCGTCGCCACCGATTTCGAGCTTGACCCGGCCACCGAGCCGGTGCCCGCGAACGTCCACTGGACGGGCGTCGCACAGGGCACGGCAAGTCCGGCGTTGTGTGAGGACCGCTCACGCGTGCTGCTGAGCCTAAGCACGGTCTGGTTCGACGGACAACAGGACGCAACGCAGCGGATCCTCGATGCGGTAGCGGACCTTCCCGTCGACGTCATCGCGACGATTGACCACAGCATCGTGGCCGACAACCTGCGCGTCCCGGCAAACGTCGAGCCGCGCGGATTCGTTAACCACGCCGATCTCATGCCAAACGTCTCCCTCGTGCTAGGGCACGGTGGCCACGCGACGACGATGCTCGCCCTCGCGCACGACCTACCACTGCTCGTGGTCCCGCAGCACCCGATGCTCGACCAGCCGGTCATCGGGCAGGCCCTTGCCGCACACGGAGCCGGCCTGATAGTCCAGCAGCACGCCTCGCCCCGAGAGTTGCGGCGCGCGATCTCGACCCTACTTGCCGCTGACTCATACGCGCACGCGGCAGCGGTGATCGGTGCTCGGCTGCGTAGGCAGAACGGCGCCGCGCGCGCCGCCGACCGGATCGAGGCACTCACCGACCTCGTAGGCCGTGCGACCCCGCGTAGCCGCCGCTCGTTGTTGTCGCAGGGTCCGGTCGAGCGGGGCGGGCAATCGCACCATGTCTGATCGAGATTTTCTGCTCGTCACGTGGGATGGCGGCGGCAACACGCCTCCTATGCGCGCCATCGCCGCGGAGCTACTCGCGCGCGGTCATGGCGTCCGGGTCGTGGGACCGGCGTGCCGCCGGCAGTCCTACGAGACTCTCGGCGCTCGCTTTGAGGCTTATCGGTACGCGCCGGAGCACGATGCCGGCGCTCGTGACACTGACATCGTCCGTGATTGGGAGGCGCGCACCCCGATGGGGGCGTTCGCGCGCATGCGCGACAACCTGATGTTCGGCCCGGCCATGGCGTTCGCGCGGGAGGTCGACGCGGCCGTAGACCGGAAGCGGCCCGCGGGCGCCCTGATCGACTACATGCTCACCGGCGCGGCAGCAGGCGCGCGTCGAGCCGGTGTGCCAGCAGCCGGATTGGTGCACAACGTTTACCCGCTGCCCGCCGTCGGGGTCCCTCCGTTCGGGATGGGTCTGCGCCCCGCGCGCGGCAGGACTGGCCGGCTCCGCGACCGGATACTGGGCCAGGTGGCCCTGCGCCCCTTTGCGGTCGGATTGGAGGCCCTTAACGAGGTACGCCGCGAGCTCATGCTGCCGGAGGTCGCGCACCTGAGGGCCCTCCTGGATGACTTTGCGGTGGTCTTGGTCTCGGTCCCACCTGAGTTCGACCTCGCGACTCGGGCGTCCCTTCCCCCGGCGGTCAGGTTCGCCGGCAACATGCTGCCCCCGGCTTCAGAACAGCTTTGGCGGGGGCCTTGGCCGCCGGATGACCCGCGGCCACTCGTGGTCGTGAGCCTGAGCACCACATTCATGAACCAGCGCGGCTTGGCGCGCCGGATCCTCGAGGCGCTCAGCGGGATGCCGGTCCGGGCCCTGCTCACCGCCGGCCCTGCCCTCGAGCTCGATGGCCTGCCCATCCCCGACAACGTGGTCCTCGCCGGATTCGTTCCTCACGCGGCCGTCCTGCCTCAAGCGTCAGCGGTCGTCACCCACGCAGGATTGGGCACGATCGCCGCTGCGCTCCGCGCCGGCGTTCCGCTCGTGTGCATCCCGTCAGGACGCGACCAGCCCGACAACGCCGTCCGCGTCGTCGAGGCCGGCGCAGGAATTCGCCTGCCCCAACGAGCACGGCCAGCCAAGATCCGGGCCGCAATCGAGCGCGCCCTCTCCGACCCGCACCTCCGAGCCGGAGCCCGCCGCATGCAACCCGCCTTCGAACGTGACGGCGCCCACTCGGCCGTAACCATCCTGGAGAACATGATCGCCGACACCAGCACAAAAGTCGTAGGCACTTGAGGACAGAACGCACCTGTCTGAATCCGCCGCCGACAATGGTTTCCCAATTTCGCCAAGAGAGGAGAGCAGCCTTTTGAGTGCTAGGGGTTCCTTATCTGAGCCGAATGGTGGACGCCACCCAGTCGTGCCGAGCGACCTTGCTGGGCGCCGTCGCGAGGCCGGCGCGACCGCTCTTTCGCCGAATGCGGCCACGCGATTCGCGCGGCCGGGGTGGCTTGACCTGGTGCGGAGGAGCCACGATGTGGGCGCCGATCCTGGCCAGGAGGGGCTTCCCTCCCGGACACAGGCAGCCACGGCGCCGCTGCCAGCGGCGATACCCGTGCCAAAGACGAATGCGGGTGTTGCCCCGGCCCTCACGAGAGGCGTGCTCCTCGCCGACGCGAACGGTCCGTCTCACTGGCGAGGGTTCGTTGCCGCGCCCGCTGCGCCGCCCGCAAGGTGAGTCGGTGGCGCGGGCGTTGCCTGAGTTGATAGCCAGATCGCAGCGAGAGCGAGGCCCACGAGGACGAAGAAGCCGAGCAGCTCGCCGGCTGCATCCGCGGTCGAGAAGTGGGTCAGGTGGGCGGCGTGGTAGACCGCGTGGGCGGTCTGGCTGAGCGCCCACGCGAGGCAGACGGGGACGATTAGCGCAGGGTGGCGCGATCGTGCCGCCCAGAGGAACAGCAGCCCGAAGGCGAGCTCGAACTCGCCGACATCGGTGACTAGGTGCTGGTTGTACGGCGGTAGGCGATCGACCCAGTGGCCGATGAAGGGGTAATTGTTGTAGAACGCTCGCGGCGCGACGCTCGCGGGGATGCCGACGCTGAGCGCGGCCGCCGCTAGCGCGAGCAGCGCCGCCACTGTCAGCCGGGTTCGGGCGCGCGAGCTCATGGGAGGCGCACACGCTGGAGCTTGTCCGGATTGCGGATCGAGTGGATCTCCGCGATCCGCCCGTGCTTACCGGGGCTGAGCGCGAACGCGATGACGGTGAGCACGCCGTCGGCGTCCTTTGTGAGGAGACCGGGGGCGCCGTTGACCGCCGCGATCGCGCCGGTGACCGGCGGCCAGCGGCGGGCGACGCCGATCAGTGCCTTCGCTACACGACCGCTCTCGCGCAGTGGCTTGCGGATCGCGCCTACCTGGCCGCCACCGTCGCTGCGCCAGACGACGTCCTCGTCAAGCAGGCACACAAGTGCGTTCAGGTCGCCCTGCACGCACGCGCTCGCGAATGCCTCGACGATTCGGCGATGGTCCGCTGGGGTTGCGCGAGAGCGTGGGCGCTGCTGGGCGACGTGCCGACGCGCGCGGGAGGCGAGCTGACGCACCGCGGCCGGGCTTCGCCCGACGATCTCGCCCACCTCCTCAAACGGGATGTCGAACACGTCGTGCAGTACGAAAGCGGTGCGCTCCGCCGGGCTCAGACGCTCGAGCACCACGAGCAGGGCGATCGACACGGAATCGGCCAGCGAGACTTGATCTGCGGGATCGTCGTGCCACTCCTCGACCACCGGCTCGGGCAGCCACTCCCCGACGTAGTGCTCGCGGGCGTGGCGGGCGCGGCGCAGCGCATCGAGAGCAAGCCGCCCGGCCACCCGCGTCAGCCACGCCCGGAGGTCCTCGATCGCCTCGGGCTGCTCGACGCGCTCCAGTCGCAGCCAGGCCTCCTGGACCACGTCCTCGGCGTCGGCGAGCGACCCGAGCGTCCCGTAGGCCAGCCGCATTAGGTACGGACGCTGGGCCTCAAACGCCACACTCAGCTCTGAGCGCACCACAGCTCGAAGCTCGTCTCACCACGGACATCGGGACGCGCGCACGTCAGCGCGCCGCTCCGCAACGGTCCCCGGAGCCGCGGAGCGAGCGGCACGGGCACCGGCACAAGACGCCTGTCGTGCCGCTTCTGCCACAAGACCGCCAGCCGCGTCGCGTCGGCCACCTCGGGACCCGTGACGTCGATGCGTTCGGGCGGTTCGGGGAGACCAGCGACGTCGGCGATCGCGCGCGCAGCCTCCGCCGCGGCCACCGGCTGCAGGAGCGCGCCGGACCGGGGGCTCACTCGAAACCGCGCGAAACCGGCGAAGACGGCCGCGAGCAGTTCGTGAAACTGGGTGCTGCGCACGATCGTCGACGGGAGGTCGCTGTTCTGAACGATCCGCTCCTGAGCAAGCTTCGCCGTGTAATACCGCGTCGGCACTCTTTCGATTCCCACAATAGAGACGCACACGACCCGACTCACGCCTACTTCCGCGGCCGCCTCGATCAACCGGCGAGTCCCTTCGACCATCACCGGCTCCGGGCGCCGCAGCGAACCGTTGCTCGCATCGACCACGATCCTACAACCGCGCAACGCTTCCGATAGGCCCGCGCCCGTCGTGAGGTCCACCGGGTGATTGCGCGAGTGGCGACTCAGCACTCGCACCGCACCGCCAGCCGCTCGCAGCTCACCGACGATCAACCTGCCAACGGTCCCGGTCCCGCCAACGACTGCGTAATCGCTCATGGCAAGAAGACGGGGCAGCCCATCGATCTGTGACATCGAGCGTCACCCGGGGGATCCCTCGCCCAAGGAGCGGCGGTCTGCACGAGCAGGCGGCGCATCTGGCTCGGGTCGGTGGAGTTGCGAGATGCTATGGCGCTGGTTACGACCCGGTCTTGACACCTAGCCCCGAAAGGATGTCGATCTGATGCCGCTCCCCCAGTCAATCCAGACGTTCATTGACCAACAGGCGGACGGAGCGCCGGAACGTTACGACGACCTACGCGTCGTGATCTTCAACGGGACCCTCAAGCGATCGCCGGAGCCGAGCAACACCGACGGGATGCTCGCGATCGTGCGCGGCATTCTGCGACGTGTGGAGGTAACCGTGGACGAGATTCGTACCATCGACCACGATATCCCGGCCGGCATGGAGACCGATCTGCGCGAGCATGGCTGCGCCCGCGACGAGTTTCCGGCCATCTACCGGGAGTTGGTGAGGCCCGCCGACATCATCCTGATGTGCGGCCCGATCTGGCTCGGAGATCAGAGCTCGCAAACCAGGAAGATCATCGAGCGCCTGTATGCCTATTCCAGCGAGGTCAACCAGGCTGGCCAGTGGGCCTACTACGGCAAGGTGGGCTGTGCGCTTACTACCGGCAATGACGACGGCGGCAAGCACGTCAGCGCCCAGGTTCTCTATGCGCTGCAGCACATCGGCCTCGCGATCCCTCCCCAATCAGACACGTATTGGACCGGGGAAGCTGGTCCGGGCCCCTCCTACCTAGACCCCGCCGCCGGCGGGGAGCGCAACGCATGGGCGACACGCAACACGGTGTTCATGACCTGGAACGTGCTCCACCTCGCTCGCATGCTCAAGGACGCTGGCGGCATTCCCGCCTACGGCAACTCAACCCACGACTGGGACCTCACCCACCCGACGAAGCCAAACCCCAAACTTCAATAGGCGAAACAGCCGATCACGGGCGGACGGGCGCGTGCCGCTCGCTGTACCTGCCCACGGGCCCACTGTCGTCCAAAAGCGCCGCGCTACGCGGCGGTCTCGCGGTGTGGAAGCGTCCAGCCCGGCCGCGGAAAGTGGCAGGTGTAGCCGCGCGGGTAGCGCTGGAGGTAGTCCTGGTGCTCGGGCTCGGCCTCGTAGAAGGGGACGGCCTCGCTGACTTCGGTCACCACTTTGCCGGGCCAGAGGCCTGAGGCATCGACGTCGGCGATCGTGTCCTCGGCGACCTGGCGCTGCTCGTCGCTCGTATAGAAGATCTCGGAGCGGTAGCTAGAGCCAATGTCGTTGCCCTGGCGGTCTTTCGTCGTCGGATCGTGAATCTGGAAAAAGAACTCAAGGATGTCTCGGTAGGAGATGTGCTCGGGATCGAACACAATCTCGACGGCCTCGGCGTGACCGGGATGGTTTCTGTAAGTCGGGTTCTCATTGTCGCCGCCGGTGTATCCGACCCTGGTGGAAATGACCCCATCGCGGCGGCGCAGCAGCTCTTGAACGCCCCAAAAGCAGCCTCCCGCAAGAACGGCGGTCTCGGCGTTGTCGCTCATCTTCCTCTCCTTGCTCTGAAGTTCATTTCTCCCATCCAATCTGAATTATCGTCGGTGGCATTGCGGTCTCCGCAGAATGGCGGTGGTGCGGGTTAGGGGCGCCGCGTGTCCTCGGGAACCGGATGTTGTCGGGCATGTACGGGTGGCCAACCGGGAGCGGGAGTAGTGTGCTGCCGGTGGGCGAGCACGTCGTGATCCTCGGGGCCGGGTTCGGCGGATTGGAGCTCGCGACGCGGCTCTCTGAGCGGATCGGCGACGCGGTTCGCGTAACGCTGATCGATCGCAACGACTCCTTCTTCTTCGGCTTCTCCAAGCTTGAGGTGATGCTGGGCCGTCAGTCGGTCGATGACATTCGGCTGCACTACCGCGACTTCGAGAAGGATGGCGTCGAGTTTCGCCAGGAGGTGGTGACACGCGTCGACCCGGCCGCGCGCCGCGTCAGCACTGACGCGCGCTCCTACGATGCCGACTTCATCGTTGTGGCTCTCGGCGCCGACTACGATTTCGCCGCGACGCCGGGCTTCGAGCAGGGCGGCCACGAGTACTACTCGCTCGCTGGCGCGGAGCGGTTGCGCGACGCGCTTGCCGATTTCAAGGGCGGCAAGGTGCTCGTCTCGGTCCTCGGGCAGCCGTTCAAGTGCCCGCCGGCCCCGTTCGAGGGTTCCTTCCTGCTGGACGAGCACTTCAAACAGCAGGGCGTCCGGGACTCGGTGGAGATGGCGACGACGTTCCCGATGGCGCGCCCCGTTCCGGTTACTGCTGAGGTCGCGCAGATGTTCCGCGACGCTCTTGCCGCGCGCGACGTCAAGGAACTGTCCGGGCATCTCGTCACCGGGATCGACCCGGCGAGTCGCACAGCGCAACTCGCGAGCGGCGAGACTCTGCCCTACGACTTGTTCGTCGGTATTCCGATCCACCGAGCGCCCGCAGTGCTCGCTGACTCGGGCCTTGTGGTCAACAACTGGGTACCCGTCGACCAGTCCAATCTCAGGACCCGGTTCGCGCGCGTATATGCGCTCGGCGATGTCTGTAGCGGCCCGAGGACGGTTCCCAAGGCCGGGATCTTCGCCGAGGCTGCCGCGCGGGTCGTTGCCGACGACATCGCGGCCGCGATCGAGGGCGACGAGCCACCGGTGCCCTACCAGGGCTCGGGTGTCTGCTACGCCGAGTTCGGCGGCGGGCTCGTCAGCAAGGTCGAGGTCAACTTCCTGCGCGGCGATGCGCCGGCGGCGCAGCGGTACGAGCCCTCGCTCGAATACGCCGCCGAGAAGGAGGACTTCGGCGCGGTCCGCCGGGCGCGCTGGTTCGGGCGCTCCTGATCGCGAAACGTTGTCGGAACGGACCGACAGCAGCGCCGAGAGCTTGCACCACGACAACGGAACATCGCCAACGATTTTGCTTTGAGCGTCGTGGAGCTCGCCCGCTGAAACCTCGCGACCCCCCACTGTGGCGAAGCGATCAAGCACGCAGGTGACGTCGCGCGAGGAGGCGCCAGATTCCGGCGCGGCGAGTCCCGAGGTCAGGAGGCGCCAAAACCTTGTTGTGCTGGCCCTTTCCAGAGCCGACGCCCGGAATCGAACCGGGGACCCCTTCATTACGAGTGGCTCATTTGCAGGGCAATTGCAGTAACTACGGGCAGTTCAGCGCGTCTGATTCCAGTTAGCGCAGGTAAGAATTGCCGAGTTCGGGACACCGTCCCGGGACACGGACGTAGCCGAGCGCGGGTCAAGTCGCCAGCGTTCTAATCTCCGCGCTTTGCGGGACCCTTGCCGGACCGACGAGAAGTTGCGCCGCGCAAGCGAAGCAGGTCTGAGCGCGTCGACGGTCGGCTACGCCCGGTGAAAGTCGTAGTTCGAGGCCACCCGGCCGATCACCTCGGATGTCAGCGGGCCGGCCTTGGCGGCCGCCGCGAGGTCGCGCATGTAGTTTTCCCAGCCTGCCGGCGTGTTGAAGTTCAGAAACCGGACCGGGCTCTCGGTTGCGTTGCGGAACGTGTGCACCACGCCGGCAGGCACGCACGCGAATGATCCCGGCTCGAGCTGGTGCGTCTCCTCGCCGAGCCGCACCGTCAGCACTCCTTCGAGCACGTAGAACATGTCGACGAGTCGCTCGTGACGGTGTGGAGGTGGTCCAGGGAATCCTGGAGCGATCGTCGATTCCGACAGGAAGAATGAGCCCGCGGTCTCGTCGCCTGTCGCCTTGATCAGGATCTCCGAGCTACCCGCGGTGTGACGCTCTCCCTCCCCGGGCAGATGCACGACGGCTTCCATGTGCACATTCTCCCATCCCCGGCCAAGAACGTCCCAGCAACGAGGTGCCAAGAACAGCCTACGGGGCCCTGTGCGGTCGGCTCTGTTTCCGAGCGGACCCCATGACCGGCGCAGTCGCGGCTCCTGGTCCGTCCGGACGAGGGGCGGGTCGTACTTATGCTGGCTCGGGATTCTCGGTTATCCAGGTCGCGAGCTGGACGCGGTTGTGCAGCTCCAGGGCGCTCAGGACGTTGAATACGTGATTCTCGACCGTCCGTTCGGAGAGGTGCAGCTTGACGGCGATTTGGGCGTTGGTCAGGCCCGTGGCCACGAGGTCGGCGACCTCGCGCTGACGGGGTGTCAGCCTTCCGGGGCCGCGGAGTGGGCGCCGTCCTTCGACGAGTTCGACGATGGCGCTCGGACTCAGCTCGGACCCGGCTTCCCACTCGACCTCGGCCGATGCTTGCCCCAGTAGTTTGCTTCCTCGGTCTCGCAAAGAGTCCAGCTCGGTGACCGTCGCCGGCGGATAGGCGCCCCCGATTCGCGCGCGGAACGCGGTTGCGGCCCCCGCGAGACGCAGCGCCCGACGGGGGCTCTGGTCGAACGTGAGCCCGGCGAGCGTGCTCAGTGCTACTCCGAGGATCGTGTGGTCTTTCGCGGCGACGAGTGACACGGCCGCGCGGTGCAGATGTTCGATCGCTGTGCCGTTGTTGCCGTTTGCCTTGGCGGTCAGGCCGAGACCGAGCGAGACCTGTCCCACGCCCCAAGAGTCATTGCCCTCCTGCACCTGGGCCAGCGCATCTTCGAAGATCCGAGTCGCGGCGCCGGGGTCACCTCGATAGAGGTGGACGAAGCCGAGAATGCCGAGTCCCCTGCCCACACCTTGTGCCTGCTTGAGCTCGTGGAAAAGCTCGATGCTGTGGTCGAGGTCCTGTGCGGCAGCGCCGAGGTCTCTGGAGAGCATGCCGCTGATCCCCCGATACTGGAGCGCCGCGGCAAGGATTCCGGGCTGCCCGAGTTGTTGGGCAAGCTCGGCGGCGGCGGTGAGCAGCGACCGAGCGGCGTCGTGATCCTGATGGGCCACCGCGAGCCGCCCGGCGCACAGCAGCCCGAGAGCGCGCGCCCGGTCGGGCTCCCAGTGGCGCTCCAGCAGGCGCCCAACCCAATGCCTGCCGTCGGTCTGGCTGCGCGAGAACCACGCCTCGCGAGCCGCACCGATCAGGCGCAGGCCGGCTTGAGTATCGTGCTCGTAGGCCCAGGCGACCGCGGCGCGGAGGTTGTCAAGCTCGTCGGAGAGCTCACCCACCTCTGCGTCTGATCCTCCGAGCGCGTTGGCGCTCTGGATCTCCTCGGCCCGGCGGAGATAGAAGTTGAGATGCCGCGCTCGCAACCGATCCTCCTCGCCAAATACGTGGAGTCGCTCGCGCGCAAACGCTCGCACGGCGTCGAGCAGGCGGTAACGGATGTCGGCGCCTGAACTGCGAGCGATCGAGACAAGCGATTTCGCCACGAGACCGTCGAGTTCGTCGAGCGTCATTTCGGCGACCGCCTCCGCTGCGCCGAGCGAAAAGGTCCCTGGGAACAGCGAGAGGCGCGCGAAGCCGGCGCGCTCGGACTCGCTCAGCAGCTCAACGCTCCACTCGATTGTCGCGCGGAGGCTGCGGTGGCGCGCCGGCGTCGCACGAGTGCGAGCGGTCAGCAGGTCGTGGCGATCATTCAAGCGAGCCAGGATCGTCTCGGGCGAGAGGCTGGTGGCTCGCCCGGCCGCAAGCTCAACGGCAAGCGGGAGCCACTCCAGGCGAGCGCAGATCCTTACGATCGCTTCCCGGGCTCCGTCGGACGCGCTCGGCCGCAGCGCTTCGGCCCGGTCTACGAACAGCCGCACCGCGTCGTCCGGCGCAAGCGGGCCGAGCGACCACACAATCTCACCGGGGACGTGCAGTGCCTCGCGGCCGGTGGCGAGCACACGTAGCCGCGGGCATCCCTCCAACAGCGAGATCACGGCGGTTGCAGCCGCGTCCTGTACGTGCTCGCAGTTATCAACGATCAGCAGTACGGCGTGGCCGGACATGAACCGAACAACGTCGCTAACCACGTCTTCGCCGGCGCCGCTCACTCCCACGGCTTCGGCGAACGCGCGCGGTACCTGCTCGTCGTCGTCGAGCACCGAGAGGTCGATCATCACGACGGCCACCGATCTTCGCGCCCGCCTGCCTGCGACTTCTACCGCCAGCCGAGTCTTTCCCACCCCTCCAGGGCCGGTGACCGTCACCAGTCTCCCGGCCCTCAACGCGTCCTCGACCCCCGCGATGTCCGCGCTGCGACCCACGAGGCGATTCACCGTCGCAGGAAGACTCCCGCCCATCCCGGCCACCCCGAGAACGTAGCGGAGAGACTCTGACGAGGCTGCCTCACAAACGAGACGCCTCGTGAGTAGCGGTTGAGTACTTCCCCCGTTGCGGGCCCGTGAGTCGAATCCTAGGGTTGCCGCCGATAGACGAAACACAACTTCGGAGGCTTGTCAGATGGAGACACAGAGCACCACCGCGACGGCGGGTCAATCAGGGGAGGGGCAGTTTGCGAACATGGCTCGGACGATTTGGTCCACCGGCGACTTCGCGCGGGTGGCCGCCCGGCTGGTACTGGTCGGCGAGGTACTCTGCCGATCGGTGGACGTGCATGCCGGCGAGCGCGTCCTGGACGTCGCCGCCGGAAGCGGGAATGCCGCGATCTCGGCGGCTCGCCGCGGTGCACGGGTGACGGCAAGCGACTTTGTCGAATCGCTGTTGGGGGCCGCGCAAACGCGGGCACAGCTCGAAGGGCTCAGCCTGGCCACTGCCGTTGCCGACGCGCAGGAGCTCCCGTTCGAGGACGAATCGTTCGATGTCGTGCTCTCCACCTTCGGAGTGATGTTCGCCCCCGATCAGCAGCGCGCGGCTGAAGAGCTCCTGCGGGTGTGCCGGCCGGGCGGCCGGATCGGGCTGGCGAACTGGGTTCCCGACGGGCTGATGGCCGCCAACCAGGCGATCATCCAGAAGCACGCGCCGCCGCCGCCAGGGGCTGCCGGGATGCACCGGCCGGTCGAATGGGGAAACGAGGCGCGCGTGCGCGAGCTGTTCGATGGCCACGTCAGCGAGGTGCGGCTCGCGCATCGGACGGTCGATCTGTGCGCCTGCTCAGCCGCAGAGCTGGTTGACTTCAACCGCACGTGGTTTGGCCCGGCACGGACGGCATTCGCACGACTGGATGAGCCAGGCCAGGCGGCCCTGGCCGCCGATCTCGCGGCTGCCCTTGAGCGGTTCAACCGAGCTAGCGACGGCACGCTCGTGGCCGAGGCGGAATACCTCGAGGTTGTAGCGGTGAAGGCATGAGCGCTACCGGTCGCGAGCGAGGAGCACGCGAGAGGCACGCACGAGCACACGGAGGAGAGGTCGCGCTGGTCACAGGGGCCAACAAGGGCCTCGGACGCGCGATCGCCCGACGCCTAGCGGCCGAGGGGATGATCGTCTACCTCGGCGCCCGGGACGAGAAGCGTGGCCGGGCCGCAGCCGAGGAGCTCAGCGGAGAGGGAGGGGACGTCCGTTTTTTGCAGCTCGACGTCACGGACCAAGCCCAGATCGACGCCGCTGTAGCCCGAGTCCAGACGGAAACCGCCCGACTCGATGTACTGGTCAACAACGCAGGGATCCTGCTCGAGCTAGAGACCCCGGTAACTGAGGCCAGCGCCGACCAGCTCCGCGAGACGTTGGCGGTCAACCTGATCGGTGCGGTCGCTGTCACGCACGCGTCAATACCGCTGCTGCGACGCTCAGCGCCGTCGCGGATCGTAAACATGAGCACGCCGCTTGGGTCCCTGTCGTTGATCTCCGATCCTGAAACGCATGTCGCAAAGATGGGTCTGCTCTGCTACAGCTCGTCCAAGAGCGCGCTCAACGCCGCCACTGTTCTGTACGCGAACGCGCTGCGTAGCGACGGCGTGCTGGTCAACGCGGCATGGCCGGGCTACGTTGCCACCGACCTCAACCAGCGTCGCGGCGCGCTGACGGCCGAACAAGGGGCGGAGCTTCCAGTCGAGTTGGCGTTGCTCAGAGCCGACGGACCGACGGGAGGATTCTTCACCCGCGAGGAGGACGGAACGAGAAGCAGCGTGCCCTGGTGACTCCTTAACAAGACGGTCCAACAACATCAGGAGAGAGCTATGCCCAAGGCGATAGCCGAACGACTCAGCCGCTACGCGCTAGACGGCGGTGACGAAGACCTCCAGCGCCTCGTGCGCATCTCCGAAATCTCCGCTAACGCCGGGCGCGCAGCGCTGCATCCTGTCCAGGTCCGCGAGGGATCGACGGCAATCGAGTGCGGGTGCGGTCCGATGGGTGGGCTGTCGGTGCTTTCCGCGACGGTAGGTGCAAGCGGGCGCGTCGTGGGCATCGACTTCAACGAGTCAGCCGTCCGGCGGGCACGCGCGGTCATCGCGACGCTGGGGCTCGACAACGTCGAAGTCGTAGCGGGTGACGTCAACGACCTAGACCTCGCCGCCCTCGGCGGCCCCTTCGACCTCGCCTACACGCGCTGCTTCCTCATGCACCAGAGCGACATGGCGAAGACGCTCGCCCGGATGGCCGACATTGTCCGTCCGGGTGGCTGGATCGTCTGCCAAGAACCGCTGCGCACACCCGCACCGCGCTCGCATCCCCATCTCGCCGGACTCAGCGACCTACTGGGATCTGCTGCATAGGCTGCTGCTGCGAGCCGGTAGTACCGCAACCCTCGGTCGAGGAGCTCGCACCCGTCGCCGCCGACAACACACTCGAGGTACACCACGCCGACGGGTTCTTCAACCTCATGGCGCCCGAGGAAGGATTCGAGCTTCACGCCGGAACACTCACCGCCATTCGGGAGGGAGCGACGCAATCTGGAATAGCCACCGCAGCAACGGATCGACGAGCTGCTGACCGTGCTCCGCGCCGCCAAGCATGAGAAATATCAGTGGGTCTCGACTCCGTTCTTCCTTGACTACACGCTGCGCAAGCCGCCGGAGCGCAAGCACTGAACAGCGGAGCGCGGCTTTCCCGTGAGTCCCAAAAACCGGTGTGTGCTGGCCCTTTCCAGAGCCGACGCCCGGAATCGAACCGGGGACCCCTTCATTACGAGTGGCTCATTTGCAGGACAATTGCAGTAAGTACGGGCAGTCAGGGCGTCTGATTCCAGTTAGCGGAGGTGTAAGAATCGCCAAGTTCGGGACACGACCCGGGACACGGCCTCACCGAGCAGGCGTGATCTCCACCCGGACCGCTCAGGCGTCATCTGGAACTGCGACACCTAACGCATCGCCCCTTCGTAGTTGGCATCGGGCACTGGGTCCGCATGACGGTGCACGATCCGCCACTGCCCGTCCTCGCGCCGGTAGACGTGAGTTGCGCGAAGCACGTACTCACGCCGTTCGCCGCTGACGATGGCTACGTTTCGCTCGTACCCGACGGTGAAGGCAAGGTCTGCGCTCGCGCCGGCCGCAACGACGTCGAATTCGTATGACTCGGATCCGCCGAACCATGAGGCCACTTCACGGAAGCTTGGCTCGATCTCGTCCCATCCTGTGGCGGTCAGCTTTGCCCCGAGCAGCGTGACCGGGGTCTCGCGCGTCCACAGAGCCAAACGAGGTTCGACGTCGCCGTCATGCAGCGCCTTCTCGGCCGCGCGCTGCTTCGGCAGCATCTCAGCTAGAAAGGCCTCGGTTTCACTGCTCATTGCTCACTCCTCTCGATCGGCGCGCGGTTCCGCGACGTCTTACAGTTAGACTGTATCTATTACAGGTATACTGCACCAAGATGGCGAACGATGTCAAGCGGTCCTACGACTCCAGCAGCCGAAGCAGGCAGGCTCAGGAGAACCACGACCGGATCAGTCGTGTCGCGCACGATCTCTTCGTCGAGCACGGCTACGGAAACACGACTATCGCCGGCGTTGCGAAAGCTGCCGGCGTTTCGCCGGAGACGGTTTACAAGGCGTTCGGCAACAAGGCGACCCTGCTGCGAAGCGCGTGGTTCGTGATGATGCGCGGCGACGGAGAGGACAAGACCCTCTACGACCGGCCCGCGACGCAGGAAGTCCTACAGCTTCCCGACCTCGTCGACCGCATCGACGGGTTCGCCCGACTGACCACCGAACGCAATCGCCGCAGCGCTCCGTTGCTCCGCGCGGTCGAGGGTGCCGCCGCGGCAGACGCCGGTGCACGTGAGATGCTGGATACCTGGAAGGCCAGGCTGATTGACGTCGCCGCCAAGTTCGCCCGTGCGGCCGCCGAAACGCAGCAGCTCGCGATCCCGGAGGACGAGTGTCGCGACATCACTTACGCGATGCTCGACGGAGCCCTTTGGCACCGACTCGTGCTCGAGCGCGGCTGGACCGAAGAACGCTACGCACAATGGCTAAGCACCCAATGGCGTCGACAGTTCACCAGCAGCTAGCGCCTCCACGCGCCCGGGGAGTCCCGCTCAACGGTGCCGCCTTACCGAATCGCAAATAACGCGCTCGTCGCCCACAAGCAGGTCGCGTCGCGCCGTTGCCACTGGCACCTCGGTCGGATTCAGAGCCGACGCCCGGAATCGAACCGGGGACCCCTTCATTACGAGTGAAGTGCTCTACCAGCTGAGCTACGTCGGCGAATAGGCGATTCTAGGGCGACTAAACGCCTTGCGCCTCTCCACGCTGAGGCTCTCGGCCCCGGGTGAGCCAGTCCTCCGCGAGGATGGCCCAGCGTTCGTGATCACGCCAGCGGCCGCCGATCTTCAGGTACCGCGGCGAGAATCCCTCGCGGCTGAAGCCGGCGCCCTGGGCGAGGGCGATCGAGGCACGGTTTCCCGGCTGGATGTTGGCCTCGACGCGATGCAGGCGGAGGGTCAGGAAGGCGCGTCGCAACGCGAGCTCGATTCCCTCACGCATGTAGCCCTGACCGGCGAACGGCTGTCCGATCGCGTAGCCGAGATAGGCGCTCTGCAGCGTTCGTCTGACGATCTGCGAGAGGTTGAAGAAGCCCAGGATCGCGTCGTCCTCGCGGCGGCAGAGCAGCATCGCCTCGAAGTCCGCACGGCCTGCGTCAGCAAGATAGGCGGCGAATCGCTCAGGGTCGGTGGGAGCACTGGCCCACGGCCGGTGAAACGACCGGCTGGTCTGCATCAGCTCGAGGAACTCGGCTTGATCTGAGCCCAGGGGCCCCCGCAGGTAGACGCGTGCATCGCCGCTCACGGGACGAGTGCCTGCTCCAGCCGGTAGGCGAGGGCTTCGCAGGCCAAGTCCTCGCTGACGTTGAGCTGGAAGCGCTGGCGAGTCTCCTCAACTAGCTCGATCGCCGTGCGCAGCCGCTGGGGGTCCGACGCTACGCCGGCGTCCTCGCCCAGCGCGGCGGCGCGGTCGACGTTGCGGACTAGGTCCTTCGCCCCCCAGGCCAGGTACGCGACATCCGCGAACCAGAGCGCCACGAGCTGCAGCGCGAGGTCAAGCGCCGAGGTCTCCACCCGGCGGCGAGCCCGCTTGATCCGGTCGCCCCATTCGTTCTCCACCCGCTTGCGCTCCTTGCGGGGGGACATCTCGACCTCGGCCGCCTGGCGACCCTCGAGCTCCGCCCGGACCCCTTCCCCGCGTGACTTGACCGCGGTGAGCAACTCCGCCCACGGCCGCTGTGCCGCCGCCTGCCCGGCCAGGGTAGCCCGTGCGAACCCTTCGGCGGCGGCGCGTAGTAGCAATCCCTCGGGACTGGCCAGCTCGCGAGCGCGCTCAGCATCCCCCAGCGCCAGCCTCGCGCAGGCGATCGCGGACTCGTGCGACACACCGAGGTTCGACAGCTCGTCGGCGACCTCGGCGACCGGCGCGGCATCGAAGCGCACGAGCTGGCAGCGGGAGCGAATGGTCGGCAGGACATCGACCAACCGGTCAGTGAGGAGGATCAGATGGACGAACGAAGCCGGCTCCTCGAGCGTCTTCAACATTCGGTTGGCCGCCTCATCCCCGAGCTCATCGACACGCTCGATCACGAAGACACGGCGGGAAGCCTCAAATGGGGTCTTGCTGGCCGCCGCGATGACGGGTCCGTCGATGTCGCTGACCAGGATCTCGTGGGCTCCGCTGGGGGCCACCCATGTGAGGTCCGGATGCGCCCCGGAGGTCGCGCGCGAGCGGGCGTTATCTGGATCAGGCGCACCCTCAGCGAGGAGCTCCGCAGCCACCGCCCGGGCGACCGATCGCTTCCCGGACCCGCCCGGGCCGTGGAACAGATAGGCGTGTGAGGGTCTCCCCTGGGCCTTCAGGGCCGGGGTCAGCACCGCGCGGGCATGGGGATGCCGATCAAGATCCTTGATCACTGGTCCGATGCTAGCCCGCTGTAGGGTCAGGTTCACCCACCATGCAGCGCGGACGACTGATCACGATCGAGGGGATTGACGGTGCGGGCAAGACGACGCTCGGCCTTGCGCTGGAGGATGCGCTAAGCGCGCCTGGGAGGCGGGTCGTTCTGCTGCGTGAGCCGGGGGGCGTGGCGGCTTCGGAGCGTATCCGTGAGGTTGTGAAGGATCCCGAGCTCACGGTCGGACCGCGCGCGGAGGCGCTGCTCTATGCGGCCGCGCGGGCGCAGCTGGTCGACGAGGCGCTGACACCGCTGCTTGACGCGGGAAACTGGGTTCTGCTCGATCGCTTCGTCGACTCCTCGCTGGCCTATCAAGGAGCCGGGCGCGGGTTGGGAATGGCGGCGGTCGCCGAGATCAACCGGTTTGCCACGCGAGGCCTGACGCCCGACCGAACCCTGCTGCTGGCGATCGACCCCGCGACGGGGAGAGCGCGCTCGCAGGATCGCGGTGAGCCCGTGGACCGTCTGGAGCGGGAGGCCCCCAGCTTCTATGCCCGGATTCAGTCGGCCTACGAGGAGCTGGCGGCTGCCGAGCCGACTCGGATCCGGACGATTGACGCGACGCAGGAACCCTCGAAGGTCCTCGCCGATGCCCTAGCGGCGCTGTCTGACCTAGGCTGAGTAGCCGTTGGGGTGGGACTTCGCGAAATCCCACGCGTCGGCGACCATCGTGGCGATCTCGGGCTTCCGTGGCGCCCAGCCGAGCTCCGAGCGGATCTTTTCGGCCGCCGCCACGAGCTCGGGCGGATCCCCGGGCCGACGGCCTGACTCGACGGTCTCGATCTCTGCGCCGGTCACCTGGCGCGCCGCGTCGATCACCTCGCGTACGGAGAAGCCGTTTCCGTTGCCGAGGTTGAAAATCTGGTGGCGGTTGGGCTCGGCATGCTCGAGCGCAAGCAGGTGAGCAGCCGCGAGATCTTCGATGTGGATGTAGTCGCGCACCGCGGTTCCGTCCCGAGTCGGGTAGTCGGTGCCGAAGATCTGCACCGCCGGGTTGATACCGAGCGCGGCGCGGAGGATGTTCGGAATCAGGTGAGTCTCGGGCTCGTGGTCCTCCCCGTACCCACCGCTGGCACCAGCGACGTTGAAGTAGCGAAGGCTCACCGCGCCAAGTCCATGGGCGGTGCAGAAGTCACCGATCATGTAGTCCACGGCCAGCTTCGACGCGCCGTAGGCGTTGACGGGCCGGGGCGTGGCGGTTTCCTTGATCGGCACCTCATCGGGCTCGCCGTACACCGCGCAGGTGGAGGAAAAGACCAAGCGATCCACTCCGGCCGCGGTCATGGCCTCGAGCAGGTTCAGCGTTCCGCCGACGTTCGTCCGGTAATAGCGCTCGGGATGGTCGACCGACTCGCCCACCAACGCGAGCGCCGCGAAATGCAGCACACCGTCAAATCCCTCGGCCAGCAGGCTGTTTACCGCGTCCGCGTCGGTCAGGTCGCCGACGACGAGGCGGGCCTCCGGGTGAACTGCCTCTCGGTGACCGCGTTCAAGGTTATCCAGCACGACGATCTCGTGCGCTTCCAGCGCAAGCAGACATGCGACGATGGAGCCGATGTAGCCTGCGCCGCCAGTAACGAGCAGCTTCATCAGCGTTGTCTGCGCTGGGGTGACATGAGCGGGATCATGAGCAGGACAGATATAACAGACCTAGAATCGCGCGCGCCGTGATCGACTCCTCATCCTCCGTTGAGCTCGAGGGGTTCGAGCAGATCGACGCCACACCAGGTACGGCTCTGCTGCGCATCTCCGCGCGCGCCTCGGCAGCCGCCGTCTCCGGCGCGCCCTCCACGCTCGTTGTCGACGACGGCCGGCGGCTTCATCGCGTGTCACCGTTGCCCGCCCCACCGGATCCCTCGGGCGTCTTGCGAGCGGCCTATCCGGTGGCCGTGGAGCTGCTGCAAGACGGACCTAGATTCGCGCTCGAGCTTCCGGACGGATCGTCGATCGAGCTGCCCTCACCGACCCCGCGCCGTCGTGACGCCCGACGCGAATCCACGCCACCGGCGGAGCCGCGAGCGCCGCAGCAACCAGCAAACCAAGCTGAGTTGCTGAAGGAGCGGGGCCTACGCGACGAGGCCGAGCGCAGGGCCGAGGCCCGACGCGTGGCGATCAGCGAACTCGAACGGCGTCTGGAAGCGGAGCAGCAACGGCGCGCGAGAGTCGAAGCTGAGGTAAAGCTCGCCGCGGCAGCGCGCTCGGACGCGCTCGCACGAGTGGCCGAGCTGGAATCCGAACAACGCGCGGCGCGGGAACTACAAGCTCAGCTACGGACTCAGCTCGAGCGAGAGTCCGAAGCGCTGGCTCACCTAGATCGTGCGTTGGCGGGTAGGGAGGGCGCGCTGGTGCAGCGCGACATGGCGCTGGAGCAGGCGCAGCAACGGCTGGTCGAGGCTAACCGCGAGCTGGCCGAGGAGCGCGCTCGTGCGGCCGCAGAACTGGAGCAGGCGCGGGCCGCGGCCACCCAAGCCGAACAGCAGGCGATGGCCGAGGAGGATGCGCGGGTCCAGGCCGAGGACCAGCTCAGAGTCAGCCTTGATGAGGCGACTGAACGCGAAACGGCCCAGCGCCTGACCGAGGGCCGTCTGGCCGACGCAGAAGAAAAACGTGAGGCTGCGGAGGCACGGGTCCAAGCGCTCCAGCAGGCCCAGGCAGAGCTGGAGCGGCGGGTGCAGGCGCTAGACCAGACAGACGCGGAGAACTCACGCGCGCTCGCGGACACGCGGGCCAACGCGGAGCTGCTGGCCGGCGAGGTCAACGCACTCCGAGCTGGCCTGGCCGAAAGTCAGCAGACGCAGGAGACCGCGCTGGCACAGCTGCGAGCCAGAGAAGATGAGCTCGCACAAGCTCGGGCGGACACTGAGGCCGAGCTGGAGCGAGCCAGCGCCGCTGAGGCCCGAACCACTGCCCTGGAGCGTCAGCAGACGGAGCTGCGAGCCAGGATCGAGGAGGTCGAGCAGGCGAGGCAAGCGCTGACGGCGCGGCTGGATGAGCGCGTGGCTGAGACGGAGGGCCTGCGAGCGGAGCTCGAGCGGCGCACGAACGCAGGCGAGCAGGCTCGGGAGCGAGCGGCAGAGCTGGACCACGAGCTGGCCTCGACCAGGGAGGCCGCGGAAGTTGACCTCGAGCGGGTGCGCACCGAGACGGAGCGGAGACGCGAGGAGCTCGAGACGGAGCTGACAGCAGCAAAGCAACGCACCGACGCCGTCGTCGAGCGCGCCCAGCAACTCGAGGCCGCGGCCGCCCAAGCGCAGCAGGCAACCCAGGAGCAGTCTGCGCGCGCGAGCGACGCCGAGACCAAGGCCGCCGAACTGGAAGCGCGCCTCGAGGCTTCGTTCGCCACGGCCGCGGAGTTACAAGCCGAGGTCGACCGGGCTCACGACGAAGCAGCGAGCCAGCGCGCACAGGCTGATCAGCTCAGCGGCCAGTTGTCGGAAAGCGAGGGTCGCCAGACGGCACGGACGCAGGAGCTGGAGCGGGAGCTGGCGGCGGCCGTCGAAGCCACCGATGCAGCGGAGGCCGCACTGGAGACCGCCCAGCGTGAGGCCGACCGATATGCCGCGGATCTGACGGCGCAGGTTGAGGAGCTACGCAACCAGAGCACAGCCCGCGTGCAGGGTCTCCAGGTTGACCTGGCACAAACGACAGAGCGCGCGGACCAAGCGCAGACCCGCTCCGAGGAGTTCGCCCAGAGGTTGCAGGCAGCCGCGGCCACCGCCACCGAACTGGAGAAGGCGGTTCACTCAGCCCGCGAGGAGGCGGCCGGTCACCGCGTGCGGGCGGAGCAGTCAGAGCGTGCACTCGAGGCCGCAACCGCGGAGGTCGCGGAGGCCCAGGCGACGCTGTCGGAGCTGCGGACTCGGGCGGAGCAGGACAGCGCGCGCGGCGCCGAGCTCGAGCGCCAACTCCAAGCGGCCAAGGAGGCGGCCGCGCTGTCGGCCGCGGCCACCGAAGAGGCGCGCGAGCGCGCCGCGGCGACCTCGTCAGAAGCCGAGCGGCAGCTCGAGGCAACTGCTGCCGAGCTGCAGTCCGCGGTTGCCGAGAGCGAGCAGCGGATCTCCGATTTGGAGCGGGCGGCGCAGCAGCAGGCGATGCAGGTGGCGCAGCGGCTGGCGGAGTTGCAGGCGGCTCGTGAGGCGGCGGCCGGGCTGGCTGCCGGGCATCTGGAGCGGGTGAGCGAGCTCGAGCAGGAGTTGACCGCGGCAGATCGGGTTCGCGAGCGGGCGGCCGTACTCGAGGAAGAGCTCGCGGCCGCCAGGGAGCGGTCAAGTGCTGCCGCGCAGCAGGCCGAGCAGAGAACCGCCGAGCTGGAAGCCGCGGTCGAGGCGGCGACCGCACGAGCGACGGGGCATCAGGCGCGCGCGGACCAACTCGACGCTGAGCTTGCTGCCGCCAGGGACGCCGTCAGCCACGCCGGGACAGATGCGCAAGCCAGAGTCCAGGAGCTCGAAGCGGCGGTTGCGGCGGCCACGGCCGAGGCGGCTCAGCACGACCAGCGCGCCTCAGCCGTCGAGGAAGAGCTCGCGGCCGTGCGCGAGCAGTCAGACGCTGCCGTGCAACAAGCTCAGCAGCGAACCGCCGAGCTGGAAGCCGCGGCCGAGGCCGCCAGCGCGCAGGCGGCCGAGCACCAGGGGCGTGTTGCGGAGCTTCAGAGCGAAATCAACACGCTGCGAGCTCGCAGTGAGGAGCGCGTTGCGGAGCTGCGAACGGCAGGTCAAGCCGCTACGGGACTCGCGGCCGAGCATCTCGAGCGCGTCAGCGTTTTGGAGCAGGAACTCGCGGAGTCTGAGCAGCGGATCTCCGATTTGGAGCGGGCGGCGCAGCAGCAGGCGATGCAGGTGGCGCAGCGGCTGGCGGAGTTGCAGGCGGCTCGTGAGGCGGCGGCCGGGCTGGCTGCCGGGCATCTGGAGCGGGTGAGCGAGCTCGAGCAGGAGTTGACCGCGGCAGATCGGGTTCGCGAGCGGGCGGCCGTACTCGAGGAAGAGCTCGCGGCCGCCAGGGAGCGGTCAAGTGCTGCCGCGCAGCAGGCCGAGCAGAGAACCGCCGAGCTGGAAGCCGCGGTCGAGGCGGCGACCGCACGAGCGACGGGGCATCAGGCGCGCGCGGACCAACTCGACGCTGAGCTTGCTGCCGCCAGGGACGCCGTCAGCCACGCCGGGACAGATGCGCAAGCCAGAGTCCAGGAGCTCGAAGCGGCGGTTGCGGCGGCCACGGCCGAGGCGGCTCAGCACGACCAGCGCGCCTCAGCCGTCGAGGAAGAGCTCGCGGCCGTGCGCGAGCAGTCAGACGCTGCCGTGCAACAAGCTCAGCAGCGAACCGCCGAGCTGGAAGCCGCGGCCGAGGCCGCCAGCGCGCAGGCGGCCGAGCACCAGGGGCGTGTTGCGGAGCTTCAGAGCGAAATCAACACGCTGCGAGCTCGCAGTGAGGAGCGCGTTGCGGAGCTGCGAACGGCAGGTCAAGCCGCTACGGGACTCGCGGCCGAGCATCTCGAGCGCGTCAGCGTTTTGGAGCAGGAACTCGCGGAGTCTGAGCAGCGGATCTCCGATTTGGAGCGGGCGGCGCAGCAGCAGGCGATGCAGGTGGCGCAGCGGCTGGCGGAGTTGCAGGCGGCTCGTGAGGCGGCGGCCGGGCTGGCTGCCGGGCATCTGGAGCGGGTGAGCGAGCTCGAGCAGGAGTTGACCGCGGCAGATCGGGTTCGCGAGCGGGCGGCCGTACTCGAGGAAGAGCTCGCGGCCGCCAGGGACGCCGTCAGCCAAGCCGAGACAGATGCGCAAGCCAAAACCCAGGAGCTCCGGGCAGCGCTCGATGATGAGCTCGAAAGCCTCCGGTCCGACCACGCTGACCGTCTGGCTGACCTCCAGCAGGCGGCCGAGCAGCGGGCGATCGAGAGCGCGGCGCGGATCGCCGAGCTAGCGGCGGCCCGCGAGGCCGCCACGGTGCTCGCCGCGGGCCATCTCGCGCGCGTTGAAGCTCTGGAGCAGGAACTCGCGGCAAGCGATGACGCGCACGAGCGCGTAGCGCAACTGCAAGCCGAACTCGCGGGCGCTCGTGAGGAGTCGGCCGCTGCCGCACTGCAGGCCCAGACCAGAGCGGCCGAGTTGCAATCCGCGGTCGAGGCCGCCACCGCCCAGGCAGCTCAACGCGGCGAGCGGGCAGCGGCAATGGAGGCCGCGCTCGCCGAGCTGCAGGAGGCGCGAGACGCGGCCGCTTCACTCGCGGCCGAGCGCGGGGAACGAGTCAGCGCACTGGAACAGCAGCTGGAAGGGGGCGACCAAGCGCGCGAACACGCCAGAGAGCTGGAGCAGGAACTGGCGGGCGCCCGGGAAGATGCCCTCGCCGCTGCCCAGCAGGCGCAGACCCGCACGACTGAGCTGGAAGCCGCCGTGGAGGCCGCGACCGCGGAGGCGACAGAGAATCGCGGTCGCGCGGAGCGGCTCCAAGACCAGCTCCACGACACGGCTGCACAGATGGCTGAGCTGCTGGCGGCCCGCGACGCGGCGACGGAGCTCGCATCCGGACATCTCGAGCGCGTCGCCGCTCTCGAGCAGGAACTCAGGAGCGCCCAAGCGACGCGTGCGCGCGCCACGGAAGTCGAAGCCGAGCTCGCGGCCGTCCGGGAGCAGTCGGCCGCAGCCGTCGGGCAAGCGCAGTCCCGCGCTAACGAACTGCAGGCGGCCGTCGACGCAGCAATCGCGGAAGCGACAGAGCACCGCGATCGCGCCACACAACTGCAGAACGAGCTCACTGCAGCCGGGGAGGCGAGCCGGGCCGCACTGGATCGCCACCACAGCGAACTCGAAGCGCTTCGCCGTGAGAGCGAGCAGCCTCTGGCCGAGCTGCAGCACGAAAGCCAGCGGCGCGCGTTGCAGACGGCGGCACAGATCGCCGAGCTGACAGCGGCTCGGGACGCGGCCACGGAACTGGCGAGGGAACACCGTGAACGCGTCGAGGCGCTCGAACAGGCCCAGACCGAGCACGCCGCCGAGCTCGTGACGATCCAGGCCGAGGCCGAGAGTGCGCTCAGCGAGCACGACCAGGGCCGCCAGGAGTTACAGGACGAGCTGGATCGGGCGCGAGTGGCCGCGTCATCGCTGGCGGCTGAGGTCGCCGAGGCCCAGACGCGCGCTGACATGCTCGCGGAAGTCGTCAGGGTCGAGACCGCGAAGCACGAGCAGGTCGCGCAGGAACTCGAACACGAGCGTTCTTCGACCACGAGCTCGAAATCGGAGATCACCGGCCTTACCGAGCGGATCCAGCAGCTGGAGCTAGCACGCGATCAGGCCCGGGCCGCGACCGCAGCGGCAGAAGAGGCCCACCGCGAGGCGATGGCCCGTCTCGAGGAGATGCAGGCCGATCGTGGTGAACTCGACCAGCGTCTGAGCGAGCTGGTGGAGCAGCTCGGCAGCGCCGCCGCAGGCCGTTCCGGGGCGGAGGAAGCGGTGCGCCGGCTGGAAGCCGAGCTCGACGAGTCCGACTCCGAACTCGAACGTGCGGAGCGACACGCGGCCATTCTGACCGGCCAGCTCGCCTCCGCGCGAGAAGAGCTCGAGCAACGATCCGGCGTGCTTTCTCAGGCTTCGGCCAGGGTCCGTGAAACCGCGGCACGGGTCAGTCAGCTCGAGAGCGAGCGCGACGAGGCCCGCGACTCGCTTCAGGACGCGAACGCTCAGGCCCGCGAGCAGTCCGAGTTACTCACTCGGCTGCAGGGCGACGTTCAACGGCTGGAGGGAGAACGGGCCACCCTCGCCGGCCGTTTGCAGGAACTCGAGCCTGAGCTGACCGCCGTCGCGGCCGCTCGAATCGAGGCGGAGGCCGCCCTCACCCGCATTCACGAGGAGCACCATGAAGCGGCGTCCGTGAACATGGCGGTGCAGGCGCGCGTCGCGGAGCTCGAAAACGATCTTCAGCAGGCCCGAAGCGAACTCGCTGCTCTCAACCAGCAGCGTGAGCGTGCCGAGGCTGAGGCCCGGGACGCGGCTGCGCACTACGACGAGGAGGCCCGAGCCCGCGAGCGAGCCGAGACGCAGCTCGAGGTTCTTGACGGTCATCGAGAGCAGCTGGCCGCACGCAGCGACGAGCTTGAGTCCCGGCTCGCCGACGCTCTGCTCAGAGCCGACGACGCCGGGCAGCTGGAGGAGGAGCTCGCTGCGGCGCGGTCAGAGATCGAAGTGCTCCAGGCCCAGAGCCAGCAACGCACCGGCGAGATCGTCACAGAGCGCGATCAGCTTCGGCAACAGCTGGCCGACCGCGAGGCAATGGCCGAGCAATTGAGAGCGGCGGTGACGGACCTGGCCACCGCCCGGGCCGCCCGAGCCGAAGCGGAATCGGGGCTGGAGCGAATCCATCGCGAGCTCGAGACAGAAACGCGAGCGCGAGCTGAAGAATTCGAGCGGCTCGAGAACGAGCGGGATGAGCTTCGCCGCCGGATCGTCGAGCTGCAGGGGGAGCAGGAGGACGCATCGGCCCGGGCTAACGACGCGGAGCGAGCGGCTCAAGAGGCCGAGGCCCGTCTGGAAGCCGAGGCAGGGTCCGTCGATGAGGTTCGCGAGGCAGCGGGACGGGAGATACAGCGCGCACAGGCCGAAATCGCGAGGGGCCAGCGCGAGCTGGAGCAAGCGCACAGCGACCTGGAGGAGCTCCGCGCGGCCTTGCTCGAAGCACAGGCGCGTGCTTCGGTCCAGGAGGACGCCGAGGCAGTGCAGCGCGACGCGAGCGAGGCGCGAGAGCTTGAGAAGCAGCAGCGCCCTAAGGCGCGCAAGCAGCCCGCCGCCCCACCTCCCCCGCGTCCGTTGCAGGCCCCTCGGCCAAAGCCTCAGGCCGAGCGCTCGGCCGCCGCGACACAAGCCGTCGGGAGCTCGCGGGTGGCCGCCGCTCCCACCCGTGAGTCGTCAGCCCGCCCGCGCAGCCAATCTCGCCGGCTTCCCTCGGAGGCGGTGCTCGGAGTGATCTTGCTCGTGCTCGGGCTCGCGATTGCGGTGCTGATCCTGAGCGGTCAGCTCAAGCTGGGATTCGCGCCCTAGAGCTAGGGGCCGCTCAGCGGGGTGGCGGTCGCGGACTCCTTCGGTGGCAGTCGCGCCAGGTCCACGGCGGCGGCGACAGCGCGCGCGACGGTCGCGACGGCACTCCCGCGCGGATCCAAGGCGAGCGACCTCGTCGCCGCCTTCGTCGCGCCCGGTACGTCACCCAGCACGAGGTCGGTATAGGCCAGGCGCCCCCAGGCTGCGGAGTCACTCGGCTCGCGGCGCAAGGCCTCCAGAAGGTATGACCGTGCCACGCGGATCTGACCGCGACGCTGAGCAATGGTCGCCTGCGCGCGAGGTCCGGCATCCGATAGCGGGTCAAGGTCGCTGGCCAGTGAAGCCTGCCGCTGGGCGCTTTCCAGTGCGCCCGATGAGTTGCCGGCCGCCGAGAGGATGGCCGAACTCGCATCTGATGCGGCGAGGCTCGGCAGCGCCGCGGACAGGGCGAACAGGCAAAGACACAGCGTTAGTGACCCGAGCATCGCCAGCCGCAGCCACCGACCACGCAATGCCACCCGCTCAGCTGGCCGCGAAAGCCCGTTCGATCCAGCCAGCACGCCCAGAAACAGCAACGCCGGGAGGGTCACCGCCGGGATGTCCCAATCCCAGTCATAACACGCGTGCAGGGCATAAGCGACGGCTCCGCCCACCATGCTCGCCAGCAGCAGACGCTCCCGGCCGGGCGCCCGTCGCCGGACGATGCGCACGCCGGCGGCGAGCAGCGTGCCGTAGCCCACGATCGCCAGCAGAGCCCCGATTGCCCCCGTTTCGGCCAGCCACTGCAGCGGGACGCTGTGCGGTTGGGCGACCGAGAGGGTGTCCCGGCGGTAGAGCAGGTGGGTGACCGGAAACGACCCGGCCCCCCAGCCGCCGAAGGGGCGGTCGCTGAAGGCACCGGCTGCCTCCTTCCACCACACCCAGCGATTCTGTGAGTCAGCGGAGAGCAGCCGGCCCGGGTCGTAGTTACTGACGCTGCGTGTCGTGGTGAAGGAATTCCAGGCATGAGAGACCGTGCCGCCGATGCCCCGTGAGGAGACCGCGACGATGAGCACCCCCGCGATCATCAACATCCCCAGGCTTGACAGCAGCCAGCGGGCCACGCGACGGGTCTGCTCAGGGCCGGGGACGGCGGTGTGCTCGCGCTCGGCCAGCACGCGGGCAGCTAGCACAAGCGCCAGCAGCGACGCGATCACGATCGCGGCCAGGATTGCACCGGAGCCCTCCCGCGTCCCGAGGTTGACGTTGGCAGCCGTCAGGGCATGGCTGAGCAGGCCGAACAGCAGCGCCGGCAGGGCAGCAATCACGCCGACCGCCAGCCAGATCAGCGACCGCAACCAGTCTCCGCCGAAGCCGATCGCCACCGCCAGCCCGACGACCAGCGCGAGGACACCGCCGCGTGAGTAGGTGAACCCGATCGCCAGCAGCATCAGCACCAGCCCGATCAGCGCGAGCAGCCGGATACGCACGGAGCGGGTGGCGTCGACCGTGACCATCAGAGCCACCGGCGACCCGAGCGCCAGCAGCAGGGCCAATGCGTTCCAGTAGCCGAGCGGTTCCTGCAGACGCGGCAGCGGCCCGGTCTGATTGAGATCGAACAAACCGGCGATATGGAGGCCGGGTACGACCTTCTGAGCCAACCCGTAGACCGCCACGACGATGGCAACCAGCATGAATCCCTCAGAGACCAGCCTGATCGAACGCTCGGTCGTCGCGCCGAGAGCGACCGCGAGGACCAACACGATCACATAGGTGAGCGCCCGGTTGAGCTCGCTCCAGGTGTTGTCCGGGGCGACGCTCCAAAGCAGCGTGACGCCGCTCCAGATCGCGAATGCGCCCAGCAGGCCGATGCCTGCCAGCGCCAGTCTGGGTGCGGAGAGCCGCAGCGTGCCGCTCCAGAGCCAGGCGGCACCGGCCACCGCCGCGACGGCCGCGAGGCCGACCTGGAGCCGGGCTTCGGCGGGGGATCGCACCGCGCCATGCGAGAAGGCGGCATACAGGACCAACGCGAGCAGTGCTGCGGCCAGGAGGACGGGGGTTCTCGCCGCACTCCGTGTCGCCCCGGCGCGGACACGGGAGAGGTGCCCGGCACCGAAGTCTGCAAAGTGCGCGGTGGACACGGCGGCGAAGCTAGCACGGGCTAAAATCAAGGTAGTTCCTGCACTAGGTTTCTGGCCTCGCCAAGGCTGGCGGACGATCACTTTTCCGTCCGATGCTTACGCGAGGATCCGCTGTTACCCCCTCGGCCAATTCGGGCCGAACGGAGGCAGCCCGAAGAGCGGAACAACGAGAGGAGCAGGTCGGTATGGAGCACACCCCGCAAACCCAATTCAGCCCCCGAGAGAACGCGGGGGAGGGACTCTCGATCCGTCGATTTTTCACCTCTGCGGGGCAGCATCCGTTCGAGGCGATCGAGTGGGAGCTGCGGGATGCGCGCATCGGTCACGGCGACAAGATCTCCTTCGAGCAGCGCGACGTCGAGTTTCCGAAGACTTGGTCGCAGAACGCGACGAACATCGTGGCCCAGAAGTACTTCCGCGGCCAGCCGGGATCGCCGACTCGTGAGCGTTCGGTCAAGCAGATGATCGGTCGCGTGGCCGGCACGATCGCCAGCTGGGGGCGCGAGCGCGGGTATTTCGCCACCCAAGAGGACGGCGACACGTTCGAGGCGGAGCTGACCTTCATCCTGCTTCACCAAATGGCGGCATTCAACTCGCCCGTCTGGTTCAACGTCGGCTGGCACGCGGTCGGCGACTCCAAGATGCAGGCCAGCGCGTGCTTCATCCTGTCCGTCGAGGACACGATGGAGTCGATCCTTGACTGGAACACCAAGGAGGGGATCATCTTCCGCGGCGGTTCAGGATCCGGAATCAACCTCTCACGGATCCGCGGATCGAATGAGCCGCTCAGTCGCGGCGGCACCGCGTCGGGGCCGGTCTCGTTTATGCGCGGCGCTGACGCATGGGCCGGGTCGATCAAGTCCGGCGGCGGCACCCGGAGGGCGGCCAAGATGGTGGTCCTGGATGTCGATCATCCCGATATCCGCGAGTTCATCTGGTGCAAGGCCAAGGAGGAGGACAAGGCCCTGGCGTTGCGGGATGCCGGCTTTGACATGTCGATCGACGGAGATGGTTTCCACTCGATCCAGTACCAGAACGCCAACAACTCGGTCCGCGTCAACGACGCATTCATGCGCGCCGTGGAGAACGACGAGGACTGGCGGTTGCTCTCACGAACCACCGGCGAGCCGATCGGCGAGGCGATCCCCGCGCGGGAGCTGATGCGCGAGATCGCTGAGGCCGCGTGGCGCTGTGCCGATCCCGGCGTCCAGTACGACACGACGATCAATCAGTGGCACACCTGCCCCAACTCGGGTCGGATCAACGCATCCAACCCGTGCTCGGAATACATGCACGTTGACGATTCCGCTTGCAACCTGGCGTCTCTGAACCTGATGAAGTTCCGCCGCGCAGACGGCACGCTCGATGTCGACTCGTTCCAGCACGCAATCGACATCGTGTTCCTCGCGCAGGAGATCATCGTCTCCCCCTCGAGCTATCCGACTGAGCAGATCACACGCAACGCCCGCGCGTTTCGCCAGCTCGGACTCGGTTACGCCAACCTCGGCGCCTACCTGATGTCCAACGGCATGCCGTACGACTCCGACGCCGGCCGGGGCACCGCTGCTTCGATCACGGCATTGATGACCGGTCGCGGCTATCTCAGCTCGGCCCGCATCGCCGCGGCGATGGGACCGTATGAACGCTACGAGGAGAACCGCGAGCCCCACAACGCCGTAATGCGGATGCACCGCGACGCCTCGTACTCGATTCCGGACTCGGCCTGCGCCGATACAGAGCTTCTCTCCGCCGCTCGCGCAAGCTGGGAGGAGGCCGTGCTCGAGGGCGAAGCCCACGGCTATCGCAACGCGCAGGCCACCGTCCTAGCCCCGACGGGCACGATCAGCTTCCTGATGGATTGCGACACCACCGGCGTAGAGCCCGATTTCTCGCTCGTGAAGTTCAAGGAGCTCGTCGGCGGTGGCCAGATGACGATCGTCAACCGCACGGTTCCGCTGGCGCTGCAGACGATGGGTTACGACGATCAGCAGATCGAGCAGATCGTCGCCTACGTCAATGAGCACGGCACGATCATCGGCGCGCCCGAGTTGGCCGCAGAGCACCTGCCGGTGTTCGACGTGGCCGTAGGCGAGCGGGCGATCTCGCACATGGGCCATATCAAGATGATGGGTGCAGTACAGCCGTTCCTCAGCGGCGCAATCTCTAAGACGGTCAACCTTCCCGAGACGGCCAGTGTGGAGGACATCGCCGACGCCTACCTGCAGGCATGGCACATCGGGGTCAAGGCACTCGCGATCTATCGCGACGGGTCAAAGACCGCGCAGGCGCTGCGGACCGACGCCCAGAAGGACAGGCCGGCTGATGCAGCGACCGAGGCCGACATCGAGAAGGCTGTCGCCGAGGCGCTGGCCAAAGCACCGCCCAAGCGTCGCCGGATGCCACGTGAGCGACAGTCGATCACGCATAAGTTCTCGATTGGCGGACATGAGGGCTACATCACGGCCGGGAAGTACGAGGACGGGACGGTCGGCGAGATCTTCCTCACCGACATCGGCAAGGAGGGCTCGACGCTGCGCGGGATGATGAACTCCTTCGCCACGGCGATCTCGATCTCGCTGCAGTACGGAGTCCCGCTCGAGACGCTGGTGCGCAAGTTCAGCTACATGCGCTTCGAGCCGGAGGGGATGACCACCAACCCGGAGATCCCGTTCGCCAAGTCGATGCCGGACTACATCATGCGTTGGCTCGCATCGCGCTTTTTGGATGTCGATCTCCAAGAGGAGCTGGGCATCCTCACCCCGGAGGTGCGCGCCCGCAAGGCCGCCCAGGACGCACTGATGTCCCACTCTGGTGATACCGCCGGGCCGGCCCTGCCCCCAGTAGCCGGTGCAAGCGGCGAGGGCAACGGAACGAACGGCGGCAGCACTGCGCCGCAGCCCGCAGCGGCAGCGTTCACGGACTCACCGCCGGTGGTACCGGCGATCAGCCGTGGGCTGGATCTCGGTCCGGCTTGCCAGCAGTGCGGAGGGATGATGCAGCGCACGGGCAGTTGCTACACGTGCTCGAGCTGCGGCTTCAACACCGGCTGCGGATAAGCACCGCGCCGGTGTAGGGACTGACGGTTTCGGCCGGCAGGCCGAGGTACTAGCGCAGGGGGAGCCGTCGCGAGCGACGACCGTCGCCTTGCGGGCTCTCCGCGCTGGTGGGATCCAGATTGCCGACGAGTGCTCGCTGGTGTCGCCAAGCGGAGACTCGTCGTCCAGGCCCATGCCTGGCGTCGTGTCCTCGGCCCCCCAGAGACGTCCTGGAGCCCGGACGGCGTCATGGCCGTCTTGGCCCGGGTTGCCGCCAGGATCAGCGACACCGCCGTCATCGGGATGATTCCCGCCCCGAGCGCCCCGGCGGCCCAGACCGGCCCGAGTGTCGCGCCCGCGACGGCCGCCACGACGGTGTAGCAGAGCGCCACCCCGTCAACGCCCCGGTTCCACTGCCTCCAGCGCCGCCAGGTCGTCGGCGTCGAGCTCGAGCCTCCCGGCGGCGACGTTCTCTTCGAGGTGGGCGACAGAGGTCGTCCCGGGGATCAGCAGCATGCGCTCGTAACGGGCCAGCAGCCAGGCCAGCGCGATCTGCGACGGGGTCGCCGCGTGCTTATCGGCCACCTGGGAGACAGCCGGGTCTGCGGCCAGCTTCGTGGGACCGCCGGTGAACGCGGAGCCGAGCGGGAAGAACGGCACGAAGGCGATTTCACGCTCCCGACACAGCTCGAGCGTGAGCTCGTCGCTGCGGTCAAGGATGCTGTACCCGTTCTGGACCTCGCCGAGGTCGACCAGTTCCAGAGCCTGCTCGACCTCTGCCGCGGTGGCGTTTGAGATGCCGATCAGGTCCAGCTTGCCCTCGCGGCGCAGATCTGCGAGTTCACCCAACTGCTCTGAGAGCGGAACTTGAGGTCCGCCATGACCGGTCAGCAGACGCAGATTGACCAAATCCATGCGTTCGACGCGCAACGACCGCAGGTTGGCCTCGACCCCCTCGCGCAGTTCCTCTGGCGTGAGGGCGGGCAGCCACGCCCCGGTGTCGTCGCGCCGAGCTCCGACCTTGGTCACCAGCTTGAGATCGTCCGGATAGGGGTGGAGCGCCTCACGGATGAGGTCGTTGACGACGTCCGGGCCGTAGTACTGCGAGGTGTCGATGTGGTCGACACCAAGCTCGATGGCGCGGCGCAGAACGGCGCGCGCGGCGTCCGGGTCCCGGGGTGGTCCAAAGACACCCGGGCCCGCGAGCTGCATCGCGCCGAACCCGATGCGATTGATTGGCTTATCGCCGAGGTACGTGGTCTGGTTCATAGAGTCAGCTTGCGGGCAAGCGTCGCCGCTGGCACCGTGCCGGTTTAGAGCTGCGTGACGTCGGTCTCCACTCCCAGCAGCAGCCGGCCGGTGAGCTCCCACGTCGCCGGCGCCACGAGCATGTGCTGGGTTGCGACGTTGACATCACGAAAGCGGCGTTGCAGTGCGCTCGTGTCATAGATTGCGCTGGCTCCGGCGAGCCGGTAGGCCAGAGTCGTAACGCTGACCGCGGTGGTGGTGGCGTGGGTTGCGGCCAGGCGCAGCGCAGTCCGCTCGGAAACCGGCACCTCGCCGGTCCCGGCCGCGTGCTCCCATGCCCGATCCACGCCATCCAGCAGCAGCAGTCGGGCCGCTCGTAGCGCGGCCTCCCCCTGAGCGACGTCCGCTTGGACGGTCGGGCGCTCGGCGAGGCGCCGCTGCCCTCCGGCAGGCCGCTTGCGCTCGGCCAGCGCCACCAGCTCGTCGACTGCGCCCCGGGCGATCCCCAGGGCCGTGCCGGCGATCGCCACGGCCAGAAGGCCGAAGAGCGGAAAGGCGTAGAGCGGTCCGTTCTGCACCGGGGCATCGGAGAACACCGATGCCCCGTGCTCCCGCGGCACCCGTACCGCGCGGAACTCGATGTCGTGACTTCCAGTTCCGCGCAGCCCGGACACCTCCCAGGTGTCGTGGATCAGCACCTCGCTTGCCGGCGCGAGCATCAGCCTGACGTCCGGCATGCCATTGGGCAGCCGGCGTACGTCGTCGCCGTCACTCACTGTGCTTCCGCCCATCAGCCAGTCGCAGTGCTGACATCCGCTGGCGAACGGCCACCGGCCGTTGACGAGGAAGCCGTCGGCGTCGGCGACGGCCTGCCCGCAGGGGGCGAACACGCCGCCCGCCACGGCTCCGGGGGCCCCAAAGATCCGCTGTGCCGCCGGCGCCGGCAGGTAGCCGCCGACCAAGCCGCTGGTGGCGCCGATCGCCACGCACCATCCCACCGCACCGTCACCGCGTGCTAGGGCCTCCACCGACTGCACCAGGATCGCGGGATGCGCTTCAGCGCCTCCGACCGCGGCCGGAACGCAGAGGCGGAACAGGTCGGCCTCTGAGAGTGCGTCGACGAGCTCGGGTTCCAGGCTGCGCCGGTTCTCGCTCAGCGGAGCGAGCTCGGCCGCCCGGGCAGCGATCCGCTGGGCGGCCTGAACGGGTGACTCAGACGTAACGGCAGTGATGTGGGAGTTTTAGCGCCCCGCACGAGTCGACGTTGCGGCGCCGACCAACCACGCCTGTCAGCATGGCCGCGGCATGTCGATCGATACCCAGCTGAACGCGCTGCGAGCGGCGTGCCGGACCACACTTGAGCAGAACTGGCGCGAGGGCGTTCGGCCTGAGGACGGCGTGCCGTTCGCATATACCTGCCCGAGCCCTCGCCACTACCCGTGGCAGTGGTACTGGGACTCGTGCTTCACCGCCGTCGCCTGGCGGCACTTCGATCGCACCCGCTCACGCCGCGAGCTGGAATCGTTGCTGGCGGCCCAGCGCGAGGATGGGTTCATCGGCCACACGATCTTCTGGGACACGCCGCTGGACGGATTTCGGCGCTTCACCTACAACGTGACCTCGAGTCATGCGCAGATGACCTCGAGCATTCAGCCCCCGCTGCTCGCGTGGGCCTGGCGGATCGCGGTCGGCGACCCGGCGGAGGTTCCGGGGATCGCAGCGCACCATCGCTGGCTTGAGGCCAACCGTGACCTTGATGGCGACGGCTTGCTGTGGATCGTCCAGCCGGACGAGTCCGGGCTGGACGCCTCGCCTCAGTTCGACGTCGTGTGGGGTAACCGAGCGCATGGCCTTCCCGGGTTCGTACAGCTGGTGCGGCGCAACCGGCGGCTGGGCTACGACGCACGTCGGGTGGCCGCCGCCGGCGGCCCGGTGGTCTGCGAGGTGATGACCAACGTGCTCTATTCGCTGTCCCGTTCGGCTCTGGGGCTGCCTTCGCTCACCCGCACCATCGTCGAGCGCATGTACGACGATCAGGCCGGCCGATTCGCGGCGCTCGTGCGCCCGGAGCCGAACCGGCCCGCCGCGCTGACCTGGGCCGCACTGTCGCCGCTGGCCCTACCTGACCTGCCCGAGGAGATCGGACACCGGCTCGTCCAGGATCATCTGCTCAACCCCGACCGTTTCTGGCTTCCCGTACCGCCACCGTCGGTAGCAGCGGACGACCCGAGCTTCTCTATCCACGACCGACCGTTTCTCGGTCCCCGGCGCTACTGGCGGGGCCCAACCTGGATCAACTCGGCATGGCTGCTATGGCTCGGCCTCGTTCGCCTGGGATACGACGAGGAAGCTGAGCAGCTCGCCGAACACCTCGGTGCCGTGGTCCTGCGCCAAGGTCTGCGCGAGTACTACCACCCGCGCACTGGTGCCGGAATGGGGGCTGTCGATTTTGCCTGGTCGACGCTGATACTCGAGCTGGCGAGGCGGGAGCCGGGCGCGCGCGAGAGCTACCTACAGCCCACCGGTCAGACGCCGGCGGACTGATACTGCTGCGCCGCGGCCGCGTAGCGATCCATCGCCCGCTCGACCTCCTCGGGTCCCGAGGACGGCACCCAGAACAGACTCCGCTCAACGCCCGCCAGCTCGAATCGTTCGATCCTCGCGGGGTCACGCATCATCCCCGCGATGGTGATCGGGATTGCGCGCCCAGCCTGCGCGGCACGGCGGCCCAGTTCGGCGCACTGTTCGATCATCCCGTCGTCAGGCCCGACCCGGTTGGGCATCCACTCGTCGCCATACTGGATCACGCGATCGAGCACCTTCGGGCCGTTACCCCCCACGAGCACGGGCGGGTGTGGGCTCTGCAACGGCTTGGGCCAACACCAGACCCGATCGAACTGCACGTACCGGCCGCTGTAGCTGGCCTCGTCACGAGTCCAGATCTCCTTCATCGCCTCGACCCGCTCCCGCATCAGCCCGAAGCGATGCGACGGATCGGTGCCGTGGTTGCGCATCTCCTCCAGGTTCCATCCCGCGCCGACCCCGAACAGCACGCGACCGCCCGAGAGCTGATCAAGTGAGGCGACGGATTTGGCGGTGACGATCGGGTCACGCTCGACGATCAGGCAGATCCCGGTGCCGACCCGCAGGCGCTCGGTTGCCGCAGCGGCCATCGCCAGGGCCACGAAGGGGTCGTGGGTCCGGCTGTATTCCGGCGGCAGCTCTCCGCCTGCCGGGTATGGCGTCTCGCGCGCGGCGGGGATGTGGGTGTGCTCCGGAAACAGCAGCGACTCGAAGCCACGGTCCTCCGCCATGCGGGCCAGCTCACCCGGCGGCTGAATATCTTCGGTGGGGAAGATGCCGATGGCGAAGTTCATCGAATATTCAGCCTATCCGGATCGACGCGCGCTACCTTGAGCAGATGGAAACAGACACCAACACCAATCCTCAGGGCGGTGCAGAGCTAACCGAAGATCAGTGGCGGGAGCGACTGACCCCGGAGCAGTACGACGTGCTTCGCCGTCAGGGCACCGAGCGCCCATTCACGGGCCAGTACTGGGACGTCAAGCAGGACGGTATCTACCGGTGCGCGGGGTGTGGAGCGGAGCTCTTCAGCTCCGAGACGAAGTTCGATTCCGGGACGGGCTGGCCGAGCTTCTTCGAGCCGGCGGTGGCCGAGAACGTGGAGTTGCGTTCAGACCGCAGCCTGTTCATGACCCGCACCGAGGTCGTGTGCAAGCGTTGCGGCGGGCATCTCGGGCACGTGTTCGATGACGGGCCGCGTCCGACCGGGCAGCGCTTCTGCATCAACTCCTGTGCGCTGGATCTCGATCCCGCGGGCTCGGACTCCTAGCCGATCCCGTCGCCGATCAGCCGCTCGGCTCCTGTTCGGCCGAGCGGCGCCGGCGCCATCTCACCACGAGCCACACCACCAGCGCGACGCCGAGTGCGATCGCGCCGTAGATGCCGACCTGGGTGATCACGTGGGCCGCAGCATCCCCGCCGAAGTACCCGGCCAGGCCGAACGTCGTCGCCCAGGTCACCGCGCCCAGCGCGTTCCAGAAGAAGAAGACGTGAAACGGCATGTGGTTGATGCCGGCCAGCCACGCGGCCGCAATCCGCACCAAGGCGATCCAGCGGCCGAGGAAAACCGCCTTGCTTCCGTGCTTCTCGAAGAACTTGTCCCCGACCTCGATCGCCCTGATCCGGTGATGGCGGAACGGACCCGACGCCGTGAGCACCTCGCGCCCGAGCTTACGTCCGAGCAGGTAGCCGAGATTGTCACCGAGCATCGCCGAACCGATGGCGATCAGGATCACGAGCCAGATCTGCAGCTTGTGCTGACTGGCGAGCACGGCGGCGAGCACCAGTGCTGTCTCTCCCGGTGAGGGAACGCCCATCGATTCCAGCCCGATGATCGCCGGCAGCAGGTAGCCGAGGCTGCTGGAGATGCCGAAGATCGCTGCCCAGGTGAGCATCATTCAGGCGGGGTTGCGCAGCACGGCCAGCAGCGACAATCCGGCGGGAAGGGTCCGGCCGCGCGTCAGCCACCGGGCTTCAAGCTGCATCGGACGCTCGAGCAGGCCGTTGAGCCACGCGGGTCCTAGCTTGAGCTCAGGCGTGTAGTCAGCGCTGGTGCGCCGGCGTCGCTGGGCGATCCGCACCGCCGCAGCCGGCGCCAGCAGCACGCTGTTGAACGACGTCATTCGCTGCACGCTCCAACCGGCCTCCGTGGCGGCGGCCCTGAGTGTGCTGCGGGCATAGCGCCGAAAGTGGTGATTCGCCTCGTCGTGCAGAGACCACAGTGCCTGATACGCCGGAACCGTTACCAGTAGCCAACCTCCCGGCTTGCTCACTCGGCGCAGCTCTCGCAACGTGAGCCGGTCATCGGGCGTGTGCTCAATCACGTCGAGGCAGGTGATCAGATCAAAGGTCGCCGCCTCCCATGGCAGCTCCTCGAGCCGGCCGATGCGCACGTCGAAGTCGCCGCGTCCGCGGGCCACCTCAGCCGCCTCGGGGTTGAGCTCGATCCCGGAGACCGAGCCCAATGGCCTCAGCTCCTCAAGCGTGCGCCCCGAGCCGCACCCCGCATCCAGCAGCTGGGCGGAGGGGGGGAGCGGCAGCCGCTGCAACTCGGCATCGATGATCCGCCGGCGACCGCGGTACCACCAGTGGTGCTCGTCGACATCCAGCATTGCCTTCATCAAGCGCGCGTCCATGGTCCGGATGCTGTCAGCTAAGCGAACGCGACGATGTCTTCCTCCGGTGCACGGGCCCCGGGAAGCCGCAGCGTGAAGGTCGCCCCAGGCTCTGAGCCCTCCTCCAGCTCGAGCGTCCCGCCCATCCGCTCGGCCAGCTCGCGGCCGATGGCCAGGCCGAGTCCGAAGCCTGCCTGCCCGGCGGTGTCCCGTCCGCGCTGGAAGCGTTCGAAGATCATGCTGCGCTCCGCCGGCGGGACACCGGGGCCCTGGTCCCGGACGCTCACCGAGGGGACGGGGTCGCCGTGCAGCTCCACGATGATGCGGCCGCCCCCCGGGCTCATCCGCACCGCGTTGTCGAGCAGGATCCTGAGAATTCGCGCAACGCTCCCCGGGTCGCCGAGCACCCACACCGGGGCGCCGGTTTCCTCCAAGGAAGAAATGATGCCGCGCGCGCTCGTCCCGAGCTCGAACTCGGCCAGCACCGCACGGCTCAGCTCCGCCAGCTCGACCGGCTCCGAGCGCAGCTGTACCTCAGCGTCGAGACGGCTCAGATCCAGCAGGTCTCCGGCCAGCCGACCCAGCCGGCGGGACTGCGCTCGGGCACGCTCCAGCAAAGACCGAGCGTCGTCGAGGTCCGGCGCGCCGGAGCGGAGGTCGTCGTCCAACAGCTCGAGCATTCCGTCCAACGAGGTAAGCGGCGTGCGAAGCTCATGCGAGGCGGTGGCTACGAACGCGCGGCGGGCCTGTTCCTGATGTTGCAGGCGCTCCTGCATGATCCCGAGGGTCCGCGCCAGGTCGCCCACCTCGTCGCGAGCGCGGTCGATCGGGACGTCGACGCTCCGGCTTGGATCGGAAAGTTGCAGGGCCGCCTGGCGCAACCGCCGCAGTCGCCGGACGAGCGTCGCGGCCAGCGGAATTCCGAGGATCAGCGTCAGAGCGAGTCCGGCCAGCGCGGCAGTGATGAACGCCGTCCGGACGACGCGAACGGCGCCCGCGACCTCACTGATCGGACGACGCACGGCCAGGACATACCAGTGGCCGCCGTTGTAGATGGGAAGCGCCACTCGGGCCACGTCCGTCCCCTCGACGCTGCCGAAGCTCTGCGTGAACCGGTGGGTCTGGAACGCTGCGCGCACGTCGTCGTCGGCGCCGGCCTCGTTGACCGAGGCCTCGGCGGTCGGGACCCGGATGCCCACGCCCGTCGTGTCCGGGTACCCGAACAAGGTGACGGTCGCCCCGAGGCGCTTAGATAGCGCCTGCTCGCGCTTCTGCAGCGCCGCTCGCTGGAGGACGCCGGGCTTCAAGTGCTGGACGAATGTGGAGGTGTCGAGGACGTAGCCCAGGTCCAGGTCCTGGAAACCCGCCTTCGCTCCGCTGCGTCCGAGGTCGCGGACCAGCGTGGCCCGGGCGGACTCGCGCAACTTGTCTTGGAGTGGCCCGAGCACGGCCACCGCGGCCACGGCCAAAGTCGCCACGGTTGTGACCAGCACCGCGCCGACGATCCGACCGCGCAGACCGAGAGCCCCACGCCGCGGTCGCGCCCTCACCCTACGGCCCTCGGAGTCGGTATCCGGCACCGCGCACGGTGAGGATGTAGCGCGGCTTGTCTGGTTCGGGCTCGAGCTTTTCGCGGAGATGGCGGATATGGACATCAATTGCGCGGGGATCCCGGTAGGCGCTGTCGCCCCAGATTGCGCGCAACAGTTCCTGGCGGTTGAGCAGACGTCCCGGATCGGCCATCAGCGAGTCGAGCAGCTCGAACTCCGAAAAGGTCAGTCGCACGGGACGCCCCTCGATCGTGACCTCGCGCTGGGCCCGGTCAAGGGAGATCGGTCCGACCACTAGAACCTCATCTCCCATCGCCCGGGTGCCAGCGCGGCGGAGCACGGCGCGAATGCGGCTGCGCAGCTCCGCCAGTCCGAACGGTTTGGTCACGTAGTCGTCCGCACCCGCCTCGAGCCCGAGCACGGCGTCCGCCTCTGACTCGAGCGCGGTGAGCATGATGATCGGGACGACGTTGCGGCGCCCGCGGAGTGTCCGGCAGACTTCATATCCGTCCGGTCCCGGACCGAGGGCGACATCGAGCAGGACGATGTCGAATTGATCGGTGCTGGCCCTGTCGATGGCCGCCCGCCCGTCCGCCACGGCGAGCACGCGGTGGCCCTCGCGTGAGAACGACCGGGTGAGCATCTCGCGGAGGTCCGATTCATCGTCCACGACGAGGATGTTGAGTGAAGCGTCGGCCCCTCGAGCCCCTGCTCTCGCGTACGGCGGTGCGGTGTGCTCAGAGTTCATCGTCCAATGGCGATCGTAGCGAGCCGTTCAGCCGGTTGCCGCCGTTGGCTGGGACTAGCAAAGGTCAAGTTATCTGCCTATGCTGCCGATCATGCCCGCGATGCGGCATCGCGCGATCACCCTGGCGCTCTGCACGGCGACTTTGTCGCTGCTCGCGTCCGCGCCCGCTCCGGCGGCGTCGAGCACCTTCACCACCAACGGGGGCGCCACCTCGGTGACGGCGACCACAGCGACGCTCAACGGATCCTTTCAGGTCACCCATGCCGACTCGGGGTGGGTGTTCCAATACGGGCCGACCACGTCGTATGGTCATTACACGACGCCCCAGACCGTTCAGCCCGGCTTCCACGCCGTCGCGGCCCAGATCACGAACCTGACCCCCGGGACCACCTATCACTTTCGTCTGGTCGTCTACCAGGAGACGACGACCGACTCGCCCTACAACCTCAGCGACGACAAGAGCCTTACGACCCTTACCAAGTCGGGCGGCAAGCCGCCGCCGGGCAAGAAGTCTCCCGGCAACGGAACCGCATCGCTGCTCAGCCGCTCGTTGCTGGTCCACAAGGGCAGGGTGGCCGTCCCGCTGCGCTGCGCGGGGAAGTCGGGCGCGTTCTGTCGCGGCCTTCTGACGGTGAGAACCTCCGCCAAGCAGGGAGGCATCCGCTGCGGCGGAACAAGCTTCAGGCTGAGGGCTGGCAGCTCCCGAACGCTGCATCCGCGGGCGAGCTCAGGGTGTGCGGCGCTGTTGGCGGCCGCTAGACGGCACCGGGTTGCCGGGACCTTGCAGGTAACGTTCACCACGCATCAGGCGTCACGGAGCCTCCCCGTGACCCTCCACCTCTAGCGAACGCGGCGACGGTGACCGCGCTCAGCGCGCGGCGAGCTCGCGTTCGCGCGATCCCGACCCGGCGGACGGCCGACTGACGGACTGAACCGTCCGAGTCCGGGGCGCGAGTCTTCCGGCGGCCGCCACCGCCCACAGCAGGACGACCCACGTGATGGTGGCGAGGAGCACATGCACCCAGACCATGTCGGTTGGAAGCCGGAGCTCGTACTGGACGCTGCCGACCAGCCCCTGGGCGGCGAGGAGCACGCCCAGCACGGTGAGCGGCTCGATCTCGGACTGCGACGCACTGCGGCGCCGCAGGAACCAGACGGCCACGACGGCGACGCCGAACACGGCGGCGATCGTCGCGTGACGGTGAATCAGCCACTGGAGTGTGGCCCCTCCCTTGAAATGCAGGCGATGGATCCGCTGGCCCGGGGAACCGCCAGCGTGCGGTCCGGCCGCCGTGGCCGCGGTGCCCGCGAAGATCGTCAGCGCTCCGAGCGGGGCGAGCGCGCGAATCGACCAAACCGACAGCCGATCCTCCGAGCGTGGGCGGGACCCCGGCTCGTAGGTGCTGCGCCAAGCCAGCGCCACCGCTGCGATCAGTACAACCATCGACAGGGCGAAATGGCCCATGACGAAGCCGGGAGCGAGATGCTCACGCACGGTGAAGCCCCCGAGGACGGCCTGGGCCACGACGCCGAGGGGTAGGGCCACCGCCAGCACTGCCAGGTCGCGACGGAACGGGCGCCGGGTGAAGGCGAGCACCGCGGCCACCACGGTCGTGATCCCCACGAATCCGGACAGCGCCCGGTTGCCGAACTCGATCAATGCGTGGGTGCTGAACGGCGGCAGCGCCTTGCCGTAGCACTTCGGCCAGTCCGGGCACCCGAGGCCTGAGCCGGTCAGCCGCACCGCCGCACCGGTCAGGACGATCAGGGTCAGCGCGGCGAGGGTGATGTAAGCGACGCGAAGGTATTGCCGCGGCGTGACCTGCAGGCGCCGGCGAATCATGAGCACGCCCCAGTCAACGGCAGTGATCGCAACGGGCCGGCTGCCGCATCCCGAGCGGACGCGGCAAGCTTCACACCGGAAGGCCAACGGATTCCCACCTCGGAATCGTCGTAGGCGAAACCGCCTTCGGTTTCAGCGTTGTAATAGTCCGAGCAGCGGTATACGACGTCGGCAACGTCGCTCAGCACGCAGAAGCCGTGCGCGAAGTGCTGAGGACAGTAGAGCTGACGGTGGTTCTCGTCGCTCAACTCGAAGCCCTCCCATTGGCCGAATGTGCTCGAGTCCGGGCGGATGTCGACCAGCACGTCGAAGATCGCTCCGCGCACGCACCGGATGAGCTTCGCCATACCAGGCTGGAAGTGCATGCCCCGGACCACGCCCCCGCGTGAGCGGGAATGGTTGTCCTGCACAAAGTCATCCGCGATGCCCAGCTCCGCAAATACGTTGCGGCGGTAGGTCTCCTGAAAAAAGCCTCGCTCATCGCCGTAGACAGCCGGCTCGATCAGGATCGGCCCGAGGAGGCGAGACTCGATTACGCGCACGACGTCAATGTAGGCAACTTCAGCTCGAGAAGTCGCGTCGGCGTCAGTGGTTGAGTGTGAGTTTCCGGGAGACCGTGAGTGCCCTCCCGCCAGCCGCCGGCCTGATCGTGATCTGAAGTGAGAGGTCCACGCCGCGCAGGCCTGCCACGAGACGCTTGCCGGTGCGGGACAAGCGCACGACAACCCGTCCCGACCCGGCTCGCCTGAGCCGCGTCGAGCCAGTGGCGAGAACGATGCGGTGGCGACCGAGGTGCAGGCGTTTGACGGTGGCCGTGGGGACCTCCAGTGAGCCGGTGACTGTGCAAGCCTTCGTGCACGTGAGCCGGAGGGCGAATCCTTGCTTGGTCAACGTCGCGCTGGAGAAATAGCGGGCAGTCCGAGACACCGTGACGTGCAGTTGAGGAGGCGGCGCGGACCCCGGCAGGGTGACGAACGTGCGGTCGGCACCGTACGCCGTGCCATCGCCGTTGCTCGCCACCAGGCGGTAGTGATAAGTCGTTCCGGGAGCCAGGCCGGTGATGGTCGCCGAACCGCCGACAGGCGCTGCGCCGGAGCCGGCGGGAGCAGCCGCAGTCGAGGAGCCGTAGGCCGGCGTCCGGCCGTAGTCGAAGTGGAAGCTGGTGGCAATCAGATTCGGGGTAACCGCGCCGGCGAGGTGCGCCGAGGTGCGTCCAACGTTGCTCGCGCCGCCGGTGAGGACGGCCGGCGCCGCACCGGGCGGTGCAGGCGTGGGCGGGGGCCCGAACCCGACAAACCGGGCGACGAAACTGCTTGACCCGGTCCCCGAGGGCGCTGAGATGTCCAGCCCGCACGGGTTGTCCACTGGGAAGCCGGCCACTGTGTCGCCGACCGTGACGATGTTGCCGCTGGACGGGTCCACCGCCATGCCGCACGCCTCGTAGATGCCGGTTGGTCCTCTGACGGTGCCGGTTCCTCCGCTGATCGTGCCGCCTCCGCCGACGAAGGCTGCTTCCGGGGCACCGCCGGAGGTGAACGCATAAAGCGCGTTGTCGCTGGAGACGCCCGTGCTGCCAAAGTTCCCCGCTGCGATGATCCGGCCGCCGCCGCCGATCCCGACCCCGAACGCGCCGTAGGGATATTCAGGGACGTTCAGATTTCCAGACGAGAGCTCGCCGCTCCCGCCCACACCGAACGTCCCGTCCAGGCTGCCGTCGGGGTTGAACCTGACCACGCCCGCGTCCGGTGTCTTGGCCACTCCGGAGGCGACGATCTGCCCGTTGTTCTGCACCGTCACGGCGTTCAGCGACGTGTAGCCGCTGTTGGGAAACTCGTAGAGGAACGCCCCGGTATGCCGGAAGCTTGAGTCGAGTGCCCCGCCGCTGGTCAGCCGCGCGACCAGGCCGTTGGTGAACTGGTTGGTGAACTGCACCCCCACAACGACGACCTTCTCGTCGGGCTGAATCGTTACCGCATTGAGCTCGGCGCTCCCGCCGAAGCCCCCCTGGGTCCACCGCAAGGCTCCACTCGCACTGAAACCGGCGACCGCGGCGCTGGGTCCGCCGGCCGATCCTGCTACGGCCACGCTCCCATCGGCGCCCACCGCAACGCCGTTGGCCACTCCCCCTGGATAGACGCTCGCGACGCCCCCGCTACCGAAGCTGGGGTCGGGCGCCAGCGCTGAGGTGAGCCGCTCGACCAGCATTCCCGCCCCGCCTGAACCGGCGATGACGATCTTCCCGCCCGCCGCGGCGGCGACCGCCCGCGCCTGACCGGCCGGCCCTAGGTAAGCCCCCTCGGTCTGGCCCTGGGGCCCCAGCCGTTGCACCAGCACGCGTCCCCCAGACTGGCCGGCGACCACCACGCCCCCGTCGGGCTGCGCCGCCACTGCGTACAGCTGGATTCCGGCCCCAACCGATACGACCCCTCCTGAGCCGAAGCTCCCGTCAAACGACCCCGGGGCCGCGGCCAGCGCCGCTCCGGCGAAGGACGCGCACCCGAGGAGCGCCCCCGCGAGAGCCGCCAACATTCGGTGGCTCCCGCGGATGGTCGTGCCGGGGGTCCTCGCGGCGTTCACTTGAACGTCAGGGTCTTGTTGGTCGTGCTCTTCGAGGTACCTGCCGTGACCACGATCTTGAGGCTGAGCTTGACCGCGCCCTTCTTGGAGGCGTTGACCGCGTTCTTGAAGCCGCGACTGTTGAGCGTGATGCTCTTGGTGCCAGCTCCGCTCAGCTGAGCGCTGGCCGTGGCCACGGTGATCGAGCTGTACCTGATCGTGGTCACGCACTTGCGGCGTCTGCCCTTGCCGGTGCACCGGCGAGTGCGCTTGCCGATGTGCAGCTGCCGGGCCACCGTGGCGCTGGCGCCCACGCTCACCTGGATCTTGCACGCCTCGTTGCAGCCGACCTTGAAGCTCACACCGCTGCGATGGGCAGTGGACTTCTTGTAGGAGCTGCTGATCCCGCTGCTCGTGACCTTGAGCTGCGTGGTCGGCGGCGGCGTGAACGGCACCGGGCCGAAGCCCGTGTAGCGGAGGGCAAACGCGGCCGAGCCTGAAGCCACAGAGCAGGGGGCGCTGTCCGGGATCGTAGTCACGAGATTCCCGACGCTCACCAGGTTGCCGCTGGGCACAACCGCGAGCCCGCACGATTCAAACGTGGCGGCCGGACCGCGGACGAGGCCGCCACTACCGAACGCCGCCTCCGGAGCTCCGCCCGAGTTGAAGGCCCAAAGCGCGTGATCGATCGACACCCCGGTGTTCTCGTAGTTACCGGAGGCGACGACGTGACCACCTGCGGCCGCAGCGACTCCGTAGGCGCCGATCGGGTAGGACTGCACGCTGACGTTCTGCCCCGCGGGCAGGTGGGCGGCGCCGCCGCCGAAGCCGCCGTCCAGCGTTCCGTTGGAATTGATCCGCAGCACGACGGTGGTCGGCCCTGCGGCCACCGAGCCCGCGGCGACAATCTGTCCGTTGCTCTGGAGCGCGACCGCGTTCAGCGCAGTGAAGCCGCTGCCCGGGAACGAGTAGACAAATGCACCCTGCCCCCCGGCGAAGGCGCTGTCGAGCGCACCCGCTGTAGTTAGCCTGGCGATCACGCCGTTGGTCGGCTGGCCGGGATTTTGGCTGCCGACCAGCACGACCTTTCCATCGGCCGGCTGGAGCGCGACGCCCCGGATCACGGAGTTGCCGCCGAAGGCGAAGATTTTGCTCCATTGGGTCGCGCCGCTCGAGCTGAAACGAGCCACGGCTGCCTCGGTGCCGGCCACGGCCACCGAGCCACCTGCCGCGACGCTGTCGTCAGGGCCGATCGATACCCCGTAGCCAATCCCGCCCTGTCCGGCGAACGCCGAGGCGGACCACGTGACCCCGAGGGTCGGCGTCAACCTCTGGATCAGCATCGCCCCACCGCTTGATCCGGCGATCGCGATCGACCCATCCGGTGCAACGGCCACTGACCGCGCGTACCCCGCCGGGCCGTGGTAGGAGCCGGTCACCTGCCCATTGGCCGCCAGGCGTTCGACGAGCACGCGCCCGCCCGAGGTCCCGGCCACGACCACGCCGCCGTCGGACTCCCCGGCCACTCCGAACAGCTGGGTTCCCGAGCCGAACGACACACCCCCACCTGTGCCGAAGCTGGAATCGACCGTGCCCGCCGCGAGCGCGGTGCCGGAAAAGCTGAGTAGGGCGCTCAATCCTGCCACCAGTGTGGCGGCCACGCACGCCCCGCGGCGTGCCTGTGAATGTTCATTGCCCCTGCTGCTCGGACGCATGCCCTACCTCCCGTGTGTGTTGTAGCGGGCGAGAACGCCAGTGTATGGCCCGCCATAGGCCAGTTGAAAGTCTCCCGCGGTCACGAGGTCGCCACTCGGTCCGAGCGTCAGTCCGGAGGCCTCGCTCTCCGGGGCTCCCCGGTAGCTGGCGAGGGCGACGCCGCCCGAGCCGAAACTCCGGTCAGGCGATCCCCGAGACGTGAACGCCCAGGCAGCTGCCTGGCTCTGCACGCTATTCAGCTCCTGCCCGGCGGCGAATATCTCGCCTCGGCGGGTGACGGCCACGCCGGTCGCACCCGGCACCGCCGTGCCGACGATCGTGAAGTGAACGGCGGAGGTGGCGTAGCTCACTCCGCCCGATCCGAACCCGCCATCGACAGCACCTCCCGCCGTGAAGCGGGCGACAATCGCGTCAGCGTTGGCATTGCCCCGGGTGGCCGAGCCGGCCGCAACGATCTTTCCGTCACGCTGCAACGCCACGGCAGCGAAGCTCGAGCTGGACGCCCCGCGGGCGTACTGGCGGAGGGCAAAGCCGGCACCCTGAGCGAAGGCGTGATCCAGCGAGCCGCTGCGAGTCAGGCGGGCAATTAATGCACGCGGCGCCTGGAGGCCCGGCGCGGCACTGCCGGCCAGGACGATCTGCCCGCTGCGCGTCAGCGCGAGGGCCTGGGCCGAGGAGTAGGGACCGAAGTCGAGGACCTCGATGCCGCCCCCGGCAAAGCTTCGATCGGGACTACCGTTCGGGTTCAGCCTGGCGACCGCCGCCCGCGGAGTAAAGCCACCGCTGCCGGCCAAATCTGCGCTACCGCCGACAAGAATCTTGCCGTCGGGCTGAAGTGCCAGTCCGTAGCCATCCCCCAAGGACCGACCGGTGAGCAACTCGGCCAATCCGCGGGCGCCGAAGCTCCGATCAAGGCGGCCTGCCGCAGTGAAGCGCTCGACCAGAATTCCCACCGCAGCGGACCCGCTTGGTGCGGTGAGCTTGCCGACCACGACGATCTTGCCGTCCGCCTGGATCGCGACCGATCGCCCAACCGAGCCGGTTCCACGCGCCCCGCTGACCGCGGGGCCCCTGACGAATCCGCCGGCGCCAAACGTGCGGTCTGGCGATCCGGCGCTGGTCAGGCGGGCGAGCAGCACCCTGGGGTGCGTACCGCCGGTCTGCCCGACCGCAAGCGCGCGACCGTTGCGCTGGACCACCACGGCGGACAGGCGAGTGCCCTTGCCGAGGGCGGCGATCCCGCCTCGACCAAAGCTCTGGACCAACGATCCGGGGCGCGCCGCGTGGCCTCCACGTGCCAGCACCGGAGCGATCAGAGTGCCCCAAGCGACGACCGCGCCGATCAGCGCGGCGGCACAGCGTGCAACGAGCAATTTCACGGCGCTCCCTCCGTCATCCTGGCAGGTGGACCCGACGCGGCCGGCCACCGCAAAGACGGCTGTACGCTATCAGAGCTCCCCAGAGCTGCACAACGGTTGCCCACGCCCGAGCGCGGGGACGCGAGGCGTGCGACTACCAGCCCTCTGGTTCGCCCGCTGGGGTGCGGTGGGCGACAGGGAATCCGGGAGAAGAGCGAGCAACACCGAAACCTTTCGCGCTTTGCTCCGTTATACGGTGAGATGTGCCGGGTAGGACTGTCCGGCGCGCCAAGACAGTAACGGGAGGTAGGGCAACAAAACACTTCACCTGAGAGTTCGTTGTCTGAGCTCCGACACAGGTCGGAGAGGATGCGTATCGCTGGCCCCGAATCCCAAGCGGGAACGCGGCCGCGTTTGGTTATCAACTACAGGAGGCTTCTCATTACCAGCATGGCTATCCGTCCGAAGCGCGCGTCGCTGACGCGCGTCATTATCGGACTGGCCTCGTTGGCGTTCCCGCTGATTGCCACGGGCGCTGCCCAGGCAGCACTCGCGGGCGCCACACCGGCCACCACAACCCAGCGTCCCGATCTTCGGAGCGCCACGATCAACCCCACCGCCGGCTCGACCGGTGTCGAAGTCTGCTTCGACAAGGTGCTCAACACCATCGGGGCGGGCCCCGGCGCCTTCCATCTCGTCGGCTACCGCGCCGGTAACGTCAGCGCGGCGGCATCGAACGCGTTCATCGACCAGACCAACACCCAGTGCGCGATCGTCGTGTTCCCGGCCTCGGTCGGCGACCTGGCCCAGTACACCGCGGTCGAGGTCAGCGCAAGCGCCGTCATCGGCAACTCCGCGCTGGCGCTGAACCTGGCTGACTCAGTCGGCCTGACCGGCTCGACCTCCCATGCCGGCACCACCGGCGTGACCACGGGGCCGAACCTGGTCGGCGTGCTGGCTCCAACCGGAACCAACATCGCCACCAACTCGCTCACATTCGTATACGACAAGCCGGTGACCAACCTCGTCCCGACGCAGTTCCTCTACGTCGACCCTGCCGGTAACACGTGCACCGGTGCTCCCGGTGGCATCCTGTCCGGCGACGGCACCACGACGGTCACGGTTGCATTCACCAATCCATGCTCGGCGGGCGGCGGCTCAACCGTTGCCACGGCCGTGCGGGCCGGCGCGTTCATCAACGCGATGACCGCTACCTCCGACCCGGGTTCCAGTAATCCGGATCAGATCGTCGTACTGCCGAACGCTCCGAACGGCGGGGCGACCCAGGTCCCGGACCTCGTGTCCGCGACTATCAACCCCGACCAGGACTCGGTCACGTTCACGTTCAACAAGAACGTCGTGGTCAGGAGCCAAACGCGGTTCGTCATCGAGTCCGCCATCGGCGGCACGCGACTGTTCTCCACTGGAGCTACCGGCAACGGCGGCACCACAGTGGTCGCGCGGTACGGCGGCCAGCTGGCGGTTTCCTCGGAGTTCGGCGTGATCGCGTCGACGTTCTCCAACACGGTCGCTCCCGCTGACAACCCCACCGGCAACGGTAATCCGCCGGAGTCGGTGAACGTCGGTGATAACGCCGGCGCGTTCGCGCGGGCGTTCACGACCGGTCCTGAGGTGTTCGGGGCCACGGCCAGCAAGAGCAGCGGTGCGATCACGGTCAACCTCGATGACCGGATCTCCACCAACACGCCGGGCAACATCACGTTGCTCGACACGACGGGTAACGTGATCGCGGCGCCCGCGCCGGCGGTCTCGTTCAACAGCTCGGCTCCCCCCGGACCGGCTGTCGCGACCCTGCAGTACCCGGCGTCATCCCTGACGAACCTGGGCTCGATCCAGTTCGCCCAGGGCGCGTTCACCGAACCGGCCGGCACCGCCGGTGTGTTCGCTCCGGTGGACGCACAGAACATCACGCAGATCGTCTCCCCGGTTTCCTCGGCGGCGATCCTGAAGGGCTACAAGTCCTTCAAGGCTCATCACCATTCGAGCCACAAGAAGCACACCAAGAAGCACACCAAGAAGCACTAGCCAGCCTCCTGTGCGCTCCCTCGGGAGCACACAGGACAGCAGCGCCTGGGACGGCCCCCGCGAATCGCTCGCGGGGGCCGTTCTGGTTAAGCATGAAATTTCTCGCGCGCCCGCCTGAGCGCGTGTATCTTGTGCCGCAGGGTGCGCACTGGGGCGGATCCATAACCACTACAGGAGGGTCCTCATCACCATGGCTATTCGTCCGAAGCGCGCCTCGATGGCGCGCGTCGTCATCGGGCTGGCCTCGTTGGCGTTCCCGCTGATTGCCACGGGCGCTGCCCAGGCAGCAATCGCGGGCGCCACACCGGCCACCACAACGCAGCGTCCCGATCTTCGGAGCGCCACGATCAACCCCACCGCCGGAGACGGCGGTGTCGAGGTGTGCTTCGACAAGGTGCTCAACACCATCGGGGCGGGCCCCAGCGCCTTCCATCTCGTCGGCTACCGCGCCGGTAACGTCAGCGCGGCCGCCACCACGGCGTTCATTGACCAGACCAACACGCAGTGCGCGATCGTCATGTTCCCGACGACCGGCGGTAGCGCGGTCGGCGACCTGACCCAATACACCGCGGTCACCGTCAGCGCCGGCGCCGTCATCGGCAACTCTGCCCTGGCGCTGAACCTCGATGACTCGGTCGGTCTGACCGGCTCGACCTCCCATGCCGGCACCACCGGCGTGACCACGGGGCCGAACCTGGTCGGCGTGCTGGCTCCAACCGGAACCAACATCGCCACCAACTCGCTCACATTCGTGTTCGACAAGGCCGCCAACGTAGTCGACCCGACCAGGTTCTTCTACGTGTCGCCGAGTGGCGTGACCTGCAACAGCACCGCTGTTCTGTCCGGCGACGGCACGACGACGATCACCGTGACCTTCGCCGCTTGCGGCGGTCCCACGGTGGCCACAGCCGCCCGAGCGGGCGCGTTCGGCAATCCCGGAGGTGCAGCTGTCGTATCAACCTCCGATCCGACCTCCGAAAATCCCGATCAGTCGGTGGTCCTGCCCAACGCTCCCAATGGTGGAGCCACCCAGGTACCGGATCTCGTGTCCGCGGTGATCAACGCCGATCAGGACACCGTCACCTACACGTTTGACAAGAACGTGGTCCTGAACGGCGCGGGCGTGGGTAACTTCCGCGTGGAGACCGCCATCGGCGGTACCCCCGTGAGCTCCACCGGTGCTATCGCCAACGGCGGCACGACGGTTACCGCACGGTTCAGCGGCAAGCTGTCGGTCTCATCGGAGTTCGGCGTGATCGCCTGGGTGTTCCCCGACGCGGTCAAGAACGCCGACAACACGACCGGGCCTGGCAACGCGCCCGGATCGGCCAACGTCGGTGATAACGCCGGCGCGTTCGCACGGGCGTTCACCACCGGTCCTGACGTGTTCGGCGTCACGGCGAGCAAGAGCACCGGCACGGTCACGGTCAACGTGGACGACCGGATCTCCTCCACCAATCCGGCGGGAGGCTTCACGCTGTATGACACGACGGGTAACGTGATTGCGGCGCCCGCGCCGGCGGTCTCGTTCAACAGCTCGGCTCCTCCGGGACCGGCGGTCGTGACCCTGCAGTACCCGGCGTCGTCACTGACGAACCTGGGCTCGGTTGGGTTCAACTTCGTGATGGCCGAGCCTGCCGGAACCGCGGCGGTGTTCGCGTTCAACGACGCGGTCAACATCCCGCAGATCGTCTCCCCGGTTTCCTCGGCGGCGATCCTGAAGGGCTACAAGTCCTACAAGGCTCATCACCACTCGAGCCACAAGAAGCACACCAAGAAGCACACCAAGAAGCACTAAGCAACCGCACCCTGTGCGCTCCCCTTTGCGGGAGCGCACAGGGCAGCAGCATCTGGGAACGCCCCCGGCGAAGCAGCCGGGGGCGTTCCTGATTAAGACCGGTACGCACGTACAAGCAACAACCAGCTACCTTGTTTGCACCGAGGGCACGGCGATCGATCCGTCTGATGGGCGGAGGCTTGGTTATCAACTACAGGAGGCTTCTCATTACCAGCATGGCTATCCGTCCGAAGCGCGCGTCGCTGACGCGCGTCATTATCGGACTGGCCTCGTTGGCGTTCCCGCTGATTGCCACGGGCGCTGCCCAGGCAGCACTCGCGGGCGCCACACCGGCCACCACAACCCAGCGTCCCGATCTTCGGAGCGCCACGATCAACCCCACCGCCGGCTCGACCGGTGTCGAAGTCTGCTTCGACAAGGTGCTCAACACCATCGGGGCTGGCCCCGGCGCCTTCCATCTCGTCGGCTACCGCGCCGGTAACGTCAGCGCGGCGGCATCGAACGCGTTCATCGACCAGACCAACACCCAGTGCGCGATCGTCGTGTTCCCGGCCTCGGTCGGCGACCTGGCCCAGTACACCGCGGTCGAGGTCGACCCCAGCGCCGTCATCGGCAACTCCGCGCTGGCGCTGAACCTGGCTGACTCAGTCGGCCTGACCGGCTCGACCTCCCATGCCGGCACCACCGGCGTGACCACCGCGCCGAACCTGGTGGGGATCCTGGCCCCGACCGGAACCAACATTGGCACCAACTCGCTGACCTACGTGTTCGACAAGACGACCTCCACCGCGGTTCCACCGAACCCGGCTGACTTCTTCTATGTCGATCCGGCGGGTAACACTTGTACAGGTGCCGCGGTCATCGCCGGCGCCGGTACGACCACGTTGACCGTCGCGTTCGGGCCCTGCGCTGGCGGCTCCACCGTGGCTACCGCTGCCCGCGGCGGCGTCTTCGTATCGGCGGTCACGTCCGCGTCTGACCCGGCTTCGAACAGCCCGAACCAGTCGGTCGTGCTGCCGAATGCTCCGAACGGCGGAACAACTCAGGTCCCGGACCTCGTGTCCGCGGTGATCAACTCCGATCAGGACACGGTCACCTATACGTTCGACAAGAACGTGGTCCTGAACGGCACAGGAGTGGGGACCTTCCAGGTGGATCTCGCCTTTGCCAACAACGCCACGTCCACCGGCGCCACGGCTAACGGCGGAACCACGGTGGTCGCACGATTCAGCGGCAACCTGTCCGTGCAGTCGGAGTTCGGCGTGATCGCATGGGTGAGCCAAAATGCGGTGAAGAACGCTGACAACCCGGGCGGCAACGGCAATGCGCCGGGGTCAGCCAACGTCGGCGACAACGCAGGCGCGTTCGCACGGGCGTTCACGACTGGCCCGGAGGTCTTCGGCGCCACTGCCAGCAAGAGCACCGGCGCGGTCACGGTCAACCTGGACGACCGGATCTCGGCGAGCTCAGCCGGCAATGTCACGCTGTATGACACCTCCGGCAACGCGATCGCGGCGCCCGCGCCGGCGGTCTCGTTCAACAGCTCGGCTGGACCGGGACCGGCAGTCGCGACCCTGCAGTACCCGGCGTCGTCCCTGACCAACCTGGGTTCGGTCCAGTTCAATCAGGGCGCGTTCAGCGAGCCGGCAGTCAGTGCCGGAAAGGTGTGGAGTCCCGCTGATGCGCAGAACATCCAGCAGATCGTCTCCCCGGTCTCCTCGGCGGCGATCCTGAAGGGCTACAAGGCCTATAAGGCCCACAAGGCTCATCACCACACGAGCCACAAGAAGCACACCAAGAAGCACACCAAGAAGCACTAGCCAGCCTCCTGTGCGCTCCCTCGGGAGCGCACAGGACAGCAGCCTCTGAGACGGCCCCCGCGAATCGCTCGCGGGGGCCGTCTTGGTTAAGGGGCCGACGACCGCCCCACTGCGTATCGTCTTCAGCCGGCGTGGTCAGCAAGGTCGATCGGACACATCGACTTCGAGCGCGGCCCGGTTCCTGGAATCGGCAGGAGTCGACGCGCGTTAGAGGTTCTCGCACACCAAAGGCGAAACTTTCGAGGGCTGGTCTCGTTGAAGGTATGGGTGCGGTACAAAACACCATAAACGGGTACTTTGCCTGATGGCAGGGTTCGCACCCGGCAGATCCGCACTTGTTGCCGCGGATGTTGGTTATCAACTACAGGAGGCTCCTCATTACCAGCATGGCTATTCGTCCGAAGCGCGCGTCGCTGACGCGCGTCATTATCGGACTGGCCTCGTTGGCGTTCCCGCTGATTGCCACGGGCGCTGCCCAGGCAGCACTCGCGGGCGCCACACCGGCCACCACAACCCAGCGTCCCGATCTTCGGAGCGCCACGATCAACCCCACCGCAGGCAGCGGTGGCGTCGAGGTCTGCTTCGACAAGGTGCTCAACACCATCGGGGCGGGCCCCAGCGCCTTCCATCTCGTCGGCTACCGCGCCGGTAACGTCAGCGCGGCCGCCACCACGGCGTTCATTGACCAGACCAACACGCAGTGCGCGATCGTCATGTTCCCGACGACCGGCGGTAGCGCGGTCGGCGACCTGACCCAATACACCGCGGTCGAAGTCAACGCAGGCGCCGTCATCGGCAACTCTGCGCTGTCGCTGAACCTGCAGGACTCGGTCGGTCTGACCGGCTCGACCTCCCATGCCGGCACCACCGGCGTGACCACGGGGCCGAACCTGGTCGGCGTGCTGGCTCCAACCGGAACCAACATCGCCACCAACTCGCTCACATTCGTGTTCGACAAGGCCGCCAACGTAGTCAACCCGAACAGGTTCTTCTACGTGTCGCCGAGTGGCGTGACCTGCAACAGCACCGCTGTTCTGTCCGGCAACGGCACGACGACGATCACCGTGACCTTCGCCGCTTGCGGCGGTCCCACGGTGGCCACAGCCGCCCGAGCGGGCGCGTTCGGCAATCCCGGAGGTGCAGCTGTCGTATCAACCTCCGATCCGACCTCCGAAAATCCCGATCAGTCGGTGGTCCTGCCCAACGCTCCCAATGGTGGAGCCACCCAGGTACCGGATCTCGTGTCCGCGGTGATCAACTCCGACCAGGACACCGTCACCTACACGTTTGACAAGAACGTGGTCCTGAACGGCGCGGGCGTGGGTAACTTCCTCGTGGAGACCGCCATCGGCGGTACCCCCGTGACCTCAACCGGTGCTATCGCCAACGGCGGCACGACGGTTACCGCACGGTTCAGCGGCAAGCTGTCGGTCTCATCGGAGTTCGGCGTGATCGCCTGGGTGTTCCCCGACGCGGTCAAGAACGCCGACAACACGACCGGGCCTGGCAACGCGCCCGGATCGGCCAACGTCGGTGATAACGCCGGCGCGTTCGCACGGGCGTTCACCACCGGTCCTGAGGTATTCGGGGCCACGGCGAGCAAGAGCACCGGCGCGATCACGGTCAACGTGGACGACCGGATCTCCGCCGATAACCCGGCCGGATTCACGCTGTATGACACGACGGGTAACGTGATTGCGGCGCCCGCGCCGGCGGTCTCGTTCAACAGCTCGGCTCCTCCGGGACCGGCGGTCGTGACCCTGCAGTACCCGGCGTCGTCACTGACGAACCTGGGCTCGATTCAGTTCGTCAGCTCGATGATCGAGCCTGCCGGAACCGCTGGCGTGTTCTCTCCGGTGGATGCGGTCAACATCCCGCAGATCGTCTCCCCGGTTTCCTCGGCGGCGATCCTGAAGGGCTACAAGTCCTACAAGGCTCATCACCACTCGAGCCACAAGAAGCACACCAAGAAGCACACCAAGAAGCACTAGCAACCGCACCCTGTGCGCTCCCCTTTGCGGGAGCGCACAGGGCAGCAGCATCTGACGACGGCCCCCGCGGGACATTGCGGGGGCCGTCGTCTTTTAAGCGCCAAGAGGCCGCCCAGCCGACGCCCTCATCTTCCAGTCAGTCCCGCCCACCGGGGTACACTGCGCGCTGGCGGGGCGTCGTTCTGTCCGTCCCGAATGTGGAAGCAACCACCTTGGGCGCAAACCGCAACATCGGCGCCCGCGACGGTTTATTGACAGCATGCCCTCTGCCATCACCGCCAAGATCATCCGCCCCTGCGTCGCCCTCGTCATGCTGCTCACCTCAGCTGTGGCCCTCCCGGGTCCAGCCGCGGCCGCGACTGCGTTGAGAGCTGCGCCATCCGTCTCGGGGGGTGGTCCGACCGCGCATGCTGCCGCTGGCCTGCGAGGGCTGAATCCCAACCAAATCCGCTCGGCTTACGCACTGCCTGCCCGGGGGGCCCGCGGCCAGACGATCGCCATCATCAGCGCCTACGACGACCCATACGTTGAACGGGATCTGCGCGCGTACAACCAGCGCTTCGGCCTGCCGGCCTGCACGCTGCGAAATGGCTGTCTGCGCAAGCTGAACGACAGCGGCAAGTCCGCCCCATTGCCACCGACGGACTTGAGCGGCGGGATGTGGATCACCGAATCCGCAGTCGGCACAGAACTCGCGCATGGGTTGTGCCAGTCATGCCGAATCCTGCTCGTCGAGGCGTCCAGCGACAGCGTGGGACCCTTCTCCAAGGCGGTGAAGGCCGCTGCGATCGCGGGTGCCGGCGTTATCGTCACCACGTTCACACCGCCGGAGACTCCCGACGAGACGTTCGTCGCCGGCAATTACGACAGCCCCCGGTCAGCGATCGTCGCCGCCGTCGGTGACCCGCTCGCCGGGCCGGACGGGTACACCGGCGGACTTAGTTTCCCCGCGTCGCTACCGAGCGTACTGGCCGTGGGCGGAACCCACTTGACCTTGGGTGCTCACGGGCGCTACAGCAGCGAGAGCGCCTGGAGGGGCACGGTCAGCGGCTGCAGCCTGTACGAACCGGTCTCGGCCTGGCAGATTCCGGCGGCCACCGCGGCCGGCTGCCGCACTCGCCGCGTCGAGGCTGACCTGGCGGCCGTCGCTGACCCGGGTGCGATTGTTCACATCACCGGCGCAGGCCAGCCCGGGGGACCGTGGTACGTCGCAAACGGGACCAGTCTGTCCGCGCCGGTGATCGGGGCGGTCATCGGTCTGGCGGGAAGCGTGGGCAACCGCGAGGCGCAGATGCTCTACCAGCGCCAGCAAGACGACCCGGGCGCATTTCACGACATCCGCTCCGGAACCAACGCCCCGGGCTGCCGCAACGTGATCTGCGCGGCCGGTCGCGGCTGGGACGGCCCCACGGGACTGGGGACCCCCGCCGGACTGGAGGCCTTCCTCCCCGGCGGCCCGGTGATCTCACCGCGCCACGCTCGGGTTACGGTCTCCGCGCCCCGCTCCGGGGTTAGGTTCAACCGGTCCTGGAATGCCTCGATCGGCGTCGCCAACGGCAACGCCTTCCGAATCAGCGGGACCATCGTGCTGCGGCGCACGGTCGGCACCCGTGGGCGGCAGCATGTGGTCCAGCTCGGGCAGGCCACGCTCACCCGTGGCTCGCTACAAGCGGGCTCGGTGCGGCTGACTATCGCGCGGGCAGACCGCGGGCTGCTGACCCGCTCACGGAAGCTGACGGCGTGGGCGTTCGTGCGGTGCAGTGGCGCCGCAGGCCGTCCGGTGACGGTCAAGCAGCAGCTGACGCTCGTCGCACCCTGAGTGCTTCGGCGTCCAGCGGCAGTATCTCTAGTCCTCGTAGCCCACGAACACGACGTCGCACTCGTCGCTGGCCTGCAGCGCGATCCGGCTGGTTGGTTCGGGAAACTCGAATGAGCTGAAGGCCGTGACTCTGGCCGGCGCCATATGACCCGAGGTCAGCGACTCTGACGCACCCTGCGGGCGGGCCTGGAGGACGAACCAGCGTCCGTCCTGAGTCACCGAACCGACCACGAGCCGGCTCGTCGGCTGGGGCGGCGTTACCCATAACGTCGATCCCGGGCCCTTCAGGCGCATGTTCTCCCACGCCGTCCAACCCACGTTCTTGCTCTCCACCGTATCGGCGACCCAGGGGCGGATGAACGGCGGCCGCTTCTCCAGCGGTTGCGGGGAGAGGATCAAGTCAAGCCAATAGCGTGACCACACCGGCGCCAGGTCCGGCCGCCAGCGGGCCAGGTAGCGGGACAGGATCACTTCGTCAGGGTGGACCGGCCGCTCGCCGAACAGCAGCGGATCGTAATTTGAGGCGATCACATGGGCCCCAAGGTCGCCGAACGCGATCTCAAACTCGTGGAAGCTCACCCCACGCCCGAGCCGGCAGAGGGTCTCCAGCGCTTGCTGAGTCCCCTGTGCGGCGGCTGTGTCGAGGGCTTCCTTGAAGTCCTGGCGACCTGAGCGGCTCCGATATTCAAGGGCCAGTCGTTCCGGCAGCAGATGGAAAAACGGCATCTGCGCGGTGTGATGGTCAAAGTAGATGAGGCGGTTCGGCGCCTCGCAGACCACGATCGCCCCGTTTGGATTGACCACCTCGCGGGCGAGGCGCAGGACCGCGAGCCGCTCTTCGATCGTGAGATGCTCGAGCACCGCATAGAGAAGAAACACGTCGACCTGACCGCGCCGCCGTGCGATCGCATCGAGGATCAAGTCGGGGCTGTGCTGCTCCAGCTCAACGTTCTCGATCGCACGCTCGCGGACCGACTGCCGTCCGAGCTCGATCCAGCCAGCGTCTATGTCAACGCCGATCACCCGCCTGGCACGGCTTGCGAAGGCGCAGCTGACGGCGGCATTGCCGCATCCGTACTCGAGGACCGTCTTGCCCGCCAGCGATACCGTTTGCTCAATCCAGGGGATGAGCACTTCCGCCGCGCGGCGATTGCGTTGATCCCAGCTGTTGGGATCCTCTCCCGGGGCGAGCGAGATCGGCCGGGCCGGAACCGCCTCGATCACGGCCCGAGTGGGCGCGATCGTCTGGCTCGCCGCGCCCTCGTCGGGCAGCAGGCCGGGACGGCCCGGCTGGCTGGTCGCGGCGAGCTGCACCAGAGCGGCGTCGAGTTCCCCGACGCGCTCCTCGGCGAGCCGGAGCTGATGACGCAGTCCGGCTATTTCGGCATCGCTGTGTGCCAGTCGGTGTAGCGCGGACGCGGCCGCCGAACCTCCCTTGCCGAGGAACCGACGTCCAAGTCTCGCGTTCTCAGCGCGCAGGGTGCGGAGCTCTTCGGTCATCCGCGCGACCAGGTGATTGAAGCCGGGACTGACGCTGAGCTGCATCCTGCCTTGATCGCCGGCGCCCAGGTACTCGGCGGCAAAACCGCACAGGACGATGAAATGGTTCGCGTATTCCGGACCGTCCTCACGATCGTCGCTGTGGAGCGTCACATCCTGGCCGGAAGCGTGGGGGGGACGGATCAGAGACCCCTCGGCGACATACTGGGGGACGGTTACCGCGGAACTGAACCCGGCCGTCAGCTCGCGAATCCGTTCGTAGCTCAGTCCGTGAGAGCCCGCTTCGGGCATGATCTGCGCGTTGTCCAACGAGAACGCCAGCGCGGTTCGTCCTAAGTCCATGCTCAGAACCCGCTCGATCAGTTGCTCAAGCCCAACGGGGTGCGCCGGGACGTCGAAGCAGACGACGATCTCAAAACGCGTCGGGGGTTCCTCGTCTAGAACGGTGAGGGGATCCGCGATGCGGAAGCGCAGATTCTCGAGCTCACGGCCGACCGTGACCTGTGCGCCGTCGATACTGGCTGCGTCGCTGTCAACCCCTAACACCTCCTGTGCGCGCTGGGCCAGGACTGCGCTTCCGGTGCCGTCGCCGCAATACAGCTCCAGGACGCGCCGCCCGGCACACAGCGGCGCGAGGAACTCATAACGATGACGGCGCTCGCTCGTCATCGGGACAGCGGCCGGCGCCGCCTCCAGCCTCAGGCGTTCGGTGATGTCCATTGCATCGCATTCTCCTTGATTCGCGCCTCGATCTCCCCGAGCAGCCGCTGACGGTTTGGCTGCGCGATCCGCGCCTGCATCGAGTCCTCCCGCACCCGGTAGCGCAACAACCGCTCCGGGATCACCGCCCCGAAGCACCCCGCCGCCGCCAACTCCCGATAGAAGTGCCAATCCTCATAGCTGGTCAACTCCTCGCTATACGCAAACCCCAGCTCGAACAACCGCCGGCGGATCACCGCCGCAGCATCCCCCGCCACATTCTCCTCACCCACCAAACCCGACTGATTACCCAACGGCTCATAACCCACATCACCACCAGACCGCGGCGAGCCATCCACCGACACATACCGAGACCACGACGTCACATACCCCACCTCCGGACAAGCCTCCAACACCCCCACACACCGCTCCACAAACTCCGGCTCGGCCACGTTATCCGCATCCAACGGAAACACATACCGCCCCCGACACCGCGCCACCCCCAAATTCCGAGCCGCCCCCAACCCCTGATTCACCTGCGAAACCACCAACACCGGAAACCGCGCCCCCAACTCCGCCACACACCAATCCACATCCTCAAACGACCCATCAACCACCAACACCACCTCAAGCCGCGAATACGACTGCGCCAACACCGACAACACCGACTCCCGCACAAACCCCGACAACCCAAAATACGGAACCACCACCGACACCAACGGCAACCCCCCACCCCCAGAACCACCAACCCGCAACCCACCACCCCACACCGGACGCTCAACCCCCACCCCCACCAAACCCTCATACCCATCCAAAATCTCGCGCTCATCACACAACCCACCCGCCCACCGCACCAAACCCCCCGACCCCACCAACTCCCGCACCCGCCCCCGATCCTCCAACAACCCCACCACCGCAGACGCCAAATCACCAACCCCACACCCAGCCGCCAACCAACCACCCCCACCACCCACCAACTCCACCAACCCCCCAACCGGAGTCCCCAACACCGGCCGATTCAAAAACAACGGCTCCAACACCGCATACGGCCAACACTCCCACAACGACGGCACCACCACCACATCAGCCCCCACAATCAACCCCGCCAACTCACCACGATCAACCCCACCCCGCACCACCACCCGCTCATCACCCCCCACCAACAACTCCAACTGCTCACGCATCGACACCCCCAACGGCCCCGTCCCCGTATCCCCACCCACCAACGACAAACAAAAATCATCACGCCCCAACCCCGTCAACGCCCGCACCAAATTCAACACCCCCTTCCGCCGCTCCAACCGCCCCGCATACAACAACCGCAAACAACCATCACCCGCCCCCACCACCGAACCACCGTCCACCACCTCACCCACAAACGGATGCCGCACCCGCACCCCCACCGCCAAAGCACCCACCCCATAAAACCGCCGATACGCACCCAACACATCACCCCCCGCCCACAACACACGATCCGCCCGCCCCAAACAAAACCGCTCCAACTCGTGCACCACCCGCGACGGAAAATCCGGCTTGCGATACCCGTTGAGTAACTCCCCAACTTCCGCCGTGGTGTGGAGCCTGCACGCACACCCGCGTCTTAGCTAGAAACGGGTCCAGCGCCCACGCCGCCTGAAGAGTGACGAACCCCTCACCCAAATAATCCGGGAACTCGATCAGGTCCGGCCCGCCATCCGGATACGCCTCCCGCAAACACTCCAACACCCGCGCCGAATAGCAATGCATCACGTGATACCAACCCTCCGCCTCCTCCACCGACGGCTCCGGCACAAACACCACCCGCACCCCAACCCCCGGCAACCGCTCATCCCCCACCGCCCGCAACTGCTGATAGCGCTCCTCCAACAACGACGTCGTGAAGATCGTCACCTCCGCGATCCGCGAGAGCAACCGCGCCGCCGACGTCACGAACTGGCCGATCCCACCCCCATGCAGCGGATACACCTCATCACGAGAGACCAGCGCAACCCTCAACCCTCAACCCCCGCCACGCCACCGCACCCCAAACCACCGGTCAAACAAAATCCCGCTCAGGCGTTCGGTGATGTCCATTGCATCGCATTCTCCTTGATTCGCGCCTCGATCTCCCCGAGCAGCCGCTGACGGTTTGGCTGCGCGATCCGCGCCTGCATCGAGTCCTCCCGCACCCGGTAGCGCAACAACCGCTCCGGGATCACCGCCCCGAAGCACCCCGCCGCCGCCAACTCCCGATAGAAGTGCCAATCCTCATAGCTGGTCAACTCCTCGCTATACGCAAACCCCAGCTCGAACAACCGCCGGCGGATCACCGCCGCAGCATCCCCCGCCACATTCTCCTCACCCACCAAACCCGACTGATTACCCAACGGCTCATAACCCACATCACCACCAGACCGCGGCGAGCCATCCACCGACACATACCGAGACCACGACGTCACATACCCCACCTCCGGACAAGCCTCCAACACCCCCACACACCGCTCCACAAACTCCGGCTCGGCCACGTTATCCGCATCCAACGGAAACACATACCGCCCCCGACACCGCGCCACCCCCAAATTCCGAGCCGCCCCCAACCCCTGATTCACCTGCGAAACCACCAACACCGGAAACCGCGCCCCCAACTCCGCCACACACCAATCCACATCCTCAAACGACCCATCAACCACCAACACCACCTCAAGCCGCGAATACGACTGCGCCAACACCGACAACACCGACTCCCGCACAAACCCCGACAACCCAAAATACGGAACCACCACCGACACCAACGGCAACCCCCCACCCCCAGAACCACCAACCCGCAACCCACCACCCCACACCGGACGCTCAACCCCCACCCCCACCAAACCCTCATACCCATCCAAAATCTCGCGCTCATCACACAACCCACCCGCCCACCGCACCAAACCCCCCGACCCCACCAACTCCCGCACCCGCCCCCGATCCTCCAACAACCCCACCACCGCAGACGCCAAATCACCAACCCCACACCCAGCCGCCAACCAACCACCCCCACCACCCACCAACTCCACCAACCCCCCAACCGGAGTCCCCAACACCGGCCGATTCAAAAACAACGGCTCCAACACCGCATACGGCCAACACTCCCACAACGACGGCACCACCACCACATCAGCCCCCACAATCAACCCCGCCAACTCACCACGATCAACCCCACCCCGCACCACCACCCGCTCATCACCCCCCACCAACAACTCCAACTGCTCACGCATCGACACCCCCAACGGCCCCGTCCCCGTATCCCCACCCACCAACGACAAACAAAAATCATCACGCCCCAACCCCGTCAACGCCCGCACCAAATTCAACACCCCCTTCCGCCGCTCCAACCGCCCCGCATACAACAACCGCAAACAACCATCACCCGCCTGGGGGTGGGGCCCCGGCCCGCTGTCGGCCGAGGCTTCAGGCCCGGAGTAGGGATAGCGGATTCTCACCATCGGCGGCGAGCGCGCCGGAGCCGTAGAAGCGCTTGTAGCTGCCGAGGATGTCCCCGCCCTGCCAGATCACACGGTCAGCACGGGCCAGCAAGAAGCGCTCCAGCTCGTGAACCGCCCGAGAGCCGAGATCGTGCTTCCAATACCCATTGAGCACCTCGACCATCTCCGCACTCGTGTGCAGGCGCACGCAGATGCGGCTCTTAGCTAGGAATGGGTCCAGCGCCCACGCCGCCTGAAGAGTGACGAACGCCTCGCCGAGATAATCAGGGAACTCGATCAGGTCCGGCCCGCCATCCGGATACGCCTCCCGCAAACACTCCAACACCCGCGCCGAATAGCAATGCATCACGTGATACCAACCCTCCGCCTCCTCCACCGACGGCTCCGGCACAAACACCACCCGCACCCCAACCCCCGGCAACCGCTCATCCCCCACCGCCCGCAACTGCTGATAGCGCTCCTCCAACAACGACGTCGTGAAGATCGTCACCTCCGCGATCCGCGAGAGCAACCGCGCCGCCGACGTCACGAACTGGCCGATCCCACCCCCATGCAGCGGATACACCTCATCACGAGAGACCAGCGCAACCCTCAACCCTCAACCCCCGCCACGCCACCGCACCCCAAACCACCGGTCAAACAAAATCCCGCTCAGGCGTTCGGTGATGTCCATTGCATCGCATTCTCCTTGATTCGCGCCTCGATCTCCCCGAGCAGCCGCTGACGGTTTGGCTGCGCGATCCGCGCCTGCATCGAGTCCTCCCGCACCCGGTAGCGCAACAACCGCTCCGGGATCACCGCCCCGAAGCACCCCGCCGCCGCCAACTCCCGATAGAAGTGCCAATCCTCATAGCTGGTCAACTCCTCGCTATACGCAAACCCCAGCTCGAACAACCGCCGGCGGATCACCGCCGCAGCATCCCCCGCCACATTCTCCTCACCCACCAAACCCGACTGATTACCCAACGGCTCATAACCCACATCACCACCAGACCGCGGCGAGCCATCCACCGACACATACCGAGACCACGACGTCACATACCCCACCTCCGGACAAGCCTCCAACACCCCCACACACCGCTCCACAAACTCCGGCTCGGCCACGTTATCCGCATCCAACGGAAACACATACCGCCCCCGACACCGCGCCACCCCCAAATTCCGAGCCGCCCCCAACCCCTGATTCACCTGCGAAACCACCAACACCGGAAACCGCGCCCCCAACTCCGCCACACACCAATCCACATCCTCAAACGACCCATCAACCACCAACACCACCTCAAGCCGCGAATACGACTGCGCCAACACCGACAACACCGACTCCCGCACAAACCCCGACAACCCAAAATACGGAACCACCACCGACACCAACGGCAACCCCCCACCCCCAGAACCACCAACCCGCAACCCACCACCCCACACCGGACGCTCAACCCCCACCCCCACCAAACCCTCATACCCATCCAAAATCTCGCGCTCATCACACAACCCACCCGCCCACCGCACCAAACCCCCCGACCCCACCAACTCCCGCACCCGCCCCCGATCCTCCAACAACCCCACCACCGCAGACGCCAAATCACCAACCCCACACCCAGCCGCCAACCAACCACCCCCACCACCCACCAACTCCACCAACCCCCCAACCGGAGTCCCCAACACCGGCCGATTCAAAAACAACGGCTCCAACACCGCATACGGCCAACACTCCCACAACGACGGCACCACCACCACATCAGCCCCCACAATCAACCCCGCCAACTCACCACGATCAACCCCACCCCGCACCACCACCCGCTCATCACCCCCCACCAACAACTCCAACTGCTCACGCATCGACACCCCCAACGGCCCCGTCCCCGTATCCCCACCCACCAACGACAAACAAAAATCATCACGCCCCAACCCCGTCAACGCCCGCACCAAATTCAACACCCCCTTCCGCCGCTCCAACCGCCCCGCATACAACAACCGCAAACAACCATCACCCGCCCCCACCACCGAACCACCATCCACCACCTCACCCACAAACGGATGCCGCACCCGCACCCCCACCGCCAAAGCACCCACCCCATAAAACCGCCGATACGCACCCAACACATCACCCCCCGCCCACAACACCCGATCCGCCCGCCCCAAACAAAACCGCTCCAACTCATGCACCACCCGCGACGGAAAATCCGGGGGCGAGTAGCCATCCAGGACTTCGACCATCTCGGTACTCGTGTGGAGCCTGACGCACACCCGCGTCTTAGCTAGAAACGGGTCCAGCGCCCACGCCGCCTGAAGAGTGACGAACCCCTCACCCAAATAATCCGGGAACTCGATCAGGTCCGGCCCGCCATCCGGATACGCCTCCCGCAAACACTCCAACACCCGCGCCGAATAGCAATGCATCACGTGATACCAACCCTCCGCCTCCTCCACCGACGGCTCCGGCACAAACACCACCCGCACCCCAACCCCCGGCAACCGCTCATCCCCCACCGCCCGCAACTGGTCGTACTCGCGGGCGTAGATTCCGCCGAGTCCCGACGTTGTGAACAGCGTCACCTCCGCGATCCGCGAGAGCAACCGCGCCGCCGACGTCACGAACTGGCCGATCCCACCCCCATGCAGCGGAAACATCCCACGAGACACCAGCGCAACCCGCAAGCGCCAACCAGCTTCCCGCTTCAGGCCTTTCCGCGCCCGGTGCGGCGCTTCGCGCTCCGCAGCGGCACGGTTAGCTTCCAGCTGACTGAAGACGTGATGTCAGCGAGGGTCTGCGCGTCACGGGCACGCAGGCTCTCCGCCGCTTCCGCGCGACGTTGGAGCAAGGCCGTCTGCGCCTCGAGTTCCGCCATGCGCATGCGCATGAGCGACAGCTCGACCATCTGCTCGAGTAGCCGTTTCCGTAATTGGCTGGCCTCGTCAGGCTCGTCCAGCCCGACAGGAACCCGCTCCCGCACCTGCACGAGATCCCGGACTTCGGCCAGCAGCGCCGCTGCCGGGTGGTAGCGCTGCTCGTAGATCGAGCCGGTCAGATACGCGGGCCGCGAGGAATCCACGAGCACCAGCCCGACGCCGTACCAGAGCTCGTTGCGCAACTCTCGCTCCGCGAAGAGCCGGCCCGGAACCCAGTCGAGTTCGACGTATGCCACCTTCGGCCAGGCGTCGAAGTGAACCGCGTCCAGCCCTGCTCGCACCTGGGGGCTCGCCGTGTCATGGATCAGGATCACCGTGCGGGCCAGCGCCGGCGAGTCGAGCAGATCCTGCAGATCTTGACGTACCCCGTCGGAAGAATGGTCACCATCCACCAGGACGAAATCCACGTTCCGCTGCTCCTCCGTGAGCTCAGCCAGGAGCGCCGGGAGCAGCTCGTGAGAGTCACCGGTATGCAGCGCGACGTTGGCTGGAATTTCCAGGGTCGGCGCGGCTAGGTCGAAGGAGTGCACCTCAGCTGCGTGGGCGGCGATCCGGCGCAGCGACGCGCCTTCGGCTGACCCGATCTCGATCGCCAGCTGCGGGCGCAACTGAGCCAGCACCCCCTCGACGGCGGCACGCTCACCCAAGGACATCTGCCAGATTGGGTCATCGAAGATCTCGACGGGCACGGGCGGTGATCATAAACAGGTGCCGTTGGCAGTCGGACGTAATCCAACCAGGCTCGACCTGGGCCCGAACAAGGTGCTGATCGCGCTCGTCGTGGCCGGGGTGGCGCTCCGCGTCCTCGCGTCGCTGGCCATCTGGCCCGTCGGCCTGGGCATCAATGACAGCGCTCCGTACGCCACTGCGGCGGCTCACAACCTGCTCTCCGACGTACAGGCACCAGCGGGATATCCGACGCTACTGGCTGCCTTCGGGCTGCTGACTCACCAGGTGGCCGCGCTGATCATCCTCCAGCACCTGTTGGGAATCGGGGCGGCGCTGCTGTTCTTTGCCACCGTCAAGCGAGCGTCCGGCTCGGGCTGGCTGGCCCTGCTCCCGGCGGGCGGGATCCTGCTCGGCTCAGATCAGATCTACCTCGAGCACAACGTGATGGCCGAAGGGGCATTCACGACTCTGCTCGCGGCCACGATGTACGCGGCGGTGCGCGCACTGGAGCGCCCGCAGGACTGGCGCTGGGCCCTCGTGGCCGGCCTCCTGGCCGGCGCCGGAGGACTCGTCCGCTCCGCGGCGGCCGCCGTGATTGCTGTGGTTGTGCTCGCCATCCTGCTGCGCCCGGGGCCGGTCCGCGCGCGACTGCGCTCCGCCGCGGTCGCCGCGGTATCCGCATTGCTGGTCCTCGGGGGCTACGCGGTGCTGAACCGAAGCTACGACGGCGAGTTCTCGATCGGTCCCGCCCCCGGCTGGCATCTGTACGGGATGGTCGCCCATTACGCCGACTGCGCGACCTTCACGCCGCCTGCCGGCACCGGGTCCCTGTGCGAGCGCCTCCCGCCCAGCGAACGCCTGGGACTCAACTTCTATCTCTACGACGCCCGCAGTCCTGCGAGACGAGCCTTCGGCTACTTCAAGCACGACCAGACGGTTGGCGCCTTCGCCCGGCGCGTGGTAACACACGAGCCCGGTCAGTACGCGCGCAACGTCGCGCTGAACTTGGCGGCCTACTTCGTACCGTCCGTCTATCCGGCGAGCTACGGGAATCCCCTCGGCGGTCAGGGGCTCAGCCCACCGCTCGACTGGACCCGCGACAGTCCAGATGCCGCGCGCTTGGCGCGTGTCATGGCTGGGTTCTACACCCCGTTTCACCCACACACCAGGCCGTCGCTGCGTCGTCTGCTCGGCGGCTGGGAGCGCGTCTTCCGTTTCGGCGCGACGCTGCTTGCCCTGAGCACGATCATCACACTGGTCGCCCTGCTGCTGGGCGCTCGCAGGGAACTCATCGTGCTATTCGGCGGCGGCGGACTCTGCCTTCTCGCTGCCCCCAGCCTGATCGGCGAGTACTCGGGCCGGTATACGGTCCCGATGGTGGCTCCGATGCTGGCCTCGGCAGCGATCGGCGCGCATGCCCTGTGGCGGCGCGCCCAGGCGTCCCGGCGGCATACTACGGGCCGATGAGCGTTCGATCCCGCGCCCGAGCGGCGCACCGGAGAGTCGATGCCATGATCGCGCGGTCGGGAGCCCACCGTCGATCAAGCACGGCTCCGGCCCAGCCGCCGCACGCCGACCCGGTCGCTCAGGTCATGCTCCGAGACCAGAGCGACTTTGAGCAGATGCGTCGACTGCTGGCGTTCACGTTGGGCACAGACGACAACTGCATCGACGTGGGAGCTCACCGCGGAGCGGTGCTGGCGGAGATGGTGCGCGCGGCGCCGGGCGGCCATCACGTCGCCTTCGAGCCGATTCCCCATCTCCGCGCACTGCTCCAGGAATCATTTCCGTCCGTGGAGGTTCGTGAGGCCGCACTGTCGGACCATCCCGGATGGGCGGAGTTCGCGCACGTTCGCGGCACCGCGGAGGGCTGGAGCGGGCTGCGCTTTCGACCGCTGCCGACCGGCGAGGAAGCCGACGTGGAGAACATCGAGGTGCAACTCGAGGTTCTTGATCAGGTACTCGACCCCGGCTACCGCCCCGCTGTGATCAAGATCGACGTCGAGGGGGCCGAGCAGCAGGTTCTCCGAGGCGCCATCGGCACGCTCCGCCGTCACCGGCCGATCGTCATCTTCGAACACGGCAGCGGCTCGGCCGAGACCTATGACACCTCCCCGGACGACATCTATGCGCTGCTTGGCCACGAAGTCGGCTATCGCATCTTCGATCTCGACGGCAACGGGCCGTACACGCTGGAGGAGTTCAGGCGGACCTTCTACAGCGGTGAGCGGGTCAACTTCGTCTCTCACGCCTGAGCCTTGAACCGGTCCGCTGGCACGGTTAGGCCCAGCGCCGGCCTGACAATTGCCTTTCGCTCGCTCGGCGACCGATCAGTCGACTGGGTGTTTGGGGGGCTGGTCCTCGCCGCGTTCGCGTACGTGATGTGGAGGGGCAGCGGAAACACATTTTTCTATGACGAGTGGACCTGGATTGTCACTCGCTCGAGCGGCCTGCACTCGATCGTCGCCTCGTATAACAACCACTTGCTGATCATGCCCTTGGCTCTGGATCAGCTGCTGCTGAGGACGGTTGGACTCGACCACTACTGGTTCTTTCGTCTGCTGCATACGGGGGTACATCTCGGCTGCGTGGCCGCTGTGTACGTCTACGCCCGCTCGCGCATCGGTCCGTCGGCCCTGCTGCTGACGCTGCCGATCCTCGTCCTCGGCTTCGGGTGGGAGTATGTGCTGTGGGCGGTGAACATCGGTTTCGTTGCCGCAATCGCCTTGAGCATCTGCGCGCTGCTGGCTCTCGATCGAGGAAGTGCCCGGAGCGCGCAGGTCGCGTGCGGGCTGCTCGTCGTTGCGCTGGCCTGTTCGGAATTCACCGTCGCGTTCACGCTCGGCATCGCAGCGGAGCTTCTGTTCCGCGGTCACAGGCTGAAGCGGGCCTACGTTTGGCTCCTCCCCCTCATCCTCTACGCCGTGTGGTGGCTTGCCTATCACGAACCTTCGATGGCCGCCCAGAACCTCTCCGCAGCCCCAGCCTATGCAGCCGACCTGGCCGCGGCCGCGGCCGGCGGCCTGTTTGGCCTCGATCTGCAATGGGGACGAGTGCTGCTCACAGTTGGAGCGGTGTTGGCTCTGAGGCGCCTCGCCGCGCCCGGAGCGCTGACGCCGCGGGTTGTCGGGCTGATCATCACCGCTGGGGGCTTCTGGCTGTTCGTTGCGCTCGGGCGCGCGCAACTCGGCGATCCCACGGCACCTCGGTACATCTACACAGGGGTCGTCCTTATCGCTCTGATCATCGCCGAGACGTGGCGCGGGGCCCAGCTCGACCTGCCGGCGATGACCGCCGCGGCGATCGCCGCGCTGTTCGCGCTGGCGGGAAATCTCCACGCGCTGACAAAGGGGGAGACGGGCCTTCGGGCGGGTTCCCAAGTGGTCCGGGCCGAGTTGGGTGCGCTCGAACTCGCACGGCCTTTCGCTCCGCCCGCGTTGCTCATCGATCCCCGTTACATGCCGGGCATTGCTGCCGGACCGTATTTCGCGGCCATTTCCGCGCTCGGGTCCTCGGCAGCTGACACCCCGCAGCACATTCTGGGCGAGGGCAACCGTGGCCGAGTGGGCGCCGATGGGCTCCTGCTTCGTGCTGGTGCGCTGGCGGTAGACCGCGGGACCAGGGCATCAAGCGCGCGCGACGCGCTCACACCCCCGACGGTGGAAAACTCGACCGTCGGTTCGGTGAGCCGAAGGGGGAGCTGCGTGCGCATGACCCGCGCGGGCGCCGGCGCCGCGCTGGATGTGCTGCTTCCGGCTGCGGGTCTCAAGTTATCTGCTGGTGCTGGCCCGGCTGTGCCTCTGCGCGCCCGCCGCTTCGGCGTGGGATTCCAGAGCCCACCGTTCGAAGCGCTTTCCAGCGGTGCGACGCTGGTCGTCAGTCCGCGCCCCGACCGCGCCGCGTTGCCCTGGCACCTGCGGCTTTCCTCCCACCAAGCCGTGAGCGCATGCGCGCTTGCCCAGTGATGACGCCAGTCGGCCGCGCAGCCTCCGTCACCCGGCTGGGCAACGGGGGTTGGGAGTTCCATCTCCGTTGCTAACTTGTCTCCCGTGAGCGTGACCAGCAGGGCCCCGACGGCGACGGCAAGCTCGGCGGCAAGCTCCACCGCGCCGGCCGTCAAGCTCAGTCACGTCAGCAAGAGCTTCAAGCTCCCCCACGATCCATACCACACGCTCAAAGAGCGTGTTCTGCACCCGTTTCAGACCCGCCGGTTCGATGTGCTCCGCGCGGTGGACGATGTGGGCGTGGAGATCGTCGCGGGCGAGTTCTTTGGGATCGTCGGGCGCAATGGCAGCGGCAAGAGCACGCTGCTCAAATGTCTGGCGGGGATCTACGACGTCGATGGCGGCACGCTCGAGGTCAACGGCCGACTGGCTCCGTTCATCGAGCTTGGGGTCGGCTTCAACCCGGAGCTGACGGCGCGCGACAACGCGATTATCAACGGGATCATGCTCGGTCTCACGCGCAAGCAGGCGCTCGCCCGGCTTCCCGAGATCGTCGCCTTCGCCGAGCTAGAGGACTTCATGGACCTGAAGCTCAAGAATTATTCCTCGGGCATGCACGTAAGGCTGGCGTTCTCGGTTGCGATCCAGGTCGACGCCGACATCCTGCTCATCGACGAGGTCCTCGCGGTGGGTGACGCGTCCTTCCAACAGAAGTGCTTTGACGAGTTCACCCGTCTGAAGTCGGAGGGCAGAACGATCGTGTTCGTCACCCACGACATGGGATCTGTGGGGCATTTCTGCGACCGCGCGATGCTGATGGAGCGCGGTCGCGTCGCGGCCCTCGGAGACCCGGAGATGATCGTCCGCAGGTACAACGAGGTCAACTTCCGTGGCGTTCGCCAGGAGGCCAAGGAGCACGGTGGGCCTGAGGCGCTGCACCGGCCGACCGTCGCGGAGCTGCTCACGACTCGGTTCGAGGACCCCGCAGGACAGGAACTGTTCTCCACCCCTCAGGGCGGCGAGGTGTGCGTCCGGCTCGATCTTCGCTTTCATGCCGCTGTCGTTGATCCGGTCTTCGCGATCGCGCTCCGCAACGATCTCGGCCATACATCCTTCGCCACCAGCACCCAGCTCGGCCACGGCGCGACCGGAGCCTTCCGTGCCGGGGAACTCGCCACGGTTCGCATGCGCTTTCAGAACTGGCTGGCTCCCGGACGCTACCGGCTCACCGCCTCGGTGACGCGCGACGGAACCGGAGCCGACGCTTACGACCTCCGAGAGGACATCACCTCCGTCATCGTTTACGCAGCCAATTCCGGAGGCGGAGCGGCTGACTTCCCGCATTCCTTCGAGATCGAGCGAGACTGAGCAAGCGCGTGCGCTCGCGACCGCGACCGTAAGCGTCGGACGATTCGTACAATCGGTTGATGCCGCTTGAATTGGCAGCGGATCGTCCACCGGTCCCGCCAGCCGATCTGGTGCTGCGTATCTCGCCACCGTTTGACGTGGAAAGCACCGGTGCCGGACTCGAGGCGTTCGACGTCCAGGGCCTCACTCACCTGCACAGCTTCGAGCGGGCACTTGCGCTCGTCGGTCGTACTTTCTCGGACTTCGATCGCCTGCTCGACTTCGGTTGCGGCTGTGGCCGCTTCATCCGCCATCTGGGACCGCTGAGCGGGCAGGTCGAGATCCACGGCACGGACATCGATCCCGAGATGATCGATTGGCTAAGAACCAACGTTTCGTACGGCGAGTACACCGAAGCGCCGCACGAGCCGCCGCTCGCCTACCCGGACCAGCACTTCGATCTGGTGATCAATCACAGCGTGTTTACCCACCTGGATGAGACCTATCAGGACCTCTGGCTCGCCGAGCTTCGTCGGATCACGCGTCCCGGGGCTCTGGTCCTGCTCACCGTCGAGGGCGTGTCCAGTTGGAAACGCCTGTTCGACGCCCACGGCCCGGGCGATCCGACCGTGTGCCGCTGGCGGGACGAACTCGAGTCCCGGGGCATCCTGTTCGTGCGCGATGACACGTTCATCGGCTCTACCCACCCGGACTTCTACCACTCGACGTTTCACACTCCGTGGTACGTCTTCAAGCATTGGGCGCGATTCTTCGACATCGCGGCCTACGTGCCCGACGGGTCAGATACGCAGGATCTAATCGTCTTGCGCCGCCCCGATGACGCTGGGGTGCCGCCGGCAGTCGACTCGACCTCCGGGCGCGCGGCGAGGGTCGTTCTGGACGATCGCCTTCGTTTGGCTGTTCGTCGCGCGGGGCGGTACTTGCGCCGGCGGAGAGAGCACAGTCCAGACGCCCTGAGCCGAGAGCTCGCGATGCTGCGCGCCGGGCTGTACCAGCAGAGCAACCGGATCTCGGTGATCGCTGCGGAGCTGAGGGCAGAGATCGCTCGCCGTGATCACACCAACTCGTCCGAAGGCGGCGATGATCAGGCTCCGTCGATCTAGGCTCGCTCACGACGTGGCCGAGGTCACCAGGCCTCAATTTGACCCGGCCATAGACGCCGATCACGCGCTTCGCGCCGTTCTCGACCGGGACCGACGAGACATGGAGAATCTCCGTCGCCTGATCGCATTCTCACTCCGGCCGGATGCCTGCTGTGTCGACGTCGGAGCTCACCGCGGGGCCGTGTTGCATGAGATCCTCCGCGTCGCCCCACACGGACGTCACGTGGCCTATGAGCCCCTCCCGGAGCTGGCCGCCGGGCTACGCGCCGCCTTCCCATCGGTCGAGATCCGCGAGGCGGCACTGTCGGACCGGTCTGGCCAATCCTCCTTTCAGCATGTTCGGGGTGAGGCGGAAGGCTGTAGCGGATTTGTTGTCTGCACGACCCCGCCTGGCTACGTGCCTGACGTAGAGCAGATCGACGTCCGGCTCGAGCGGCTTGACGACGTGCTGGACCCGGCTAGTCCAGTGGCCTTTGTGAAGGTTGACGTCGAGGGGGCGGAGAAGCAGGTATTCGCCGGAGCGCTCCATACCCTCGAGCGAACGAGGCCGACGATCATGTTCGAGCACGCCTACGCGGCTTCCAGCGCGTACGGCACTGATCCAAGCGAGGTCTATTCCCTGCTCACAGAAGAGGTCGGGCTGCGGATCTTCGGCCTCAACGGGGACGGACCCTTCGAGGCCTCAGAGTTCGAGCAGATGTCCCATCAGGCCAACCCCATCAACTTCGTCGCCCACCGTTAGCCCCCCCCCGGCGTCGCCGCCACGCGTAAGTCGCTCGGTAACCCAACCGGACGGCGCCCCACACCGGGCGGGCGATCGGAGCGTGGGTGGCCAGCGCAAGGAGGGGACGCTCCATCTCCGCCGGCAATGCGCCGTCGGGGCCGACCAACCGCATGGCGTCATCGCTGATCCCATCCTTCGTCTCTCCGTGGCGACGTTCGAACGCGCTGGCGGGTATCGCGGCACCGTCGCAGGTCGCTTGGTAGATCTCGACCAAGGCCGTCGCGCTCGCGTCCCAGGTCAGTCCCGTCGCCGCTTCACGCACCGCCGCAAGGTTCGAGGCCCTCGCCTGGGGATCGCGCATCAAAGCGAGGGCGCGTTCCGCGCTGGCCGTCGCATCCCACGGGACGATCCCGGCGACTCGGTCTGGAAGGATCTCGCTCAGTGAGGTTCCCGGCGCCCACATGCATGGAACGTCGTGGTGCGCAGCTTCAAACGGAATCAAGCCGAAGCCCTCGTGGACGGTTGGGTAGAGGACCAACGAGGCACGCTTGAGCAGCCAATGCTTCTCCGCTTCGCTTACCGCGGCGAGGTCGGTGGTGACCGCAGCGACCTCCGGATGGCGGGCCAGAAAGTCGGCCTCCTCGACCGAGGATGAGCCCTCGGTCACCCTTGGGCCCGCGAGGACGAGGTGTCCTGGCCATCCGTAACGTCGCTGAAGCTGCTGGACCAACCGCAACGTGAACAGCCGATTTTTGTGGCGGAAGTCGGTGCCGATGCACAGCATCACCTCGACGTCCGGTGGCAACCGCGAGGCCCCCGCCGGCGCGACCCGCAGCGCAGAAGCATCCAGGGCCAGCGGATGATCGACACCGTTGTGGACGACGCTGGCGCGATCGGGTTCGATCAGGTCCTCTGACAGCGCGTCGTCGCGAGCGTGCGCAGAGATGAAGACGACCCGATCCGCCATGGCCAGCGCTTTCCGTGTCAGGCCCCGATAACCCTCCCAGCGATCAAACGATGAGAAGTAGGCCGGGTTGTGGTACGCGATCATGTCCTGCTGGGTGAGGATCATGCGCTCCCCGAGCTGCGCCGCGACGACAAGGTCAGCATGGCTCGAGACTTGGAACGGCCGATGGAACACGTCCGCGCGATCGATCGGACCGGAGCGTGAGCCGGGGGAAAGGACCAGCTGCCGGAGCCCGTCGATCTGGTCGAGCAGCCTGCCTGCCTCGAGACCCAGAGTGGCAGGGACGATCGCCGTCAGCTCCGCTAGCCCGGTACGCGAGAGCGCAGCCAGAACTTCGAGTACGTGCACCTGAGTCCCGGTCATCGGTCCGGCGAGAACTCGAGCATCGATTACGACGCGCAGGCCGGCGAGCGCGCGGCGGGCCACGCCGAGTGATCTCGCGAGCGGTCCTGAGGCGTCTCGCTCAACCGCCATTACCGCCTCGTGGTAGTACGGATAACGGGCCCTCAAGATCCGCTCGTGCTCAACCTGAACCGGGCTCGCACCGCCCCCGTGGTCGAAGCTGGCGCCGCCGTGGTGGAACACGAAGACGTCGTCGGCCACGACGTGGGCGAGCCCGTTGCGCACACAGCGCTGCGAGAAATCGACCTCCTCCCCGTATCCCGGCGAGAAGGCGAGATCGAACTCGCCGACGAGCTCGAGCGCGGTGCGCCGGACATAGAGACAATGGCCGACGCCGGTCGGAATGCGGGGATGCAGACGTAGTGAGCGCGACCGCACGGCTTCCGCTGCATCGTCCAGACTCCAGCCGGCGGGAAGCTGTGCGCTGGGGAGGCCGCGTTCGGGCACCGAGACCACGGTGCCGTGATTGGTGAGCGCGGTGGCGGTGGCGATGGTGCTGTCGGAGGTGGCCGCGTCTCGCATGCCCTGCAGCCAACCGGATGCGACCACACAGTCTGAGTTGAGGATCAGGACGTCGGCTGGCGCAGCCGCGGCGAAGGCGCTGTTGACGTTGGCCGGAAACCCGACATTGCGCTCGCCGCGGGCGTAAAAGAGTGCTCGCTCCCCGCGGGCACCTTCGAGACCGCGAACGTGCTCCTGCGTGCGCAGGTCCGGGCTGGCGTCGTCACATATGAGGATTCGGACCTCCTGCGGAGTGTGCGCGAGCACGCTGCCCAGGCATCTGACGAAGTGCTCGTGACCGCCGAAGACCGGGATGCATACCACCACTTCGTTCCGCTGTGCCCCGAGCTCCTGCCCTGGCCGGATCCAGCGAACTTGCACGCAGCGATTATTGCGCGGACGACTGGCGCCGCGCATTGCGCTGGTAGCTTCCAAACCGATGAGCAGTCAGACTGCAGTGACCTACGGACCGTCAGCGCTGGGCGGTAGCGCACGTCGATTCGTCGAGCTGACCCTGACCCTGGCGCGGACCGAATTCAAGCTGCGGTACTTCGGATCGGTCCTGGGCTATGTGTGGTCGCTGATGCGGCCCTTGCTGTTCTTTGGCGTCCTCTACGTCGTGTTCACCAAGATCTTCAAGTTCGGCGGCGGAGTTCCGCATTACGGCGTGTACCTGCTCACCGGCATCGTTCTCTGGACTTACCTGGCCGAAGCGACCGCGGGCTGCGTTCAGGCACTTGTCGCGCGCGAGGCGCTGGTTCGCAAGATCCGCTTCCCGCGGATGGTGATACCGCTTTCGGTCTCTCTGACTGCCACGTTTAACCTGAGCATGAACTTGATCACGGTGTTCGTGTTCGCCCTGGCCAACGGGATCACGCCCACGATCAGGTGGCTGGAGTTGATCCCGATCATCGGCGGCTTCGTCGTGCTGGCCACCGGTCTCGGCATGCTGCTCTCCGCACTCTACGTTCGCTACCGTGACGTCCAGCCGATCTGGGAGGTGGCACTCCAGGCGTGGTTCTACTGCTCGCCGGTGATGTACGTCGCCCACGCGTACGACTCGCGCCTCGGCGCCGGCGTGGAGAAGTTCGCCATGATCAACCCCGCTGCCACGCTGCTGACCCAGATGGGTCACGCGTTCATTGATCCGCGGCTGCCTGCGGCGGCCACCGCCGCACACGGGTATGCGGCTCCGATCGCTGCGGTCTTCAGCATCATCGCCATCTTCGCTCTCGGATGGTGGGTTTTCACCCACGAAGCGCCACGTGTGGCGGAGAACCTCTAGCCGTCCGACCGGGACATCAGGCTGGCTTAGACCGTCGCCAGGACGCGACGCAGACCGGCCATGAGGTCCGTCTCCGCCCGCCACCCCAACTCAGCGCCGGCGCGGCTCACATCCAGGCAACTCCGACTTACTTCGCCGGGTCGGGCGGGCAGAAACTGTGGTTCTTCCACCGGTCGGCCCGCGACCTCCCCCAGCGCGCTCAGGAGGTCAAGTACCGACGTTTCGCGGCCATGGCCGATGTTCACCGGGCCGGTCAGCGCCGCGTCGGCCGCGAGCAGGTTGGCTCGCACCACGTCGCCGACCTCGACCCAATCACGTGTCTGGGTTCCGTCGCCGTAGACCGTCAGCGGAGCCCCATCGGCCACCCGGCCACAGAAGATGGCCACCACGCCCGCCTCGCCATGCATGTCCTGTCGCGGCCCGTACACGTTGCCGTAGCGGAGCGACACGGTCGAAAGGCCGTGCAGCCGGGTGTAGAGCTCGCAGTAGCCCTCCGCAGCGTGCTTGCTCTGACCGTACGGAGCCAGCGAGCGAATTTCGTGATCTTCGGGCGTCGGCAGCAGGGTCGCATCGCCGTACAGGCCCCCTCCGGTCGAAGTGTTGACGACCCGCCTCGCCCCATGCGCACGTGCGTTCTCCAACACGGCGATCGTCCCGAGCACATTGGTGCTCGCGTCGTCCACCGGGGAGGCCACGGAGTGGCGTACGTCGATCTGAGCCGCGAGGTGGAACACCACCTCAGGGCGGCTTTGCCCGAACACGCCGGCCATTGCGTCCGTATCGCGGACGTCAACCACGTGCAGCGTCGCTCCTTCCCCGAGGGCGCTCTCAAGGTTCCCACGCTTGCCGGTGCCCAAGTGGTCGACGATCGTCACCCGGTCACCGCGGGCGACCAACGCATCGACGACATTAGACCCAATAAAGCCGGCGCCGCCGGTGACCAGGCAATCCATGGCCGCGGGAGTTTAGCCTCGTCAACATTCCCGGCCGTATTGCCCACGACAGAAACTGCCCGGGCCCGCGCCGCGAAAGCGGCACGGGCCCGGACGAAGGACGACCCTGGTAGGGCTGGGGGTCGTCCAGCATGCCCGCGAGAAAGGGGGCGATGCTCGCGGGCACGTTCGACGTCCTTGTCGCAGACAAGCATAGCCGCTGCAGCGAACCCGAGCGCACGCTAAAAAATTGGAGATCGGCAACCAAAAGCGCAACCCGGAGACCAGAATCACGTTGAGGTGCGTAACGTTTCGGTTTCCCACCGCTCTGGAAAGCAGACTCTTCGTTGATGCGTCCCGAAGGCTCAGTCCATACATATCCGAATCTGGTCCAGCAGCCCAGCACGGTCGCCGTGCTCGATGTCCCTCTGGCCCTAACGGACTACGAGAGAACATTGAAATGGATGAACCAGCTGATCGAGCAGCGCGCGCGTGGCTATGTCTGTGTGTGCAACGTCCACACGGTCATGGCCTCGCAAGAGGATCCCGAGCTCCGCAACGCATTGCTTACCGCATCGTTCAACGTGCCCGACGGCCAGCCGCTGGTCTGGGCGATCAATGCGCTCGGCCACACCCTCGCCGAGCGCGTGTACGGGCCGGAGCTGATGTCGCGCGCGTGCGCACAAGCCGCCGAGGAGGGACATCGCTTCTATCTGTACGGCGGTCGCAATCAGGGCGCACTTGTGCAGTTGGCGCTGAACCTGCGCAAGCGTTATCCCGGCGTGCGGATCGTCGGTGGTTATTCGCCGCCGCACCGCCCGCTCGACGGTGAGGAGCGCGACGCGGTGGCCGAAGAGATCAACCGGTCTCGGGCCGACGTGGTCTGGGTCGGGATCGGCGTTCCCAAGCAGGAGAAGTGGATGGCGCAGATGCGACCCCGGCTCGACGCTTCGCTGCTCGTTGGCGTCGGCGCCGCCTTCGACTTCCATGCCGGACTTGTTCCGCAGGCGCCGAACTGGTTGCAGGAGGCCGGCCTGGAATGGGCGTATCGCCTCGCCCATGAACCGCGCCGGCTGTGGCGACGCTATCTCCGTTACAACCCACGCTTCCTGAGCGCATTCGCGCGCCAGCTCGCCGCGCATCACCGTCTGCCCTAGTCGGTCCCGCGCCCGCTACGAACCGTCAGGGCGCCACAATCCAAGCGTGCCGGACGAATTTACAGCGACAGTGGTCGTCCCCACCCGGGGTCGCCCGGCCTACCTGGAGGTGACGCTGGCCTCGGTCGCACCGCAGGCCGACGCCGCGCGGGCCGAGCTGCTCGTGGTCAGCGATGGACCCGACGCGGCTACGGAAGCCGTGGCTCGTCGTCACGGCGCCGCGTTTCTCTCGCTGCCCCGGCCGGCCGGCCTGAACGCAGCCCGCAACCTCGCCGCGGCGACGGCGTCCGGCCAGCTGATCGTGTTCATCGACGACGACGTGGAGGCGCCGCCGGGATGGCTGAACGCGCTGCTGGCCGGCGTCCGCGCAGGACCCGACTACGAGGTCTTCGGCGGTCCGATCCGCGCGCGGCTGGAGGGCGGCGGACCCCGAACCTGTGGGCGCGAGCCGGCGCCGATCACCACGCTCGATCTCGGCGGCGAGGATCGCGATGTGCCGTTGGTCTGGGGAGCCAACATGGCCATCCGGGCCTCCGCGTTCGCGCGGGCCGGCAACTTCGATGAAACGATCTTCGTTCGCGGCGACGAGGAGGACTGGCAACGGCGCCTGACCGCCCGCGGGGGCCGCATCCGCTACCTCGCTCAGGCCGGCCTGGAGCATCGTCGCACGGCCTCGGACTCGACCGTGAGGAGCCTGTCCCGAGCAGCGTTCCAACACGGCCGCGCCGCCCGGCGGTTTGACGCGCGCAAGGGCACCCCGCCTTCATTGCGCGTCGAGCTCCGCACGCTGGCCGGGTGCCTCTGGCACACGGTCAGGCGACGCTGTTCCTTCGGGATCGTGTTTGGCGCGCACACCGTCGGCAGGCTGTCCGAGGCGCTGGAGAGCCGGCGCCCATGAGCGGGGCCGAGCCGGTCCCGAGCGATTTCACGTCCGGGACCCACGGGCAGGTCACGGGCCCTCGGCTGACCAGCGCGGCGGTCGTCGCGGACGCGCTTGACGATCTGGTCGAGCGCATCCGGATGCAGCGCCTGCGGCTGCGCCGCGCGTCCTCAGGACTGCCCCGCCGCAAGGTCCTGGTCCTGGCGATCGAACGTGACGACGTGCCGAATCTGCTCGGAGCGGCGCGGGCCGAGCTGGGCCGCTCGCGTCACGAAGTTCATGTCGTCACCGCGGTGGCCGGCGATCGCGGCAAGTTCGAGAACCTCAACGCGTTGCTGGCTGAGAGCCCGGCGGAGGGATTCGACTGGCTGCTGGTCGTCGATGACGACGTCGCGCTGCCCCGAGCCTTCCTGGACAACTTCCTGTACCTCGCCGAGCGGTTCGATCTACAGCTTGCCCAGCCCGCCCACCGCCACCGCTCTCACGCGGCGTGGCGTATAACCAGACGTCGCCGCGGCACCGTGCTGCGGGAGACGGCGTTCGTTGAGATCGGCCCCGTGTTTGCGTTCCGGTCGACAGTATTCGACGAGCTGCTGCCCTTTCCGGCTCTCCGCGCGGGGTGGGGCCTGGATCTACATTGGTCGGCGGTCGCCCGCGAGCGCGGCTGGCGAATCGGCGTCGTCGACGCAACCGCGATCCGCCACGGTTTCCGGCAGATCGCCTCCTCCTATGGGCGCGCCGGGGCGATCGCCGAGGGACGCCAGTTTCTGGTTGGTCGGCCGTACACGCGCGCCGCCGACGCGCAGCGCACCCTCGCGGTCCACCGCAGTTGGCGAATCCGGTGAAGGTCCTCGTCGTCGCCGAGTACTACCCGCGCGCCTCGGACCCGTCCCGCGGTGTCTGGGCCCATCGGCAGGCGCTCGCCGTCCGGGACGCCGGTGCGCAGGTGCGGGTGCTCGTCCTGCATCGGCCGGTTCCCACCCTGGCCAGCCTGCGCGAGCGTGACCTGGCGGCAGCCTGGCGCGCACTCGCCCAGCCCGCGAGGGCGGAACTCGACGGGATCCAGGTCGAGTACGTGCGCTACCTCTCCCCGCCCCGACCCTGGAGCTACAACGCGTGGGGGCAGTGGGCAGCTCCCGCTGTGGCTCGTGCACTTCGACAGGTGCGCCGAAGCTTCACCGCGGACCTGATCCACGCGCATTACGCCGTGCCGGCTGGGGACGCGGTTCGCCGTGCCGCTCCCCGCACCCCGTTGCTGATCTCGGTCCACGGCCACGACGTCTACGGCCAGACCACCCGCGCGCGCAGTGTCCGCGCCGCGCTCAACCACGCCGACCTGGTGCTGGCCAACAGCCGCGGAACCGCAGTGCGCAGTCGTGCGCACGGCGCGAGAGAGACCCGGGTGGTGCATCTCGGCGCGCCGATGCCGGCGGAGCCCGCTCGCTCCCCGGCCGTGCCCACGTTGCTGACGGTCGGCAACCTCGTGGCGCGCAAGCGCCACCAGGACGTGATCGCCGCACTCGCCCTGCTGCGCGAACGCCAACCCGAGCTGCGCTACGTGATCGTTGGGGACGGCCCCGAGCGCGAGCGGCTACGTGCGCTGGCAGCGCACCACCGTCTGCAGGACAGAGTACAGCTGCGCGGAGCGCTCGATCACGAGCAGGCGCTGCGCTCCGGGGCCGAGGCTTCGCTGTTCGTGCTCCCGAGCGTCGACGAGGCGTTCGGGGTGGCCTATGTCGAGGCGATGGCCCACGGAGTGCCGGCGATCGGCGCCGCGGGTGAGGACGGACCCGAGGAGATCGCCGCCGCCGGAGGCGGGATGGAGCTGGTGCCCCCACGGGATCCGCGGGCGCTGTCGGACCGCATCGATGCGCTGCTCAGCGACCCGGAACGTCTGGGGCAACTGGGCCGAGCCGCCCGGGAGAACGTCGGCCAGTCGTTCACCTGGGAGCGCTGCGGCCGGGATACGATGAAGGCTTATGAGGACGTCATGGCCCGCACCCACCGCAGCGGCTAGCGGGCGACCCTCCCGGGAGGGTCCGAAGCAGGCGCCGGCCCTTACACTGCGGCCGTTATCGCGACCAAAGCCGCCTTCGGCGCTGAGCAGCCTGGCTGCGAGCCCTTCAACCCGGAGAACCTGCTCGACCGCCTGAGCCGACAGTCGACGCTCGAGCACCACTACCGCCACATGATGGAGCGCGAGCGGGCGCTGCTCGGCCGGCGGCTCGGCTTCACCAGTGGCCGCGTCCTGTCCGTGGGCGCCGGCTGGCATCCCGGTCGCCACATGTTTCCCGCGCCGGCCTTTCACCTCACCGCAGTCGACGCCGACGCGGAGCGCGTGGCCGGAGTGCTTGAGACCGGTCGCGCTGACGCGGCGCTGCACGGCTACGCCGGAGCCCTTGACCTGGCGGCCGGGTCATTCGACGTCGTGCTCTACCGGCTCGTCCTCCATCACCTCGCCTATCAGGGACCGCTCGGGCCGGTCCTGGAGGAGGCCGCGCGGCTGCTGGCACCCGGCGGCGCGCTGGTGGCGATCGAGCCAGGGCTGTGGCATCCGGTCGGCCTGGCCCTGGCGATCTCCAATCGCGCCGGACTGGCCACGCGGGTGCATGGTACCCCCGACGACATCCCCCTCTCCCCGCGCCGGCTGATGACCGACGCGCGCGCGGCCGGGTTGTTGCCTGAGCTACACGCCGTGACGTTCACCTGGAGGCGAATGCCGCCCCGGCTCCAGCGGGCGCTCGCACCCGTGGACGCCCTGGGATCACGGCCGCGGGCCGCCGCCCTGGGCCACACCCTGCTGCTGATCGCCCACCGGCCAGTCGACGCCTGACGCCGTACGCCCGCCCGTTGCTACGCTCGCGGCGTGTCGTCTCTCGCCACGGCGCTTCGACGCGCCGCGCCCGGAGGACCCCGGGCGGCACCTTCAGCCCATGTGCTCGCATTGCGCCTGGGCCCCGATACGGTCGTCGGGCTGACCCTGGCTGCCGGCTTCACGCTGCTCGCCTTCGTCACCGCGGGGGGCGTCGACCTCGCGCCCAATACGTGGACGGAGGTCGTGCTCCTGCTGCTCGCGGCGGGTCTGGCGGCGGCACTGATCCTGTACGCCCCCTCCGGCGCTCCCTGGGGCCTTTCGAGCGTGTTGCTGTTCGGCGCCGTGGGGGTGCTCACCGCCGTATCGATTTCGTGGTCGGTCCAGCCGGACAACTCCTGGTTGGAGGCGAATCGGACGCTCTCCTACGTCGCCGTCTTCGGCAGCGCAATCGCCCTCGTGCGACTGTTCGGAGAGCGCTGGCGCGGCGTGGTCGGGGCGATTGCCACGCTCGCCACCGTTCTCAGCTCCTACGCGCTGCTGGTCAAGGTGTTTCCGGGAACGTTCGACGCGTCCGATTTGGTCGGTCGCGTCCGCGCGCCGTTTGACTACTGGAACGCGACGGGGCTGATCGCCGCACTCGGGCTTGCTCCGTGCCTGTGGGCTGGAGCACGCCGAGACGGCGGACGCGTGCTCCGAGCGCTGAGCGTCCCTGCAGTAGCGATCCTCTTCACGGTCGTGATCCTGTCCTACTCCCGCAGCGCGCTGCTGGCGGGCATCGCCGGACTGGCCTGCTGGTTCGTGCTCGTGCCGCTGCGCCTGCGCGCGGCGCTGATCCTGGCCCTGGGTCTGGCTGGCGCCGCCGGGCTCTCGGTCTGGGCGCTGGCCACCCGCGCGCTCACCCACGATCGCCAGTCCCTGGCGGCACGCACCGTGGCCGGACACGGGTTCGGCTTGGTGCTCGTGGTCGTGCTCCTGCTGCTGACGCTGGCCGGTCTCGCTGCGGCCTTCGCCATGGACCGCGCGGCGCCGCCCCCGGAGCTCCGCCGCCGGGTCGGGAGCGCCCTGATCGTGCTCGCGGCGATGGCCCCGGTGGGTGGTGTGGTGGCCCTGGCCGCGTCGCCACGCGGGCTCACCGGCGAGATCTCCCACGTGTGGAACACGCTCACCAACCCCAACAGCGGTGTCGGGGACAGCCCCAACCGTCTGGTCGAGCTCGGCAACAGCCGCCCGCGTTACTGGAGCGAGGGACTCAAGGTGGGTGAACATTCGCTGCTATACGGGGTCGGGGCCGCAGGCTACGGGACGGCGCGCACGAGGTACACGAGCGACCCGTGGATCGTTGAGCACGCGCACAGCTATCCGATCGAGACCTTTGCCGACTTCGGTCTGATCGGGATCGGCCTGAACCTGGCCCTGCTCGTGGCGTGGAGCCTGGCGGCGGCACGGACGTTCGGGTGGCGCCGACGCCGCGAGCCCGCGGCCGACCACGCGCCGCCCGACCACGCGGCGGTACTAAACGATCTCCCAGGGGTCTCGGCCCACGAACGGGCGGGGCTGCTGACCTTGCTCTCTGTGGTCGTCGCGTTCGGCGTCCACTCGACAATCGACTGGACCTGGTTCGTTCCCGGCACGGCGCTGCCCGCGCTGCTGTGCGCAGGGTGGCTCGCCGGCCGTGGACCCCTAGGCCAACGCGTGGGTGGCCTACGCCGGCGCCCGTCGCTGCTCGCCCGTCCGGCACTCGCCGCCTCGATCATGGCCCTCGCCGCCGTCTCGTTGCTGGCGGCCTGGGCAGTCTGGCAGCCACTCAGTTCGGCCGACGCCAATTCGGCCGCCATCACCGCGCTGACCCGCGGCGACGTCAAGAGCGCGTTCAGCGATGCCCGCGACGCCGCGGCCAGCGACCCGCTAGCAGTCGAGCCGCAGTGGACGCTCGGCGCGGTCTACAGCGCCATCGGAGACCAGCACGCTGCGCACGCTCAGTTCGTTAAGGCGATCAGCCTGCAGCCGGACAATGCTGCGACCTGGCGCCAGCTCGGCTACTACGACCTCCAGCACGGCCAGCCCCATAAGGCCGTGGGAGTCCTGGAGAGGGCGCTGAGGCTCGACCGCTCGTCCCCGCAGACGCTTCAGGCGATCGCCCAAGCCCAGGCCCAGCTCAGACTTCAGCGCCCTCGCAAACCATGACGGCCCGCCGCGTCCCCCACCGGTCCTGCGCCGGGGCCTGTCTGCTCGGCGTACTCGCGGCGCTCGCCGCACTCGCCCCCTCGCTCGCCACCGCGAGCACGACCCAGCTGTCTGTGTTCCAGGACGACGCCTATCTGATCTACCACTCCTCGGCCGCGGTCGACCGGACCCTGGCCCGGCTGCAATCGCTCGGTGTGCAGGAGGTGCGGGTCACCCTGAAATGGTCCACAGTGGCTCCGTCCCCGACGTCTCGCCAGCGTCCCAGGCGCTTCGATGCGCTGAACCCGGCCGCCTATCCGCGCGGGGCCTGGGGGCCCTACGACCGCGTCGTCAAGCTGGCCGCTCGGCATCACATCGGCGTCGAGTTCAACCTGACTCCCCCAGGTCCGCTCTGGGCGATGCGCCACGATTCGCCGACCACCCGAGCCGCGGACCATTGGGCTCCAAACGTGGTCGAGTTCTTCAACTTCGTCTTCGCGGCGACGCTTCGCTACGGCGGCCACTACGGTCCGATTCCCCGCGTCAGCGCCTGGTCGATTTGGAACGAGCCCAATCAGCCCGGCTGGCTCGCCCCCCAATCGCGCAGCTTTGCCGGCAAGCAGGTACCCAACTCCCCGCGGCTGTACCGCAACTACGTGGGCGCGGCCTACGCGGCGCTCTACTTCACCGGCCACGTGAGCGCCGGGGATACGATCCTGATCGGCGAGCTTGCCCCCGAGGGATATGAGGCCCCGGGTTTCTACACCGCGATCACGCCGATGCCCTTCCTGCGGGCGCTCTATTGCGTCGACAGCGCCTACCGGCCGTTGCGCGGGACCAAAGCTACTGCCCTGGGCTGTCCGACCAGCGGCTCGCCGCAGGCGTTCGCCGCCGCCAACCCCGCCCTGTTTCAGGCCACCGGGTTCGCTCACCACCCGTATTACTTCCTGCACGCGCCCTGGGCGAATGCGAGTGACCCCAACTTTGTCCCACTGGCCAACCTGGGCCGACTCGAGCGCGGGCTCGACCACGCCTTCGCCACCTACGGCGTAAGCCGCCGCATTCCCATCTACCTGACCGAGTACGGCTACCAGACTAATCCGCCGGATCCGTACGTCACCGTCAATCTGCAACAGCAGGCGAGCTATCTGAACGCGGCCGATTACCTGGCCTGGAAGGACCCACGGGTGCGCTCGGTAGCGCAATTCCTCCTGTTTGACGCGGGTCCGGACTCGCGCTACTCACCGGGTGACTTCAAGTACTGGGGCACCTTCCAGACCGGGCTGCTGTTCGCCGGAGGACGTCCGAAGCCGGCGTTCAGCACCTACGAGATGCCGGTCTGGATCCCCACCGCACGCGTGCGCCGTGGCAGCACGATCACGGTCTGGGGCCAGCTGCGTCCCGCCACACTGCTCGGCCCTCGGCTGGCCTCGATCCAGTGGCGCGGGGCCCGCGGGCGCTTCGCCACGATCGTCCACGTGCTGACCAACGGCACTGGCTACTTCAGCGCGCGCCTCAGGCCGCCCGGCACGGGCCAGATAAGGATCGTCTGGCGGACGGCCGAGGGCGGGCTGCTGTCCAGCCGCGCGGTCTCGATCACCGTGCGCTGAGCCGGCCGTCAGGCGACTACGGCTGGCTCGCGATCCAGTAGCGCGGGAGGCAGCGGTCCTGGGCCATGGGCCGCGCAGACCGCCTTCATCAGCTCCTCGTACTGGTCGGTGACGGCCTCCCAGGAATATTGCTGTGCCCGGCGCAACGCCCGTTTGCGGTACTCGGCGACCAGCTCCGGTTCACGCAGCAGCCGTTGGAGCTCCCGGGTCAGATCGTCCACCCCGACCGAGCCGGAGAAGTAGATCCCGGCATCGCCGACCGTCTCCGCATTGGGACGATGGTCGTTGACCAGCACGCAGTTGCCGGCCGCCATCGCCTCAAGGATCACCGGATGTGTCCCCCCGACCTCGGTGGGGGCACAGAACACGTAGGCGTGGCGCTGCAGCTCCCAGTAGTCCTGGCCGAACACGTAGCCCGGGAACACGACCCGGGGGTCAGCCGAGCGCCACACCTGGCGGATGTAGTCATCGGCGTAGGGCGCGCCTCCGACCACGGCGAGCTTCATCCCGCGCGCCTCTTCGGCCGGGATCCGGGAAAAAGCCTCGACCAGAAGGTGCGGGTTGTTCTCCGGCTCCAGGCGCCCGACGAACAAGATGTACTTGCGGGCCTGCAGGCCCAGCCGCTCCAGCGTCTGCGTCCCGTCGTGTCCGGGGTCCTGGACGCCGTAGGGCACCACCCCGATCCGCCGGCCATAGCGCCGCTCGAAGATCTCGGCCACCGCGTGGCTGTCGGTGATCGCCTCATCGGCCCAGCGCGGGGCGGTGCTCTCGGCAAAGCGAAGGTAGGCCTTGGCGAAGGCCGGCCACTTGCGACGATCGGAGTCGAGCCCGTCGATGTTGATCACCGCTGGGATTCCCGCCCAGCGGGTGATCAGGCACAGAGGCGAGTTTCCCGCGATGAAGAACAGGGCGACGTCGGGCTTGGTCACCCGAGCCACGTGCGCCGCCGACAGGGCAGTGTGCACGAACGTGTCCAGATACTTGTTCTGAACTGTCCGGAGGTGGACGAGCTGCGCGCCCGCGTAGGTCTCGAGCGTCGGGTCAACGACGTGCGGACGGCAGTAAACGACGACCTCATGGCCGCGCTCGGTCAGGCGGGAGGTAAGCTGCTCCACCGCCGTCTCGAACCCGCTGTAGGAGGCGGGGATCCCGCGCGTGCCGAGAATCGCGATTTTCATGCGTCCAGAGCTAGAGAGTAGGCCTCCGCGTGCGCTCGTGCACAGGCAGCCCAGGAAAATCGCTGCGCGCGTCGCCGCCCGCGCGCTGCCAAGTCGTCCCTGAGCCCCGGATCGGCGGCCAACTCGGTCATGGCCCGCGCAAACGATCGCGGATCGTTGGCGTCCGCGTAACGGACCGCGTCGGCACAGATCTCCACGACTCCTGGCGAGCGCGCGGCCAGGACCGGCGTGCCGAGCGACATCGCCTCGACGGCGGTCAGGCCGAAGCCTTCGTACAGAGACGGGTGAACCAGCGCGGCCGCCCGCCGGTACAGGTCCTCGAGGACGTCCTCGCGGGGGGCGGCGACGCTCTTGACCCCGGTTCGGAAAGCCGCGGCAGAACCGGCGAGCACCAGATCAAGGGGCGCGGGCGAGGCATCTCTGTAAGCGGCGTAGGCCTCCAGCAGGACGGGGAGGTTCTTTCTCGGCTCGTTGTCGCCCACGTAGAGAAAGTGCGTCGGTGCCGGGCGCTCGGACGCGCTCGGGGCGAGGTCCTGCCCGGGCCCTAAGGGCGCGACGACGATCCGTTCGGCCGGGACCTGCCACAGCTCGCGTGCGTCGGCAGCAGTCGTCTCGCTGATGCACACGACCGCGTCGGCCGCTCGAGCGGCGGCACGATGTGTCGTGTGGGCGTAGAGCGAAAACCCACGGTCGAAAAGCTGCGGCAGCCGCTCAAAGGCCAGATCCACCACCGTGATGACCTGCGGGATGCGGACGAGGGGGATTCGCGCCGGCAGCGGATGGTGGATCAGCTCGGCGCGGTGCCGGCGCGCGAGCCGCGGCAGCTCGAGCAGCGTCCAGTGGAGATCGCCCAGCATGTTCCGGACGCTGCCGAATCCGCCGCCGGCGGGCGGGCGGCGACGCTGGTTGGCGACCTGAACCAGCTGGACCCCGTCGAGCTCGCTTAGCGCCTCGCACAGTCGCCGGATGTAGACCCCCGTGCCCGAGAAGGGCGCGCGGCGCGCGTAGGTGGTGTCGATCAGCACGCGCACGAGGGCTCAGCGTACGGCGCGGGCCAGCAGCGTTCGGCGCAGCAGCGGGAGGCCGCCGGCCAGACGCATTTCCACCGGGTCAAATCCGAACTGCTCCAGCAGCGTCTGCAGCGAACGCCGCGTGTAGAGATGCAGATGGTCCCCCAGTGGTTCCGAAAAGCGCTCGATTCCCAGCGTGGCGACCCGCAGGCGGCCATGGGAGGGTGTGCTCAGCAACAGCCGCCCGCCGGGCGCCAGCACGCGGCGCACCTCCGAGAGCCAGCGCGCCGTATCAGCGATGTGCTCGATCACCTCGCTCGCCCAGACGAGGTCGAACACGTTGTCGGCCAGCGGAAGCGGTTCGTCGATCTTTCCGAGCACGAAATCCAGCTCTGGATACCGCGCCCGAGCTCTCCGCAGGGCCGCCTCGGCGACGTCGAGTCCGGTCGCTCGGGCGCCGGCACGGCTGAGCACCTGCGTGAAGTGGCCATCGCCGCATCCCAGATCCAGCGCCCGGTCGCCGCCGCACACCTCGGCGTGGAGGAACGCCTCGCGCAGCGCCTGGTCCGCGACGACCGTGTCGCGCGGCAGCCGCTCCCACAGGTCCTCGTAGTAGTCCTTCATCGCCGAGGACCGTACCGCGCGCCCGTCGGGGCCCGGTGTGGCCGGACGACATTTGCCGCCGATCGAGACTAGAGTGGCCGCGGCCACCGGCGCGACGACCTACACGCCGGCCGCAACCACCATGAGCCGCCGTCTGCTCGCAGTCGCCGCCGTCGATCAGCCGGGCGGCGCGGAGATCCATCTGCTGCGCCTCCTCGCAGGTTTGCAGCCGCGCGGCTGGGACCTCACGCTGAGCACTCCAGGCCGCGGTGCTATGCGAGAGCAGGCGCTGGCCTCGGGCTACGGATGGCGCGCGTTGCCGGTCGGCGGCCTGAGCCGCGGAGGCGGGGCGCCGGCGCTGCGCTCCTGGCCTGCCGTCCGCCGGCTGTCGCGGCAATTCGACGTGGTGTACCTCAACGGCACCGTGTGCGGACGCTTCCTTCCCGCCCTGGCCGCCGGCGCCCGATCGGTGCTGCACGTCCACGACATGGTGCGTCGGGTGCCTCGTTTCTGGCGCCGGGCGGATCTCGTGCTGGCGGATTCCCGGGCGGTGGCCGAGCGCCTGAAAGGATGCAGAGCGCATGTCGTCTACGGCCCCGTTGAGCTCGACCCGCCCGCGGCTCAGCCGCCGTGGCCGGTCGACGGTGGCCCGGTGATCGGCTTCGTCGGGCGGATCGAGCCGCGTAAGGGCCCGCTGGACCTGGTCCTCGCCGCACCGGCGATCCGGCGTGAGCTTCCAAGCGCGCGGGTGGTCATGGTGGGTAGTGATCCCTTCCAGACCGATCCCGCGTACACACAGGCAGTGATCGGATCCAGCGTGATCGAACACTACCCGTGGAGCGAGGCCGCTCCCGGTTTGATGCGTCACCTGGACGTCCTCGTGCTGCCCTCCCGCGAGGAGCCGTTCGGCACCGTCCTGGCCGAAGCGATGGCCGTGGGAACACCGGTCGTCGCGACGAGCGTGGACGGGTTGCCGGAGGTCGTCCGCGACGGGATCACCGGCCGGCTCGTGATGCCGGGCGACACCGAGGAACTGGCGCGGGCGGTGCTGGACGTGCTGCAGCACCGCGAGCAGATGGGCGCGGCGGCCCGCGAGGACGCGCGGCGCTTTGCCGTGGACGACTACGTCGAGCGCGTAGAGAGGCTGATCCTCGGATGCTGATCGCCTTCGATAGCCGCCCCGCGAAGGACAGCCGCGGGATCGGCCGCTATGCGCGCTGCCTGCTCGAAGGTCTGCGTGAAGCCGATCGCGGAGAGATCGTCGAAGCGCACCACCCGCCCCGGCGCGCTGACGTGTTCCATTCGCCGTGGATCGATGGCGCGATGCTGCGCTCGCCGGTCCCGATGGTCGTGACGCTGCACGACCTGATTCCGCTCAAGCGCCGCGGCGAGTATCTGCGCTCTGGAATGCGCTTCAAGCTCCGCTATCTGGCCGTGCAACGAGCCGTTCGGGTGATCGTCCCCACGCACGCAGTCGCCGACGACGCCATGGCGATGCTCGAGCTGCCCTCGGATCGGATCGTGGTGATTCCCGAGGCGGCGGCCACCTCGCTTTCGCCGCGCTCGCCGGCGGAAGTCGAGGCCGTGCGAGCAAAGTTCAGCCTGCCGGAGCGCTACCTGGTCTGGGTGGGCGGGCTGCGCACGCCCGATCCGCGCAAGCGCGTTGCCGGCCTGGCTCGCGCCGCGCGGACGATGCCGCTTGTGCTCGTGGGCGAGACGGGCCAGTGGGCCACCGAGCTGCCTGACGTGACGCTGACCGGCGAGGTCAGCGACGACGAGCTCGCCGCGATCTACACCGGGGCGCACGCGCTCGTCTTCCCCAGCGACGAGGAGGGATTTGGCCTGCCGCCCGTGGAGGCACTGGCCTGCGGCACGCCGGTTGCCGCCAGTGACATCCCGGCGGTGCGAGAGGTGCTCGAGGGACGGGTCGCGCTCACCACCGTCGATGACCTCGACGGTTTGGTCCTCGCCGCCGAGGCCGCACAGCGCCCAGCCCCAGCGCCCCCGGACTGGAGCTGGAGCGACGCCGCCCGAGCTACCTGGGAGGTCTATGAGACCGCCGCCGTGGCGCCGGCCCGCTGGCGCGGCGGCCGGCGCCGGTCGCTGACCGAGCGGACCCGGCGGGACCACTCTGACGAGCAGGCGCTATGAAGCTCCCGGCGACGGCCTGACCCCGAACGGCGGCAGCGCCGTCCGCCGGCGTCGCTGGATCGCGCGCCGCCGGCGTCGAGCCCCGGGAAGCAGGCGCCAGGCCTCGCGGTAGCCGGCGAGCAGATGGCGCTCGCGCAGCAGGGCATGCCCGAGTGCCAGCGCTTCATAGCCCAAAATCCACAGGCCGTGGCGCGCCAGCCCCATGCCGGTTTCGTTCTTGACCAGCATCAGCAGGCGATTGCGGAACTGCAGCCGCGTCGCCGACGCGTTCAGCTGCGCGCGGGTGGAGGGGCTGTAGGTTCGGATGTGACGAGCCTGTGCGTTCGGCTCGTAGACACACCGCCATCCCAGCAGCTGCGCGCGCCAGGCCAAGTCGGCATCGGAGGCCCACAGCTCCATGTCCTCGTCGAGCACCTCGCCGCCCTCCAACGCACAGTCCTCGAGCATCCGCCGGCGGTAGAGCGCAGCCGCGCCGTCAGCGCCGAATGCCTCCCCGGGCAAGTTGAACGCCGTGGCCGGTGCGGCGTGGCCGACCAGGCCGTTCTTGCGCCGGCGGTCGACGAACATGCCGGCGGCGTCGATCTGGTCCAGCCCGTCGTCCGGGCCCGGTCCGCTCACGCGCAGCAGCTTCGGCGCCACCGAGCCCACGCGTGGATCCTCGAGCCCGCGCACCGCGGCGGCCACGAACCCCGGCGCCAAGAAGCAATCCGCGTTCAGCAGCAGCACTGCCTCCCCCTCCGTCTGCGCCAGTGCCTCGTTGACCGCGGCGGCATAGCTCGCGCGGTGCTCCAGTCGCAGATGCCGGACGCCGTGGCGGCGGACCAGCTCAGCGGTGCAGTCCGTGCAGGCGTTGTCCACGACCACAACCTCGGTGTCCGGGCCTTGGGCGAGCGCGGCCGGCAGCGAATGCTCCAGCATGGGCGCCTCGTCGACGCTCAGCAGCAGGATCGTAGTGGTCATCGTTACACCAGCTCCCGATAAACCTCGAGCGTCGCCTGAGCCGTCCGCTCCCAGGTGAACCCGGCCGCCCATGCGAGTCCGGCACGTGAACGTGCCGCTCTTGCCTCTGGGTCGGACAGCAGTCCACCGAGGACCAGCGCGAGCGCCTCAGCGCCGCCGTCCTCTGCCGGGCGCTCAGCGTACGGGTCGAAGTAGAGTGCCGCCTCCCCGCCGGTCTGCGGCAACGCCGTGGCCCGTGCCGCGATCACCGGGACGCCGCGAGCCATCGCCTCGAGCACCACGAGCCCGAACCCCTCGTAGAGGCTCGGGTGGACCAACACGTCGGCGCCACGGATCAGACCATCCAGCTCGGAGTCGTTCAGATAGCCCGTCAGCTCCAGCGGCGTCCGCCCCGCGAGCTGGCGCAGCAGCGGTCCCTGACCGCTGTCGACGCCGGCGAGCACCAGCCGGTGGGGAATCTGCTCGCGCTGGTGCAAAGCGGCAAAGGCGCTGACCAGCGGGCGCAGGTTCTTCTTCTGGCGCAGATCGCCCACGGCGAGAATGTAGGGACCGTCGGGGGCCGGATGGTCGGTGATGGGCAGGGCCGGCGCGAGCGGAATCACCCGCACCTTTACCGGGTCCACGCCATAGCGCGCGGACAGGTCGTCGCGGGTGTAGTCCGACGGGCAGATGATTCGCTGCGCCGAGCGGGCAGCGGCGCGCGCCAGGACGCGGTACTTCCAGCGGGTCCGCGGGACGAAGTCAGAGGGCCACGCCTCGAAGGCCAGGTCCTGGATCGTCGCCACCCCCGGGCATGGTCTAACCAGCGGCAGAAAGCAGTTGGTCGCATGCACGAGCGCCGCGTCACGCCGGCGCAAATGCAACGGCAGACGCAACTGCTCGAACAGAACCTCCGGACCCCGGCTCGGTTCGGTTAGGGCCTCGAGTTCCAGACCGTCGCGATCAATCCCTCCGAGGGCGTCGAGCAGACAGGCGACGTAGCGTCCCCAGCCGCGCAACTGCGGGCTGACGGCGTCGCGGGCGTCGATGGTGACCAGGTTTGACATGCGCGCGGCATTGTCCTCTGGGCGAGGGGGTAAGCGTCCTGCGCACGCGCCGATTACCCACTTTGCGCCGGCCCGCCGCTGAATCTCGATCAGTTTGCGCGCGCTCCGGAGCAGACTCTCGCCGCGGGAGCGCCGACCGCGTACCATCTGCCCGCGTGAGCGCGCATGCCCTTCGTGAGGCGGGCGGGAGCGAATACGGGCCCCTCGCCGAGGCGCCAAGGCCGTCCTCTTCGATCTTCGAGATCCCAATCGATCTGGCCCAGCCAGCCGAGTTGCTGCGGACGATTTCGGCTTGGGCCTCCGAGCGCCGAACCCGGCGGGTGATGTACGTCAACGCCCACGTGGTCAACCAATCGCGGGTCACACCGGGCCTCGGGGAGGCGCTGCGGCGGGCCGATCTCGTCTACTGCGATGGCTACGGCGTTCGCCTGGCCGCGCGGGTGCTCGGCCTGCCGGTTCCCCACCGGATGACCGGCGCTGACTGGATCTGGGGGCTGGCGGCGCTGTGCGAGCTCTCAGATCAGCCGATCTACCTACTCGGCTCCGAGCCTCCGATCGCCACCGAAGCTGCCGCTCGGCTGAGGCGCTGGTACCCCCGCCTGGACGTGGTCGGCTCCCACCACGGCTACTTCGACCTCGACTCGCAACACAACGAACGGGTGATCGAGGACATCAACGCCCACGCGCCGTCGATTGTCCTGGTTGGGATGGGCACGCCCAAGCAGGAGCTGTGGGTCGACCGCTACGCCGATCGTCTCGATGGCGCCGTCGTCTGGACCGTGGGCGCGCTGTTTGACTACGTCTCCGGTCACATCCCCAGAGCCCCGCGGTGGCTGGCCGACAACGGATTCGAGTGGATCTTCCGCCTCGCGATCGAACCGACCAGAATGTGGCGGCGCTACCTGATCGGCAATCCGATCTTCCTCACCCGGGTTGCCGGGGAGGCGCGTCGGGAGAATGGGGAGCGAGCGGACTCTCCTCAGTGACCGCCGGCGGCAAGAGCGCAACCCTGGCGCCGCCCCCTGAGCCTTTGGACCGGGGCCAGGGTACCGCGTGCGACACCGGTGCCCGCGCCCCGCGAACGAGCGATCGACGGTGGCTGGCCCTCGGGACCTTGGCGCTCGGGGGCGGTACGGCGCTGGTTCTCGCCGTGTCCGCTGGCGTTGCTGGCCTCAGCGCGGTTCCGGCGGTGCTGCGCACCGCCGTGGTGGCGACCGCGCTGTTTGCGCTGTGTGGCTACCCGGCCGCCCACACGCTGGTGCGTGGGGAGCTGGCCGCGCACCGCGCCCTAACCGTGCTGCCATTGGGCGCCGCCATCTCGGCGCTGTCGCTGGCCGTCCTCGGCCTCCTACACGTGCCGCTGAAGATCTCGCTGGTGCTGGTGATCGTTGTGTCGGCGGCAGCTATGTTGCGGGCGCGTCGTCTGGCCCAGAGCCCGCCGGTCGCGGCCGGCGCAGACCGCTCGGTGTTGGTCCGGATCGGCCTCCCCATGCTTCTCGCCGCCCTGGTCGGCGGGATCTCCCTAGTGCCGATCTTCCGCAGCGGCTTCGCCACCGTGCCGGGCCAGAACGGCGACGCGATCATGGTGGTGGGCACGGCGGTCCTCCTACAGCATGCTCCTCCAACCGCCACCCGCGAGGACCTGCCGATCAGTCATATCCCGCTCGAGTGGCGCTCGAAGTACCCGATCTACTACCCGCTCGCGGCTGTCGCCACGTTGGCTGGTCAGGATCCGATCCAGGCCTTCGCAACCGTGTCGGCGCTGATCCTCGCCCTCACTGCGCTCGGGTTCTTCCTGTTTGCGCGGTACGTCCTGCGGGCGCCTCCCTGGATCGCACTGATGGCGATGTTCATCGTTCCGCTGGATCGGATCGTCATGTATGTGACGATGCACCCGTACTACAACGAGCTCTGGGGGCAGTTCACACTGCCGTTCATCCTGCTCACCGGCTGGCGCTACCTGTCCGCGCCGACTCGCCGCAGCGGAGCGCTGTTCGTTCTATTCCTGTTGCTCGGTCTGCTCGCCTATCCGTTGATGGTTCCCTTCCCGGCCCTGTTTCTGCTGGCGGCGGGCGTGGTCCGCTGGCGAGCGCTCCGCCGCGCGGGCCAGAGTCCGCGCTGGATTGCGGCCTTGGAACTTCCACGCCCGCGGGAGCAGGCCTGGCTGTGGATTCCGGTGGTCATCGTGGCGGTGCCGGTCTGCCTGGTCCTGGGGCGGGGCTTCCTGGAGAAGACGACCTCCGCTCTGAAAGTGCTCGCACCGTGGGCCGATCTCAGCGGCTGGCACGGGACGGCGCTCGGTTACCTGCCGTGGCCCACGTTCGTCGGTATGCCGGGCTCATCGTGGCTTGACTTCGTCGGTCTGGCGGTCGTCTGCCTGCTTGCCGGGTACGGACTCACTCGGGTGCGGCCCGAGGTCCGGATACCCGTTGGCTTCATGGCAGTCGTCACGGCGTTGATTGGCGTGTACTTCCGAGCGCGCACGGATGGGGAGCTGTTCTTCTTCAAGGACCTGGCCTTTCTCGGCCCGTACCTGCTGATGCTGGCGCTGATTGCGCTCGCGTCGCTGGCCGGAGCCGCGCTGCGGACTCGCTCGGTGATCGGGTTCGCCGGCCTGGCCGCCTCCCTCGTCGTAGTGGCGGCGGGTGCGGCAAACGAGATCGGCGCGACCTACGACAACGCCACCCGCTCGGTCCTGGCCCTGCGGTCCTGGAGCCGCGAGCTTCCGCGGGCTTCGAGCATCCGCATCGACGTGCCGCCGAGCGGCGCCCAGCTATGGGCCACCTACATGCTCTACCGGCACCCTGAGACGGCGCTCACTCCCCTGGGCGGGATCTTCCCTCACCCGCCGCTGGTTCGCAAAGCCGACTATGTAATTGCGCTCCGCAGCCAGGCCCGACCCTCGGACGCCGTCGGCGCTCCCCTGTTAAGTAATCCGCAGTATCAGCTGTGGCGCTTGAGTCCGGCCATTCCGGGGCCGGCGATCAAGAGCCGTTTGCTGATCTACGACACGACCAGCATCACGATCGGCTAGCCGCAGCCGGTCCGCGGCCGCTAGCCGCCCCACCCTACGCGGGTGATCGGCGCGCCACCGTCAAGCGAATTGCCGTTGGCGCGGGCAGCCGCGATCTGATCTGCGGTCCAGCCTGAACCCGGGGCGCCTTCGGCGATCCAGGCGGTATAGCTGCCTGCCTGCTGATATGCAGTCGCCGCGGCGACGCTGATCCAAGGATCGGGTGCGCTCCCGTAGACAAAGTCGGTTGGAAGCCCGAGCGCCGCCGCTACTGCAGGTTCAGTCCCGCCGTTTGGGTTAACGGTAGGAATCGGCCCACTCAGGGGATGCCCTTCGGCCGCCAGTTCCGCCGCCACGGCATCCGCGGTGGGAACGTAGCTCGTTGTGGCAGGGCCGCCCGAGGACGGTTGGGCGAGGGTCGGGGAGAGTGCAGGCGTGCCAGTGGTGGCTGCCGGCTGACTCGCCGACCCGGCGCCTTGGCCGGTGGTCGAAACCTGCCCCTGAGTGCCCAAATCGGCTGAGCGCTGGACACTCGAAGCCAAGCCGCCCCCTAGGCTCGGAGCCGTCGCCGGTGACGTCACCGTCATGCTGCTGCGGAAGGGAGCTGTGCTCGTTGTCACCAAGCCGGCGACGGCGCTAGTCCCCAGCGGGACGCCCTGATGGCCCATATTGGAGGGTGGCCCAACGTAGGTTGGCGTGACGACCGCGCCTGCGGCTGTCGGGCTGATGGTGCTCGCCATGCCGGTCACCGACTGCGTGGTCCCGGATGACGAGACGGGCGATCCTCCCTGGGTGGCCCCCGGGTACACGTCGGCTACTGGCCGTGGCGGAGCGGGTTGGACCATCGATGGGGCGGAGGAGTCATGCCCCAGGACCCGATCCTGGCCTGCGCCGCCGAGCACCGATACGGCGAGCACGGTAGAGATAGCTGCGATGGCCATAAGTCCAGCGCCCTGGATGACCGTAAACCGCTCTTCGCCACTCGGTGCGTCTGTTACAGGCTGCATTGTCTCCTCCGCGGTGCGTTGGCTGCTCAACTATCGTTCGGCCGCTCCGCGGGGTTGAAATAGCGGGTCATTAACAGAACATTCGTCCACTCCCTCGTGACGCGCCCGTGCCTGGCCGCGACTGGGTAGCGGGGTCCTACCCGTGTCGGCTCGACGCGGCCTGGACGGTGGCCTCCACGGCAGAGCGCAGCCGCTGGGCCACGCGCTCCGGCGCGTACGCCACCACGCGCGCCTCACCCCGGCGGCGCAGCTCGGAACGCAGCGCCTGGTCACTGACGACGAGATGCAAGAGCTCCGCGATCACGGCCGGATCTTCGTCGGGCACCAGCAGCGCGGCATCGCCCGCCAGCTCGGGGATTGCGCCCGCCGGCCGGGCGATCACCGGGACGCCGAACTGAAACGCTTCGAGCACGGGGATACAGAAGCCCTCGTGCGCAGACAGGCACAGGAATGCGTGGGCGGCCCGGAACCGGTCCCCCAGCTGGGCCTCGTTCAGACCGCTTTCGATCGTGATGGCTCCGGGGGCAACGCGCTCGGCCAATCCCCCCAATAACTCGCCGTAGCGCTCGGTCACCGGGTCGCCAATGAGCATCAGACGGGCATCGGGGGCGCGATGACGCCGGTAGAACGCGAACACGCGGATGATCTCCTCCTGGCGCTTGTGCGGCGACAGGCGCCCAACGAACAGGACGGTGGGCGGCCCTGGCGGGCGCTCGCCACTGACCGCGCCAAGACGGCCGCTGTCGACCAGCAGCGGAATCACCTCGGTCTGCGCCGCGCCGAGGGCCTGGAGCTCCTGCGCGTTGAAGGTCGAGTCGGCGGCGGCGACATCGACCGACGCGACCAGGGCCGGCAACTGGGCGCGCCCGATGGCACACTGCGCAGCCACCACCGGGGCGTAGTCCCACAGCCACTGTGGCGGCGTGACGTTGTGGTAGAGCAGCAGCTTCGGATTGGGCAGGGCGAGCAGCTCAGCCAGCCGGGGAATATGAGCGGAATGGTGCAGGAGCACAACGTCATCGGGATGGGGTTGCAGCCCATCGATCGCGCCCACAGCGCCGTTCATCCCCGGAGCGATCCGGGCGGCAAAGTCGCGGCCTTCCCAGCCCCAGGTGCGGAAGTGCCGGCGAAAGAACAGCGCTTCAGTGGTGATGGCGTCGTGGGGTCCAGCGCCCGACAGGACCTGATGGACCCTCATCCCTCGGTGCGCTCGCGCTCTGGCTCGCGCTCTCGCTCGAGCGCCTCGATCCGCTCCTCCAGCCGCTGCACGTAGTTGACCGTCTGCAGGTTGAACCGCGTCTGCTGAGCGATCAGCTGCACGTGATACTGCTCGAGGACCCGCAGGAGCGCTCGCTTGAACGTCGTCATCGGGGCGCCGAACCGGCGGGTCGAGTAAATGTCGCGCAGGTCCGGCTCGATCACCCCCCACTCGAGCAACTTGGGAATCGTCAGCGGCTCAGGCTCCAGGGGCAGCACGTCGTCGGGCGGGTATGACCCTGCAGCCCGCGCCGCGGCGGCCTCTGCGCGGGCGTGCTCGAGCGCGTCCTCGGGCCGCGTCACTGTGGCGTCCCGGCTCGGCTGAGGACGCGCCAGCTGCCACGCAGGTCCAACGCTCCCTCGGGCCCGGGCTCCTTGGGGACCGAGAAGCGAAGCGTCCGCTCGAGCTCCGGGGGCTCGGAGCTCGCGGCGGCGCCGAGCGCCAGGTCATAGTCGCCGCCGAGCAGGCGCAGGTCGGCGATCTCGAACACGAGCTGGGTGCTGTCGCCCCGGCTCAGCTCGAGCGGGGTGACCGTTCGGAACAGGCTGAGTCCGGCGCCGCTGCGCAGCTCGAGGGTCAGCGACGGCTGCTGCACGTCACCGGCGGCTCGCACGTGCACCATGATCTGCATCCCCGTCCCGGTGCGAAAGACACTGCTCTGGCGGCCCTCCGCGTCACGCAGCTCGACGTCCACAATCTCCAGCGAGCGGGCGCGCGCGGGGCGGAAGGACTCGCCGCCACTGTGCTCGGTTCCCATCAGGCGGTGGTAGTGGAGCAACCCGTCCGCGGTTGGTCCGTCGAACACGATCCGCCCCGCGTCGAGCACCACGACCCGCTCGCAGACGCGCTCGACGGCGCTCGGGTCATGTGAGACCAGGACCAGCGTCGTACCCGCCGCGATCTGTTCTGAGATCCGGCGCATGCACTTGCGCTGAAACGCCTCGTCCCCGACGGCGAGCACCTCGTCGATCAGCAGCACGTCGGCGTCGAGGTGGGCGGCGATCGAGAACCCGAGGCGCACGAACATTCCCGAGGAGTAGGTCTTCACCGGGATGTCGATGAACCGCTCGAGCTCCGAGAACGCGATGATGCGGTCGATGCGCTCCTCCAGCTCGGCCTTGCCGAAGCCGTAGAGGGCCCCTTGCAGGTAGACATTCTCGCGCCCGGAGAAGTCGCGGCTGAACCCGGCCGCCAGCTCCAGCAGCGACACGACGCGGCCGCCACACCGGGCCTCCCCGGAGGCCAGCGGCACGATCCCGGCCAGCACCCGCAGCGTCGAGGTCTTGCCCGCCCCGTTGCGGCCGACCATTCCGACCGTCTCGCCGGGCTCGATGTGGAGGTTGACCCCCTGGAGCGCGGGGACGGGCGGCGGGCCGTGGGAGCGCTGACCGAGGAACAGTCCCTTGAGCGTGCGCGCCTGATCGGCCCGCACGCTGAATGATCGCGTGGCGTCCCGCAGGACGACCTCGCCGGGCCGGAGGATCACACCACCACCGCCAGGTCGCCTTCCATTCGCCGGAAGATCATCGTCCCCAACAGGACCGCGAGCGCGGCGGCGCCGAACCCGTAGACCAGCCGGCCCACGTCGGGAGCGTGACCGTCGAAGAGGATCGCTCTGAGCGCCTCGATGAACGGCGCCACCGGGTTGATCCACTGCAGCAGGGTGCCGATGAACGGGTGCGACTGGACGAACCCGATCGTCCGGGGATCGAAGAAGATCGGGGTGAGAAAGAACCAGGGCAGCAGCAACGCGGTGAGGATCGGCACCACATCGCGGAAGTAGGCCTGCAGCACAGCCACGATCAGCGCACAGCCAAGGACGAAGCAGTAGAGCATGGCCACCAGGACCGGCACCAGCAACAGGGCCGGCCCGAAAGTTCCGCGGACTGCCACAGTGAGCGGGATCAGGAGAACCAGCAGCGCGGAGAACGTGATCAGCTGCACGGTCACCGTCGCGCCGGGGATCGCCTCACGAGGGAATCGCGCCTTGCGCACCAGCGCGCCCTGGTCGATCAGCGATTCGGCCGCCGAGAGCAGTGACTGCTGAAAGAACGTCCACACGACGAGCCCGATCATCAGGAAGAGCGGAAAGTCCGGGATCGACTGGACCTTGATCACGTGCCCGAACATCAGCGTGTAGGCGCCGAGCAGCACCAGGGGGTTGACCAGATACCAGAGCACCCCGAGCGTCGAGCCCTTGTACTTGCGTCGCAGCTCGCGGCGGACGAGCTGGCCGAACAGATAGCGGTGGCGGGTCATGCCCGCGCCATTATCGCTACCGGGCCGGGCTCTCCACCAGGAGCGTCACCGGCCCGTCGCCCAACAGCTCGACCATCATGTGGGCGCCGAACACCCCCCGGTGCGCCCCGGTCAACTCGCAGAAGCGCTCGTAGAGCGGCTTCGCCAGCTCCGGAGCCGCCGCGCTGATGTAGCTCGGGCGGTTGCCCCGGCGGACGTCGCCGTAGAGCGTGAATTGGCTTACACACAGCAGTTCGCGCTCGCCCAGCGGCTCGTTCATGCGTCCCTCGGCGTCGGGAAACACCCGGAGGGAGCGGACCTTGCGGGCCAACCAGTCCGCGTCGGCGCCGGTGTCCGCAGTGCTGACGCCGAGCAGGACCAGCAGGCCGGGACCGATCGCCGACACCTGGCGGCCGTCGACCTGCACCGAAGCGCGGGCCACTCGCTGTACCAGCGCCCGCACGGAGCTCAGAGCTCACGCAGCTCGGCGGCGGCCTGCTCCGGCGCGACGATATTGAGGTGGACGCCGGCGCCGAGCTCGAGCCCGGCGAGATAGGTGAGGCGGGGCAGGATGTCGATCCGCCACGCGTAGTGCTCCGCACCTGGGGGGGCCGTCCGCACCCAGAGGTTCAGCGGAGGATGCGCGCCCAGACGGCGCGCCAGGCGGTTCAGCGCGTCGTGCAGCATCGCGGCCCCGGTCGGTCCGTCGTCCTCGAACCGGGCTCGAGGGCGGCGTGGCGCAAGCAGCAGCTGAAACGGGACCTGGGCACCAAAGGGCGCGATCAGCACGACATCATCGTCGATCGCGACGATCCGCTCTCGCTTTCGCACTTCCTCCTGGACCAGGTCCGCGAGCAGGTTGCCGCCCATCGTCCGTGTGGCGTACGCCCCGAAGCGCTCGCGCTCCCGGGCCACCGGGGCCGGGACAAAGCCCAATGCGTAGAGCTGCGCGTGGGTGTGCGGCAGGGAGGCGCCGGCCTCACGGCGCTCGTTGACGATCAGGTGCACGTAGGCCGCGTCTGAGTGAGTTCGCATCCGCTCGCGCCAGGCCTGCATCGCCACCCCGACCTCGTCCGGCGCAAGCTGACCAAGCGAGACCACGGGCTTGGGCGAGTTGACGATCACCTCGTGGGCCCCAACGGCCGGCGCGGACCAGAACAGATCACGGTCGGCGTTGACCCCGGCCGCCGGAACCGGGTGCTGAGCCGGCGTACCAGCAGAACCCTCACCGGAGCCAGCCTCGCTCGCCGGCTCGAGCGCCGGGTACAGATTGGGCACGACGCGGACCAGCCAGCCTGGGCTGTCAGGCGGTCCGCCTCCGGGCCGTACCGCGTACAGCTCGGGCGGCGTGCGGTCCTCGTGGCCCTCGGCGAACGGATCGGTCTCTGGATCGAGCTCTGGCACCGGAGGGGCGCTCAGAGCGCCGCCGGGGCGCCCCGCCCGGGCCCCGGCGACCAGCGTTCGCTGACCGGTGAGGGGATCGATCCTCAGCTCGGGCATGAGGTCGCCGCCCGTCGACTCACTAGACGCGCTTTTCCATCGCGATGTGCTTGATCCCGGCTTCGACAAAAACTCGACCCCGTGAGCGGTAGCCGGCATGCTCGTAGAGCGGCTGCGCGTAGGTCTGAGCGTGGAGCACCAGCCGGTGTCCACCGGCGGCCACGGTTTCCGCGTCAGCGGCCTTCAGCAGCGCTGTGGCGACGCCCCGCCGGCGTGCCGAGGTGCGCACGGCCAGCCGGCTGAACTGCGCGGTGCTGCCGACCATCAGTACGCGGCAGGTGCCCAGCAGCTCACCCGAGGCGATCGCCACCAGATGAATTCCGTCCGGATCTCGGCCGTCGAGCTCCTCGTGTTCCGGCACGCCCTGTTCGACGCAGAACACCTCATGGCGCAGCGCAAGCGCCCGGGTCATCTCATCCTGGCCGCTGACCCGGCGCACCTCGAACCTGAGAGTCCCGCTCATTTCAGAACGTAGTGCCGGATGTCCCGCTCCAGCGCGCTCGCGCTCAGATATGGCCCTGCGTGGTCATAGACGTCGCGTCCAGCCCGGTCGAAGAACACCGTCTGGGGGAAGTAGGTCGCGGCCTGGATCGAGCGGGCGACGTTCTCCTGGGGGTCGACGTAGCTCGGATAGCTCACCGGGAAGCGCCGCAGGAACGCCCGGGCCGCCGGGTCGGAGTCCTTCCCATCGATGCCCATGAAGGCGACCTGGCGCCCGAAGGTCAGCGAGGCCCGCTGGAAGGCGGGGAACTCGGCTTGGCAGGGGCCGCACCACGAGCCCCACTTGTTGACCACCACCGGGAGCCCGTGCAGGCTGGCCAGGCGGGCATGGAACGCAGTGTCCTCACCGCGGAGCAACTGGTTGGCCTGCTTGTGGAGCGAGACCAGCCGGGAGGGGGAACCCTTGAGGGCGGCGCGTACCTGTCCCTGGTTGGGCGCGGCGCTGCGCGGCTGCGCTCCGCCACAGCCCGCCACCGCGAAAGCGAGCAGAGCCGGAGCCAGAGACGCGAGCCGAAGCGACACGAGGCGAAGCTTGCCACACCGCCAAATTCGGCCCGCCGGAAGGCAGAGGGCGCTACCGCCACAACGTCTGCTTAAATAATCGCTATCCTCCTATGCAGGTATTGGCGAGGGGGGAACCGCTGTTAAGCAAATCCTCGCCGTTCCCGGCTAGGTGCCGGGGCCGCCTGAGCCGCTACGACGTGTTGCCGCGGCTCGTATGTCCAGTCGCAACCTTCGAATGCCTATGGGTGATCCCACCCCTTTCCCGAGTCCTGCCGCGATCGCGCGTGCGGAATTGTTCACACGCGAACGATTCGTCTATGACGGCGAATCGCTCGAAGACGCGCTCGCACCCGGCTCCGCAAGGCGCCGGGCGCTCGACGTTGCCCTGACCGAGGTCGAGGACGGCGGGAAACAGCCGTCGGTGGCTTGGCGGCGCCAGTTCTCTCTGCTGCTCGGCCTCGAACGGTTGCTCTCCGAAGATGAGCCGCATCTGGTCGACGGAACGGTCCTCTCCGCGCATCAGGTTGACGCCCTCTCCGGAACCCTGACCGCACTGCTGGCCGAGGCTCAACGCAACGGCCACGGGCCTGGCAACGGTGCCGTCGCAGAGCCGGAGCCAGACCCGGAGCCCGAGCCAGAACCCGAGGAGCCGGCGCGGCGCAAGGCCCACTTGGCCTCCGAGGATGACCAGAGCGACGACGAGGACGAAGAGGAAGACGACGAAGCTGAGGGTGAGGGCGACCCAGACGCCGAGGCGGATTCCGAGGAGGAGCCTCACGACTGGCAGCACGACGCCGAACTTGATGAAGATGTTCAGCTCGAGGAGCAGCCCGAGGACCCCAACGCGGACCGTCGCTTCTGGTTCGAGCACGCCACGGGAGCCGGCAAGACGGTGGCTGCGCTGGGCTTCGTCGAAGCCTCGCGAACCGGCGGCGTCCTGATTCTCACCCACCGGCGCAACCTCGTCGATCAGTTCCACGGCGAGCTCCGCGACCGCGGCTACAAGGACCGCATCAGCCCTGCCCTGCTTGACGGCCGCGACTCGACCCATGGACCGGTCACCGTCGAGACCTACCAATGGTTTGTCCGCAACGCGGGCCGCATCTCCGACGCCTACACGATCGTCATCTGCGACGAGGCGCACACCGCGCTGGGCGAGAAGACCTCGGCCTCGATCCGCAGCTGGGCCGGCCCGATTTTCGTCGGCATGACGGCGACCGGCGCGCTGATCGCGCGCCACGTCACCGACCTGTTCCCGACCCAGACCTCTCGCTTCGACCTGGCCCAGGCCGCGCGGCGCGGTGTGATCGCGCCGCTGCGCTGCATCCGGATCCCACCCGGACCGGGCGTGCGCACGATCGCCAAGGTGCCGCTGCGCCGTGGCGAGGTCGACACTGAGTTCGATCAGGAGATGCTGGCTGAGCTGCTCGACCAGACGCCGTTCAACGTCGCCATCGCGGACCTCTACAAGACCCGCTTCAACAACGTCCCGGGCGTCGTCTACACGGCCGGCGTGCGCCACGCCTACAACGTCGCCGCGGCCTTCCGTGACCTCGGCATGAAGGCGATGGCCGTCTCCGGTGAGACCCCGAAGCGCGAGCTGGCACGGATCCTGGCCGACTACGAGTCGGGCAAGGTCGACGTGCTGGTCAACGCACAGCTGCTCGCCGAGGGTTGGAACAGCCCCCGGGCCACGATCTGCATGCACCTTGCCCCGACGGCTTCCAAGCGGATCTACCAGCAGCGGGTCGGACGCGTCACCCGCCGGCACCCCGGCAAGGAGGCCGGCATCGTCGTCGACTTCGTGCACCCCGCGACCAAGCACGACGACCCGGTCGTCACGCTGCATTCGCTGCTGGATCGCGACGTCTACCGCGGCGGCGCGATTGTGGTCGGCCCGGTTCGCCGCGGACGCGGCCGACGGGTCCGGGTCGAGCGCCGGGTGCTCCCGGTCACGCCGGATCCAGAGCGGCGGGCCGAGGTCTTCGAGCGCGAGCTCTGGCGTATCGCGGTCGAGCACCTGGACTACGGTGAGCAGCACGTCTGGGCCGCGCTGGCCGGCGCGCGGGTGGCGCCCAACGGCTGGCGCCGGGCCAAGGCGATGCTCCACTTCGACCGTGGCGGCGAGCTCAAGCGCCGCTTCCTGCTCACCGCGGTGCAGCGCAACCGCACCTCGCAGCTACGCCTGCGCGCACTGCAGGAAATTGCGGCCAGTCGTGACGCCGAAGCCTTCGACACCGCTATCGACATCATGGCCGGCTGGGCCCGGGACGAGCGTCGTGAAGGGGTCAAGATCATGCTCCAGGCGCTGGCCGAACGCCGGATCGGCCGCCGTGACCAGGCCAACGCGTGGATCTGGCGAATGGCCGAGTACACCCGCGAGGTGCACGAGGAGTACGCGGTCCAGCGTTGGCCCGAGACCAAGCGCCTGCTGGGGCTGCTGGTCAACTCGAGTGGCGCCGCCCACGCTCGCAACGCCCGCCGCCTCGTGCACGCGGCCCGCAAGGAGGACCGGCGCCTGTCGGCGGCACTGCTGGCGGCCGCGCTCGCCCACACCCCCGAAGCCGAGGAGGCGCTGCGCGGCGCGCGCACACGCATGGCCCGCAAGCCCGCCGCCCTGGCCCGCGAGCTGTTGCGCAACTTCCCCAAGGGCCGCCGGAGCAAGAACCGTCGTCGTCGCAAGGGCGGCGGGGGCGGCGAAGCCGGGGCCGGCGTCGGCGCCCGCAAGCCCGGCGTGAACGGTCCGCTCGAGGTCGATGACGAGCAGCTCGATGAGCTGGAGGACATCGACCAGGGCGACGAGCGGGATGACGACGACGATTTCCGTGGCGTGCCCGATCCCGATGATGACGACGACGGTCCCGACAATGAACCGCCCGACGAGGACGGTTCGGGAGGCGAAGCTGGCGAGGACAAGAAGGAAGTCCAGCCTCTGCGCCCGGCGGCCCGCAGGCGCTCACGCCGTCCTCGCCGGCCTCCGCCGCACGACACCGAGCGAGCGGCTTAGCCGGGCGGCCGTCTAGCTCGACGGCCCGGGGGCGAGATGGACCTCGCCGGCGTCGAGGGCTACGTGGCCGGTGTCGGTGTCCACCACCAACCGGCCGTCACCATCGATCCCGCCGGCGCGCCCGCTGCCCCCGGCCCAGCTCACCCGGCGTCCGGCTAGCGCATCCCGCTCACGCACCGCGGCGAGCACGCGCTCCTCGTCGGCGGGCAGCCAGTACCCGAGCCGGGCCAGCAGCGCCTGGAGCGTCGGCTCGAGCGCTTGCGGGTCCAGCCCCAGCGTGCCGGCGGTCGACCGCAGCTCGGGGGGGAAATCCTCCATCGCCAAGGCGACGTTGACCCCGATGCCCAGGACCGCCCACCCTTCCTGAGGTCGACCCTCGACGAGGATGCCCGCCACCTTGCGGTCCGCGGCGAGGACGTCATTGGGCCACTTCACCATCGCGTTGGGTCCCACCAGCTCCGCGACCGCGACACCGGCGGCCAGCGGAAGCAGGCGCCTGGGCTCGCGCAGGACCAGCGACATCAGCAGCGCGCGGCCCGCCGGCGCGACCCAGGTGCGGCCCTGACGGCCGCGGCCGGCCGTCTGCTCGGCGGCCGTGACCAAAGTTCCGTGAGGAGCACCGGCGGTCGCGAGCTCCCGTGCGCGCTCGTTGGTGGAGGCGGTGCTTCGCAGATGCAGCCGCGGGGAGCCGAGCGTGCTCACGCCGGAGCGAGCCGCAACTCGTCGTCGACGGCGATCCCCAGCTGCGCGGCCGCGTCACCGCGGCTGATGGCCAGGGCCAGGCGCCGGGAGGAGTCCTCGTAGACGAGCGGGTCCCCGGCGCTCACGTCGGCGAAGGTCCGCACGTAGGCAGCCCGGTGGACCTCGCCCGTGGGGCGCTGCACATCGATCGCGTGCCCCAGCTTCAGCCCGGTCTGCGCAAGCTGCTCATGCATCGCATCCAGCTGCACGTTGCCGAAGCGGTCGATCCGCAGCGCGTGGGCCACGCAGGACGCCGTTCTCAAAGCGGGCTTCGGGGAGCTCGAGCGCGACCAGCTCGCCCGGGTCACACGGATCCCCAAGCTCGGCCAGCTCGACGCCGGCCGCCAGATGTGCGGCTGCGGGTGCGAAGATGTCTCGGCCGTGGAAGGTCGCTGAGACGGGCTCCAGACGGAACGGCGAACGCGCCAGGTCGACCGCCTCGATCGCGCCGCCACCGTTCTCGGCGGCAAGCGAGAGCAGCCCGTTGTCGGGTCCGACGAGCAGACGTCCGTCGGCCAGCCGCAGGGCGACCGCTCGTCGCGCGGCGCCGACGTCCGGGTCGACCACCGCGAGGTGCACACCGACCGGCGCGTAGGGCAGCGCCTGCTGCAGGATCAGCGCGCCGGTCCGCACGTCATGGCGCGCGAGGCGATGGGCGAGGTCGATCACCTTGGCCCGTGGACAGATCGACCGCGATCACGCTATGGCAGACACCCACGAAGTCGTCCTCGAGGCCGTAGTCGGAGAGGAAGGTGATGACCGGGCCAGCCGGCTCGGTCCCAGCCGCTCGGCATCGGCCACCAGCGCGTGCTACCAGTCCGTCGATGTCGTGACGGCTCGCCTCGACATCCGGCTCGTGACCGCGCTCGCGCAGCGCCGCGCTGGTGATCGGGCCCGATGCTCAGCAGCCGGGTCCGGGACGAGAGCCGGCTGCCGGCCGCGTCGAGGAAGAAGCGCACGGTTGAGGATGAGGTGAAGGTGACGTAGTCCGCGCGGCCGACGGCGTCGAGTTCGCCGTCGCTGAGTGGCTCGGCCACGGTCTCATAGAGCGCGAGCACGTCGACCTCCGCGCCACGTTCCCGCAGCGCCTCGGGCAGTACGTCACGGGCTTCGGCGGCGCGCGCGATCAGCGCCCGGCTGACCGGGACCTCCGCGAGCGCCTCCACCAGCCCTTCGGCGACGAAGCGCTCGGGCACGATGTCCGGACTGATCCCGTGATCCTCCAGCACCCTGGCGGTGCCGGGGCCGATTGCCGCGACGCGCAGACCGGCGAGCGCGCGCGCGTCCGCGCCCGCGCGGGCCAGGCGCTCGAACAGGATCCGCACCCCGTTGGGGCTGGTCAGGCACAGCAGGTCATAGCCGGCGAGATCCGGGGCAGGCCCTTCAAGGGTCACGATCCGAATCGACGGCGCCTCGACCACCTCGGCGCCGAGCGTCCCGCAGCCGTGAGGCCAAGCCGCTGGACTGCGCGCGAGCTCGGGTCACCGCCACCACGCGCCCCGCCAGCGGCGGCGCCGGAACCAGCTCAGGCGCTCTTGGAGCGGCGCCACCGGGCCGAAGATGGCAATCGCCGGCGCCCTGATCCGCTCGGCTTCGGCCACCGCGGCGATCGTCTCCAGCGTGCCGCTCACCGACCGTTGATCGGGCAGCGTGCCGCGCTGGACGAGCGCAGCCGGTTCTGACTCCGGCCGGCCGGCGGCGATCAACCGCTGGGTGATCGCGCCCAGCTGGCGGACGCCCATGTACACCACCAGGGTCCCGGGAAACCTCGCCAGTGCGTCCCAGTCGAGTGCCGATTCTGGCTTGTCCGGATCCTCGTGCCCGGTCAAGAACGCCACCGCGCTCGCTGCATCTCGGTGGGTCACAGGAATGCCGGCGTAGGCCGCGGCCGCGACTCCGGCGGTGATCCCGGGCACCACCTCGAACGGAATCCCGGCCGCGCGCAGGGTCTCTGCCTCCTCCCCGCCGCGGCCGAAGACATAGGGGTCACCCCCTTTGAGCCGCACCACGCTCTTTCCCTGCGCGCCATGCTCGAGCAGCAGCCGCTCGATTTCGGCCTGCGCCATCGACGGGCCGCCGCCCTCCTTGCCGGCGTAGATCAGCGTCGCGTCCTCGCGGGCCCCTCCAGCGCCGAGGCCGGGATCAGCCGGTCGTAGACGATCACATCGGCGGCGGCGATCAGCTCGAGCGCGCGGGCGGTCATGAGTCCCGGATCCCCCGGGCCCGGCGCCGACCAGGTAGACGGTCATCCGCCCTGCCGGCGATCGGCTTCGCGCAGCAGCTCGCCGGCGCCGGCGGCCAGCAGCCGCTGGGCAACGAGGACGCCCAGCCCTTCCGGCTCGCCCTGCGACTACGTCGCTGCACCAAGCCGAACCGTCGGGCAGGCCGACCCAGGCCCGCAGCTCGATCAGGCCGTCGCCGAGGATGCGGGCGTGAGCGCCCACCGAGGTGTTGCAGGAGGCCTCGAGCGCCCGGGTCAGCTCGCGCTCGGCGAACACGCAGACGGTGGCCTCGGGGTCGCGCAGCTTGCTCAGCGCCTCGGGATCCAGACGCCCGGAGCGGCTCTCCAGCGCCAGCGCACCCTGACCGGCCGCCGGCACGAGCTCGTCCAGCACCCCGGACGCCTCGTGCTCGCGCCCCAGTCGCTGCAGCCCCGCGCGAGCGAGCACGAGCGCGTCGACCTCGCCCTCGGCCAGCTTGCGCAAGCGGGTGTCGACGTTGCCGCGGATCTCCACCACCTCCAGGTCATCCCGGACCGCGCCGATCTGGGCCGCACGGCGCAGGCTGCTGGTTCCGATCCGGGCCCCCGAGGTCAGCGCACCGCAGCGAAGGGGCTCCGCAGATGGCGTCGCGCGGGTCGGCTCGCTGCGGGATCGCCACCAGCTCGAGACCGTCGGCCAACTCAGCCGGGACGTCCTTGGCCGAATGCACCGCCACGTCGATCCGGTCCTCGAGCAGCGCCTGCTCGAGCTCGGAGACCCAGCGGGATTTGTCTCCCACCGCTTCGTTGGCGATCGCCGGTGGTGGTGATGCGGAACGATCTCGGCCTCGTCGCCCAGTCGCTGCGCGACCCAATTCGCCTGCGCCAGCGCAAGCGCGCTGCCGCGCGTGCCGATCCGCATCAGCGGCGTCGCTGTGGCAGCGCTCGCACCTCGGCGAGCTCCGCCGGCGGCTCCTCGGTCAGCTCCTCCTCACCGAAGCCGGACTCCCGCTCGGCGAGATTGAACAGATCGCGGACGAGCGCCATCCGGGCGTGGACCCGGTCGTCCCGGAGCTCCTTCATCCGCAGCGTCGGCTCGTGCAGCAGACGGTTGACCACCGCGCGGGCGAGCGCGTCCACCCGTTGGAGGTCACGCGGCGAAGCGGAGTCCCACTTCCCCGCGTTCTCGGACCGACCTGATCCGCGATCGCGTTGGCGTGAGTTCTCAGAGCGGCCAGCGTCGGCAGGACCTCCAGTGATCCCATCCACGCGGCGAACTGCTGGATCTCCTCCTCGATGATGCCCTCGGCCTTGCGCGCCTCGGCCTGGCGGACCTTCCGATTGCGAGCGATCACCGCCTGCAGGTCGTCGATGTCGAACAGCGAGACGCCGGAGATCTCTCCGCAGGAAGCATCGATGTCCCGGGGCACCGCCAGGTCGATCAGCAGCATCGGCGCGCCCCCGCGCAGGGTCATCACCTCGGCCAGCTCCCGAGCCTCCAGCAGCAGGTGCGGCGACGCCGTGGCGGTCACGACGATGTCGGCGCGCTCGAGCACGTCTGGCAGCTCGTCGAAGCTGACGCTGCGCCCGCCGTAGCGTTTGGCCAGGCTGACCGCCCGGTCTCGCCGCCGGGTGGCAACGAACACGGTCCTGCCGCCGCTGTCGGCCAGCGCGCGGGCCGTCAGCTCGCTGGTCTCCCCGGTACCCACGATCACCACCTCGCGACCCTCGAGCGGGCCCAGGCGTTCCTTGGCCAGCGCGACCGCCACCGCCGGGAGGCTGAGCTGGCGCTCGCCGATCGCCGTCTCGGTGCGCACGCGCTTGCCCGCCGCCAGCGCCGCTTTGAACAGATGGTTGGTCAGCGGACCGACGGCTTCCTTGGCCAGCGCACCGTCGTAGGCGCGCTTGATCTGCCCCTGGATCTCGGCCTCGCCGACGATCATCGACTCAAGCCCGGCCGTCACCCGGTAGAGATGGCGCGCGGCGTCGCAGTTGCGGTGTGAGTAGATCGCCGAGGCGAGTCCGGTCGGACGGATTGCCGCCTGGCTGGCCAGCATCCCCAGCACCCTGCTCTCCGCCTCGACCGGGTCGCCCACGACCAGGTAGAGCTCGGTTCGGTTGCAGGTGGAGATGACCACGGCCTCGTGCACCTCGCCGGTGCCGCGCAGGTCGCGGACGAAATCGGCGGCTCGGGCCTCGGGCAGCGCGAGTCGCTCGCGCACCTCGACCGGGGCGGTCTTGTGCGAAACGCCGATGGCCAGCAGTTCGCTCATCCGACCGGCTCCGCCTCGCGCTCCTGCGCCCGCGCCTGCTGGTCGGCCCTGACGTCCCGGGTCAGCTCCGCCAGCTCCCGCTCGGTGCGACCGAGCCTGATCGCCATGATCGCGACGTAGATGAGCAGCAGCAGGACGAACACGATGTAGGCGCCGGCCACGTACTTGCCAGCCGTGTGCAGCGGTAGCGCGGGTGCCGCGGCGAGGATCAGACTCATGAGGGCGCCGCACTTCGGCGCAGCGGGCTGAGCTCGTCATCACCGAGGATTAGGCGGCGCAGGGCTCGCGTCTGCATGCGCGCGTTCTTCGCTGTCATCTCGTACTTCCACAGGGTCGCGTAGAGCAGCGCGACGCCGACCAGGGAGATGTAGAAGGTCAGCCGCATCGGACCCGGAAGGTTGCCGCCCTGGAGCGTGAGAACCCGGGGGTGCACGAAGCCCTGGGCCAGGCGCACGGCGATGAAGTTCAGCGGAACGAACGCGCCCGCGACGATCGCGAAGACGCTCGCGTAGCGCGCCTGGCGCTCGGGGTCCTCAATCGAGAAGCGCAGCGGCTGGTAGGTGGCGAACATCAGCACCACGATCAGGAACGACACCAGTGTCGGCTCATTCCATACCCACCAATGACCCCAGGAGGCCTTGGCCCAGAGCGAGCCCGTGATCAGGGCACCGACCGAGAAGATCAGGGCCATGTGGATCGCCACATAGGCCCGCATGTCCCACTTGCGATCACCGGTGCGCAGATGGCCGATGGCCATCACCCCGCCGAGGATGAAGCCGCACAGCGATACGATCGACAGCGGCACGTGGATGTAGAAGATCTTCTGGACGAACCCCTGATCGGCATCGAGCGGGGCATAGAAGAACACCAGGCCCAGGGCGAGGGTGATGAAGGCGACGGCGGCGAGGGACAGGCCGCGCAGGCCGCGGCCGTGGGTGACCATTTTGCTCCGTGCCACTAGTCCTCCAGGAGGAAATCGAATACCGCGTAAGCCAACAAAGCGAACACCAGATCATAGAGCCCGAGGATGGCCAGCCACTTACCAGGTGGCGACCCTGAACCGTGAGCCGCCAGCAGCGGGCCGGTCGCCCGCGCGGTCCCGATCAGCGCCGGTATCAGCAGCGGCAAGCCGATGATCGGCCCGATCAGATCGCGAGCGCGGGTGTGGACCGCGATGGCCGAGACCAGCGTCCCGATCACCGCGAAGGCCAGGTTCGACAGCGCCAGCACGATGATCAGCCCCGGCAGCGCGGGTCCGAGCGAAGGACCGAGCAGGAACAGGCCGAAGGCGGGGATGGCGATCACCTCGAGCACGGCGAGGAACGTGAACAGCGCCGCCGCCTTGGCGACCAGCATCGCCGTACGGTCAACCGGCGCGAGCAGGAAGCCATCGAAGCCGCCCTGCTCTCGCTCGGCCACGAACAACCGGTTGATCCCCAGCAACGCGGCAAACAGCAGGGTCGCGGTCAACACGCCGGCCGCCAGCTGACCATCGACCGTCGCGCGGTTGAGCGCGAAGTGGAAGATCACGAAGCTGCTGAGCGAGAACAGGGCCATGGCTGGGATCGTCTCGAAGGTCCGCAGTTCGAGCAGCAGGTCCTTTCTGAGGATCGTCAGGGCCGTCTTCACGCGTACAGCTCCTTGAGCGCGGCGTCGCTCAGGTCCTGGGGAGCACCGAAGAAGGCGGTGCGGCCGTTCTTCAGCCCCAGCACGAGGTCGGCCTCGGCGAGGGCTGACCGCGGATCATGCGTGGTCATGACTCGGGTGCAGCCGCTGGCGCGGCCAATCAGCGGCTCCGTCAATTCGCCGGCCCCCGGGTCTAGATTGGCCCGCGGCTCGTCGAGCAATAGAAGCTCCGGAGAGTGCAGGACGGCGCGGCACACCGCGACTCGCTGCACCATTCCCTGGCTGAGCGAGCGGACCGGTTCGTTGGCCCGGCGGTCCATCTGCACGGCTTGCAGTAGCTCGTCGATGCGGGTCTCGCGAGCGTTGTGCAGCCGCGCGTGGTAGCGCAGGTTCTCGCGCGCGGTCAGGTCGCGGTAGAGAAGCGGCTCGTGCCCGAGCAGCCCCAGCTTGGACCGGACGGCGAACCCTCGTTTCGGCAGCGCCTCGCCGAAGAGGGAGATCTCGCCTGCGTGGGGGCGCAGCAGCGTGGCCAGCAGCCGCAGCAGCGTCGACTTGCCGGCGCCGTTGTGGCCCAGCACCGCGAGCGTCGCCCCCACCGGGACGTCCAGAGAAACGTCCCGGAGCGCGGTGCGCTCGCCAAAGTGACGCGTGACGCCGCGCAGCCGCACGACCGGGTGCGCCGGCGATTCAGCCGCGGCCGGGTCGGGCACACCGTCTCGCTGGGTCGATTCTCATGGCGCGCGGCCAGCTAGTGCCGCTGCCCCGAGTCGCGGCCGCCCTCGCGCTTCAGCGTGGCCGCCACGTGCCGCAGGGTCGGAGCGATCACCGGAAATAGCTCGCCGATCGCCTTGGGATTCCCGGGGAAGTTGATGATCAACGTCCCCCCTGCGATGCCGGAGACCCCGCGCGTCAGGATCCCCAGCGGCGTGTGTCGTAGCGACTCGGCGCGCATCGCCTCGGCGAATCCCGGAGCCTCGCGATCGATCACCGCGCGCGTGGCCTCCGGTGTCACGTCGTCGGGCGTAAGGCCTGTGCCGCCGGTGGTGAAGATCAGCGAGATCTCCTTCTGGGGCTCGGAGAGTCGCCGCAGCGCATCTTCGATCGCGCCGCGGTCATCGCTCACCACCTCCTGGGCCACGACGACCGCGCCGGCGGCCTGGGCGACCGCGACGAGCGCCGGCCCCGAGACGTCCTCGGAGTTCCCGGCCGCGACCGAAGTCGAGACTGTAAGCACGGCGCACTTCATTCGGCGTTCAAGTGACTCACGGCAGTGCGAGCAGTGTCGCGCACTACTCCCGCTGCCAGTCCCCCGACTTCCCGCCCGACTTCTGCACCAGCACCACCTCGGCGATCTCCGCCCCGCGCTCGATTCCCTTGACCATGTCGTAGATCGTCAGCGCCGCGACGCTGGCCGCGGTCAGCGCCTCCATCTCCACGCCCGTGGGACCTGTCGTGCGCGCCTCGGCGACCAGCCGGATCTCCCCGGCCGCGACGTCAACCGAGCCCTCCACGCCGACGAACGACAGCGCCAGCGGGTGACACAGGGGAATCAGCTCGGAGGTCCGCTTGGCCGCTTGGATCCCGGCGATCTGGGCCACGCTCAGCACGTCTCCTTTGGGGGCGTCGCCGGCCAGCACGGCTTCGGCCGTCGCACGGGACACGCGCACCACAGCCTGGGCGACAGCGCGACGCTCGCTGGCGGGCTTCGCGCCCACGTCGACCATGCGGGCGCGCCCGGCGCTATCCAGATGCGTCAGCTGGGGCGGTTCGTCGCTCACGCCGGAGCGTGTGTGCGCTGGGCGGCCTCGATCAGGTCGCGCACCGCCTGGGCGTCGCCCGCTCGGAGCAGTTCGACCGGATCCGGCTCGCCGTTGACGATCGACTCGAAGAATTCCTTGCGGTCCTGATAGGTCGGCAGTGTCGCCTTGGCCCAACCACGGACATCGTTGAGCAGCACGGCGAGCACCGCGTACGGCTCGCCGAACAGCTCGGCGATCTCACGTTTCATCCGCTTGGCCAGCGCCGGCGAGGCGCCCGCGGTGGAGATCGCCACGGCCAGCGGTCCGGTGCGGACGATCGCCGGCAGGATGAAGTTGCACAACGGGGGCACGTCGACGACGTTGACCAGCATGGCGCGGCGTTCAGCGTCATCGAACACCCGGATGTTGACATCGGTGTGATTGGTGGCGGCGATCGCGATCAGGCAACCGTCGAGGTCGCCAGTCTGGTATTCGCGCTGCTCCCAGCGGATCGACCCCTCGTGCGCGAGCTCCACCAGCGCCGGATGGGCCTCGGGCGCGACCAGCCTCACGTCGGCGTCGCAGGCCAGCAGTCCCTCGACCTTCTCCAGCCCGATCTCGCCGCCTCCGACGACGAGGCAGCGGCGGCCCTTCAAACGCAGGCACGCGATGTAGAAGGGAGTCTCGAGCATGTCCCGCACGCACGATTGATCGCAGATCCCCTTGCGGAACTGGCAAACGCACTCCTTGCCGAGGTAGGCCTGGGCGGGCACGGCTCTAAGGGTAGCCGGGACCCGCGCGGGCGGGACGGGAACCGCGCGGCCGTGGAGCTCCCTACCGCTTGACCGCATCGCGGGCCAGCCGCGCGCCGACCTTCAGCAGCGGCCCGAATCCCATCCCGGAGCGCCCCAGCCCGGATCGACGGCCGCCCGTAGAGAATCGTGGCGGTCTGACGCAGCGCCTGGCCGAGCGTCTCGTCGTAGGGATGCCACCAGGCGTTGCGCACCGTCGAGGGCTCCCACACGCGCAGCTTCACGTTGACGCATTCGTAGAGGCCGAACTTGGAGTGGGTGCGGCCGAGGCCTGACTCCTTGACTCCGCCCCAGGAGCATTGGCAGGCGCCATGGCTGAACATGTGGTCGTTGATCCAGACCATCCCGGACTGCAGCTCGCGGGCGACGCGCTCGCCCTTGTCGCGATCGCAGGTCCAGACGGACGCGCCCAATCCGAAATCGCTGTCGTTGGCCAGGGCGACGGCTTCATCTTCGGAGTCGACTACGACGATCGGCAGCACCGGCCCGAAGATTTCCTCGCGCATGATCCGCATGTCGTGAGTGACCCCGGTTAGTACGGCGGGGGCATAGAACGCGCCCTCCGGGAGACCGGCAGGCGCGTCGACCGGCCCGCCACACAGCAGCGTCGCGCCGGCCGCGATCGCATCGTCGACGAGCGAACGGACGGTCTCGTGCTGCTCGCGGGTGATCATCGGGCCGACCTCGGTGTCCCACTCGAGTGGATCGCCGATCCGCAGTCGCTTCGCCCCGTCCACAACTCCGGCGATGAACCGCTCGGCCACCTCACGCAGCACGTACACGCGCTCGATGCCCGAGCAGGTCTGTCCCGCGTTGGCGAACCCGCCCCACAGCGCGCCGGCGATCGCGTGCTCCAAGTGGCAATCCGGCAGCACGATCATCGGATCCTTGCCGCCGAGCTCCAGCACCGAGCCCTTGAGGCGCTCGGCGCAGGCCTCGCCGACGCCGCGGCCGGTCTCGACTGAACCGGTGAAGAAGATCTTGGCCACACCGGAGCGCACCAGCGCCGGACCGGTGCCGGGGCCGTGGATCACGCGCACCAGGCCCTCCGGCACCCCCGCCCGCTCGAACACCCGGGCAATCCGCTCGCCCACCAGCGGAGTAAGCGACGCGGGCTTCAAAACCACGCCGTTTCCCGCCATCAGCGCCAGGGCGACCTCGCCGAACGGGATGCTCCACGGATAGTTCCAGGGCGAGATGATCCCGATCACCCCGAGCGGCTCGTAGGTGAAGGCCGAGCGCTTGGTCTTGAGGAAGACCTGCGGCATCGGGATCCTCTCGTCGGACAGGAGCTCAGCGCCGGCGTGTCCGATCCAGCGAAGGGCGTCGATGGTCGGCAGGATCTCCATCGTGAAGGCCTCGTTGCGCGGCTTGCCCTGCTCGCGCACGATCAGATCCCGGAGATCGTCGGACTCGTCGATCAGCACCTGGGCGGCCCGGTCCAGGTAGCGCGCCCGGTCGGCGAGCGTCAGCTGGGCCCAGAACGGCTGCACCTTGGCGACCTCTGCGACGACCGCGGCGACCGCGTCCGGCGTGGTGATCGGCACGGTGCCCACCAGCGCCCCGGTGGCCGGGTTCAACGACTCCAGCTGGTCGATACCGGCGGCGGCGCCCACGGCTGCGGAGCCTACCGTTCGCCGTCCGGGCGCCTCTGGGAAGCCGGCTAAGCCGCTCGGGTGCGGGCGACGGCCGCCGCGCGGCCGAGGAGCGCCCGGGCCAGGAGCTCGTCGAGCCCCTCGGTCTGTTCGGCGTCGACCACCAGCGGGTCGGGCTGAGTCTCCCGGCTCGGCTCGAGATCCAAGGCCCCAACGCCCACGACCGACTCCCGTGAGCCGATCAGCGCCGTGGCGCAGATCACCAGGCGTACCCGGGGATCGAAGCGGACCAGCCGCGCCACGTCGAGGTCCTCGGAGGGTCGGCCCTGCGAGCGCAGAAGCTCACGGATGCCTGGGGCATCCCGCAGCTGAGGTAGCCGCAGACGAACGCGGGGGCCCCGCGGAAGTTCATAGGAACTGGCCAGCAGCGCCCCGGGATCGAAGTTGGAACTCACTTCCTACAGGGTAGTAGCTTGACTCCGTGGGCCCGTAAAATGGTCGTAAATGTGCAGAATCGGCAGCGGGCGCTCAGCCGCGGCCCCGGGCGCGACGCAGCTGCTCCAGCCGCTGCAGCAGGGCCGGCTCAGCGTCATCCGGGACGTAGAATCGCTGCCCGATGGCTGAATCCGGCAGCAATTCCTGGGGCGAGATGTGCCCGGGGCGACGATGGGGGTTGTCGTAGCCGCCGTCGCTGCGGGTTGACGAGCGCAGGTGGGCGGGTGGAGCGGATGCTCCTCGCTCCCGGACGTGCTCGCGGGCGGCGAACACCGACCGCTTGGCGGCATCGGATTTGGGCGCCAGGGACAGGTAAACAGCCGCCTGCGCGAGCGCGAACTGGCACTCAGGGAGGCCGACGTGCTCGACCGCGGCCGCGGCAGCCGTGGCGATCACCAGCGCCTGCGGATCAGCGTTGCCGATGTCCTCAGAGGCCAGCACGACCATCCGACGGACGATGAAGCGCGGGTCCTCCCCGCCCTCGAGCATCACGGCCAGGTAGTACAGCGACGCATCGGGGTCCGAGCCGCGGGTGGCCTTGATCCAGGCCGAGATCGTGTCGTAGTGCCGATCGGCTTGCCGGTCGTAGAGGATCGCTCGCCGCTGCAGGGCGTCCTCGGTCTGGGCGAGCGTGACCTGGCCGCCCTCGGCTGACTCACAGGCCAGCTCGAGGGCGTTCAACGCCGTACGAGCGTCGCCGGCCGAGCGCTCGGCCAGGAACTCCAGCGCCTCGGGCGCGATCGTCGTCCCCTCCCCGCACTCGCCGCGCTCGATCGCTCGCCGCAGCAGCACGCTGATGTCCTGCGCGGTCAGCGCGTCGAGCTCGTAGACCCGCGTGCGAGAGATGAGCGCCGAGTTGACCTCGAAGTACGGGTTCTCGGTCGTGGCCCCGATCAGCGTCACCAGTCCCTCTTCGACCGCGGGCAGCAGCGCATCCTGCTGGGCCTTGTTGAAGCGGTGGATCTCGTCGAGGAAGAACACGGTCCGCCTGCCGCCTGAGCGAAGCCGCTGCCGCGCCCGCTCGAGCACCGCGCGCACCTCCGCGCGGCCTGCCTGGACCGCGCTTTCCTCCTCGAATGCGGCATCGGAGGCCTCAGCGGCGAGCCTGGCCAGGGTCGTCTTGCCCGTGCCCGGCGGGCCGTGAAGGATCATCGAATGCGGATGTCCCTCTTCCAGCGCACGGCGTAGCGCTGAGCCCGCCGCGAGCAGCCGATCCTGCCCGACGAACTCCTCAAACGTGCGCGGGCGCATCCGCGCGGCCAGCGGCGCGCCAGGATCAGGCGGGGGCAGTCCCCGGCCGGTGTCGTCGCTGTCGAACAGCTGGTCCATCAGTGCAGTATGCGCAACCCTCCGGTGGGCTCAGCAACCGGGGCTTCAGCGACCGACGATGGCCAGCGCCGCCTCATGCACCAGACCGTTGGTGGCGATCCCGTCGCCGCCGTCCACGCCCGGGGCTCCCGCGAGGTCGGTGAAGCGTCCCCCCGCCTCCTCGACCACCACGGCGACCGCGGCCAGGTCCCAGATCGAAACCGAAGGGTCGATCGCGATCTCCGCGGCGCCCTCGGCCACGAGCATGTACTGCCACGCATCTCCGATCCCACGCGTGCGCCAGCAGTTTCGCCCGAGCTCGACGATCGCGTCGAGGCGACCGACCGCATCCCAGTCCTCGATGCCGCCCCATGACAGCTGGGCGTCAGCGAGCTTGCCGATGCTGGACACATGAATCGGCTGGCCGTCGGCGAATGCACCGTGGCCGCGGGAGGCCCACCAGCGCCGGCCCGCCGCGGGGGCGGAGACCACACCGACGGTGATCTCGCTGTCCACCGACAGGGCGATCAGCGTGGACCACGTCGGCATTCCCCGGACGTAGCTCTTGGTGCCGTCGATTGGATCGATGATCCAGCGCCGGACCGCGCCGGGCGCGAGCACGTCGTCATATTCCTCGCCAGTCACCGCATCCTCGGGGCGGGCCTCGGCCAGCCGCGCGCGGATCGCCTGCTCGGCAGCGCGATCTGCCTCGGTCACCGGAGTCAGGTCGGGCTTGGTCTCGATCACCAGATCGTCGGCGCGGTAGCGGCGCTGGGTGACTGAGTCCGCCAGATCGGCCAGTTCCAGCGCCAGGGCGAGATCTTCGGAGATGGTGTTGCTCACGGCGCGAGACTCTACGCGCCCATTAGGCTCTGGGGATGACCAGCTCAGACCTCCAGGGCGAGACCACCGAGCTGCTCGTTGAGCTCGTCCGCTTCAACACCGTCAACCCACCCGGCAACGAGCGGCCCGCAATCGAGCATCTCGAGCGGTACCTGGCCGAGGCGGGCTTTGAGACCGAGATGCTCGGGACCACCGAGTCCCGGCCCAATCTGATCGCCAACCTCCATGGCCCCGAAGACGGTCCCGCGCTGGTCCTCCTCGGCCACGTGGACACGGTCCTCGCAGACGCCGGCGAGTGGCGCCACGACCCATGGTCAGGAGACGTCGAGGATGGCTTTGTGTGGGGGCGCGGGGCCCTCGACATGAAGTCGCAGGTCGCGGCGGAGGCGGTGGCCGGAGCCTCGCTGGCCCGGACGGGATGGCGCCCGGCGCGCGGGACGCTGAGGCTCGTGTTCGTGGCCGATGAGGAGACCGGCGGTGACGTCGGAGCGCAGTGGCTGTGCCGCGAGCATGCCGACAAGGTCCGCTGCGACATGCTGCTAAACGAGGGCGGCGGCGAGGTGTTCGAGTACGACGGGCAGCGGCGCTACGGCGTCTGCTGCGCGGAGAAGGGCATCTTCCGCTTCACGATCACCGCGACCGGGTCGGCCGGGCATGCCTCGCTGCCCAAGACCGGTGACAACGCTCTGCTGAAGCTCGGCCCCGTGCTGGAGAAGCTCGCGGCGGCGGGTCCCTCGTTCAACGTCACCGACGGACCGGCGGCGCTGCTGCGCGGTCTAGGTCAGGATGCCGAGGATCCGGCCGCTGCGCTCGAGCAGATCGGCGCGTCGCAGCCCGCGCTGCTGACGTTCATCGAGCCGATGCTCGGGGTGACGCTGACCCCGACCATGGCCCACGCCTCCGACAAGGTCAACGTGATCCCCTCACGCGCCACGCTGAAGGTTGACTGCCGGGTTCCACCAGGTCTCGGCGAGGAGGCGGCGCGAGCGCGGATCAGGGATGTGCTCGGAGAGCTCTACGAGCAGGTCGAGATCAGGTTCACCGAGACCGTGACCGGAAATCAGTCGCCGATCGACACGCCGCTGATGAACACGATCGACCGATGGATCACCGACCACGATCCCGGCGCGGCCACGGTGCCGGTGATCCTGCCTGGGTTCTCGGACTCCCGCTGGTTCCGGGAGGCGTTCCCGGATTGCGTGGCCTACGGGTTCTTCCCCCAGCGCCACCAGACGCTGCTCGAGGCCGCGCCGCTGGTTCACAACGCCGATGAGCGGATCGACGTGCGCGACCTCGGCTTCGCCGCGGCCTGTTACGCGGACCTGGCCGCCGAGCTGCTGGGCTGAGGCACACCGCGGAGCTGGCGCGTCGCACGCGGGACCAGGCCGCCGAGCAGCAGCACGAGGCCGACCGCGCTCCCAACGCCGAGCACGGTCCGCGCGCCGAAGCTGGAGGCGAGCGGACCGGCGACGGCAAAGCCGAGCGGCATCAGGGCGAGTGAGCCCATCCAGTCCCACGCGCTGACGCGCGAGAGCGCGGCCGCCGGGATGTGCTGCGCCAGCGCGGTCTCCCACCAGATCATCATCAGAGAGAACGAGAAGCCGGTGGCGAAGGCGAAGACCGCGACGATTGCCACTGGGGCGCCGAGCGCGAGCGTGCCGTTCTGTAGCGGCCAGACCAGGACCAGCAGCATGGCCGCCCGCAGCGGACGCGCGGGGCGCCAGCGCAGGCCGACCACCGCGCCGCAGACCGCACCTGCGCCGGCCAGGCTCTCCAGCACGCCGAACACCCCCGGGCTGCCGTAGAGATCCCGCGCGATCACCGGCGCGAGTGAGTACCACTGCGCGTACACGCAGAGGACGGCACCGGTGAAGACCACGATGGTCACCCACACCCAGGTCCGCGAGCGCACCTCGCGCCACCCGGAGCGAAGCTCTTCGAGCATCGCCGCCCCCTGAACCGGCTCGCCGCGCGGACGGGGACTTACCCGGAGCAACAGCACGGCGCTGAGCAGGAAGGTGGCGGCGTCGAACAGGAACGCCTCGCCGGCGCCGACGCCGAGCACCAGCGCCGTGGCCAGGGCCGGCCCCACCAGAAACGCCAGGTTGTTGCTCGACTCGGTCAGCGCGCGGGCGTCCTGGATCAGCTCCTCGGGCACGGTCTGCGGCAACAGGCCGGTGTAGGCCGGCTGAAAGAAGGCCCGCGCGGCGCCGAACAGGGCCTCGATCAGGACCAGGTGCCAGATCCGGACCGAACCGGAAAAGATCAGGACCGCGACGATCAGGTGCAGCGCGCAGCGAATCGCATCGGTGACGATCATGATCCGGTGGCGCGGGAGCCGGTCGCCCCAGACACCGCCGAACAGGATCAGGGCGACTAGGGTCAGCGACTGCGCGCCGAGCACCAGCCCGAGGTCGGTTGGGGAGCCGGTGCGCTGGGTGATGAACAGCGCCAGCGCGACGACCACGACCTGATCGCCGATGGCCGAGGCGGCCTGGCCATAGAACAGATATCGGAAGTTTTCGTAGCGCAGGACGCGCAGATAGGCACTCATCGGACACTCTTCACTGACGGAGACGACGGGACAAAAACGCGGGCGCAGCCAGCCTCAGCGGATGGCCGGCGAAGGTGCAGCGTTTAGGTCAGACGGTGAGCATCGCCCGCCGAGCCTACCACCGGCTCTGGCCCGAAGGCAAGGCGTTCAGGTCCGCGGTGAGAGCTCGAACTTCAGCGCGAAGTAGTCGAGCATGTGAGGCAGTGATCGGCCACTGTCCAGCGAGGGCTGCTCCAGTCGCACGTCGTGCTCGCCCAGGATCGTCCCGAGCATCGCCTGCCCGACGAGAAGCGAAAGACCGACGCCGGGACAGCCCTGGGGGCCATGGCTGAAATGGTTGAACTGCCAGTCGCCGTCGGCCTCGCCGCTCAGCCACTGCTCCGGTGCGAAGCGATCAGCGAACTCGATGGCTTCCCGGTCGCGGTGGTTGAAGGTGTTAACGATCAGCAGCTGCGTGCCCTCCGGCAACCTGACTCCGTCCCACTCGGTTTCGTGCGCGGTCACCCGCGAGAGCATCGGCGTGGTCGGCCACAGCCGCATCGCCTCGTGTAGGCAGGCGTGCAGAAACGCCGGATCCTCACGTGCCCGCTCGCGCTCAGCGTCGTGGACGGCCAGAAGGGCCAGGCACCGCAGTGCGTTGATGGCCAGCGTATCGCCGAGGGCGAACAGCCAGTGGGTCACCTGCCGCTCCGGCTTGGTCACGTCGGTGCTGGGGGCTTGCGTGAACAGCCCGGCCAAGCTGCCGTCGTGCGCCGCTGCGACGTATCCCGAAACGCGCTCGAGATAGCGGGCCAGCAACTCGTCGTCGCCCTTGCCTGGAGGGTTGGCCTTGTCCATCAGCTCGCCCAGCATCTGCGAGAGCTCCTCGTCGTCTGCCGCCGGCGCGCCGAGGATCACCTCGCGCGCGACGCGGCGCACGGTCAGGTTCCAGGTGTCCCAGTCCAGCTGCGCCGGGAGCGACCCGGCCTCCCGCGCCGCGACGGCCTCGAAGCGATCGCCCAGCCGGTGCTTGGGCTTCCCGGTGTCCAGCACGGCCTCGGTGAAGCGGCGCCGGTCGGACCAATCGGGATCGCGGGAGATGGTCAGGGCATCCGGCTGGAAGTGCTCCATCCCGCTCTTCTTCGGTTCCGGGTCGGCGGCGAAGGGGTCAGGCGATCCCGCCAGTCCGTGGCGGACAGCGTCGCGTCCGATCAACAGCAGCGCCTCGTCCTTGGCCACGCGGATCCACAGCGGCCCCTCGCCGTAGCTGCGGCGCAGGCCGTTGAGGAACGAGACCGCGAGCCCGTCGGCACCCGCCCTGGTCGCCGCTGCAACGGCGGTGCGGCGCCGCCGGAACAGGCCCTGGATCACGTTCGGCAGCGCGACCTGCGCGGTGAATCGCAGTCCTTCGACCAACGACGCGTGCGGAAAATCCTTCTGTGCCAAGTCCGGCGCGACCCTACCACGGCCGCAAGCTCGAAATAGACTCGCGGCATGCCGACGCGCCTCGACCCCGAGATCTTCCGGCTCCCGGTACAGCGGATCCGCAGCGGGTACTACTCAGACGCCTACTTCGTCTACACCAAGCAGATGCTCGAGGCCGAGAACCACCATCCCCGAGTCACCATGCAGGTGTTCCAGAAGCGCGATTCGCTGCTCGGGGGGATCGATGAGGCGATCGCGGTTCTGAAGCTTTGTTCGGGCCGTGAGGAGGGCGGTGTGTGGGTACCGGGCTGGGACTCGCTGGCGGTGCACGCTCTGTACGAAGGCGATCCGATCTCCCCCCGGGAAACCGTGCTGACGATCGAGGGCGACTACAGCCTGTTCGCGCATCTGGAGACGGTGTATCTGGGCGTGATGGCGCGCCGGTCATTGATCATGCACAACGTCGCCGAGGTGGTCACAGCAGCTCGGGGCAAGGAGATCTTCTACTTCCCGGCCCGCCACGACCACTGGCTGGTGCAGACCGGCGACGGTTGGGCGGCCCACGTCGCCGGTGCGATCGGAGTCTCGACCGACGCCCAGGCTTCGTGGTGGGGGGAACCGGCATCGGCACCGTCCCCCATGGGCTGATCGCCGCCTATGACGGCGACACCGTCAAAGCCGCGAAGTTGTTCGCCGACCGCTACCGCGACGAGATGAACATCACGGTGCTGGTCGACTGGGACAACGATTCGGTGCGAACGGCGCTGGAGGTGGCGCGCGCGCTGGGCGAGGATCTGTGGGGGGTGCGCCTTGACACCTCCGAGCTCCTGGTTGACCGTGCGCTACAGGACGAGATGGGCGACTTCAAGCCGACCGGGGTCAACCCCCGGCTGGTCGAGAAGGTGCGGGAGGCGCTGGACGCGGACGGCTTCGATCGCGTTCGGATCGTGGCCAGCGGCGGCTTCACCGCGGAGCGGATCCGCGAGTTCGAAGAGGCGGGCGTCCCGGTCGACGCCTACGGTGTCGGATCGTCGCTGATCCGCGGCGATAACGACTTCACCGCGGACGTGGTCATGGTCGACGGACGACCATGTTCGAAGGTGGGAAGGCACCTGACGCCGAATTCTCGTTTACAGAGGGTTGAGTGATCCTCGATGCTTGCCGATGCTTCCCCCTCAGGGATGAATTTCGCGACCTTCCTCTGGGAGCCGGACGTCCAGACGTTCATGCTCCACTGGCTGCCCATCGTGTTCATGGGCCTGCTCGTCGTCGCCGTGTTCGCGCTGATGCGCTACATGCCGAAGACCAAGCCGGTCGAGATCAAACCCGAGGCCTCGCCCTCCATCGGGTGGGGGGAGATCGCCGGAGCCGATGAGGCCAAGGCGGAGCTCCAGGAGGTGGTCGAGTACCTGAAGGACCCCAAGCGCTTCCGCGCGCTGGGCGCGAAGGTGCCGAAGGGGATCCTGCTGCATGGCCCTCCGGGCACGGGCAAGACGCTGCTGGCCAAGGCGGTGGCGCACGAGTCCGGTGCGACCTTCTACTCGCAGTCGGCCGCCTCGTTCGTGGAGATGTTCGCCGGGCTCGGCGCAGCGCGGATCCGCCGCCTGTTCAGGGTCGCCCGCAAGAACGCGCCGGCGATCGTGTTCATCGACGAGCTCGACGCCGTCGGCGGACACCGCGGCATGGACATCAGCGGCGAGCGTGATCAGACGCTCAACCAGCTGCTAGTCGAGATGGACGGCTTCAGCTCCAGCAAGGACGTGGTCGTGATCGCCGCCTCCAACCTCCTTGACAAGCTCGATCCGGCGCTGCTGCGTCCCGGCCGCTTTGACCGCCAGATCTTCGTCACCGCCCCCGACGTGCTCGGCCGTGAGCGGATCCTCGGCGTTCACTCGCGCAACAAGCCTCTGGCCGAAGACGTTGATCTGATGCTGGTCGCCCGGCAGACCTCGGGACTGACCGGGGCCGATCTGGCCAACATCTGCAACGAAGCGGCGATCTTCGCGGCCCGCCGTCACGCCGGCAGCGTCGAGATGGGTGATTTCGACGCGGCGCTCGAGCGGGTGGTCGCTGGGATGCAGTCGCGCCGGCGGCTGACCGACCACGAACGGCGCGTGGTGGCCTACCACGAGGCCGGCCACGCGCTGTGCGGCGAGCTGCTGGCCTCGGTGGATCGCGTGCATCGGATCTCGATCGTCCCCCGCGGCAGCGCGCTCGGCTTCACCCTGAACCTGCCCGACGAGGACCGCTATCTGAAGACCCGAGAAGAGCTGATCGACTTCATGACGATGCTGCTCGGCGGACGCGCGGCTGAGCAACTCGTCTTCGGCTCGGTCACCACCGGGGCCTCCGATGACCTCAAGCGAGTGGCGGAGATCGCCCATGCGATGGTCCACGACTACGCGATGGGGACCGGCGCGGGCGCGCTGCGGATGCACAGCGACGGAGCAGCCGAGGCCACCCGTCGGGTGCGTGACGAAGAGGTCCGTGAGCTGGCCGACGAGGCCTTCCGCGCTGCGCTGGCGATTGTCGACGCGCACCGCTCGGAGCTTGACCGGCTGGCCACCACGCTGCTCAGCAACGAGGTCCTCGAGCGCGAGGACATCGACAAGATCATCGGCGGCGTCCCGATGGCTGCACCCCGGCGAATCGGGGGTGGCGAGATGGGCATCGCCGCCGCCAGTGCCATGCATCCGGCGCCACGGCCGGACCGGCGTCTGTAGCGCCTCAGTATCCTCCGCCGCCGATGCTGTCCACAATCGACCATGTGGGCGTGGCCGTCGAGGACATCGACACCGCGCTGGCCCTCTATCGCGATGCTCTGGGTATGCCGCTGGTCCACCGCGAAACGGTGACCGAGCAGGGGGTAGACGCCGTCCTGCTCGATGTCGGCGATTCCCACGTCGAACTGCTGCAGCCGCTAGCCGAAGACACCGCGGTGGGCAAGTTCCTCGCCCGGCGAGGGCCGGGGCTGCACCACGTGGCCTACCGTGTCAGCGACATCGAGGAGACGCTACGCCGGCTGTCCGCGGCCGGAATGCGCCTGATCGACGAGCACCCACGGGTGGGAATCCGGGGGTCACGGGTGGCCTTCCTGCACCCGACGTCCACGAACGGCGTCCTGACCGAAATCGTCCAGCCAGCCAACGGCGGAGACCACTAGATATGCCAGATGAGAAGCCCACCAAGATCAACATCGGATTCATCGGGAGCCAGGTCCTGAGCGCGCGTGTCGCGCCGCCGGAGCTCACGCGCCTTCGCAACGCGCTTGGGGCCTCGGAGGGCTGGCACGACCTGACCGCCGAGGACGGGACCATCGCACTCGACCTGAGCAAGGTCGTGTACGTGCTGGTCGACCACGAGGGTCACCGGGTCGGTTTCGGGACCTGAGCGGCGGCTTGCTCGCCCCGCTTTTGAAGTTGGACCACCGCACGCTGCTGGTTCTCCGCACGCGCGGGCATGACCCGCGCGTCGAGCGGGCGGCGGCCGCATACTCCAGAGCGGGCGAGCACGCGGCCTGCTGGCTGGTTCTGGGTCTGACGGGTGCCGTGGCGGACCGAGACCGGGGTCGCAGGCGGCGATGGCTGCGCGGTGTACGCGTGGTGGCCGCGTCCTATGTCGTGAACTATGCGATCAAGGTCACGACCCGCCGCCGGCGCCCCCAGCTGCCAGGTTTGCCCCCGTTGACCGGCACGGTGTCCGGGTTGTCGCTGCCCAGCGCCCATGCCACCTCGTCGTTTGCGGCGGCGCGAGCGTTCCGCGGCCTGTTGCCGGCCGGGCTCCTGTACGGCGCGGCGGCGGCCTTCGCTCTGAGCCGACCGTACCTGGGCGTCCACTACCCGAGCGACGTGCTCGCCGGCGCGGCCCTCGGGACCGCTGTGGCGAGCGCGTGGCCGGACGTTTCACCTGCGGCGGGCACGGCATGATGAAGGTCGGGATCGTCGGGATGCCCAACGCGGGCAAGTCTTCGCTGTTCCGCGCGCTGACCGGGGTGGCGGTGGAGGCGGCCAACTACCCGTTCACCACGATCGAGCCGAACATCGCGGTACTACCGGTGCTCGACGAGCGCCTCGATGCGGTCGCGGCGACGGTCAGGGCCTCGAACCTGGTCCCGGACACGATCGAATTCCACGACATCGCGGGACTGGTCGCTGGGGCTCACAAGGGCGAGGGTCTGGGCAACCAGTTCCTGGCCAACATCCGGGAGACTGACGCGATCGTCCACGTTGTACGCGCACATCAGGATCCGGGAGTAGTCCATCCCGAGGGGCGAGTCGATGCGATGGCCGACATCGAGACGATCGAGACGGAGCTGATCTATGCCGACCTCGAGCAGGCCGAGCGCCGCCGTGATCGCGTGGTCAAGCAGGCGCGGGGCGGGGATCGACACGCGGTCGCCGAAGCCGCCTGGCTTGAGTCGCTGATCGAGGCGCTGCAGGCCGGAAGGCCCGCGCGGACGGTTCCGCCCCCAGCCGACGCCCCGGACGCGATGAAGCTGTTGTCGCCTCTGACCGGCAAGCCCGTGCTGTTCGTGGTCAACGTCGACGAGGGCAGCTCCGAGGTGCCTCCCGGGCTGGCCGAATACGCCGCCGCACAGGGTGCCGCCGCGGTGGCGGTGTCAGCGCGGTTGGAGTCCGAGCTCGGCGAGCTGGAGGCCGAGGATGCGGCGGCGATGCGAGCGGACCTCGGGCTGAGCGAGTCGGGACTGACGACGGTGGTCCGGGGTGCCTTCTCGCTGCTGAACCTGGTCGCGTTCTTCACCGCCGGCGAGGACAAGCCGGCGCAGTCGTGGCACCTGCGCTCGGGGTTGTCGGTGTGGCACGCCGCCGGGATGATCCACAGCGACATCCAGCGCGGGTTCGTCCGCGCCGAGGTCGTGAGCTGGGAGGCGCTGGTCAATGCGGGCGGCTACGCCGGCGCGCGCGACCGCGGGGAGCTGCGCCTGGAGGGCCGGGACTACGTGGTCGCCGACGGCGACGTGATCACGGTGAAGTTCACGCCGTAGCGCTACTTGACCTCGCGGCCCGCTGCATTGACCGCCGGCCAGCGGCCCCCGAACTGCAGGATGTTGATGAACGAGGTCTGACCCGGGGCGCGGTCGGCGATGTAGGTGTACAGCGGACGCCCGGCGTAGGTGACCTGCCGGGTTCCGTCCTTCAGGGTGATCGTCCCGATCAGCGAAGCCTTGACCCCGCGGCCCGCGATCGCCCGGCCACCCGTGGTCACCGCCGGCCAGGCGGTGAGGCACCCGGGCTTCTTGACGCACGAGTCGTAGTTGCGACGGTCGGTGGTGAACGCGTACAGCGTGTACCCGCGACCATTGACCAGGATCGTCCCTGCACTTGTCTTGCGCAGCTGTAGCTTTGCCCTCGGCGCCCCAGCGGCGGCCGAGCCGACGCCGAGGGTGACTGCGGCCAGCGTCGCGACGAGCAGAATGAGCGTGCGCTTCAAGGAGAACCCCCAGGGTCAGAGACGGAACATCGGGACGGAGCCGACCACGGTTCCAGGTTCGAGGCGGTGTTGTCAAGCAGCACCCGTGACGCAGGCCTGTGCTTGAATCAACTCAGGGCGGGGCCACTGTTGCCGGAGGAGACATCATGAGAGTCGTCGTTCGGGGTCTAACCATTGCTGCTGCCGTACTTGTGTTGGCGCCCTCGCTGGCGTCGGCGTCGAGCGGCGTCCAGCATCTGCATTACAGCGCCGGCCCCTACCTGGTCACCCCAGGAGCGAACCTCATCCTCCTGCAGAAGACCCACGTACCCAAGCCGGCGCAGGACGGCTACATGGTCAGGATGGCGCCGAACCTCCACTACGCGCGTCCCGACGGCAAGTGCTGCGGCACCATTCCCCGGGTCGACGTCATTCACCTTCACCACGGGGTATGGCTCAGCAACGGAACGGCCGGCGCGGGTGAGGGCAACAGCCTGGGAGGCTTCTACCCGTTCGCCGCCACCGGGGAGGAGAAGACCGTCTACGAGTTCCCCGCCGGCTACGGGTACCCGATCGGAGCCAACGACTACTGGGTCATCAACTACATGATCCACAACCTGACGGCCACCGCCGAGAAGGTCTACATCACCTATGACATCGACTTCATCCCCTCCACGTCGCCGGCGGCCAAGTCGATCACGCCCGTGCATCCGATCTGGATGGACGTCGAGGCGCACAACATCTATCCGGTGTTCGACGTTCACCGCCACAGCGGGAAGAACGGCAAGTTCACCTTCCCGGACATGGCCAAGGCGCCCTACAGCGGGGCGCCGCTGAACCAGGTCACCCTGCAGCATCCGGGGACCCTGGTGGCCACGGCCGGGCACCTGCACCCCGGGGGTCTCTATGACGACCTCGCCCTCAGCCGTACCGGCACAAGTCCCGGCCCGGGCACGATCCCCGGCGGTGCTCCCGGATCGGTGCGACTATTCCGCTCCACCGCGCACTACTGGGACAAACGCGGACCGATCTCCTGGGACATGGCCATGGGTGCCACCGCTGCGGACTGGCGGCCCCGGGTCAAGGCTGGCGACGTGCTCCGCGTGAGCACGACCTACGAGACCCGTCGCGCCTCGTGGTACGAGTCGATGGGGATCATGGTTGTGTGGCAGGCGTGGAACGAAGCCCGGGGCGTCGATCCGTTCACCCACCCACTCGATCAGAGCCAGCATCTGACCCACGGCCACCTGGCCGAGAACAATCATCACGGCGGTTCGGCACTGACCAGCGTCCCGCTGTCCAAGTTCCGCAGCTGTCAGCGCAAGCAGGTGCTGATCGCCGGTTTCACCTACCTCCCCGGTGATCTCAGCTCCGCCCCGGGAGCCAACCGCTGCCTTCCCACGGTCAAACAGGGCCAGTCGCTGACCTTCCTCAACGAGGACGCCAACCCACAGGCCACCTTCAACCTGTTCTCCCCGAGCACCGACTACCTGCGATCGATCTTCCATTCGGTCACCGCCTGCCAGAGCCCGTGTGGCCTCGACACCGGCATCTCCTACCCGCTGGCCAACGGAGCCGGCGGATACGACTCGGGACAGCTGGGCTTCGGGACGCCAGCGATCGACCGCGTGAGCTGGTCGACACCGACCCGCCTGGCTCCCGGCACCTACACGTATTTCTGCCGGATCCACCCGTTCATGCGGGGGGCGTTCCGGATCATCCACGGCTGAGCGACGCTCAGCGCCGGACGACGGCGCGCCGGTCCTGACCTGGCGGAGCGCTCGCAGGATCAGAGGTCGCTCAGCGTCTCGGCCCGCTCCAGTCGCTCCGCGAGCCGTCCCATCCCATATCGGCGCGCCGCCTCGGCGCCTCGCCGGAGGTCCGTGGGGCGGTCGGCGGGACGCTCGGGCTCGATGATCCGCAATGTGGCGATCTCGCGGAACGCTCGCAGCTCGTCCGCGTGTTCGGTCAGGGCGGCGGTGACGCGGGGGCGCTCGTGGATCGCGCCCGCGATCGCTGCCTCAAGTGATCCGTGCCGCTTCAAGAGGTCGGCCGCTGTCTTAGCGCCGATGCCCGGAGCCCCGGGCAGGCCGTCAGAGGGGTCACCCCGGAGCGCAATGAAATCCGGTACCAGGTCCGGCGTGATCCCATAGCGCTTGCGCACTTCGGATGCGTCGACCTCCTCGAAGCCGCTGAGGCCGGACTTCAGGTACAGCACTCTGGCTTTGTCTCCGACACACTGATACATGTCGCGGTCGCCGGTCACGATCAGCGTCTCACCGCCGGCCTGTGCCTCGACCTCGGCGTAGGAACCGAGCAGATCGTCGGCCTCCAGCGTCTCCTCCGATGCTGAGATCCAGCCCAGCTCCCCGAACAGCTCCGGGGCGTGCTCGAACTGCCAGGCCAGCGCGTCGGGAACGGCGGGGCGGGCGGCGTGATAGGCGGGGTACAGCTCGGTGCGGTACGCCGCCGCCTCGGCTCCGAAACACATCACGATCGCACGCGGACGGCGGTCGGCGGCGATCCGCAGCATCGCGTTGGTCGCCCCGAGCAGCGCGTTGACCGGATGCTCGTCGGTCCCGCGAATCGAGTCCGGAAGCGCAAAGAACGAGCGATAGAGCAGAAACGGCGCGTCGACGACGAGCAGCGGGTCGGTCACCCGACCAGCGTAAAGGTCAACCGAGGCCGACGGCGCTTCCAAAACCGCCGGAAGGGTTGGCCCGGGTCCGATGCGGTTAGATACGGGACTCAGATGGCGCCGCGCAGAGCTTCCGATGTGTTTGTCGAGTGCCTCGAATCCGAGGGCGTCCGGTACGTATTCGGCATCCCCGGCGAGGAGACGCTGGACCTGAACGAGTCCCTGGCCGACTCGTCGATCCAGTTCGTGCCCGTCCGGCACGAGCAGGGCGGCGCCTATATGGCCGACGCCTACGGGCGCCTGACCGGCCGAGCCGGGGTGTGCCTCGGGACCCTCGGACCGGGCGCGACCAACCTGGTCACCGCTGTGGCGGACGCGACGCTTGATCGCGCGCCGCTCGTCGCGTTGACCGGGCAGTCCGACCTCGAGCGCATGCACAAGGAGTCCCACCAGTACATCGACCTGATCGGGATCCTGCGCCCGATCGTGAAGTGGAACGCACGCGTCTCCAGCCCAGAGATCGTTCCCGAGGTCGTGCGCAAGGCCTTCAAGGTCGCCGAGTCTGAGAAACCCGGGGCCACCCACCTCGAGTTGCCCGAGGACGTGATGACCCAGCAGCTCGACGCCAAACCGTTGCCCCGCCGCGCGCCGGTTCAGCCCGAGCCGGGCGTGCGTGAGCTCCAGCGCGCGGCCGAGATCATCGACGCCGCCGAAAATCCGATCGCTCTGGCCGGCAATGGGGCCATCCGCGCCGGCGCAGCCCGCGCCCTGCGGGCCTTCGCCCAGGTGACCGGGATTCCGGTGGCCGAGACGTTCATGGCCAAGGGACTGCTCGACTATCAGGATCCCCACGCGGTCGGGACGGTCGGCCTGCAGGCCCGCGACTACGAGGTGGCCGGCTTTGAGGATGCCGATGTGGTGGTGGCCATCGGCTATGACCTGGTCGAGCACTCACCCGAGCACTGGAATCCCCACGCAGACAAGAAGATCGTGGTCATCGACAGTGTCTCAGCCGAGATCGACGAATTCTTCGTGCCTGAAGTGGAGCTGATCGGCGATATCGCCCATGTACTCGCGCGGCTGGCCACCGGCTGCACGCGCTCCCCTGCCCCTGCCGTGTCGAGCGGGCTGCGTGACGTTACCCTGCGCGCACTCGGTGAGGCCCGCAACGACGACCACTTCCCGATGCGCCCTCCGCGCGTGCTGTGGGAGATCCGCGAGGCGCTCGGGCGCCAGGACATCCTGGTTTCGGACGTCGGACTGCACAAGCTGTGGATCGGGCGGATGTTCCCGGCCCACGAGCCCGGAACCGTCCTGATCGCCAATGGCCTGGCGGGCATGGGCTTCGCCCTGCCGACAGCGATCGCGGCGAAGCTGGTCCACCCCGACCGCCACGTCGTCACCGTCAACGGGGACGGCGGGTTCCTGATGAACTGCCAGGAGCTCGAGACCGCCGCCCGCCTGCGCACGCCCGTGGTCAACATCATCTGGGAGAACGGGCAGTTCGGCTCGATCGCCTGGAAGCAGGACAAGAAGTTCGGACGCCACTTCGACGTCGATTTCGGCAATCCCGACTTCGTCAAGCTCGCCGATGCCTTCGGGCTGCCGGCCTGGCGCTGCGGCTCGGCCGAAGATTTCTCCCGGCTGCTGAAGGGGGCCCTGGCCCTGGACGTCCCGTCGGTGATCGTGGTGCCGATCGACTACTCGATCGATGTCGCCCAGGGCGTGATCGGCCTAGGCGCCGAGACGGTCGCGACCTGAGCGCCGCGCCCGCCTCTGGCGCCGCCGGCGCCCGCTACAGGTTGCCCTGCGCCATCTTGCGCAGATCCATCGCGTGGTTGTAAGTCTCCTCGTCGACGCCCTTCTCGTAGGCGACCTCGCGCAGCATCCGGCCCGACGCGGCAGCCTCCTTGACGATCTCCGCCGCCTTGTCGTAACCGATGAACGGGTTCAGTGCCGTGGCCGCGGCTAGCGTGGCCTCGGCCGAGCGGTTCGCGCCCTCCGCGTTGGCCTGGATCCCGGCGACGCACTTCTCGGTGAAGATCTGTGCCGTGTTGGTCAGCAGCCGGATCGAGTCGAGCAGGTTGCGCGCGATCAGCGGGACCCTGACATTGAGCTCGAAGTTGCCTTGCGAGCCGGCGACCGTGATCGCAGTGTCGTTGCCAATCACCTGCGCGCTGACCTGAAGCACCACCTCCGGAATCACCGGGTTGACCTTGCCGGGCATGATCGAGGATCCCTTCTGGAGCTCCGGCAAGAACAACTCGCCGATCCCCGCCCGCGGGCCTGAACCCATCAGGGCAAGGTCGTTGGCGATCTTGGTCAGCGAGACGGCCAGCACCTTCAGCGCACCCGAGAGCTCGACCAGGGCGTCACGGTTGCCCTGCGCCTCGAACGGATCCTCGGGCGCCCGGATCTCGAGATTGCTGCCTTCGGTCAGACGAGCCCTCATCTTGGGGGCGAACTCCACGTGCGTGTTGAGCCCGGTGCCGGTAGCCGTGCCGCCGAGCGGGATCTGTGAGACCTGGGGGAGCGTGTTGCGGATCCGCCGCGCCCCCAGACGAATCTGCGCCGCGTAGCCGGCGAATTCCTGGCCGAGCGTCACGGGCACCGCATCCATCAGATGTGTGCGGCCGGCCTTGACGACGTCCTTGAACTCCTCGGCCTTCGCGCTGAACGCCGCCTCGAGTGCTTCCAGCGCAGGCAGCAGCTCGTTGCTCGCGGTGTCCAGCGCGGCGAGGTGGACCGCGGAGGGAAACACGTCGTTGGAGGACTGACCCATGTTGACGTGGTCGTTGGGATGGGCGCCCTCGCCGGCCAGCGTCGCCAGCACCTCATTGGCGTTCATGTTCGACGAGGTCCCCGAGCCGGTCTGGAACACGTCAATCGGAAACTGGTCATCGAACTCACCGGTCGCGACCCGGTCGCCGGCGGCGGCGATGCGCTCCGCGAGGTCGCCGTCCAGCAGGCCAAGCTCGGCGTTGACCCGGGCCGCGGCTGCCTTCATGCGTCCCAGCCAGCGGACCACCGGCACGGGCACGGGCTCGCCGGACACCGGAAAGTTCGCGACCGCCTTGGTCGTCTCCCCGCCCCAAAGTTGGTCTTGCTCCTGCACGCCCATGCCGTTCCTTTCGCCGTAAGCCATCTCTAGTGAGAAAGCTAGCGCTCGGAGGTCGGCAGGCTCGCTCAGACCCCGGGTCTAAGCCGCCAGGCCTTGCTCAAGCGGGCGCAGCTCGTCGGCGTAGCTGACCGAGCGCCGGCGCATCACACCGTTCTCATCGATCGAGTACTGGCCGAGCCGCCATAGCGGTGGCGAGTAGGCGTGCAATGACACGGAATGCCTCCCGTGACCCGACAGTCGATGAATGTGCTCGGGGCCGAACGAGAACGACTCCTCCGCGTTGATCACCCGGACGACGGCTTCGCTTCCCATCCGGGGGTTGGCTTCGACCAGCGCGCCCTCGATCACGCGCACCGCGCCCGAGGAAACGTCATGGTCGTGCCAGCCGGTGTCCCCTTCTTCGGTCCAGGTGATCACCCACACATCGACCCAGTCGTCCCGATAGAGCGAAGCGAAATGGCGCGTGCCATCGGACAGCAGACCACGGCCGTGCCAGAAGTCCGGCTGCGTAGCCAGGCGATTGACGAGGGCCTCCAGCTCAGCGGTGTGCAAATTGCGCTCCGGAAGCGGCAGCCAGGTCATCAGACACCTCCTTTGCTGGGTGTAGGAGACGGAGTGGGTTGGTGGTTCGCAGAGCGTGCAGAGCCGCGTCGCCGAGGTCAGGGCTCACCGGCGGGGCGTATGGCCGGTCGGAGCCATTGACTAGCGCATCGATCCCCAGCACGCGCACCGTGGCATCGACTGCCTTCGTCCCGTAGGAGGAGGTTTCGACGAAGACGTCCGGGTCGGTCACCGTCCGCTCTCCGGCCCGGGTCGCGAAGCGCTCACCGTGCAACGGCGCGAGGCCGGCGAGCATGGCGAAGCAGACTCTCAGCTCAGGATGGCGGCGGCGCCCGACAGCCCGGAAGGCAAACCAGGCGGCGTGCATCTGTTGCACGTAGCTGACCACCGCCGGCCACCAGGCGGGACCGCCACTCGGCGACGTGCCCGCCGGGCCCGGGTGGATGAACAGTGGCCGGCTCGTGGCCTCCAGAACATGTAGCAGCGGCGCAACGTGCTCATAGGCCGCCTCGCCGAGCAGCGCGGTGGCCGGCAGTTGGAGGCCGACGAAGCCGCGCTCGAGCTCACGCTCAAGCGACTCCGGGTCGACCTCACTGAGACACGCCGCCGCCCACGCCCCGTATTGGCGCGGCAGCTCCAGCGAGCCGTCGTGATAGGCCTCGAGCAGCGGGTGCGACTGCGCGCACGGCAGCGTTTCAATTCCCAGGGGGCTCGACAGCGAGTTGAGCGCGAGCTTGACGCCGTCGTGCCGGTTCTCAGCCACCCGGCGAGCGACATCGTGCTCATCCGGATCAATCGTGTAATCGCCCTCCGCGGGCAACCCCAGCGTCCAGTCGCGCAGACGGGGTGGCGCCGTCCGGCTGCGCAACGCTCCCAACAGGCGCGCGGGCCAGAGGTGCTGATGCAGGTCCACGACCATCGGATCAACCGGTCTGCGAGGGTTGATCGACGCGGCTGCCAGGGTGGTCGTGAACCGGTTCATGAATCGCTTCAGTGAACCGGTTCACCCCGCCGAAGTCAAGGGCCTCAGGGAGAAACGTCCTCTGTCGCAGTTGGCCCCCGGGACCAATCGGGGCGCCCCACGCCCGAAACGGGGATGACTTCGCGCCGTCGCGGATAGGCTTGGCACCCGTGCCTTCGCCCGCCAAGCGTGTGACGATCCGCGAGGTGGCTGACGCCGCTGGATTATCGCCCGCCGCGGTCTCCTACGCCCTCCGGGGCATTCAGGTCTCCGAGGAGACACAGGAGCGCGTGCGCAAGGTCGCCTCCGATCTCGGCTACGAGGTGCATCCGATCGCCCGCGCGCTGGCCAGCGGCCGTACGGGCATGGTCGGGATCCTCGGCCCCTCGCTCGAGGATCTCTGGCAGCAGCGCCTGGCCGCCGAGGCCGGCCGAGCGCTCCTGGCCCATGACCGCTACGCCTTGATCCTCGACGCCGGCGGCGATCCCGAGCGACAGCGGATGCTCGCGGCCCAACTGCGCGATCAGCAGGTGGACGGCCTGATCCTCTCGCCGATCGATCCCTCTGACGAGTTCTGGATCGAACTCGCGGGCTCCTTGGCCGTCGTGTCGATCGGAGACGCGCTAGCCGGGGCAGACGCAGCGGGGGAGGTCCTGTTTGACAACCGCACCGGAGTCACTGGTGCGCTTCAACATCTCCGGGCGCTGGGGCACCGCCGGATCGCGGTCCTCAGCCCTCCGGGGGCGCCGACGACCGACCGGCCGGCCGAGGTGCTGGTCGCGTCCGAGAGCGAGCGACTCGGACTCGAGGTGTTCATGGTGATCGCCGCCTACGAGCTCCAGCAGGCGACCGCGGTGGCCCGAGAGGCGTTGAGCTCCGATCGCCAGCCGACCGCAGCGTTCTGCTTCTCGGACTCCATCGCCTACGGCGTCTATGCCGCCGCGCGTGAGCTCGGGCTGACGATCCCCGACGACCTTTCGGTGATCGGCTACGACGACCATCCGATCTCATCACTGCTGACGCCGCCACTGACGAGCTTCGACTGGAACTCCGACCACCTGGTCGAAGTAGCGGTCGGGATGACGCTGGCGGCGATCGACGGACGCCGCGCGCGCCGGCGCGTGGTGATCGAGCCGAGGCTCCAGAGCCGCGGCTCCACCGCTCCGCCTCCTCGCTGAGGCGCGAGCGCGCTCAGCCACAGAACGCGATCAGCTCTCGGGCGACGCCGACCGGGTCGTCGTAGGCCATCAGGAATCCTGTTCCCGCCAAGGTGCGCAGCTGGCCGCTGGGTAGCAGGTCCAGGGCCTCCCGGGGACCGGTGAGCGGATGCGCGGGATCCTCGTCGGCCCACAGCAGCAGCACGGGGATGGCGATCCGCGGGTAGGCGTCAAGGAGCTGGCTCTGCGCCTCGACCGGCCAGCGGCGGGCGAACCTGGCCCACGACCGCGCGCGGTTCCCGTTACCGCCGACATCAGCAAAGGCATGGCGCAGCAGGTCGCGCGCGGCCGGGTTGCGCTGGGCTGAGAGGCGCTCGCCGGAGGAGGGCCGGAACACCAGCTTCGCGCCATGGGCCAGCACACGGTCGAGCCCGGGCAGCGCGGCCATCCGGCAGGCGACTCGCCAGGCGGCGCGCTTGCCACCGAACTGGTCGCGCCGGTGCAGCCGGTTCGGCATCAACACGAGCCTCGCCACCTCCAGCCGACCGCTGCTGAGCATCTGCAATGCCAGCTCCGCACCGATGTCGTGTCCTGCCAGGAGCGGGCGCGGGCCTGCAACCTCGCGGCAGAATCCGGCGAGCACGTCGGCCATCCAGTCCGGCGTGTACGGGTGGCGCGGGCGATCTTCGGAATCTCCGTGCAACGGCAGGTCGGGGAGGATCACCCGGAAACGACGCGAAAGCGCGGCCACGATCGGCTCCCACTCGCGGTGGGAGAGACCGAGCGAGTGCAGCAGCACCAGCGGGGGCCCGGTTCCGGTCTCCCGGTAGGCGACCCGCGCACCGTCCCGATGGTGGTAGAGGCGCAGCCGCATCGCCCCTCATCCTCGCATCCCCCGTCCCAAAGTGTGATTTTGGCGACCGGAGGTTGTGCAAATGCTGATCGAGCCTGGCGAACCCTCCTCAAAGGGGGCTGAATGGGCCAATGCAAACAATCACCGCAAGTCCACTCGGTCTCTCGACGTCACAGGCGGCTACCGCACTCGGCGTCTCGCTGGGCACGATCCGCCGCTGGTCGGACATGGGCCACCTCGAGTCCTACCGGACTCCGGGAGGTCAGCGCCGCTTCAGCCGCGAGCAAATCGATCACTTCATCGAGTCGCTGTCGACCGGGAATCGGCCGGTCCAGGACCGCATCGCCAGCTAGCCGACGTCCGGCCTCAGCCAGCCGGGGCCTAACCGCCGGCCCCGGCTTCCTTGATCCGCCGCTCCATGTTGAGCTCGGTGTCGAAGTCGGCCATGTCGGCGTGGCGGTATTCGACCCCTTCGCCGCTCAGCAGCTGCGCCAGTACCTCGACGTAGTCACCGTCGAGCTGAGAGCCGGAGACGCGTCTCAGCTCCCGCAGAGCCTCGAACGAGCTCATCCGGGTGCGGTAGGTGTCGCTCGCGGTCAGAGTGTCGTACACCTCGGCGACCGCGATGATCTTCGCGATTTCCGGAATCTCGTCCGCCGCCCGCGCGTGCGGATACCCGCGTCCGTCGACCCGCTCGTGGTGGGCGAGCACGATGTCGGCCACCGGCCCGTACATCCCGAGGTCCCTGAGCATGTCCGCGCCCAGCTCCGGGTGGCGCTGGATCGCGGCCCAGTCGTCCTCGGTCAGGGTCCGCCCCCGTTCAGCCACCCGGTCCGAGAGGGCAAAGTGCCCGATGTCGTGCAGCAGACCGGCTGTATGCGCCAGCTCCTGCTCCTGGTCGCTCATCCCGACCGCCCCAGCCATGTCCCGGGCAAAGCGGGCCACCGCCGCGGCGTGGCGCGCCGCTCGCTGGTCACGCGTGTCCAGCGAGCGCATCAGGCCGGCGAGTACGCCCCAGGAGAGCGAGACGTACTGCTCGGCGCGGTTGCGGGATCGCTCGAGCAGGTGGGCCATGTAGGAGAACGCAAAGATGGCGAGGAGGGCGAAGACGATGCCTCCAATGCCGATCTTGAGGTAGATGCTCGCGCCCGCGACGACCAGCGCGACGTTCAGGCCGAGACTGGGCAGGTACTCCCGCAGGGATCTAAGGCTCCACGATCCGTCCCGGCGGAAGAGCTCTTGCATGGAAGCCACGATCGTAAAGTTCACAGCCAGGTCCGCCGTTGCGCCCAAGAGCACCACGAGGCAGAACGCAACGCGTGTGACTCGGTGCGGGGGCTAGGACCCTGATCAGGTTCCCCGCGACCAGAGCGGAAGCGACACCTCCGAAGGCGTTGAAACCGACGGCGAACAGCGGTGTTCGCAGCCGTCGCGCGGCAACCAGCTCCGAGATCGCGGCCATCACCGCCGCGGAGGCTGGTCCAACGAACGCCGCCGCCAGCAGCACGACGATGAACGATGAAGAGATTGAGGCCTCACCGTGTGTCCTTACGACGGCGAGCCCTGCGATCACCGCACTCACTCCGAGTACGACGGTTAGGGCGCCGAAGGAATCGCTAGAGGCCTGGGCGATAACCACGCCGAGGGAAACGACCAATCCGAAACCGATCGCAATCCCGGCGCGTCTAAGAGCGGCCTCTCGCTGGGAGAGGTCCCCGACCAAGGGGTCGGTCATGACTCCACGTTATCGCCTTTTTGCGAAATCTGAGGAAGGTCGGACTTGCGAACCGACCTGATGCCTAGCGGCCGCCGCGGAAATGCATAACGGACCTCCTCTCGTCCTACGCGGTCTGGCCGTTCACGACGGCACGAGGCACCGGGGATGGCCGACGCGCAGGTTTTTGCACAACTTTGGGGGGAAAACTTGTGCAATTGTAGGCCTACGACCTCGACATAGCAACGTGAGCCTGACCTTTCCTATGCATGCGTTACCTCAAGACGAGCGAAGCGGCTGCGTTGCTGAACGTCAGCCCGAACACTCTGCGCGCCTGGGAGCGCCGGTTTGGCTTCCCGAAACCTCAGCGTTCGCCTGGCAGACACCGGCTGTTTACGCACGGCGAGGTGGCCGCTCTGCGCGACGCGCTCCAAGAGGGCTTATCGATTTCGTCGGCGGTTTCCCGCGCGCGAGAGGGTCTGGCCGCGGATAGCAATTCTTTGGTGGGGGCGCTGGTTTCCTACGAGGGCGAGCGGGCGGACGGAGCCATCGAAGCCGCGCTCGCCCTCCGCTCGGTGGAACGATCGGTCGAGGAGGTCCTGCTGCCCACGCTCGACGAGGTCTTCCGGCGCCACGGAGGCGATTCGGCGGCCTGGGCATTCGCGGCCCACTGGGGCGCCGACTGGCTTCGACGTGCCCAGCGGCTGGCACCGCCGCCGGTGCGGCCGGTGTCGATAGTGATCGGAGATGCTTCCCGCGACGAACTAGATCCTGATGCGCCGCACATTCGAGCTCTGGAGCTGTTCTGCGTCCGCGCGGGGGTGAAGGTCCTGGCCCTGTCCGCGCGTGGCGTGGGCGGAATCGGAGACGCGGTGGCGATTCACCAGCCCAACCTCGTCGTGCTGGCCGGCGGGCACCTTGCGGACGACACGGTCGCCCGCTGGGCTTACGCGGTCCGGCTTGCGGCGGGGGCGATGCCGGTGGCGGTGTACCGCAGAGGCGACCAGCGCGTGCGCATGCGCACGACCGGCACCAGCATGTTGCCCCCGGCGGCCAGCGACGCGCAGCGGCGCCTGCTGGAGTTGGTCGACGCCGATCAGGACGCAGCACGGATTGCAGTAGCCTCTGCGCGATCCCACAGGGACGCGTCGGATGACCAGCAGCGCGCCAGCATGTAGGCCGGCGTCCGTATCAATCATGGGACACGGAAAGGATTTCGGATAATGGGGGCACAATCAGGCCGGGCGCGGGGCTTTTTAGCGGTCGTTCCGGATACCACGCCGAGCGACGCGCCGAGCGTCTCGTTCTGCAGCCATTGCGGCACTCGACCCGCCTTCGAGGATGACTCCTCCTCGCGGGTGTGCGACAGCTGCGGGATGGGCTTGATCCTCCAGGCCCAATCCGACGTTGCGCCGGCGACCGGCGACCCGTTTCTGGTTCTCGACGCCTCGCTTTCGGTCTGCGCCGTTTCGGCCAGCGCCGAGGGCCTGCTCGCAACGCGCGAGACCGAAGCGGTCAACCGCCACATCACGGAGTTGCTCGTCCCCGCCGACGCGGAGGCGCAGGGCCCGGCGAACCTGGCCGTGGCCGTGACCTGGGCAGCGCGCGGCGACGCCGGCGCGAGGCGCGTCGTCGTTCGTCCCACCAATACGTTCGGTGTACGCCTGAAGGCTCGCATCGCCAGTTGCGGTCCTCCGACAGCCGCCCTGATCGTTTTCGACTGAGGCCTCGCGCGCCTGACCGTGCGCGGGCCGTCGAGCGCAGCCCGTCGCGGCCGGTAGCCGGCCTCCTTCCCATGCACGGACTCGTCCAAGGTGCATGGAGGCTTGCGGCTCTTGCAAAGGGCTGACAAACCCTCCATAACTCCCACAAATGAGTGGAATCCGAACTAATGCTGCCGCGGTGATGCTCGGCGTCAGCCCCAACACGCTACGCAGCTGGGAACGCCGGTACGGCTTCCCGCAACCGCTTCGCTCGCCCGGCGGTCATCGTCAGTACGCGCTGGCCGAGATCGAGTCCCTGCGACTGACGCTGGCCGAGACCCACAATGTCTCCTCGGCGGTTTCGCTGGCTCGCGAGCGCGGCGAGGGCCCCTCCTCCTCCGCCCGCCTGGCCGGCGCCTTCTCCGCATTCGATGAGGAGAAGTCGAACCGACTGCTCGAGGAGAGCCTGACGCTCCGCTCATTCGAGCGGACGATCGAAGAGGTTCTGCTCGACGCGGTGGGTTCACTGGCTGAGATCGACCGGACGACGGCTGAGTATGAGTTCGGGTGGCGCCACGCCACCGGCTGGCTGTCGGCGCTCAAGCGGCTCTCGCCGCCGGCCTCCCGCACCGAGGGAATCTTGATCTTCGATGCCTCCGTGCCCTGTGACGTTGACTCGCTGCACGCCCAGGCGCTTGAACTGATCCTCAGGCGAGCGGGCGTGCGGACATTGATGCTGACCCCCGCGATCGAGCTCGCCCGCCTCGGACGAGCGCTGCGCGCGCTGGACCCGAACGCCGTCGTGCTGACCGGTCGCCGCGTTTCTCTGGACTCGATCGGGCGCCTGGTCTACGCCGTGCGCAATGTGGTGCAGGAGGTCGTTGTGTTCGATTACCGCGGCGCGGTCCCGGACACCGGGGCGAGCACGGTCTGCCGGCTCGGGGAGACCCCGATCGCCGCCCGCGACACGCTGCTCACGCGCCTCGACGCCCACCGGGCGCGCCAGGCCGAGGCTCCAGCCGTGCCCGCGGCGTTCGCCCTGCGCAACCGCTAGCGCCTGCGGTCGCTGTCCAGCGCTCAAGCGGGGAGGGCGCAGCTCCGGTCGCCTCCTAGAATCACCGCGCATGGCCACCCCCCACCGTCCGGTTGACCCGCGGGCCGCGTTCCCCGAGTTGGAGGAAGGCGTGCTGGCGCGCTGGCGCGAGCGCGATGTGTTTGCCGAATCGCTGCGACGGCGGGAGGGCGCGGCGCCGTGGGGCTTCTACGAGGGGCCGCCCACGGCCAACGGGGCTCCCGGCTCGCACCACGTGCTGGCACGGGTGTTCAAGGACATCTTCCCCCGCTACAAGACGATGTGCGGCTACTACGTCGAGCGCAAGGGCGGCTGGGACTGCCACGGGCTCCCGGTGGAGCTGGCGGTCGAGGCGGAGCTCGGCTTCACCTCCAAGGACGACATCGAGCGCTACGGCATCGCGGAGTTCAACGCGCGCTGCCGCGAGAAGGTGCTCAGCCACGTCGCGGACTGGAACAAGTTGACTGAGCGGATCGGCTTCTGGATCGACCTCGACAACGCCTACCGCACCCTGGACAACGACTACATCGAGTCAGTCTGGTGGGCACTGAGGACGATCCACGACAAGGGACTGCTGTACGAGCGCCTCAAGGTCGTCCCCTACTGCACCCGTGACGGCACCACCCTGTCAAGCCATGAGCTCGGGCAGCCCGGCGCCTACCAGGACGTAGTCGACCCATCCGTGTTCGTCCGCTTTCCGGTCACCGACGGGAACGAGGCGGTGCAGCCCGGAGACAACCTGCTCATCTGGACCACCACCCCGTGGACCCTCGTTTCCAATGCCGCCGTCGCGGTCGATCCGGACCTGATCTACGTCCGGGCTCAGCTCGGCGACGAGGTGCTGGTGGTGGCCGAGGCGCTGGTCGAGCGCGTCTTGGGCGAGCAGGCGCAGATCCTTACAAGATTCGACGGTCGTGCGCTCGAGGGCGTCGGTTACGAAGCGCCGTTTTCGTACATCCCCAAAGACGCTTACGGGCCCAGGGGACATACCGTGCTCCTCGGTGACTTCGTCACGGCCACCGACGGCACCGGACTGGTCCACACGGCGATCGCCTTCGGCGAGGACGACTTCCGGCTCGGCGAGCAGTACGGGCTCACCGTGGTCAACCCGGTCCGGCTCGACGGCACCTACGACGAGCGGATCGGCTCCTACGCGGGCCGCTGGGTCAAGGACGCCGACGCCGAGCTGGTCGAGGATCTCCGAGCCAGCGGGAAGCTTCTGCGGGCCGAGAGCTACGAGCACTCGTATCCGCACTGCTGGCGGTGCGGGACGCCGCTGCTCTACTACGCCAAGCCGTCCTGGTACATCGCCACCAGCCAGATCAAGGACCGGCTGCTGGCCGCCAACGAGTCGGTGAACTGGCATCCGGAGCACGTCAAGCACGGTCGCTTCGGCAACTGGCTGGAGAACAACGTCGACTGGGCGCTCTCACGCGAGCGCTACTGGGGCACGCCGCTGCCGGTCTGGCGCTGTGCGAACGAGCACGTCCGGGTCATCGGTTCGTTCGACGAGCTGGAGGAGCTCTCGGGGGTTCGCCTGAGTGACCCGCACCGGCCCTTCGTGGATGAGGTCACGTTCGCGTGCCCGGACTGCGGCGGCGAGATGCAGCGCGTGCCCGAGGTGATCGACGTGTGGTTTGACTCGGGCTCGATGCCGTTCGCGCAATATCACGCTCCGCACGAACACGAGGAGCACTTCCGCGAGCGGTTCCCGGCCGACTTCATCTGCGAGGCGCTGGACCAGACCCGCGGCTGGTTCTACTCGCTGCTCGCCGTATCAACGCTGCTGTTCGATCAGTCCTCGTACCGCAACGTGCTCTGCCTCGGCCTGATCCTCGATGACCAGGGCCGGAAGATGTCCAAATCGGTCGGCAACGTCGTGGTTCCGTGGGACGTGATAAATCGCTACGGCGCCGACGCGTTCCGCTGGTACTTCTTCACCTCGAAGAATCCCTGGGACGGCTACCGCTTCTCGCTGGAGACGATCGGCGAGGCGGTCAGGCAGTTCCTGCTGCAGCTGTGGAACACCTACGGGTTCTACGTGCTCTACGCCAACGCCAATGAGATCGTCCAGGCGGGGCCGGGCGCGGGCGCGGTCGCTGAGACCGAGCTTGACCGCTGGGCGCTGTCGCGCCTGCACGCCACGACCGAGTTCGTCCGTGAACGCTTGGATGCCTTCGACGCGACCAGTGCCGGCCGTGCGATCGCCGAATACGTAGACGAGCTCTCCAACTGGTACGTCCGCCGCTCCCGCCGGCGCTTCTGGGAGGGCGACGGCGCCGCCTTCGCGACACTGCGTACCTGCCTGACCACGGTGGCTCAGCTGCTGGCGCCGTTCACGCCGTTTCTGGCCGACGAGATCTACGACAATCTCGACGGCGGCGAGCCCAGCGTCCACCTGTGTGACTACCCGGTGCCCGGCGAGCGCGATCAGCCACTCGAGGCCGCGATGGTGGTAGCTCGGGAGACGGTTCGCCTGGGACTGGCGGCCCGGGGCCAGGCAAAGCTGAAGGTCCGCCAGCCGCTGCGCGCCGCAGTGGTGGTGGCCACCGGGTTCGAGCGCGACGCGATCGAGCAGATGGCTTCGATCGTGCGCGAGGAGCTGAACGTACGCGAGCTGCGGTTCGTCTCCGAGGCCGACGAGCTCGGAGAGGTCGAGATCAAGCCGAACTACCGGAGCCTCGGGCCGCGGTTCGGCAAGGAGATGCCGATCGTCGCGGCGGCGGTGGCCGGCCTGAACCCCGTCCACGTGGTGGAGGCGCTGCGCTCGGGTGGCCGCGTGGCGATCAACGTCGGGGGCAGCGACCACGAGCTGGGTTCCGATGACCTGCTGATCACGATGAAGCCGCTGCCGGGCTATCAGGTCGAGCGCGAGGGCTCACACGCGGTCGCGCTGGAGCTCGAGATCGACGACGAGCTGCGGGTCGAAGGCTGGGCGCGAGAGATCGTGCACGCGGTTCAGGCGGCACGGCGCGATGCGGGCCTCGAGATCACCGACCGGATCGCCCTAACGCTCGCCGGCGACGAGCCGCTCGTGGACGCCGCGCGGGCTCACCAAGAGTACATCGCCGGCGAGACGCTGGCGGTGGAGGTGAGCTACGAGTCCCTGGATGGCGCGGAACCGGTCAAGATCGACGGGCTGTCGCTGCAGGTGGGCGTGGCGCTGGCGGCCTGAGGCCGCCAGCGAACGCGGGCGCTTAGGCCAGCGCGGGCTCGAGTTCGGCCTCGAGGCGCTTCTTGGGATATGCGCCGATCACGGTCTTGGCCGGCTGACCATGACGGAAGAGGATCAGCGTCGGGATCGACATGACGTTGAACTGCATGGCCGTGGCCTGGTTCTCGTCGATGTTCAGCTTGACCACCTTGAGGTCCTCACCGCGCTCCTTGGCGATCTCCTCGACCACCGGAGCGACCATCCGACAGGGCCCGCACCAGGGCGCCCAGAAGTCGACGAGCACCGGCGTTTCGGACTCGATGACCTCGGCCTGGAAGTTGTTATCGGTCACTTCTGAGACGGTGCCTGCCATCAGGGCTCCTTCGAAGGTTCGCAGTTACTTCAAAAAGTATAGCGGGAGACCGGTCGGCTTCGCGCCGGCGGGGTCCGGTTCCTCCCCGTTGCTCCGAGCATCCCGGTATTAGCCTACGAGTTGACCCATGGCTAATCCCACCAACAGCGAGATCGCGGCAGCGCTCGACGAGCTCGGCGACCTGTATGAGCTGGACGGCGCGATCATCCACCGGATTGTCGCCTACCGGAACGCGGCCAAGGCGGTCCGCGACGCTCCGGTATCCGTGACCGCGATGGCCCGCGAGCGGCGCGCAACTGAGCTGCCGGGGATCGGGGCGACCATCCAGGAGAAGGTCCTCGCCCTGGCCGAGGACGGAGTGATTCCGGCCGCGGCCCGCCTGCGGGCCAAATTTCCGCGGGGCCTGCTCGAGATGACGCACCTGCCCGGACTGGGGCCCAAGCGCGCGCGCCGTCTGTTCGACGAGCTCGGCATTGACTCGCTGCCGGCGCTCCGAGAGGCCGCCGAGCAGCGAAAGATCCGCTCACTGAAGGGTTTCGGCCCCAAGGCCGAAGAGGCCCTCCTGGCCGCCGCGAGCAGCGCGACCGCGGGCGGCCCCAAGACCCGGGTCGTCCTCGACCGCGCGCTCAGGGTGGGCGAGCAGCTCGTCGCGGCGCTCCGCGAGCACCCGGCCGCAGACAAGGTCGAGCTGGCCGGCTCAGCGCGCCGGATGACCGACAGCGTCAAGGACCTGGACGTGATCGTGACCGCCACCGATCCCCTCGCACTCGCCAGCGCGGCAGCCGCACTGGATCTGGTCGAGTCCGCGGGCACGCCGACCACGGCCGGCGTGCGGATGCGCACGCACACCGGTTTGCAGGTCGATCTGAAGATCGTCGCGCCGGATCAGTTCGGGAACCTGCTCCAGCACTTCACCGGCTCCAAAGAGCACAACATGGCGCTGCGCGACGCGGCCGTGCGCAAGGGGCTGCACGTCTCCGAGTACGGCGTGCTCGACGACGCCACGGGAGAAACCCACCGCTGTGAGACCGAACCCCAGGTCTACGCCCTCCTGGGGCTCGAGTACATCGAGCCCGAGCTGCGCGAGAACCGTGGTGAGCTCGAGGCCGCGGCCAACCACACCCTCCCCGCGCTGGTCGAGACCGCCGAACTCAAGGGCGATCTGCATTGCCACACCACCGCGTCCGACGGGACGGCATCGATCGAGGAGATGGCCCAGGCCGCGCGGAACGCGGGTTACGAGTACCTGGCCATCACCGACCACTCGGCTAGCTTCGGCTTCGGCGATGACCTCTCCCCCGACCGCCTCAGAGCTCACATCGAGAACATTCGTGGCACCCAGGTAGAGGGCATCGAGCTGTTCGCCGGCTCCGAGGTCAACATCCTGCCGGACGGCTCGCTTGACTACGACGACGACGTCCTGGCCGAGCTCGATTGGATCATCGCCAGCGTCCACTCCTCTTTCCGCATGGCGTCCGATGCGATGACCGCGCGCATCATCAGAGCGACCGAGCATCCGCTGGTCGACGCCATCGGGCATCTGTCCGGGCGCAAGATCGAGCGCCGCCCGCCGTACTCGTTCGACAGCGAAGCGGTGATCGCGGCCGCTGCGCGGACCGGCACGATGCTCGAGATCAACGCGAGCCCGGACCGCCGGGACCTCAACGAGGTCAACGCCAGGGCGGCCGCCGCGGCCGGCGTGCCGATCGTGATCAACTGCGACGCCCACCGGGTTGGTGGTTTTGAGGTCGCCCGCTATGGCGTCGCAACGGCGCGGCGGGCTTGGCTCACCGCCGGCGACGTGGCCAATACAAAGCCGTGGTCGGAGCTGACGGCCATGCGCAAGCGAAGCCGCTCCGCGACCGCATGAGCGGTCTCCGCAGCACCGCGGTCGCGGCCGCCGCGGCGGCGGGCCTGATCGCGGGCTGTGGGAGCAGCAGCTCGAGTTCGAGCATCACATCGAGGAGCACCCAAAGCGCGGCCAGCTCGGCGGCCCTCACCCCGAGCACCAGCTCGTCCACCACGAGCTCCCCCGGCAGCAGCAGCATCAGCACCACGAGCAGCACCACCAGCACCTTCAGCACCACCGCCAGCCTGGCGAGGGGATTTCGCCTGACCAGCTCGGCGTTCGCCGCCGGTGGTCAGTTTCCGTCGAATTACACCTGCGACGGCAGCGATCTCTCCCCACCACTGCAGATCAGCGGCGTTCCGCCGGGGACCAAGGAGCTCGTCCTGGTCATGCGCGACCCCGATGCCCCCACCGGCAACTTCGTGCACTGGGCGCTGGCCGGAATTCCTGCGAGCACCACCAGCCTGCCGTCCGGTGGCGTGCCCGGACTGGTCACTCCCGGACGCAACAGCTTCGGCACGCTGGGCTACCGGGGGCCGTGTCCTCCCACCGGCGCCAAGGCGCACCACTACGTGCTGACGCTCAGCGCACTCCCGGCGCCATCCGGTCTGGGTTCCGGGTTCTCCGCTGACCAGCTCCAGTCGGCGGCCATCGGTATCGCAACGCTGATCGGTACGTACGCGCGACCCTGAGCCGTCGTAGCCGGGCGCGAGGATCCGCAGCCGGCCGCCCAGGCGACGATCCACGCGAGTCCGAGCAGACCGGCCCCGCGGCGCAGCGGCCGCAGCCGCCATCCCCGCTGGATGGCGACGAACCAAACCAAGCCCTGCGATGCAGAGCACGGAGGCGACGTAGAAGTTCACGCGCAACCCGAGGATGCGATGCGCCGGGTCGACCCGCAGCAGCTCCTCAAAGATGCGAAAGCCGGAGTAGCCCGCGACGTAGAGCGCAAACAGTCCGGGCGCACGGATCCGCCGGCGATGTCCGAGCCAGACCAGCACTCCGGCCAGCGACAGATTCCAGATCAGCTCGTAGAGGAAGGTCGGCTGGAAGGTGGCGAACTGCTCGTAGCCGGTCGGGCGGTGGGCGCGATCGATCTCAAGCCCCCACGGCAGCGCGGTCGGACCGCCGAACAGCTCCTGGTTGAAGTAGTTGCCGATCCGGCCGATCGCCTGGGCCACCAGCAGCCCGGGAGCGGCGGCGTCCATGAATCGGAGGAGGTCCGGCCGCGACAGGCGGCGGCGAAGCACCCACAGACCGGCCAGCGTGCCTGCGGCGATTCCACCCCAGATTCCGAGGCCGCCCTGCCAGATGGCGAACGGTCCCCACCAGTGAGGGGGAACCTGATCCCAGCTGGTGATGAGGAAGTAGATGCGCCCGCCGATCAGCCCGGCTGGGAAACCCCAGAGGGCGACCTCACCGACCAGGTCCGGATCACCGCCCGCGCGCCGCCAGCGCCGGCGCGTGAGCAGAATCGCCGCGGCTACGGCGAAGACGTAGGCCAGGCCGTAGGCATGCACGAACAGCGGACCAATCCGCAGGCCATGGGAGGACGGGCTGGGGATGAACGCAGAGCTGATCATGCCGGTCCTGGTGATAGCAGCACCGGCAGCACGCGCTCGGCGACGGTGCGGTCGACCGCGCTGCGCGTGAACGGCTCCAGGAGAACCTGAGCGCGCTCCGCGTAACCGTCCACCGGATCATCGAGCGCGACGCGCAAGGCCACCGCGAGTTCGTCGGCGACCAGTCGCCCGTCCAGCTGGCGGGCGAGTTCCAGCGCCGGATAGCCGCCCGGCGCCGGCGTGGTGACCAGCATGCAGCCGTCGGCCAGCGCCTCGAGTTGCGCAATCCCGTAGTCCTCTCGCCGGGGCGCGGCCAGGTAGACCCGCGCCCGGCGCAGCAGCGCGCGGTATTCGGGCCCGGGGAGGCGACCGGTGAACCGCACGCCCGGAATGCGCCGCGGATCCTCGATCCCGGTCACCACCAACTGCTCCTCACCGCGCCGGGCGCTGCGCCACGCGTCCAGCATCACGTCCAGCCGCTTCTTTTCCGGGTTGCCGGCGTAAGCCACCACCTCGATGTCCCGCGCCACGGGGGCCGCCAGCCCTTCGGGCGCAGAGGCCTGCACCGCCGCCGGGACGACCACCTCGCCGGGATGGCGCGCCTGCAATGGCCCCAGAGAGCCCGAGCTCATCGTCATCACCAGGGACGCCTCGGCCAGCCGCCGACGCTCGACAATCCGCTGCCAGACCCCGTGGCGCCCCGGACGGTTCTCGGCGGCGACCGCGTCGAGCCAAATCGCTCCGGGACGCGGCCAGAGCAATGCGGCGGTGACCGAGCAGTAGACGACCGCGGTGGGGGCGCCATTGGCCGCCGCGGCCCGCGCGTAGGCTTTGCGCGCCGCCTGCGCCTGGACGAAATCGGTCAGGGCAAAGGTCGGCACCGAGCGGACGGGTCCGGTTTCCACCAGCTCGGCGCGCACGCCGGCACGCTCGAACGCGCCCGTAAGCTCACGGGCCGACACCTTCCAGCCCCCGGTGCTGTCGACCGACACGACGAGGATGTCGACCGGCGCCATACCCTAAGGCCGCACTACGCTCGGGGTTGTGCCCGGGCAGCGCGCCTCGAGGTTCCGTTGAGCTCGTAGAGGTTCGAACGAAAGCCCGGGGTGCGGACCAGCTTGATCGGCTTCAGCGGCGAGGTCCGTTCGATGTAGAAGCGGGCGCCGTCGCGCTCCTCGATCGCCGTCACGGCCGACGCCTGGCGCCGCCAGCCCAGGGCCCAAATGATCGCGAAGCCGGTGGCCACGGCCGGCACCTGCGGCAGGGCGAACGCGACCGCGCCTGCGCCCAAGGTCGAGATCACCAGCGGCCACAGGCGGTTCAGCACGATCCGCCCCGGTTGGACCTCCGGCAAGGTCGGCTGCATCCGTGCGCTGGCCAGCAGCGAGGCGATCGGGGGCGAGGTTTCGGCTCGGCGCCCGAACCAGACCCCGATCAGGGCCGCCAGCACCCACCACCCAGCGGCCACGGGGACGAGCAGAGCGTCGCTGTTTCCATTGGCGCCGGCCAGCGTGACCGCGGCGAGCAGCGTCGCCGCCGCCGCGCTGATCAAAACCGTCGTCCGTAGGAAATCCGAGAAGCGCATCGGTGGTCTCTACCCCACGATCAGCATCGAGAGCAACTCCTGCACGCCCGCGGTTCCGTCGACCACCACATCGGACTCCTGCACGATCTCCGCGGGGCCGTCCTCAGACCCTACGCCGACCCTGACCGCGTGTTTCAGCTCGCCCTGCTCCACCATCTGACTGAGCATCCGGAACGCGTCGAGATCAGTCGTGTCGTCGCCCACGTAAAGGGCCTGATCCACATCGGCATCCCGGAGGAGCTTTTGGATCCCCGCGCCCTTGTCGATCCGGACCGGAGGACGCACCTCGAGCACCTTGCGGCCCCAGTGGGTACGCAGACCGGCCGCCTCGGCGCGGGCGGCGATGGCGTCGATCGCTGCCCGAGCCGCTTCCTCGTCGGGTGCACCGCGCCAATGGAAGGCCACGATCGCGCCCTTGTCCTCGAGCCGGACGCGCTTGCGGCGAAGTTCTGCGGTGTCGGTCTCCCGCGCGAAGTCGTGAATTCGTCTCACCCAGTCCTCGAGCGTGGGATCGAGCACGGCCTCGGTCCACCCCGCCCGCAACAGCTCAGCGCCGTGGGAGCCCAGGTAGGTGATGGTGCCGATTGAGACCATCGCCCTGGCTTCCGAGGCGCGCCGGCCGCTGACGCAGGCTACGACTGCGTATTGGCGAGCCACGGCGATGAGCAGCTGACGCGTCGTCTCTGGCACGGTGGCCTCCTCGGCATGATCGACGATCGGCGCCAGTGTGCCGTCGATGTCGAGCAGGACGGCCGAGCGAGCCGGCTTGCTTTTGAGCGGCGCGAGCGCATCGGACAAGAGCGCTGACGTCACGACTCCTAGTATGCCCGCTCATGTCCAGCGACCGGGTGCTCAAGCTGGCTTTGGCCGGCACCGCGGCGGGACTGTTCAGTGGTTTGTTCGGCGTCGGCGGGGGGACGGTGATCGTGCCGCTGCTGGTGTTGTGGCTCGGCTACGACGAACGGACCGCGACGGGTACCTCGCTGGCGGCGATCGTGCTGATCGCGCTGATGGCCACCCTCACCCAGGGCGCGTTCGGCAACGTCGACGTGGCGAAGGGAGTTCTCGTCGGTGTGCCCGCGCTCGGCGGCGTGCTGGTGGGAACCTGGATCCAGCAGCGCGTGCGCACCGAGACGATCTCGCTGTTGTTCGCGCTGCTGCTGTTGGCCGTCGCCGTCGACCTGGTGCTGTCGTGATCGTCGCCGCGGTGATGGGGGCGGCCGCGGGCGTGGTCAGCGGCCTGCTCGGCGTCGGCGGCGGCATCCTCTTCGTGCCCGCTCTGACGCTGGCCCTCTCGCTCTCGCAGGTCAGGGCAGAGGCCACATCACTGCTGGCGATCATCCCTGTCGCGCTGGTGGGGGCGGCTCGCCAGTATCGCTACGGGCACGTGGAGGTCAGGGACGGCCTGGTCCTGGGCGCGCTTTCAGCGCTCGGTGTCCTGGCGGGGGTTGGACTGGCCAACGTCCTGCCGCAGCGCGTGCTGAAGCTCGCGTTTGCCGCCCTGATGCTGATCGTGGCCCTCCAATTCCTGCGCCGCTACCAGCGCGCGCGCTCGCAGCCGAATACAGTTCCCGAACATGACTGACCAGCGCGGCTACGCAGTGTCCACCCTGGACGATCTCGGCGAGGGTCCGGGCTTCAGGAAGATCCGCCGGGAGCTCGGGGTAACCGCCTTCGGGATCAACGCGCTGGTTCTCCCGCCCGGTTACGACACCGGGGTGCACTTCCATGACGAGCAGGAGGAAACGTACTTCGTGCACCAGGGCCAGGTGGAAATCCGCTTCGGCGACGGCGAGAGCTTTCCGCTCGGTCCGGGTGGCATCGCGCGGGTCGACGCCCAGACCCATCGCGGCTTGCGCAACGTCGGCACCAGCGACGCCGTGATCGTCGTGGCCGGCGGCAAGGACGGCTATGTCGGCCGCGACGGCCAGGCGGTCGGCGGCAATCCGCACAGCGCCTGATCCGGTCCTGCTCCTGCACGGGCAGCCGGGCGGCGCGCGTGATTGGCACCGCGTGGTGGAGGCAATAGCGGGACGGGCCACAACGATCGTGGCCGATCGTCCGGGATGGGACGCGCACAGTGCGGCGACGGATCTCGCCGGCAACGCCCGCGCCGCGATGGCACTGCTCGACGCACACGGCCTGAAACAAGCGACGATCGTCGGCCATAGCTTCGGCGGCGCCGTGGCCTGCTGGCTGGCCGCCCACGCTCCCGAGCGAGTCAGTGCGCTCGTGCTCGCGGCGCCGTCAGCCAACGCAGCGTCTCTGTATCGCATGGATCGCTGGCTGGCGTCGCCAATCGCTGGACCCGTGGCCTCCGCGGCAACGCTGGCCGCCACGGGTGTCACGCTCGGAGCCCACCGGACCCGTCGCCGGCTCGCCGCCAAGCTGCAGGTGGACGAGAGCTATCTGGAGGAATCAGGACGCGTGCTGCGCACGCGCAACGCCTGGCGCTCATTCGTCACTGAGCAACGCGTCCTGGTCTTGCAACTCCCCGACCTCGAGTCCCGTCTGAGCGAGATCTCCGCCCCGACGGCGATCGTAGTCGGAAGCGAGGATCGTGTCGTCGCACCCCGGGCCGCCAGCCAGCTGGCGACGCAGATCTCCGGCGCCCGCCTGTCACTGGTGGAGGGGGCGGGGCATCTGCTCCCGCTGCTCGCACCTGGTCCCCTGGCCGAACTGATTCTGGATCCCAATGGGGAGCGTGGAGCTCAGTCCGTAGCCTGAGCCTGCGCGGGCTGATCCGGCATCGGCTCTACGTCCGGCTGTGGGTCAGGATCGATCGGGGTGGCCGGTTCGACCGGCGCCGGGACGGTGGCGGGCTCCTCCGGCGCGCCCGGTGTGCCGGGGTCCGGGACGGCCGGCGTCACCGGTGCGTCCGGTACGGCCGGCGTAACCGGTTCGGCGGGCTGGGGAACCTCGAGTGCGACGTTCTGGGATTCGAGCAATTGAGTTGTCATAGGTAGTCGCTACCCGCCTGGAGGCGCCGGGACTCACTGCCACTCGGCGGCGTCTGGCGACGGTATGCTCACCCAGCGTGTCGCTGCCCCCGTTTCCCGTTCCTCCAGCCGCCGTGCGTGCCGGTCTGGGGCTGCGCCGGCGCCTGCAGGACCTGGCCGACCGGATCCTGCCCGACGAAGCGGCCCTGTGGGATCTGATCGCCGGGATGCAGCGCACCAAGCTGGCCGGCCTGCTTGTCACGTCGGGACTCGCCGACGCGCTGGGCGAGGGTTGGCACCAGCCGCGTGAGCTGGCCGGCACGCTCGGGCTGGACGAGGACGTGACGATCCGGGTCCTGGGCGCGGCAACCGCGGCGCGGCTGGCCCACACCGATCCTCAGCGCGGCGTCCGGCTCTCACGCGTTGGTGCACCGCTGCGCAGCGACCACCCCAATTCAATCTCGGCGTGGGCGGCCTACCAGGCGGCCCCCGCAAACGCCCAGGCCTACGCGGAGCTGGAAGCTCAGCTGCGTAACGGCGCTCAGCCCTCCGGGCACCGCCGCGCATTTGATAACTCGATCTGGGATCACTTCGCAGCCCACCCGGACGAGGGCGCCCGATTCGGCGCGGCGATGCGCGAGCTGACCGCGGTCGACGTGGCCGCCCTCGCGCGGGCCTATCCGTGGCCGCGGCGCGGCGTGATCTGCGACGTCGCGGGCGGGGTGGGCACCCTGCTGGCGGCAATTCTCGAGCGCCGCAAGCAGGCTCAGGGGGTACTGATCGACGCTCCCGAGGTGCTCGAGGAGGGGCGGCGTTTTCTCGGGGCCAAGGGACTGGCCGAGCGCGTCCAGCTGCGGTCCGGAGATCTGTTCGGCGAGCTGGAAGCTCGGGCTGACGTCTATGTGCTGAAGTGGATCCTGCATGACTGGAGCGACGACGCGTGTCGGGACATACTCGCGCGCGTGCGAGCGACGATGCCGCCGGGAGCGCGGCTCGTCTCGGTCGACCAGGATCTTGACCGCAGCCGTCCCAGCCCGATCACCTCGATGGTCGATCTCCACATGCTGGTGGAGTGCGAGGGCGGCCGAGAGCGCTCTCCGGCGGAGGTACACGCGCTGATGCGGGACGCCGGACTCATCCCGGGCTCGGTTCGCCACAGTGGGCTGCAAATGCTCGTGGAAGGCGTGGCGGGTGACTGAGGCGGCCACACGCACCTGGAGCGCCGTGTTCTATCCGCGCGTCCAGGAGCTGGTCGATCAGGGCGCGCAACTCGTCGAGGTGTTGCCCGAGGACGACTACCTGGAGCTTCACCTCCCCGGCGCGATCAGCCTTCCGCTCAAGCAACTAGATGCCGAGGGAGCGTCCGTGCTCGACCGGTCAACGCCGGTGATCGTCTATTGCTGGGACAGTCTCTGCGACCTCAGCCCCCGTGCGGCGCAGCGGCTCGTCAGCCTCGGCTTCACGGAGGTCTACGACTACTCCTCGAGCAAGGTCGACTGGATGGCGCGCGGGCTCCCGCTGGAGGGCCGCCGGGCCCAGGAGAAGCGGGCAATCGACTTTGCCGGGCCCCGGGTAGTGACCTGCCGCCTGAGCGACCGGGTGGGACCGCTGCGGGAACCGGCGGCCGCCTCAGCGTATGGGTTCGCGCTGGTGCTCAGCGGCGGGGATGCCGTGGTGGGCAGATTGCGCAGAACCGTGCTCGAGGGCGACCCCGAGGCAGTGGCAGAGGATGTGATGGAGCCCGGGCCATCGACCCATCGACCGAACCTCGAACCTTCGAAGCTGCTCGAGCAGCTGCAGCAGAAGGGATTGAAGACCGCGATCCTCAGCGACCCGGACGGGCGGCTCCTCGGCATCGTCCGGCGCGGGGATCTACCCGACTCCGGCGAGGCGTAGGCACTGCAGCTCGCGCTCCTGGTCGACGCCGGCCAGCTTCATCATCTGCTGGACCGCTGGGGCTACGTGTTCGTGTTCGGGATCACCGCGCTCCAGAGCGCCGGGGTACCGGTGCCCGGAACCAGCGCTTTGATCGCCGCCGCTCTGTACGCCGGAAGCACCCACCGTCTGGCCGTCCTCGGGGTGATCTTGGCCGCGCTGCTGGGCGCGGCGATCGGCAGCGGCGGGGGGTTCGGGCTCGGCCGCTGGGGCGGGTGGACACTGCTGACGCGCTACGGACACCTGGTGCGCCTCACGCCCAACCGCTTGATGATGGGCCGGTATCTGTTCCGGGAGCACGGCGGCAAGGTGGTGTTCTTCGGGCGGTTCATCAGCGGCCTGCGCACATGGTCGGCGTTCCTCGCCGGGGCCAATCGCATGCCCGTCGGCCGCTTCACGTTCTTCGCCGCGACCAGCGCGGCCCTGTGGGCGTTGAGCAACGGACTTGGGTACTACTGGTTCGGCCAGGCGCTCAGCCGCGCCAGCACGCTGGTGAACGTGGTGCTGATCGGCCTGTTCGTTGCATCCTTTGCAGTCTCTGCGGTATACCTCCGCCGTCGCGGACGAGGTTTCCGCGCGGCGGCCGAGAGGGCGTATGCGGATGAGCTACACGGATGATCAGGGTTTGACCCGGCCTCGCGATTCGTCTTGGAGCCCGCGATGACCGAGCCCTCACCGAAGCCTCCGGCCGAGGCGCTGATCGCCAACTGCGGCAACCGAGCCCCACAGGAGTCCAACGGCTCGCTGCGAACGGCGCTGGCCAACGCCATGGTGGGGCTGAAGAAGCAGTACTACGGCCGGGGACCGACGGGGGCGAAGGCCTGGATCCTCGACGACTATGTGTTCGTCGCCCTCGAAGGCGGTTTGACCCGCAACGAGGAGACGTTGATCGCCGACGGCAAGGAGGAGGAGGTTCGCCGGTTTCGGCTTTCCTTCCAGGAAACGGTCAGGGAGCCGGCGATGAACGCGGTTGCGGAGCTGACCGGGCGCGCGGTGATCGGATATCACAGCCAGATCGTCTTCCACCCGGCGCGCACGTTCGAGATCTTCGTCCTCGAGCAGGTCGCCGACGATCGCTGATTTATTCCGGAGCGGGCTGTCCCCTCAGACCCTCCTCGTTCGTCGTAGGCACGACAGCAAGTCCCACTAGAGGAGGACAGATGAAATACGCATTGTTGATCTTCACCGCCCCGGGTGCCTGGGAAGGGTTGAGCGAGGACGAGCAGAACGCCGTGCACGGCGAGTACATGGCGCTCAACGACACGCCGGGCATTCTCGGCGGCGAGCAGCTGCAACCCGTCGAGACCGCCACCACGGTCCGCGTCAACAACGGGCAGGCGCTGACCACGGACGGCCCGTTCGCCGACACGAAGGAGATCTTCGCCGGCTACTACCTGCTGGAAGCCGCCAACCTCGACACGGCGATCGGCGTGGCGGCCAAGATTCCCGCCGCCCGCATGGGCGGTTCGGTGGAGGTGCGGCCGATCGTGGAGATGGGTTCCTGATCGAACAGGTCTTCCGTGACGAGTGGGGACGCGTACTGGCTTCCCTGATCGGCTTCCTCGGCGATTTCGACCTCGCCGAGGAAGTCAGTCAGGAGGCCTTCGTCATCGCTGCCGAGCGCTGGGACCGTGACGGCGTTCCCGCCAACCCCGGCGCCTGGCTGGTAACCACCGCGCGCCACCGGGCGATCGACCGGATCCGCCGCGACCGCGCCTTTGCTGCCAAGGCGCACCTGCTCGCTACCCCACAGGCGGTAGAGGACCCCATGGATGACACGACCATCCCAGACGAACGACTCGAGCTGATCTTCACCTGCTGTCATCCGGCCCTCGCCACCGAGGCGCAGGTGGCGCTGACGCTGCGCGCCCTCGGCGGGCTGGAGACCGATGAGATCGCCCGCGCGTTCCTGGTCACCCCGGAGACGATGAAGCGCCGCCTCTCGCGGGCCAAGGCGAAGATCAAGACCGCCGGGATACCTTTCGTGGTCCCGCCTGACCACCTGCTGCCCGAACGGCTGACGGCCGTTCTGGCCGTGGTCTACCTGATCTTCAACGAGGGCTACGGCGGGCGGATCGACCTCGCCTCGGAGGCCATTCGGCTCGGTCGCGTGCTGAGCTCGTTGATGCCGGACGAGGCCGAAGCGCTCGGACTGCTGGGACTGATGCTGCTCCACGACGCGCGTCGCGACGCGCGGTTCGCCGATGGAGATCTGGTCCTGCTGGAGGATCAGGACCGGGAACGCTGGAACCAGGGCCAGCTGGAGGAAGGCCGTGCCGTCCTGCAGCGCGCACTGGCCTTGGACACCCCCGGTCCCTACGTGCTGCAGGCCGCCGTCGCGGCGCTGCAAACCGAGCATCCGATCGACTGGCCCCAGGTGGCCGAGCTCTACGGGGCGCTGGTCGGGCTGACCGGCTCCGCCGTGGTCGAGCTCAACCGGGCGGTTGCCGTGGCTCACGTGGAGGGACCGGCGAGCGCGCTGGCGATCGTCGACCGTCTGCCGCTGGCCGACTACCAGTACCTGCATTCGACGCGCGGTGAGCTGCTGCTCCGGCTCGGACGCGCGGCCGAAGCCCAGGCCGCGTATCTCCGTGCCCTGGAGCTGGCCGACGCCCCGGCCGAGCGCCGGTACCTCGAGGCGCGGGTCGCCGAAGCCTCTTCGCTGGCGTAGGATCGCGGGGCTCGCTGAGGACAAATTCGACCAAAGGAGTCTGAGCGTGATGAGAATCGAGTCACGTCGTCCGCGCACATCACCCCGCCGGCATGCGTCACTGGCCTGCGCGGTGGTCGCCGTGGCAGGTCTGCTGGCCATCCCCGGTGGCACCGCAGCGGCGCAGTCGGGAGGCTCGACCGTGCACGTGATCGAGCACGCGGTGACCGACACGGTGGTGCATTCCAGCGGCGGCGGCGCCGGGTCCGACAACACCGGCGACACCCTCACGTTCCACAACAAGGTGTTCGACAGCCGCGACAAGAAGCAGGTCGGTCACGACCAGGGCTTCTGCGTGCGGATCTCCCCCGCCGAGGGCACCTACGAATGCATGTGGACGACCTTCCTGGCTCACGGCCAGCTCACCGTGGAAGGCCCGTTCTACGACAAGAAGAACAGCGTCCTGGCGATCACCGGAGGCACCGGCGCCTACCGTTCCGCGCGGGGAGAGATGAACCTCAACTCGCGCCACGGCGGCAAGGAGTACGACTTCATCTTCCACATCGTCTAGCGGTCACTCATCGATTGTCACCGGCTGCCCGTTCACGGGCGGCCGGTCAATCGTCCGGGCTGCGCCGGCGCGCCGCGACGCGGTCGTCGTCGGGACGCAGCGCGTCGGTGAAGCGCTTGGGGACGGCGGCGTTCTCACCCTCCTCCCACAGGGTCACGACGACTAGTTCGCCCGCTTCCGGGCGGCACACGTAGACCAGGTCGCGCCGCAGCTGGTCACGCACCAGCACGGTGCCGCGCCGGCCCGCCTCCACCCGTCCGGCAGCGTGTGCCCTCGCCACCCGAGCCGCGATCTCGGTGTTGGCATCCAGGGTGCCGCGGATGCGCTGGCGGAAGCGCTCGGCGGCGTGGTCGGTAACGGCCACAAGCATGGTGAGTCACGATACAAGCGGGTCCGACCGGGTCCGAGCAGCGCCGCGCGTGCGCCCCCGCGCGGCGCTGCTCACCGGTCGTAGGTTGCGATTACCCGCAGGCAGGCGGCGATCAAGATCACGCCCATGCCCAGGATGACCAGCAGGCACACCGCGATCTTTCCCAGATCCCACCCGTCGATGACCAGCGAGCGCAGGCCGACGATCACGTAGCTGACCGGGTTGATCCGCGCGAGCGTCTCCATCAACGATGAGAGCCGGTCGAAGGGCACGAAGTTCGGGGTCAGGAACAACAGCGGGAAGAAGAGCAGGAAGCTCGACTGAGTCGCCTGCACATTGCGGGTTCGCAACGCGACGAGAACGCCAAAGCCTGCATAGGCGACCCCGAACAGAGCCGACAGGAGCACGATCACCACCGCACCGGCCACGCCGCTCTCGACGCGCGCTCCAAGGGCGATGCCGACCAGCAGCACCAGCGTGGAACCGGCAATGCCCCGAACCAGATCGGCGGATAGGCGGCCGAAAATGATCGAAGAGCGGCGGATCGGCGCGACGAGTAGCTTGTCGAAGTAACCCAGATCGATCTCGGTCACCAGCGCCAATCCGGATGTCGCGGTGGCGACGGCGAACATCAGGGACACCGGGAGCTGGAAGGCGACGTAGCCCTGCCCCTTCAGGAACGGTGTGGTGCTAGGGAAGGTCTTGGACACCTGGCCGATATTGACCACGAGGAAGAAGAGGGGAATGAACAGCGTCGGAATCGTGGCCTCGGGGTACCGGACGACCTCTCGGACCGCGCGCCGTCCCAGTAGGAGGATCTCGGTCATACCGTCGGCTCCTGGGGCTCGGCGGCCTGATCCTGGCCTTCCAAGCGCCGCCCGGTGGCCTTGAGAAACACGTCATCGAGCGTCGGCCTCGACACCGATATCGCCCCGACCCGCAAGTTCTCTCGGTCCAGACGTCGGACGACTTCAGCGATCGAGCTCGCGCCATCCTCGACGTAGAGGACGAGCGCATCCGGCTGGGCCACGACGCGTTCGAGCCCCGGCAGTCCGGCCAGCGCGGCCTCCGTGGCGCCCAGGTCCGCCTGGCTCTCCAGGGAGACCGAAATGACGTCGTGTCCCATCTCCGCCTTCAGCTGCTGCGGCGTGCCGTCGGCCACGATCCTCCCGCCGTCGATGATGGCGAGGCGGTCGCAGAGCTGATCGGCCTCCTCGAGGTACTGGGTGGTGAGGAACACCGTGGCGCCGCCGGCGTTGATGCGACGGACCTCATCCCACACGGTCAGCCGCGAGGCCGGGTCGAGCCCGGTGGTCGGCTCGTCCAAAAACAGCACCTCCGGCGAGTGCACGAGTGCGCTGGCCAGATCCAGCCGGCGTTTCATCCCGCCGGAGTACGTCTTGGTCCGCCGTTGCGCCGCGTCTGTCAGACCCACCAGCTCCAACAGCTCAGCCGCGCGCTCGACCCCGCGTTGACCGGTGATCCCGTACAGGCCGCATTGGAGCTCGAGGAGCTCGCGGCCCGTCTGGACCGGATCGAGCCCGATCTCCTGCAGCGCGACGCCGATGCGTCGGCGAACGTCCGCGCCGTTGGCGACAACATCGAGGCCCGCCACTGTGGCGGTCCCGGCCGTCGGGGGAAGCAGTGTGCAGAACATCCGCACCGTGGTCGTCTTTCCCGCTCCGTTGGGACCGAGGAACCCGAACACCTCTCCCCGCGTAACGGTGAGATCGATGTCGCGGACGGCCTCGATCCCACCTTTGAAGGTACGCCGCAGGGAGCGCGCGGCTATCGCGGCGTCGGGGGTGATGGGAGCGGTCACAGACATGGTCGGCGGGTTTTGATTATGGGTTCGGGATCGGCCGGACAGCTTCAATCTCAGGCGGTCCGGGGCTTAGACCGAGAGTCCCCGCAGAATTCATCGGTGCCGCCGAAATTTGCCGCGCCGAGCCCTCGAGCCTGGTCGGTGGGGCGATCGCTAGCCTCGCATTGCCATGCGCTGCACTGACGGTTCTCGGATCCGGTTCTGACCTCCGCTTCGATCACGCGCGCGAGATCGTTTCCGAGTCTCGGTTGGGCGGCACTCGGGGTGCTGGCGTTCTCGTTCACCTTTCCCGCAACCGCGTTGGCCGAGCGCGAGTTCGACGCTCTGCTGGTGGGCGCCGGCCGATCGGTCATCGCTGCGGCGATTGCCGCCATCTGCCTGCGACTACTGCATGCGCCGCTGCCGCCCCGGGACACGTGGCCGGGGCTGATCGCCGTCGCTCTGGGCTGCGGGATCGGCTTCGGGGTGCTCTCCGCCCTGGCCCTACGTCACACCACTTCCAGCCATGCGGCCGTGGTCGTCGGGTTGCTCCCCGCCGCCACTGCAGCGGTGGCGGTGATCCGCGGCGGTGACCGGCCCGGGCCGGTGTTCTGGGCGGCGAGCGCGCTCGGCACCGCCACGGTCACGGCCTATGCGATCTCGCGTGGCGCCGGTTCCCTACATCCGGCCGATCTGTTGCTGCTCGGATCGGTGGTCGTGGCCGCCATCGGTTACGCCGAGGGCGGCCGCCTGACCAAGGAGATGCCGGGGTGGCAGGTGATCGCGTGGGGGTTGCTACTGGCGTTCCCCATCTCGCTCCCGGTCACCATCCTCGCCCTGTTCGGCCACACCCCAGGGCCGCCCGACGCGCAGGCGCTGTTGGGTTTTGCCTACGTCGGCACGATCTCGACCTTCGTGGGCTTTTTCGCCTGGTACCGCGGCCTAGCCGAAGGCGGCGTGGCCAAGGCCAGCCAGATTCAGCTCGCCCAGCCGTTGCTGACCATCGCCTGGTCGGTGCCGCTGCTCGGCGACCACCTGGATGCCGCCGGTTGGCTGACCGCGGTCATCGTCGGCGTGTGCGTGCTGGTCACTCAGCGGACGCGTCCAAGAGCCGTCAGTTCCCGATAGCTTTAGCTTTGTCGAGGCGCAGCCACCACGCCTCCTGTTGCAGGTTGACCGACACCGAGAGGAGCCTGGTGGCCGATATCGCAGAGATCACGCCGGAGCGACGGAGCGGATTGCCCTCCCGCCGGGACCGAACCTTGAACAGGATCGATCGTTGGTTTGAGATCGGCGCGCGGGGATCCACGCCGCGCACCGAGCTGCTGGGCGGGCTGACGACGTTCCTGACCATGGTCTACATCGTCTTCGTCAATCCGGCGATCCTCAGCGCCACGCCGGATCTACACGGGGTTCGCCTGCCATTTGACCAGGTGCTCGCGGTGACGGCGCTGGCGGGCGGGATCCTGACCATCGCCATGGGGATCTTCGGGCGCTATCCGTTCGCGCTCGCGGCCGGATTGGGACTGAACGCGTTCGCGGCTGCCGAGGTCGCTGCGCACAAGGTTGGCTGGTCTTCGATGATGGGCATCTTCGTCATCGACGGCGCCGTGATCGTCGCGCTGGTCGTGCTGGGTCTGCGAGAGCGGATCATCGACGCGATCCCGTTCGATCTGAAGCTCTCGATCGGGATCGGGATCGGCGCGTTCATCACGATCGTGGGACTGAAGAACGCCGGCTTCGTCATCAAGGGCGGCGAGCTGGGCACGCTCGGTGCGCACCTGGGGAGCTGGAAGATCCTCATCTTCACTCTCGGCCTGCTGGTCACCTGGACGCTCCACCAGCGCGGGGTGCACGGGGCGTTGCTCATCGGGATCGTCGGGTCGACGCTCGCCGCCACCGTGATCAACGCGATTGACGGCTACCACATCTGGACCGACGGAACGGCGAGGCTGCCGCGGGGTTCATGGCTGACCACCCCGGATCTGAGCCTGGCCGACGGCAGCCACGTGGCCTTCCATTTCGGGGCGCTCGGCGGCGGGGCGGTCGCGCTGATCCTCGCCGTGGTGATGTCGGACCTGTTCGACAACGTCGGCACTTCGGTCAGCGTCGCCCGCAACGCGGGCATGCTCGACGACCAGGGGCGCCTCCCGCGGATCCGAACGGCTCTGGCCATCGACGGCTTCGCCGCGATGCTCGGCGGATTCATGTCGGCGTCGTCGAACACGACCTTCATCGAGAGCAACGCCGGCGTGGCTGCCGGCGCCCGCGCCGGTCTGGCCTCGGTGGTGACCGGTGGGCTGCTGCTGCTCTGCATGTTCATCTCCCCCATCGCCGGGATCATCCCGACGGAGGCCACCGCGCAGGCGCTGGTAATCGTCGGCGTGATGATGTTCGCCCTCGTTCGGGACCTGCGCTGGGACAACACCTCGCCGCTGGCCACCTTCGCCACCATCATCGTGATGCCGGTGACCTACAGCATCGCCAACGGCGTCGGTGTGGGGATCCTGCTCCACACCGCCACCGAGATCCTCAACCGTCGGCGGGTCAGCCCGCTCCTGGCGATCTTCAGCGGGTTCTTCATCTGGTACTTCTTGCACGGCACCGTGTGAGCACAGGCCTATCGTCGGACGCGTCCATGGTGCTACGAGGTGTTCCGTGCCGGGTTGTCGTTCGGGCCGAGGAGGTCTAAGCTCGAAGCCATGGAAGACGACGAAATTCGCACGCTGGTGAGGAGGCTCTCCCGCGCGAACTCATCCGGCGGCGGCACGATTGAGCGCGCCGCGATCCTGGCCGAGGGGAGCGACCTCGACGCTGTGGTGGCGTGGATCATCGCGCGCGGCGGTGCCCCGGAGGCCACGGTTACCAAAGCGGCACCGCGCGGTCTGCACCATCAGCTCAGTAGCGGCGCACGCACTGAGACCTCGGCGCCATTGCGCTATGTGCTGCCCGCCGGCTCGCTGAGCTGAGCCGACCAGAGCGAGCAAATCCCGGGGGTCGGGCGTGATGGACGGCAAGATCCGCGCGAAGACTGGTCTTGGGGACGTCGATTTCGGCTATGGTGTGGGTATCGCTCCTTCAGGCTGTTCGCTAGTTCGCTAAGCGATCGCGCAGCCGACAGTCACATACCGGGAGATTCCCCGCGTGGCTCTCAGGTGGACGACCTTCGCAGGACGACGCAACCTGCCGTCCGGACGAGGTGCGGCTGACAGGCTCGACGATCAACCTCGACGAAAGTGACGTCATGGCGACTAAGCGCAAAGTCAGCATCTCCACTGGGCCGACCAATCACCGGCAGAGCTCTTCTGAGCGACACGCGGCCTACGTCGCGCAGATTGCCAATCGCCAAACCGAGCTGAAGAACGAGGCGGCGGCGCGCCGCGCCAAGCGCGCGGCAGAGGATGGGGAGAAATCCATAAAGCCGCCGAAGGAACCGCCGAAACCCTCGCCGGAGGTGTCGGCTGAGATCTCGCCGCTGGCGTTGACCGAGACCCCGCCGGAGTCGACTACCCGAAACTCCTAGCCCGAGAGGCGAGGCCATACTTTCCGACTGTTCCGAGGCTGCCGAGGCAGCCCGAGAAGAGCGACTGCGCTCGTACCGCAAGCGTGCGGCGCTCAGCGCCATCGGCTCGGTGATCGTTGCCGTGGTCCTCGGCATCGTGCTCTCCGGCCACCGTCAGCAGTTCAGCGCAGCGATCCATTCGGCGCCGCTGCTGTCCCTGCTTTTGATCGCCGCGCTTCAGACCTTCGCGCTGCTAGCTCGGAGCGAGGCCTGGCACGTGTGTGTGCGCGCGGCCGGTGGGACGGTCTCCCGGCGGCTGCTGTTCCGGGCCGCCGGCGTAGGATACCTCGCCAGCGTGCTCAACGGTTCCCTGGGCCTGGGGGCCCGTATCGCGTGCCTGCGCCGGGTCGCACCGACGACCTCTCCTAGGGTTCCGGCGCTCCTGCTGGCCGAGGTTCCGATCATTGCGGTGGAGATCACCCTGGCGGGCATGTTCTCCTTCACCCTGATCGGTCCGCTCGGACTGCCCTGGTGGATACCGCTGCTGGCCATTGCCGCCACCGTCGCCGTGCTGGCCATGCTGCGACGCGTCGCCGAGCGCAACCAGACCGGGTTCTGGGGCGGACTCGCGGTGATGCGCCACGGACGCCACCGGATGATCCTGTTCGTGCTGCTCTCAATCTGCGCTCAAATCGCCCGCAACTGGCTCGCTTTGCACGCGCTCGGCGTCAATGTCTCGATCACCGACGCCACCGCGCTCCTGATCGCGATGTTCACCATCGGCCAGCTGCCGATCGGCCCGAGCCTCGGCGCCGCGGCAACCGTCCTGGTGCTCGGGGCCCACGGGGTCGCGGCCACCGCGGCCGCGGGAGTGATCCTGACCGCGACGGGCATTGTCGGGTCGCTCTCGTATGCCGCTTGGGCCGTCGCTGACCGAGCGATCGCCGGCCGCCAGCACGTGGATCTCGAGCCCGCTCCAGCGCAAGCCTGACCGGCTCGTCCGCATGGCGGGCATCGGCTGGGCCTGACCGTCGGACGGTCAATCCCACCCGGCAGCGACAATCCGGGTGTGACCTCCCAGCGCAACGCGCTGAACTTCGCGCTTCTGGGTGTCCTGATCGGCGCCATGCTGCTCGCGACGGGCTGCGGCGGCTCAGGTACCTCGAGCACCGGCGCCAAGCGCACCGCCACGCCCAGCGTCGCGACGGTCGCTTCGACGACCACCTCGTCCGCCCTGACCAAGCGACCGGCCCGTCCGCGACGGCGGCCACGCCCTCCAGTGCGGGCGAAGACCGCCGCCTCGTCCGCCCCGCGAGTCCGGCCGTCGTCGCCTGAACCCTCGGTCGTTTGGCAGCCGATTCCGTTCGGGCCACAGCGCCGAGCCGAGATGGCCGCTTACGTCGGCCGTCATTACGGCAGCTTCATGGCACCGACCTGGCGCCTGAAGAACCCTCAGGTGATCGTGATCCACTACACGGACGCTGATTTTGCCTCCGCCTATGCGACCTTTGCCGCTGATGTGCCCGACGTCGAGCTCCACGAGCTCCCCGGCACCTGCGCCCATTTCTTGATCGACCAGGCGGGCACGATCCATCAACTCGTTCCGCTGGACACGATGTGCCGGCACACCGTCGGGCTGAACTGGACGGCGATCGGGATCGAACATGTCGGCTTCAGCGACGCTCAGGTGCTTGGGAACCCCCGTGAGCTCTCGGCCAGCCTGCGCCTGGTCCGCTGGCTGCAATGCCGCTACCACATCCACACTCAGAACGTGATCGGACACAACGAGAGTCTCTCGAGCCCGTTCCACCGCGAGGATGTGGCAGCGCTGCGCACCCAGACCCACGGCGACTTCAACCGGACCAGCATGGACGGCTACCGCTCGCGCCTACCGGGTCCTTGCGCGTAGGACACCGCGCGCGGGACACCGGGCGCCCGGCCTAAGGCGTGACCGTCGACCGAGCCAAGGTGAGCACGGCGCGGGTGAAGCGGGCGAGCGCCGCCGCGCTCAGCGAACCAGGCGGCAGCTCGACGACGAACGAGGTGGTGCCGGGCAACACCGAATTCCCCCAGCTCACGGCGGAGCCCGGATAGCGCGTGAGCCTCTGTGCGCGCAGGCCACTCAGACGGGCAAACCGTCGCTCGACGCGGGCCGATCCGCCCGACAGATCGACGACCCCCAGCGGCTGGTGAAACCAGATGGTGATCTGAGGCCGGACCCGCAGGATCAGCCGGCCGATCGCCCGGGATTCAGGTTCGGACAGCGGTCCGGGACCTGAGTACTGATCGTCTCCGCGCACCCCCAGCGGCCGCCAGTGCCACGGAAAGTTGCGATTCAGATCGACCCCATGCGCGTTCTGTCGCCGTCTCGCCGCGACGCCGTCGGGGTTGAGGACCGGCACGATCCACAGGGCGCTATTCGGTGGCGGTCGCTGCAATTCAAGCCGGCGGGCGATCGAGATGCCCGCCGGTTCGTTGCCATGAATGCAGCCTACGACCAGGACTGTTTGCCCGGCGCCCCCCGGGTTCAGCGCGGCCGCCCGGATCCGCCGGCCCTGCACCGAACGCCCGATCACGAACGTCTCCGCCCGCGGGGTGCGGTGTGCCGGGCCCGCCACTCGTACCCGCCCGTTGGCCAGCCGGCCGTGGCCGCGCCCAGCCTGACCCCCTGCGATCAGCCAGATCGCGGCAGCCAAGACGACCGCGCCGGCGCCCGCAGGTCCCCACCGATTCCTGGCCCACCTGACGGTCATGCGTGATATCAGCGCTCCGCGGGCAGAACCTCGTCACACCCCGTACAAGGAGAGATCTGCGTGATCACACTCGGCCTAATCCTGCTGATCATTGGCTTCATCGCCAAGATCGCGATTCTGTGGACGCTCGGGCTGGTCCTGTTGGTCGTTGGTCTGGTTCTCATCGTGCTGAGCTCGATGGGCCGGGCCGTCGGCGGACGCCGGCACTACTACTGAGCGTGCGGCCCTGCGGACGATAGGCGTCCGCTTCGTCAAGCGTGATCGAGCGTGCGGGAGCGCTCGATCACCGATTCGGCAGCTCTCAGCCGCGAAGCGAGCGATCGACGGCGCGAGCCACCTGCTCCCGGGACCGAGCCCCGACCGCGCCGCTCAGCGCCGACTGCCATCGCTCAGGAGTCACGGAGACCTGCTTGAGGCCCAGATCGGAGAGCACTGCGGCATGGTCTACGTGTCCGGCGATCTGCTCGGCCCGGCGTTGTGCGGCGATGTGCTGGGCGCGAGCCAGCGGCGTGCGTCCGCGCTCTCCGGACAAGTTCAACAGGTCCTCGGCGACCAGCGGGACCGCGCGCCGTGCGCACTTCTCCCATGGGGCGTCGGCCGCCGACTCGACGACCACCTGGCGCACCACGCGCCAGCCCGCGTGGTGTGAGTCACAGCGAGCCACCAGAAATCGCGCCAGCGCTTGGGCAACGTTCAGCGATCCCGGCTCAGATCCGTGACCGTCGAGATGACGCAGGGCAGCGCCGACGCCGCGGCCATCCTCCACCGCTCTGGCGAGCTGAAGTGCGTTCCGACGAGGTCTGCGTAGCTCAGGATCGATCCACTTACCGTACAGCGCAGGACCGGATCGTCGACATCGGGGACCAGTGCGCGTCGGCTCCCGCTACGGGGCGACGCGCTCGATCCGCCAGCCGGACTCGGGCGAGGGCGTGTAGACGAATCGGTCATGCAGGCGGTCCGCGCGGTGCTGCCAGAACTCGAAGGCGGCGGGAACGAGCCGGAAACCGCCCCAGCTCGCCGGCAGCGGCAGGTCCCTGTCGCGATACTCGGCCACGAGGTCGGCCACGCGGCTCTCCAAGCGCTCGCGGCTGTCGACGACGCGGCTTTGTGCGGAGGCGAGGGCGCTCAGCTGACTTGCTCGTGGACGGCCGCGCACGTACGCAGCGCTCTCGCCTGCGCTCAGCCGCTCCACCCGGCCCTCAGTTCGGACCTGCCGTCCCAGCAGATCCCAGTGGAACAACAGCGCGGCACGCGGATTGTCGCTGAGCTCCCGGCCCTTGCGGCTCTGGTAGTTCGTGTAGAAGACGAACCCGTCCTCGTCGACCTGTTTGACCAACACCATCCGAACCGACGGCGCGCCGTCGCTGGTGGCCGTCGCGAGCGCCGCCGCCTCGGGCGCTCGCTCACCCGAAGCGGCCGCTTGGTCAAACCAGGCCTTGAACTGCCGCAGAGGATTCGAATCGAGATCGGCGCGGCGCAGCGGTGAGAACTCGGGCATGCCGCCAATTATCCGCGTCCCGCGGGCGCCGGAACTAGCCACTGGGCGGGCGCGATGCCGTTTGACAGTCCGTGCCCGGTTCGTCAGGCTGGCGCCAATGAGCGAGCCCCTCGCCTACGACCAGGCCAACGCTGCGCAAAAGGTCCTGCGACGCATTGCGGCAACGGGTCCGGGGTCGTGGCTGTTCGCGCGGGTGATGTATCGCCTCGATCGCCGAGTTCACCGCCTCAGCGGCGGGCGATACACCTTCGCCAGCCTGGTCTCCGGGCTCCCGGTGGTGATGCTGACCACGACGGGAGCCAAGAGCGGCCAATCGCGTACCGTGCCCGTCCTCGGCGTCCCCACGCGCGGGGACGTCGCGATCATCGCCTCGAATTTCGGTCAGTATCGCCACCCGGCCTGGTACCACAACCTTCGCGCGCTGCCGGATGCCGAAGTGGAGATCGATGGGCACCGGCGGCGGGTGCGAGCCGTCGAGGCGGACGGAGAGCGCCGGAACGAGATCTGGCAGGAGGGCCTCCGGGTCTACCCCGGGTTCGGACAATACGAGAGGCGCGCTTCACATCGGCGCATCTCCGTATTCGTCCTCACTCCCGGTTGAGCAGGCGAACCCTCGCCGCTGACGAGGGGCCTTGTTAGCGTGAGCGATGATGAGCCGCGTCGCGCTTCTCTTCGCTGCCCTCAGTCTGGCCGGGTGCGGAGCCAGGCACGCTGTCAGCGCCGGATCCACCCCGGGCCCGGGTGCCGCCTCGGGCGCCGCGACTCCCCAAGCTCGCCCGCAGGCGATCGAGCCCACCGCCGGGGTCCAGGCCGCCTCGGCCGCGGGAGGAACACCGGTCGGTGACGTCAACGCACACGCCCCTTCGCTGGCCGAGGTCAAGAACGAGTTGCGGCTGCAACTGGTCGCTGCGCGCGTGACCAACGCGAGGTACATCAATCCGCTGTCCTATGTCACCACCTGGGGGCGCACCGACCAGGGCGTGGACGCGGCGATGCCGGTTGGAGCACCGATTCTGGCCCCGTCCCGGGTCAAGATCCTCGCGGTGATCCCCGGCTGGTTTGCCGGCCAGCCGCTGGTCTATTTCGAACTGTTGGCCGGGCCCGATGCGGGGCGGGTGCAGTACGTCGCGGAGCAGATCACTGCAATTGCCCCAGTGGGCATCCTCCAGCAGGGCCAACCGATTGCCCGCTACGCGGCCACGGGAACCAACATCGAGTACGGCTGGGCAGTCCTCAATGGGCAGACCCTCGCCAGAGCGACGACCGGCTACGTCGAAGGTCAGGTCACTCCGGCGGGCCGCTCGATCCGCGCTTGGCTCAACGCCGTGGGCGCCAACGCCGGCCCTGGATGACGCGGCCCCCGGCGCCCGGCGCCGTTTGCGAGCCGTCGGCGGCGGATAGCTACAGGGTTCAAGGCGCGCCGGCTGGCGCCGTCACCAGCAACTGAGGAGCACCAATGTCCGATAAGAACGTCGATGAGGGCAAGGGACGCGTCAAAGAGGCGGCAGGCGCCATCACGGGCGACGACAGCCTCAAGAATGAGGGCAAGGTCGATCAGGCGAAGTCAACCGTCAAGGACGGCGTGGACAAGGTCGCCGACAAGCTCACGGGCAAGGACTAGCTAACGCCGGGACCGGCGCCGCGCAGACTCTGCGACGGCGCCGGAATCCCGCTCCGACCTGGCCCGGTCGCTTTTGCTCGGACGCCGTGGCCTAAGCGCTTGGACTCAACCAGCAAGCGCGAACAAAGGAGTCCGAGATGTCCAGTCCCGACGCCCTCGCCCGGCCCGACCAAGTCCCGAGGGTTGTGTCTTCGGCCTCAACATCGCCGCCTCACGCGGGCACGAGCAGCTGGCGACCGGGTTGCTATTCGGGCTCGGTTTGCTGCTCGGCCTCGGGGTCGGCCCGGTTCTCGCGAGCTACGCCAAGACCCAGCCGTCGGTCCTTTGGCAGGCCGCCGGCGCGACTGCAGCGTTCGTGGCGGCCCTCGGGACCTACGGCTATGCCACCCGCCGGGATCTTTCCCGGTGGGCCCGGGGCCTGTTCTGGGCGCTGCTGGCTCTGATCGTCTTCGGAGTCGTGATGATCTTCGTCTCGATTCCGCACGGTCACGTGATCTACGCCGTGTTGGGCCTGGTCATCTTCGGCGGATTCACGATCTTCGATTTCAACCGTCTGCGCCAGGCGAACCCCTCGAGCGCCGTCCTCATCGCGGCAAGCATCTTCCTCGACATCTTCAATGTCTTTCTGCTCATGCTCCAGCTGCTTGGAGGCGACCGCAACAGATGATTGTTGACGGCGCTTGCGCCGTTGTTGGATCATTGGGCGATGATCGATCCGGCTCTGCTCAACGCGGCCGCGACCGGGCTTCGCCTGGCAGACATCCCTGACGACCCCGAAGCCGTGGCGCTGCTTGGAACCGTCCAGGCGGCGCTCGCCCCCGGGATGGATGCGCTCGCCGGCCTCGACACGAGCGCGGTCGCCGGCGAGCCGGACCTTGATCCTTCACGTGCGCCGAGAGCGCCGATCGCGTGACGCCGGCATCACTGCGGGCGCTTGCTCAGGGCACGACCTCGGGCGAGCTCGACCCCGCCACGCTGAGCGCTGCCGCGCTTACGGCGATCGCCCGCGACGACGGCCCGCTGAACTCCACGCCGGTCGTGTTCGATGAGGAGACCATCGAGCGTCAACTGGCGGACGCTCCGCGCGGCCCGCTCTACGGCGTCCCGCTGACGACCAAGGACATGTACGCGCTGCCGTGGCGCGGTGCCTACAACGGCACCCACCATCAGATCCTGCCGCCGTCAGCCTCGGGGGCCTTCCGGCGGCTGGCGCGGGCCGGAGCCATCATCATCGGCGTCGCCAACCAGCACGAGCTCGGCTCGGGAACCACGGGTACCGACTCGGCGTACGGTCGGCACGCCAACCCGTGGGACCCGGCGCGCAGCCCGGGTGGCTCGTCCGGGGGGTCCGCTGCCGCGGTGGCGGCTGGGTTCGTCGCCGGCTCGCTCGGGTCGGACTCTGGGGGCTCCGCGCGGATCCCTGCCGCATGCTGCGGAGTAACCGGCCTGAAGCTCACCTACGGCGGCGTTCCTCGCGATGGCTACAGCGGCGCGGGCACGAGCCTGTCCGCCTGGGGCCCGATCGCCCGCGATGCCGCCGACGTCCGGCTGCTGAGCGAAGTCCTGCTCGCCCGGGAGCTGCCATCGCACGGCGGGGCAGGCCTGCGGGTCGGAATCGTGCGCGGACCCCTGTGGGATGACATCGCTCCCAGCGTGGCCGACGCGTGTCGCCAGGGACTGGAGGCAGCCGGCTGGCGAGTCAGCGAGCTCAGGCTCGACCTCATCGAGCATGCGCCCGCCGCCGGCGCGGTTCGCACCGTGGCCGAGCTCGGCGCAGCCATCCCGCCCGCCGTCCTGGCCGACGCCAGGCCGCTGGTTCGCGCGCTGATGCTCGCTGGCAAGCTGTGGCCCGCGAGTCACCTGATCAAGGCGGACCGGGTCCGCGCCGGGCTGCGCCGCACGCTGGCCGAGGCATTCGCATCATTCGATCTGATCGCCTGTCCCACGCTCCCCGCGCCCCCGTGCGCTCTCGACGCACCTGTGCTCGAGCTGCCCTCAGGACCCGTGCTCGCCGACGCAGGCAACCTTCGTCAGGCGACCGCGGCCAACCTCGCCGGAGTCCCCGGCATTTCGGTACCGGTAGGGCTTGCCGACGGCCTTCCATGCGGCCTGCAGCTGTTGGCGGCCTGGGGCGAAGAGGCTCGGCTGCTCGACGCGGCCGAGCACCTCGAGCGAGCAACGGACCGAGCATGGGTGGATGCTCGCCCGCCCGCCGCGGCGACCGCGGCGCAGTCCTCCTAGCCCGGTGACGCCCTCCTCGCTCCTGCTCGCCGCCCTCACCGGCGAACCGGCGAGCACATCGGAGCTGTACGACCGCATCGGCTATCTGGCTCTGGCTCGCGTCGGCCTGGTCCCGTATCCCGTCTTCCGCGCCGAACTTGAAAAGCTGTCGGCAGCCGGACTAGCTCGCCGCCAAAGCGGGCCCGACGGGTCGACCCTGTGGACATTGGCCGGCCGTGCATCCGAGGAAGCCCCGCCACCGCGCTGACCGGCTCTCAGCAACTCTGTCGGCGCCGCAACCGTCTCTGCCGGACGGGCCGGGCATATGATCCTGTCTGTGATACGTGGACGATTGCTACTCGTCGTCGTGGCCCTGCCGATCCTCGCCTCCTGTGGGTCGACGACCACCAAGACGGTCACCAAAGCGGCGGCGGCGCCCGTGACAGCGTCTTCGAGCAGCACGGCCACGACGACGGTTTCGACGTCGTCCTCCACGCCGACCGCCGTCCCGACCTCCACCACGGCCAACGCGGCTGAGGTCTACTTTCAGGGCGTCGCCGGCTCGCCGCGACAACGACCGGGCTCGCTAGAGCTGACCGGAGACGGAACCCTCTACGTGTCGGGCGCTCAGTGGGCGTCCTGGGGGGGCGACGCGGCAACCGGCACCGGAATCGCGCATTACCACGGCTGCACGCCCAACTGTGCCCAGGCCCCGGTGACCAACGCGCTGGTGGCGATTCGCCTGTCCGGGATCCGCGCTTGCGCCGGCCGCCGCTACTACTCCGGTGTCACACTAACCCTCAACTCCGGCGACCTCTTGGACAAAGCATTCCTGCAGCAATCCTGGAGCCCGTGCTAGCCACCCGCGCCTGAGCTCATCCCGCCGCCGGTCGCTCCGCCGCGATCGCCTCCTCGAGTTGGTGAAGGGCGCGATGAAACTCGGCAAAATCGAGCTCCCAGGGGCCCTGGCCGATCTCCAGGGCCATCCGGTGGTCGTCGGTCATCCGCGTCGTGGCCAGCAACCGGCCGTCGAGCCACAGCTCGCCGTAGCCTGCGGCTGCGTCCTCGGCTGATGGAATAAGGACCTCGATCGACACTCCTCTTGGGCTAGGCCGACGGCGGCCTTGTCCAAGCGCGAGGCATCCCGCAACCGCCACCACTTTTCTGGACGGGTGTGTGACCTGGTAACCCTGGCCCGAGTGGGTGCCCACTGAAGTAGTGTGGGACGCGATGGGCGTCCCCGAGCTTGTCCTGCATGTCCTGCCGCCGTCGCATCCCTGCATGACGGTCGAGGCCGGGCTGCGGCACAAGGGGCTGAGGTACGAGCGGATAGCCCTGACCCCCGGTCCACACGTGGAGGAGATGCAACGGATCTACGGCGACGGCCGGTCGACCGTTCCAGGTTTGCTGATCGACGGTGAGCCCGTTCACGGTTCACGGGCGATCCTGGCCCGGCTGGAGCAGCTGGTCGCTGAGCCCACGCTCTATCCGGATCCGCACGCGGAGGAGATCCGCGAGGCGGAGCGCTGGGGCGACGAGGAGCTCCAGGACCTCGGGCGGCGGTTGCCCTGGGGCGCGCTTCACTTTCGGCCCGAGGCAATGGGCACCTTTGGCGGGGGTGCGCCGCTCGATGGCCCCGGGACCGACTTCGCGATCAAGTATGTGCACGCCAGCTGGCGCTACCACAAGATCAGCGCCGCACGTCTGCATGACGACCTTGCCGGGCTACCCGCCAAGCTCGCACACGTGAAGTCGCTCGCGGACGGTGGCGTGATCGGAGGCAAGACCCCGAACGCGGCTGATCTCCAGATCGGGGCCACCCTACGCGTTCTCCTGACCCTGGCGGACCTGCGACCGCTGCTGGACGGGCATCCAGGTGAGCGGATCGCTCGCCGCTGGTTTCCCGACTACGCGGGCGAGGTGCCGGTCGGAGCCTTTCCGGCCGGCTGGGTCGGCAGCGTCCGCTGATCCACGCCGCGTCCCCCGGCATCGAGAGCCTGGACCGCGTGGCCGACGTGGTGCGCCGCCAACGCCTGGCGTCCGCTAAGCGGACGGCCGCACCGGTCTGTGCCCGGGCTCCCGCGTTGAACGCCGATCACGGGAGAGCCGGCCGTCCACGAGCCGCTCGTGATCTCGGAGTCGCAACCGTGGTGGCTCGGCCTCGTCGAGCGGGATGCCTCCGCGCGGGACCGGCGGCTCCGGCGGCCGCCGCGGGCCCTTCCCCCACCCATCCTGTGAGTCTGGCCCCGAATCTTCAGGCGGTGAGTCGGGGCGGCACAAAATCACCGGCAAGAACACCACCACCAGGATGATCAGAAGGGCCAAGAGGCCCGGGAGATTGAATCCGCCGACATCAGACTTCCCTGGCACGAACCGAAACGTTAGCGCCCCATATTCCAAGCCTGCCACACCCGGGGCCCAGCTTGGGATAGCTTCCCGGGCCCGATGATCGATCGATGCGAACCGTATCCGTTGAGAAAGCCCGCTTGCCCACCGCGCTGATCATCGGCGCGCGTAACCTCGGTTTCGCAATCGTTCAGCGACTCTTGGCTGACGGTTGGTCGGTGGTCGGGGCGGCCCGCTCGGTGGAGACGCTCGACAAGCTCCGCGCGGCCGGTGCGGACGCGCTCGAGGTGGACGTCACCGACCAGGCTTCAGTTCTGCAGGCGCTCCATGCGGCGGCCGAGCGCCACGGGCGCGTCGACTTGGTGGTCAACGCCGCCTCACCGTATGGCGGTAGCCGTTCGGGGCCGTTCGGCGGCGGCGAGCTCGCCGCGGCGGGACCAGATGGATTTGAAGACTGGGCGGCGATGCCGGGCCGCGGTGCGTTCGCCTTCCTCAGCGCCTCGGCGCGGTTTCTGCGCGAGCAGGGTGGACACGCGACCGTGGTCCAGGTGACCGGAGGCTCGTCCCGGCGGGCGATGCCCGGACGCGGACTCTGGGCGGCAGGGGCATTCAGCGTCCGCGCCCTCACGCAGGCGGCAGCGCTCGAACTGCGCGGACACGGGATCCATGTCGCCCTGCTCATCGTGGACGCGGTGATCGATCGCTCGGGCGAGGGCGACGAGCACTCGGCCGACCCTGAGAGCCTGGCCGACGCAGTCGCGTACCTGGCCAGCCAGAGTCCTCGCGCGATGACGCACGAGCTTCAGGTCACACCTGCGCTGGACAACTGGGTTCCGTAGGCGACCGCGCCGGGCGCACGCCGATACCTTGCCCCTGTGCAGCCCGTGGCACTTGACGAGTTGGACACGCCGTCGCTGGTCGTCGATCTGGGCGTGTTCGAGCGCAACGTCCGTTTGTGCATGCAGCGGCTCTCAGCGGTTCAGGTCCGGCCCCACCTGAAGACCGCGAAGAGCCCCGAGGTCGCACGACTGTTGCTGGAAGCGGGGGCGACGGGCATCTGCGTTGCGAAGCTCAGCGAAGCCGAGGTCATGCTGGCCCGTGGAGTCGATGACCTCCTAATCACCACCGAACTCGCAGGTGCGATCAAGGCGGCCCGTCTCGCTGAGCTGCTGCGGCGCTGGCCGGATGCGCGAGTGTCTGTGGTGGTCGACTCGTGGGAGGGAGCGTCGATGCTCGACTCGGCGCTTCCGCGGCCGATCGATGCTCTGATCGATGTGAACGTCGGCCAGGATCGCTGTGGGGTCCTCCCCGAAGGCGCCCGCACGCTCGCGGACGCATTGCGGGAGCTGAAGCGGATTCGCCTCATCGGGCTCCAAGGCTATGAGGGGAACCTTCAGCACGTCCGCGACCCGTCGCGACGGCGTGCTCTGTGCGACGAGGCCATGGTGCGGTTGACCGCGGCCGCGCGAGGCGTGCGGGCAGGCGGTCATACGGTCACCGTGGTGACTACGGGCGGAACCGGGACCGCGGAGTTCTGTGCTGCCCACGACGTCGTCACGGAGGTGCAGCCGGGCTCGTTCATCTTCATGGACGTTGATTACGAGCAGACGCGGGGCGTTCCCTACGCGCCGGCGCTCACCGCGCTGGCAACCGTGCTCAGCCGTCCGACGGCGCATCGCGTCGTCATCGACGCTGGACTCAAGTCGCTCTCGAGCGACTCCGGTCCCGCACGGCTGGTCGATGCACCGGGCTGGACCTACCAGCACGCCGGTGACGAGCACGGAATCCTCACCATGGCCGGACCGGGTCTGGCGCGGGAATTGCGGGTTGGAGACCGCGTGCGGCTGGTGCCTTCGCATATCGACACGACCGTCAACCTGCACGATGACCTCTACGCGCACCGGGACGGACAGATCGAAGCGACCTGGCCGATCACGGCGCGCGGCAAGGTTCAGTAGCGCGACCGAGGAGTGCCGTGGCTGCGCATCGCACCCAGAATCTGAAGCCTGTCCGCGGCCGATCCTGACCCGGAGTTACGCGAGGTCGGCTTCGAGCGCTGAGTGATCGCTGAGCTCGGAGTCACGCCAGGCGTGGTGATAGACGGACGCGATAGGGCGCAGCTGCGCGGAGGCGAAAATGTGGTCGATGCGCCAACCGCCGTTGTGCCCCGCGATGCGTTTCCAGGTCCAGCTCGGCTGTGGCGTCGCGTATCCGTGGAGGGCGCGGTAGACGTCGCGGTATCCGAGCTCCTCGAGTCCCGGGACGATGCTGAGTTCCGCGGCGTCCCACTCGGGTCCGCGCTCGGGCCGCAAGCGCCCGCGCGAGTCGCGGGCAAAGGAGATCACCTCGCCGTCGGGCAGCTCGCGCCGCGGTGTGTTGAGATCCCCGCACAGCACCCGCGCCGCTGGCTCCGCCGCCTCCAGTCCTCGGCGTACGGCCTGGAGGGTCTGGATCTTCACCAAGCCGTTGGCGGCATTGGGCACGTGAACGCAGTAGATCTCCACCGGTCCTCGGGCTGTGTCGGTGCCAGCACCCAGAGCGGTTTCCGGCCACGGCATCACAAACGCACGACGAGCGTCCGAGAGCGGCGCGCGGGAGGCCAGCATCACTCCGGTCGTGCGCCGAGCCGACCCCGCGGCCGGGGTCGCGGCGTCCAGTGAGCAACGAACGTGGGTGAGGCCCAGCAGCTCAAAGGCGCTGCGCCACAGCGGCAATGTACGTCGCGTGACTTCCTGCAGCGCGACGACATCCGGCGCGCGTCCGGCCAGCGCGGTGGCCTGCTCGACGATCCGCGAGCTTCGCCTCGCGACGTTCCACGTAATCAACCGCAACCCGAACAGCTCACCCTCTGCATGAGCCCGACGTTCAGTATGCGTACCGGTCTCGCCGGCGCCGGCGTCGTCGAACGAAGTGCACCAACAGGCCGATCAGCAGCAGCCACAGGAGGATGCTGAGCCCGCCGTGGCTGAAGAACAGGTGCAGAAGATAGGCGAAGGCCAGCGCGCGAGCGACCCGGTGCAGCAGTCCTCGCGAGGGACTTCGCCGCCCGAACACCCCCGACCCGAACCGGCGTCGGGTGAAGCCTCCTCCGCCAAGGTGAAAGCCCCCTCTGAACGCGAGTAGCCGCGGGGCGCGGGAAGCTGTTGGACTCGTGATGGTCGCCGAGCTGCCCAGCGCAGCCGCGGGTACGAGCAGGCTCGTCAGCAGCGCAGCCAGAATCGCAAGCCGTCTCATTGCTCCAGTACCCGGCCGCGGCTAACGGCTGTCGCCATTAGCGCCTGATTTGCGCTCTGCCTTGGTCCGGCTGGCTGCCTCGCGTAGGCGAATGGCCTCATCACCGGCGGTTTGGGCCCGCTGCTTCTCGCCCAATGCGTCCGCTTTGGCGTCGAGCGCCTGCAATCGATCCTTGGCCGCGCGACGGTTCGCTGCCTCTGCGGTCCGCGCGGCGGTCCGGTCGTTGGCCGCGAGACGCTTGCGTTCGGCCTGCACGGCTTCGCGCTCCTTCTCCTGCCGCTTGCGCGCAGCCTGCTCGCGTTGAGCTTTGGCCCGCTGCTTGGCCTGCTCGCGCCGGCGCTCGGCCTGCTCGTGCTGCTGCTGGAGCCGCGCGTCGGCCTGCTCTGTCTTGCGGTTGGCCGCCTCGCGCAGGCGTAGCGCCTGTTCGCGCGCCTCGGTCGCGGCGCGCTGCTGCTGAGCGCGCTCGCGCAACACCGGGTCACCGAGAACCGTGGCGAGGACCGCGCGAATTGCCGCGTCGGCGCGATCGACAACAAGTGTCGCCGTGGGACGTGCTCCCGTCCCGTTTCCGGGCAGCAGCCTGATGGCGCTGTCGATCGGCAGACGAACGAGCTTCAGGGTGCTGTCGACTGCGGCTCGGGGAAGTGTTCGGCTGTTCACTGGGTCTCCTTTGGGTCAATGCTCTCTGCCTTGCTCTCTGCCTGGCGCGCCTGCTGCTCGAGCCGGATGGCCTCCTCAGCCGCGGCGATGCGCTCCTGCTCGGCGCGCTCTTCCGCGCTCGAGGCGGCGGACTCCTGTGCCTGACGCTCACTTTCGGCCGCCGCCGCCTCGCGTTCGGCCTCGATCTGGGCATTTCGCTCCGCGGCGTTGCGGTCGCGCTCGATCTGCTGCTCGCGCTCGTGAGCGGCGACCTCCGCTCCGAGTCGCTCACGTTCGATCTCGGTCTCGGCCTTCTCCGACTCAAGCCTCGCCTCGGCCTCGCGCTGCTGTGCGTCGGCGGCACGACTCATCGCCTCGGACTCAGCATCCGCCTGCGCCTGCTGGAGCCGACCCTCGCGCGCCAGGTCCTCGTCGCCCACAAGCGAGCCCGCGGCCTCCTTCGCCTTTCCGGCGATCGCGCCCACCAACCCGCCGGCGGTCCGCTCAGAATCGTTTTGATCCGTCAAATCGTTCTTCTCCTTCGAAGGTAGAGGGGTGCAGCATTCACGCGCTGCTATCCGCCCAGGTTGCTGGAGATGTCTTTGATCCCGGCCCCGAGGCCGCTGCTCGCCCCACTCAGGGCGTCGGCAGCGCCAGAGGCGCTGGCGATCTCAGCAGGGCTGACCGAGCCATTCTTCAGGCCTGCGGCGAGGCCGCCGATCTTGCTGCGCGCAGCGTCGATCTTGTTAGCCAGTGGGCGCAGGAGATCGGAGGACAGCGCGTCGTCGTGAGCGAGTCTGAGTTCGTGAACGATGAAGATCGTTGCCGCGGCGCCCTTCAGCAAGACCCTCACTCGACCAGGGGCGCCACTTCGCAGCGCGCCGGTTCGCAGCGGTTTGTAGATGTAGCGGTGGAACGCGCCGAAGGCCAGGCCGCTGTGCAACAGAAATTTGGTCTTGGCGAAATGGACGCTCGGAACTGTCTGCGTTGTCACCTGGCCGTTGGACCCGGTGCTGGACACGGTCTTGGTGGAGTTGCCGCAGCCGGCGAAGATCAGACTGCCGACCAGGAGGAAGAGGGTCGCGACGCGCACGACGCGCCGCCGCAGGGAGGTGGAGCTTTTCAATGTGTTCCTATTCATGGTTGTGGACGCTTGGGGACGGCGCGGCGCTCAGTATCGGTTTCGTGAGCGGTACCAGAAGTGCCCGTGACGCTGGTGATGTCCGAACATCCCGCCCAGCGGCAGCACGAAGAGCAGCGGCAGAAACAGCAGGTGGCCGCCGGAGATGATGAAGATCGCGGCGGCGATCAGGAGCCCATACATGGCAAATCGCATTGGTGGTCACCTCCGCAGGTGAAGGTCGCTTCGAACCGTGTCGTTTTGAAAGCAGCCCTTCGGTGGGCCGCCCTGTCTTGGACTGCAACGAGCGTGCGCACACTGCCGTCTGCAACGCTCACCTCAGGTTTACCCCAGCCATCAAGACCCAAACAGGCGTTCGGGTCGTATACGCCGTGACTATGCGGCGAGCTCCAGCTCGGCCCAGACTCGGCGGCCGGTCGCGTGCTCGGGCCCCCAACGGCGAGCCAGGGACCCAATGAGCCGCAGACCAAGGCCTCCGGCGCCCACCTCCCGATCCTTGGCCGAGGGGGCAGTTTCGGATCTGGCCACGTCCGTCACCGCGATGACGACTGCCTCAGGAACGAGCGCGGCCGCTTGGCGCGCGTCCTGCGGCGCCAACGCATCGCAGGGTAGGCGAAGTCGCAAGAGCTCCAATGAGTGCACGGACATCCTCTGCAGATACCCGGATCTGCGAACCGAACACTGGGAGCGATCGAAGGCTCAGGCCTTCAGGAAGGGCAGGTGCTCCCTTGTCCCCGTCAGCTTGAAGAGGCGCTGCACCTGCTCCGAGCCTTCGGTGAAACGCAGGCGTCCTCCGTTCTGGCTCGCCACAAAGCTATGCCGAACCAGGACGTGCAGTCCGGTGGAATCGATGAAGTCCACCTGGTCGAGATCGACGACGATCGTCTCAGCGGGGGAGCCCTGCGCCCGCTCCAACTCCGCGTCCAGCGCGGGGGCACTGGCAATGTCGAGCTCGCCCTCCACCCTCAGGATCAGCCACCCATCACGTTCGACAACATCAATTTGCAAGAAAAGGCCTCCATTTGCTTGGGCTGGACAAACAAAGAAGTCCTTGCGGCGCTCTACGTCACCGCGCGTCCTCCGTCAAATCGTACCGCGCGCATCGGGTCCGACAAGCGTGGTACGTATGCATACATACGTGCCTGACATGGAGAGCGGATCAGCACATTTGCACTCCCCGAGCGACAGCTTGGCGGGGATGGCCGCTCGAGCGGCCCGGGTCGCTCGCTCGGTGAGCGTCAGCACAGCGCGCAGGGCAGCTCGCGGGCCGGGGTCCCCTAGGATTGCCGCCGTGCCGTTCACGCTCATGAACCTCAGGGAGGACCTGGATGACGTCGGGTCCAGGTTCGACGGCGCACCGGACCTGGAGTTTCGCCTGGCTACCGGTGAGCTCGGCCTCGAGCAATCCGGCCTGAGCTACCAGCGCGTCCCACCCGGCTACCGCTTTCCGTACGGCCACACGCACAAGAAGCAGGAGGAGGTGTACGTGGTCGTGCGCGGGAGCGGGCGGATGAAGCTGGACGATGAGATAGTCGAGCTCAAGGAGTGGGACGCGGTCCGCGTCCCACCCGGCACGTGGCGCGGCTACGAGGCCGGGCCGAAGGGCCTCGAGATCCTCGTCATCGGCGCGCCCAATCTCGGCGAGGCTCCGCGTGACGACGTCGAGGGTCAGCGCGACTGGTGGACTGATTAGCGCCGCGCTCGTGAAGGCGTTTGGAGGTCGCGTGCTCGGGTATGCTCGTTCAGCGAGTAAATGCCTGGAGACGGACGCCCCCAGCCCAGACACTGGCGATCGGCCGCTGCGGCCCTTGAACTGATACGCCGGCGTCCCACGCCCACGCGCCGCGAGCTGGCCGTGGAGCTCGGTCTGGCCAGCGGCCCCACGTCCGATTTGGTCGGACGCTTGCGCGCGGCCGGACTCGTCACTGAACGCCCGGCCGCGGTGCACGGGCCCGGCCGCCCTACCACCCGGCTTCATGCCCATCCCGACGGGCCGGTCGTTCTGGCTGTCGATCTTCGACATGGCGACTGGCGCGTTGCGGTATGCGGGCTCGACGGCGAGCCTGAGCAGGTCTCCTCAGGCCGTCATCGCGGGGGCAGTGCAGGCGCGGTGCTCCAGCGGTTGCGTCGAGTCATTACGGACGCAGCGGACCAGTTTGCGGGTCGATTGCTGGCTGTGGGCGTGGCCGTGCCGGGCCTGACGGCGGGGACCCGGGTGCTGGAAGCCTCGATGCTCGGCTGGCGCGAGGTGGAGCTCGGAGAGATCACTGGTGGGTTGCCGCTGATCACCGGCAACGACGCCACGATGGCGGCATTTGCCGAGGCTCGCATGCAGCCGGCCGCAGGTGTGCTGCTGCACCTTGTGCTCGAGGTCGGGGTCGGCGGCGCGCTCGTGCTCGACGGCCGGCCGGCCCAAGGCGCCCGAGGGCTGGCGGGCGAGTTTGGTCACCTGCCGTTCGGTGACCCGGACCTCGCGTGCGGTTGCGGGGCTCGCGGCTGCTGGGGGCTCGCATTTGACCCGCGGCGCCTTGCCTCGCGGCTTGGCCAACCCCGCCCCGCGGATCCACGCGGGTGGTTGCGCCGGATCCTCGAGACCTCTCAGCCGACGACGGAGGAGCGGGGCTTGCGGGAGCAGCTCGCCGCCGACTTCGGCCGCGGCACCGCTGGATTGATCAATGCACTCGACCCGCACCTGGTGACGTTGGGCGGGCTCGCCGGGCCGCTGCATGACGCTGCGCCCGAGGCCTTCCAGCACGCATTCGGATCGGGACTGATGAACGCGCACCGCCGCCCCGCGCCGGAGATCGTCACCGCGCGCGCGGGCGAGGATGCCGTGCTGGTCGGCACCGCGTTGGCCACGTTCGATCGGATCCTCGACGCCCCGCGACTGGCTCGCTGGGCCCGCCGGGCAGCATGACCTACCGCCGCAACGCGTTCACTTGGACGGCGTTTGGGGCCCTCTTTGCCTTCGGTTATCTGAACGCGCTGCTGGGCCCCGCCCTTCCCTACCTCCGCTCGGTCGAGGGCATCTCCTACGCGGTCGGTGCGCTGCACCAGGTGGCCTATGCGATCGGAGGCGGGATCGCCGGAGCCCTTTCCGCGCGTGATCATCTCCCGTTCAGCCGACGGAGCATTGTTGCGGTGGGACTAGCCGGCGCTGGGCTCGCCGCGCTGGCCGTCGGGTATGGCAACGCCGCGCCGATCACCATCTCCGGCGCCCTGCTGATGGGCATGCTCGGGACGCTGGCCCTGATCCGGGTATGGGCTGCGCTAGCCGATGCCCACGGTGCCCGCCGCGCGGTCGCGCTATCCGAGGGTGAGGTGGCGGTGAGTCTGGCCGGCATCGCGACGCCACTCCTGATCGGTGCGCTGGCGGCCAGCGCGGCCACCTGGCGGCTCGCATTCGCCGTCGGCGCCGCGACGATCGCGCTCGCGACGATCGCCGTGCTGCGAGCCGACCTCCCCTCCCCGCGTCCCGCCCCGCGCGAGCAAACGCGGGAGTTACGTCTCCAGCCCACCTTTGTGATCGTCTTCGCGATCGTGGCCTTGGAGTTCGCTCTCAGCTTCTGGCTCGCGAGCTACCTCAACGATGACGTCGGCCTTGGCCGTCAGACCGCAGTCGCGCTCGTCAGCGCGCTTTACGCCGCCAACCTCATCGGCCGAGTGATCGCGAGCCGCCTCGCCCGCACGCACGCGCCGGAGCACCTGCTGTTCGCCGCGATCGGTTTCGTTCTCGCAGGGCTGCCATGCCTGCTCGCCGCAACGAGCGCCACCGCGGCCGTACCCGGCATCGCTCTCGTCGGTACCGGTATCGGTGCACTTTTCCCGCTGACGTCCTCGCTCCATGTTCAAGCGAGCGGACACACCGCCGACAGCGCACTGGGTGAAGTCCTGACCATTGCCGCGCTTGGACAGATCGCCGGGCCGCTGCTCGTCGGCTCGATCGCCCAAGCCAGCAGCCTGCGCGCCGGCCTGCTCGTGCTCCCAGCCTTCACCATGCTCGCCGCAGCCGGACTGACTGCCCACCAACGTCGGCCAGGCTCCCCGGCGCCGACCGCACGCTAACGCGCGAACGGCGGCATCGGCGAGCAAACGCCGAGCGCTTCGCAAGCACCACTAGAGCGAGAAGCCGGGGACCCGGGGCCGTCGACGAAGACGACCCCGGAGGTCAGTGCGGGCTACACGTCAGCGCAGCGAGATCGCGACCTGCTCGAGCTTGTCGAACGCCTCCTGCATGCCGCCCTCCATCCCGGAGTTGATGTGCATGTCCCTAGCTTGCGGGCTGGAGTGCTGTACGAGCGTCGCGAGTGTCGTCCGGCCGCCGTGCTCGGTGAGCGTCATCGTGTTGACCGTCCCGTCGTCGGGGAACGGGGCAAACACCTCGGTACTGACGATCCGCTCGTTGGGCACGATCTCGCGGTACTCGCCGTAGAACGCGACCTCGTCGCCGCTCGAGTCCGCCCGCATGGCGTACCGCCACTTGCCCCCGACGCGCAGGTCGATCTCGCACTCCGTCATCTCGCCGCGTTGCCCGCTCCACCACCGACGGACGAGCTCGGGCTCGGTCACCGCCCGATACACGAGGTGCGCCGGAGCGTCGAACGTCCGTGTGATGAGGATCTGGGTGTCGGTCGGGAGGGTGACCGTCGCCTTGCCGCTACTGGTTGCTGCCGCCATCTCTGTTCTCCTTTGCTGTGAGTTCTGACAGGACCGCGTCGAGCGCGTCGTAGCGCTCGTCCCAGGTCCGGGCGTAGCCCGCGACCCAGTCGTGGATGGGCTTGAGCGACTCGCCGTTGAGCCGGTAGAACCGTTGACGCCCGTCCTCGCGGACGTCAACTATTCCCACCTCGCGCAGGACCCGTAGGTGCTTGGACACCTGCGGCTGCGCTAAGCCGAGCACCTCCACGAGCTCGTTGACGGAGCGCTCCCCACCGGAGAGCGCATCCAGGATCTGGCGCCGGCGTGGTTCGGCGACCGCGTTGAACGCATCCGTGGTGGTCGCCGCTCGTGCCATGGAACCAATATATACCCATAACGGCATATGTCAAGCGGTCCGGGCACTCGTTGCCTATGCAGCGGCCGGTCTAAGCTCGCCTACACCAGAAAGGAGCTTGCATGCTGCTGGAAGAAAAGAACGCGCTCATCTACGGCGGTGGCGGCGCGATCGGCGGCGCCGTGGCTCGTGGCCTCGCGCGTGAGGGCGCGCGGGTGTTCATTGCAGGCCGCACCCAGAAGCCGCTGGACGCAGTCGCCGCCGACATCCGGGCCGAAGGCGGCCGTTGCGACACGGCGATCGTTGACGCGCTCGACCGTGCGGCGACCGCCGCTCACGCGGACTCGGTCGCCGCCGCGGCTGGCTCGATCGACATCGGGATGACGGCGATCAACCACAACGACGTACAGGGCACGCCGATGCTCGAGATGGCGATCGAGGACTACCTCGCTCCGGTACTCACGGGGGTACGGGCGTCGCTTGTGGCCTGGCAGGCGCTTGGTCGCCACATGGTCCGCAATGGCGGCGGGGTGCTACTCAACTTCGGTGGGGACGGGCCGCCGGTGCGTACGCAGCCGGTAGGCGGGCTGCAAGCGGGCCTGGCCGCGGTCGAGTCGATGCGCCGGCAACTCGCGACCGAACTCGGCGAGCACGGCGTCCGCGTGGTCACCCTGCGCACCGGCGGGATTCCCGAAGCGGTCCCGGCGGACTTCGCCTATCGCGAGCAGATCGAGGAGGCGATCGCCGGTCAGACGCTGCTCGGCCGCGCGGCAACGCTACGCGACGTGGGCGACGTCGCGGCCTTCGTGGCCTCCGATCGCGCGCGGACCATGACGGCGGCCACGGTCAACCTCTCATGCGGGACGCTGGTCGACTAACGCGCAGCGTCGCCGGCTCGTGCGCGTGAGGGTGCCCGGCTCGGGCGACACAAGCGCGCAGGCGACGAGGCTCGCGCGCCGGCCGAAGCAGCAAGGGCAGTCGGCATCGTCGGCCAAGACCACGTCCCGGGCCGAGCTCGTTCTAGGCGCAATTGATGTGAAGCAGGTGCAACAGCCAATGGCCTGCGGCGCTCGCCCGGACCAGGTCAACCGTGCCGGAACAGTGTTTGGTGCCGTCAGTGCGAACCGATGTCGTCTTGACTGCGACCGTCGCGCTGCTGGCGGACTGATTCAGAGTCCGCGCGGAATCGAAGCCAATCGAGATGTCCCCCGCCTGCTGGCCCTGGAAAGCTTGGTAGCCGGCTAGCTGAGCGCGGACCGTCGGATCGGCGAGTGCCCAGGCGTCGGCGGGTCGGTGGGCGGCGGCAAGACCGTAGAACGCTTTCACCGCGCCCACGGGCGAACTGGCGTCCGTCGTTGAACTCGCAGGCGCTGCTGCGGCCCCCTGGCCGCTTGGTGGTGTGGTCGTGGTGCCCGTGGTGGCGCTCTTGCTGTGTTTGTGCGTGCGGGCAGCCGGTGGGTGCCGCGACGAGGAACCACTGCTGAGGACTGCGGTGAGCGCCACCGCAGCCAGCACCAACGCGAGCAGAACCCCGGCCACGGCGCGCCGGCGCGCCGGTCGAATCGGCCGGGCAATCGGCGTGGCGGTGGCAGCCCTCGAAGGCCGTAGGGAATGCACACGCGCCGTCTCCCGTTGCGCCAAAGGCCGAGCGGGTTCGGCGCGGGGAATTGACCTCTCCGCCGGGCGCACCGGACTCACCCGCTCCGCCGGCCGGGACGCTGGCAGGGCAGCGGTGCTTTCGGGCTCTAAAGCGGCGCGCAGGCGGCTGATCAACTCGCCCGCCGATCGCGGACGCTCGTGTGGATCGCGAGACATCCCCCGTCTCAGCAATTGTGCGGCGGCTTCGGGGGCCCCCGGCCACGCCTCATGCAGGTCCGGGGGCGGCTGGGTGAAGATCGCATGAGCCAGCGCCATCGGATTTGGCTCCAGCCTCGCCTTACGGCCGGAGAGCGTTTCGAAGGCCACGGCGGCAAGGGCATAAATGTCGATGGCAGGCCGGGACGGTGAGTCCTCGAGTTGCTCGGGCGCCATGTAGCTGAAGGTCCCGAGCACCGCTCCGGCGGAGGTGATACGCGTGCGATCGTGCACCACCGCGATGCCGAGGTCGGCCACCTTTACCGAGCCGTCGGCGCCCAGCAGGATGTTGGCCGGTTTCACGTCCCGGTGCACGATTCCCCGCGCGTGGATGGTGTCCAAGCCGGCTGCCACTCCACCCAGGATTCGCAGCGCGTCGGCCGCGGGCAGCCGCCCCTCACGCTGCAAACGGTCGCGCAGCGTCTCGCCGCGGACGTACTCCATGACGATGATCACATCCCCTTCCTCGTCAGCGATCACGTCAAAGACCGAGACCAAGTTCGGATGGCTCACCGATGCCCCCACCAGCGCCTCTCGACGCAGTCGGGAAAGCCCGCTCGGGTCGCCGAGCACGGTCATCCGCTTCAGGGCGACCTCCCGGCCGAGCACCGTGTCCTCGGCCAGCACAACGGTGGCCATCCCCCCGGATCCGAGTGGGGCGATCACGCGATAGCGAGAGGGCAGGCTGGTCGTCGACACGAGATCACCTATACCCGCACAAGGCCGATGCGTCCCGCGCGAGTCCTACGCGCGATATGGCTGCTCGAGGATCTCGTAGAGAAGTCGGGCTGGGGTGTCCTCGGCGAGGAGGTGCCCAGCGTTGTCCTCCCAGGACAACGAGGCATTGGGGATGCGCTCGGCGATCCAGTGGGCGAAATCAGGAGGGACGATGCGATCCTGGCGGCCCCAGAGGATGCGGACCGGGATCGAGATGCCACCGAGCAGATGCTCGTACTCCGCAGTGTCGGCTTGGCGCAGCTGGCTGTACTGCCGGTAGTACGCGGCCTGCCCGTCGGCGCCAACCCAAGGGCCGAGCAGTTCCTCGAGCACGCCGGGACGAAACCCTTGGTGGGTCGCGTTCTGCATGTGTGCCGCGACGAGCGCGCGATGCGCGTAGCCCGGTAGCGCCTGGAACACCTCGGTGTGTCCGAGCATCAGCGCGAACAGTCCCCGCTCCCAGTGCCCGCCGGTCACCGCGTCGAAGAGGAGCAGGTCCGCGAACGCGGACCGTTCAAGCAGGAGAGCGCGCAAGGCGATCGCGCCGCCGATGTCGGTCGCGACCACACTGGGCGTGCCGAGGCCCCAGTGCTCGAGCAGACGCGCGAGTCGGCGGGCCTGCGCCGCGATGCTCAGATCCTGGCCCTCACGCTTCTCGGACTGCCCGTAGCCGAGGTGATCGAAGAGATAGACCCTGCGGCGCTCCGAGAGCGCCGGCACGACGCCGGCAAAGATCCGCGACGAATACGGCGTCCCGTGTACGAGCACGATCGGCGCTCCGGCGCCGACGCTCGCCCACCGGATCGCACCCTCCTCATCATCGAAACGCTCAAGCAGCGAGTTCACAACTTCCCTCCGGACACGGGCACCGACAGCGTATGAGTTCGCATCACCGGGCGACTCCCCCGGTTATTTTCCGCGACGAAGAGCCGACGGGAACGCTCCGACCGCCACACCACTGCTCCAAATGGCGCTCACACGGGAGGCCCCGCGCTCCCTAGCAACCGGACCCAGGGTCGCCGTAGGCGGCCATGCTTGCGTTCAACAGGGTGATCACGAGCGGCCGTTTGAAAGGCCGAACAAACCTATGCTGAGGGGCTCTCTGATGCTGCCAGCAGTTAGCCGGTGGGACGTTGGTGCTCAAGCGCGCGCTCGAGGCGTTGCAGGCGGGCGGAGATCTCCTTCACCTGCTCGAGGACATCTCCGTCGGTGGGGTCAGGCTTCTGGGCGGGGCGGTTGATGAACCGCTCGGCGATGGAACCGATCAGGAGCGTGGCGAACCCGATCCCGACAAGCATCACGCAGATCGTGATGACTTTGCCCTCGGCGGTCTTGGGATGGATGTCGCCGTAGCCGACGGTGGTCATGGTCACCACGGCCCAGTAGATGCCGTCGCCAACCCGGATGTTCTCCACTGAGGCGAAGGCAACGCCGCCGGCGAGCGCCGTGAGCAGTGTCAGGAGGGCTGCGTAACGGAGCCCTTCGGCTGTGAACAACGCCCGGAAGAGAGGAGCTAGTCGCATCAACCGGAGCAGCCTCAGAACACGAAGCGCTCGCACGGATTGCACGACGCTGGACAGGAACGGAGGCGTCAGAAGGACGATCGCAACCTCGAGTGGGTGCTCACGCAGCCACACTCGCTTGGACTGCACGACGGCCAGCATGACTACGACCTCCGCCAGGAACGTGAGCCAGATCGCCCAGTTCAGCACGTCGGCGATCGTCCTCCACGGATCCGCGGCCGGCAAGAGCTGCAGAATCGTCACCGGGATCGTCAGCACCGCAGCCACCAACAGCGGCCCGTCGAAGCGCTCTGCGATCCGCTCGCTCCGTTCGTCCATGACGCCTAGTTCAACGACCGCACCCGAATTCCGGCTAACGGCACAGATCTGTGGCATGAGTGGCGGCAGCAGCTTGCCCCAATACTGATTTCGGTGATCCTGATCGCCTTGGCCGGCCAGGTGGCCCATGCATCGGGCGATCCTGTACGTCACCCCTCGGCTCGAGCGCAGCCGACTCCGGACGACCGCCTTGTCGCCGTTGCGATCACGCCGGCCGCCGGCGAGCCGACATCGCATCTGTGCCGTAGCAATCGTCCTGGATCGCTGGAGCCGATGATCCCCCGGCGGCCCGGCCCGTGAACCGACGAGTTCCGCTTCGGAGTTCGTCTGGCGATGAGCCGCACCGCGGCTGCGTGTCGGCGGCCGATCTACCGGTCGGCGCCTTGGGGTGCCGGCGTGGCGATCAGCGCTGGGTTGCGGGTCCCCTGCCAGGCCAGGACTGGTTGCGGAACGTCGCAGCTGCGGATGAGCCGGGGCTACTGGTCGGGCTCAACCGGTTCGCCGCGGCGTTCTTGCAGCCACTCGGCGAGCATGAACTCCACGCTCTCCACCAGCGCAAATACCAACGACGCACCGAACGCGGCGCCAAACCAGGCCCACGCGCCAGTGAGCACCGCAGCGACCCCGCGGGCGGCTGCGATCGCGAGCACGATCGAGACGAACGCCAGCGCAGTCCCGAGCAGGATCACTTCATCTGAGCCTTTCTCGAGGGGAGACTGAAACCCGCGGCTGGCCACGCCTTCCACGCCACCAAACGCTACGACGGCGCCTAGCCCGAACACGATGAGATCACCGAAGCGCGGGGCACCGCGAGCGAGCTCAACGGCGCCGAAGCTGGCCGTTATCGTCACCGAGTACCCGAACGCGGTCGCGTTTCCACTCAGCGACTGGCCGAGACCGCAGACCAACCGCCCGCGCAAGCCGCGAGGGTGCGCGGCGCGATCCGCGTCCGACGAGTCGTAATCGGGCATCCAAACCGGTTCGACGCCTGGGAGCGAACTCCCCCGTCCATCGCAACGTGAGCTGCTCGTCCACTCGCTCCGGTGCTGAGCTCGCCGCCCCTCAATTGGGATTGGCGATGAGCGGGACAAAGGCGAGGTGAGCATCCTCAACGGCGCTGGCTTACGCGAACCGCGGCCACTCGGACGGCCGACTTGCAAATTTTTCCGATGACGGTGTCCCGCTGGGGGTCAGCTGTTCGTCATCACATCAAAGGCCGGCATTCGCGCCGGCCGCAACCGAAAGGGTGTAGGAGATGGCGAATTACATGTTCGCTTACAGCGGCGGCAATGGTGTGGCCTCCGATGAGGCCGAGCGCGACGCTCAGATGGCTAAGTGGGGTCAGTGGTTCGGACAGCTTGGCTCGGCCGTCGTCGACGGCGGTGTCCCGACCGGGATCGCCAAGACGGTCAGCTCGGGCGGCTCGGTCAGCGATGGCGGCTCGCGTAGCCTGACGGGCTACTCGATCGTGTCGGCCGAGAACCTGGATTCGGCGGTCGAGCTGGCAAAGGGTTGCCCGGTCCTCGAGGCCGGTGGCGCGGTCGACGTTTACGAAGCGATCGCCATGTAAATCGGCGCACGGGTCCGCCGGGTCGGCGAGGGCCTCAGGGCCCGAGTGCGACCCGGTGCCGCGCGGCCAGCGAGCATCAGCTGACGATCGCCATTGCTTCGCAGACGGCGCTCGACCGGCGAGCGCAACGCCGGCTAGGCGATCATCGGGATTCGCGCGCGCCGGCCCGATCTCCAGGGACGACGCGGCGAAGGAATCGAACCTTCCAAGCCGGGGGCTGCCCGGCCCTGCCAGTTTTGAAGTTCAGCGTTTTGCAGGGTTTTTGTGCGTAACTACAGGCGTTTCGGTCAGGTTAGGTGGGGCTGGATTTGGTCAGATTTGCCGAGGTCGGGACGCCTTTGGGGACACGAACCTAGAGCTGGCCCTCAACGTTCCCTTAGCCCTGTCGAGTTGACCACGATCCTTTTTCTGCCCCGCACCTTGCGGTCTGGGCATACCGCGTCGCTGGGCAGGAGTTCAGTCAGTGTCTGCCGTGGCCGGTGCTTGATCCAACACGACCCGGGCGTTGTGCGCGCTGGCGTTTACGTCAGCGACGGTCTTCGCAAACGCCGAAGCGGCGCAGTCGTTGTCTCGCGTAGCGACCTCAACGGGCGGGTATTGAGGTTGTCGTGAAGCGAAATCGACTCTTAGGCCCACTGGCCCCCCCACTGACCCACGCGGCTGGCTGGTCGCTCGGGGCTGTCCTCGGCGCAATCGCTGGCGTGCGAGGGGGCAAAGCTGTCCATCCTCACGGCGTCGTATATGACGCGCGCCTGTCTGTCCCGGGAGCGGGAGTCGCGCCGCCAGCGGCCGAGCTGTTGTCGCAGCGGGGAGAGCACCGCGCCGTCGTGCGGTTCTCTCGCTCGGTGGGGCTTCCGCGCCCGATCCCGGATCTACTCGGGCTGGCCATCCGCGTCCTTGACGCCTACGGAAGCGGTCAGCACCAGGATTTCCTCCTCGTGAGCTCCGCGGATCGTCGTGTGCTGCACCATGTGTTCCTGCCCGCGACCGACGTCCAGCAGCGCCCGTACACATCAGCGTTGCCCTACCAGGCGGGCAGCGAGCGCTTCCTCGTCGGAGCACTGCCGGACCGCCGCTCGCCCCGGCCGGCCGGAGAGGACGAGTTCACACGCTTGGAGCTCGCGGCCGGCACCGGACAGTTGCGGTTCCGACTGGCTGTCGCCTCTCTCAAAGGGCGATTTCAGCCGGTCGGCGAGCTGCGCATCGGCGCACGGCTGTCTCCAGAGACAGACGCCCTGCGCTTCAACCCCTGGAACACCGGAGGCGGTATGACCCCCGCCGGTCTGCTCAACGGCGCGCGAGATCGGGCGTACAAGCTGTCGCAGGCCGCCTGGCGACGTACCGCCACGGATGGCGCGCTGCGCCAAGACGCAGCTGACCTAAACCTTAAACCGAACTAATCTCCAGGCCGCTCGACATCGGCCGCTGCTTTCAGTTCGCCGGACGGAGCCAAATGAACGCAGATTCGTTGGTAGATTCAGCGTAGACCGGACAGGGCAGACATGAGGAACTCACCTTCCATCATTCCGCACGACGAGGAGGCGCGGCTCGCCGCGGTCCGGCGCTATCAGATCCTTGACACGCCGCCTGACGGTGCGTTCGATCGCGTCACGCGGCTGGCTGCTCGGCTGTTCAATGTGCCGATCTCAATCGTCAGCATCGTCGACGAGGACCGCATCTTTTTCAAGTCGCGACACGGCATCGACGTGGAGCAGGTGGGACGCGATCCGGGCCTGTGTGCTTCGGCGATTCTCCAGCACGAGCCGTTGATCGTGCCAGACGCCTCATTGGATCCCCATTCGTTGGTGAATCCGCTCGTGGCCGGAAACTTCGGGCTGCGGTTTTATGCCGGTGCGCCGCTGCGGACCTTGGACGGGCACAACCTCGGCACCCTCTGCGTGATCGACAAGCAGCCGCGCGCCGTCAGTGATGTGGATGCTACGACGCTCAAGGATCTAGCCGCAATTGTTGTTCACGAGCTCGAGTTTAGGCTCGCCACGCGTGCGGTCATAGAGTCCGAACGCGAGAAGCGCGCACTGGTTGCGGCTCGGCACGGCCTCGAGGCGGCCGAGCGTGAACGCACCCGCTGGGCGCGCGAACTGCACGACGAGACGCTGCAGAGCCTAGGAGCACTGCACATGCTCCTAGTCTCGGGGAGCGACAATCGCGACAGCCTGGTCGCCACGGTGAAGGAGGCTGCCGACTTCGTCCTCGACGAGACCGTCAAGTTGCGCCATCTCATCGCCGAGCTACGCCCAGCCGTGCTTGACCAAGTCGGCCTGTCGGCCGCGCTCGAGAGCCTCGCCCGCAAGCTAAACATCATCGATGGTCTCGAAGTCGAGCTGAAGTTCGAAGTTCCTCAGCCTGCGCTGCCTTTAGGGGCGGAGGTCGAGAGCGCGCTTTACCGGGCGGTGCAGGAGGCGCTTGCGAACGTTGCCAAGCATTCCTCCGCTCGTCATGTCGAGGTGACCATTCGACCGCTCGAGGGGCGCATCGAGGCGACCGTTCAAGACGATGGCGTGGGGTTTGAGGCCGGTGCGACAACCTGTGGATTCGGGCTACTTGGACTAAGGGAGCGCGCAATGCTCGCGGGCGGCGAACTGGAGGTACGAACGCCGCCCGGAGGCGGCACCTTGGTGCGATTCGTCGTGCCCCTGGGCTGCACGGCCTCGGGCGAAAAGGGTCAGGGCTCGATCAGCCCGTGACGTCGCGCGAACTCGACGAGCTCAAGTAGTCCGCTAAGGCCGAGCTTGTCCTGCAAGCGCGCGCGGTGAGTCTCGACGGTGCGTACGCTGAGGTGCAGCTCGGCGGCAATCTGCTTGTTCGTGCTTCCACGAACGACCCGAATGAGCACTTCACGCTCGCGTTCGGTCAATCTATCTAGCGCGAGGCCGTCGTGTTCGCGCGCAGCGAGCCGAGCTCCCAGGCTCGGGTGTACATACCTTTCTCCGGCGGCTACGGCCCGCAGCGCACGGATGAGCTCGATCGGCGCGGCCTCCTTGAGCATGTACCCGGAGGCACCAGCCTCGAGTGCGTGACGAGCGAACATGGGATCGTCATACATCGTGAGGATCAGAAACCGAGTGGTTGGCGAGATTTGCTTCATTCGCGCGATCGCCGGCAGACTCGGCTCTCCTGGAAGGTGGAGGTCGAGCACGACAAGCGCGGGGCGATGTACGCTCACAGCCTCGAGCGCTCCAGGAATGTCGCGGGCCTCGGCGACCACGCGAAACGCGGTTTGCTGCTCCAGAAGCGCACGCACCCCTTTGCGAACCACAGCATGATCGTCAACGACCACCACACCCAGCGGCGACTGAGGCGAACCCTCGGTGCGATCGCAAGACATTCCCAGACACTAGCTCCCACGAGGTCAATCTCGCACGCTCCGTAGTGCTACTGAGAGGTCCGCGGTTTCCACCGATGACAACCGCTCCACCTAGCGTCAGGCTCTCCTCAAGGCGTTCGGGCCGTCCGGGCTCCGTCCGTAATCGGCTCGAGGCCATGACTCCTAAGCGGTAGTCGGGTGCTCTAGGAGGTGGAAAGTGGTTCGCACCACGCCGGTCCAGGTGTCAGGGTTCGAGCGACGTGTTGTGGTGGGGCTCGGCTCCGAGACCGTCGTGTTCCAGGAGAGCCAGCGCGTGCTCAATGACTCCGCCCCTGTCGCGAGCGCGAGCGCCCGGTTGGATGGGGACGAACTGACCCACGCGATCCCAAGCGTGGCGGCCATCCTTGACGGTGAGTTCTACGCTCATGACCGAGCGACCGCGACGACCTGCCCACACGACAGCACCACCTCTTTATACGCCACAAGTTTCTCACCACCGGCGAGTCGCGCCTCATCGACTTTGGCAAGAGCCAGAAGGTCATCAACGGTCGAGTCGCCTTTCAGGCCGACACCCAGGCTGAGTTGGCCGTCGTCGTGGAACCCCTCGGGTCGTCGCGTCGTGGCCTTCTTGAGGGCGAATCAAACGACGGGTTGTGCATGCGAAGTGTCCATGTTCGTGCCCTCCTCAAATCTTCGTGATCGACCACGAGCGATGCGATGAGCAATCGCGTCGCGGCGTATATGTCCGGGCAAAACGACCAAGACCTTATGCGACGCGTCCTAGCAGACGACACGCTGGCCTTCGCCGAGTTATATGACCGCTACTCCCCGATGGCCCTGTCCCTGGCCCGGATGATTTGTGGTAGCACCGAGCGCGCCCAAGAGGCGGTTCAGGACGGCTTCCTCAACGCCTGGCGCGATCGAGCGCGGTATGACCAGGCTCGAGGCACCCCGAAGACCTGGCTATTGGCGTTGATCCGCTACCGCAGCATCGACAACTACCGCCGGAACCGCGATAGTGACCGGTTGCGGACATCCGAGGATTATCTGCAGATGGTCCCTGGATCCCACGATGTTGAAGATGACGCGGTACGGCACGATGAGGGGAACCGGCTACGAGTGTCGCTGCAGCAACTACCCGCGCGACAGCGTGAAGTGATCGTGCTTGCTTACTTCGGCGGCCTGACTCACACCGAAATCGGAAAACAGCTCGCCGTGCCGCTCGGGACGGTTAAAGGACGGATGAGACTCGGACTATCGAAGCTCGTCGCGGAGCTCAAATTGCCGTCGCCCGAACGACGCGATCTTTCAGGCGCGGCCCAGTAACCGCCCGCGAGCAAAGCGGATCTTGGGGGAGCCGTTGGGATCCCTCCTATGCGACGTTCCCGAAACCTGACTCCTCAGTCGAATGCCCCGTGCGAGAGAGCCACGACGAAATTACAGTTGAATGCGGCCGCAGAGCGCTCGAACCGTCCGGCACGTCCGCACGAAACCACGGGCGGCACTCGGTCAGACACGAGCCGCGATCTCCTCTTCGGAGGCGAACGGCGCCCCGGCGCCATCGCCGGTCTGGTCTGGTCTGGTCTATGGGGCATCATCCGACGGTTCGCTGTCCTCCCAGGCCGCGGCACAACGCGATAGTGGAGTGCGCGAACCATTCGATCTCGTTGATCGCGTCTCATCTGGTGGTCGCCGTAGGCGGAGGTGTCATCGTCGGTGCCGTGGCAGGGGCTGCTCTGGCGCTAGGTATCCGTCCGAGGGCGGCATAGATCCGCGACTCTTCGCGCTTCGATTCCGGCAAGGCTTGCCGATCGACGAACCCAGCAGCGAAGGGAGCGAGGATGGGGCCAAACCGCCGAGTCGCGCGAGAGAGCGAGGGCATCCGTGCCCGCTGAGGAGTCGCGCGAGCCGGCGGGACCCTCGGGACAAGGCCCGAGTTAGACGCGCGTGGAGGGCGAGGCATTGATCTCGCGTCCGTGCTCGATGGAGCCTCCACGCGCGGGAGACCGTGTCGGCGTCCAGCCGTGGCGGAACCAGATGGCACTCCAACTCCGGGACGTTTGGGACGTTTTCGAGGGACCAGGGTGTCGACTGCGGTGTCTACAAGCTCTCTAGAACAACCTGCAGACACGGACGGATACGGGTGTTCGATCAGAGGATCAACGGGAGTGGTGGATGAAGCCAGGGAGAGAGGAGAACCGAGGGTCAAGGACCAAATTCACGACCAAGAAGAGAACGTCAAAGCGAAAGTCGAGGACCAACAGCCGACGACGCGGCGAAGGAATCGAACCTTCCAAGCCGGGGGCTGCCCGGCCCTGCCAGTTTTGAAGACTGGATGGGCCACCAGGCCCGTGCCGCGCCGCTGGTGATGCTAGGGACGTCGCGAAGAGCGGAGGTGGCTGGGCCGACGCCGCTCCCCCAGGCTGGCCGGGGCTGCGCCGTCAAGCTTCGGATCCTTCCCCCTCAGTCGTTGAGACCGTGCTCCAGCGCGCCCTTGACCCCGGCATCCAAGGCGTTCAGGCGAAACAGCGCGAGCGCCTCGGCCGAGGCGAAGCGACCGCCGGGCGCGGTCGACGGCCCGTGGTGGGCGAGCACGCAGTGCAGCAGCGCCAACCGTCGCTCCTCGTCCAGGGCCCCCGCCCGCTCGGAGAGCAATCGCTCGCCGATCACCAGGTGGCCCAGCAGCCGGCCTTCCTCGGTCAGCCCGATCTCGGCTCCATAGGTGAACTCACGCGTGCGACCGAGATCGTGAGTCAGCGCTGCGGTCAGCAGCAGGTCGGAGTTCAGGCGCGGATGCAGCTGGCACAGATCGTGGGCGATGGTTCCGACCGCGACCGTGTGCTCCAGCAGTCCTCCAAGGTAGGCGTGATGACCCGCGCGCGAGCATGGCGCCCGGCGCCAGGCGGCGCGGAGGACCTCATCGCCGAGCAGCGAGTCGAGCAACGCGCGGTACGAACGGTCATACACCTCGCTGGCCAGGTGCTCCAGGAAGCCGTCGAGCTCGTCCAGGTCGCGGTAGGCCGATGGGAGGAACCGGGCCGGGTCGATGGCGTCGACGCGGGCGATCTCGGACACCTCGACCACCAGCTCGTCCCGGAAGCGCTCCACCGTCCCCGTCACCTTGACCAGGTCGCCACGCTCGAACCCGCCTGCGAGCGCGTCCGCGTCACGGAAGGCGCGGGCCGGAATCGTGCCGGTGCTGTCCCGTAATTCAAGCGCGAGATAGGCCGACCCGGTGCGCGTCGTGAGGCGATCCTTGCGGGTGCACGCGAACACTCCTCGGACCCCCTCACCGGGTCGGAGAACGCTGATCGTCTGGCCAGTGCTCATGTGCCCATGATGTACGGTGAGCCGGATGCAGCCGCTGCAATGGGAGTATCGCCCGGACGGTCTTCGTGCCCCGGCGCTGATCTGCGCGTTCAAGGGCTGGAACGATGCTTCGGACGCCGCGTCGACGGCGATCACCTTCGTGGGCAGCGCGCTCGGCGCCCAGCGGTTCGCCAAGATCGATCCCGAGGAGTTCTACGATTTCCAGGCTGCCCGGCCCCGGATCAAGCTGGTCGACGGTCAGGCGCGCGAGATCGTGTGGCCGGATGTCGAACTGTTCGAGGTGCGGATTCCACGCGCACCGCGCGACCTGATCCTGCTCGCCGGCACCGAGCCCTCGTTCCGCTGGCGCGGGTTCAGCAAGGTGATCACCGAAGTTGCCGAGGCGATCGGGGTCCAGCTCGTGGTCACCCTCGGCGCCCTGTTGGCCGACGTCCCCCACACGCGCCCGGTCTCGGTGACCGGGCTGGCATCGGACCCGGCGCTGGTCTCCCGGCTGGGGCTGGCCTCGTCGTCCTATGAGGGTCCGACTGGAATCGTCGGCATCCTCCATGCCGCCTGCCAGGAGGCCGGACTCCCGTCGGCCAGCCTGTGGGCGGCGGTGCCGCACTACATCGCGGCCACGCCAAATCCCAAGGCCGCGCTGGCTCTGGTGCGCAAGCTCGAGGGCCTGGTCGGAGTCGCCGTGGACGCCAGCGAACTGGAGGCGGGAGCGGCCGACTATGAGCGCCAGGTCAATCTCGCTGTTCAGAGCGATCCTGACGTGCAGGCCTTCGTCGAACGACTCGAGCAGGCGGCGAACATCGAGGCCGATGAAGAGCCGGGAACGCTTCCCTCGGGCGACACCATCGCCCGTGATCTGCAGCGCTTTCTGCGCCAGCGCGGCGACGATGACGAGCCGGGGCCGTCCGGCCCGGGCGCGGCGTCGCGTCCCGGACCGTTCTGATCCTCGACGCTAGACGCGCGGCCGCGTGCCGTGCTCCTGGCGAGGAAGCCGCTGCGGGTGCGGCACGGTCGGCGCCGGCAGGGTGGTGCACTGGTGCGCCGCGAGCGCTGCCGATCCGATCGGGCTGGGCAGGCGCGGAAACCGCCGTTGTCCGCCGGCGAATCCCAACGTCCCCACCAGGTCGCCGCAAACGCGCCGGCGCCAGGCGCTGATGTTCGGCTCGCGCACGCCGAATCGGCGCTCGATGAAGCGGATCGACGACGTATGGTCGAACGTCTCGCTGCTCACGAACCCACCCGTACTCCAGGGCGAGATGACGATCATCGGCACCCGGAAGCCAAGCCCGATCGGCAGGCCGGCGACGAACTCGTCGCGGGTCCCGGCGCGCGGCGTCGGGGGGACGACGTGGTCGAAGAAGCCATCGTTCTCATCCCAGGTGAGCAAGAAGGCGGTCTTGCGCCACACGTTGGGATGGTCGGCCAGCGCCTTCAGGTATCGATAGGTCAGCTCCGCACCCGCCGCCGGGGTGAAGGGCGGGTGCTCTGAGGCGGTCGTCGGCGCGATGATCCAGGAGACCTTCGGCAGGTGACCCGAGGCGACGTCGTCGGCAAACGCGCTGATGTCGCGCTTGACCATGCCGTTGCGGTACAGCGGCGAGGTCTTCGGCGCGCGCTGGTACTGCTTGAACCAGGCCAGCGCGTTGTCGTCGAAGTTGTCCGTCTCCTGGTAGACCCGCCAGCTGACGCCGGCCGCCTGCAGCCGCTCGGGATACGTCGTCCAGGTGTAGGACGGGGTCCCGGAGTTGTCGATCACCGGTCCCCCGTGCCGGGCGCCGCGGATCGATCGTGCCCGACCATTGGTACAGACGGTTGGGGTTCGTCGGCCCCATGACCGAGCAGTGGTAGCCATCGCAGATCGTGAACGCGTCCGCCAGCGCGTAGTGGAAGGGCAGGTCCCCCCGCGTGTAATAGCCCATCGTCATCGGCCCGTTCGTGTTGCCGTCCGCCGCTCGGTGCGCGGCAAGCCAGTTGTCCATCCGCCCGTGGTTCCAAGCGGCGTGCTGCACCGACCACGCGTGCGAGGTGTCGGCCACGCAGGCGGCCGAGGTCCGCTTCGTGTCGAGATGAAACGGCAGCGTGTATCCGTCGGGATTGAGCGGATCGGGTTGGTAGAAGACCGAGCGCCCATTGGCGAGGCGCTTGGCATGACGATCGCCGAAGCCACGCACGCCGGAGAGAGTGCCGAAGTACGTGTCAAACGACCGGTTCTCCTGCATGAACACCACGATGTGCTCGATCTGATCCAACGCCCGTCGTCGCGGCCGAGCCTCGGCCAGCGCGTCGATCAGCCCCGAGACGCCGAGCGCGCTCACGCCGGCACCGGCGCCGCTGGCCAGCGCCTGGCGGCGTGTGAGTCCGTCTGTCATCTCGTCTCTCCAGATTGATGGTGCGATTTCTCGCCAGCCTAACCGCCTGAGCCAGCGCCCGGATGCGGTCCCGCCCCGGCCGGGCGTGGTCGAGAAAGCGCTGACATTTTTCGTTTTCTCGACCACGCCCTCCAACGAGCCGCAACAGACCCGCCCGCGCCAAACCTCAACGTTCAGCCGCGGGGCACACCAACCGGTAGTCGCAGATCGAGCACGCTGCGTAGGACGGCGTCGGTTCGAACTCCTGCGAGAGGATCCCCTCCGCCACCTCCAGCGCGACGGTGCGGATCCACTCCGAGCGGTCGCCGTCGTCGGCCGGCACGGTCACCTTCTGATCGTCGAGCAGGTAGTAGTAGGCCTGGCGTGAGGCCTCGAGGTCCCACGCCTCGCGCGCGCCCACCGCGTACAGGGACAGCTGCACGTCGTCGGCGAGCTGGGCGGCGGTCTTGGGCCGACCGGTCTTGTAGTCGATCAGTTCGTGCTCGCCGCTGGGTAGGCGGTCGACGCGGTCGACGCGACCGCGCAGCAGGTGCGGACCGAGCTTGAAGGTGAACTGGCGCTCGAACCAGATGGGCGTGGACTCCTCGGATTGGAAGCGCTCGTGGTAGCGGGTAAGCGCCGCGGCGGCCTTGCCCCGCAGCTGGCGTTCCTCCTCGGTATCTCCGAACCCGCCCCGGCGCCAGCCCGCATCGAGCAATCCGAGCAGCGAGGGCAGCGTTCCGGGTTCATCGTCGACCGCGTGGAAGCGCTCGAGCACCTGGTGCACGAGGATCCCGAAGCGCTGGTGGATCGTGGGCTCCTGCGGGATCCGGAACACGCGCGCGAACTTGTACTTGAGCGGACAGGTCCGGTAGGTATCGATGTCCGAGGCCGACATCACGACTCCCTCTCCCCGCTTGGGCAAAAACGGCGCCAGCGACGGCTCGTCGCGGGCCGCGATCGCCACCGCTCGCCGGCTGGCGTCGCGCTCGGCATCGAGCAGATAGTCATCCAGCGCCGACGAGGTGAACACCTCCCGCTGATCGGAGGTCACGGCCTGGAGGATGCGCGAGTTGACGTCCCGCAGCGCCTCGTTGACGCCCTGCCCCTCGGGGCGGGCGATCAGGGCGGCGACCTTCAGCAGCTCGAGGTAGCGCACGACGGCGTGGGTCACGTCGAGATCGGTGTCAAAGCGCAACTCGCCCAGCCGCGAGCCGGCCCGCATCGTCCCCTGCAGCAGCTCGTCACGCAGCAGCCGGTAGGTCGAGTGCAGGGTCTCGGCGGGGCCGAACAGCTCCTCCTCCTTGTCCTCCCATTCGAGCCCGAGCGCCCGCCGGGCGTCCTCGGCCAAGGCCGAAGGGACGGTGCCCCCGCCGCGGTCGCTGGCCGCCGGGTAGCACAGCACCGCCCGCTGGGACCCGCGGGTCAGGGCCACGAACAGCGCCTGGCGCAGCATCAGCTGCCGGTTCTCCTCTCCATCCGCGGGCAGCCTCTCGCCCAGCAGCGCGTCCGGGATGTGCTCGCACGCCGGCGCGCTAAGTCCGGCGTGCAACCCGAGTACGTAGACGTGTTCGGCCTGCAGCCCGCCCGCCGCCTCCAGGGTCATCACCTGGACCGCCGAGGATCCCGCCGGCTCGGGTTCCTCCTGCTCACGCAGCCCGTAGTCGGCCACCGCGGCGATCGACCGCGCGAACTCCCGCGGCGTCGCCTGCGGTTTGCGGCGGACGTGGGCGGCGGCCAGCTCGCCGAAGTGGGCCAGCGCGCGCAGCCGCTCGACCACGTCGGACTGGGCGGCGAACAGCTGCTGGCGGCGCAGCGCCAGCCGATCGATCAGCCGGTGCACGTACAGATCCGGGCGGGCGGTGTCGATCGCCGCGACGCTCGCGCGATAGAGCTTCAGGAACACTCGGATCCGCTCGCGCGCCTCCGGCGGGACCTGCGGGGACTCGGTCGCGGCGGCCAGGGCGGCGACCATGTCGAGCTTGCGCCGGCGGGCGATCTGAGTGCAGCGGGCGATGTCGACCGACCGCAGCTCTATCGGGGGCCGAGCCAGCGCCCGCACCACGGCCGCCGCATCGGACGGATCGGCCAGCAGGCGCAGCCAGGCCAGCAGATCGCGGATCTCCGCGCGCTGGAAGAACGCCGCCTCACCGACCAGGCGCAGCGGCACCGCCCGTTCCTCGAGCGCCACCGCGGCGGCCTGCCCCTCGCGCGACATCGCCGGGACCATGACCACGATCTGCCCCGGCTGCACGCCCTCACGGGAGACCAGCCGCTCGATGTCGGCGGCCACGGCCTGGGCCTGCGCGCGGTCGTTGGCGCAGCGCCAGAACGCCACCTCGCCGCCCGGCCGAGCCGGACGCGCATCGACCGCCAACACCGCGCGCGCAGCCCCGAGCAGCCGCTCCGGAGCGCGCAGCGAGCGATCGAGCGCGATCACGTGCGTCCCCTCGCCGATGAAGCTCTGCATCCGCACGGCTCCGGCGCCGCGGAAGCGACGGAGCGCCTGGGTCGCGTCGCCGGCGACGGTCAAGCGCTCGCCGGCCAGTGTCCTGACCAGGGTGGCCGGGGCCAGGTCGAGCTCCTGCGCGTCGTCGAGCAGCACGTGCGCGAAGCGCGCGCCCACGCCGGGCTGATTGCGAACCAGGCGCAGCGCGTCGCGGACCAGGTCGCCGTTGTCCCGGGCCTCGGCGTCGGCCAGCAGCCGCTCGTGCGCCGCGTAGATGGCCGCGAACTCCCGCTCGAGCGCCGCACCCGCGGCCTCCTCGCCGGAGTCCGGAAGCCCGGCGGCCCAAGCGGCGTAGTCCTCAGCCGAGATCAGCTCGGCCTTGAGCCGGTCGATGCGGCGGACGAAGCCCCCGAGCAGCGCGTTGGCGCTCCCACCGAAGTCGTGGTGCTGAAGTGGCAGCTCGTCGATCCGCTCGACCAGCATGGCCAGCCGATCACCGGCGCTGAGCGTCGTCGTCAACAGGTCGGTGCCCCCGACGCCGCTGAGGATCAGGCCGGCCAGCGCCACCGGCGTGACCGCGTGCAGCTCCTCGTAGCCACGCTGTAGGCGGCCCTCCAGACGGGCCCGCAACGCGTCCGTTCGGGCCGTGAAGGGGGTGAGGACGATCAACCGCTCGGGAGCGGTTCCCTGCTCGACCATCCAGCAGAACCGGTCCTCGATCAGCGAGGTCTTACCGCTGCCGGCAACCCCCTGGACGACCAGCGGCCCACCCCGGTAGGTGACGGCTTCACGATATGCGGGAAGGACACCGTCAGAAGTGAGCGCCACGTCTGACAGCATAGGTCCGAGATGACCTCCACCCGTTCGGCCCTAAGTGCTGATTGGCTCGGTGCGTGTCGCCGGGCGGTCGACGGGCTCACGCAGATGCTGGCCGACTCCCCGAGCACCAAGGAGCGCGAGCAGGAAACCGGCTCGCGCGGGAGCGGCGGCGACCGCACGCTGGTCATCGACGAGTCAGCGGAATCGCTGGTGTTCGCTCAGCTTGACGCGCTCCGGGAGCAGGGCCACCGGTTCGTCGCGCTGTCGGAGGAGCGGGGCGAGATCGACTACGGCGACAGCACCGTGCGGGTGATCATCGATCCGATCGACGGCTCGCTGAACGCCAAGCGGGGCCTGCCCCATCACGCCCTGTCGGTGGCGGTGGCCGCTGGGGACACGATGGCCGATGTCGTGTTCGGGTTCGTCTACGACTTCGGGCCGGCCGAGGAGTGGTGGGCTCGCTCGGGCGAGGGCGCCTGGCTGAACGGCCGGCGGCTGGATCCGAGCCTGCAGGAACGGCGCGGCCGCGACGGGCGCCTGGAGGTGCTGGGGATCGAGTCCGCCGATCCGCGCTGGGTCAAGAACTCGATCGACGCGCTGGAGAGCTGCGCCTACCGTCTGCGGGCGCTCGGCACGATCGCCTCCTCGCTGTGCCAGGTCGCCGGGGCGCGCTTCGATGGCATGGTGTCGCTGCGCGACAGCCGCGGCGTCGACGCCGCCGCGGGCCAGCTGATCGTCCGTGAGGCCGGTGGGGTGGTCAGCTTCCCGCGCTGCGCGGAGCCGCTGTCCGCGCCGCTGGACGCCACTCCGAGCTCGCCGGTGATCGCCGCGCGCTCACCTGAGACGCTGGCCGAGCTCGAGAAGGTGCCGGCGTGATCGACTGGATCCTGGCCGAGCGGATCGCGTCCTACGTCGCCGGGACGGGCGACGCGCGGCTACCGGACATCGACCTTGGCCCGCTGGCCAAGGAGTCAGAGCGCCGCGTGGTCGAGTACACCGGCCTGCGCCCGGCTCGCCCGCTGCCCGAACCGGAGGGCATCAGCCGCAACGAGTGGATCGCCAGCAACATCGCCTCGATGCGGTTGCTGCTCAATCCGGTGCTCGAGAAGGCCGGAAGCGGGCTCGGGCCGCTGCGCCCGGCAATGCAGATCGGGGTCGGCTTCGTGCTCAGCGCCGAGGTCGGCGTCGTGCTCGGCTACCTCGGCCAGCGGGTGCTCGGCCAGTACGAGCTGGTGCTGCTCGACGAGGCCGAGGAGGACCGGCCCCCGCGGCTGCTGTTCGTGCTGCCGAACCTGGGCCAAGCGGTGCAGGCGTTCAAGGCCGAGGAGACCGAGTTCATGACCTGGGTGGCGCTGCACGAGGTCACCCATGCCGTGCAGTTCGGCGGGGTGTCGTGGCTGCATCCCCACATGGCGGGTCTGGTCAAGGAGCTGCTCAAGCAGGCCGAGCTGCGCGTCGACGCGCCCCGCAAGCTGCGCCTGCCAAGCACCGAGGAGATCCGCCGGATCGGCCGCGCGCTGCGCCGGGGTGACCTGATCTCGATCGTCACCAACAAGGCCGAGCGGGAGACACTCGATCGCGTGCAGGCGGTGATGGCGGTGATCGAGGGCCATGCCGAGCACGTGATGGATGCAGTCGCCCCGGACCTGCTGCCCTCGCTGCCCCAGCTACGGGACGCGCTCGATGAGCGCCGGCGCTCCCAGACCGGGCTGTCCCGGCTGCTCGCGCGGCTGCTGGGACTGGACATGAAGATGAAGCAGTACGAGCGGGGGAAGTTCTTCTGCGATGCGATCGTCCGCGAGGCCGGACCCGACGTGCTGCGCTACCTGTTCTCCAGTCCGGAGGTGCTGCCGACGCTGGCCGAGATCGACGATCCGGCCGGCTGGCTGGCCCGCACGGGTTACGACGGAGACCTCGGGATCGCTCAGCGCTCGAGCGCGTAGAGGTGCCACTGCTCGGGCAGCCCTCGTAGGGCGTGCAGCCCGCGGTCGGCGAACTGAAGCCCGGAGCCGACGACCAGGTCCTTGACCGTGCTCGAAGCGAGGATCTCGCCGGGCGCCGCTTGCGACATCACCCGCGCGCCGATGTGCACGGCGATCCCCGCCACGTCGCGACCGACGAGCTCGCACTCGCCCGTATGCAGCCCGGCCCGGAGTTCGAGACCAAGGCTCCGGACCGACGCCCGGATCGCGTCGGCGCACCGGACCGCCCGAGCCGGCCCGTCGAAGGTGGCCAGGAAGCCGTCGCCGATCGTCTTGATCTCGGTCCCGCGCCAGCGGCCGAGCTCCAGCCGCACCATGGCGTGGTGGTCGCCGAGCAGCTCCCGCCAGCGCTGGTCTCCCATCCGGGCGGCGGCCTCGGTGGAGTCGACGATGTCGGTGAACATCACCGTGGCCAGCACCCGGTCCACCTCCGGGTCGGCGCGGCGGCCGGTGAGAAACTCCTCGATGTCGTCGAGCGCCGGCATATCAGACCACGCGTAGGCGTCGTCGCCCTCGTGCTCCACGAACCGCGCCCCCGGGATCAGCGAGGCCACCTCGCGCCCGAGCTCCACCGGCACCAACCGGTCTCCCGTGATGTGGGTGACCAGCGTCGGCACCTTGATCGAGGGGAGCACTGCGCGCAGGTCGGTCTCGGAGATCATCTCCATCAGCTGCCGGGCCATCCCGGGACTGACCGCCGAGCGCTGCATCCTCCCCCACCACTCCTCAAACGCATGATTGCCGACCTTGCTGGGCGCGAACAGCGTCAGCAGCGTGCCGTCGCCCCAATTGCTCTCGATCGCGTCGAGGAACTGCGAGCGAACCTCGGGCGTCATCGTCAGCCCCCCCTTGGGGCCCACGCCCGAGAGCACGAGCGTGGTGACGCGGTCCGGATAGGTCGCGGCGTACAACGCGCAGAGACCTAGGTCGCTGGCCCCGAACAGCGCCGTGCGCTCAGTGCCGGCGGCATCCAGCACGGCCGACAGGTCGTCCATCTGCTGCTCGAGCGTCGGGGGGCGGGAGACGGGGTCCGAGAGCCCGGTTCCGCGGCGATCGAACAGCACGAGGCGTGAGAACGAAGCCAGCCGCTCGAAGCAGTGCGCGGTGGCCGGCTCCTCCCACATGAGCTCGAGGTGCGAGGCCGGCCCGTTGACCACAACGAGGTCGATCGGCCCCTCGCCCAACACCTGGTAGGCGATGCTCGCATCGCCGCTTTGCGTGTACCGGGTTCGAACTTTGCTCACGGCGCTACTGGCCTAAATGTAACCCAGCTGCGGTTGTGGTTTACAAACACATGTTCGATCATAATCGAGCCCAGAATCTGACTTAGAAGCTACGGGAGCGACGCATGGCAACCAGCAGCAGCAGCAACCCCAGTGGGCGCAAGCCTGCCAGCACGACCCGCAAGTCCACCGCGACTCGCAAGCCGAGCACGTCGGCGCGCAGGACGGCCACCTCGGCCCGCAAGACGGCCGCATCGGCCCGCACCACGGCCAAAGAGGCCCGCACGACTGCTCGCAGCACGGCCTCCTCGGCCGCACGCAAGGCCAGCTCGTCGAGCACGACGAGCTCGACCCAGCCCAAGACCCCGGTCGCCGTGGCTCAGGAGCTCGCCGAGCGCGCTGTCCTGGTTCCGGTTGGCGCAACCCTCCTGGCCCAGGAGAACCTGGCCTCGACGGTGAAGGGACTGACCACCAAGTACCGCAGCCGTGCCAGCCTCGAGCGTGAGATCAAGCGCTACGAGCGCCGCGGAGCGACCGCCCGCAACCGCTTCGAGCGTCAGGTCCGCAAGACGCGGACTCGTTTCGAGCGCGAGCTGCGTCAGCGTCGCAGCCGGGTCGAGCGCACGGTCAAGCAGAACCGTCGTCGCTTCGAGCGCGAGGTGCGCTCGGTCCGCAAGGACTTCGAGAAGCAGTCGGGCCAGCTGACCTCGCGCGTCGAGAAGCTCGTCTCCGACGCCCAGGGGCGCATCACCAGCGCGCTCTAGGCCACTGACTTACCCCGCTCCGGCGCCCGGGAGAGCGCCGAATAGCGGGAGAGGTTCGCCGGCCTCATATTCGCCGGCGAATGCAGCACCCTCTCCTCCCTCAACCGCCGGGGCGTCACGCAAGTGGCGCCCCGTCGGTCTTTAAGCGCCGACCGCGGACGGACATGGCCCAAAGTGCACACTGCTCACCCGGCGCGCGGTGCCGTGTGCCCTGGACGCCCTCTGAGGGCCAAAAAAGCACCCGCCGCCGGCGAGCGGGGGCATGGTGCGCGATTTTGGCCCCCGGAGGAGGGGCGCGACAGACCGAGCCGCGGGTTGCCCCCGCCGGACCGCATCCAAGGTCTGCCACAATCGGAGCCATGCCCACGAAAGACCAAGTAATCGAGTCCCTGCGCGCCGTCATCGACCCGGAGCTCCGACGCGACATCGTCGAGCTCGAGATGGTCCGGTCGGTCGATATCCACCAAAACGGCGTCGTCGACGTGAAGGTCTCCCTGACCACGCCCGGCTGCCCGATCCGCAGCCACTTCCAGGATGGCGTCGCATCGTCCGTGCGCAAGCTGGACGGCGTCAGCGCCGTCAACGTCAGCTTCGACGTCCTCTCCGACAACGAGAAGCAGGCTCTGGGCAAGAAGCTCGGCCGCGGCACACTGCCCGAGGGCGCGCTGGCCCAGGTCAAGAACATCATCTGCATCGGCTCGGGCAAGGGCGGCGTGGGCAAGTCCAGCGTGACCGCCAACATGGCCGCGGCCCTGGCCGCCGACGGACGCAAGGTCGGTGTCCTGGACGCGGACGTCTGGGGCTACAGCCAGCCGCGGATGCTCGGCCTGGGCGGCGAGCGCCCCCGGGTCAACGCCGAGCGCAAGCTCGTCCCGCTGGTCGCCCACGAGGGCATCTCGGTGATGTCGATCGGCTTCTTCGTCGAGCAGGACGCCGCCGTCGTATGGCGCGGCCCGATGCTCCACAAGGCGCTGCAGCAGTTCCTCGAGGACGTCGAATGGGGTGAGCTGGACTATCTGCTCATCGACCTGCCCCCGGGCACCGGTGACGTCTCGATGACGCTGGCTCAGCTGCTCCCCCAGGCCAAGTTCCTGATCGTCACCACGCCGCAGCCGGTGGCCCAGAAGGTCGCCCGGCGCTCGGCGGAGATGGCCACCAAGCTCAAGCTGGAGGTGGCGGGCGTGATCGAGAACATGTCCGGCTTCGTCACGCCCGACGGCGAGCGCTACCAGATCTTTGGCGAGGGCGGCGGACAGCTGCTGGCCGAGGAGCTCGAGGTCCCGCTGCTGGCCAAGATCCCGCTGACCATGCCGCTGCGCGAGCAGTCGGACTCCGGCACCCCGCTGGTCTTCTCCAATCCGGATGACCCGGCCGCGCAGGCGCTGCACCAGGCCGCGCGCGGGCTGATCGCGATGTCGCCGATCGAGCTGCCGGTGATGCAGGAGCCGGCGCCGGCCGCCGCGCCCAAGCCGGTCGGCATGTCGTTGCCGATGGCCTAGGAGGCGGTTCGGGTCGGTGCATGCACCGACCCGGTGTGGGCCGCATGCGGCCCACACGACGGGCGCGCATGCGCGCCCGTCCCTAGCGGGGGCTACGGCTTGGCGTAGTAGTCCGCGTTGAGCTGCGTGTACTTGGCCCACTCCTCCGGGAGCTGGTCCTCGGCGAAGCAGGCGTCCACGGGGCAGGCCTCAACGCATGCGTCGCAGTCGATGCACTCTTCCGGATCGATGTAGAGCATCTCGACGGCGTCGTAGTCGGGCTCGTCCGGCGTGGGATGGATGCAGTCGACGGGGCAGACCTCTACGCACGAATTGTCCTTCGTGCCAATGCAGGGCTCTGCGATCACGTAGGCCATAAGTCTTTGAGTCTCTCTGTCTCGGTTGCGGGACGGGGAGGGCAGCATTCTACGGAGGGCCGAATCGGTTCGCTGCGTGCTCGGCCCAGTAGCCTCCGCCGCGTGCTGCTCCTCACCGGCGCCACGGGAACGATCGGGCTGCCGCTGCTGCGCCGCCTGACCGCCGCCGGCACCCCGGTCCGCTGTCTGGTCCGCGACCCGCGCCGGCTCGGCTCTGAGCGTGTGAGGGTCCAGATCGCCCTCGGTGACCTGTCTGACCATCTCTCCTTCCGCCACGCGCTGCGCGGGGTCGACACCGTCGTCCACCTCGCCTCGGTGATCCGCGACCAGCCGGGCGGGTCGATCGAGGAGCTGGCCGGCGTGGCGACCTGGCGTCTCGTCCTGGCCGCCGAGCGCGCCGGCGTCGAGCGCTTCGTCTTCTTCTCCGCCCTGGGCGCCTCGACCCGCAGCCGCGCCCGGCTGCTGCGGGCCAAGGCGGTGGCCGAACGGGCGGTGATGGAGTCCTCGCTGGCGCACACGGTGTTCGCACCGTCGATCGTCTATTCGCCCAGCGACGCCTATATGCGGCTGCTGCAGCGCATGTCGCTGTTGCCGGTGATGGCGATCCCCGGCTCCGGCCACGCCGCCTATCAGCCGATCTGGGCCGAGGACGTGGCCGACTGCGTACTCGCCGCGCTCCCCGGCGGCCCCCACGCGCAGGAGGCGCTCGGCGCCCGCTACGAGCTCGCGGGGCCGGAGACGCTCACCCACCGAGACATCGTCCAGCTCGCCCTGCGCTCCTTCCGGCGCAGTCGCCCGATCGTCGGCATCCCGACGCCAGTGGTCCGGCGGGGGCTGAAGCTGGTCGAGCTGGTCGGCGGCCCCACCGCCTTCGCGACCTGGGACGAGGCGGAGCTGATGGAGATCGCGATGACCTCAGCCCAGGGGCCCGCCGGGGCACAGCGGCTGGGCGTCAACCCGCGCTCGATGCGGGCGGTCCTAGGGGTGGGCTGAGCCGGCAAGACGCCCCGCCCACGGAAGGGCTTGCTCCAACTGCGCCGCCAGGGACAGCAGCGCCGGTTCGCCGACCGGCCGGCCGATCAGCTGGATCGCGGTCGGCAAGCCGTCCTCCCCCTGATAGAGCGGTAGCGAGATGGCCGGCAGGCCGGTGACGTTGACGATCGCCGTATACGGGGTGAAGCGAGAGGAGCGGCGGTAGTTGCCCCAGGGATCGGGCCCGCGGCCGTGGATGGCGCCGATCGGCACCGGACGCTGGGCCAGCGCCGGGGTGAGGACGGCGTCGTACGGGCTCAGTTCGCGGACGATGGTCCGCGCCGCCGCTTCGAGGCGGCCCTGCGCGGTCACGTGCGTGAGCGCGTCCTGCGTGCGGGCGCGCTCGTAGAGCTCCCAGGTCAGCGGCTCGACATCTGACTCGGTTGGCTCGCGCCCGGCGATCCGCCCGCCGGCCACCGTGGTCATCGAGACCGCGGGCCCGAAGGCTCGGGTGAAGTCAGGCAGCAGGTCACCCTCAGGCCAAGGCGAGGGGATCTCCTGCACCGAGTGCCCGAGTGAGGCGAGCAGGCCGGCAGCATCGCGAACCGCTCGCTCGCACTCGGGATCCAGTTCCACGCCCTGGAGCGGCGGCGCCAGCGTCAGCCCGATCCGCAAGGATCCAAGGGCGCCCACGGCCTCCTCCAGCACCGCGGCTCCGAACCCCTCCACCGGTGCCGGAGCCCAGTTGGCGTCGCCCAGTTCGTACCCGGACATCACGTCGAGCACGTGGGCGGTGTCGGCGACGGTCCGCGTCAGCACGTTGTCGACGGTGAGAAAGCTCTGCCCACTGTCAGGCCCGGCGGAGACGCGCCCGCGAGCCGGTTTGAGACCGACCAGACCGCAGCACGCCGCGGGGATCCGGACCGAGCCGCCGCCGTCATTGCCGTGAGCGATCGGCACCATGCCCGCCGCGACGGCGGCCGCCGATCCGCCGCTGGAGCCGCCGGGCGTGCGATCGAGCGCCCACGGATTGCGGGTTGGACCGAACCGGCGCGATTCCGTGGTGGGCAGGATCCCCATCTCGGGCAGCGTCGTCTTGCCGACGATCACGAAGCCCGCCTCGCGCAGCCGGCGCACGCAATATGCGTCGTGGCGGGGCACGAACTCGCCGAACAGGTCGCTGCACATGCTCAGCGGCAACCCGGCGACCGGGCGATTGTCCTTGATCGCGATGGGGACGCCCGCGAACGGTCGATCGTCGCCGGCGCTGATCGCCTCGGCCGCGATCAGCGCACCTTCGTGATCGACGCAGGTGAAGGCGTTGACCACGGGCTGGAGCTCGTCGATCCTCCGCAGTGACACCGTCACCAACTCAGTCGCGCTGAGCTCGCCTGAGCGCACGAGCGAGGCCAGCTCGCGCGCCGAACGGGTCATCAGGTCAGACACGGCCGCACAGCCTAGTGGGCCACCGGTGGGCAACAGAGCTAGCCTTGCTTGATCAGATTTCGAAACCGCCGCCCCAGGAGCACGATCAGATGAGCGCGACCGCAGAAGTACAGTCAGGCCTTGAGGGCGTAGTCGCCTTCGCCACCGAGATCGCGGAGCCCGACCGCGAGGGCGGCGCGCTGCGCTACCGGGGCGTGGACATCGAGGAGCTGGTCGGCAACGTCCCGTTCGAGCAGGTCTGGGGTCTGCTCGTCGACGGTCAGCTGGAGCCGGGCATGCCCCCGGCCGAGCCACATCCGCTGTTCGTGCACTCAGGTGATCCGCGCGTCGACGTTCAAGCCGCGCTGGCCATGCTCGGGCCGCAGTGGGGCTTCGGCGAGTTGATCGACATCTCCGACGAGCAGGCGCGGGATAACCTCGCGCGGGCATCGGTGATGGCGTTGTCGTTCGTCGCGCAATCGGCGCGGGGGGGCGGTAAGCCGCCGGTGCCCCAGCGTGAGGTGGACAAGGCGCGCTCGATCCCCGAGCGCTTCCTGACGCGCTGGCGCGGCGAGGCCAATCCCGATCACGCGAAGGCGATCGATGCCTACTGGATCTCGGCCGCTGAGCACGGGATGAACGCGTCCACCTTCACCGCCCGAGTGATCGCGTCGACCGGTGCCGACGTCGCCGCGGCCCTGAGCGGGGCCGTAGGGGCGCTGTCCGGGCCACTGCACGGCGGCGCACCGTCCCGCGTGCTGAAGATGCTCGACGAGGTCGAGGAGATGGGAGACGCCGAGCGCTACGTCAAGGACCTGCTCGACCGCGGCGACCGGCTGATGGGCTTCGGGCACCGGATCTACCGGGCCGAGGACCCGCGCGCCCGGGTGCTGCGGCAGACCTCGCGTGAGCTCGGCTCCCGGCGGGTCGAAGTGGCGGAGGCGCTCGAGAGCGCCGCGCTGGCGGAGCTCCACGCCCGCAAGCCCGATCGCGTGCTGGCCACCAACGTTGAATTCTGGTCGGCAGTGGTGCTTGACTTCGCCGAGGTGCCGCCCGAGCTGTTCACGCCGCTGTTCACCTGCGCCCGGACCGCGGGATGGTCGGCGCACATCCTCGAGCAGAAGCGCGAGGGACGGCTGATCCGCCCGACGGCGAAATATGTCGGCCCCGGCCCCCGTCCGCTGTCCGACCTGCGCGACTGACAATCTTTGCGGGGCCGGCGCGCGCCCGGGTCCGTCGCTCGCTCGCCGCGCATGCCCTCCGACCGTCAACTTGATCCGAACGCGCTTGGTGACCACATCGACCGGCTATTCCGGGCGGCGTGGTCGCTGTGCGGATCACGTGAGGAGGCCGAGGACCTCGTCCAGGAGACCTTCGCCCGCGTGCTGCGAAAGCCGCGGCTGCTGCGCTCCGAGGACGACCTCGGCTATCTCCTGCGAGTGCTGCGCAACACCTTCTTCAGCCAGATCCGGACGGCGGCACGCCGCCCGCAGACGACCGCGCTACCTGACGATCTGGACACGATCGAGGATCGCCGCGCGCCGCGGCCCGAGGCCCACATGGAGTCCGCCGAGCTGTTCGCGACGATCTCCGCGCTGCCGGACGACTTCCGGGATGCGCTGATAGCCATCGACATCGTCGGCCTCTCGTACCGCGAGGCCGCGCAGGCGCTGAAGGTGCGGGAGGCGACGATCACCACGCGACTGCATCGCGCCCGGCAGCGGGTGGCCGCCGCGCTGGTGGAGGCCGACCAGCCTAAGAGCTGATGCCGCGGGTCTTCCAGGCGGCGAGGTGCTGGAGCACTGCCGCTGGAACGCCCGGGCCCGAGAGCACACAGGTGTGCCCAGCGCGGCGCCAGGTCACCACGACGCGACCCCCGAGCCGCAGCGTGCGCAGCTGGGTTCCGTTCAACGTCCGCAGCTTGGCGGCCGGGGTCCGCAGCGCCGGCGCTCCGACAATCGTGTACGCGACGCGCTTGCCGCGCCACGTGTAATACACGGTGACGGCCAGCCGGCCGGCGATCCGGTCGCTGCGCTGTCCGACCGCGCGCCAATGCAGAGAGCTGCCCCAGTTGGGGAAGTACAGGTCCTCAACTCGGGTGTCGAGCTTCTGCGGCTCCTTGGAGTCGCGCGCGGGCGCCGCCGCCGCCGGACCCAGGTTGGCCAGCGCCGCGGCCTGGCTGATCGACGGCGAACCGGGGGTGCCGGCCGGGAGGATCAGCACCAGCGCGAGCACCACCGCCGCCAGCGCGCCGGCCAGTGAGCCGATGTAGACGGTGCGCCGGCGCGCGCGGACCGAGGCGCGGGGGCGTTGCGCCTCGATCCGTGCGCGCAGCGACGCCGGGGCACGAGTCTCGATGCGTGCCTCGTGCATCAGCTCGACTACACGCTGCTCACGCTCGAGCAATACGCTCAGCTCGGGCGAAGCCGCGATCCGGGCGCTGACGTCAGCCCGGCGGGCTGGGTCGAGGCTGCCGTCGGCCAGAGCTGAAAGCTCCGCCAGCTCGCGCTCATGAGGATCGCTACGTGAGGTCATCGCTGTGGAGGTTAACGACGCCGAACTCCGGCCAAAACTTCCCTGGGGCGTTGAATCTCGGCCTCAGGACCGGCGATAGGGCCCGTGCGCATACTCGGCCAGCATGCGGCTGGCCGAGAACCGCGGAGCCAGCGTTCGCAGCGAGGCCCGGATCAGGCGTCAACCAGCGAGGTGGCAGACCGTGCTCGTCGCGCTCGTAGAAGGCCGGCAGGACCTCCTCATCGAGGGCTCGGTGAAGCTCCTCGGCGTTGCGCTCGTCCTGGGCGTGGTGGTCGAGATCGACCTCTCCGGGCAGACCCCAGCCGTTGCCTCCGTCGAAGCCCTCGGCCCACCATCCGTCGAGCACGCTGAGCTGCAGCCCGCCGTTGATCACCGACTTCATCCCGCTGGTCCCGCTGGCCTCGAGCGGTGGGCGGGGCACGTTGAGCCAGACGTCGCAGCCTCGGACCAGCCAGGCCGCCGAATCAAGGTCGTAGTCGTCCAGGAACACGACCCGCTCCCCGATGATATGCGCGTACTTGAGTCCGAACAGCCGCTGCAGCGAGCGCTTGGCCTCCTCGTCACGCGGGTGCGCCTTGCCCGCGAGGACCACCTGCACCGGACGCTCGCCGCCGAGCAGCGAGAGCGTCCACTCGGGATCCCGGGTGAGCAGATCCAGCCGCTTGTAGGTCGCCACTCTGCGCGCGAAGCCGATGGTCATGACCTCCGGGTCAAACGCGCGGGCCGCCGCCTCCACGTACTCCCGCACGTCACCTCGGGCCAGCCGGTCGGCGGTGCTGCGCTCGCGCACGAACCCGACCAGCTCGGTCCGCTGCCGTCCCCGGGCCTCCCACAGTTCGGAGTCCGGGATCGTCTCGACCCCCGCCCACGTCTCGGGGTCGGTCGCCCGGCGCGTCCAGTCCTCGCCCAGGTGGCGATCCAGCAGCTCGCGGATCGACTTCCCGATCCAGGTCGGCACGTGGACGCCGTTGGTGACGTGACCGATCGGGACCTCCTGCACCGGACGCCCCGGCCACAGCCCGCTCCACATCTCCCGCGCCACCTCCCCGTGGCGGCGGCTGACGCCGTTGGCCGCTCGGCTCAGCCGCAGCGCCGCCTGGGTCACCCCGAAGGGCTCGTCGCTGGACTGCTCCGAGCGACCGAGCGCGATCACCTCGTCCACCGGGACGCCCAGCTCCTGGACGAGACGGCCGATCGCTCGCTGCACCTGATCGGCCGGATAGGAGTCGTTACCGGCCGGCACGGGCGTGTGGGTGGTGAACACCGTCCGCTCGCGTGCCTCGGCGAGCGCGGACTCCAGCGGCTCACCGGCGTGGAGCTTCGGGGCCGCCAGCTCCAGCGGGGCCAGCGCCGCGTGGCCTTCGTTGAGATGCAGTAGGCCGGGCTCGATACCCATTACCCGCAACGCCCTGATCGCGCCGATGCCGAGCAGCACGTACTGCGCCAGCCGGGTGTCGCCGTCGGCCACGTACAGCCGGGCGGTGATCCAGCGTTCCAGCGAGCCGTTCTCCGGACAGTCGGTGTCGAGCAGGAACAGCGGCACGCGGCCGACGTCCACGCGCCAGATCCGCGCGGTCACGTCGACGTCGTAGATCGGCACCTCGATGGTCAGCGGTCGCTCATCCTCGCCGGTGACCAGGGCGGCCGGGGTCCGCGCCGGGGTCGGTCGGGACCCAGTACTCGTGCTGCCAACCGCTCGCGTCGATCCGCTGGCGGAAGTAGCCCTGGCGATACATCAGGCCGACCGCGACCATCGAGAGGGCCTGGTCGGAAGCCTCCTTGACGAGATCGCCGGCCAGCGCACCCAGGCCGCCGGAGTAGATCGGCAGGGAAACGTGGATGCCGTATTCGGCGCACAGAAAGGCCACCGGATCTGACTGTCCGGGGACCTGCAGCTCGTCCTGAACGAGCGAGAGCAGGCCCTGGGCATGGTTGACCAGCGCGCCGTCGGCGGCGGCGGCGGCCAGCGACTTGGCCGAGGCCTCCTGCAGCAGCCGAACCGGGTTCTGGCCGCAGGCCGCAAAGCGCTCGGGATCGACGGCGCGGAACAGCTCCGGGCCGCCGGGCGTCCAAGACCAGCGGTAGTTGTAGGCCAGCTGGGCCAGCGGGGCGAGTGGGGTCGGAATGCGGGCCGCCAGCTCCGCCGCCGCGGCGGCGATGTCCCGGCTGCCGTCGTTGGGGATGAGGCTTTCGGAGTCCACACCCTGGATTATCACGAGCGGGTAATCTCGCGCCCTCTGACCGGCACCGACGGCACGCTGAAATCCGAATGCCGCCTCGGCGTGCTCGCTTTCGGGGACTCGATTACCAACGGCGGCGGCGAGCTGCAATGGGGCGTGGCGCTGCAGTCCTGGGCGCTGTGGCTGGCCCGCGGACTGGGGCTCGCCTTCACCAGCTACGCCCAGGACGGAGCCCGCGCGACTGACGTGGTCAACCGTCAGCTCCCCGCCTTTGCCGCCCGCAGTGCGACCCCGGACGCTCGCTACGAGCTTGGCTGCCTGTACATCGGAGTCAACGACGTGCGCGCGGCGGACTGGAACCCGGCTCGCTTTGCCGCCGACTTCCGGACCGCGCTGGGGCAGCTCAGCGGTCGCTGTGACCGGGTGCTCACCCTCACGGCGCCCAACGATCTCGGCCGTCCGCGGGCCAGCGGCGCCAGGGTGGCTCAGCTGAATGCGATCGTGGCGAGTGAAGCCGAGGCGCTTGGAGCCCACCTCCTCGACCTGCGGCACTTCGGCGCGCGCAACCACGTGATGACCGATCACATCCATCCGACGGCGTTCGGCCAGATCGCGATCGCCGAACGGGCTCTCGACGTGGTGGGCGAGGCCGGACTGCCAGCCCGCGTTAGGCCCCGGGAGCTGATCGAGTACCAGACCACCCACTGGCGGCGCCTGCGCGGCGACGCGACCTACTCCTACCGACACGCCAAGGTCTCAGCCCGGGCGAGCGCGCTCAGGCTGGCAGCCTCCCGTTGGCCTCGGTCAGCTCACGGAGACGGCGAGCCAGCTTCGGGGTGAGCGCGCCTGGCTCCAGCCGCCAGCGCCAGTTGCCGCCGGACCGGCCCGGGTCGTTCATCCGCGCGGCGCTCCCCAGGCCGAGCACGTCCTGGGTCTGCATCACCGCGACGCGGGCCGGCGAGGCCAGGGTCAAGCCGATCAATCCCCACCACGGCTCGCGCTCGGCAGTCCCGTGCTTGGCCAGCTCGGCGTCGACGAACTGCCGGGTCGAGGGGTCCAGCCCCTCGTACCAGCCGCGGGCGGTGTCGTGGTCGTGGGTGCCCGTGTAGACGAAACGGTTTTCGGCATGGTTCTCAAAGCGGTGCGGGCTACCCGGATCCCTGGGGTCAAAGCCGAACTGGAGGACGAGCATCCCCGGCATCTCCAGCTCGTCGCGCAGCCGCTCCACCGGCGGAGTGATCACGCCCAGGTCCTCAGCCACGAACGGCAATCCGAACTCCGCCTCTAGGCGGTCGAACAATGCGCGGCCGGGGCCGCGCTTCCAGCGGCCCGCGGTAGCCGTCCGCGCGTCCTCGGGCACGGCCCAGTACGCCACGAATCCGCGGAAGTGGTCGATCCGGGCGACGTCGAACAGCTCCAGGGTGCGCCGGATGCGCTCGACCCACCAGCGGTAGTTGCGGCGGCGCAGCGCCGGCCAGTCATACAGCGGGTTACCCCACAGCTGGCCTGACTCGCTGAACGTATCCGGCGGAGCCCCCGCCACCAGGCCACGCTGAAACAGCTCCGGGTGCGCCCGGTGATCAGCGCTTCCCGGGGCGACGTAGATCGCGATGTCTCCCAACAGACGGATGTTGCGCTCGGCGCAGTAATCGCGCAGGCGGCCCCATTCCTGGTCAAAGCGCACCTGGTCAGCGACGGCGCCTCGGCCGCCGAAGCGCTCCCAGTCGCCGATCCAGTAGGCCTCCCGCTCGCGAAAGGCGGCCTCCGCCTCTCTGGAGATCGGGGCGTGGGGGTCGGCGAGCAGCCCCGGCCAGGCGGCGAACGCGGACTTCGACTTGTACGGAGAGCGGTAGCGGTCGGGCGGCCCGAGCGGCAAGAGTTGCCACCAGGACTGCCCGGCCTCGGCCAGCCAATCGGCGAATCGGTAGGCCTCATCGCCCAGCTTGCCACCCGGCAGCGAGGTCAAATGCATCAAGATCCCGCTCGAACGGGGACGCGTGTTCACATCGGGGTGTTTACCCGACCCGGGGGGGCGGATACTTTCGGAGTACGTGAATTCGCTGAGCTCACAGCCGCAGGCCGTCGCCGACCCCCCCGCTCAGGGCGGGGCGCATCCGCCGGCGCGCATCGAGATCCAGTACCCGGCGCCCGCGGTCGATGACGGCCGGTTCCCGGCCAAGCGCTGCGTCGGCGACCGCGTCGAGGTGCAGGCCGATGCCTTCCGGGACGGCCACGATCTGCTGCGCGCGGTGGTCGGCTTCCGCGGGCCCGGCGAGCAGGACTGGCGTGAGAGCGAGATGCGCCGCATCGACGCGCACCTCGACGGAGTCCGCTGGGCCGGCGAGTTCGAGGTGGACCGCATGGGCCGCTGGGAGTACACGGTGCTGGCCTGGACCGATCTGTTCGGCACCTGGCGCGACGAGCTCGAGCGCAAGCTCGCGGGGGGCCAGCAGGCGCTGGCCAGCGAGATGTCGGAGGGACTCGTGCTGCTGCGCGCCGCCGCGGCCAGCGCCCCCGATCCCGAGGACCGAGCCCTGATCGAGCACGCGCTGGTCACCCTGGAGGACGACCGCGTGCCGGAGAGCGCCAAGCACGACGTGGTGCTCGGAGCTGAGCTGTTCGCCGCAGTCGAGCGCGCGCAGGAGCGCCACGGATGCGTCGCCCTGCCGCAGCCGCTGGCGATTGAGGTCGACCGCACGCGGGCTCGTTTCGGTTCCTGGTACGAACTCTTCCCGCGCTCCTGGGGCGGGCTCAAGGGGACCCAAGCCCAGCTGCCCGCACTGGCCGAGCTGGGTTTCGACATTCTCTATCTGCCACCGATCCACCCGATCGGGAAGACCAACCGCAAGGGCCGGGACAACGCGCTGGTCGCCGGCCCGGCCGATCCCGGCTCACCCTGGGCGATCGGCGACCAGACCGGCGGCCACGAGGCGGTGCACCCGGAGATCGGGACCACCGACGATCTGCGCGCGCTGACCGCCGCCGCGCGCGAATTGGACATCGACATCGCGCTCGACTTCGCGATCCAGGCCTCGGCCGATCACCCATGGCTGCGCGAGCATCCGGAGTGGTTCCATCGCCGCCCGGACGGCACGCTCAAGTACGCCGAGAACCCACCCAAGCGCTACCAGGACATCTACAACGTCAACTGGGAGTCGCCGGACTGGCAGGGTCTGTGGAGCGCCCTGCTCGAGGTCATGCTCCACTGGGTCGACTGTGGAGTCTCGGTGTTCCGGGTCGACAACCCCCACACCAAGCCGTTCGCGTTCTGGGCCTGGTTGATCACGGAGGTGCACGCCCGCAACCGTGATGTCGTCTTCCTGGCCGAGGCCTTCACCCGCCGCGCCGTGATGCGCCACCTGGGCAAGATCGGCTTCAGCCAGTCCTACACGTACTTCACCTGGAAGACGGCCCGCTGGGAGATCACCGAGTACGTGTCAGAGCTCGCCTACTCCGGCGAGCAGGAGTACTTCCGGCCGAACTTCTTCCCCAACACGCCGGACATCCTCCACGCCTACCTGCAGCACGGTGGGCCCCCGGCCTTCGAGGCGAGGCTCGTGCTCGCGGCTACCCTCAGCCCCAGCTACGGGATCTACTCCGGCTACGAGCACTACGAGAACGTGCCGGTGCGTGAGGGTTCCGAGGAATACCTCCATTCGGAGAAGTACGAGATCAAGCAGCGCGCGCTCGACGGGCCGCTGCTGCCGATGATCGGACGGCTCAACCGGGCCCGTCGAGAAAACCCCGCCCTGCAGGAGTTCGCCAACATCACCTTCCTCGACACCGCCAATGACGCGCTGATCGCCTACGCCAAGCAGACCGACACCAACACCGTGATCACCGTCGTCAATCTCGACCCCCACCAGGCCCAGGAAGGACTCACCGTGGTCCCGGCCCATCTGGGGCTGCCGCCCGTGTTCGGCGTCCACGACCTCCTGTCCGGCGAGCGCTTCGCCTGGCGGATCGGTCCGAACTACGTCCGCCTGGAGCCGGGCATCCGTCAGGCCCACGTGAATCGCGTGGAACTCTGATGAGCGTCGGACCGCCCACCCTCACCCACCTGATCGCCGCCGAGCGCGGGGGCGCCCGGTCAAACGCAGCTCCAGAGCCTCCGGCGACCCCTCAGGCCCAGACCCGCCAGTGGTTCGAGGCCGAGCCGCTGTGGTTCAAGCGCGCGGTCTTCTACGAGATCCACATCCGCGGCTTCTACGACGCCAACGGCGACGGTTCCGGAGACTTCCGCGGGCTGACCGAGAAGCTCGACTATCTCCAGTGGCTGGGGATCGACTGCATCTGGCTGCTGCCCTTCTACCCCTCGCCGCTGCGCGACGGCGGCTATGACATCTCCGACTTCACCGGCGTGCACCCGGACTACGGCACCGTCGAGGACGTCAAGGAGCTGATCGACGCGGCGCACGCGCGCCAGATCCGAGTGATCGCCGACCTGGTCATGAACCACACCTCGAGCGACCATCCGTGGTTCCAGGAATCCCGCTCGAGCCCCGATAACCCGAAGCGCGACTGGTACGTGTGGTCGGACAACAACCAGGGCTACCAGGACGCCCGGATCATCTTCATTGACACCGAGACCTCGAACTGGAGCTGGGACCCGGTGGCGGGGCAGTACTACTGGCACCGGTTCTTCGCCCACCAGCCCGACCTCAACTACGACAATCCCGAGGTCCAGGACGCGATGATCGAGGTCCTGCGGTTCTGGCTTGACCTCGGCCTCGACGGTTTCCGGCTCGACGCCGTGCCTTACCTGTTCGAGCGCGAAGGGACCAACTGCGAGAACCTGGCCGAGACGCACGCCTACCTCAAGCGGGTGCGCAAGGAGATCGAGGACAACTACCCCGACCGCGTGCTGCTGGCCGAGGCCAACCAGTGGCCCGCCGATGTGGTCCAGTACTTCGGCGCCGGCGACGAGTGCCAGATGGCCTTTCACTTCCCGGTCATGCCCCGGATGTTCATGGCGGTGCGCCGAGAGGAGGCCGCGCCGGTGTACGAGATCCTGGCCAACACGCCGGAGATTCCCAGTACCTGCCAGTGGGGCCTGTTCCTGCGCAACCACGACGAGCTCACCCTCGAGATGGTCACCGACGAGGAACGCGACTACATGTACTCCGAGTACGCCAAGGACCCGCGGATGAAGATCAATCTGGGGATCCGCCGACGCCTGGCGCCGCTGCTGGACAACGGGCGCGACGACATCGAGCTGATGACCGCGATCATGTTCTCGCTGCCCGGCTCACCCGTTCTCTACTACGGCGATGAGATCGCCATGGGGGACAACATCTTCCTCGGCGACCGCGACGGGGTGCGCACGCCGATGCAATGGACGGTGGACCGCAACGGTGGTTTCTCGCGCGCGGACTTCGCCCAGCTCTACGCCCCGCCGCTGATGGACCCGGTGTACGGCTTCCAGGCGGTCAACGTCGAGGCGCAGCTACGGACCGCTACCTCGCTGCTGCGCTGGGTGCACCGGTTCATCGCCCTGCGCAAGGAACACCCCGTCTTCGGGTTCGGAACCTACGAGCCGATCGAGCCCTCCAACCCACGCATCTTCGCCCATATCCGCCGTTTCGAGGATGATCTCGTGCTGTGCGTGCACAACCTCGCCCGCACGGCGCAGGCCGTGGAGCTGGACCTCAGTGCCTTCGAAGGGCGTTACCCGGTCGAGCTGTTCGGTCGCTCACGCTTTCCCCGGATCGGCGAATGGCCGTATCTGCTGACGCTGGCCCCCCGGGGCTTCTACTGGTTCGAGCTGGTGGAGGCGGAAGCCGAGACCGATGAGTGACCCGGTCCAGATCCCCTCCGGGGAGATCCGCGAGTGCATGGATGAGGAGAGCCTGCGCGAGTGGATCCAGCAGCAGCGCTGGTACGCCTCAAAGTCCCGCTCGGTGGCGGGCATCGAGATCGTCGAAGGCGTAACCCTGCGCGAGCATCCGACGCTGTTCCTGGGGCTGGTCCAGACCCGCTTCGCCACCGGCACACATGAGCTCTACCAGCTGCCGCTGCTGCTCACCACCGGTGCTGAGCCCTCGCCCGGCGCAGACGCGGTGGCCCACACCGACGGCTGGACCGCCTACGACGCGCTCGCGGATCCTTCCCAGCTGCTCGAGCTGATGCTGAGGATCGACGCCGGCGATGAGATCGACACCGCCGAGGGGCGCTTCGGCTTCTACCGGGTCGATGGGTCCGCGCCCGTGCCCGATGACGCCCCGGTCCGGCCGATGGGCGTCGAGCAATCCAACTCGTCCCTGGTCTTCGACGAGCGCCTGGTGTTGAAGCTGTTTCGCAAGCTGGAGCCCGGAATCAACCCGGAGCTCGAGATGGTGCGTTTCCTGAGCGCCCGGCAGTTTCCCAACATTGCTCCGCTGCACGGCTGGTACGAGTACGACGGCGCGGCGCTGGCCGCCACCCTGGGCGTGGCTCAGCAGTTCTTCCCCGAGGCGATCGGCGGCTGGGAGCTGGCGCTGGACAAGATCACCACCGATACCGAATGGTTCCTGGAGCAGCTCGGGAGCCTCGGCGAGGTGACGGCGCACATGCACACGGTGCTGGCCTCCGACGCCAGCGACCCCGCGTTCGCTCCCGAGGAGCCCAGTCAGGAGGCGCTGTCGCTGCTGACCGCCACCGTCGACGAGGACATCGAGCGGCTGTTTCTGCGCATGCCCGACAGTGAGGCGCTGGCGCCGATCGCCGGCCGCGGACAGGACGTCCGCGAGCGGCTCGCGTCCCGATCACAGCTCGGCGTCGGTGGGCGGGTGATCCGCACCCACGGCGACTACCACCTCGGCCAGACCCTGTACACGCCGAACGGCTGGGTGATCATCGACTTCGAGGGCGAGCCCGCGCGCCCGATCTACGAGCGGCGGGGGAAGCGCTCGCCGCTGCGGGACGTCGCCAGCATGTTGCGTTCGTTCGCCTATGTCGCATCGGCGGTCAAGATCCAGCGCGGCCAGCAAGCGCCCGACGACTTCGAGCAGCGGGCACGGGACCGGTTCCTGAGCCACTACCTGTCCACGGTCGACCCCACGCTGCTCCCCGCGGGTGAGCCGGCGATCAAGAATCTGCTCTCGGTGTTCGAGCTCGAGAAAGCGATCTACGAGCTCAAGTACGAGCTTGACAACCGGCCGGATTGGGTACAGATCCCCGTGGCCGGCATCAGACGCCTCCTGGAATCCGAATGACCGTGGCGACCCAAGAGCTCGATGCGCTGGTACGGCGTGAGCATCCAAATCCCCACGCCACCCTAGGCATCCACCCTGTGGACGGCGGCTTTGTCGTGCGCGCGCTGCGGCCCGCGGCCTGTGCGGTCACCGCGATCCTCGACGATGGAACCACCGTCGAGCTCGAGCAGATCCACCCCGGGGGTGTGTTCGAAGGCGTGATCGAGACCGCCTCGGCCGAGCCGCCGCACTACCGGCTGGAGGCGGACTACGGGTCCGCCGGCACGTTCACCATCGAGGATCCGTACGCCTTCACGCCGACGATCGGCGAGGTGGACCTGCATCTGTTCGGCGAGGGACGCCACCAGGAGATCTACAAGAAGCTCGGTGCGCACGTGCGCGAGCACCAGGGCGTTCCCGGTACCGCCTTCGCGGTCTGGGCTCCGGCGGCTCGCGCGGTGAGCGTGGTGGGCGACTTCAACTCCTGGGACGGGCGACTGAACGCGATGCGCGTCCTCGGGTCCGCCGGCATCTGGGAGCTGTTCCTGCCCGAAGTGGGCCCCGGCACTCGATACAAGTACGAGATCCTCGGCGCCGACGGCGAGCTGAAGCTCAAGGCCGATCCGTACGCCCAGGAGACCGAGCATCCGCCGCTGACCGCTTCGGTCGTCGCTGCGTCGACCCACAGCTGGAAGGACGAGGCGTGGCTGGCCGAGCGCGCGCAGGAGCAGCCGCTGGCCGCGCCGATGTCGATCTACGAGGTGCACCTCGGCTCCTGGCGGCTGAACACCCTGGAGGGCAACCGTCCGCTCTCCTACCTCGAGCTGGCCGATGAGCTGGCCGACTACGCCAAGGACATGGGGTTCACCCACATCGAGCTGCTCCCGGTGATGGCCCACCCGTTCAGTGGCTCCTGGGGCTACCAGGTGACAGGCTACTTCGCCCCCACTCCTCGCCACGGCTCCCCCGACGATCTGCGTGAGTTCGTCGACCGCCTGCACAGCAACGGCGTCGGCGTGATCCTCGACTGGGTCCCCGCCCACTTCCCGCGCGATGACTTCGCGCTCGCCCGGTTCGACGGCACCGCGCTCTACGAGCACGCTGATCCGCGGCGCGGCGCGCACCCGGACTGGGGCACGCTGGTGTTCAACTTCGGTCGCCACGAGGTGCGGAATTTCCTAATCGCCAGTGCCCTCTTCTGGCTGCGCGAGTACCACATCGACGGCATCCGGGTGGACGCTGTGGCCTCGATGCTCTACCTGGACTACTCGCGCCGCGAGGGTGAGTGGATCCCCAACCAGTTCGGCGGGCGCGAGGACCTCGACGCGGTGGCGTTCCTGAAGGAGCTCAACGAGGTGCTGTACGGCCGTGAGCCCGGAATCGTCTCCTCGGCCGAGGAGTCGACCGCTTGGCCGGGCGTTTCCCGCCCGACCTACCTGGGCGGCCTCGGCTTCGGCTTCAAGTGGAACATGGGGTGGATGCACGACACCCTGGCCTACTTCCAGCAGGACCCGATCTACCGCCGCTATCACCACCACGAGCTCACGTTCAGCCTGATGTATGCGTTCAGCGAGAACTTCATCCTGCCTCTGTCCCACGACGAGGTGGTGCACGGCAAGGGCTCGCTGCTCAACAAGATGCCCGGCGACGCTTGGCAGAAGCTGGCCAACCTCCGCTGCCTGTACGCGTACATGTGGGCCCATCCGGGCAAGAAGCTGCTGTTCATGGGCGGCGAGATCGCCCAGGAGCAGGAGTGGAGCCACGAGCGCTCGCTGGACTGGCACCTGCTCGAGGAGCCTGGGCACGCCGGCATCCAGTCGCTGGTCCGCGATCTCAACCGGCTCTACCGCGACGAACCCGCGCTGTGGGAGGTCGATGCCGATCCGTCCGGGTTCTGGTGGATCGAGCCCAATGACGCCGACCGCAACGTGGTTGCCTTTGCCCGCCAGTCCCGCAACGGGGAGCGGGTGGTCGTGTTCGTGGCGAATCTGTCCCCCACGCCCCGACCCGGATACCGCCTCGGGCTCCCGCGCTCAGGACGCTGGCACGAGGCACTGAACACCGACTCTACGTTCTACGGCGGCAGCGACATGGGGAACCTCGGTGCCGTCGAGGCCGAGCCGATCCCGTGGCACGGGCAACCCGTGTCCGCGGAGATCACCTTGCCGCCGCTCGCTTCCGTCTGGCTAGTGCCCGAGTGAGCGCCCCATATCCGTGGGAGCGGCCCCTGGGGGCGCACCCACGTTCCGACGGACAGACCGACTTTCGGGTGTGGGCCCCACGCGCCCATGCCCTGTCGCTGCTGCTCGATGGTTCCGAAGTGCAGCTCGAGGATGCCGGCTTCGGGATCTACGAAGGCGCGGCTGCGGCCGCGCCGGGCCAGGACTACTGGTTCGCCGTCGACGGGGAGCGCTTTCCTGATCCCTGTTCGCGCTGGCAGCCCGACGGGTTGCGCGGGCCCTCGCGGATCGTCTCCGGCGCCCGCCCGCCCGCGGGCTTCGAGACCCCCGCGCTAACGGAGCTGGTGATCTACGAGCTGCATGTGGGCACGTTCAGCCCCGCGGGCACCTTCGACGGCGCGATCCCCTACCTGGCGGAGCTGGCCTCCCTCGGCGTGGGCGCGATCGAGATCATGCCGGTGGCCGAGTTTCCCGGTCGCCGTGGCTGGGGCTACGACGGGGTCTACCTGTCCGCGGCCCAGTCCTCCTACGGCGGGCCCGAGGGACTGCTCCGTCTGGTGCAGGCGGCCCACGCGGCCGGGCTGGCCGTGATCCTCGACGTCGTCTATAACCACGTCGGAGCCTCCGGCACGCCGGCGCTGGAGGCCTTCGGCCCGTACTTCACCGACAAGTACGAGACTCCGTGGGGCCGCGCGATCAACTTCGACGACGCCGACTGCGACCCGGTCCGCGAGTGGGTGCTCCAGAGCGCCGAGGGCTGGGTCCGTGACTTCGGCATCGACGGGCTGCGCCTGGACGCCATCCACGCCATCTTCGACTCGAGCGCCGAGCACATCGTCGAGGCGGTGGCGCGCCGTGTGCACGCGGTCAGCCCTCGCGCGCTGGTGATCGCCGAGAGCGGGCTGAACGATCCGAAGGTCATGCGCCCCCGGGAGCGCGGCGGCTATGAATGCGACGCCGCCTGGGCCGATGACTTTCATCACTCGCTGCGTACGCTGCTCACCGGCGAGCGCGACGGTTATTACGCCGAGTTCGGCCGCGTGGCCGATCTGGCCAAGGCGTTCCACCGCCCGCACGTGCACGATGGCGTCTACTCGAGCTTCCGCCGCCGGCGCTTCGGCGCTCCGGCCGACGACGTGCCGCCGGAGCGCTTCGTCGTCTTCTCCCAGGACCACGACCAGGTTGGCAACCGTGCCTTCGGTGACCGGATGCCAGCGCCGGCGAGGCCGCTGGCGGCGTTCTGCACGCTGCTGGCTCCATTCACGCCGATGCTCTTCATGGGCGAGGAATATGGAGAGAACGCGCCGTTTCAGTTCTTCTCGGACCACATCGATGAGGAGATCGCGGTGGCCACCCGCGAGGGGCGCCGATCCGAGTTCGCCGCCTTCGCGTCGTTTGGCGAGGAGATCCCCGACCCTCAGTCCGAGCAGACGTTCCTGGACTCCAGGCTGACCCGTGAGCGCGATCCGGCGCTGTCGCGGCTCTACGCCGAGCTGGTGCGAATCCGCCGCTCGCTGGACCCGGGGGGCGAGGCGGAGGAGATTGAATTCGACGACGATGCCCGCTGGCTGCGGCTGCGCCGTGGCGAGCATCAGCTCGTGTGCAATTTCTCCTCTGAACGATCTCGGGTTCCGTGTAACGGGACCGAATTGGTACTGAGCGCCGGCGGCGATGCGGTGCTCGCCGACGGACAAGTCGAACTGCCCGCACTGTCAGGAGCGCTGATCCGTTGATGGAGGTCTGGCCTGGACGCCCGTTCCCGTTGGGAGCGACCTGGAACGGAGGCGGGACGAACTTCTCGATCTTCTCCGAGCACGCGGAGCGGGTTGAACTGTGCCTGTTCGATGAGGACGGGACGGAGACCCGGGTGGAGATGCCCGGCCGCCGGGCACTGAACCACCACTGCTACATCCCGGACGTCGGCCCCGGACAGCGATACGGGTTCCGCGTATACGGCCCCTACGAACCGCACGAAGGCCATCGCTTCAACCCGGCCAAGCTGCTGATCGATCCCTACGCCAAGTCGATCGAGGGCGGGGTCGACTGGGCCCACGACGCCAACATTCTGCCCTACGTCCCCAGCGGCGACGCCGACGACGAAGCGGACCTCGAGATGGACGACGAGGACGACGCCGCCGCGATGCCGAAGTCGGTGGTGATCGACGACGCGTTCGAGTGGGACGGTGACCGCCCGCCGCGGGTGCCGTTCGCCGACACCGTGATCTACGAGACCCACGTCAAGGGCTTCACCATGACCCACCCTGACATCCGCGAGGATCTGCGCGGAACCTACGCCGGACTGGCCTCCGAGCCGGCCGTCGACTACCTCGTCAACCTAGGCGTCACCGCGGTCGAGCTGCTGCCCGTGCACCACATCTCCGACGAGTCCTTCCTGGCCGAGCGTGGGCTGCGCAACTACTGGGGGTACTCGACCATCGGCTACCTGGCGCCGCACTCCGAGTACGCCGCCACCGGCCGGCGCGGCGAGCAGGTGCGCGAGTTCAAGGGGATGGTCAAGGCGTTGCACAAGGCCGGCATCGAGGTGATCCTCGACGTCGTCTACAACCACACCGCCGAGGGCAACCACCTGGGTCCGATGCTCTCGTTCAAGGGGGCCGACAACGCGTCGTACTACCGGCTGGTGCCCGACGATCCGCACCACTACATGGACTTCACCGGCACCGGCAATTCACTCAACCCCGTGCACCCGAGCGTGCTGCGGCTGATCATGGACTCGCTGCGTTACTGGGTCATCGATTGCCATGTCGACGGCTTCCGCTTCGATCTGGCCTCTGCGCTGGCGCGCGAGTTCTTCGATGTCGATCGCCTGTCGGCGTTCTTCGACGTGATCCATCAGGACCCGGTGCTCTCCCAGGTCAAGCTGATCGCCGAGCCGTGGGACGTCGGACCCGGGGGCTACCAGGTGGGGAACTTCCCCGTGCTCTGGTCGGAGTGGAACGGTGTCTACCGCGACGAGATGCGCGACTACTGGCGAGGCTTCACCAATTGCGGGGAGTTCGCTCAGCGCCTGTCCGGCTCGGCGGACCTGTACGAATCCGATGGGCGTGAGCCGTTTGCCTCGATCAACTTCATCACCGCCCACGACGGCTTCACCCTGCACGACCTCGTCTCCTACAACGAGAAGCACAACGAGGCCAACCTGGAGAACAACCAGGATGGAACCGACGACAACCGCTCGTGGAACTGCGGGGTCGAGGGCGAGACCGATGATCCCGAGGTGTTGGCGCTGCGCAGGCGCCAGCAGCGGAACTTCCTCACCACGCTGTTCGTCTCCCAGGGCACGCCGATGCTGCTCGGCGGCGACGAGATGGACCGTACCCAGTGCGGCAACAACAACGGCTGGTGCCAGGACAACAAGCTCTCCTGGTACGACTGGACCGAGACCCCGGAGAAGACCCGGCTACGGGACTTCACCCGGCGGCTGATCAGGTTGCGCCACGAACATCCCGTGCTGCGCCGCGAGAGCTTCCTGCGCGGACAGGAGCTGAAGGGCTCCGGACTCCCCGACGTGTGGTGGTTCCGCGCCGACGGGCTGAAGATGACGCGCAAGGACTGGCAGGGCGGCGAGCACGTGCTGGGAATGTTCCTCAACGGCAAGGAGATCCCGATGGCGGGTCCGCAGGGGCAGGACATCGAGGACGACTCGTTCGTGGTGCTGTTCAACGCCCACCACGAGGATCGCTCGTTCACCCTCCCCCGGCGCCGCTTCGGGGCGCAATGGGCGCTGGAGCTCTCGACCGCCGACCCGGACGCCGAGCCCGGCAGCATCCGCTACGGCGCCCGCACCGAGGTTCCGGTGATTTCGCACTCGATCGTCATGTTGAAGCGGGTGGCATGACCGAGCCCGCCTCAGACCTGCGGGCTACCTACCGCCTGCAGCTGACTCCTGACTTCGGCTTCGCGCACGCGCGGGGACTGGTCCCGTATCTCCGGGACCTGGGCGTGTCGCACCTCTACCTCTCCCCGTCCTTTCAGGCTCGTCCCGGCTCGACTCACGGCTACGACGTGATCGACCCCGGCCGCCTGTCGGAGGAGCTCGGGGGCGAAGCCGGGTTCCGCGCTCTGGCCGCCGATGCCCGAGCGGCGGGGTTGGGGATCATCCTCGACGTCGTCCCCAACCACATGGCCGCTGACGAGCGCAACCGCTACTGGGCCGAACCCGCGCTGCGCGAGAAGTTCTTCGACATCGATCCCGAGACCGGCCTGCACCGGCGCTTCTTCGACATCACCGAGCTGGCCGGGGTGCGTCAGGAGGATCCCGAGGTGTTTGCGGCGACGCACGAGTTGGTCTTGCGCCTGGTGCGCGAGGGCCTCGTCGACGGGCTGCGCGTCGACCATCCCGACGGCCTCGCGGACCCGGCGGGCTACCTCGAGCGGCTGCGTGACGGCGGGGCCGAGCGCGTCTGGGTCGAGAAGATCCTTTCGGCCCACCCGCCCGAGCATCTGCGTGACTGGGCGGTCTCGGGCACGGTCGGCTACGAGTTCCTCAACGACGTCTGCGCGCTGTTCGTGGATCCCGCCGGCGAGGCGCCGCTGACCGCGCTGTGGGAGCGGGTTTCCGGTGATCGGCGACCGTTCGGCGAGGTGGCGCTGGAGGCCAAGGTCGAGCAGGCCGGTGGTACGTTCAAGCCCGAGGTCGAGCGGCTGGCACGCGAGCTGCGGGGGGCTTCGGCGGCCGCGGGAGACCTTGAAGGGCTGACGCGCGCGGTTTCCTCGCTGCCCGTCTACCGGACCTACGTGGATCCGATTGCCGGAGCCGTCGACCAGGAGGATCGGCGCGCGCTCGCGGAGTCTTCGATGCCGGATGAGATCCGGGAGATGCTGCTGCTCGAGCGCGAGGTGCCGGCCGGTTTTGTGACGCGGTTTCAGCAGACCACGCCGGCGATCATGGCCAAGGGGGTGGAGGACACCGCCTTCTACCGCTACGCGCGGCTGCTCGCCCTGAACGACGTCGGCGGTGATCCGAGCCGCTTCGGGATCAGCGTGGAGCAGTTCCACGAGGCCAACCTCGAGCGAGCCTCGCGGTTCCCGCTGAACCTGTTGACCACCCAGACCCACGACGCCAAGCGCTCCGCCGACGTGCGGGCGCGGATCGGCGTGCTCTCGACGATGGCCACGGAGTGGTCGGCGGCTGTCGAGCGCTGGCTCTCGCTCACCGACGAGCTACGGACGGACGGAGCGCCGGATGACGTCGAGCGGCTGTTCATCTTCCAGACCCTGGTCGGAGCGTGGCCGATCGAGATCGAGCGCGTCGAGGAGTACATCGAGAAGGCGCTCCGGGAAGCCAAGCGCAACACCAACTGGGTCGAGCAGAACACCGAGTGGGAGGACGCGGTCAAGCGCTTCTGCCGCGAGCTCTACCGGCACGGCGTATTCCGTTCGGACTTCGAGCAGTTCGCCGCCCGGGTGGCCACTGCCGGGGCGCGCCCGGCGCTCGGCCAGGTGGTGCTGAAGCTGACCTGTCCCGGCGTCCCCGACATCTACCAGGGCGACGAGCTGCCGTTCCGGGCGCTCGTCGACCCCGACAACCGTCGCCCCGTCGACTGGTCCTGGCACCAGGCCATGCTCCGCCGGCTGATGGGTGGTTCGCCGCCCGATGCCGGCACGCGCAAGCTGTTCCTGACCCTGCGGCTGCTCGGCCTGCGCGGTCGTCGTCCGAAGGCCTTTTCCGGCGGCGCGTATCAGCCGTTGGATGCGGGCGGGCGGACCTGCGCGTTCCTGCGCGGCGACGACGTGATGGTCGCGGTAGCGGTCCGTCCCGATGCCGGCGAAGGCGACACGCTGGAGACGCCTACCGGGCGCTGGCGCAACGTGCTGCGCGGCGAGGAGCACTCGTTCAGCGGCCGCGAGCCGCTCGGCCGGGTGCTCGGGCCGCGTGGTTTCGGCGTCTACGAGCGCCTCTAAGGGGATGGCGGGGCTCCCGCGGGTACGCCAGATCGTGCTCGCCGCCGGGGATCTGGATGGCGCGGTGGCGAGACTGCGTGACGGGTTGGGCACTCGGCTGGGGGAGCCGTTCACCGACCCGGCCGTGGCGGCGTTCGGCCTGCGCAACGCCGTGTTCGCCCTGGGCGACACGTTTCTGGAGGTCGTCTCGCCCCTGCAACCCGGGCCCTCGACCTCCGCAGGGCGTCTGCTCGAGCGCCGCGGCGGTGACTGCGGCTACATGATCATGGTCCAGGTTTTCGATCTTCCCGCCGCCCGGCGGCGAGCATCCGCCGCCGGGGTCCGCGAGGTGTTTGAGGTCGAGGTCGACGACATGGCTGAGGTCCATCTCCATCCGGCGGACATGCGCGGTGCGATCGTGTCCATGAGCACACCGGTGCCCGGCGAGTCGTGGCGCTGGGGCGGCCCGGATTGGGCGCAGCGCGGCGCCGGCGTCGGCCTGGGCGTGGCCGGAGTCACCGTGGCGGTAGCGGACGCCGCGGCGGCCCGGGGCCGCTGGGAGACCGTGCTCGGCGGGCTGCCGGGGATTACCTTTGACCGCGATCCTGGCGAGCGGGGCCTAGTTGAGGTCCGGCTGGCGGGGCTGAGCCCCGTTCATCCGTTCGAGGTCGGCGGAGTGCAGTTCGCAGGTGTTCGGTAGCGTCCCCGGCGCCCGATGCGCGTTCTACTGATCTCCTGGGAATACCCGCCTGTGATCGAGGGTGGGCTGGGTCGCCACGTGCGCAAGCTGTCCGAGCACCTGGTGCGCGGCGGGGTCGAGGTGCACGTGCTGACCCGCGGCGGCGGCCGGCTGCCCCGTCAGGACGAGCGCCACGGAGTGATCGTCCACCGTGTCCGGGAGCCTCAGTTCCCCAAGGACATCGACGCATTCGTGCGCTGGGTCGAGGCGATGAACGCGGACATGCTGGAGCTCGGCCTCGAGCTGTGTGAGCGGCACGAGTTCGATCTCGTCCATTCGCACGACTGGCTCGTCGCCGGCGCCGCGGAGTCCCTGGCTCGCCAGATCTCCCGGCCGTGGCTGGTCACGGTCCACGCCACCGAATACGGCCGCCATCAGGGCTGGGTGCAAAAGCACCCCCAGTCCCACATCCATGCCGCCGAGCGCCACATGGTGCGGGAGGCGGACGGGATCATCACCTGCTCGCGATACATGCGCAGTCACGTAGCCCGCGTGTTCGGCGTGCCGCTGCGCGCGGCCACTGTGATCCCCAATGGGCTCGACCCCCGTGACCTCGAGCCGGTGCTCAGCGACCTGGCCGGACTTCGCGCCCGCTACGCCGCACCCTCGGACCGCCTCGTGCTGCTCGTCGGGCGGCTGGTCTACGAGAAGGGCTTCCATCTCGCCCTCGACGCGCTCGCGCCGCTGATCAGCCGCCTTGGTGACGTGCGGTTCGTGGTCGCCGGGACCGGCACCGCCGAGGCGGAGCTCAAGCGCCAGGCCCGCCGGCTCGGTCTGACCCGTCACGGGACGTTTCTCGGCTGGGTGGGCGATGACATGCTGCACGCCCTCTACCGCGTCGCGGATTTGTGCATCGTCCCTTCGATCTATGAGCCCTTCGGTCTGGTCGCGCTCGAGGCGATGGCCTCCGGTTGCCTGTGTGTCGTGGCCGACACCGGCGGGTTGCGCGAGGTCGTACCGGGCGACGGCACCGTCGGGTTGCGCTTCCCCTCCCGGGACTCCGCTGCGCTCGAGGGAGTGCTTGAGCAGATCTTGACCGACGACGAGGCCCGCGCCCAGTTGGTCGCCGAGGCCCGCGAGCACGTGCTCGGCTTTGACTGGGTGGAGGTGGCGCGGCGCACCCAGGAGGTGTACGCCCAGCTTCAGACGCCGGTCTCACCTCGGCTTTCTCCTGGCTACACCAGCTGAGCGCGCCCGCGCTGCGAGTGCCCGTCGCAGAGGGGCCCCCGGCCGGCATGCGACCATGGCCATGTGATCAGTTCGACCAGTTGACCAGTCACCGCCGCCGCCGCCCGTGAGCGTCTGCGGACCCTGACGCGCAACCCGGCAGCCGAGTTTCGCCCCGACCAGCTCGAGGCGATCCATGACGTGGTGGTCGATCGCGCCCGCGTCCTCTGCGTCCAGCGCACGGGGTGGGGCAAGTCGGCCGTGTACTTCGTCGCCGGTGCCCTGTTGCGCGAGGCGGGGTCAGGCCCGACGCTGATCATCAGCCCGCTCCTCGCGCTGATGCGCAATCAGATCGCCGCCGCGCAGCGGCTCGGGCTGAGAGCCCACACGGTTAACTCGACCAACCGCGACGAGTGGGAGCTCGTCCGGCGCGAGCTCGCGGCGAACGCCCTCGATCTTCTGCTGATTAGCCCCGAGCGGCTGAACAACCCTGTCTTCCGTGAGCAGATGCTGCCCCTGTTCGCGCAGGCGACCGGTCTTCTGGTCATTGACGAGGCCCACTGCATCTCGGACTGGGGCCACGACTTCCGTCCCGACTACCGGCGCGTCAGGGACGCGGTGGGCGCGCTCGCTCCCGACGCTGCCGTGCTCGCCACCACCGCCACCGCAAACGACCGCGTGGTCGATGACATCGTCGAGCAGCTGGCTGGTAACACGCATCCGATGCGGACCTACCGCGGACCCCTCGCCCGGCCGAGCCTCCGGCTGGAGGTGGTCAACCTTCCCCGCGCCGCGGAGCGGCTGGCCTGGCTCGTCGAGCATCTCTCCGATCTGCCGGGTTCGGGCATCGTCTACACCCTGACCAAGCGCGACGCCGACCAGGTGGCGGCGTTCCTCACCGCCCACGGCGTATCCGCGGTCAGCTACACGGGGGAGCAGGACAGTGATGAGCGCGTGGCTACCGAGGAGCGGCTGCACCACAACGACGTCAAGGCGGTCGTCGCCACGAGCGCGCTCGGGATGGGGTACGACAAGCCAGATCTAACGCTTTGTCGTGCACTACCAGGCTCCAGGCTCCGTGATCGCCTACTACCAGCAGGTCGGTCGGGCCGGCCGGGCCGTCGACCACGCCGACATCGTCCTCCTGCGCGGCGAGGAGGACCGCCGCATCCAGGACTTCTTCATCGAGCAGGCGTTCCCGTCCCGTGATCGGACGATGGCGGTACTCGAGGAACTCGAGCGCGCACAGGAGGCTGGGCGCACGACGCGCGAGCTCATGGCCGTGGTCAACCTCGGCATGGGCCGGATCGACGCCATGCTGAAGATCCTCGATGTTGAGGGGGCCGTGCGCCGAGACGGCACACGCTGGCAGCGCATCACCGGGTCGACGTGGACCTATGACGCCGAGCGCTACGAGGCGGTGACCGCAGCTGCGCCGGGCCGAGCAGCGGGCCATGGCCGCCTTCGGCGCCGACGGGCGCTGCCTGATGCGAGCCCTTCAGGAGGAGCTCGACGATCCCGACGCCCGCGACTGCGGTCGCTGCTCGGTGTGCACTGCCCCGCGGTTTGCGAGGCCCCCGGCACCCGCGCTCGTCGAGCAGGCCTGGCGCCATCTACGCTCACGGCCGGTCCCGATCGAGGTCAAGAAGATGGCCCCGGACCCGGACAGCGGCGCGATGCGCAAGATCCCCGACGCGGTACGCACGGAACCCGGGCTCGCGCTCGCGCGCTTCGGCGACGGCGGCTGGTGGCCGGCCATCGAGCGGTCCCTCGGCGCCGGGCGCTTCGACCGCGAGCTGGTTGACGCGCTGGCCGAGCTCGCGGTGCCGTGCGTGCCGGCTTGGCTCACCCACGTGCCGTCCAGCACGCAGAGCGAGGCCCTCGCCGCGCTTGCCCGCGGCGTGTCCGAAGCGCTCGGCATCCCATGCCTCGAGCTCGTCGCCCGCCGCGAAGCGCGGCCGCCGCAGCGCGAAATGTCCAACGCGGTCCAGCAGGTCGCCAACGTGCGCGGCGCGTTCAGCGTCACGGGCCGGCCGCCCCCCGGCACCGGACTGCTCCTCGACGACCGCCGCCACTCCGGGTGGACGCTCGCCATGGTCGGCGGCCAGCTGCGCAAGGCGGGCGCGGACCGGATCGTCCCGGTCGCGCTGGCCACCATCGGCTAGTACCCCCCCACAGTTACGCCGCAGGTAATCGACAGCTCGCGGCTGATCCCCGACGCTCTTCGCTGTCATCAACCGACAGGAGGACACCGATGCAGGCCACGACCGAACTCGTCAGCCGCTATCTCGAAGCGTTCAACGAGACCGACCCCGAACGGCGTCGAGAACTACTCAAGGCGCTCTACACGAGCGACTGCACCTACACCGACCCGCACGTCGATCTCCAAGGCACCGAGCAGATCGGCGGCTTCATCGAGCAGACCCAGGGGCGCTTCCCCGGGTTCACGTTCACGCTCGGCGGCCCAGTTGACGCCCACCACGACCAGGCCAGGTTCCAGTGGCACGCCGGAACCGCCACGCGGCCCGACACCTACGTCGGCTTCGATGTGATCGTCACCGAGGACGGCCGAATCCGCAACGTGTACGGATTCACCGACGCCGCCCCTGCCGCCTGAGCTCAGCGTTCAGTACGTTCGCCGTGTGGAGCACCCGGCCCCGATGCGAACTCGATCTTGCCGCGGCCGACCGGTTCGCCGCAGCGGTCGCAGCGGAAATCTGTGCCGATGTTGCCGCCGCAGCCGCTGTGGAGGGTGAGTCGGGGGGGTCCGTTCGGTGTCGGGTAGTGCCGGTCGCCCCACTTCATCAGCACGATCAGGACGGGAGCGATTTCGCGTCCCTTGTCCGTGAGCACGTACTTGGGGCGGCCGGGACGGTCCGGGTCGGGAACCCGCTCGAGAACCTGTTCGTCGCAGAGCAGCTTGAGCCGGTTGCTCAGAACGTTGGAAGCTATCCCGAGTTTCTCCTGGAATTCCTCGAACCGGCTTAGGCCAAGGACGGCGTCGCGCAGGATCAGCAGCGTCCAGCGCTCGCCCACTATTTCGAGCGATCGGGCGATCGAGCAGACCTGGCCTGGATAGTCGCGCTGAAGCACGACTTGATCGTAGCTGGGTTGCTTGACAAAAGACAGCCGTGTACGTAGATTGCCCTTGCGTCACGCAAGTTAGCCCCCGGCCCGCAGGAGGAGCCATGCAACGCAGCAAGCCCCTGATCCTGGCCTCGCTGCTCTTGGCGGCGTTTCTCATCAATCTCGACACGACGATCGTCAACGTCGCGCTGCCGACGCTGGTGCGCGAGCTCCACGCATCCAACTCGCAGCTGCAGTGGGTTGTGGACGCTTTCAATTTGCTGTTCGCAGGATCGGTGCTCGCCGCGGGCAGCCTGTCTGACCGCTTCGGGCGCAAGGGCATGCTGCTCGCCGGCCTGGCCCTCTTTGGTCTCGCGAGTCTGGCCGGCGGGCTGATGGACAGTGCCGGCGCGCTGATTGCGGCGCGCTCGGTGATGGGGGTGGGTGCGGCGATGGTGTTCCCCTCGACGCTGTCGCTGCTCACGAACGTGTTCACCGAGCGGGGCGAGCGTGCCCGGGCGATCGGCTTGTGGGGCGCGATCACGGGCGTGGCGATCGCGCTGGGACCGATCGTCGGCGGCTGGCTACTGGAGCTCTCTGACTGGCGCAGCATCTTCTTCGCGATGGCGCCGCTCGCCGCGATCGCCGGTGTTCTGGGTGCCCGCTACGTACCGACCTCGCGTGACCCGAACGCGCCCCGCATCGACCGGGCCGGATTCGTGCTGTCGAGCGCGACAATCGGGGTGCTCGTCTACACGATCATCGAGGCGCCGAACTACGGCTGGGGAAGCGCGCGGACGCTCGGCGGCTTCACCTTGGGCGCAGTGTTGGCGGTAACGTTTGTCGCCTGGGAGCGGCGCATCGAGCAGCCGATGCTCGACGTCAGTCTGTTCGGCAACCTCAGATTCACCGCCGCGAGCGTTTCGGTCGCGATCTCGTTCTTCTCGCTTTCCGGGTTCATCTTCCTGGTCACCCAGTACTTCCAGTTCCTGAAGGGCTATGGGCCGCTTTCAACCGGCGTACGCCTGCTCCCGGTCGCCTCATTCGTCGCGATCTCCTCAATCCTCGGCGCCAGGCTTGCCGTCCGAATCGGCACCAAGCTGGTCGTCGCCTCCGGGCTGTTCCTGATGGCCGCGTTCTACCTGTGGGTCACGACCGCAGCAGTCACCACCGGATACGGGACCATCGCCGCTCAGATGGTCGTTCTGGGGACAGGAATGGGCCTCACCAGCGCCCCCGCAACCGAGGCGATCATGGGCGTCGTGCCGCGGGCAAAGGCCGGTGTCGGGTCGGCCGTCAACGATGCCACGCGACTGCTGGGCGGCACCCTCGGCGTCGCCGTAGTCGGCAGCGTGTTCGCCTCGCTGTATGCCAGCCGGCTCACGAGCGCGCTTCCCAGTGGGCTTTCGGCTGCCGTCGCGCGAACCGCGCATGTATCAGTCGGCACCGCGCTCACCGTGGCAGCCAAGCTGGCCCACGCCGGCCATCCGGCACTCGCGGGAGCCATTCACAACGCCGCCAGCTCCGCGTTCTTCAACGGGTTCCACACCGCCAACTACGTGTCCGCCGGCGTCGCTGCCGCCGGCGCCGTGATCGCGCTGGCGCTGCTGCCAGCTCACCCGAGCGTCGGCGACGGTGACACAGGCGAGGCGAGAGCACTTGGCTCACCCGCCACAGCCGCAGCACCGAGCTGACCCCAAGCGACAGGAGACAAGAGCGCCATGAGCAACCAGCAACTCCGCGACGAGCCCAAGACAGCCAACATCGATTCCGCGCTCGCGCGCAACCGTGGCTTCGCTGTTGCCGGCGGACACGAAGGCGCAGTGGTATTCCCCAGGCTTCGGTTGTTCGTCGTCACCTGCCTCGACCCTCGCGTTGACCCGGCGCACTTCCTCGGCCTCGCCCTCAGCGACGCCATGGTCGTCCGCAACGTCGGTGGCCGGGTCACGCCCGAGGTGATCAACGGCGTCGCGTTCATCGGCCAGATCGCCGAGAGCGTGCTGCCCGAGGGCCCGCTCTTCGAGGTCGCCGTGATCCACCACACCCAGTGCGGGGCCGGGGCGCTCGCCGACGACACGTTCCGCCGCCGCTACGCGGAGCGAATCGGCGCCGACGAGGCGGGCCTGCGCGACGACGCCGTTCTCGACCCGGCGGCCACGGTTACACGGGACGTCGAGCGCCTCCGCTCCGCGGGCGCGATCCCCGGGCGGATCGCTGTCTCCGGACACGTCTACGACGTCGTCACCGGACTCGTTCAGACGATCCTCCCCGCCCACGGCGTCACAGACCGAAGCACGACACAACCCGAACACTGAGAGACGACGATCTCATGGCCACCACCGCGCCCCAGCTCGAAAACAGCCACGACGAACCAGCGGAGCATCCAACCCTCGTCTCAGATCCGGGGCGGCAGCCGCACCCGGTTTCCGGAGCAGCTCTGCTCCATGGTTGACTAAGCGGAGCCATCCTCCGTATAATTCCGGAGGTACGCTCCGCTTAGCCGTCGAAAGGTCCCGATGTCCAGCCTCACCACGAACCCCACCACACTCGTCAGTCGCGATCGCCGAGCCCGGCTGGTGGCCGACGCCATCGTGTCCGAGTACATCCGGGATATCAGTCGCCCGCCGCGCCCGCGTGAGCGCGCCGCTGCCGGCCGCCCATGTGTCCCCGAACCCCGAGCGGCCGCGCGCGTGTCGCTGGCGCAGGGGCACGGACGCCGCCTTCGACGGGCAGGCAGCGTTCCGTCCGTCTCGCTCCAGGTGTTGCGTCCGTAGAACGGACGCCTTGACAGGCAGCCGGCCGGCTGCGTATTATAGGCAGCCAGATGGCTGCCTATTCCCACATAGACGAGGCTTTCCGGGCGCTGGCCGACCCTAGCCGGCGGCTACTGCTCGACAGCCTGAACGAACGCAACGGTCAGACGCTGCGCGAGCTTTGCTCGGGCCTGGACATGGCTCGTCAGTCGGTGAGCAAGCACCTCGCTGTGCTGGAGGAGGCCAATCTCGTCACCACCGTCCGCCGCGGCCGGGAGAAGCATCACTACCTGAACGCGGCTCCTATCAACGAGATCGCCGAGCGCTGGATCACGCACTACGAGCAGCACCGCGTGCACGCGCTCGCCGATCTCAAGCGAGCACTGGAGGACACCCCCGTGGACAAGCCGTCGTTCGTCTACACGACATACATCCAGACCACCCCCGAGCGCCTCTGGCGGGCGCTGACCGAGCCTGCCTTCACCGAGCGCTACTGGGCGCTCACCTTCGATTCGGACTGGAAGACCGACTCGCCCATGACCTGGCACACGCGCGGCCTGACGATCGCTGACGCCGAGCAGGTCGTGCTCGAGTCCGCGCCTTACCGCCGGCTCTCCTACACCTGGCACACGCTCACCCCCGAATGGGCTGCGACGCTTGACCTCACCGACGGCGCCCGCGAGAGCATCGTTGCCGAGCCGCGGTCGAGGGTCACGTTCGAGATCGAGCCGCTCGGCGATCAGGTCAAGCTGACGGTCGTCCACGACGACCTCGAGCCCGGCGGGGTCACCGGCTCGCTCATCAGTCAGGGCTGGCCTCGCGTCCTGGCCAATCTCAAGACGCTGCTCGAGACCGGCGACACGCTGCCGGAGGTGCGGCTGACCCCGTCGGCCACGCTGGGGCAGGCGCGATGACCAGCATGGCGATGGGCCCCAGCCACAGCACCCTCATCGCGTCGGTGCCGATGATGGCGGCGATGATGCTCCCGAGCGCGGTACCGGCGATCGTGCGACGCGCTCGGGATGGCGACGGCGCGCTCGCGGCACCGCGGTTCGCGGGCTCCTACCTCGGCACCTGGGCGCTCGTCGCGCTGGCGATCTGCGTCCTGTACAGGCCGCCGGGCGCGCTGGTGGCCGGTGCGCTGATCGTCGGCGCAGGGGTGTACGAGGTCACACCGATCAAGCGCGCGTGCCGCCGGCGCTGCCGCGAGCGCATCGGCTCGGGCCTACGGTTCGCGGTCTACTGCTTTGGTTCGAGCATTGGGCTGATGGCCGTGCTCGTCGCGGTGGACGTGATGAACGTCGCCCTGATGTGCGCGCTCGCCGTCGTCCTCCTCACGCAGAAGCTGCTCCCCCCGCATCCCGCCCTTGATGTCCCGCTGGCCCTGGGGCTCATCGCCCTCGGCGTCGCCACAACCTAATCCACGAGGAGAAACCTATGACCACCCATACGATCGCGACCCGCGAGCAAGCGCTCGCCGCCCGCCTCGAGTTGCTCGAGGCCGAGAAGGAGCTGACCCGGCGCAGCGACGCCGTCGCCCGCCAGCGCCAGGCGCTGCCCTGGACGCCCGTCGAGAAGGACTACCGCTTTGAGACCGACGCGGGCGACGCGTCACTGGCCGACCTGTTCGGCGGCCGCTCGCAGCTGCTCGTCTACCACTTCATGTTCGGCCCGGAGTTCACCGGCGGCTGCCCGTCATGCTCGGCGATTGCCGATGGCTTCAACGGTTCCGCCGTCCACCTGGAACACCACGATGTGGGGATGATCGCTGTGTCGCGTGCGCCGATCTCCGCGCTGCGGGCCTACAAGCGCCGGATGGGCTGGAGCTTCACCTGGGCCTCGTCGCTGGACAGCGACTTTAACTTCGACTTCCACACCTCGCTCACCGAGGAGCAGCAGCGCTCCGGGTCGGTCGACTACAACTTCGGCCCGAAGGACACCACCTGGCTCAGGGACGTCGACGAAGGGAGCACCGTGGCCAAGTTCGCCGCCATGGCCGGCACCGACCCGGCCGGGTTTACGCGCGAGCAGCCCGGGATGAGCGCGTTCGCACTCGAGGACGGCGTCGTCTACCACACCTACTCGACCTACGCGCGTGGCCTGGACGCCCTGTGGGGCATGTACCAGTGGCTCGACCGGGCGCCCAAGGGGCGCAACGAGACCGGAGCTTGGTGGCGTCGCCGGGACGAGTACTAGAGCGACAAGCCGACGCCGCCTCGGCTCACGTGTCCGAGCGCTCGCCCCGCTCGCCCCGCTCGCCCCGCAGCACCGCTCCAAGCTCATCGATCAGATCCGCGGCGCGCTTGGCCTCCGGGCTCCCGCGCACGTCCGAGAAACGCTCTGAGACCTCCTTGCGGACGTCGGAGAGAATCTTGGCGAAGCTGTCATCGGTGTTGATGTAGCCGAGTTCCTCGTCGCTCGCCGAGCCGGGACGCCGCTGCTCCTGGGCGCCCGCCGCCGCTTCCCGCGCCGCTTCACGCGCCGCATCTCGTGCTGCCTGCTCGGCCCGCTGGCGTGCCTGCTGGGCCTCGCGCAGCTCACGCTCGAGGTCGGCGAGCCGGGCGTCGAGGCCGGGGTCCGAGGCCGGTCGCGGGGCCGCGCGGGGAGGCGGCGTCCTGGCCTCTGAGCGCGGTGGCGTCCGAGGCGGTCCCGTGCCGGCGCCCCCGCGCATCTCCCGCACGCGCGCGTAGGCCTCCTGAACCGCCTCGAAGCGGCGTGCCGCCTCGGGCGAGCCGTTGTTGTGGTCGGGGTGGTGAAGCTGGACCAATCGGCGGTAGGCCGAGCGCAACTGCGCATCGGTGGCCGACGGGCTGAGGCCGAGGGTCGCGTATGGGTCCTGCGCCATAGCCGCAGCGTAGCCAGCCGGCACCGCGGGGCGCCCCACAAACAGCGAGGGCCCGGCTGGTGCCGGGCCCTCGCGACGCAACTAAGCCGTGGCTGTGGCTTACATCATCCCCGACATATCGGGCATACCGCCACCGCCGCCACCGCCGCCGTTGTCCTGATCCGGAACCTCGGCGACGATCGCCTCGGTGGTCAGGATGTTCTTGGCGATCGAGGCTGCGTTCTGCAGCGCCGAGCGAGTGACCATGGCCGGGTCGATGATGCCCTCGGCGATCAGGTCGACGATCTCACCGTTAGCGGCATTGAGACCGTAACCCTTCTTGGCCTTCCGGACCTCGTTGACCACAACCGAGCCCTCAAGGCCGGCGTTCTCGGAGATCTGACGCAGCGGCTCCTCGAGCGCGCGGTGCACGATCCTCGCGCCCGTCCGCTCGTCCGCCTCTTCGATCACGTCGATCTGGAGCGCCTTCTGGGCGACCAGCAGCGCGACACCGCCGCCCGGAACGATGCCCTCCTCGAGGGCAGCGCGGGTGGCCTGCAGCGCGTCCTCGACGCGGTGCTTCTTTTCCTTCATCTCGGTCTCGGTGGCTGCGCCGACCTTGACCACTGCGACGCCGCCCGAGAGCTTGGCCAAACGCTCCTGGAGCTTCTCGCGGTCGAAGTCCGAGTCGGTGTTCTCGATCTCGGCCTTGATCTGGTTGATGCGGCCCTTGATGGCGTCTGCGTCACCGGCACCGTCCACGATCGTGGTGGTGTCCTTGGCGACGACCACGCGGCGAGCGCGGCCGAGCTGCGAGAGCTGAGTGTTCTCGAGCTTGAGACCCATCTCCTCGGTGATCACTTCGCCGCCGGTCAGGACGGCAATGTCCTCCAGCATGCGCTTACGGCGATCGCCGAAGCCCGGCGCCTTGACCGCCACACCGGTGAAGGTGCCGCGGAGCTTGTTCACGACCAGGGTCGCGAGAGCCTCGCCCTCGACGTCCTCGGCAATGATCAGCAGCGGCCGGCCGGACTGAATGACGGCCTCGAGGACCGGCAGCAGGTCACGGACGGAACCGATCTTCTGGTTGGCGATGAGGATGTAGGGGTCCTCGAGGACCGCTTCCATCCGCTCCTGGTCGGTGACCATGTAGGGCGAGATGTAGCCCTTGTCGAACTGCATGCCCTCGGTGAACTCGAGGTCCATGCCGAACGTCTGGCCTTCCTCGACGTTGACCACGCCGTCCTTGCCGACCTTGTCGATCGCGTCAGCGATGACGTCGCCGATCTCCTCGTCGCCGGCGGAGATGGTCGCGACACGCGCGATCTGCTCCTTGCCGGAGATCTCCTTGGCCTGCGAGGCGATGTTCTGGACGACCTGCTCGACTGCGCGCTCAATGCCGCGCTTGAGTCCCAGCGGGTTTGCGCCCGCTGCGACGTTCTTCAGACCCTGGCGGACGATCGCCTGTGCGAGAACGGTGGCCGTCGTCGTGCCGTCACCGGCTACGTCGTTGGTGGCTGTCGCGACCTCGCGGACGAGCTGCGCGCCCTGGTTCTGGAAGACATCCTCGACCTCGATCTCACGCGCGATCGTCACACCATCGTTGGTGATCGTCGGCGCGCCGAACTTCTTGTCGAGGACGACATAACGGCCCTTGGGGCCGAGCGTTACCTTGACGGCGTTAGCGACCGCGTCGACGCCCAACTCCAGCGCCTTACGGGCTTCCGCCTCGTACTTCAGTTCTTTATGAGCCATATCTCTCTGGGTTCTCCTGGAAGGGTCTTACTGGACCTTGGCCAGCACATCGGACTCGCGGAGGACGAGAAGTTCCTCGCCATCCACCTTGATCTCGGTGCCGCCGTACTTGCTGTAGAGCACTTCGTCGCCTTCAGAGACGTCGAGCGGTACCCGCTTGCCGGTCTCCTCGCTGAGCTTGCCGTCGCCGACCGCGAGGACCTTGCCCTTTTGGGGCTTTTCCTTGGCCGTATCGGGGAGGACGATCCCACTCGTAGTGGTCTCCTCTTCCTCGATTGCCCGCACGATCAAACGATCGCCAAGGGGCTTGAGCTTCATATTGATGAAACCTCCGGGTGGAAAGGGATGCTTGGGTTGTTTGGCACTCGTACCCTCAGAGTGCCAACGACTCAGACTATAGCTCCCCAGATCCGCTATTCAAGGCCAGATTGGCACTCTCTCGTAAAGAGTGCCAAAGTTTCGGCGGGTGTATGCGTTTGCGGGCCGCGGAAGCCCGGTGAGGCGGCGAATCCTTGAGTCGCCGGCCGCTCTCCACGCGCCCCCGAACAATGCACCAATCCGGAGGCATCGCATCGCTTCGGGTGCTTAGTTCGGCCTGAGGACGAACTCCGCACCAGGATCCGAGCGCGCGGACGGGTTTGGTTCTTTGTTCGGCTTCTCTCGAGCGAGGGCGGGCGCGGGGCGCGCGTCAGTTCTGCGCCGGCCCGAGACCGTGCATGCGGTCACGGATCTCCGGCGGGTTCTCAATGATCTGCGAGAACCGGACGACGGTCACGGTGTCGTCCAGCGCGACCTCCCGGCCGTAGATCTGCTCCAGGAAGTGGACCATCTCGTCGACCCGGCGGAACTCCGGGTTGTCGTGCTCGATCTCCCGGGGCGAGAGCTCCTTGACCCGTTTGACCTCGACCTGGTCGATCACCGCGTAGAAGATCTTCTCCCGCGGCGAGTGCTGGTAGCCGATGGTGACGAGCACGCAGTCGTTCTTGCGGTACTTGTGTGACTTGTCGCCGAGGCGGATGGTCGCGGTCTTACGGCCGCGACGGAGCTGGTCGGCGAACACCGACGAGTAGAAATTGAGGACACGCACGGCCGCCAGCCTACCGATCCCGAGCGATTCTCGACAACGCGCGCGAGACAATTGCCCGCTCGCCCTCGTAGCTGAGCGCGCGGGCGGCCTCCTCGAGGGGCATCCACCTGGCCTCCTCGATCTCGTGGTCGTGGTCGGCCAGGTCCCCAGAGCAGTAATCGAACAGGTAGAACGCCACCGTTTTCGCCACCCGACGACCCCGGCGCTCGTACTCGTAGTGCGTCTCACCGAGCTTCTCACGCAGCTCAGCGGTGACCCCGGTCTCCTCCCGGACCTCACGGGTCGCGGCCGCCTCAGGCGTCTCATCGCCGTCGGGATGGCCCTTGGGCAGCGCCAGCACCCGGCGGCCGTTGGCGTCTCGGCGCACGGGGACGATCACGACGACGTCGCCATCACGCACCACCACGCCCCCGGCCGAGAACTCTTCGATCGCCGGGCCGGGCATCAGTAGACGTAGCGCTCCAGCGCCGTCGCGTCGTGGACGACCAGCTTGCCCCGCCCCTGAGTGATGATCCCGGCCCGCTCGAGCACGGCCAGGAAGCGGCTGGCCGACTCCCGTGAGGACCCGGCCAGCTGGGCGAGGTCAGACTGCGTGGCGGTGATCAGCACGTCACCGTCGCCGGCGCCCTCCAGCCGCGCATCGGCCACGAGCTGAAAGAGGACTGAGGCCACCCGGCTCTGCACGGTCTGAAATGACTGCCGAGCGAGGCGTTCGTTGGTCACTCGCAGGCGCCGGCCGAGTGCCGCGATCAGCTTCACCGCGATGTCCGGATGCTGGCGGAGCAGCCGCCGCATGTCGGACCCGAGGATCGCGATGACCTCGGTGCTCTCGAGCGTCTCCACTGTGGCGGAGCGGCGCTCGTTGTCGAACATGGCCAGCTCGCCGAAGATGTCACCGGGGCCGAAGTTGGCCAGCGTGATCGTCCGCCCGTCGGGGTGCTCGCGCACCGCCCGGGCGTGGCCCTCCCGGACCACGTAACAGGTGTCGCTCTCGTCGCCTTCCCGGAACACCACCTCTCCTGCTTCGAGGCCTCGGGGGACGGCGACCTCGGCCACCCGGGCCAGATCTTCGTCCGCCAGCGTCTCGAACGCCGGAACGCGATGCAGCAGCGCGATCGTCTCCGCCGTGGAGCCCACTGGCGGAGGGATAGCACAGTCCGGGCCCTCGGCCCGGCACCAACCGGCCTAGGCCAGATCGAGCGCGTGCTCGCGACGACGCCGGCGCAGGGTGAGGGCGATCCACCAGCCGAGCAGGCCGACAAGGCCGACGGGCACCAGCACGGCCAGGGTGATGAGCGCCACTCCGGCGGCGACGGTCAGCACTCGGCCGGCGTCGTGCAGCGCGCGGTGGAGGGTGAATCCGCTGCTCTGCGGCGCCGGCGTCGGCGTGGCCTGGGCCGCCGCAACGGAGACCGAGACCGTGCTGAAGTTCACTCGGTGATTGAGGGAGCGCAGGTCGGCCTGCGCCTGGGCAATCGCGCCCTCGGCGTCCCTGATCTGGGTGCGAAGGCTGGAAACCTGGGTCGCCGTGGTGGCGACGGCCAGCTGCTTGAGCAGCGCTGTGCGCAGGGCCTGTGCGTCGCTCAGCCGCCGGCCCGCCGAGACGAAGCTTCCGTTGACGTCCTGGGTGTTGTCGGTCCGCGAGGCTACCGAGGCGTAGCGCAGGCGGGAGAGGCGCGCCATGGCGTCCGGCAGGCTGGCGCTTGGCAGGCTCAGCTCGAAGTGCGCGTACCCATCCGAGCCGCCCGTGGCGGTCACGTTGGAGCGGCTGACGATCCCGTGCACGCTGCCGACGACGTCGAAGATCTCCTGGGCGACGTCGTCGACACGGGTTGGCGCGGTATTGAGCGCGAGTTGTGCGCTTTGAACGATCTTGCGGCCGTTGGCAGAGGGGACCACGGTGGCGGAGCCAACCGACGGAGCAAACGAGCGCACGCTGCTCGCCGTGGATCGGCTGACAGCATTGCTGGCTACCCCGCCGAGCGGCGCGAGGCGGCGTGCCACTGCAGCGGGCACCTGAGGGCTCGCGGCGGACGCGGCGGACGCCGTCGACACCGTCTGGGGCGTTTTCGCCGTCTCGGACGCGAACTGCTTCGGAGCCCCCGAGCCCAGTGACACGACCGCCACCACGGCCGCCACACTCGCGGCCAGCGCACTCCCCAGCACCGGGATCGACGGCCAGGAGAACCCCCTCCGGCCCGGCGCGGGATCCGAGGAGCTGCCGAACCTACCCGCTACCTGCTCGTCCAGCTCGGCGGCAAAGCCGCGATCAGGCTCAGGCCGGCCCGCGGCGAGCAGCAGCGCCAGTTCGGCCAACTCGGCGTGGCTGGGATCCACGGGCTCGCCGGCCAGCGTGGCGTCGATCGCCGCGAGCTGCGCGGCCACAGTGGGGTCGATGATTTCGTCCTCAGACCGTCTCATAACAGGCCTTTCTCAGCTTTTCCATGGTCCTGTGCAGCAGCGTGCCGGCGTTGGACTCGCTGATCCCGAGCACGTGGGCGAGCTCGGCATTGGTCAGCCCGGCATGGAACTTCAGCGCGATCAGCTCACGCTCCCGTCCCGCCAGCGAGGAGAGCGCGTCGCGGACGACGGTTCGCCGCAGCGCCACCTCGGCGCCGTCCTCGTAGCCATCGCCGCGGCCGATGTCCTCAGGCTCGGCCAGCATGCTGGCCAGGCGCTTGCGGCGCCTCAGCTCGTCGAGCGCGGCGTTGCGTGCGATCCCGAACAGCCAGGCCCGTTCCTCGCCGCGACGGCGATCGAACGTTCGCCGCTTGCGGTAGGCGCGTTCAAACGCCAGGGCCGTCACGTCCTCGGCGGCATTGCGTTCGCCCAGCAGCGTCATCACGTAGGCATAGAGCTCATCGCGGGTGCTGCGGTAGAGCGCCTCGAAGCGCTCCCACGTCTGCTCCTCCGGCCGTGCTGAGTGCTGACTCACACCATCACTACGAACCTGCGTCGGATCCGTCACGGTCGCGTATCGTCCTCGCGGGATGGAGATTCGCCTGCTCAGGCTATCGGCGCTGGTGGCGCTGCTCGTGATCGTCCTCGCCGCGGCGGCCCAGGGCAAGACCCCGAACCCGACGACGGTGACCCTGAGTCCCACCGCAGCCCAGGTGCGCGCCGCGGTAACGACCGCAGAGCGCTCACCAGATCTCTGGGCCACGGTCAACGTCTGCAACACCAAGAAGCACCCGAACACGATCGGCATCCGTGGTCAGCAGCCCACGCTCGGCTTCAGTGCCCAACTGCGGATGCGCTTCAGGGTGGAGTACTGGACCGGCAAAGCGTTCAGACCGCTTCGCGGCCTCGAGAAATCGGTCGCCCTCGGTGCGCCCGCGACCGGGGTCAAGCAGGATGGCTGGATGTTCCCCTTCAGCCCGCATGCGGGCCGGCTGCGCGGCTCGGTGATCTTCGAGTGGCGCCTTCACCGCAAGTTGATCGGGAAGACCAAACGGCTCACCCGCGCGCACCACCGCAGCGCGGACTACGGCGACCCGAAGGGCTTCAGCTCAACGCAGTGCGTGATCCCCTGACCCCTCGAGGTGAGCGAACAGCCGCGGGTCGTTGCTGATCACGCCGCTGACGCCGAGCGCTTCCATGGCCAGCAGGCGCGGCACATCGTCGACCGTCCACGCGTAGAGCTCACCACCGGCCCGGGTCACCTGGGCGACCAGGCGGGGGGTGACCAGCCGATAATGAGCCATGATCGCGTCAACCCGGCCCGCGCGAATCGCCCGCGCGGCCAGAAAGGGCAGGGCCGCTCGGAACGCGAGCAACATGGCCATCGCCGGCGGCACCAGCGCACGGGCGCGAAAAGGATCGCGCCGGAGCTTGGGCACCGACCAGCCGAGGCGCACCCGGGGTTCAGCCGAGCGGATCAGCGTCAGACTCGAGCGGTACTGACTGGAGATCAGGGCGCGCTCCACCAGCCCGTGCGCGCGAAGCGCCTCGAGCACTCGGAGCTCGTAGCCGGGCAGCTTCAGATCTACATCGATCTCGATACCGGCGAACTGCTCGCGAGCCAGATGCGCGAGCCCCTCCTCGAGCGTATGCGGCGTCCGAGCCGCTGCGTCGGGGTAGTCGTGGGCGAGGACCAGCTCGGAGCCCTGCTGCTCGGGCAGAACGTCGAACTCGATCATGTCCACTCCCGCCGCCAGCGCGGCGTCGAAGCTGGCATGGGTGTTGCCGGGCGTGATCAGATCTGCGCCCTTGTGGCCGACACGGCGCATCAGCGCTGACACCCCGGACACCAGAAGGTGGTCCGGTTGTCCTCCCACTGCCCGCGAGAAGTGATCCTTGTCCCGCAACGCGGGCACGGCCGCGCGAGGCGCCCGTAGACACGCTTTTCGATCACCCGCGGACCGTTGACCCCTGAGTGCATCATCCGGGGGCGCACGAGCTCCACGATCCGCATCGCTTCATCGTCGCTCACCTCGCGGGTGGGCCGCCATGGGTCGACCGCGGCCTCCCAACAGCCCTCCGCCTTCCACATGTTTCCGATCCCGGCGACGGTGCGCTGGTCAAGCAGCGCGTCGCCGATCGGGCGCGTCGGATCGTCCAGTCGGAGCCGGCGCAGGAACTCCGCCGAGTCGAACTCGTCCTCCAGCACGTCGGGACCGAGCGCGGCCAGCCGCTGATCGAACCGCGTGCGGCCTTCGCTCACAAGCTCGAGGGTGGGCCCGTCGAACTGAACCACCTCCGTCGTCCCCACCCGCATCACCAGCCACGCCCGGCGGCGCGAGCGCCCCCAGCGGCGGTCCGGCCGGTAGACGGCCCAGGTGCCGATCATCCCGAGGTGCGAATGCAGGGTCAGTCCACCATCGAAGCGCAGGAACAGGTGCTTGCCGCGTGCGTCGACGCCGTTCACCTGGCGGCCGGCCAGCCGCTCAGGCCATCGGTCATGGGTGAACCGCGGATGCACCCGGATCTCATCGGGCACCCGGCCCTCCAGCACGGGCCGGATCCGATTCGCATGCCAGCGCAGAGTGTCGCCCTCGGGCACGGGCTACCTCACGCGCTCAACGTCAGCCGGCGCGGTCCCTCCTGGAATCCGTGCGCCACCAGCGCCGGTCCCAACGGGGAGCCGAGCGCCGGTTGACCGTCGACCTTCTCAAGGGCCAGCCGCTTGATCGCGCCGCGCTGGACCTGCTCGACCAACGCCGTCAGCGCCTGCTCCAGTCGCGGGTCGGCGGCCTCGATGAGGGTCTGCAGCGTGCGACCGCCCCGGTCCAGGTAGAGGATCGGATCGCCGCCGGCCAGCACGACGTAGGCGCCCGCGACTCTGGCCAACCGGCGCTGGCCCACGTCGGGCCACGGCAGCACGGCACCGTAGGGCTGGGCCGGATCGACCGCGGAGAGCACGACTGGGCGCTCATCGCGCTCAGGCTGGGCGCGCAGCCGCTCGACCGCTCCGGGCAGCGCGAACTGCGCCCCACCGAGCCCCTCGACGAAGTAGCCGCGCCGCGCAGTCCCCAGCGTCTCCAGCTGCGTGAGCTCGGAGTAGATGGCCGAGAAGCCGCCCGCCACCCCCTCGGCCAGCACCTGTTCACGGGTGAGGATGCCGTAGCGCTCGAGCAGCAGCTCGCCGAGCGCGCGCCGGCGCGCGGTGGGATCGACTTGTTCACGGAACAGTGACCGGGTGAGCGACCAGCGGCCTTGAACCTGCGCCACCGCGGCGCCGCGACGGCGCCCGGCGAAGCGGCCGGCTCGGCCCGTCGCGCGCGTGCGCTCACGCTGGGCCCGGGCCAGCGTCAGCCGCGGCGCGCGCAGGGGCGCGAACGCGTCGTTGGTCGCCTCGCCCGCCCAGACCAGGTCCCAGAGCGCCTCCTGCAGGGCTTCGGGCACGAGCTCTACGTCGACCAACAGGTCGGTGAAGAAACAGGCCCCGGCGGCTAGCCGCTCGCGGACCGCGGCGTGGGCCTCCGAATCCGGCGTCGCCCCGCGCGAGGCCGGCGGACCGAGGACGGCGAGGTCCTCACGGAAGTAGAGCGCGACCCGGCCCGAGTTCCGTCCCAGCGCGCCGGCTCCGATCCACACCACCTCGCCGCTGGCGCACAGCTGGTCCATCCAGGCCGGGGAGTAAGCACCCACCCGGCGGGGGAGCACATCCCGCTCCCACACGTCCGCGGGCAATGCGAGTCCCTGCAGCGGCACGAGCGTCTCGCGCAGCCGGTCGATGCCGGCGCCTGAGCGAGCGTGGCGATCGACCCCCTGCCAGCGGGGGAGAAACCGAGCCAGCGCCCGTTGGTCGGTGGGCTCGATCTCCTTGCGCAGGACAGCCAGCGAGGCACGGCGCAGCCGGCGCAGCACCTCGGCGTGACACCACTCGCGCTCGCTGCCTCCCGGTCGAAGCTCACCGCGCACCAGTTCGCCGTCGCGCTCGAGGGCGCTCAGCGGCGCGCTCATATCGACGCCGTATCGCTCACGCACCTCCGCCGCGCTGAACGGTCCGTGGGTGGCGGCGTACCGGCGAGCGATCCGGATCAGCGAATCGGGTACGTCCTCGAGGAAGGCCGCCGGCAGGCCGCCCGGAGGAACGACGCCCAGCGCGTCCCGGTAGAGCCCGGCATCGGCGGCGTCGATGAAGCGTTCTTGGGTGGCGAGGCGAACCTTGATGGCGCGCCGTTCGGCCACGAGCTCGGTCAGCATCGACCCCGCATCGAGTCCCTTCAGGACCCGCGCCTGCGCCTCCTCGATGGTCAGATCACCGACGGTGCGCAGCACGTCGTGCAAGGTGTCGCGTGTGGTGGCCTGCCGGTGCTCGGAGCGGAACTGCAGGTCGTCCTCCACCTGCTCGAGCGCACCCGGGTCGATCAGGTCCCGCAGCTCCTCCTGGCCGAGCAGCTCGCGCAACAGGTCGCGGTCAAGCGACAGCGCAGCCGCGCGCCGCTCGGCGTTGGGCGTGTCGCCCTCGTACATGTAGGTGGCGACGTAGTCGAACAGCAGGCTGGACGCGAACGGGGATGCGGTGGGGGTCTCGACCTCGACCATCGTCAGCTCGCGGCGATGCAGCCCGCGCAGCAGCTCGACCAATCCGGGTAGGTCGAGCACGTCGCGCAGGCATTCGCGATAGGTCTCGAGGATGATCGGGAACTCGCCGTACTTCTTGGCCACCTCGAGTAGCGATTGGGACTTCAGGCGCTGCTGCCACAGCGGGGTGCGCTTGCCCGGGCGCGCGCGGGGGATGAGCAGCGCACGGCCGGCGTTCTCCCGGAAGCGGGCGCCGAACAGGGCGCTCGCCGACAGCTCGGCTACGACCTGGTCCTCGACCTCCTCGGGATCGAGCAGCGCCAGATCGACGAAGTCCCCGCCCCCCAGCTCCTCGGCGTCAGGGAGGTGGACGATGATCCCGTCGTCTGACCAGATGGCGTCGGACTCGAGCCCTAGCTCGTCGCGGATCCGGGCGCTCAACGCGAGCGCCCAGGCCGCGTGCACGCGACCGCCGAACGGGCTGAGGATGCACAGCCGCCAGTCGCCGATCTCATCCCGGAAGCGCTCGACCACGATCGCCTGGTCGGACGGGATCACCCGCGTGGCGTCCTGCTGCTCGTGCAGGAACTCGAGCAGGTTCTTCGCCGCCCGCTCGTCGAGGTCGTATCCGTGCTCGATCAGTGACTCGGGCGTCTGGTCGACGGCCCAGCGGGCAAAGGCGCCGATCGCCGCACCCAGCTCCTTGGGACGTCCCATGCTGTCGCCCTTCCAGAACGGCACTGCGCCGGGCAGGCCGGGCGCGGGCGTGACGATCACCCGGTCGCGCCCGATCTCCTCGATCCGCCACGTGGTCGCGCCGAGCAGGAACGTCTGGCCCGGACGAGCCTCGTAAACCATCTCCTCGTCGAGCTCGCCCACCCGGCGCCCGTCGGGCAGTGTGACGGCATAGAGGCCACGGTCGGGAATCGTGCCGGCGTTGGTCACCGCCAGCTGGCGCGCGCCGGGGCGCGGCCGGATCGTGCCGGCCACGCGGTCCCAGATGATCCGGGGGCGCAGCTCGGAGAACTCGCTGGAGGGGTAGCGGCCGTCGAGCATGTCAAGCACGTTCTCGAGCTGGGAGCGACTGAGCTCCGCGTAGGTGTGCGTGCGAGTGACCAGCGCGTAGAGCTCGTCAACCTCGACCGGATGCTCGTCACCGGCGGCCGCGGCGATGGCCACGATCTGCTGGGCGAGCACGTCGAGCGGGTTCCTCGGCACGACCGTCGTTTCGATCTGGCCGTCGCGCATCCGCCGGGCGACGACCGCACACTCGAGCAGGTCCGCGCGGAACTTGGGGAAGATCCGCCCACGGCTGACGTCGCCCACGTTGTGTCCGGCACGGCCGATCCGCTGCAGACCGCGGGCCACCGACTTCGGGGACTCGACCTGGATCACCAGATCGACCGCCCCCATGTCGATTCCCAGCTCGAGGCTCGAGGTGGCGACCAGGCACGGGAGCTCGCCGGCCTTCAGCATCTCCTCGACCACCAACCGCTCCTCGCGGGCCAGGGAGCCGTGGTGGGCCCGAGCGATCTCCGCCTCGGCCAGGTCGTTCAGGCGCAGCGCCAGGCGCTCGGCGCCCCGGCGGTTGTTGACGAACAGGATCGTCGAGCGGTGCTGCTTGATCAGCTCCCAGCAGCTCGGGATAGATCGCGGGCCAGATCGAGCGACGGGTGGCCTCGCCCCCGGCCAAGGGGTCGAGGTCCGGCGACGGCGTCGCGTCGGGCTCGACCATCGACTCGACCGGAACATGGATCTTCAGATCGAGTTCCTTGCGCACTCCGGTGTCGACGATCCGGCAGCTGCGCTTGGGGCCGACCATGTAGCGGCCGACTTCTTCCAGCGGGTTCTGGGTGGCGGACAAGCCAATCCGTTGCACGTCCTTTTCCGCCGCTCGAGACAGGCGCTCGAGGGTCAGGGCCAGGTGCGATCCACGCTTGGTCGCCGCCACCGCATGGATCTCATCGATGATGCACCAGCGGGTTCCGGCGAACAGCTCCTGAGCGCGACCGGTCAGCATCAGGTACAGCGATTCCGGCGTCGTGATGAGGATGTCCGGCGGCTTGCGCAGCATCGCCTGGCGTTCTTTCTGCGGGGTGTCCCCGGTACGCACGGCAACCTCGAGGTCGGCACCGATTCCACGCAGCGGCGCGCGCAGGTTTCGGTCGATGTCGTAGGACAGCGCCTTCAGCGGCGAGATGTAGACCAGACTGATGCCCTCACGGGCGGGTGCGGGCTCGCGGGCGAGCTGATCAATCGCCCACAGGAACGCGGCCAGTGTCTTGCCGGAGCCGGTCGGAGCCGAGATCAAAACGTGCTCTCCGGAGGCGATCGCCGGCCAGGCCTGCGCCTGCGCGGCGGTGGGCTCAGCGAACGCCTTGGCGAACCATTCGCGCGTGGCCGGACTGAAATTTTGCAGAGGCATTGGACATTCCAGCGTAGCGTTCGTCCGGACGCGTTTCGGGTATAACCTCGCGCGTGAGGAGAGCGCTAGTGACTGCGGTCGTGGCCTGTGCTGCTCTGCTGCTCGTTGCTCCCGCTGCGCTGGGCCAGATGAGTCTGGCCAACCCGCCCCCGGGGACGAACGACTTCTCCTGCCGGCCGAGCGCGGCCCACCCGAATCCCGTCGTGCTCGTGCACGGCCTGGGCGCGACGATGGGCGAGAACTGGGGCTACATCGCCCCGCTGCTGGCCAAACGGGGCTACTGCGTGTTTGCCCTCACCTACGGGCTCGATCCTCGTGCGCCGTACTTCGGCGGCGTGATCGGAATCGAGCAGAGCGCCCCGGAGCTGGGGGCGTTCGTGGCCCGGGTGCTGAGCGCGACAGGCGCGAGCAAGATCGACCTCGTCGGTCACTCCGAGGGCACGTTCATGCCGGAGTACTGGCTGAAGTACCTGGACGGCGCCCGGTACGTCGATCGCTACGTGGCGATGACGCCGCTCTACCAGGGCACCCAGCTGGGTGGCCTGGCCGCGCTGCGTGACGCGGGCGCGGGCTTCGGGGTATCACAGATCCTGCTCAATCTGGTCGGCGGGTTCTGCGGTTCCTGCAGCGAGTTCCTCGCCGGTTCGCCGATGGTCAACGCGCTGAACGCCGGACCGGGCGGCGCCGCCGTTCCCGGGATCCAGTACACGACGATCCCCACGCGGAATGACGAGCTGGTCGAGCCCTACACGAGCGGGATCCTGAACGCCCCGAACGTGACCAACCACGTCCTCCAGGATGTCTGCCCGAACGATCTGTCCGAGCATGCCGCGGAGGCATTCGATCCGGTGGTGGCGCAGCTGATCTTCAACGCGCTGGATCCCGCGCACGCGCAGCCGGTGTCGTGTGCCGGGCTGCCGCCGCTCGCACCGCCGCCGGCCTAACCGGGCGGCTCCGGCGTCATGAAGGCGACCGCCGCGGACAGCCCAGCGGCGGGCCTCAGCGTGGCGATCAGACGGCCGGGCTGAACCGCCGGCTTGGGCGGACTCAGGTTCTCCCCAAGCCGGGCCGCGAGCGCGTCGAGGTCAGCGACGATGATGACCAGGCCCCAGAAGCGCGCCGGTTCGCCGGGCGGGGCGGACTTGTTCTCGACCAGCTCGAGGATCGCGGGGCCGAGGCGGCGGAAGCCCTGTCGGAAGTCGCCTGCGTCGCGGATTCGTCGCAGGGGCATCTCGTGTCGCTCCAGCGCTGCCGCCGTGCGGTCGAAGTCCGGGGTGATGACGACGACGTGGTCGAGCCCCATGGCGCCGTTGGGGTGCGTCGCGTTCGGGGGCTTCACGGGGTGCCCTTGGACGGTGGTCGGCAGCCCGTCGATCGCATCGGTCGGCGGGATTCCGGCTATCGACCAGCCGGTGATCCCGGTGCCGGCAGCAGTCAGGGCGAGCCGCACCCCGCCGAGGGCAAGGTGGCCGTCGGCGACGGCGAACCCCAGGGCCCTCCAGCATTCCGGCGCGTCGGCGATCTCGAGCTCGGTCAGCTCAGGTCGGCGCTCGCTGCTCATGGCCGAGGACCATAACGCTCCCCTCCCCGAGCGCCGTTCCAGCCAGGCTGCTCGAAAACCCTCGTATATGGGCGGTTATCGATCACGCTCAGCACCGACGCGGCGCTCAGTACCCGGCCAGCTCCCGGGCCCGGGTGAACACCGCGTCGATCATCGGCTCGGTCAGCCGCCCGGTGAACGTGTTCTGCTGGCTCGGGTGGTAGCACCCGAGCAGCGTCAGGCCGCCCGCCTGGGCCTCGACCCCGTGGCCGAACTTCGGACGCGGGCGGGGCGCCTGCAGCACCCGCAGTGCGGCATCCCAGGCGAAGCCGCCCAGGCACACGAGCACGCGCGTCTCGGGCAAGAGCGACAACTCGCGCGCGAACCAGGGCAGGCAGTTGTCGCGTTCGGCCGGCGTCGGCCGGTTGCCCGGCGGCGCGCAGCGCACGGCCGCGGTGACCCAGGCGCCGCTCAGCCTCAGCCCGTCGTCTCGTGAGATCGAGATCGGCTGGTTGGCAAAGCCGGCACGCCAGAGCGCCGCGAACAGCCAGTCGCCGGAGCGGTCGCCGGTGAAGATCCGGCCGGTCCGGTTGCCACCGTGCGCGGCCGGCGCGAGCCCCAGCACCACGACGCGGGCAGCCGGATCGCCGAAACCGGGCAGTGGCCGGCCCCAGTAGTCCTCGTCCGCGAATGCGGCGCGTTTGACCCGCGCGACCTCCTCACGCCAGGCCACCAGGCGCGGGCAGCGCCGGCAGCGGACGACCTCCGCCTCGAGCTCATCCAGCGCGCTCACGCGGGCGCCCGCCTCTCAGGCCTTGAGCGCGCGTCCGTAATGCTGCTCGTAGTACTCGCGATAGGCGCCGGAGCGGATCGACTCCCACCACCAGGCGTTGTCGCGGTACCAGGCCACGGTGCGCTCGAGCCCCTCGGCAAAGCGGACCTGCGGCTCCCAGCCGAGCGCGCGCAGTTTGTCCGAGGAGAGCGAGTAGCGGCGATCGTGGCCCGGGCGGTCGGTGACGTACTCGATCAGCGACTCGTCGGCCCCGCACAGCGCGAGCACGCGCTGGACCACGGCGATGTTTTCGCATTCGTCCGGGCCGCCACAGTTGTAGGCCTCGCCCGGCGCGCCGTGGGCGAGCGCGTGGCCAATGCCGCGTCCGAAGTCCTCGACGAACAGCCAGTTGCGCACGTTGCGCCCATCGCCGTAGACCGGCAGATGGTCTCCGGCCAGCGCATTGAGGATCATCAGTGGGATCAGCTTCTCGGGGTACTGGTACGGGCCGTAGTTGTTGGACCCGCGGCAGATCACGGTCTCCAGGCCGTAGGTGTGGAAGTAGCTGGCCACCAGCAGGTCGGCGCCGGTCTTGGTGGCGCTGTAGGGACTCGACGGGGCCAGCGGAGAGGCCTCGGTGAACGAGCCCTCGTCGATCGACCCGTAGACCTCGTCGGTCGAGACCTGCACGTAGCGCAACCCGTGTCGACGCGCGGCCTCCAGCAGCATGTGCGTCCCCAGCATGTTGGTGATGGTGAACGCCTCGGGACCGGAGATCGAGCGGTCCACGTGGGTCTCGGCGGCGAAGTTGACGATCGCCTCGCAGTCGCGGACCGCCTCGGCCACCGCGTCGGGGTCCTCGATCGCCCCCTCGACGAAACGGATCTCCTCACTGACCTCGTGGAGGTTCTCGCGACGACCGGCGTAGGTGAGCTTGTCGAGAACCGTGACCTCATCGCCGTGATCGAGCACGCGCAGGCGCACGAACGTCGAACCGATGAAGCCGGCGCCCCCGCAGATGAGCAATTTCATGTCGTTCCCACGGTCGCAGTCATGAACTCCGCCAATCCTGCGCGCCAGTGTGGCATTGATGGCACGTCCGCGGTCCGCTCGGTTCCGAGCACGCTGTACGCCGGCCGGGGCGCCGGGCGGGCCATCTGGGCCGTGGTGGTCGGCTTCACCTCGCACGCCTCGCCGGAGAGCGCGACGATCTCCTGCGCGAACTGAAACCACGTGCAATCTCCTGCCCCGGCGAGGTGCACCACGCCGAGCGGGCGCCGCAGCGCCAACTGCACGAGCGCCTGTGCCAGATGCCCGGTGAAGGTGGGACAGCCCCGCTGGTCATCGACCACGCTCAGTTCGTCGCGCTCGGCGGCCAGCCGCCTGATCGTCGCGGGAAAGCACGGACCGCCGGCGCCGAACAGCCACGATGAGCGGACGATCGTGTGCGAGTCCGGGGCGGCCTCGGCCACCGCCTGCTCGCCGGCCAGCTTGGAGCGTCCGTAGGCGGAGGCCGGCCGGACCGGGTCCGATTCAACGTACGGCTCGCGCTTGGTGCCGTCGAACACGTAGTCGCTGGAGATGTGGATCGTCCAGGCGCCGGCAGCGGCCGCCGCGCGCGCCACGTTCCCGGCGCCGTCCCCGTTGACTGCGCAAGCCTCCCGCTCTGAGCGCTCCGCAAGATCCACGTTCGTATAGGCGGCGCAATTGATCACCGTCTCGACGCTCGCCCCGGCGAGGGCGGCCGTGACCGCATCAGGATCGGTGATGTCCAGCTCGGCGCGCGGCACCGCCCGCACCTGGTGGCCGGCCGCCGTCGCGGCCGCCGCCAGGTCGAGTCCGAGCATTCCGGCCGCGCCGGTGATGAGAAACTGCATGCGCGCCAATGACCGTGCGGTCTCAGTCAGACGGCCAGAAGTCCTGGATCATCTCGCCGTCGCCGCCCTCGGGGCGGTCGGAGCCGATGGCGATCAGCTGCAGGCCGTCAGGGCCTGCCTCGAATCCGCGGGCGACCTTCGGCGCGACGCGGATCACATCCCATTCGCGCAGCTCAATCACCTCATCGTCGAGCTTGATCCGGCCGGATCCGGAGACCACGACGTACGCCTCCTCCTGCTCTCGGTGACGGTGCCCAAAGGGCGCCCGGAAATCCGGGGCGTAGCGGAACATGCTGACGCCGAGATGCTCGGAGTCCAGGTGCTTACGGGCGAAACGGGCCTCGAGGTCGGTGCCCCGGTCAGCGGCGGCGTTGTCGACGTCCATCAGGTTCTTGATTGTGTAGTCGGGCATGGCGGGAGTGTATGCCCACGGTGGTAGGGTCGAGCGATGGGCAAGCGAACGCAGTACACCCCGGGGACGTTCAGCTGGGTCGACCTGACGACCACCGACCAGGCGGGCGCGAAGGCGTTCTACAGCGGCCTGTTCGGCTGGACCGCGGACGACCGGCCGGTCGGCGACGGGATCGTCTACTCGATGATGCAGCTCGACGGCCAGCCGGTCGCCGCGATCTCTCCGCAGCCCGAGCAGCAGCGCGAGGCCGGCGTACCGCCGACGTGGAACTCCTACATCACGGTGGAGAGCGCCGACGCGACGCTCGAGCGCGCCAGAGGCCTCGGGGCAACGGTCCACGCGCCCGCCTTCGACGTCATGAACTCCGGGCGGATGGGAGTCGTCCAGGATCCCCAGGGCGCCTACTTCCTGGTCTGGGAACCGAGGGACAACCCGGGAGCCGCGCTGGTCAACGCTCCGGGTGCGCTGAGCTGGAACGAGCTGGCGAGCCCCGACATGGAGGCCTCGGCGGCGTTCTACTCCGAGCTGTTCGGATGGACGGTGACGCCGGCCGAGGGGTTTGGCATGCCGTATATGCGGATCCAGAACCGCGACGGCTGGAGCAATGGCGGAATCCGCGCGGCCACTGAGTCAGAGCCGAGCTACTGGCTGGTCTACTTCGGCACCGAAGACGTGCGCGGCGCGCTGGCCAAGATCGACGAGCTCGGCGGCAGTTCGATCATGGGCCCGATCGAGATCGGCGAGGGCATGGCGCTGGCGGTCGCAACCGATCCGCAGGGCGCGGTGTTCGCGCTGTACGCCGGCCAGTTCGAGGACTAGGCAGACCTGCCGGACCCGGCGTTTGTGCCCAGCTCGCGCGGCATAATGGGCCACGTGCGCATTCGCCTCGTCGCTGCGCTCGCCACCGTGCTGGTGAGCCTGGCCGGCTGCGGAGCTCGCCAGAGCAGCCCGGCGCCGACCAACAAGCAGAGCTCGCTGCCCCCGGTACCCCCGGGACCGGTGCTGCACGGCCACCCGCAGGCGGTGGAGCCGGTGGCCGGCGCCGCCTCAGGCGCCTCCTCAGGCATTGCTTCCTCAGGCGGAGGGCCGAGCGCAGCCACGGGGGTAAGTGTCGGACCCCCGAGCGGCCCGCTGCCGCAGCCGGTTTCCGACGCCGAGATCCGCCGCGAGCTGGCCGCGAGCGGCCTGGCGGCGCGTCCGGGCCAGGCGACGCTGACGCCGCAGGGTCTCGCGCTGGTGCCCGACAACGCGCCGGCGATCATCCAGCAGGTGATCCTGGCCGGCAATCAGATCGCCCATCTGCCCTACCGCTTCGGGGGCGGCCACGGCACCTTCATCGACAACGCCTACGACTGCTCGGGGTCGCTCAGCTTCGTGTTTGCGGCGGCCGGGATCCTCAACACCACGATGACCTCCGGGCAGCTGATGAGCTGGGGCAAGCCGGGTCCGGGCAAGTGGATCACGGTGTTCGCTGACAACGGCCACACGTTCATGTATGTCGCTGGTCTGCGGTTTGACACCGTCGCGCTGGCGCAGACCGGCAGCCGGTGGTCAAACCACGGGGCGACCGAGTCCAACCTCGGGAGATTCGCCGTCCGCCACCCGGCCGGGCTCTAACCCCGGGCGCTCAGGCCGGCGCCGCAACGGTGGACTGGGAGAAGTCCAGCAGCAGCTCGGCCACCCGCCCTGGCACCTCGACCTGCGGACAGTGGCCGACCCCGCGGAGCAGCTCGAGCCGGGCGCCGGGCACGGCGCCCAGCACGCGCTCCGCCCCGCTGTGGAAGACCAGCCGGTCCCGGTCGCCCCACACCAGCAGCACCGGAATCGTGATCCGCTCGAGCACGAATGGCTGGCGCAGCTCCGGAATCAGCCGCCGCGCCGTATCCAGGTAACCGGCGACGGTCGCGCGGTTGCGATGGTGATGGGTGAACGCCGCGACGACGCGGCGATCGACCGACCCCGGGGCGCCGAACGCGAGCTGGAGGTACAGCCGCGCGACCGCGGCGCGCAGGACGACACTGGGCACGGGCGCGGGCAGCGCCAGCAGCGTGCGGAGCACAGGATCCGCCTGCACCAGGTACAGCAACCGCGACATCTGCAGCCCGGCCGGCGCCACCGCGACAACGCCGGCCAACCGGGTGCCCTTGTGCTCGGCCAGCCGCAGCGACACGCACCCACCGAGCGAGTTCCCGACCGCGATCACCGGCCGGCGCGGGCGCCCGCCGGCGTAGGCCAGCACGGCGGCGGCGAAATCATCGAGCTGGGGCAGGATCGGATCCGGACGCAGGCGTTCGGCCGTGCCGAATCCGGGCAGGTCTACGGCAATCGCGCGCCGCCCTTGGCGTGCGAGCAGCGCCAGCGTCTGGCGCCAGGTGTCAGCGCTGTCGGCGTAACCATGGAACAACACCAGTGGCACACCGTCGCCCTCGAGCTCGAGCACCCTGGTCGCGTAGCCGCCGAAGCTGCGCCGGTGCTCAAACAGCGGCTGGATCATCGTCAGCGGCCTAGGCGGCCGCGGGAGCCGGCTCCGCTTCCGGCGCGCCGTAGCTCACGAAGTCGGCGCCGCGGACGAGGACGAGGCCGAGGACGGCACCGATCAGGGCCACGACTCCCGCCACGAGCAGGATGTCGTTCATCGCGCCGGCAAAGGCGCTGTGAATCGCGGCGGCGGCGTGGGCGCGCTGGCCGACGGGAATCCCGTTGAGCACGCCCGGCGCACCGCCTGCCGCGATCGCGTGGGCGAGCTGCGAGGTGTGGCCGGCGACGGGCGTGCCGGCGAGCATCGGGGCCAGCTTTGTCGCGATCGAGCTCTCGAAGATCGCGCCGAGGATGGCAATGCCGGTGGCTATGCCGACCTGCCGGAAGGTCGAGTTGATCCCCGAGGCCATTCCGCTGCGCTGCGGCGGGACAACCCCGACGGCCGTCGAGGCCAGCGCCGGGTTGACCAGGCCGATGCCCGCGCCGGCCACGACGAATCCAGCCAGCAGCGCCGTCCAGCCGGAGGAGCCCGTCAGTCCCCGCATCAGCAGCAGCCCGGACCCGACCAGCAGCAACCCCAGGCTGAGCAGAAACTTCACCGGGACGCGGGAGGACAGGTTGCCCGACACTGCGGCGACGACGAAGGACAGAAGCGTGATCGGGAGAAAGCGCAGCCCGGTCTGCAGCGGCGAGAGCCCCAGGATGGTCTGGAGGTACAGCGTCAGGTAGAGGAACATCGCGAACATCGACGCGGAGAGCGCAAAGGCGACGATCGACGCGCCACTGAAGGTGGGCTTGCGGAACAGCGTGACGTCGAGCATCGCGTTGTCCTGGGTGAACTGGGCGACCAGAAAGGCGATGAGCAGGACGATCGAGCCGGCGAACAGCGCGACGATGAAGGTGCTGCCCCAGCCCTCCGAGTTGCCACGGATGATGGCCAGTACGAGCAGGAACAGCGATCCGGTGAAGGTGACGGTCCCGATCCAGTCCACGCGCGTGGCGTTGGGGTTGCTCGACTCGGCAATCTTGGTCATGGTCACCACCGCCGCGGCGATGCCGATCGGGACATTGATGTAGAAGATCGAGGACCAACCGAACGCCTCGGTGAGGGCCCCGCCGAGCAATGGGCCGACAGCCGCCGCACCGCCGATCGTCGCGCCCCACACCCCGAGGGCCATCCCGCGCTCTTTGCCATGGAATTCCTGGACCAGGAGCGCCAGAGAGGTGGAGAACATGATCGCCCCGCCGATTCCCTGCCCGGCCCGAGCCAGGATCAGGAACAGCGCGCTCGGTGACAGCGCACACAGCAGCGAGGTGAACGCGAACAGCAAGAGCCCGATGGCGAACAGCAGGCGGCGCCCGAACAGATCGGCCAGCGCGCCGGTGGTCAGCAGCACCGAGGCCAAAGTCAGCGCGTAGGCGTCGATCACCCACTGGATGTCGGAGAAGCTGGCTTTCAGCTCGACCGCGATCTTGGGCAGCGCCACGTTGACGATCGTGATGTCCAGCAGGAGCATGAATGTGCCCACGCACACGACCAGCAGGGTCCACCACTTACGTTGCATAAGCCCGATGCTAACCCAGGCGGCTGTCGGGACAGCCGCTGAGCTCAGGCGCGCCCGTAGACCGGGATCGCGGCCCCACTGGTCGGCCTCGAGTCATCCGAGAGCAGGTGCGCCACGACTCCGGCGATCTCTGCTGGCTTGACCCAGCGCTCGTGCTTGGCGTCGGGCATCGAGGCCCGATTGGCCGGCGTGTCGATCACGCTGGGCAGGATCGCGTTGCAGCGGATCCCGTCCTGCTTGTACTCGGCCGCCACCGCCTGGGCAAAGGCGATCACCGCCGCTTTGGAGGCGATGTAACCCGCCGCGCCGGGGAACGGCTGTAGCGCCGCCCGGCTGCCGACGCACACGATCGCTCCGTCCTCCTGCTCGAGCATGGTCCCCAGCACCGCCTGAGTCATCAGGTAGCTCGGCCGCAGGTTGAGACGAAACTGGGTCTCAAATTCGTCGATCGGCGTCTCGTGAACGCGACCGGCGGCGGCAAAGCCGCCCACCAGGTTGACCAGACCCCGCAGCGGAGCCTGTGGATCCGCGGCGCCGGCGGCGGCCACCGCCGCGACCGCCTCGGGGTCGAACAGGTCGGCCTGGATCAGCTCCAGGCGATCGTCGGGCTCGAGGCGATCGAGCTCCCGTTCGGCGACCCACGGCACGACGACGCGCCAGCCGTCGTGGTGCAGCCGCGCGACGACGGCGGAGCCAAGTCCGCCCGTGCCGCCGGTGACGATTGCCGTAGAACTCATCAACTGCCGTCCGCCCTCCACTCTATCTTCGCGATGCGATGAAAGTCCGGGAATTTGCAGACGGAATCGATGTCGCGCAGGCGCTCCTCGTGCGCGATGCCGAGGTGCGAACCAGGCGAGACGGCAGTGAATATCTGAAGCTCCAGCTCGGCGACCGCTCCGGCAACGTGGTGGCGATGGTCCGCGAGGACATCGCCGAGATTCGTGAGCTGTGCCGCTGCGGTGAGGTCGTCCACATCAGCGGCCGGTTCTCGGTCCATCCCCGCTTCGGTCCCCAGCTCACGATCGAGACCGCGCGCGCGGCGGAGGACCACGAGTTCGACCGCGAAGACCTGCTGGACGGCCCGATGCGCAGCGCTGACCAGATGGAGGCTGACCTGCGCGAGCTGATCGCCACGGTCCAGCACCCGGATCTGCAGCGGCTGCTGGGGCTGGTCTTCGGGGAGGGCTCGGCGATCTGGGCTCACTACCGGGACGCGCCGGCGGCCAAGCGCTATCACCAGGCCTACCGGCACGGACTGCTCGAGCACAGCCTGAGCGTCGCCCAAGCCGTGGGCGCGATCTCAGCCACCTTTCCCGGGATCGACCGGGACGTCGCGGTGACCGGTGCACTGCTCCATGACATCGGCAAGCTCGAGGCCTACGCGCTCGAGGGCGATGCCATCTCGATGACCGATTTCGGCCGTTTGTACGGCGAGATCCCACTCGGCTACTACCGCGTGCGGCGGGCGATCGAGTGCCTGGACGGATTCCCGCCGGACCTTGAGCAGGCGCTGCTGCACATCATCCTCAGCCATCACGGCTCGCTGGTGCACGGAAGCCCGGTCGTCCCGTGCACCCGGGAGGCCACGCTCGTGCACATGATCGACAACCTCGGGGGGCGGCTGGGGAGCTTTGATCGCCTGGAGAAGGAACTGCCGGTCGGCGAGCAGTGGTCCGCCTACGACAAGGGCATCGGTGGCGGGGCGTACTTCGCGCCTCGCGAGGGACAGGAGCGCGAGGCCGCGTAGCTCCCGCTGGGCTTCCGGGTGCCGCCTTTTTCACGCCCGGTCACGGCATCGCTCCAAATCCGCGCAAATAGCGCCTCGTTCTCAGCCTGGAACTTCTGGGTCCAGGCCGGTCCAACTAGAGTTGCCGGGCAATGGCCAAAGACACGGAAAAGCTGATCCGGCAGCTGTCGCTCATCTCATACCTGATGGCCGAGCGCCGGCCCGTCACCGCCCCGGAGATCCGGCGGGATGTCGAGGGCTACAGCGTCATGAACGAGGACGCTTTCGCCCGGCGCTTCTACGCCGACCGCTCAGAGCTCGAGGCGCTGGGGATTGTCCTGGCGGTGGAAAAGCCCGCCGAGGGACTGGTTGAGCAGGAGAACTACTCGCTTCCGCCCGAGAACTTCCATCTGCCGCCGATCGAGTTCAGCGACGGCGAGCTGGCCGGGCTGCGAACCGCGCTGCAGCTGCTCGACGGGGAGTTCGCCTACGCGGAACCGCTGAGGCTGGCGCTGCAACAGATCTCGTGGGGCCGGCCGAGTCCGCTGACCTCGCCCGAGCAGAACACGGTGGCGCTGGGCATCACCGGCTCCGCGGGCGGACACGACGTGTCGCAGCGGCTGGCCAAGATCGAGACGGCGATCTTCCGGCGCAAGACGATCGTGTTCGACTACTACACGATGGAGCGCGACGAGGTCGGAGCCCGCAAGGTCGATCCCTACCAGCTGCTCTTCCAGGGGGGCCAGTTCTACGTCGTCGGCACCTCGCACGAGCGGCGGGCCGTCCGCGTGTTCCGGCTCTCCCGGATCCGCGGCAAGGTCGGCTATGCGACCAAGGCCGAGCACGACTTCCAGCGCCCGGCCGACTTCGACCCGCGCGGTTACGGCAATCGGATCGACTGGCAGTTCGGCGACCCGATCGGCACCGCCGAGGTCTGGATCAGTGGCCGGATCGCCTGGCAGATCGAACGCCACTTCGGCCGCTATGGGGAGATGCGTCCGTCCGAGGACAGCGAGGACCGCATATTCCTGACCCAATACGCCAACGCCCGGCAGCTGATCGCCTGGGTCCTGGGGCTGGGCGAGCACGCGCGCATCTCCGGACCACCCGAGCTCCTGGAGGAGCTGCGTGACCGCGTCCAGCTGCTGATCGAGCGTCATCGCGGCGACGCTGAGGTTGCCCCTCCGGCGGTGCGGGCGCCCGGGGCTGATGCCGCCGCGGCCGCGCGCGCGGAGGCGGCCGACGCCGACAGCAACGGCCATCAGCCCGATGTGGCGATCCGGCCAGAGCGCTTCGCGCGACTGGTGACCCTCGCGAGCATCCTGATCGAGGCCGGCCGAGCGGTCCGGCGCCTCAACGCGGCGGAGATCTGCCGCGATCTGAAGATCTCAGACCAGGAGCTGCGGGAGGACATCTCGGTGCTGAACGTCGTGAACTTCGGCGCCGGAACCTACGTGCTCTACGCGGAGATCGCGAGTGACGGGATGATTGAGGTGGATCCCGAGCCCTACGGCGACTCGTTCGCCCGCCCCGCGCGGCTGCTCCCCGTCGAGGCCAAGGCGTTGGTCGCGGCGATCGATCTGATCGGAGAGCACATCCCCGAGGGCTCGCTCTCCTCGGTGCGCGAGAAGGTGGTGGCTGCGCTCGGGGAGGATCCTGTCCACGAGGGGCTTCAGGTCGCCTCGCCCGGTGGCGACGACGCGGAAATCGCCGCCGTCGTCTCGCAGGCGATCGCGGCGCGTCACATGCTGGCGTTCGAGTACTACAAGGAGAACGAGGACGAGTTCACCGACCGGCTGGTGGAGCCCTATGCGCTGATCAACGGCCGCGAGGGCTGGTACGTGGCCAGCTTCGATCCGGCCCGGGAGAACGTGCGCCACTTCCGGCTCGACCGGATCAAGTCGGCTTCGGTAACCGACGACGCGTTCGAGCCCAGGGCGGACGTCGATCCCGCGGCCGATGTCGATGGCTGGCCGCGCACCGGCGAGGTTCCGGCGTCACGCCGGGCCCGGGTGTGGGTCTCGCCCGAGCGGGCCCGCTGGGCTCGCGAGGAGCGCACCGTGGTCGGCGAGCTGGCTGACGGTTCGGTGATCGTCGAGCTTGGCTTTGCCGGCGTCGACTGGCTGGTGCGCGAGGTGCTCAAGGAGGCCGGCGACGCGGTCGTGCTCGAGCCCGAGGATGCCCGCACGGCCGTGCGGAACGCAGCGGAGGCCATCTGGGCCGCCGCCGGCGCGCTCGCCACGTGAGCCGCCGCGATCAGATCGCGATGTCGCCTGAGGAGGTGACGTCATTTCTGGACCAGCAGCGCGTGGTGATCTGCGCCACCAACGGCACGCGCGGGTGGCCCCACCTGATGCCGCTGTGGTACGTGGTGCGCGGTGGCGACCTGTGGGTCTGGACCTACGCCAAGTCGCAGAAGGTGCGCAACCTGGAGCGCGATCCGCACGCCACGCTGCAGATCGAGAGCGGCGAGCAATATCACGAGCTGAAGGGAGTGATGATCGAAGCCGAGACGGTGATCCACCGGGATCTCGGGCCGGTCAGCGAGTTTGGCGTCGAGCTATTCGAGCGCTACCGCGGCGACGGCGACGGCGGCGGCGGTGGGCCGGCCGGGCCCGAATTTCTCGAGGTGATCCACGCCCAGGCCGCCAAGCGCGTGGCCCTGCAGTTCGTGGCGCAGCGGACCGCCACCTGGGACCACGGAAAGCTCGGCGGGACCTACTGATCGCTCACGCGCAGTAGCCTGCGCGGCATGAAACCGCTGAAGGGCCTGATCCTTTCCGGGGGCAAGGGCACACGGCTGCGGCCGATCACCCACACGAGCGCCAAGCAGCTCGTCCCGGTCGCCAACAAGCCGGTGCTGTTCTACGGGATCGAGGCGATGGCCGCCGCCGGGATCGATGAGGTCGGGATCATCATCGCGCCGGAGACCGGCGCGGAGATCCGCCAGGAGGCGGGAGACGGTTCGCGGTTCGGGTGCGAGCTCACATACATCGAGCAGGACGCGCCCCTCGGGCTCGCCCACGCCGTACTGACGGCGGAGTCCTTCCTGGGAGGCTCTCCGTTCGTGATGTACCTGGGTGACAACCTCCTGCAGGGCGGTATCTCGGATCTGGTGCAGGCCTTCCGGGCCCATGAGCCGGACGCGTTGATCCTGCTCACCCCGGTTCTCGACCCCGAGAATTACGGCGTGGCCGAGCTGAGCGACGGCGCGGTCGTCCGCCTGGTGGAGAAGCCTCCCGAGCCACAGACGGATCTGGCGCTGGTCGGGGTGTACATGTTCAACGGCGGCATTCATGACGCCGCGCGGGCGATCAGTCCGTCCGCGCGCGGGGAGCTCGAGATCACCGATGCGATCCAGCATCTGGTCGATCAGGGCAGGCGCGTCGAGCCCCACATCGTGCGCGGTTGGTGGAAGGACACGGGACGGCTCGAGGACATGCTCGCCGCCAACCGGCTCGTGCTCGACACGATCGACGGCCGCGTCGAGGGCGAGCTGATCGACTCACAGATCGACGGGCGGGTCGTCATCGAAGCGGGAGCGCGACTGGAGCGCTCGGCGGTGCGCGGCCCGGCGATCATCGGCGCCGGAGCTCAGCTCAGCGACTGCTACATCGGCCCGTACACCGCGATCGGAGAGCGGTGCACGATTCACAATGCCGAGGTCGAGCACTCGATCCTCTTGGCCGGCTCCTCGGTCAGCGATCTGGCCGGCCGGATGGAGTCCTCGCTACTCGGACGCAACGTCAAGATCGGGCGCGATCAGCGCCAGCCGCGGGCCTACCGCTTCATGGTCGGCGACAACTCCGAGATCGGAATCCTCTAGCGGCCGCCGATCGGGACTTAAAGTGAGAGCGCCCCGGATCCGGCGGGATATGAGGCCGGATCTAAGGGGCGCGCTCGGGAGGAGAGAGGTGTTGCTTGACCATCATGGCTGGTGCGCCTTTAGATGTCCAAGACGAGTTTCGAACCAGATCTATAATCCCCGCTTATGGATCTCCGGCAACTCCGCTACCTGGTAGCGCTAGCGGAAGAGCGTCATTTCACCCGGGCCGCAGCCCGCGAGCACATCGCCCAGCCTGCGCTCTCCCAGCAGATTCGCCGCCTGGAAGAGGAGGTCGGCCTCGCTCTGGTCGAGCGGACGACCCGCCAGGTCCGCATGACCGCGGCAGGCGAGTTGCTGGTGGCCCGGGCGCGCCGCATTCTCTCCGAGGTCGACGCAGCACAGACTGAGCTACAGGGACTGCGAGGCATCCAGACCGGTCACGTCACGGTCGGGGCGATGCACACGATGGGACCGATCGACGTCTCGCTGGCGCTGGCCATCTTCCACGCCCGCCACCCCGGCGTGGAACTGACCGTGCGCGAGATGTCCAGCGAGGAGCTGGCCGAGATGCTGCGCGTCGATGAGATCGATCTGGCCTTTCTGTCGGTGACCGAGCGGATCGAGAGCCATGGGCTCGGTCTGCACCAGCTCGTCTCAGAGGAGCTCGTGGTGATCCTCCCCCGCGAGCATCGCCTGAGCGGACGAAAGACCCTGCGCATGGAGGAACTGGCCGACGAGCAGTTCATCAGCTACCGGGAAGGCTCACGGCTGCGTGAACTGTTGGTCTCAGCGGGCCAGCGGGCGGGCTTTGAGCCCCAGGTCAAGCTTGAGTCCAACGAGAGCATGCGGGTCCGCCGCCTCGTGGCTCGGGGGATGGGAGTGGCGATCCTCCCCCGCTCGGACGCCGAGAGCCCAGGGACCGAATTGGCGGTGGCAAGCCTGACCGAGCCCGCGCTGAGCCGTGACATCACGCTGGCCTGGCGGGAGGGCCGGCGTCACACGCCAGCGGCGGCCGAGTTCATCGAGCTCGCCCGGACCACCTTCACCGAGACGCCCCCGTCGGCGCGTACGGCCGAGACCGCTGTTCAGGCTCCGACCGCAGGCGCGTGATGTGCCCGCGTGGCGGCGTCGTCCAGGACGCCCATCAGCTGGCCTGAGATCTGGGTCCACGAGAACCGGGCGCATACCGAGTCCCGTGCCGCGCGGCCCCGCCGCGCGCGCTCGTCCGGGTTCTGGGTCACGTAGGCGATGGTTTCGGCCAGCGCGCCGTCGTCGCCGGCCGGGACCAGCCAGCCGCTGCTGCCGTGCTCGATGATCGACTCCGGCCCAAGCGTGCGAATGCCAATGGCCGGCAGTCCGCACGCCATCCCCTCGATCAGCAGCTGACCGAACTGCTCGCGCTCGGCGGCCGAGATCACCGCGTCCGAAGCGACGAAGAACTCGGGCAGCTCCTCGTGCGAGCGCCAGCCGGCCAGGTACACCGATGGCACCCCCAACCGAGCGACCACGTCCGCTGGATGCTCACCCTCCCATTCGCCCGGGTGCCCGCCGACCAGCACGAGCGCCGCTGAGCGCGGAGCCGTTCGCTGGGCCCGGGCGAACTCGGCGATGAGTCGGTCCAGCCGCTTGACCGACGTGAACCGCCCGACGTAGAGAAACACGGTTGCTGCCTCCAACAACGCCACATCCGCTTCGGTGTAGCGCACGCTGCCCGCGGATTGTCCGGGTGCCCACCCTCTCGGTTCCTGCACCAGGTTGCGCTTCCAGAACTCGAAGCGATCGATCTCGCCTGGCTTGAACAGATCCACGTCGACGCCGTTGGGCATCCCGATCAGTTGCTCGCGCGGGATGCCGAGCAGCTGACTCGCTCGCTGCGCTCCGGCCGGAGCGACGATCAAGGCCGAGCAGCGACGCGCCCAGCCTCGCAGGCGCTCGGCCCAGCGCTCCGCAAAGGCCCAGCCCGGTGGCGGCCCCTCGGCGATCTGCTCGAGCATCAACAGCTCCGTCCCGTGGAGCTGCCCGACGATCGGCACATGCGGGGCCACGCGCGCCGCGGCCTCGTTGAGCGGAGTCAGGTGGTGCAGGTGCAGCACATCCGCATGGGACGCGCCGACGCGCGCCAGCTCCCGTGACCACGCGCTGACTTGACGCTCGTACTCGAGGTCGTCGAGCATCGCGAATACGCGGTCCGGGGCGCCGGAGCGCTCCTCGAAGGATGGGTGAATCGGAGCCGTCCCCGGGGGACCCTCGAACTTCAGCGGCTCGGCGCTGGCCAGCGCCTGATCGAACTGGACCGCTTCGACGTCTCCGTAGAACTGGCGCGCGTCGCCGTGGCTGCCCAGATCCGCGCGTGATCCCGCCACCAGCGTGACCTTGCAGCCCTGGGCCCGCAGACCCCGAGCGAGGCAGCGAGCGACGGGCGCCGAGCCCCCACGAGGTGAGAACAGAATCGCGGAGACGACATGCAGGGCCATCGGCCGATTATGGCCACCACGCCGAAGATCGGCGGCGTGGTGTCTCCGGGGCCATCGCAACCCGGTGTCCCGGGCGAGCTCCTAGGGTGCTTCGAGCACGATCGCGCTGAGGATCGGCCGTCCGTCCAACAGGTCTACGCCGTGCTCCTCACGCGGCCGGTTGCGCAGCCGACCGGCGTAGACCAGCGACGCCGAGCCGCCCCCGTCGAGATTGAGAGCATCGCTGGCGCCCAACTCGATCAGCGTGTCGGCGAGCTCGGGCAGCGTCATCCCGGCGTCCCGGCGCGTGCGGCCGTCGCAGGCCACCGCGAGGAGCCGATCGCCCGCCAGGGCAAGCGCCGCACGCGGGTAGCGCCCGAGAGTGATGTCCGAGTCGAACTGGTCGGAGGCGGCGGAGAACCCCTCCGTGTCATCGCCCTCGAAAAACGCGCGGTGGCCGTCGGACACCAGCAGCGGACCGGCCTGGAGAACGTCGCCGCCGGGCTGGGCCGGGATCCGATCGCGCCGGTCGATCCGAACGGCGTCCTGGTCGATATGCAGGCACGCCCGCAGATCGCCCCAGGGCGCGGTAAAGGGAACGGAGTCACGCCTGTGCCCGTCGATCTGAAGCTGACCGAGCGGCTCGTAACGCGACCTGACGAAGAAGCCGCCGACCACCGCGTCGCGGATGCCGTGCTGCTTGCACCAGCGCACCAGCGGAGCCGGCTCGTCCAGCAGTGCGACCCGAGGCCGGAACATATTCAGGTCATAGCTGGCCACATGGACCGTCGTACGCGCCGGACCTGCGAGGTTCACCCGCAGCGACTCGAGCCGCGAGCGCCGCCCGGCGAGCCTGTCTGCCGCGCGCAGACGGCGCAGTGGAAGAGCGCTGTGACCCATACCGATCGGCGAGATCGCCACCCGAAGAACACCCATCGAGACGTTGAATTACACCCCCGGACGCCGACATCCTTGTTATTTCCTGGGGAACGGCTCCTCCTGCAGGGACTTTTCGCCCCAGAAGACGGCCACCGGATTGCCGTTGAAGTCATCGACTTCGTGGTATCCCTCGGCCTCATAGAGGCCCCGTGCGTTCGCCTGGCGGGGCCCGGTATCCAGCCGCGCGGTCGTGTACCCGAGCGTCCGCGCCTGCTGCTCGAGCGCCCGTAGCAACGCGCGGGCCACCCCCCGGCCGCGCACCTCGGGGGCGACGTACATCTTCTTGATCTCGCAGGCCTGGTCGTCGAGTCGCTTGACGCCGCCGCAGCAGACCGCCCGTCCGTCAAGCAGGCCGATCAGAAACGCGCCATTCGGAGGGCTCAGCTCGGCGGGACCAGCCAGCGGCATGTCATCGCCGTCAAGCTCGAGGCCGTCGTACATAGCCGCGATCTCCTCGCGCATGGCCTGGGCCAAAGTGGCACCGGGGCCGGCGTCGACGCGGCCGTGCTCAAAACTGACGCCCAGGCGCCCCCGAGACACTCACCCGCCCCCGAGGAGCGAGACCAGGCCACTCGGCGTCTCCGCGCGCCCCACGTGCACCCGCGGCATAGTCAGCGGAGCGGTCGTGCTCTCCGTGGTGCCGCCGGCCGTCGAGTAGGCCAGCGTGAAACCGGCCGCGTGGACGGCGTCGACCACTGTGCTGTTGTACGCGCCGAACGGGTAGGCGAAGTAGTAGACCGGATGGCCGAGCACGTGCTCGAGTACGCGCTTTGACCCGGCCGTCTCTGAGCGCAGCTGGGCCGGCGTCAGCAATCGCAGATCGACGTGGTGCGCGGTGTGGTCCCCGACATCCATTCCGGCTCGGTCGAGCTGGCGAATCTGATCGGCGGTGAGAAACCCGGGCTCGGTCATCCTGCCGGTGATCACGAAGAACGTGGCCACCATGTGAAAGCGCTGGAGCGCGGGGAGGATCCGGGTGACGTCGTCCACGTAGCCGTCGTCGACCGAGATGATCACCGGCTTGCTGGGCAGCGTGGCGCCCTTGTAGAGCGCATCGAAAAGCCGGGCCTGGCTGATCGCGTGGTAGCCCCCGGCCTTCAGGGCGGCGAGCTCGGCGAGGAAGTTGGACGGCTCGACCTTCAGGTCGGTGAGCCCTACCGCGCTGAGCGGAGCGACGCGGTGGTAGGTGAGCACCGGGACCTGGACGCTCTTGGCGGGAGCTCCGGTGGGGGCGATCAGTGCGGGCACGGTGCGGGTGGCGACCGGCGGGTGGGTGGCACCCAGCCCCCCGCCGGGAGTCAGCTTGGTCCCCGACGCCCCGTCGTGCCCGCCGCTTCTCTGACTGGAGCTCGTGCTGCTGGACCCGCATCCCGCGGCCAGCAGCGCTGCGGCCACGAGCAGGCCCACGAGGACACGGATGGGACGAAACTGGGGCATGCCCGCAGCTAGGCTAGCGGCCGCGTTGGCTAGGCTGCGGGACATGACCGAAGGCTCGGCAGAGGTCAGAGAGCGCCTGCTCAAGGCGTGGCGCGGCGAAATCGTGGCGGGCGCCGTGTATTACCTCATCGCGGAGCGGATGCCCGAGCGCGAGGCCGAGATCCTGCGGCGGATGGGCCAGGCCGAGAGCGTTCACCGCAGCCGGCTGGAGGCGAGAATGCAGGAGCTCGCGATCACCGTGCCGGATCCCTCGAGCGTGCCGATCCCGCTGTGGCTGCGGCTGCAGGCCAAGATCGCCCCGATCGATCGGCTGCTCGCCGCGCGCGAGGCGGCCGAGGACGACGAGGTGGACGATCTGTACAAGCGTTCGACGGGGGATCCGGTGACCGACGAGCTGCTGCGCGAGATCCGCAAGGAGGAGCGCTCGCACTCGCTGGCCGTTCAGGACATCCGCTCCGGCGGGAGCTCCGACGGCGGCGGCACGTCGCCGGGACCGGCCCCAGCCGGCGCCGGGGCGGCGTTCGACGCGGCACCGCTGGCGGTTCCCGGCGCACGGACCCGGCTCGACCGCATTCTCGGACGCGAGAAATGGCATATGACCGGCGGAGGTTGGATCTCCGGCGCGATCTACGGAGCCAACGACGGCCTGGCCGCCGTGTTTGGCATCGTCGCCGGCGTCTCGGGCGCAACCGGCGGCAACACCTCCGTGCTCACCGCGGGCCTGGCCGGAGCTATCGCCTCGGCCCTGTCGATGGCTACGGGTGCGTTTCTGGCTGAGCGCTCCGAGTCCGAGGTCCACGCGGCCAACGTGGAGCGAGAGCGGCAGGAAATCGCCGAGCACCCCGAGGAGGAGAAGGAGGAGCTGTCGCTCTTCTACCAGCTCAAGGGCGTCGACGAGAAGACCGCCGATGAGCTTGCAGAGCGGATGGCCAAGCATCCCGACGCGATGCTTCAGGCTCTGGCCGCCGAGGAGTTCGGCTCATTTGCCCAGAGCGGCGGCGACCCCGCCCAGGCGGCGCTCGCGGCCGGGGTCTCGACCGGGCTTGGAGCGATCGTGCCGGTGATCCCGTTCTTCTTCACCACCGGCACCACGGCGATCGTGGCGGCGGCGATCGTGTCACTGGCCGCCCACTTCCTGGTCGGCGCGGCCAAGTCGCTGGTGACCTTGCGCAGCTGGTGGTCAGCGGGCCTGGAGATGACGATGGCGGGCGTGATCGTCGGCGGCGCGACCTACCTCGTCGGCCTGGCTCTGCCCGCCTGAGCTACCGCTCGAGCTGGCTCGCCGGTTCTCCGCGCGGCGCAGTGAGTTCGTCCCGCAGCGCGGAGAGCTCCTCGCGCAGTGCGGCCACCTCGGCCTCGAGTGCGGCGACCCTGCGATCAAGAGCCGGTCCGGGAGCAGGCGTGGTCGCGACGGCGGGCGGGGTTTCGTTCGGGGGGTGCACTGTGACGGAATCCGCCGCCGGGCTCCCGTCCCGGCTACCCAGCAGGTGCATGAACCGGTCTTCCTTCTGGCCGGGGCGACGACCCAGGTTGCGAACGTACCCGCGCTCGGCCAGCACCGCCACCGTGCTCTCGACCTGCGCCAGCGACTCAAACACCGCCAAGCGCTCGCTGCGCCCCTTCAGCTCTCCCGGGGTCTGGGGCCCGCGCAGCAGGAGCACGCCGAGCAGCGCGAGCGCCTGCCGGTCCAGACCGAGCGCCTCCTCGGCGAGGTGGCGGTACTTGATCGAGCGGCTGGTGTGACCGCTGGCCAGCCGGGCCATTCCGTAACGGCACAACCGCTGGGCCGCGTCCCTGACCGTGGTCTCGTCGTACGCGGTGATCGGGTCCCGGTTGGTCGACTGGTTACAGGCCAAGCGGAGTCCGTTGACCGATAGCGGATACTGGTCCGGCGTGGTCCAGCGCTTCTCGATCAAGCAGCCGAGCACCCGCTGTTCGGGCGCGGTGAGCTCGGCTGGATGCATCGCTGCGAGCATACCCCGGGTCGGTGGCGATGATCAGTCCTGACCAGGCGCGAAACCTGGCCCTGGCCTTCCCCGATGCGGTCGAACAGGATCATCATGGGCGCCCGTCGTTCCGCATCGGCGGCCGCATCTTCGCGACCCTGTGGGATGACGACTCCATGAATGTGATGGTCGACGAGCCCGGGATCCTGACCGCGGTGCAATCAGATCCGTCCGCGTGCGCGGAGGTGTGGTGGGGCAAGCGCCGGGCGGCCGTCCGCGTCACGCTCAGTGCCGCCGAGTCGGAGTTGCTCGAAGGGCTGCTCGAGGATGCCTGGGAGCGCAAGGGCGGACGGCCGCGCCCAGGGCGGACCTAGATCGGCCGCCGCCACCGTAGGTCGAAACGGGCCGACGAGTGACACATCACCCGGCCGGTGCTGTCGTATTCGGTCCGGCTCACTGTGCCCGCGGCTCGCGCAGAGCTGAGAAAGCGTCCGCCGTAGCTCTCGCGGGTGCGCCGGTCGTGAACACCACGACCGTGAAACCGCCCGCTGCGTGACACCGAGACAAAGTGGTCGTAAACCCGGCCGGCGCAGGCTCGCCCGCGCGGGATGCCGAGGTTGACGAAGGCCAGCCGTCGACCCGAGGCCGCGACGATGAGCTGATTGAACGAGCCTCCGCCGTAGAAGCCCGAGCGGGGAACGATCTCCCGCCGGAGCCCGGTGGCCGCGGGAGCGACAGAGATGAGCGCCGCCATCAGGACCGGCAGAGCGAGCGGGACTCCGAGAACGCGCTTGAGCATCACGGTAGACCGATCGTAGAGACGCAGCAGGCCCCGCGCGGGTCGGGGTCGCCACTTGACAGCAATATATCGATCCGATATATCTGATTGCGGTATGCAGGATCTAGCTGCCGCAGATGAGGCCCCGCTCACCGCCACCGGCCGCGTGATCCTGGGGATGCTCGGGCTGGGTCGGGAGACCGGCTACGACATCAAGCAGTTCGTCGACAAGTCCACGCGGCACTTCTGGGCGGCGAGCTACGGACAGATCTACCCGGAGCTCCGGCGCCTGGAAGAGAGTGGCCTGGTCAGCAGCCAGTCCGAGCCGTCCGGCGCCCGGGCCCGGACCGTATATCGGCTGACCGACGGCGGGCGCGCCGCGCTCGACCGCTGGCTGACGTCGACCTCGGAGCAGCTGTACGAGCTGCGCGACGAGGGGATGCTGAAGCTGTTCTTCTCGGACCTGGCCAGCCCTGAGCTTGCGAGCCCGGGCGCCCTGCGCATCCAACAGCTCCAGATGATGCGGGCGGGCCAGGAGCAGAAGCTTGCGCAACTGCGGGCGATCGAGCCGTGGGCGCGCGAGGGTCCACCCGGCCCGTATCTGACGCTGCAGCTGGGCATGGGCATGGCGGAATGGTTCATCGATTGGAGCCGGGCCACCGAGCGCCGCCTCGCTTCAGAACTCGAAAGGGAGTAGCCAATGCTGAGCAGACTCGCCGGATTCCTGCATGCGCGTGGCCGCCGCGTCCTCTTCGTCGCCGTGCTGGGAGCGATCGTCGCTGGCGCGCTCGGCTTCGGTGTGGCCAAGCACCTGAGCCCGTACGGCGCGTCTGACCCGGCCACGCAGAGCGTCCAGGCGATGAACCGCTACGAGCGCGCCGCCGGGCTCCAGATCGATCCCGGCGTGGTGGCGCTGGTCAACTCCGGGAGCACCGCCAGAACGTCCGCGCGCCGGCGGGTGCTGGGGGTCGCGCAGAGGCTGCGAGCCCAGCACGATGTCGCTCGGGTGCTGAGCGTCTACGACACTGGCAACCGTGCGATGGTGTCGAGCGACGGACGCTCGACCTACGTGCTCGCGTACTTCAAGCCTCTGTCGGATTCGCGCATCAAGGACGACACGACGGCCATCCAGACGGCATTTGCCGGGCAGCGCGACGTCAAGCTCGGTGGCCAGGCATTCGCCAATGCCCAGGCCAACACCCAGGTCGGCCATGACCTCGCCCACGCCGAGCTCCTGGCCTTTCCCTTCATCTTCCTGCTCTCGCTGCTGTTCTTCCGCTCGCTGGTCGCCGCCCTGCTGCCGCCGCTGCTCGGCGGCCTGGCCATCGTCTTCACCTTCCTGGCCCTGCGCGTCGTCGCGAGCTTTGCCGACATCTCGGTGTTCGCGCTCAATCTCGTGACCGGGCTCGGCCTCGGCCTGGCGATCGACTACAGCCTGTTCATGGTCTCCCGCTACCGCGAGGAGGCGGCCGTCAGCGGCTTCGGGCCGGGTGCGCTGGTGCGAACGATGCAGACCTCGGGTCGCACGATCCTCTTCAGCTCGCTGACGGTCGCGGTTGCGATCGCCTCACTGGCCATCTTCCCCCAGCGGTTCCTGTACTCGATGGGCATCGCCGGCGCGCTGGTGGCGTTGCTCGCCGCCGCCCTGGCGCTGATCGTGCTGCCGGCCCTGCTCGCGGTCCTCGGCCCCCGGATCGACGCACTGGCCCCCAAGCGCCTGGCCCGGGCCGCGCAACGCGACGCGACGGCGACCCAGGACGGGGCCTGGTACCGGCTCTCCCAAGTCGTGATGCGCCGGCCCGGGCGCATCGCGCTGGCCAGCACCGTCGTTCTCGTGGCGCTCGGCCTTCCCTTCACCGGGGTCAGGTTCATCTCGGTCAGCGCGGCAGTGCTACCCCAGAGCGCGAGCGCTCGACAGGTCGACGACGCGTTGAGAACCCAGTTCCCGCCCAACCGGACCTCGCCGCTGGAGATCGTGGTCGGCGCGCCGGTCGGCTCGCCGCAGGTCCTGGGGCTGGCCCGCAGACTGTCCCGGCTCCCAGACGTGGCTGCCGTAGCACCCCCCCAGCCCGCGGGCGCGCAGATGTCCCTGATCGCGCTCGTGCCCCTTTCAGCCCCGCTCAGCGACACCGCCCAACAGCTGGTCCACACGGTACGTCGGCTGCAGATGCCGGTCTATCTCGGCGTCGCCGGTCAGACAGCGTCGTTCGTCGATCTCGAGCACAGCCTCGTAGCCCACCTCCCGGCGGTGCTCGCCGTCGTGGTGGCAGCCACCCTGATCGTGCTGTTCCTGATGACGGGATCGGTGATCCTGCCACTGAAGGCGATCCTCATGAACGCCCTCAGTCTCAGCGCCGTGTTCGGGATCCTCGTGCTGATCTTCGAGGACGGCAATCTCCAGGGGGTGCTCGGGTTCACCAGCCAGGGGGCCCTGGATGCGACGCAGCCGATCTTCATGTTCGCAGTCGCGTTCGGCCTGGCGACCGATTACGGCGTCTTCCTGCTCGCACGGATCAAAGAGGCCCGGGACTCGGGAGCGTCGGACTCCGCGGCGGTGGCCATCGGCCTCGAGCGGACCGGCCGGATCGTGACTGCGGCCGCGCTGCTGTTTGCGGTGGCGATCGGGGCCTTTGCGACCTCGAAGCTCGTGTTCATCAAGGAGCTCGGACTCGGTTCGGCCCTGGCCGTACTGATCGACGCTTCGATCATCCGCGCACTTCTCGTCCCCTCCTTGATGGAGCTCCTGGGCAAATGGAATTGGTGGGCACCGCGTCCGCTGCGCCGGGTGCACGACCGGTTCGGGCTCAGTGAAGGCGGTGCGCCGTCGAAGGAACGGTTCGCGTCGGCCTGACGCTACGCCACGGTCCGGAAGCTCACCGCGCGCCCCGGGTCCCCACCGGCGACTGACCAGAGCCCCGCGCGCCAGCTGATCCGGGTCCCGTCGGCCAGGCGGGCCATCGCCCGGCCGAGCGGGGGCTGGCCCCACAGGGTGGCGACCAGCGGACGCTGCGCCTCGGGCACGTCGCCCAGCCCCGCGGACCACGTGGTCGGCCGGGTAGCTGACAACGATCGAACCGTTTCGCACCCAGACGGGGATGCGCTCGAGCGGAGCGAGCACGTCCACCTCGCCGCCGCCCCGCACGTGCTCACCGGACCAGGTCTCGATCCACTCTCCGGCGGGAAGGGCGACCTCACGCTCACGCGCGCCTTCGTCGAGCACCGGCGCGACCCACAGCGCGGGTCCGTAGCCGTAAGCGTCGGTGATGCTCCAGCCACGCGGATCGCCGGGGTCGGTGAGGCAGAGCGGGCGGATGATCGGAAGCTCCGGTCCGCGCGGCGGTGAGCGCCGCGCTGCGCACATAGGGCACGAGCTGCTCGTGCAGCAGCACGTAGGCCCGGTAGAGCTCGAGCACGCGTTCGCTGTAGTGCCACGGCTCCTGGGGCATCCGCGCGTGAGCCTGCATCAGCGGCGTGTAGCAGCCGAACTGCAGCCAGCGCACGAGCAGCTCGGGCGGACAGCGCTCGACGAGCCGGTGACCCAGGTAGCCGCCGATGTCGTGGGACCAGTTGGAATAACCGCTGCAGGCCGCCGACAAGCTCGCGACCACCAGGACCCGCAGCGACCAGAAGTCCGACGCCTGGTCTCCGGCCCAGGTCAGGCCGGTGGCGTGCTGTCCCGTCCAGCCGCTGCGGCCGAACAACACACCAGTCCCCGGATGGACCTCATCCAGTGCGCGCTGCAGCGAGAGACGGTGCAGTCCGCCCAGAGCCCATGCGGCCTCAGCGCCGGTACGCCCGTCGGCCAGCCGGACGTCGTCGGGGATGTAGTAGCCGTCGCCATCGTCGGCCTTGATGCCCTCCACTCCGAGACGGAGAACGCCCTTGGCCTGCTCACGCCACCACTGCTCCGCGGCCCCGCTGGTGAAGTCGATCGGCGAGCCCGTACCCATCCACCACTGGGTCACGAACGGCTCGCCTGACCGGTCGCGGACGAAGTGCCCGGCGGCGGCCCCCGGTGCGTAGTTCGGGGCCGGCTCGCGGTGCAGGCGCTCTGACTCGGGTTGCGGCGGGATCTGGCCATCGCGCGAGTCGAGGTTCACCCACGGCGTGACCCACAGGACCGTCCGCACCCCGGCCTCACGCATCAGCTTGACCATCCCCGGCGCATCCGGAAACTGGTGGGGGTTGAACTGCCACGTGTTGTACTGCGTCGCCCAGGGCGAATCGATCACGATCGCATCGAGCGGGATCTGGTGCTGGCGAAAGCCGTCGAAGTCGTCGAGCACGTCGGTCTGGCGTTCGTGCACGTCCCGGCTCTTCCAGAAGCCGTATCCCCACTCCGGGAGTAGGTCCGGGAAACCGGTCAGCCCGCAGAAGGCGCGCAGGCGCGCGGCCGGCGTGGATGCGCACAGCAGCTGCAGGCGCAGCGGACCCGCCTGAGCGCGCGTCGAGAGCGAGACGCGGTCTCCGGCGAGCTCGAACCGGGTCCCGTTGGCGTCGGTTTGCACCCACGCCCCGTAACCCCGACTCGAAAGCAGCCACGGCGTCGGTGCGCAGTCCCCCTGGGGGATCCCTCCCCCGGCCAGCATCTCCGGCGGACAGTCAGGCCCCGTGTAGCGCCGGTCCGCACCGAGCTGCACCTCCCGGCCGGCCTGATCGAGCTGCGTCCCATGGCGTGCCCCCAGGCCGACAAAGTGCTCTTCGGAGCGTCGGTCCCAGTCGAGGCCCAGGCGCAGGGGCTCCCCCTCGGCCGCAAACTCCAGCGCGACCATCTGCCGAGCCGGGTCGAGGCCGATCCGCAGGCTGGCGTGCCGTCCTCCCTGTAATCCGAGCCCGAGCAGCACGGCGCTCCCGGTTCGGTCCAGCACACGAGCCTTCATCGCCCGCTCGACGGGAGCCAGCTCCTCGGCCGCGAGCACGCCCTCGGTGAACTGGACGAAGTGGTCGTTGATCACACCGTCGGCGACCCAACCGCCGGCCGCCCGCACGAGCCGTCGTCCGCCCCGACGCAACGTGAACGAGAACGGGCGCAGCTCGATCTCGACACGCAGCGACCCGCTTTCCAGCAACACTGCGTCCGCGCTGGACGTGAACGACATCGGCTCGGTGTGCACCCGGGCAACTTTCTCCGATCGGCCCCGAGCCCATCCCCTCGTTCACAGGATCCTCACAAGAGGACAGCGCCTTCTTCACGAAGTCGACTCTGTGCAGGGCAATCCTCCACCGTATGAACGAAACGAGTCGTGCCGACATGCATGTCCACTCGACGGCGTCGCAGCTGTCGAAGCTCGGGATCCAACGCTCGCTGCACCTGCCGGAATGCGCCACGCCGCCGGAAGAGGTTTACGAACTCGCCAAGCGCCGGGGGATGGACTTCGTCACGATCACCGACCACGACACGATCGACGGGGCCCTAGTCCTCGATCACCTGCCCGACACGTTCATCTCCGAGGAGCTGACGGTCTGGTTCAGGGACGAGCCACAGGCCGTGCACGTCCTGTGTTACGGAATCACGGCCCAGGATCACCAATGGCTCCAGGCGCACAACCACGATGTCGAGGCGTGCGCCGAATATCTGCACACCAACGAGATCACCACCGCTCTGGCTCATCCGTTTTATGCCGTGGAGGCGCCGCTCACACCGCGCCACCGGCGTCGCCTTGCGCAGCTGTTTCCGAACTGGGAAACCCGGAACGGCTCGCGGGCGAAAGAGCTCAATCTGCCGGCGTTCGTCTACATCGAAACCCACGGTGGCACCGCTATCGGCGGTTCAGACGATCACGCCGGAATCGATATCGGCCGCACGTTCACCGAGACGCCGGCGGCCTCGACGCCGACGGAGTTCCTGGCTCACATCCGGGCCGGGCGCGCCGGCGCCCACGGCGCTCAGGGCAGCGCCGCCAAGTGGACGCACGCGGCCATGGCGCTGGCGATTCGCTCGCTGGGACGCGGCGATGGTGTGTCCCGGCCGGACCCTGCGGCGGTGCTGGCGATCGTCGAGCGAGTGATGCGCGAGGGCGATCTTCGTCACGGCTCGGTTCGCGGGGATCTCGGTCCGCAGCATGCCCTCGCGCTGCTACGCGCCTGGCTTGACGGCATGGATCTGGAGATCGACGAGCAGACGCTGCTGAGAAAACTGCAGGACGGGGAGCTGAGCCATCCCGACCTCCTTCGGCGGGCGCGCCGGATCCATGAGCGCAAGCTCGCCGAGGCGGTCCGCAGCGCCGTCGCGATGATCGGGGGCGAGCAGGAGTTGAACCCCCAGGACGCGGCCGCACGGGTCTTCGACGCGTGTGTGCCGACGATTCCCTACGCGGCGGCAGGCGCCTTCCTGGGCCGGGAGAAGCTCAAGCTGACGCGCAACGACGGTGACCGCCCACGGGTTGCCCTGGTCGCCGACGGCCTCGACGGCGTGCACGGCGTGACCCGGACGATCCAGCAGATTCGTGATCGCGGGGTGCCTGGCTTCGACGTCGAGGTGATCGGGACCGACGCAGACGTTGACCGCCGGCTCAGCGCGGTGGTGGAGATCGAGGTGCCCTTCTACGCCGGGCTGAAGATCGGCGTCCCGAGCCTGCCGGCGATCGTCGACGCCCTGGCGGAGGGTCGGTATGACCTGGTCCATCTCTGCTCCCCCGGGCCCGGCCGGTATCGGGGCCTGGCTCCTGGCCCGCGTGCTCGACCTGCCGGTATTGGGCAGCTACCACACCGAGCTGGCGGCGTACGCCGGGCTGCGCAGCGGGCAGGCGCAACTCGAGGGACTGGCCACGCTCGGAATCGGCGCGTTCTACCGCGGCTGCGACGTCGTCCTCTCCCCCAGCGAGGCCAGCGACGACCGTCTGCATGGCCTGGGAATCGAGCCAGGGCGGATCGGACGCTGGGACCGCGGGGTCGACGTTTCCCGTCTGCATCCCAGCCTGCGCGAGCCGGGGCTGCTTCCGGGTGAGGTCAACATCCTCTACAGCGGTCGGTTGACCAAGGAGAAAGGCGTCGACCTGCTGGTGGACGCTTTCCTGACCGCGCGCCGGCGCGACCCGCGGCTTCATCTCGTGCTCGCCGGCGGGGGCCCCGAGCAAGAGGCGGTGCGCGAGCGGCTCGGGCACAACGCCACGTTCCTGGGCTGGCTTGAGGGCGACAGAGCTGGCCCGCGCCTACGCCAGCGCCGACGCCTTCCTGTTCGCCAGTCGCACCGACACGTTCGGCCAGGTCGTTCTCGAGGCGCAGGCCAGCGGCCTCCCGGTGGTGGCGGTCGGCGAGGGCGGCCCGGCCTCATTGATCGAGTCCGGGGAGAGCGGCTTGCTCACGGCCGCCGATCCCGCCGAGCTGGCCGGCGCTGTTCTGGCGGTACTTGATTCGCCGCTGCTCGCCCAGCGGCTGCGGCGGGGTGGGCTGGCGTCCGTTCAGAGCCGCACCTGGGAAGCATCCCTGCAACGGTTGGCCACCGGCTACCGCCGGACGCTCGCCACCGGCGCCGCGCGCGGCGTGCGCAACGTCGCCTGACGCCGCGACGCTGATGCTCTCGGCCGGGGGGCCGGTACGCTCACGACCATGCCGCCTACCGAGATCGACCTGCGGGGCGCCGTGGTCGCAGTCACCGGCGCGGCGCGGGGCATCGGCCGCGCGACGGCCGAGCTGTTTCTCGAGCGCGGTGCTCGTGTGTGCCAGGCCGACCTCGACGGTGACCTCGTGGCGGACGTCGCGGCGACGCTCGGTCCCCGGGCTCATCCGTTTCAGGTCGACGTCGCGGCCGAGGAGTCATTTGCCGCGTTCGTGGCCTCCGCCGAGGAGACGCTGGGACCGATCGACGTGTTGGTCAACAACGCCGGGGTGATGCCGACCGGGCGGTTCCTGGACGAGAGCATGGCCACCACCGAAGCGGTGTTCGGCGTCAACTTCGCCGGTCCGGTCAACGGGATGCGACTGGTGCTGCCCGGGATGATCGCGCGGCGACGGGGACACATCGTCAACATCGCCTCGATGCTGGGACGCACCGAGCTGCCCGGGCTGGCCAGCTACACGGCGTCAAAGCACGCCGTGGTTGGCCTCACCGCCGCCGTGCGCAGCGAGCTTTCCGGCACCGGGGTAACCCTGACCTCTGTGCTGCCCAGCGTGGTCAACACCGAGCTCGCCTCGGGCATCACGATCCCGCTGGCCCGGTTCGCTCGAGTGGAGCCAGAGGACGTTGCTCGCGCCATCGTCGCCAGCTGCGACTCGCGGGCCAAGGAGCTGGCGGTGCCGCGCTGGATGGCGCTGTATCCAATGTTCCGGCCCTTCATCCCCGGGCCGGTGGAGGCGCTGGCCCGGCGCCTGATCGGAGACGACAAGGCGCTCAGCTCCGTCGACCCCTCCGGGCGCGCGGCCTACGTCGAGCGCCTCGCCAAGCAGGTCGTCGACAGCTAGTGTCCGACCTGCAGGCGTGAGCACGGATCGACTCGCAGCGTTCTCCGACGGCGTCCTCGCCGTGGCGATCACGCTGCTCGTCCTCGACATCCGTGTTCCCCCGCCCGGAGAGGGCGGGTTGAGCCTGGCTCAGAGCCTGGGCCACGCCTGGCCGAACTACGCCGCTTACGTGACCTCGTTCATCACCATCGGGATCATCTGGGTCAATCACCACGCGATGATCGGCCGCCTGCGCCGCGCGGACCACACGATCCTGGTGCTGAACCTGTTCCTGCTGCTGAGCATCGCCATCCTTCCGTTCGCCACCTCACTGATGGCGCGCTACCTGCGCGAGCCCCACGGCCAGCACCTGGCGGCCGCGATCTACAGCGGTGCGTTCCTATGCATGTCGCTGATCTTCTCGACCATGCAGCGTCACATCCTCCTCGACAAGACCCATCTGCTGGTCGACGGTCTCGACGAGGCGCGACGCCGGACGATTCTCCGCTGGGGCGTCGCCGGTCTCATCCCCTACACCGTCGCAACCGCCCTCGCGCCGGTGTCCGCCTACGCAACCCTGGCCATCTGCGCGGCGGTCGCAGTCTTCTATGCACTCCCCGTCGCCAGCGGCAACGACGACTAGCCCGGTGGCTTGCTTGACGCCGCAGCGCTCGCTCGGATAGGAATTCCCCATCAGCGTTCGCGGCCCCACGGGAGGGTCGGCCTGACTCAGGGATCTGGCGCGAGCGATAAGCAGCACAAGAGAGAGGGTCCACATGAGAGGTCGGCGAATCGCGCTCATTTGCGCTGCCGCAACGGTCACCGCGCTCGCGTCCTGGGCAGTCCCGGCGGTCGCCGCCGCGGCCCCCGCTTACGTCGCGCTGGGTGACTCGTATTCGTCTGGAGTCGGGACGCGGGTCTATTACAACGACGGCACGAGTTGCCAGCGCAGCCCTGACGCCTACGGGCCTAAGGTCAGCGCCGCGCGCGGCTACGCGCTGAACTTCCAGGCCTGCAGCGGAGCGAAGACGACTGATGTCACCGCCAACCAGCTGGGACCGCTGAACAGCACGACCAATCTGGTGAGCATCACGATCGGCGGCAACGACGCCGGCTTCAGCAACGTGATCCTCAACTGCGCCGTCTATTACTTCACCTGCGGGAGTTCCATCAACGCCGCCAACTCGTTCATCCAGAACCAGCTGCCGGGGCTGCTGGACACGACCTACAACAACATCCGCTCGCGAGCCACCCACGCCCACGTGGTGGTCATCGGGTATCCGCATCTGTTCACCACCAGCGGCCAGACGTGCAACTTCAACGCCCTGACCTCAGGCAATGAGCAGAAGCTCAACAACACCGCGGACCGGCTCGACAGCGTGATCTCCGGACGCGCGTCCGCGCACGGCTTCACCTACGTCGATCCGCGCAACGCATTCCTCCCGCACGAGGTCTGCTCATCCTCGGAGTGGCTGAACGGACAGTCGAACCCGACCAGCGAGTCCTACCACCCCAACATCTCGGGCCAGGCCGAGTTCACCACCCTGGTCGAGGGGGTCCTCCCGTAGACGCGTGCCGCTAGCCCTCCTCCGCCCCGGCGGTCAGGCTGCCGTATGCGTCCGGCCGCCGGGTGCGCAGGAAGGGAAACAGCTCGAGCCAATCCCGGCGCTGGTCGAGGTCGAGATCCGCGACCAGCACCGCGGGCTCCTCACGGGGGGCCTGAACCAGGATCCGGCCGTAGGGGTCCGAGATGAAACTCGACCCGTAGAAGCACAGCGGCCCTTCGACCCCGATGCGGTTGATCGCCACCATGAAGGTGGCGTTGGCGATGCCGTTGGCCACGATCACCTGCTGCCACAGCGGCTCGGTGTCGAACCCCGGATGATCCGGCTCTGATCCGATCGCGGTCGGGTAGATCAGCACCTCGGCCCCCTCGAGCGAGTACGCGCGGGCGAGCTCAGGAAACCACTGGTCCCAGCAGGTGGGACAGCCGAGCATTGCCTCACCGTCCGGGGTGGGCAGCGGGGTGAGCGGAAACGGGTTGCCCTCGACGGGGCCCGGGCGGAAGTACCGATCCTCGTAGTAGCCGGCGGTCACCGGAATGTGGAGCTTGCGCGTGCGGGAGACGATGCGCCCGTCCGGTGCGAGCACGACCGCGGTGTTGTACCCCAGCCCGTCGTCGCCGTCGTCGCGCTCGAACAGGGAGGCATGGACATAGACCCCGGTCTCTGCGGCGAGTCGCCGGGCAAAGGCGACGGTGGGTCCGGACTCCAGCTGCTCCGCTCGCGCACCGGCGGCCTGCGGCCCCTCCGGCGTCACCGCGAAGTAGCGCGACAGCGTCAGCTCCTGCAGGCACACGATCGTCGCCCCCTGCTCGGCGGCCAGCCGGATTCCGGCCCCCAGCGCAGCCTGATGCTCGTCAGGGTCTTCGTGCCAACGCTCCTGCACCAAGCCGATCCGGAGCGGCGCGCGCGAGGCCGGGCGCGTCCTGGCCGGTGACTCCAGCGGCGGATAGGCGGTCAGGACGAGCAGTTCATTCATCGTGGGAAGGGACCTGCTGGGTGATGCAGTGCGGGCCGCCGCCGCCGAATGCAATCACCGCTCCGGGCACGGGCACAACCTCGCGGTCAGGATAGGCCGCCGCGATGATCCCCAGGGCGTCCCCGTCGGTGTCATTGCCGGTCACCGGCACGATCACCCCGCCGTTGCAGAGATAGAAGTTCATGTAGCTGACCGCGATCCGCTCGCCCTGCACCTCGGTGTAGGGAAGGAACGGAAGTTCGGTCACCTCGATTCCGGCTGAGCTCAGCCGCGCCCGATTGTCTTCGCAGCCGGCGAAATTCGGGTTCTCGGGCTCGACCGTCTGCAGCAGTACTCGCTGCGGGCCGATGAACGCGGCGATCAGGTCGACGTGGCCGTCGGTGTCGCGATCCTCGGTCAGGCCCTGGCCGAGCCAGATGATCCGCTCGACGCCCAGATAGCGGCTCAGAGACGACTCGACCTGATCACGGCTCAGATCCGGGTTGCGGTTGGGATTGAGCAGGCACTGCTCGGTGGTCAGCAGATCGCCGGCGCCGTCGCCGGCAATCGAGCCGCCCTCCAGGACCATCGGCGCGCTCACCACCGGATCACCGAGCGCCGCGGCGATTAGCCCGCCGACGGCGGCGTCGTGATCCCACGGGAGGAACTTCTCCCCCACGCGTTGAAGCCGAAATGCACGGCGCGGCGGCGCCCCGCGTCATCTCGGACATAGATCGGCCCGCAGTCTCGCAGCCACGAGTCATCGAGCGGCAACTCGGTGACCTCGACGGCCTGGCCACACGCCGCGCGGGCGGCGTCCGCGTCGGAGCCCGGGTTGGCGATCATCGTCACCGGCTCAAACGCGCCGATCGCGTTGGCCACCGCCGCATAATCGGCACGCGCCTGATCGATCGACTCTCCCCATAGCTCGCGACGGCACGGCCAGCCCATCAGCGTCCGCTCGTGGGGCTCCCATTCAGCGGGCCAGCGCACGATTGCAGGCTACGCCAGATGCAGCCGGTGTGCGACGGCTGCCGCCTGCGTGCGGCTGCGCACCCCGAGCTTGCTGAGGATCCGCGAGACATGCACGCTCGCCGTCTTCTCGGCCATGTAGAGCGACGCGCCGATCTGCCGATTCGTGGCTCCCTCAGCGATCAGGGCCAGCACCTGACGCTCGCGCGGGGTCAACCCAAACGGATCCGCTTCGGACTGCGCCGCGTCGGTGGTGGTAGTGCCGACGCCGTCCGCGAGCTCCAGCCGACTGCGTTCGGCGAGGACCTCGAGCTCGCCGCTGAGCCAATCTGAGCCCAGCTGACGCGCGGTGTCCAGCGCGGCGCGCGCGACGTCCGTGGCGCCGGCGCGGTCGCCGGCCTCGACCAGTGCCTCAGCCGCCCGCCAGCGGGAGATCGCCGCCGGATAGGGCCGGGTGATGGCCTCCCACTCACCGGCTGCCTTGTGCCACAGCTTCGGATCGCTGCGCCCCCGTGCGCGGGTGAGCTCGGCCGCCCCCGTCGTCATCCACGCCTGCTCCACCGGGCCGCCCTCCTGTGCCGCGGCGCGCAAACGCTGCATGTGGATTCGGGCCCGAGCCAGCGCATCACGCTCGTCCTTGGGCTCGCGCAGATCGCGTGCTCGCTGGGCGAAGTCCGCCTCGACGCGCAACCCGATTCCGGTGACGCGGGCAATCCGCATCACATCATCGGTGCACAGCTCCAGCCGGTCCAGCGCTTCGGCCACCGCGCTGCGCGCGCCGGCAAGGTCGCGGCGACGGCGGCACAGTTCGGCCAGCATCGCGCCCTGCAGTCCGATCCACTGCGGCTCCGAGGACGTCGCGACGAGGGCGCCGAGCTCCGTCCAGGCACTGGGCCGCCCGGTCCTCGTCGCCTTCCCCGAGCGCGATGTCGGCTTCCCGGGCCAGTCGGAAGATCAGCATCACTCCCACCTGCCGGGCGTGAGAGCCACTCAGATGCGCTCTGGCCTCAGCCCAATCGCCGAGTTCGAATGCCAACTCGGAGACGGTCAGCATCATCCAGTCGTGGGCCCGGCCCAACCGCCGCGGCGTGTTGGCCAGGCCCTCCTGGGCCATCTCAAGGGCCTCCCGGGTAAAGCCTCGCAGAATTCAGCAGATCGGCCAGGTTGGCGTAGGCGTAGGTGAGTCCGTCGAGGTCATCCTGCTCGCGTGCGAGCTCGATCGCACGCCGGAGGTGCGCTACGCCGTCGTCCACCTGGCCCAGCGCGATCAGCGCCATCCCAAGGGTGACCAACACCTCGGTCTCGGCCAACCGGTCGCCCGCGTTGACCGCCGCCGCCAGAGCCTCGCGGCCATCCCTGACCGCGTCGCGGAACTTTCCGCGCAGGAAGCGTGTCCGAGCCAGCCAGGCCAGCAGCGACGCGCGCTGGTCCGCTGCCTCCCCCTCGGGCAGCATGGCCAGTGCCCGTTGCGCCGTCTGCACCCCCTCGAGGCCGCGGTTCAGAGACCACTGCGTGCGCGCGAGTCGCTCCAGCACGCACGCGTATCGACACCGGCTCGACATCGGCGTCAACCTCCTCCAGCGCGCTCTGGAGCAGCACCTCCGCGCGTGTGCGCTCGCCCCCGATGCCGTGCGCTCGGGCGGCCAACATCAGCAGCGCCGATGTGATCCAGCAAGGCCACCGATTCGGGCTCCGGGACGCGCGGCCACAGCTCAAGCGCGCGCTCGGCCAGATCGGCCGCCTCACCGTAGGCGTGGACGTCGATCGCGGCGTGGGCGGCCCGGACGCTCGCGCGCAATGCGGCCGGCTGGTCGCCCGCCGCCGCGTAGTGACTCGCCACGGTCGCCGCGCGCTCGATCTCCCGGTCCTCGTGCCCGATCGGACGCGCTCGAGCGCCTCGGCCAGCGCGAGGTGCAGCTGCGAGCGCTCCCCGGGCAGCAGATCGTCGTAGACCACCTCCCGCAGCAGGGCGTGGCGGAAGAACAACCGGCCATCGGTTCCCGCCACCAGGATCTGCTCGGCTACCGCCTCGCGCAAGGCCGTCTGCAGTTCAGCCTGAGGCGAGTCCGCTCACCTCGGCGATCGTGTCCTGATCCGCGCGGCGACGCGACGGCGATCGCTCGCGCGGCAAGCTGCGACGCCGTTGACAGGCGCTCGATTCGCAGCATGAATGCATCTCGCAGGCTATGCGGCGCGGCTCCGCGACCGTCGAGCCCGGCGGCCAGGAGCTCCTCGGTGTAGAGCGGGTTGCCTTCGCTGCGGACGAACAGCCGCTGCACGAGCTCGCGACGCGGTGCGTCGCCGAGGATGTCGGTCAGCGCCTCGGTCAGCTCGTTGCGGTCAAACGGAGACAGGTCGACCCGGCGAGCGCGCTCGAGCCGCTCGAGCTCGGAGACCAGCGGACGCAGCGGGTGACGGCGGTGCAGCTCGTCGGCTCGGTAGGTGAGCAGCAGCATCACGCGCTCCTGGCGCAGGCTGCGGGCCAGAAACGCGACGAAGGTCCGAGTCGACCGATCGGCCCAGTGCATGTCCTCCAGGGTCATCAGCACGGGCTGGATGTCGCTGAGAACGTGAATCAGCTCGAGCAGGGCCTCGAACAGCCGCAGCTGTCCCGAGCCGTCCTGAGCGCTCGGTGCGCTCGCGCCCGTCGTCGAGGCCGGGCAACAGTGCGGCGAGCTGGTTGCGGCCGCCGCGGCTCAGCTGTTCCAGCGCCGGATGCTGCTCGCGCACGAGCGGACGCAGCGCGCTGAGCAGCGGCGCATAGGGAAGTTCGGTCTCCCCCTGCTCGACGCTCTCGCCGCGCAGCGTGATCGCGTTCTCGGCCGCGAGCCGATGCTCGAGCTCGCCGACCAGTCGGGTCTTGCCGACCCCCGAGTCACCGCCGACCAGCACCACGACCGGGCGTCGCTCCGCCGCCTCCCGCCAGGCCAGCTCCAGCTCGGCGAGCTCCCCGACGCGGCCGACGAAGTGACTGCTGGTCAGACGTGCCCGCATGAGCGAAGTATCGCGACAAGCTGCGGGCCGGGCGATCGGGCCGCGGGGGCCACGCGGGCCGCCGAGTCGCCGCTGATCCCGGGCGTGCCGGCGGATGTCCTGTTCGCGGGCGGAGGCGATGGCGAGGCTGAGGGTGGGGTGCATTTCTGGCTCCTGTCGGTCGAATCCACTGCGACCAGAATGAGCTGCGACGCCGCCTCGCACATCGGCAGATCGCATCCTATCCCGGGGGCAAAAGCCTTAGCCGCGGCGAGGGACCCCTTAGCCGGGCCGCGCCCAGGCTCCGCGGCCTGGCTCACTCGGCGATCGGAGCTTCTGCGCCCGCGCTGAGCGGGCTGGTCGGCGAGCGGGTCGCCGAGGCCATCTCTGCTGCGCTGACGTGCTGGGGATGGTGGCAGGCGGCCAGATGCCCGCCGGCGTACTCGGTCAGCTGCGGCTCGATGGTCCGGCAGATTTCGGTGGCGCGCGGACAGCGGGTGTGAAACCGGCAGCCCGGACGGCGGGGCGATCGGACTCGGTGGTTCGCCGGTCGACCAGCAGCCGCGGACCGCGCTCGGTTCTGCTCGGGATCGGGCAGAGGAATCGCGCTCAGCAGAGCCGAGGTGTACGGATGGATCGGCTTGGAGTAGAGCTCCTCGGCCGGGGAGACCTCCATCAGCTTGCCCAGATACATCACGGCGATCCGGTCTGAGACGTGACGCACGACGCTGAGGTCGTGGGCCACGAACACGTAGGAGAGATGCAGCTCGTCCTGGAGTTCGTCGAGCAGATTGATGACCTGGGCCTGGATCGAGACGTCGAGCGCCGATACGGGCTCGTCGAGCATGATCAGCTTCGGGTCGACGGCGAGCGCCCGGGCGATCCCGATCCGCTGGCGCTGGCCTCCGGAGAACTCGTGGGGAAAGCGATTGAGATGCTCGGGATGAAGCCCGACGCGGTCGACCAGCGCGCGGCTCTCGGCGTCCACCCGATCCTTGGGCACGCCGCGGATCCGCAGCGGCGTGGCCAGGATCTGAGCCTACGCGTTTGCGCGGGTTGAGCGATGCCTGCGGATCCTGGAAGACCATCTGCATCTCGCGCCGGATCGGCTCCAGTTCGACGGCGTCCGGCAGCGGTGATGTCCTAGTCCGCGGAAGCGGATCGAGCCCGAGGTCGCGTCGATCAACCGCACCAGCGTGCGGATCAGCGTCGTCTTACCGCAACCGGACTCGCCGACGATGCCCAGCGTCTCGCCCTCGCGCAGTGCGAATGAGACGTCGTCGACGGCGTGGACCTGGCCGATCTTGCGATCGACGATCAGCCCGGACTTGATCGGGAACAGCACCTTGAGATGCTCCACGTCCAGCAGCGGCACGCCGGCCTCGGCGCTGGGTTCGCTGGCCTGGGGAGCCGACTCTCCGATCATGAACTCACCGTCTCCGGACTGGCCAGGCCGATCTGATCGCCCACCATGCGCAGCGCGCGCTTGCGCTCGGGTTCCAGCCAGCAGCGGTCCAGATGATCCTGGCGCGTCGGGCAGGCGGGCGATCAGCTCGGGCACCTCCGTGCAGCGGTCAAAGGCATGCGGACAGCGCGGGCGGAAGTGGCATCCCGGCGGCGGCGAGTGCAGCGACGGCGGAAGCCCGGGAATGGCCGGCAGCCGGACGCTGCGGTCGCTGTCGATCCGCGTGATCGAGCCGAGCAGCCCCCACGTATATGGGTGCTGCGGGTCATAGAAGAGCTGATCCAGTGTCCCCTGCTCGACCACCCGGCCGGAGTACATGACCACGACGCGGTCGGCGATGTCGGCGACGACCCCGAGGTCGTGAGTGACGAGGATGATCCCGGCGCCCGATTCGTTGCGCAGCTGGCGCAGCTCGTCGAGGATCTGCGCCTGGATCGTGACGTCCAGCGCGGTGGTCGGCTCGTCGGCGATCAGCAGACGGGGCGAGCAGGACAGCGCCATCGCGATCATCACGCGCTGGCGCATCCCGCCGGAGAACTCGTGCGGGTACGAGCGCAGCCGGTCGCGGGCGCGCGGGATCCCGACCCGTTCCATCAGCTCGGCCGCGCGATCGAGCGCCTGGGCCTTGGAGACGTCCTTGTCGTGCACCCGGATCTGCTCGACGATCTGCGGCCCGATCCGGTAGACCGGATCCAGCGAGCTCATCGGGTCCTGGAACACCATCGCGATCTCGGCGCCCCGGATCTTGCGCAGCTCGGCATCCGGTGCGCTCACCAGCTCGGTTCCGTCGAAGCGGGCGCTGCCCTCAAAGCGGGCGTTCGGTCCCCGGGTCAGGCCCATCAGCGTCATCGCGGTCACCGATTTGCCCGAGCCGGACTCGCCCACGATGGCCACGATCTCGCCCCGGCCGACAGTGAAAGACACGCCGTCGACGGCTCGGACGATGCCGTCCTCGGTGGCGAACGAGACGCGGAGGTCCTCGACCTCGAGCAGTGGGGCGGCGGCCTCGGTGCGCTCATTCCGAGAGCCGGATCCGGGGATCGAGGACGGCGTAGAGCATGTCGATCAGCGCACCGAAAATGACCACCGCGAACGCGGTGAGCATCACGATGACCAGGATCGGGACGATGTCGAGCCGGCCGATCGAGTCACGCGCCAGCTGCCCGACGCCGTGGAGGTTGTAGACCGACTCGGTCAGGATCGCGCCGCCGCCGATCACCTGAGCGAGGTCAAGGCCCCACAGCGAGACGATCGGGATCAGGCTGTTGCGCAGGATGTGGCGGACCAGGATCTGACGCTCGGACAGCCCCTTGGCGCGCGCAGTCCGCACGTAGTCCTCGTTGATGGCGTCAAGGATCGTCGAGCGCAGCACGCGGGAGTAGAAGCCGATGAACAGGACCGACAGGGTGAGCCACGGCAGGATCAGGTGGACGAACCACTGGACGGGGTCATCGGTGAGCTTGACGTAGCCGCCCAGCGGGAAGATGTTCGCCTTGTAGCCGAGGTAGTAGATCAGCACCGCGCCGAGGAAGAACGGCGGGAACGACACCCCCGTCATGGCCAGCACGGTCAACACCTTGTCGGTGTACCGGCCCGCTTTGATCGCCGCGATCGTGCCGACCAGTATCGAGCTGAGTAACCAGAACATCCCGGCGCCGAGGGCCAGCGAAAGCGTGGCCGGCAGGCCGGCCTTGACCTCATCGAGCACGTTGAAGCCCTGGGTGTAGGAGTACGCCTGCCCGGTGAAGATGTTGTCCATCGTCTTGACGTACTGCACGTAGAGGGGTTTGTCGAAGCCGAACTTGTGGCGGATCTGCTGGATCTCGTCCGCGGTGGCCTGGCGGCCGGCCAGGCGCAGCGCCGGGTCCCCGTTGGGGATCGCCTCGAAGAGCAGGAACGTCAGCACCGAGATCAGGAACAGCACCACGATCATCGCCATCACCCGGCGGACCACGAAGCGTGCCATCAGTGCGAGATCCGAACCTTCGCCCGGGGATCGAGCGCGTCGCGCAGGCCGTCGCCGAAGATGTTGATCGAGAGCACCGCGAGCACGAGCATGATCCCGGGCACCAGCACGTTGTGAAATGCGGCGGGGATGGTCGCGATCCCGTCGGAGATCATCGTCCCCCAGGAGGGGTTGGGCGGCTGCACGCCGGCGCCCAGGTAGGACAGCCCGGCCTCGAGCAGGATCGCGTTGGCCAGGATCAGCGGGATGAACACGATGATCGTGCTGGCCAGGTTGGGCAGGATCTCGGAGACCATGATCCGCCAGTGGCTGAGGCCCTGCTGGCGGGCCGCGTCGACGAACTCCCGCTCGCGCAGCGTCAGCACCTGGGCGCGCACCGGTTTGGCGACGTAGGGGATGTAGACGAAACCGATCACGAAGGCCGGCACCAGCAGCGTGTTGCCGCTGAGGGTGAACAAGCCGAGGTTGATGCCCCCCACGGCGAGGCTGACGCCCAGGGCGACGCCGAGGAGCACCGCCGGGTAGGCCCAGATCACGTCCAGCAGCCGGGTGATGACCCCGTCCGTGATCCCCCGGAAGTATCCGGCCGCGACCCCCAGCAGGAGCGCGAAGATCATCGTGATCAGCGTGGCGATGACCCCGATCTCCAGCGAGTTACGCCCGCCGTAGAGCAGCCGCACCGCGGTGTCGCGGCCGTTGGCGTCGGCTCCGAGGAAGAACTTGCTGTGCCAGGTCGGGCCGATCGGGATGCCCGTGGTGCTGACGACGTACTGGAGCTTGCCGCCGATGTTCACCTTCTCGGAGATGTGCTCGTCGGCCAGACCACTGTGGGCGATGTCGTGGGCGTACACCGGCGCCAGCAGGCACAGGACCACGATGACCAGGAACACATCCGCCGAAGAACAGCGCGAGCCGATTGCGCCGCAGCCGGCGCCAGGCCAGCTTCCACGGCCCGATCCCGGGCGGCAGCTCCGCACCCGCGTCACCGTCGGTGATCGGGAGGTCGCCTGAGAACTCTGTGCCGGAAGCGGAAGTTGTCGCCATAAACGATGGGCCGGGACAGCCTAGCCGTCCCGGCCCACCCTGTCGCTACTTGATCGCGAATGAGCTCCAGTCCCATCCGTACAACGGGTGGAATATCGGCCGAACTGAGATCGATCCGGTTCGACGTGAACGCCGGGAACGACAGGTACCCGTAAACCCCGACGTACGCCTTCTTGGCCACGTACTCGTCGAGCGCCTGCCACTTGGAGGCGATCGTGGGCAGCTTGCTCGTCGGAACCTGCCCGAGCTGAGTCGACTGGCTGTCCACCTGCGGATCCTTGACCTGACCGAAGTTCTGGTTGTTGGTCGGCTGGATCGCCGTGCTCTGCAGCAGCAGGTAGAAGTCGATCGGGTTCGGGAAGTCCTGGTTCCAGTCGGCGAAGCCGGTCTGGGGGTTGAGCTTCAGGTTCCCGATGGTGGTGAAGTAGGTCGCGTCCGCGATCACCTTCTGGGTGGCCTTGAACCCGATCTTGTTGAGGAAATCGGTGTAGTAGGCCGCCCATTGCTGACGCGGCGAGCGAGTCTCGCTCCACACCGTGACCGGCGTTCCGGCCATGCCGGACTGCTGGACCAGCTGCCTTGGCCTTGGCGAGGTTGCCGCCGCTGGCCGGATCACCGTACGGGCACGGTGCCGTCGGATGACCGACCATGCCCGGCGGGAATGAAGTAGCACGCGGGGATCAGCGCGCCGGCAGCCAAGCCGGCTGAGCGCGTTCTGGTCCATCCCGGTGACCACCGCTTCACGGGCCAGCTGGCTCGAGAACGGCTTGGTCTTCGTGTTCAGGAAGAAGTAGTAGGTCGAGTTCATGACCTTCTTCGAGTACCGGTCCTTGGCCTGGGACTGGATCTGCGGCAGCAGGCTGCCGGGGACCGTGTCGGCCCAGTCGAACACGTCAGCCGAGTTCTGCAGCACCGCCAGCGCGTTGGCGTCGACGTTGGAGGAAATCTTGACGTTGACGTTCACCTTGCCGGCGGGTATGCCGGGAATGTTCATCGCCGCCCAGTTCGGGTTCTTGACCTCGGAGAACGAGGCGTTGGGAACGATGTTCGAGATCATGTACGGCCCGACGCCCGGGGGCGGGCTGTTGGGCTCGTTCTTCATCGGCGAGCCGGTCGGGACGATGCCCAACGCCGGGAATGCCAGCACGTTGCCGAAGGCGCCGTACGGTGCCAGCAGCTTGATCGTGATCTTGCCGGTGGCATCGTCAGTGGTGATCCCGGAGATCGTCTTTGACTTGCCCTTGCGCGAACTCCTTGGCACCGACGATGTTCCCCTCGATGAACTGACCCTCGCCGCCCCAGGGGATCTTGATCGCCCGCTCCACCGTGTAGGTGAAGTCGCTGGCCTTGACCGGCTTCCCGTTGGAGAACACCAGTCCCTTGCGCAGCGTCATGGTGTAGGTCTTGCCGTCCTTGGAGACCTGCGGTAGCGCGGTCGCCAGACCGGGGATCAGGTTCCCACCGGCGGTGCCGTTGCTGTGGGCGTAGGTCGTCAGCCCGGTGTAGGCGAGCCAGTCCGCCTCGGCAGCCTGCGTCGTGTAGCCGAACTGCGGATCGAGCGAGTCGGGGGCCGTTCCCACGACGAGGGTGATGGCACTGGACGAGCCGGCGCTCGAGCTCGAAGTTGAGCTCGACCTCCGCCCGATGACGATGAGCTCGATGAGCTTCCGCACGCAGCCAGCGCGATTACCGACGCCGAGCGCGAGAAAGCCAGTCAAGCCTGACCTGGAATGTCTGCTCAAAGCTTTTCCTCCTCCTAAGAGAGTGAGCTGTTGAGCGGGAATCTAGTTCACAAACGGGGGCGTTTGCGCTCCGGCGCCGTCGTCTAATCAAGCCGCCAACACGCTCCACGCATTGCGCCACCTCCCGGTGCGATGGGATATGAATCCGGGTAGCTCGGTGTTCGTGATGGGTGCAGAGGAGAGTTGATGAACGTGTCGCGTGGCAGGCCGATCGTGGTTGGACGAAGGCTGTTGGGCGCTACCTTGGCGCTGGCGGTGGCAGCGCCGTTGCTCACGCCTCCCCCGGGCGCCGGGGCCAAGCCGCCGGCGAGCTTCGACCCGCTCGTCGAGGCGAAGAACTTCTCCATCACGCTCCAGCGCCAGGCGATCTACGACACCCCGAGCTACCAGGCCAAGCTGTCGGCGATCAGCGCCAGCAATCTCACCAACGCGCTGGTCACCCAGGCCGCCGACCCCGGGCGCCTGTTCACCGCTGATCTGTGCTGGAACCAGGGCAACGGCTGCGCGGGAGACATCCGCCTCAATGACTGGGCCACCTCGGGCTACGGACTCGTGCGGCCGGTGTTGTTCACCGCCCGCGATGGCGCGACTTTGTCCGGCCACGTGTGGGCCACTGTCGCGGGCCCGGCCCGGCGCCCTGCCGTGGTCATCACGAACGGCTCGGTGCAGGCCGACGAGCAGATGTACTGGTACGCCGCCCAGACGCTGGCCAAGGCCGGCTATGTCGTGCTGAGCTTCGATCCACAGGGACAGGGCCAGTCGGACACGTTCGGTCAGGGCGCCGATTCGCTGGAGGGCGTCCCCGCGCAGACTGACGGGCGACCGTTCTACGACGGCACCGAGGACGCGCTGAACTTTCTGCTCTCCACCCCGCAGCATCCCTATGAGCCCGTCCGCAGCTGCAGCTCGGGCACCAGCCACGCCGCCAAGCAGGACCTGCGAGTCAGCCAGCGACTCGATGCCGCCTTACAACCCGTACTGGCAGCTGATCAACCGCGGGGAGGTCGGCCTGGCCGGGCCACTCCTATGGCGCCGCCGGGGTCTCCTACATCGCGCAGTGGGACCCGCGCGTGAAGGCCGTCGTGGCGTGGGACAACCTCGGCGGCGCCGGGCCGCACGCGGCGCCGGTGCCCGGCGGCGGCTCCTCGAGCACGATCGGCGAGGCCTCCTGCCCGGCCGATCCGTCCGCGCGACGCTCGGTGCCGATCACCAAACCCGGACTCGGCATCTCCGCCGACTACGGCCTCCCACCGCTGCCGAACCTCTCGCTCCCGGACCCGCACGGCAAGTCGACGCTCTCGGTGGCCTACAGCCGCGCCTCCGTGGACTCCGGCGAGATCGTCATCCGAGGCGGCTCTCACCTCGACTTCAGCTTCATCCCCAACCCGGCGTTCGGCGCCTCCCTGCGTGGCCCGGACATCGTCGATTGGTATACGACGGCTTGGTTTGACCGCTACCTCAAGCACGACCGAACCGCCGATCTGCGCCTGCTCAGCGATCGCTGGCGCCACGATCCCGTCGAGGCGGGCGTCGATCCGTTTCATGATGCCAATGGCCTTCTCGTTCTACTACTACTCCCGCCTGGACATCCACCGCTCTGACGGCACGCCGGTGGACTGCGAGGATCTCCGCGCGGGCTGCGCGGCCCTCGTCGCGGCGGACGGCTACCGCGGCGACTATTCCTACGCGTCGATCGATACCACCGCCGACGCCGTCCGCGGGCCCGGGGCCCCGCTGAAACGGTCGAATGCCGTCCGTGCCTGTCCGGCCCGGCGTTCGATCCGCGTCCGCCTCGGCGGGACGCGCAGGCGCCCGGTGGTGAAGGTGAAGGTGTATGTCGATCGCCGGCTGGTCCTCACGCGCACGGGCCGGCGGCTGCGGCTCGTATCGCTCCCCGGGCTGCCGGGAAGCCGCCCCCACGTCCTGCGGGTTCTGAGCTACACCCGCTCTGGTCAAGCGCGCCGACTCACCCGTCGGGTCTGGGGCTGTGAACACGTCGCCCGCGCCCGCCGATAGGTTTACCGATGAAGGGAGGGGCCCCGATGGCGGGCGATGAGGAGATGAGTCGTGGCTGGTAAGGCTTTGCGTGCCCTGGAGGTCGAGCTGCGCGCGTCCGCGCCGGAGAGCCTCGAGCGGCTGAGCGATCGAGCAGCTACAGGACCTCGCGTCAGCGGTACGAGATGCCCGGCACCGCCAGGCGGCGGAGCTGATGGCGGCGGGCGACAAGGCTCTGGGCCACGTTCCAAGGCTGCTGCGTGGACCTGTGCGACGCGTGCTCGGATGAGCGCGGCGCTGCGCTCGCGCGCCGAGGTGCTGAAGCTGGCCCGTCTGCTCCGGCGCGATCCGGCGGAGCTCGAATATCTCCTGGTGCTTCCACCCGACGATCTCGCCGCGCTGCGTGAGCAGGTCACCGACGTTCTGTTCGACGCCCACGGCCAGCTGCTGGGCCGCCTGGCGGCGGCCAGCAAGCTGCTGCCGGTCGGCGTGGTGGCAACGATCGGCGAGCGCGCCTTCGGGCCGGTGCTGGCCGCACGGGTGGCCGGTCTGCTCGAGCCCTCGCGCGCGGTAGAGATGGCCGCCAGGCTCCCCGTCGGATTTCTCGCCGACGTGGCGGTCGAGCTTGATCCGCGTCGCGCCAGTCGAGGTCATCGGCCTGATCCCCCCACACCAGATCGCGGACATCACCCGAGAGCTGATGGCTCGGGGAGAGCGCGTGACGATGGGGCGATTCGTCGGCCACCTGAGCCTCGGGGCGATTTCCGCTGCCGTCGCCGTGATGGACGACTCGGCGCTGCTCCAGGTCGCGTTCCTGCTGGAATCCCGCGACAGCCTGGAGGAACTGGTCGAGCTGCTGCCGCCGGTCCGGCTGAACGGAATTCTCGATGCGGCGGCCGACGAGGATCTGTGGCCTGAGGTGCTCGATCTGGTCGGGAGCCTCAGCGAGAGCCAGGCCCGGTCAATGGCCGACGCCGCCGCGTCCCGGGATGAGCAGGTGCTGAACTCGCTGATCGCCGCGGCGCAGGAACACGGCATGTGGGACGCCGCGCTGCCGATCACGCGGCTCATGAGCCAAACGAGCCGGCGGCGGTTCGCGGAACTGAAGGCGATCCAGGTGGACGGAGTGCTGGAGTCGATCGTCGCCGTGGCCAGGGAGCATCAGCTGTGGCCCGACGTGCTCCCGCTCGTCCCCTGCCTGCCCGAGCCCGCGATGACCCGCCTCGGGGCGATCGTCGGCGCGCTTGGCCTCAGCGACGAGGAACTGGGCCGGTTGGCCGCCGCGGTTGGCGACGCCGAGTTGCGCGAGCCCGTGCTGGCCCTCGCCGCGGCGGCGGGGCTGAGCGATCGACTCGGCGCGCCGACCCAGGCCCCCGCGAGCGGGCCCTGAGTCAAACCACGCCTGGAGATGCGTGAGTGCGCTGCCAGGGCTTCTGGCCGTCATGCCGAAGAACAATCGGCGAGCGCGAGGGCCTGGCCGATGGGCCTGAGAGTCCGCGACTCCGGCGTGTCTGGAGGGTTATAAGTCCCTATGTCGACATCGGTGCGGAAGGTACGTGGCACCATCGGTCAGGTGAACCGGCGGTCATTGCGCGCGGTATTGCTGGGTCTAGCCCTGATTGCGGTGGCGCTGGCACCTGCCTGCGCCCAGGCACTGACCAACACCAACAACACACCCTTTCCGAGCAGCACCGTGATCGCGGGGGGAAACTGGGAAAGCGCTCGCCACGGGGCGCCGGGCAACCAGTTCGGTGACATTCTGCCCACTCCGTGGGGGGATGACGACAACCTCTACACGTTGATGGATGACGGCGGCACGAACGTCCCCGTGGCCGGAGGGCTGTGGCGTAACTCGTTCGCCCAGCTCACTGGTGGCCCGCTGAACCTCGGCGTCAAGCGCATCGGCGTGATGCCCCCAGCCGCGACCTGGGGCCAGATTCACCGCAACCCGCGCCTGTGGACCGGCCCGCTGGGACCGTATTACTCAACTGGGTTCGCCGTGGTCAACCACGTCTTCTATGCCACTCAGGTACGCGACTGGAAATGGGGCTCCAACGGACCGTTCAACGGATTGGCGGGCATCGCTTATTCAACCGATCACGGAACCCACTGGCATTTTCCGCACAAGGGCTTCCCGGGGGCGACGGGCAACCTCAACTGGGTCCAGTGGGGGCGGGCGGAGCTCGCCCCCGACGGCTACGTGTATGCGATCGCCACCGAGCGGGAGTTCAACGCCTCCAAGTTGATCCTCGGGCGTAGCCGGGCGGACATCGCCGACCTGACCGACCCGGCGAAATGGCAGTGGGCCTCGGGCTGGAAGGCGGTGCCCCAGCCGTTCCCGAACTGGTCCAGGTCGATCTCCAGTGCCACGCCGATTCTCAGCTGGCCCAACCACCTGACCTACCCGCGGATGGCCTATGACCAGGGACTCCACCGCTACCTCCTGTCGTTCACCTACTCCTATGCGGCCACTACACCCGGCATCTGGCGCAACGGCTCGGAGCTGGTGATCCTGGACGCTCCGCACCCGTGGGGCCCGTTCTCGTTCGTCACCCGGGCCAGCTACTTCGGACCCTCCAACGGCTACGACCCCGCATTCCCGGTCAAATGGATCAGCCCCAACGGCCAGGACCTATGGATGATCTGGGCGGCGAACTTCGACGGCTGCGCCAGCGGCCTGAGCTGCAACGCGTCCTACGGCTTCAACCGCCAGCGGGTGCATCTGACTCCGATGGGAACCAGCAAGACCCGCAACCGCGCCGCTCGGGTCGCCGCTTCGGGCGCGCCGGCGCCGCCGGCATCCTGGCGCCGGCTCCCGGCGACGCCACCGCGTTTCCAGCTGCCCCGGCTGTTGGGCGTCCAGCACCCCTGACGGGCGCACGGCGGGATTGCCTCGGTCGGTTTGGCCCGCTTCTTCCGGGGTAGTCCGGGCAGCGTGGCCACTCGCAATCAGGTTCTGGACCTCCTGGACCACGGTCACTCCTACGAGACCGCCGCCAAGGAGCTTGGGCTGCCGGCCGGCCAGGTATTCATGATCGCCACCGGCCTACCGGCCGACGGGGGCGACGGACCCGCGCCGGAAGAGCTCGAGAACAAGCGGTTGCTGCCTGGAAGCTCTCAGCACCTGGTCAATCCGCCCGCGTTTAACCCAACTCGCAGCGACGAGGTCCTGCGGTGGGTGCATGACCGGGCGAAACGGGGACTTAAGCAGGACGCATGAGCAGGTCCGGGTTGCCGTCTCCGTCGCACTGGCCGCTGTTGCGCCAGCTGGGCGGAGCCGACCGGCTCGGGCGCGGCGCGGCGGTGAAGTCATCGCGGTCGGCGGCGCTCGGCGCGCGCACCGCCGATGCCGATCGTGTGGTCAAGTCCGTCTGCCCGTACTGCGCGGTGGGCTGCGCACAGAACGTGTTCGTCAAGGACGACAAGGTCGTCCAGATCGAGGGCGACCCTGACGCGCCGCACAGCCGGGGCCGGCTGTGCCCCAAGGGTTCGGCCACCCTCCAGCTGACCACGGGGGCCTCTCGTGAGCGGTATGTCCTGTACCGCCGCCCGCACGCCACCGAATGGGAGCGCCTGGACCTCCAGACGGCGATGGACATGGTCACCGACCGGGTTCTCGCCACGCGCCGCGAAGGCTGGGAGTGGGAGCGGGACGGTAAGCGGACCCGCCGCTGCATGAGCATCGCCGCGCTCGGTGGGGCCACGCTGGACAACGAGGAGAACTACCTGATCAAGAAGTTCCTCACCGCGCTCGGCGTGATTCAGATCGAGAATCAGGCGCGGGTGTGCCACAGCTCGACGGTGGTCGGCCTCGGCACCTCGTTCGGTCGCGGCGCCTCCAGCACGCTGCCCGGTGATCTGCAGAACTCGGATCTGATCGTCCTCGAGGGCTCGAACATGGCCGAGGCCCACCCGGTCGCCTTCCAGTGGGTGGTGGAGGCCAAGGCGCGGGGCGCGACGGTGATTCACATCGACCCGCACTACAGCCGGACGAGCGCGCTGGCGGACATGTTCGTACCGATCCGGGCCGGCAGCGATATCGCGTTCCTGGGCGGGATCATCAATCACGTTCTGAGCACCGACTCGGACTTCCGTGAGTACGTGCTGGCCTACACCAACGCCCCCACGATCATCAACGAGGATTTCGAGGACGCCGGGGCCGACGGCCTGTTCTCGGGCTGGGATCCAGAGCTGCGCGGCTACGACCCGTCCACCTGGCAGTACGAGGGCGCCTATGTCGCCGCGGCCGCCGGGCAGCGCGACCAGGAGGGCAACATGGAGGCCCAGGGTGCCAAGGGAGGCGGCCAGCGCGAGGACCCGCGCGGGAAGCCCAACCTCGATCCCACGCTCGAGCATCCCCGCTGCGTCTGGCAGATCCTCAAGCGTCACTACTCCGGCTACACGCCGGAGATGGTCGAGCGGGTGTGCGGCATCCCGCAGGATCTATTCGCCAAGGTGTGCCAGCTGTTCGTGGCCAACTCCGGCCGTGAGCGCACGACAGCGTTCGTTCACGGCGTCGGCTGGACTCAGCACACAATCGGCTCCCAGTACATCCGAGCGGCGTCGATCCTGCAGCTTCTCCTGGGCAATATGGGGCGGCCCGGTGGTGGCGTGATGGCGATGCGCGGCCACGCCTCGATCCAGGGCTCGAGTGACATCCCCACGCTGTTCGACACGCTGCCGGGCTACATCCCGATGCCGCACGCCCACGCGCACAAGGACCTCGATTCGTTCATCGCCGCCGACGCTCCCGACAAGGGCTTCTGGGGCAACATGCGCTCCTACATGGTCAGCCTGCTGAAGGCGTGGTGGGGGGAGTCCGCCGATGCGGGCAACGACTACCGCTTCGATTACCTCCCGCGGCTGACCGGCAGCCACAGCACCTACGACACCGTCATGGAGCAGATCGCCGGAACCGTCAAGGGCTACTTCCTGTTCGGCGAGAACCCAGCCGTCGGGTCGGCCAACACGAGGATGCAGCGATTGGGGATGTCGAAGCTCGATTGGCTGGTCGTCCGTGACTTCTCGCTGATCGAGAGCGCGACCTGGTGGAAGGACGGGCCGGAGATCGAATCGGGCGAGATGCGCACTGAGGACATCGCCACCGAGGTGTTCTTCTTCCCCGCCGCCGCCCACATCGAGAAGGACGGGACGTTCACCAACACGCAGCGGATGGTGCAGTGGCACCACAAGGCGCAGGAACCTCAGGACGATCAGCGCAGCGACCTGTGGTTCATGTACCACCTCGGGCGCCAGATCCGTGAGCGGCTGAAGGATTCAACCGACGACGCCGACCAGCCGGTGCTCGACTTGACCTGGGACTACCCGACCGAGGGCAAGTACGGCGACCCCAACGCCGAGGCGGTGCTGGCGGAGATCAGCGGCTGGAACGCCGACGGTGAGATGCTGTCCGCGTACACCGAGCTCAAGGACGATGGCTCGACCTCATGCGGCTGCTGGATCTACTCCGGCTGCTATGCCGAGGGCGTCAACCAGACCGCGCGCCGCAAGCCCGCCAAGGAACAGAACTGGACCGGCGGCGAGTGGGCGTGGGCGTGGCCCGCCAACCGGCGAATCCTTTACAACCGAGCGTCGGCCGATCCGCAGGGCCGACCGTGGAGCGAGCGCAAGGCGCTGGTCTGGTGGGACGCCGAGGAGAAGAAGTGGACCGGGCACGACGTGCCGGACTTCCAGGCCGACAAGCCGCCCGACTACCGGCCCCCGGATGAGGCCACAGGACCCGACGCCCTGGCGGGCGATGACCCGTTCATCATGCAGGCCGACGGCCGTGGTTGGCTGTACGCGCCCGCCGGTGTGGCCGATGGGCCGCTGCCCACCCACTACGAGCCTCAGGACTCGACGATGCGCAACCCGATGTACCGCCAGCAGCGTAACCCGGCCCGGCAGGTCTACGACACGAGAACAACCGCTACCACCCAGATCCCGAAGGGCCCGGCGCCGATGTGTTCCCCTACGTGGTCACGACCTATCGGCTGACCGAGCATTTCACCGCCGGCGGCATGAGCCGGTGGACGCCCTACCTGGCCGAGCTGCAGCCAGAATTCTTCGTCGAGGTCTCACCCGAGCTCGCTGCCGAACGAGGACTCGAGCATGCCGGCTGGGCGACCATGGTCAGCGCGCGCGGCGTCGTTGAGGCGCGCGTGATGGTTACCGACCGGATGACGCCGCTGCACCTCAACGGCAACGTCGTTCACCAGATCGGTGTGCCCTACCACTGGGGCGCCAACGGCTATGCCCGCGGAGACTCGCTGAACGAGCTGTCCTCGATGTCACTGGATCCGAGCTCCCACATTCAGGAGGTCAAGGCGCTGACGGTCGACATCCAGCCCGGACGGCGCCCCCGCGGGGCGGCCCGGCCCGCGCTGGTGGAGGAATACCGCCAGCGGGCCGGGATCACCGAGAGCACGGGAGCGGCACCATGAGCGGAGGCGGGTTGCTGAACGTGCTGCTGGCCGGCGGTGATCCGGCGACTGTCGCGGGCTATGAGGATCCACCCCCGCGGATGGGGTTCTTCACCGACACGTCGATCTGCATCGGCTGCAAGGCGTGCGAGGTCGCGTGCAAGGAGTGGAACCAGGTGCCCGAGGACGGTCTCAACTGGACCGGCTTCTCGCACGACAACACCCAAGGGCTCAGCGCCGACACCTGGCGCCATGTCGCGTTCGTCGAGCAGCGCGTCCCCGTCGGCGCGCACGAGCCGAACTTCCAGCGCGAGGGGGAGGGCTTCCGCTGGCTGATGGCCTCAGACGTGTGCAAGCACTGCACTCACGCCGCCTGCCTCGACGTCTGCCCGACCGGCGCCATCTTCCGCACCGAGTTCGGCACCGTGGTCGTGCAGGAGGACATCTGCAACGGCTGCGGCTACTGCGTCCCTGCCTGCCCTTACGGAGTCCTTGACAAGCGCGAGGATGACGGGCGGATCTTCAAGTGCACCCTGTGTTACGACCGGCTCGGAGTGGGCCAGGAGCCGGCCTGTGCCAAAGCCTGCCCCACCGACTCGATCCAGTTCGGCGAGCTCGCAGAGCTGCGCGAGCGCGCGGGCGACCGGGTCACCCAGCTGCAGGAGGCCGGAGTCGGGGAGGCCCGCCTCTACGGCCACGATCCGAACGACGGCGTGGGCGGTGACGGCGCCTTCTTCCTCCTGCTCGACGAGCCGGAGGTCTACGGGCTGCCGCCCGATCCGGTCGTCACCACTCGAGATCTCCCGGCGATGTGGCGCAGGACGGCGATCGCCGGCGCGGCCCTGCTGGCGGGCGCAATGGCGTCGTTCGCGCGGGCCGGCCGATGAGCAGCGCCGACGTCACTCGGGATGGCTTGAAGGGGGTGCGCCCCGGCCGCGAGGCACGGACCTGGGCAAACGGCGGCGCAAAGCGTAACGGTCATCGCCACGAGCATCCCGGTTCCTCCTATTACGGCATGTCGGTGATCAATCCGCCGGTGTGGGAGGAGATCGACATCGCCGGATATCTATTCACCGGTGGCCTGGCCGGCGCGTCGTCGATCCTCGCGGCCGGCGCGCAGTACACCGGCCGGCCGCGTCTGGCCAGCCGCTCGAAGGGGTGCGCGAGCGCCGCGATCACCGTTTCCCTGCTCGCCCTGATTCATGACCTGGGCCGCCCGGCCCGGTTCATCAACATGCTGCGCGTGTTCAAACCGACCTCGCCGATGAGCGTCGGCACGTGGATCCTCAGTGCCTACGCGCCACTGAACTTCGCCGCCACCGGCAGTGACGTGCTGGGGATCGCTCCCCGCGCCGGGCGGGCCGCCGCGGCGGGCGCGGGAGTGCTGGGGTCGGCGGTGGCGACCTACACCGCCGCGCTGATCGCCAACACGGCGGTACCGGCGTGGCACGGCGCCCATCAGGAGCTGCCGTTCCTGTTCGCCGGCTCGGCGGCCAGTGCCGCCGCCGGCTACGGCCTGATCGCCGCTCCTCTGGCCGAGAACGCACCGGCTCGGCGAATGGGAGCCCTGGGCGCGTGCTCGGAACTGGCGGCCGAGCAGTTGATGGAGCGCCGGCTGGACATGGTGGCCGAGACGCTGCATACCGGGACCGCCGGAAAGCGCATGCGAGCGGCGAAGCTGCTGTCGGCCGGCGGGGCGCTCGGAGCGGCGACGATCGCCCGCCGAAGCCGCGCCGGAGCCGTCCTCAGTGGCGCGGCACTGCTGGCCGGCTCGGCGCTGACCCGCTTCGGAGTGTTCGCGGCCGGGATGCAATCCGCGCGTGATCCGAAGTACACCGTCGAACCCCAGCGCCGGCGCCTGAGCGAGTCAGGCCGACGCGCGGGCGGCGCCTGAACCGGACTCAGGGCGCGGGCTGTGACACCTGTAGTAGGAGCGCAGCAGCGCGGCAGGCTCTACAGGTCGCGCAGCTCCTCGATCGCCGGCCGTCTCAGGGCGCGCAACGTGATCAGCCCAGCCGCGAGCACCGTGGCCAGCACCGCCACACCGACCCCGGCGAGGTAGAGCCAGGGGATCGTGAGGAAGTCCGGAGGCGGATCGAATACCCCGGTCAGCACGTCGACGAGCGTCTTGGAGAGCAGCGTCGCGATCGCGGCGCCGAGGATCAGACCGCCGCCGGTGACGAAGATCGACTCGCCCCACACGAATCCACCGAGTTGCCGGCGTCGGGCCCCCAGCGCACTGGCGATGGCGAACGTCCGCCGGCGCTCCTGAAAGCCGAGGCCGAGGGCGAGTCCTGTCGCGGCGGCCGCGAGGACCAGTGCGAAGCCGAGTTCGATCCGGGTCAAACCCGACAACTCGACCGCGGTCAGATTCGAGCCAATCACATGGCGCTGGTTCTGGATATCGCTGACCAGCGCGCTTGAACCGACGACCCCGGAGATTCGCTTGGACACGACGCCGGGGCTGGTCCCGTCGGTCTGCACCAGGAAGCTGCCCACGGCGTCGGACCCGGTGCGCGAGGCGATGTAGGCCTGATTGGCGACGAAGAATGAGTCCTTCGGCGCGGTTGGGAACTCCTTGGCCACGCCCACGTAGTGGAACGGAACCGTGGTCAGTTGCTTGGTCCGGCCGTTCTGGAGGCGCAGATTGATCCGGTCCCCGGGATGAAGCTGGTAGTCCTTGACGGTCTCCTGGCTGACCAGGATCGCGGACGGCTCCTGCGCCAGCTTCTTCATCAGGTTCGCCGCCGTATCGCCGGCGAACCAGCCGTTCTGGAGCTTGCCCTGGTTGGTGATGCTCTGTGGCCTGACTCCGAACAGGTCCTGCAGGTCCGCGCCGATGTACGCGAAGCGATGCTGCAGCGGCTCGACCGACGCGACGCCCGGCACCTTCTTCAGCTGGGCGATTCCCTGCTGTGCACCGACGCTGACCCCGGGCGACTCGGTAACCGTCACGTCGGCCCCGTTGGAGAGCCGGGCATCGGCTTCGGCCTGAGCCTGGTAGGTCGAGTTGAACACTGAGGTGGAGCCGGCGAACGCCGCGGTGAGCGCCACCAGGGCCACCGCGCGGGCGAGCAGTCGTCGCTGACGGCTCATGGTCGCGGATACCGTCGGCGCCAGCTCTCCGGCCAGCGGCCGTAGCGCCCCGGTGAGCGGCTTGCGTCCGCGGGTCAGAAACCAATCCGCGATCCGGTAGCCGAGCAGCCCCAGCCCGATCCAGCCCAGCACGGGCGCGAGCAGCGCGTACCAGTTGACCGAGACCTGGGCCACACCCTCCGGCGCCAGCACGAGCTGATAGCCACCCTGGGAGGCCTGCCAGTAGACGAATCCGGCGATGCCCAGGCAGATGAAGTCGAGCCCATAGCGCGCCCACAGCGGACCTCGTTCGGTGCGGCCGATCTGTCGCCGCTGACCGGCCACGGTCAGTGACCGGGCGTCACGCAGGGCCGGCAACGCGATCGAGATGGCCGCGATCACGAGGCCCACCAGACCGGCGCCCACCGCCCAGAGGATCGCCGAGACGGGGCCGGCACCGAACGATGCCGTGCCGAAGCTGCTCTTACCGATCAGCAGCGCCGCGCCGAGTCCGACCGCGACGCCGAAAATCCCCGCGAACAGCGTTTCGGCCATGGCAATCCGGACGAGCGTCCGGGTCGACGCGCCGCGCGTACGCAGCAGTGCGGCGTCACGCCGGCGACGATCGGCTCCGGCCGAGGCGATCAGCGCGGTGACCAGCCCAGCCAGGATTGCGCCCGGCACCCCGAGGAAGAGGAACAGGATCTGGGCGTAGAGCGCGTCCTTGCGAGCGGTGTCAAGCGCGACACCGAGGTTGTCACCGACCAGGCCGGCGCCGGTCAGGCGGCTCTCGAGGTTGTGGGCCCGCGCGGCGACGGTGTCGAACGCGGCGCTCGGACTGCTGGGCAGCGCGTGCGAGAGGATCGCGTGAATCTGGGTTTTGATCAGCTCGGGGCGCGCGGCGAGAACCGGGGCCTCGACACGGGCGAACTCGGACTGCGGGAGCAGGATCACGTTGTCCGGCGGTGCCGACAGCTGCGCGCCCGGGGGGGCGCCGACCTTCTGGAACAGTGAGTCCACGAACGGCAGATCGACGACGCCGCTGACCCTGACGTGGGCAGGTTTGGCGCCGGGTACGGCGACCGTGACCGTATCGCCGGGGGCGACGTGCAGATTGGAGGCCGTCTGCTGCGCGACCAGGATCCCGTTGAGGCTGCCTGAGAGCAACCGCAGTTCGCCACCGAAGGCGCCGGCGTACCCGGGCGGTAGCCCGAGCACGCGGGCCGCGCCCGTGGTCTGAGTCGAACCCTGCGTGGTCGCGGTCAGGCTCGGGGCACCTGCGTACTGCACCGGGAGCGCCTGCCGGACTCCGGGATAGGACCGCACCGTGGCCAGCAGGCTGGCCGGATTGGCGCCGGGCTGTGCCTCGATCTGCCAGTCCACCGCCACGCGCGCAATCGCGCGGTGGGTCATCTTGGCGTTCGTCGAGGACAGGAAGGTCCCGATCGAAGCGATCAGGGCGACGCCGACGGCAACCCCGAGGGCGGTGGCGATGATCCGGGTCGGCCGGTGCGCGAGCAGACCGCGCAGCCAGTTCAGCGCGACCATGCCGCCTCCCTCGCGTTGGTCTGAATCTCACCGCTGTGCATCTCCCAGCGCTCAGGAAGGCGCTCGGCGACGGTCAGGTCGTGAGTCGAGATGACGAGCGCCGAGCCTGCGTGCTCGCTGGCGGCGAGCAGGACGTCGACCACCGCCGCCCCGTTGGTTCGGTCAAGCTGGCCGGTGGGCTCGTCGGCAAGGATCAGGCTCGGCTGGCCGGCGAGGGCGCGGGCCACGGCTACGCGTTGTGCCTGGCCGCCGGAGATCTCCTCGGGAAGCTTGTCCGCGAGCTCCTCCAGACCGAGCGTGCGCAGCGCGCTGCGCGCCACCTCCCGGCCCTCGGCGTCCGTTTTCCCACCGATCACCAGCGGCAGCGAGACGTTCTCGAGCACGGTGAGCGGGGGCAGCAGGCTTGGACCCTGGAAGACGACCGCGACCCGGCCGGGGCGCAGCTCGTCTCGCGTCCCGATCGCCGGCCAGCTGACGGTCCCGACGGTCGGATCGTCAAGTCCGGCCATCAGGTGCAAGAGCGTGGATTTACCCGAGCCCGATGGCCCCACCAGGGCGATCCGCTGTCCGGCGAAGACCTCGCAGTCGGTGGCCTGGAGGGCCACCGTTGCCGTGGCACCCTCACCGTAGGTACGAGCGGCACCGTCGCAGCGAACCAGTGGCAGTGCTTCGGTCATGACTCAACCCTTCCGTCGAGTAGGCGTATCTCACGGTCTGTAATGGCAGCCACTTCCGGGCTGTGGGTGACGATCAGCACGCCCGCGCCGGCTCCCGCGCGCTCACGCAGCAGGTCGAGCACGCGCTTCGCGGTGACGGAGTCGAGCTCACCTGTGGGTTCGTCAGCCAGGATCACCGGCGGATCGTTGGCCAGCGCAACCGCCAGGCCCGGCGCGGGCGAGCTCGCCGCCGGAGAGTTGCGACGGGCGCGCGGAGGCCCGGTGATCGATGCCACAGCGCTCCATCACCTGCTCGCGCCACTGCGGACCCGAAGAGCCGTTGCTCATTCGCTGGGCCAGGGCGATGTTGTCGGCCACGGATAGGTGACCGACCAGGTTCGCCTGCTGGAACAGCATCCCGATGCGGGCGCCGCGGATCTGGGCCCGCTCCTCCTCGGGGCGCCGCGAGATGCGCGTGCCGTCGATGCTCACGCTTCCCCCGTCCGGCTCATCGAGTCCGGCCAGACAGGCGAGCAGCGTGGACTTGCCTGAGCCCGACGGGCCGGTGACCGCGATCAGCTCACCCGATCGCACCTGCAGCGAGACTCCCTGGAGAGCGAGCGTCTCGTCGTCGCCGGCGTGGAAGAAGCGGTAGAGGCTGTGGGCCTCCAGCACGGCGGTCATTTGCTGAACCTCAGCGAGCTGGTGACCTTCTTCCACGGATCGACGTTGTCCGACCCGTTGGGCGAGGACAGCAGCAGCACGACCTCCTTGCCCTTGTGAAAGAAGTCGTAGCGCTCAAAGGCCAGCGTGCCGACCTTTCCGGTGACGGCGTCAGGCTTCGAGTCGCCGAGATAGTCGATGCGCACGGCCGTGCCGGCCGGTCGCGAGACGGTGCTGATGGATTGAAGCTTGAACCCCTTGACCGAGGAGGCGAGCTTCGGCACCTCGTGCGTCTTCGACGGAGGCGGGGGTCGGGGGCGCGCTCAGCGGAACGGTGAACACCTGGATCTCGTTGAGCTTGTCAGTGAACTTGACCGCTCCCGCCGCGTTCGACGCGAGACCAGCCCTCCGGCGTGCTCACGGTCAGTCCGAGTCCGGAGACCGTGTAGGGGACGTAGGCGATCGTGTCCGGGATGTCCCCGGGGGGCAGTGTCTCGCGCTGGTTGGGGTTCACCCCCGCCGCTGCCGTCGTGGCGCCGGCCGCAGTCGAGGAGCTCGCAGCCGAGCCGGAGGAGCTCGAAGACGACGAACCGCAGCCGGCGACTGCCACGACGCTCGCTGCCGTGATCAAAGCCGTCATCTTGCGCATGGGGCCTCCGCCTCAATCGAGTAGCTCATCGGTGGCCAAGTTAGGTAGACCCCGGTAAGGCGCGAGTACGGGCAGGTCAGCGCCAGGTCAAAACCGCGAGGCCGCGATACGGTCAGCCCATGGATGAGCAGACGATCCTCGTCGTCGAGGACGACGACGCGATCGCGACCGGCCTGGTTCGTGTCCTGGAGGGCCAGGGCTACGCCGTGCGCCGGATCGCGCGCGGGGCGGGCGCCGTCCGGGAGGCCGAACCTCCGGTCGGGCTGGTGATCCTGGATCTAGGTCTGCCGGATGTCGACGGGCTCGACGTCTGTCGCAGAATCCGAGCGGCGCGGCCGGATATCTCGATCCTGATCCTCACCGCGCGTGATCAGGAGCTGGACATTGTCGCCGGGCTCGACGGCGGGGCTGATGACTACCTGGTCAAGCCGTTTCGGCTCTCAGAGCTGCTGGCTCGCATTCGCTCCCATCTGCGACGGGCCGCTCCACCCGAGACCCAGGACGAGGCGCCGCTGGTTCTGGGCCCCCTGCGAATCGACCGCTCGGCGAGGCGCGTGTGGCTGCGCGACGAAGAGCTGACCCTGCGGCCGAAGGAGTTCGAGCTGCTGACCCTGTTCGCCTCCAATCCAGGCGTGGCGCTCACGCGGGCGCGAATCATGGAGTCGGTCTGGGAGACCAGTTGGCTCGGTTCGACCAAGACCCTGGACACGCACGTGCTGGCGTTGCGCAACAAGCTCGGCGCGGACGCGATCTCGACGCTCCGCGGGGTCGGCTACCGCTTCGATCTGCGATGAAACGCCGGCTCGTGCTCGCCATCGCGGCGGTAGCCGGTGGAGCTGTGCTGCTGTTCGCCCTCCCCCTGGCTGTCGTGCTGCAGCGCAGCTATCGCGACGAGGAACTGCTGCGCCTTCAGCGGGACACCAGCGCGGCGACCCGCGGGATCGACCTGAGCCGCGGCCAAACCGATCACATCGAACTGCCTCGCTTCGCCGGTCAGATCGGCATCTACTCGCGGGCCGGCACGCGGATCGCCGGTACCGGCCCAGCGGTGGCCGACTCGCCCACCCGCAGCGCCCTGGCGGCTCGTGAGCCGATCGGGACCGCACCGGATGGACAGCTGGTGGTGGCGGTGCCGTTGGTCAACGGCGAGCTGATCACCGGAGCGGTCCGCGCGCAACGCAGCCAGGCCCAAGTGGCGCATCGTGCGCACCGCGCCTGGCTTGCCCTCGCCGGTCTCGGCGGCGGGCGTCGTCGCGCTGGCCGTGTTCGCCGCGCTCGCCCTCGGGCGGCGAGTGGCCCGGCCACTCGAACGCCTGGCCGCCGCCGCGCGCCAGGTGGGCGAGGGCGACTTTGCCGTCCGGGCGATGCCGACCAGGATCAAGGAGATCGACGACGTGGGTGCGGCGCTGAACAACAGCTCGCGGCGGGTCGATGAGCTGGTCAGCCGCGAGCGCAGCTTCAGCGCCGACGCGTCACACCAGCTGCGCACACCCTTGGCCGCCCTGCGGCTCGAGCTGGAGAGTGCGGCGCTGGTCTCACCCGAGCGGGCGGAGGAGCTGGACGCCGCGCTGGCTCAGGTAGACCGTCTGCAAAGCACGATCGAGACGCTCCTCGCCGTGTCCCGGGGCACCCCCACCGGCGAGCAGACCACGGAGCTGGGACGCGCGGTGGGTGACCTGGAGCAACGTTGGCGTGGGTCGCTGGCTCGGTCGGGGCGACCGCTGCGGGTCAACGTCGAAGTCGACCCGGCCGTGGCCGCGATCTCCCCCGCCGTACTGGCCGAGGTCCTCGAGGTGCTCGTCCAGAACGCGTACGTCCACGGCGACGGCGCGGTGCAGGTAACCGTGCGCCGGGTCGGCGACGCCTTCGCGCTCGAGGTGAGTGACCAGGGATCCGGATTCGGGCCGAACGCCGAGGAGGCGTTTGACCGGGGCAGCGGCGAAGGCCACGGGATCGGGCTGGCCCTCGCCCGCTCGCTCGCCCACGCCGAAGGAGCGCGCCTGCAGATCACCGATCCCGGGCCGCGGCCCACGGTCTCGCTGCTGATCACGCCGGCCCAGCCGCCGGGTTCCGGGTCCTAGCTCGCGACGACCGCGTCGGTGACGGCGTCAACGCCCGCGAGCCTGGCTGCCAGTTCCTCGCTCAGGCCGTGACGCGCCGCCAGCGCAGCCGGTGAGGTGTAGCTGAGTTTCGTCTGACCGGCGTCGTCCCATACGAGGACTTTGAGCGGCAGATCCAGCGCCGCCAGCGGAGCTGCCTGCATCACCGGAGTTCCGGCCTGGGGGCTGCCGAAGATCACGAGCTTGGTGTCGCGCAACTGGAGTCCGACGGCCTCGGCCTCAGCGCTGTGATCGACGACCGCGAACAGCTTCAGCTGCTTCGCCGCCGCCACGTCACCCAGGCGCGCGACCGTGTCGGGCACCGATCGAGGACTCAGCTTGGTGACGATCTCCGGGCTGGAACTCATCTGCCGAGACAGTACCGCCGCCGCCGAGCGCCTCGGCTACGGCGCGTACGCCGACGTGTGGCACGGCTTGCCGCCGCACACGTCGAACACCGCTCCCCCGGGCTCGAGGAACTGCGATTTCTGCGAGCGGGCGGCCGGGGTGTTGCGAACGTCCTCGTGCGGGTCGTGGTTGGTCGGCCCGTCGACCGGGGCAAGGTTCGCGACCGGAGGTGGCTGCACGCGCCCCGGTCCACTGTCCCAGATGACGATCGCCGACCCGCGGAGCGGGTTGTGCGCGATCGCCGGCACGTCGAAGAACAGGTTGCGATCACGCGAGCGGTTGGTGCGGAGGTCCAGAGCCGGCTGATGGACGGCCGCACCAATCGTGCGGGCCTCGGTGGCGGCGGCGTACATGCTCACCTGGTGGTCGCCGTAGGCGATCTGCATCAGCACCTGGTGCGACGGCGTGTCTGGCAACGGATCCGAGGTCATGTGCTGGGCGTAGCCGTCCGGTTCGCCGCGGTCCCACAACTGCTGCATGAGATCGAGGATCACGGGATCCAGCGACGGCTCCGGATAGCTGGCGAAGAGGACAGCCCCAAACGGGGCGAAGTCGGTGCTCCGCTGAACGAGCACATTGGCGTAGTTCATTCCCGACACGCCCAGCGCGGCCATGCGGAAGTCAGGCGACACGGCGGTCGTGATCCCACCCTCGATGCCACCCTGGCTGTTGCCGTCGTAGTAAAGGTGCGAGGTATCGATGGCGCTGTGGCCACCAACCTGGAACGCCGCGTTGGAGGCCAGGCCCGAGGGGTTGATCATCAGGCGGCCCAGGTAGAGGAAGTTGAGCACGCCCTGTTGCAGGCGGTCGATCACGTTGGGGAACTTGTTCAGGTCTCCCAGCGCGGCGGCGTCGTTGCCGGTGTCCGGGCTGGCCAAGCCCCACCAATCGGTGGCGCAGATGACCATGTTGTGTTCGCTGGCCATCGCCCGGACGTTGCCCGCTTCGACCTCGCCGCGGTCGCCGAGCAGTCCGTGGCCGTAGAGCGAGGGGCGAGCGGCATGGGGGCTGCCGGCCGTGCTGGGCACGATGCACTCGAACTGCGCCGTGGCGAAGTTGCCGTGGAGCTGCTTCGGAACCGCGTCCGCCTTCGCTGAGGCGTAGGAGAACCCCGTGGTCGCGGTCGGTCCGCACGTGGTCAGGTAACAGGGCACGGTGAAGGTGCCCTGGACGCGACGCAACGTCGGCGTGAGGCTGTCGGTGCTCGTGACCGTGAACGACGGGGCGCGGCCCGCGACCTTGTTGTCGGCGAGGTTGTGGTCGCCGAGCTGGGCAAACGCGGAGTTGCGGATCGCCAGCATCCGAGAGCTCAGGCCCTGCCGGGACGCGATCGTGAAGTCCCATGTCTCGTACAGGCTGGGCCGGTCGATGCCAGCATGCCGTAGGGCGTTGAAGATGCGCGCGTAGCGCCCGCGCTGCCCGCGTTCTGCCCGTGGCAGGGCTCGGCCGTCGCGCAGGAGGGCAAACCAGCGCGGCGCGGCGATGAGGCGGCCGTTCGCGGAGCGCAGGCGGCGCAACGCGACGACGTACGTGTGCCCCTCGACGAAGTTCCGTCCCGGGTGGATGAGTAGGTTCGTGTCCCCAGTCGTCTTCGCGTTCGCGTCGAGCTCAGACCAGATCAGCTGCCGCCGCCCCGTGCTCTCATCGATGATCACGACCGGCTGACGGGGAGCGAACGCTGCCCGCATGTTGGTCAGCGGGACGGCCCCAGTCCGGCTGAAGGCCTTGGCGTTGTCGAGTCCGGGGACGTGCACGATCACACTGCTGCCTGGGCTGAATCCGTCATTGCGGTCATAGGGAGCGACGCTGACGCGCAGCCCGGCCTTGTTCACCGGCATCGCGGCGCCGGGCAGACGCACGCGTAGCCCGGTGGCGGAAGTCCGGTCGCGTGCGGTGAACAGATCGTTGGGGAACGGCAGCAGGCAGGGCGTCGCGGTATACGGCTGGCAATGAGCCGAGGGCTGCGCGCCGGCTGCGACTGCCGCGCCGGTCGTTTCGATCAGCGGCCCGGCGCTCAGTCCAGCCGCCGCGAATACGGCCACAGCGCCGGCCAGTCGGCGGTTCACGGTGCGCCTCGCTGTCATCCCTCTCCTCCAAGTTTGGCTACGACGCCCGTCAGCCTATCGCCCGGCGGCCCGGTCAAACCCCAGTTTCACGCGGGTTGCGTGGCGGGTATCCGTATGCCCGAGGAAGCGCACACCTTGTGCGCCGGCGTCGAGGACTGGAGGTTGCGGTGCGCAGAGGTCAGCTGCTGATCGTCGTGGTTGCGAGCTTGGCCGTCGCGCTTCTGAACGCTGCCGGCGCCGAGGCGCGTCCGGCTCGGACGCAGAGCGACGCCACGTACTTCAACAACGCCGCGTTCGCTGCGGCTGATCCCTATGTGATGCACGATCCGCGCTCCGGGTTCTACTACGCCTACTCCACGGAGGGCGCCGACAACGGCTACTACTTCGCCGTCTACCGCTCGGCCGACATGGTGACCTGGCAGAAGGCCTCTTCGGGAGCTTTGCCGGTCAACGATCCCAACCAGTGGGGGAACACCTGGTTCTGGGCACCCGAGACGTACTACAACCCGCGCACCCGCCTCTACTACATGTTCTACGCGGCCCGCTCGGACGCCAACGCCAAGGCGTGGTTCGGATACGCGAACTTTGAGGAGCCCTGCAAGATCGGCGTCGCTGTCTCCCGCTCCCCCGCCGGGCCATTTCACAACATCGCCAATCACCCGATCGACTACAACCCGTACGACCCGAACTATCACGACGTCAACCTGATCATGGGGCCCGATCAGAAGCAGCCGCCGGCCACACTTCAGCAGGGCGAGAGCGCGCCGCTCGGCACCTACATCCCCAGCATCGATCCCAACGTTTTCTTCGACAGTGGCGGGCGCGTCTACCTGTACTTCTCGCGCAACGCGTACCGCAACTGGGTCTGGGACTCGGACCTGGGCAAGTACATCGAGGAGTCGAACATCTACGCGGTTGAGCTGACCAAGGACTGGTGGAACGATCCCGCCGGCAGGACCATGCCGACGATCGCTCCCCGGTACCGCGGCGCCAACGCAAGCCCCGGTGGGCCCTCCGGGCCCAGGCGCGACGGCTGGGTGCGGATCCTCGATTACGGCCACGACAAGCAGGCCTGGGAGAACGCTGACGTCAACGACTACACGCTGACCGGCGGCCAGAACAAGAACCGCCGCTGGGAGGAGGGCTCGAGCACCCTTGAGACCCATTTCGGAGGCCGCACCCGCTACTACCTCACGTACTCGGCCAACAACTGGCAGACCCCGCAATACGGGGTCGGCTATGCCGTGGCCGGCAGCCCGTTGGGCCCGTTCCACAAGTCACCCGCCAACCCGATCCTGCACCAGAATGCCGCGATCGGAGAGTACTCGCCCGGCCATGGGTCGTTTGCCTCCTCGCCGGATCAGACGCAGCTCTACTACGTGCACCACGGACGGCCCTCCCCCGACGTTTCGCAGCGCCGCCTGTACACCGACCAGCTGGCCTTCTCGTTCACGCACCTGGACCCGTGGGGCAATCCGTTGCTGACCGCCGACGAGGCGACCAGCGACCGTCCGATCCCCTCGGGAGTCGCGCCGTATCGCTTCCGCGCGAGCCACCGGGCGTTGGTCCTGCGTCGAGGCTCGAGCCGATCGATCCGGTTTCAGGTGCTGAGCGCCGACGGCGTCCCGCTCGCGCTGGAGAATCCACTTAACCGCGTGCGCATCAGCGTGTCCGACCCCGCTGTGGCGAGGGCGACGGTGAACCCCGATGGCACCAGCGCGACCGTCACCGGCGGCTCCCGGGGCCGAACCGCGCTCCTGCTCGTCTACCAGCGCCAACTCGCCGGCGGCGCGTACCGTGACGTACACCAGGGTCGCAAGCGCCGGCAGACCGTGGCACTACGCCTTCGAGTCCTGGTCCAACGCTGAGCCTGGAAGGCTCAGCCTGAGGAGGTGACCAGCGGTGCCGCCGCGCGGTGCGAGCTCGGGCTCGTCTCAGCGCGGTGCTGCCGCGGTCGGGACGGCGAGCTAAAGCAGGCCAAACACGTAAATCGGCTGCGAGAACACGTCCGCCTGGACGCCGTTTCGCAGTCGAGCGGTAACCACACAGCGCACGGTGCCGTCGAGATGCCTGATCCCGGGTATCGGAGTGCCGTTGATGGCCGCCGGCCTGCCGCGAGCATCGATCGAGAGGCTGTCACCGGGAAACACGCCACCGAACGGATAGAAGCCCGAGACCGAAGAGTTGACCTCCCAATGGATCGAGATTGAGACGCGGCGATTGAATCGCGGTGCGAAGCACGTGAACATGTACGTGCTTGCTCTCAGCGGATCGGACTTGCGGATCGGCGGGTCGATTACGGGGGGGTGGGAGGGGCCGGACGTGCTCACCTGGACGTGCACGGCCCCGCGCGGCACCGGCGCGTTTTGCGGGACGACATAACCGTTTGTGCTCACCGAGGTCGTGCCCGCTGCGTTGGATGCGTCGACTCGGCAAAAAAGGAACTTGTTCTCTAGCGATTCCTGGATTTTCAGCGTCTGGTGGTGACCGACCGCTCTGAAATGGAAGTGTCCCCTTTTTGTGCCGATACGAGAGCGGATATACCAGGTGTAGCTGTAGCTGTTCGGCCAGTGGAGCCACGTGCCGGTCGTACACAGATTGGTCCCACCAAACCCGACGTCCGAGGTGATGCTGGGGCGCGGGACGAGTCGTACCAAGACATCGCGGCCGAGGACGTGAATGAAGGTGAAGTCCGCCAGCTCAGGCGCGGTGGGGAGAACGGTCACGGGATCGGAAGTCGCGCTCGCCATGCCGGTCTGATTGGTCGCATGCACTACGCAATGAACGAGGGCGCCTGGTGGAAGATCGATCAGCGTTATCGACCGGCCGGTCCCAATATTGTCGATCGGGAAGGAAATTCCGTAAAACGCCTGCCAGTCGTAGGTGAACGTCGGAGAAGGGGCGCCGAGCCAGGTTCCGGGATTGCAGGTGAGGCTTTGACCCGCCTTGGGCACACCTTCGACGCTCGGTCGGGTCTGGTTGGCGGGAGGCGACGGCGTCACGACCTCGGCGGTGGAAGTCGCACTCGCGACGCTCCCGCCCACATCGGCGATCGACGTGCTGACGGCGTAGCTCCCGGCGGTGACGTAGGTGTGGGTTCCGGCGACATCGAAGCCGCCGCCCGCCGCAGCGGTCACTGAACCGGCGCTCGACGAGCCGTCACCCCAATCGATCTGGGCGGAAAAGTCGTCCGCGGTTGCGCCGGGGTTGCCATCGTCGAAGTGGGCGACGATAACGCTGGCCGACTGGCCGCTGGAAGCTGAAACGGTCCGCCCAGCGCTGGTTAAGGGCGCATCCCGTACCGTCGCCACGAACTGCCTCGTCGTTTGCTGAGTTCTGAAGTTCGGGCACGTGTAGGTGGCGCTCGCAGTGAATGAACCCTCCTCGGCGTACGTATGGATGCCCTGGACGCCTTGCACGCCCTGGGCGTCGGCGGCGTCGGGGCTGCCCGGTGACGTGGCCCCGTCCCCCCACGAAATTGTCGCCGGGGTGGTGACCTCGCAGCCGGGGGCGTCGACGACCCTTCCAGCGAACTGCTGCCCCTCAACCACGGCGATGTCCGCCAACGCCACGTCCGTGCCGGCGATCATCGCAACGACGAACACGGAGGCAGAGGCGAGAGCGATCGTACGCCGCATCGGCGCGACTCTATAGCTCCCGCGCCACCGCGTGTGGAAGCGCCTGCGCGGTTCCACAGCGGACGGACTCGCCTGCGGCGTCTACGGCGGAACGTCCCGCCGCTTACGGGCATCGCAGGTCTCGAGTTGCCCCGGCCGACTTGACAGCCCAGGACCGTGGGCTGTTGCCAAATGGCGAGACCCGGACTCGAACCGGGGACACCACGATTTTCAGTCGTGTGCTCTACCAGCTGAGCTATCTCGCCGTCGGCGCGCGATGCTAGCGACTCGCCGCGGACAGGTTAGTCTTGCGCGATGCGCCTGCGCTCATTACTCCTGATCCCGGTCCTCGTCCTGGTCCTGGCGGGCTGCGGCAGCTCCTCGTCCGCTCCCAAGGCGAGCGATGCTCGAACCGTCGAGTACTCGTACTTCCCCGCCGGTTCCGCGTTCGTGATGAGCCTGGCCACCGATCCGAACGCCGCCTCGATCAAGCAGGCGCACGCGCTCGAGGGACACTTTCCGCTCGCGGCGTTCGGGCAGTCCGCATTGATGTCCAAGCTCAACCAGCTCGGCATCAACTACCAGGCTGACATCCGGCCCCTGTTCGGCAACCCGGTCACCATCGGGGCAACTACGGGGACGCTGTCCGGGTCCGCGACCAGCCAGTTCCTCGTCACCTGGGTGACCAAGGACGCCAGCAAGCTGACCGCGCTGTTGAAGAAGCTCCCGACCCTCAAGAGCTCCGGGTCGCATGCCGGCGCGACTCTGTACAACACCGGTGGCGCCGCCACCGTGGCGGTGAGCGGCGCGACGCTGATCTTCGCGTCGACCCCCGCGGTCGTCAACGCCGCGCTGGACCGGCACGCAAATGGGAGCGGCCTCGGCTCAGCCGAAGTCTCTCGGGAGACCGCGGGCCTGCCCCAGAACACGTTGCTCGAGGCCTTCGGAAACCTGTCCAGCGTCCTTTCCACGTCCAGTGCCGCCAAGGCTCGCGCAGTCCCCTGGGTGGCCGCGCTGCGCGGCTATGGCGCCGCCGTCGGCGCCACCGCCTCCGGCCTGACCTTCCAGTATCACCTGGACACCACGGGCGCATCGCTGAATGCCTCGCAGCTCCCGTTTGCGCCCGGCTCAACTGCCCCGAGCCTCGTCGCATCCGCGCCGATCAGCGTCGGCATCCACGACCCAGCCCAGATCTTCGCCTTCGTCGAGGGCGCCGAGCAGGCCACCAATCCCGCGAAGTACGCCGCGTTCCTCAAACGCGAGGCCGCCGTCAAGGCCAAGACCGGCACCGACCTCAACGGATTTTTGAAGCTGCTGACCGGAGATCTGGTGGTGGCCAGCGACACCCACACCACGATTGGACGCGTCTCCGTAAGCGATCCAGCAGCCGCAACCCAGGCGCTGTCGAAGCTCTACGCCAACCCGACCGGCCTGTTCTCCAAGCCCGCTGCGATCAAGAAGCTCCCTGGCGGCATGTTCGCGATCAAGAACGGGAAGCGGACGATCGATCTGGGCATCGTCGGGAACCAGCTCGTGGTCGGCAACACCGGTCCCGCCCAGTTGCGCGCGTTCGCCGTCGCCCCCGCGACGCCGGCCGCCGGTGCCCGGGGAGCGGTGGCCTTCCGCGTGGCGCTGACCCAGGTGCTCCATCTTGCCCTCAAGAAGGCTCCGCCCAAGATCGTCCAGACGATCCTGGCTTCGATCGGCGATCTCACCGGCTCGAGCTCCTCGAGCCCGAGCGGGATCGACGGGAGCGCCTCGATCGCAATCAGGTAGCGGGGCGAGCGCCCATCCGGGACAGCAGCTCCAGCGCGCCGCGCTTGGACAGCGGCTCGTTGAGGTTCCCGCATTTGGGCGACTGGACGCAGGACGGACATCCGGACTTGCACGGACACTCGCCGATCAGGCGCTGGGCGTCCGCCACCAACCGCTCGAATTGGGTGTAGCCGCGGTGGGTGATCCCGACGCCGCCGGGATGGCCGTCGTAGATGAAGATCGTCGGGCCGCCGGTCTGCGGATGTGCGTTGGTGGAGAGGCCGCCGATGTCCCAGCGGTCGCACATGGCGATCAGCGGCAGCACTGCGATCTGGCCGTGCTCGAGCGCGTGGAGCGCTCCCAGCAGCAGCTCGGGGGGGAAAGCCTCCGCGGCGATCAGCTCGTCGAGTTCGTACCAGAGGGCCCGGGTCTCGAATTCGACTGTCGGCAGCTCGAGGCCCTGGAAGTCGATCACCTGGTGGTCCTGCAGGCCCTTGCGCTGATAGCCGAGCACGGTCTCCGAATACACCACCGACCCGAAGGAGAGCGTGACCCCATGGGTCTCACGCCGTTCCTGCAGGCGCTCGATGTAGGTCATGCTCTCTCGCTTGGCCTGGGTGAAATAGTCGCCCGTGAATGGCTCGAGCAGCGCTCTGCGGCCGGCCAGGTCAAGCTCGAGGACGTGGTATGAGCGCCCCATATGGAGATAGATCGCGCCCTCGTGGATCGTCGCGTAGGCGCGGGCTGCCTCGACGGTGCCGAGCACTTCGCCGGTGGCCACGTCCATGAGGATGAAGCTGTCGGCCGAGGCGGAGCGCAACGCCACCCGGGCCGCAGGGTAATCGTCGGCACGCATCGGCACGAAACCGGCCGGACGCTCGCGCAGCAGGCTGGCTTCGGTCAGCTCCTGCGCGTACGTACGCCACTCGGGCCCCAGGATCTCCGCATCTGCGTCGCTCAACGGCGCCTCGTGCGCGGCGCAGAGCAGGTGCTCGGCGTAGATCTGCGGGCTGCCCGGATCGAGGATCGCCGCCTCGACGGGACGCTGCAGGAACTCGTCCGGATGCCGGCAGAAGAACTGATCGAGCGCGTCCTCACCGGCGACGTAGACCGCCAGCCCGCGGCCGCGCCGGCCCGCCCGGCCCCACATCTGCTTGAGGCTGGCGACGGTGCCGGGGAAGGTGACGCAGATCGCGGCGTCGAGCTCGCCGATGTCGATCCCCAGCTCGAGCGCGTCGGTGGCGACGACGCCGAGCAGCTCGCCCTCGCTCAGCCGGCGCTCGATCTCGTGACGCTGGGCCGGCGTGTACCCGGCCCGGTAGGGCGCGATCCGCTCCGCCAGCTCCGGGTCGAGTCGGTCCACGGCATGGCGCAGGATCAGCTCGACGCCCTTGCGGGACTTCATGAAGCAGATCGTCCGCGCCCCGGCACTGACCAGCTCGGAGAAGACCTCCGCCGCTTCGTAGAGGGCCGACCCGCGGGTGCCGAGCTCCTCGTCGAGCAGCGGTGGGTTCCACATCGCCACCCGGCGGCTGGCCTTCGGCGCGGAATCCTCGGTGATCAGGCTGAAATCCGGCAGGCCCGGTGAGCCCCTCGGCCAGCTCGGCCGGGTTGGCGATCGTCGCGCTGGTGAGCAGGAAGCGGGGCTGGGTGCCATGGATCGCCGCGATCCGCCGGAGGCGCCGCAGCACGTTGGCCACGTGCGAGCCGAACACGCCGCGGTACACGTGCGCCTCGTCGAGCACGACGAAGGCCAGGTTGGCGAACAGGTCGCCCCACGCGGTGTGGTGGGGCAGGATCCCGACGTGCAGCATGTCGGGATTGGTGAGGATCAGGTTGCTCTTCTTGCGAATCGCCGAGCGCTCTCCCCGCGGCGTGTCCCCGTCGTAGATCGCCGGTCTGACGGTGCGGTGCATTCCGAACTTGTGCAGCGATCGCGCCTGGTCCTGAGCCAGCGCCTTGGTCGGATACAGGTAGAGCGCGCGCGCCGTCCGGTCTGAGCTCAGCACCTCGAGCGTCGGCAGCTGGAAGCACAGCGACTTACCCGACGCGGTCCCCGTGGTGACCATCGTCGGTCCATCGAAGGCCGAGAACAGCGCCTGCGCCTGATGGGCGTAGAGCTCGGTGATGCCGGCCTGCGCCAGGGCGTCCCTGACCGCCGGACTGAGCTCGTCCGGAACCGAAACCGGGCGCGCGGAGCGCGCCTCATAAACATCCTCGTGGACCAGCCGCTCGTCGCGCGCGGCCGGTCTCCAGCAGCCCGCCCCACGGCTCGGTTTCACGCGCTATCGACACACGGCTCAGTATGGCGGCAGCTGCTACGGTCGCGCCCGCCATGCGCTGCCTCTACGTGGACCTCGACGGAACCCTGCTCGGCCCGAACGCCTCGCTGCTGCGCGGTGGCGACGGCCGGTTCTCGGCCATGGCCGTCCGGGCGCTGGAGGCCTGCTGCCGCGCGGACGTCGAGGTGGTTCTGTTCTCCGGGCGCAAGCAATCCAGCGTGTTCGAGACCTCGCGGCTGATCGGCGCGGACTCCTACATCTTCGAGCTCGGCTGCGGCCTGGTGCTGGACGGTGAACTGGAGTGGCTGACCGACGGGGTGGTGCCCTCCCCCGAGCACGGCTCGATCTTCGACCAGATCTCGGCCACCGGCGCACCGGAGGCGCTGCTCGCCCATTTCGGCGGGCGGCTCGAGTACCACACCCCGTGGTCGGTCGGGCGCGAGGTCTCGCACCTGTTCCGCGGGGCCGTCGATCTGGACGAGGCGCGCGCAGGTGCTGGCTGCGGCCGGGGCCGACTCGCTGCGTCTGGTCGACAACGGCGTCGTGCGCCACCACGCCGAACAGATGCCGGGGCTGCCGACCATTCACGCGTACCACCTGATTCCCGCGGGCGCATCGAAGGCGCGTGCGGTCGCCCGGCACATGCAGGCGCGCGGCTATGCAGCGATCGGACTGCATCGCCGCGGGCGACTCGCGTGAGGACATGGACGCGGCGAGCGTGGTCGAGACGTTCTGGCTGGTCGCGAATGCGCTTGAGCGCGACCCCACCCTGGAGGCGGAGCTCGCTCGGTCGGCCCGGCATCCGCATCGCCGAGGAGGGCTACGGCGCCGGCGTCTACGAGGCCGTGGTCACGACCTTGGCCGGGGGCTGAGCCGAAGCTTCGCCCCCGGGCCGGCCGACGCCGCCTAGCGGTCGGTCTTGTCCTGCTCGACTTCGTGGGCGTCGCTGACCGCCCAGCCAACTCGCTCGACGAGCTGCAGCAGCGAAGTGGTCGCTCTCGAAGTCGCTCACGTTCACCCGCTCGCGCATCATTACGGGTGCATCCGCCCGGTCAGTCGCCTTGTCCGCCATCACGATGATCTGCGGCATCGTTCTCTCTCCTTCGGATCGGGTTCGCTACCCACCGTGGCACCGTCCCCTTCAGCCTGAGTAAACATCTCGTGACTGTTTCCTCGCAGTCCTGCGAACCAGTTCCGGACTCGCTCACGGACCCGTCGCCAGAAGCCCGGCGGGACCGCCGGGCGCCATCTTGCCGGAGGCGGGACCGTGGTCCGCACGACCCCGACCCAACTCTCCAGCGGCAGCTCGCCGGAGATCAGCTCGGCCAGCGCCCGGGTCACCGGCGCCTCGATTCCCGCGTCGCTCAGCGCGGTCGCCAGCAGCGGAACCGTCTCGAGCGCCTCGACCGCCTGACCCACCCGCGCGGAGATCTCGGCTGCGGCAACCCCCTGCGCCAGCAGCTCACCGGCGCGCCGGTTGCGGCTCTCGGGCGCCAGCGCGGTGGCGACCAGATCCCCGGTGCCGGCCGAGCCCGATCATCGACTCGGGCCGCGCGCCCTGCGCCTCGGCCCAGCGCCAGACCTCGGCGAAGATGTGCCCCGCCGCCGCGCCCGCGGCGTTCAGCCCTTGAGCTTCGGTCGCGCCGGAGGCGAGCGCGGCGGCGTTCTTGGCCACGCCCGCCAGCTCGACGCCGGTCGGGTCGTTCGACTCCTCGCAGACGACGCCCGCCCGGATGAACACCCCGGCCAGCGCGGTGGCGAGCGACTCCTCGGTCGAGGCCGATACCAGCCCGGCGCCCGCGCTGACCATCTCCCGCGCGTGGGCGGGGCCGCCCATGCATCCGGTGCGACTCGCGCCGAAGCGTCGCTGCAGCAGGACGGTCGGGGGGATGCCGTTCGGCGGGACCAGTCCCTTGGCCAGCGAGACCACCGCGGCCTTCGGCGGCAGCCCGTGATCCTCGAGGCCGGCGATGACCGCGTCCAGCCCGCTCGAGGGCACGCCGAGAAAGACGTAGTCCGCCCGGGCCAGGCCGCTGCCGGTGTGCTCGATGCGCAGCTCCCTCGGGAACTCCACGCCGCTCAGGTAGACCCGGTTCTCGCGCTCCTCGCTGAGCAGCGCCGCCTGCTCCTCGGTCCGCGTCTGCAAGGTCGTCCGCAGGCCGCCCCGGGCCAGCAGCACCGCCACCGCCGTCCCGAACGAGCCGGCGCCGATCACCACCGCCCGTTTGGTGCCGGGCGCGGGCAGGTGAATCGAGCGGCGGGGGACGGGCGGCATAACGCGCCGAGCGTATCGGCCTGCTCGAGGCTGAGGCGCGGTTGGCAGGTGTATGTGTCGGCGCCGCCGGCTGGTGGCGCGGTGCGGCTGTGCGGCCCCGCGGCTTTGCGGCTTTGCGGTCCGGGGCTAGGCCGCGCCGCGAGCAGCCGCTCGCGTCGACTGTTCGCTCGTTGCGTCCTCCTCCGCGACCGCGTCGAGCCAGCTCCCCGGCGGCCTGCGCGATCTCACCGAACGCGTCGGCCACCGTCGCCGCGTCCGAGCCCGTGATGGCGCGGTTCAAACCGGCCACCGCCGCGTCAAACCGCTCCCAGCAGCTGCGGCGGACCGCGTCGCCCGGTGCCGGGCTGCAGCTCGTATGGCGGCTCGAGCGCTCTCCGCGCCGGGGACCGGTCGCCACAGCAGACCGGCGGCGTGCGCGTGCTCCCACGCGACCTGCTCGCTCTCGGCCGCATCGGCCAGAGCTTGCAGCCGCGCGGCGAAGCCGGCGTCCGGCGGGGCCAGCTTGTGCGCTCGCATCGCCTCGGCCCAGCCGCTCCCGGCCTGGCGTACGGCGCGCATCACGTGCGCGCGCTGGCGATCAAGTTCGTCGCTGAAGCTCATGCTGCGTCCGGCCGTTACCGTCGGCTGCCGAGGTCGCTGGTGGCGGTCGGGGCGGCTCAGGGTGCCGTCGGGGCGGTCGGCGCGGCAGGGTGCGCGGCGGCCGGGGCGGGCTCTGCGATTCCCGACCGGCTCGCCGCCCCAGAAGTCCTCCGCGCTCGGACTGGCCTGACGCGACTCCGCCGCCGTCCCGGCCCTGTATCCGTCGGCCAGCACGCGCTCCAGGTCAGACCGCTTGATCCTCACCCTGCGACCGACGCGCAACGCGGGAAGCGACCCCTGATCGATCCAGTTGCGGACGGTCTGCTGATTGAGCTTCAGCAGCTGCGCCACCTCGGCAACCGTCAGATAGGACTCTTCAACTTCGCTGCGCTCCATCGGCTCAATTTCTCCAATTGAGACAAAGTGGAACCAATTCAGTGGTTTATACTACCGCTCCCGGAGGACGTCATCTTCGGCGGTCGATGAGGGAAGGTCTGCGAAGCGTTGAAGCCGGAAGGACCGCAAACCGAAGCCGAACGCAGGGAAAAGACGCCCGAGACCAACGTCGTGCGCCTGCCCCGTGACTGGCTCGGCCCGCGCGAGGAGCTCGTCCCGTTCGGGCCGCGCGCCGAGCACAGCGGCCGCAGACTGCCGGATCGTCGTGGACGACGCCTCCGAGCGCGAATGACTTCTGGGGTGAGCAGTCGGCAGAGCTCCAGCACGCGCTGCAGGGGCCAGAACCGGCCGCGGAGGCCGCGGCCGCGCCGATTCGTGCGTCTGGAACGCCCGTTGCCGCCTCGCGTGCCGACGAGCCTGGTCGAGAAAGCGCTGTATATCAGCGCTTTCTCGACCACGCCCTGGTTTTGCGGTCGGAAGTTCGGGCCAGTGGCGCTTGTCGCGCTCGATGGCGCTTGTCGCAGTGGCGATCGTCGATCGTGAGCTCGTCCGGTCGGTCGGTCGCAGTCGAGCCGCCTTCGGCGAAGGGTCACGGCCAGTCCATCGGCGGCGGCGCTCGCAGCGGACGCCGCCCGACAGCGAACACGGAACCGACGGAGTTCGCAGACAGTTCGTCGCGTCGCCCCGCGCCATCACACCGTGACCGTCGCCCGGACGACAACGAGCGCACCGGGTGCACAAGGCATCGAAGGTTCAGGTCGCGCCGGCCTCGCAAGGCAGCGGTCAGACCGCTGCGCCCAGCTCCGACCGCCAGCTACGGAACCCAGAGCGGTGGCGCAGCCCAGGTTCAGCCGTCCGCAAGTGCCGCGCCGCCGACCCAGTCCCAGCCACTCAAGCGCCGCGTCGGACTCAGGGAAGCAGCTCTGGCGGCACCCACCCCTACGGACTCGGGGGCACCGTAGGACCAGGACATAGCCCGAATGGTTGACCACCACCGAAACGAGAGCGACCCGTGACCAGACTCCTAGCCCACGCCCGCCAGAACTTCGTCGCCTACCTCGCTCTGTTCGTCGCGCTCGGCGGGACGTCCTACGCCGCGTTGACGATCAACGGATCACAGATCCGCAACCGGTCGATCGATGCGGTGAAGCTCAACCCGCAGTCGATCGCGGCGTCGGTCAAGGCTTGGGCGATCGTGCAGGCCGGACGCAACAGCGCGGCAGGCCTCAGCTGCGAGCAGCCGGGTGCGCGTCTCGGCAATCGGCGACTGGCGAATCGATCACCTGGCTGCACCGGCGGTTCGGCCGGAACTGCATGGCGTCGGTAACTCCGCAGCTCACCGTCTCGATCGGCCCGTTCGGCTCGGTGACCGCTGCAGTTCACGCCCTGCTGTCGGGAACCTGATCATCAGAGGCTTCGGGCCGGACAAGCTCGGGCGCCCGCAGGCGGCCTACGTCATGATCGTCTGTCCCGTAGACAACGGATGTCGGGACTGAGCGGCGTGATCAGGCGGCTTCTGCTCTCACTCTGCGCGGCGACCGCGTTGCTGCTCGCCTGCTGCGGCCTGGCCACCGCCGGGACCTTCCCAGTGAACATCTGCGGCGCGAGCGCGCGTGACCCAGGCGACGGGCTCAGCTGGTCTGCCACTTCGCCGCTGGTGGCGACCGCCGAGTGTCCCGCTGACGGGCCTGGTCTCGAGCTGTACTCACCGGGCGCAACAAGACAGCGACGCACAACGCCACGGCCGCGTTCAAGGTCACCGCGCCCAGCGGGGTCAGCATCTACAGCATCCACGTCGTCAACGGCGAGCTCGCACGGCATCGGCAGCAACGGCTGGTGGGGCGAGTTCTACTGGAACGGCGGGCCGGGACCGGCGGGCAGCAGCGGGCCGCTCAACGACGGGCAGTTCAACGCTGGCGGTTGCTGCTCGCAGACGCAATCTGCAGAGCCGCATCGATCGGCTGGTTCATCGCCTGCAACCAGCCGACCTGCTCGACCGGCAACGCGCGGCATCGACCGCGGGATGACCGAACTCGACCTAACCGCCCAAGAAGACCGAGCGCCAGCCATCGTCGCGACCGGCACCGACAATCTCTGGTACCAGACCGGCTGGGTCCGCGGCATCTGGCATGCGTCATTCTCGGCGACTGACCCCTCGGGGGTGTGCGGCGCCGCGGTGGTGTTCGGCAACCTGCCGGCGATCAACACACCGACTCCGGACACGTCGCCGAACCGGCACACGTGGAAGCAGTGTCCTGATCAGACCGTGCCGGCCGCGGTGGACACGACCGCATCGGACGGCAGCCTCGGGCGGGGCGAGGGAGCGATGGCGTTGCAGCTCGCAGCGACCAACACAGCCAGCGTCACCGCGATCGCCAGCGAAGACCGTCGAGGTGGACAACACGCACGCCGACGATTGCACTCTCCGGACCTACCGACGCCCCGTCCACCGCCGGGACGCAGTACGTCGCCGCCACGGCGGCGGGCAGCCCGTCCGGTATCGCGGACATCCTCTGCACGGTCGACGGCGGGCCCGTCCAGCGCTTTCCGGGAGCCAGCGCCCGGGTGCCGGTCGCAGGCATCGGCCAGCATGACGTCAGCTGCCGCGCTGAGAACAACGCCGTCGACCCTGCCGGCATCCCTGGCCGCTCGCCGGCCGGCAGTTGGTCGCTGAAGATCGGTCAGCCCACCGTCGTTGGCATCGCTGTCGGCAAGCTGGTTCGCCTGCGCTGCCACCGGATTCCGTGCGTGCGCGTCCGGTCGCTGGATCACCGTTCGCCGACACGGCAAGCCGTCACGGTCAAGATCGCGGTTTCGCCAAGAGATACGCATGCGTGCCGCCGCGGACGGTCGCCACGCGCTCGGAGTCGTGCCGTTTGGCCGCCGGAGCACCGTCAGCGGGTGGCTGGGCACCTCCAGTGGCACCGCCATCCCCGGCCGGACCGTTCACGTGCTCACCGCCCCAGATAACGGCAGCAACCAGTTCACCCAGGCTGCTGCAGCGATCGACCGCCGCCAACGGAACCTGGAGCGCCCAGCTGCCACCAGGACCCTCACGCATCGTCGAGGCCGTCTACGACGGCGACCCGAGCACCGAAAGCGCCTCGTCCGGGCAGGTCCACCTGATCGTTCCGGCCAGGATCAGGCTGCTCAGCATCGCGCCACGCCGCGTGGCGTGGGGCGGCACGATCCGAATCGTCGGGCCAGCTCGACGGCGGTTATCTGCCGCCGGGCGGCGCGCTGGTGCGGCTGCGGCTCGGACAGGGCAGCGGCTACTCGACCTACGGGGTTCAGACCCATGTCACCGGCAGCGGACGGTTCGTCACCACCTACACGTTCGGCGTCGGCGACCCGAGCGTGCACGTGACCTACTGGTTCCAGATCGGGTCGCTGCCGCAGGGCGACTATCCCTACGCCCCGGCGCTCAGCCGTCGCTCGTATGTCGTCGTCGGCGGGCACCCCGCGGACGCCTCATCGCGTGAGCCACCCGGCCCGTGCATGCTGATTCTCGCCGCGCGCCCTCGATCCAGCTAAGCTCTGTCACGTGATCGGCGACATTCTTCAGCCAACACATCTGCTCTTCGTCCTCGTGGTCGCACTCCTCGTGCTCGGGCCCAAGCGGCTCCCTGAGGTGGGGCGTTCGCTCGGGAAGGGGCTTCGTGACTTCAAGACTGCGATCGGCGGCGAGGACGAACACGAGAACCATGTCGAAACCGTCCAAAGCCAGGTCGAGGCAGTCCACGAGCCACGCGAGCACCCCTCCGAGTCACGTGCCGGCCGAGAGCACCCCGCCGGTGACCACACCGGTCGAACACACCGGCTGAGCGGTCGCTTCGTCCCCTCGCTGGTGTCGCCGGGCAACCGGCGTCGTTGATGTCCGCGCTTGAACCACAGCTCGCAACGGCCAATCGCCGCCGTCCACGGTTGCGCCTCTGGATGCGCATGCTGCTCGGCTGCACGATCGTGGTCGCCGCCGTGGCCGCGACCGTCGCCACCGGGACGCTGCTGGAGGTCAAGGCGTTTACGGACGCGCTCAAGCAGAGCCCGCAGCTGCAGCTCGGCGGACTGCTGGCCAACGCCGACGCGGGCGGCCCGCAGACGCTGCTGCTGATCGGCTCCGACAAGCGGGCGAAGGGCGCGATCGACGCGAGCACGCCGCCGCACTCGGACACGATGATCCTGGTCCGCCTGGATCCGAACCAGCCGAACACCACGCTGCTCTCGGTGCCCCGCGACCTGAAGGTGACGATTCACCCTGACCACGGCCGAGCGTCGACTCAGAAGATCAACGCCTCGTACACGATCGGGGGGGCGAAACTCGCCGTCAAAACGATCAAGCAGGTATTAGGCGTAAAGATCAATCACGTCATCGACATCAACTTCCGGGGCTTCAAGGCGCTGGTCGACTATCTGGGCTGCATCTACACGCAAGTCGACCGGCGCTACTACCACTCAAACCTCGGGCTTGGCGTCGGCCAGACCTACGACGAGATCAACATCCAGCCCGGCTACCAGAAGCTCTGCGGCGAGGCTGCGCTGCATTACGTGCGCTACCGCCACACCGACACCGACCTGGTGCGCAGCGCCCGCCAGCAGGACTTCCTGCGCCAGATCAAGAACCAGATCGGCGCCGGCGGCCTGATCTCGAGGCGGTTCGGGATCGAGAAGATCTTCGGCAAGTACGCGAGCACCGACATCCGCTCCAGCGACGACGTGCTGAAGCTGCTCGAGCTGCTCGTTCAGTCGGCCAGCCATCCGGTGCGCCAGGTCACCTTCAACGCCACGCTCGGGCCCGTCGTACGTGACCGCGGACGCGGCTCGCAGATCGGCAAGACCGTGCACGAGTTCCTCAACGGCGGTATCGCGCCGGGCCATATCACCGTGCCCTCGGACCGGGGCGGCAAGCGCAAAGCGCAGGCCAAAGCTCAGGCGAACACCCCGCTGACGCCGGCCACGGCGAGCCGAACTGGCGCAGGCCCGGCCGTTCGCGCCGCCGGTTCGCCTTCAAGCTGTATTACCCGGTCAGCCGGGTGACGAGCGCGTTCGCCCAGCCGGACATGGTCCGGCCATACCGGCTGCACGGGCACGACGCATATGTCGTCGTGATCGACGAGGGCGGCCTGGGCAGTACTACGACCTCGAGGGCACGACCTGGCAACGCCGCCCATCCTCAACAACCCCAACCAGACCATCACGGTTGGAGGACGGCGCTTGCAGCTGTACTTCGAAGGACAGCGGCTGCGGGTCGTGGCCTGGCACGACGGACCCGGGGTCTACTGGGTGACCAACACTCTGCAGAACATCCTCACCAACCGTCAGATGCTCGCCATCGCATCGGCGGCCGCTCCGCTCAAGTTAGCCCGCGATCCTCCGAGTCCGGCCGCAACGTCTGTTCGTCTCGGTAGCCTCGCCGGATGAGGCGAGACGAGAGCGCAGCGCTCGTCGTCCTGCTGCGGACCGGTGGGCAATCGGTGGCAGGCGTTCGCGGAGCTGGTGGAGGCAGGCGGGCAGCGCCGTGGCGGTGCTCGAGCAGGAGCGGAGCGACGCGGAGGGCGAGCAGGCCAGCCTCTTCCCGGCCCAGGACGGCCCTCGAACGCACGAGCGAGCTGGATCACCTGATCGCGGCGGCGGCGAGCGACATCGAAGGCTGGGAGCGCCGAGGGGATGCGGCTGCTGAGCGTGCTCGACGCCGACTATCCGGAGAATCTCCGCACGGTGCACGATCGGCCGCCGGTGATCTTCGTGCGCGGGAGGACGTGGAGGCCCGGGATGCGCGCTCGCTCGCCGTCATCGGCGCGCGCAAGGCGACGCCGCGAGGGAATCCTCTGCCGCCCGTGCGATCGCCGGCCACCTGACGCAGATGCCGGGCTTCACCGTCGTCTCCGGGCTTGCCGCCGGGATCGACACGGCGGCGCATATGGCGGCGTTCGGCGCGGGCGGGCGGACGGTCGCCGTGATCGGCACGGGGCTGCGCCGGGTCTATCCGCCGCAGAACGCCGATCTACAGCGACGGATCAGTCGCGAGGGCGCAGTGATCTCGCAGTTCTGGCCCGATACTGCCACCCTCCCGCCAAGCGTTCCCGATGCGCAACGCGGTGATGTCGGGCCTGACGCTGGGGAGCGTCGTGGTGGAGGCCTCTCGGACCAGCGGGGCACGATTGCAGGCCCGGCTCGCCCTGGCCCATGGACGCCCGGTGTTTCTGCTGCGCGGGCTGCTGCGCGAGGAGTGGGCACGCGAATTCGCCCAGCGGCCCGGAACACACGTCGTCTCTGAGCCGGCCGAGATCACCCGGATCATCGAGCGCCTGACCTCGGCGGGCGTCCTCAGCCGGTAGAGCCGAACGCGTGCCGTCGGTCCGGGAGCTCACCGCCGGCTACGGAAACTTCATGATGAGCCCGCGGGCCGGCCCGGAGGTCTGCGAGACGTGCTTCAACCTGACCGACGGCTATCCGCGCTGCTATGCCTGCTCGCGCGGCGAGATCTGGCTGGACGCCGTGGCGCCGATCTCCTACAGCGTCGCGCACGAACAGCTCCATCACGTTCTGGCCAGCTACAAGCGGCTGAGCGGCGGACCTGCACGGCGACTCTCGGCTGAGCTGGCCGCGGTCCTGTGGCGCCATCTCTCCGTGCACGAGGCATGCGTAGCCCGCGCAGCCGGTGTGACCAGGTTCGAGCTCGTGAGCACGGTCCCGTCCGGTGCGCGCCGGCCGGACCGACACCACCCGTTGGGGCACATCGTGGGCGACGTGGTTCAACCAACCCGCGATCGGTATGAGCGGCTGCTCGAGCGCTCCAGCGCCGAGGTTCCGCCGCGCAAGTTCGCCCGCGACAAGTTCCGGGCGCGGCGAGCCGCTGAACGGCGAGCCGGTGCTGCTGATCGACGACACGTGGACCACGGGCGCGAGCGCGCAGAGCGCCGCCGCCGCGCTGAAGACGGCCGGGGCCGGCGCGGTGGCCGCGGTGGTGATCGGACGGCATCTGAACCGGTGAGTGGCGCGAGAACGACCGGCGCCTGCGTGGCCTAAGACAACCGTTCGATTGGAACCGGTGTCCCTTGTGCGATTCGCGAATTGAGCCGGATTACGCGATCGGCGGGCCCGGGTAGGCACGTGTTCGGCGTTTCCGGTCACCGGAGGGAGAGGTCGGTGAGGAGAGAGGTGCTTGGCTGCGTGCAGATCGCAGCGACGCAGAGGCGCCGCAGCCGACGCTGACGCTGCTGGTCGGGCTGCTGATTGCCGGATGCGGTTCGTCCACCAAGGGGCCGCCGACGCTCAACTGGTACGTGTTCCCCGAGCCGTCCGGCTCGTTCGCCAAGGCCGCCGCGGACTGCACCAAGGCCTCGGGCGGCCAGTACAAGATCAACATCAACCTGCTGTCCACGGCCTCCGACCAGCAGCGCGTCTCGCTGGTCCGCCGGCTTGCCGCCAAGGACTCCTCGATCGACATTCTGGCCATGGATGTCGACTGGACCGCAGAGTTCGCCACCGCCAAGTGGATCCGGCCCTGGCCGGCGGCGCTCGCCGCCCAGGAGACCAAGGGCGACCTCCCCGGACCGATCGCTACCGCCACCTGGCAGGGCAAGCTGTTCGCCGGGCCGATCAACTCCAACACGCAGCTGCTCTGGTATCGCAAGGACCTGGTGCCCAAACCGCCCAAGACCTGGACGAGATGATCAACGACGCGATTGCCCTGGCCAAGCAGGGGAAGCCGCACTACATCGAGGAGCAGGGCGCTCAGTACGAGGGGCTCGTCGTGTGGTTCAACTCGCTGGTCGACTCCGCCGGCGGCCAGATCATCACCGCTAACAACAAGGTCGTGGTCGGCCCCTCTACACAAACGCGCGGCGGCGATCATGCACCGCCTCGCCACGTCGCCCGCGGCCGATCCTTCGCTGAACACCGAATAAGGAGGACGACGCGCGGGTCGGCTTCGAGAAGGGCACCGCGGCGTTTGAGATCAACTACCCGTTCGTGTGGCCGGCCGCCGCAGGCCGCGGGGATCCAGAAGAAGATGGGCTATGCCCTGTTCCCGACGGTGACCCCTGGCACCGCTCCCAAGGTTTCGATCGGTGGCTACAACCTCGGGGTCTCCACGTACTCGAAGTACCCCCAGCAGGCGTTCGAGGCGATCAAGTGCCTGACCCAACCGAAGAACCAGGTCCGCGACGCCGTCAAGGGGGGACTCGCGCCGGTGGCGGCCAGCGTCTACGACGAGCCGTCGATCGCCAAGTCGTATCCGTTCCACGCGATGCTGAAGGCTCAGATCGAGCATTACGGCATCCGGCCCAAGACGCCCGCCTACGCGGACGTTTCGCTGGCCATCCAGAAGTCGCTGTCGCCGACCTCGAACATCAATCCGAGCAACGTCGTCACCACGCTGGCTGACGAGATCAAGAAATCGCTGACCTCCGGAGCGCTGCTGTGAGCAGCGGAGCCATCGCCAGCCGCGAGCCGGCCGCGGCCGCGCCCAGCGGGAAGCCGCAAGCACCTGACCGAGCGCGCCAAGAGTGAGCGCCGCCTGGCGGCGATGCTGGTCGGACCCGCCGCGATCGTGATGGCTCGCCGTCGTCGCCTATCCGGTCATCGACGCGGTCATCCTGTCCCTGCAGCGCTCCGACCTGCGCTTCCCGAACGCGACCAAGTTCGTCGGCCTGTCCAACTATGGCCACGTCCTCAGCTCGACGGTCTGGTGGCAGGACGTCCTGCACACGGCGATCATCACCGTGATCAGCGTGAGCATCCAGTTCGTGCTCGGGATGCTGCTCGCGCTGGCGATGCACCGGGCGATCTTCGCTCGGGGCGCAGTCCGGGCCATCGCCCTGATTCCGTACGGAATCGTCGCCGTCGTGGCGGCGTACTCGTGGCAGTACGCGTGGTCGCTGAACAGCGGCTGGATCCCGAAGCTGCTGGGACTGAGCAGCGACCCGCTGAGCCACCAGTTCGGGAGCTACGTGGCGATCATCATCACCGAGATCTGGAAGAACACGCCGTTCATGGCCCTGCTGCTGCTGGCCGGACTGGCGCTTGGTGCCCGACGAGTTGCACGAGGCGGCACGGGTCGACGGCGCGACCACATGGCAGCGCTTCGTCCGGATCACGCTGCCGCTGATGAAGCCGGCAATCCTCGTCGCGCTGCTGTTCCGCACGCTGGACGCGTTCCGGATCTTCGACACGATCTACATCTTCAACCAGGGCGCGCAGGGCACCGAGTCGATCTCGATGCTCAACTACAGCACCCTGCTCAACCGTCTGAACCTCGGCCTGGGGTCGGCGGTGTCGGTGCTGCTGTTCCTGCTCGTCGCGCTGATCGCGTTCGTGTTCATCAAGGGCTTCGGCGCCGGCGCGGCGCCAGGAGGAGAGACGATGAGCCAGCGACTCAAGCAGCGCAGCGGCTGGTCGCTGGCCCTCCTGGTGATCGTCGTCGGCTCGCTGGTGCCCGTGCTGTGGATCGTGATGCTGTCGCTGAAGACCCCGGCGACGGTGACCGACGGCAGCTTCATTCCCGCACCAGTGGACGCTGTCCAACTACTCGGACATCTTCAAGGCCGGCGTCTTCACCTCGGCGCTGCGAAACTCGATCGGGATTGCGCTGATCGCCACCCTCCTGGCAGTTCTGCTGGCGTGCGCGGCCGCCTACGCGATCGCCCGCCTGGACTTCCCCGGCAAGCGGATCGTCCTCGCGGTCTCACTGGCCGTGGCGATGTTCCCGCAGGTCTCGCTGGTCGGGCCGCTGTACAACCTGTGGCGAAACATCGGCCTCTACGACACTTGGCCCGGGTTGATCATCCCCTACATGACCTTCGCCCTGCCGCTGTCGATCTACACCCTGTCGGCGTTCTTCCGAGAGATCCCCTGGGAGCTCGAGCAGGCGGCGCAGGTCGACGGGGCGACCCCGGCCCAGGCGTTCCGCAAGGTGATCGCCCCGCTGGCCACCCCCGGCATCGCCACCACCTTCATCATCGTCTTCATCATCTGCTGGAACGACTTCATCTTTGCGATCTCGCTGACCTCGACGACGAAGGCCGAAACGGTGCCGGCGGCGATCGCGCTGTTCCCCGGCGTGTCGCAGTTCACCCAGCCGATCGGCGACATCGCCGCGGCAGCCGTGGTCGTGACCGTGCCCGTGATGCTGCTCGTCCTGCTGTTCCAGCGCCGAATTGTCGCCGGCCTGACCGCGGGCGCCGTAAAGGGATAAGACCGACAAGGAGCCCGTCAGAAATGGCCGAAATCGAACTCACCGACATCACCAAGCGCTATCCGGACGGCTACGAGGCGGTCAAGCACCTGAACCTCGATGTGCCCGACGGCGAGCTGATGATCCTCGTCGGCCCCTCGGGTTGCGGCAAGTCGACCGCGCTGCGGATGGTGGCCGGACTCGAGGACATCTCCGAGGGCGAGCTGAAGATCGGCGGCCAGGTCGTCAACGACAAGGCGCCGAAGGATCGGGACATCGCGATGGTGTTCCAGAACTACGCCCTGTATCCCCACATGACCGTGCGGGAGAACATGGGCTTTGCCCTCAAGCTCGCGAAGGTCCCCGACGAGGAGATCAACCGCAAGGTGACCGAGGCCGCCAAGACCCTCGACCTCGAGCAGCACCTCGACCGCAAGCCGGCCAACCTCTCCGGCGGCCAGCGCCAGCGGGTGGCGATGGGACGGGCGATCGTGCGTGACCCGAGCGTGTTCCTGATGGACGAGCCGCTGTCGAACCTCGACGCGAAGTTGCGCGTGCAGATGCGGACCGAGATCTCCCGCATCCAGCAGCGGCTGAACACGACGATGATCTACGTGACCCACGACCAGACCGAGGCGATGACGCTCGGTGACCGGATCGCCGTGATGCGGTCGGGGATCCTCCAGCAGGTCGGGCCGCCGAGCGAGCTCTACGCACACCCCAACAGCCTGTTCGTGGCCGGGTTCATCGGCTCCCCGTCGATGAACTTCCTGCCCGGTGAGCTCGAGGGCGACAAGGTGCGCCTGCCGATCGGCGACGTGGCGCTGCCCGACGAGCTCAAGCAGAAGCTGACGGCCGGGCCCGGGCGGCGGTCGGCGCGGCGTGATCGCCGGCCTGCGGCCAGAGGACTTCGAGGACGCCAGCCTGGTGGGCGACACGATCTCGGGGCACGACCTTCAGGACGCAGATCGACGTGCTCGAGTCGATGGGCGCCGAGTACTACGCCTACTTCGTGGTCGAATCCGAGCGCGTCTCATCGAGCGAGCTCGAGGAGCTGGCCCAGGACGCCGGGGCGGCCGACCTCCCGCACTCGCACGAGGGCAGCCAGGTGGTGGCGCGGCTCGACGCCGCGAGCAAGGTTCGCAAGGGCGAGGAGATCGAGCTGTGGTTCAACTCCTGGCATCTGCATCTGTTCGACCCAGAGACGGGCCGGAGTCTGCTCGCCGCGGACGAGGCCGGCCGAGCCCCCCGCCGCTGCCGGGTAACCTCGACTACAGATGCCGACGCCGCGCTCCACCGGGATGCCGGGCGTCGACGCGCAGCACGACTTCCTGCGCGCGCGCCGCCGCGCTACCGCGGCCCGGGTCGCCGCGCGGCTGCGCGGTGAGCCAGACGACGTCGGCGTGATCCTGCCCTACGAGGAGGTGATCCAGGCGCTCGGCTTCGTCAGTGAACGCTCGGAGGGGCTGAAGGTCGTCCCGCTCGATCTGATCGTCGGAACCGTGGACCGTGAACGTGATTTCGATCGCCGCTTTCGCCCCACCTCGAGCCGCGTCCGGGACCGCTGGGAGCACATCGCGGCGGCGATGCGCCGAGGTGAGCCGATGCCTCCCGTCGACCTCCTACGCGTCGGCGAGATCTATTTCGTGCGCGACGGCCATCACCGGGTGTCGGTATCCCGGGCGCTCGGGCGGGAGGACATCGACGCCTACGTGACCGAGGTCGTGACCCGTGTCGGCGCCGACCAAGCGGTCACGCTGGCCAACCTCCCGACCAAGAGCCATGAGCGCGAGTTCTTCGAGCGGGTGCCGCTCGGCGACGAGAGCCGCGATGAGATCAAGTTCACCGACCCGTGGGACTACACGGTCCTGGCCGAGGCCGTCGAGGCCTGGGGATTCCGAGCCAGCCAGGATCGCGAGGAGCGCCTGGAGCGCGCCGAGACCGGCGCGGCTGTGGCTGGAGACCGAGTATCGCCCGGTCGTCGCCATGCTGCGCGAGGCGGACCTGATCCGCCGCGGCACCGACGCCGAGGCGTACCTTGCGAGTGGCCGAGGAGCGCTACCGGCTCATGCGCACCCACAGCTGGAGCGACGACGTGCTCGAGCGGATCGTCAACGCCGAGAAATCGAAGCGGCGGCGCTAGCCGCCGCCGGACCGAGCCTTGCGCTCTGACTCCTTGACCACGCCCTTGAGCAGCTGGTTGATCACCGGCTTCAGCGCGGCCACCCAGACGGCGTCGGGCACCGGGACCTTCGGAGTCGAGTCGACCGTCCAGGTGAGCGTCGGTGTTCCCGCCGCCGGTGCTGAGCTCGACGGTGCCGGCGTGATGCTTGGCCGGGACGCCGGACAGCGCTCTGTAGGCGAACCGCGTGCGGGCGCTCGAAGCTCGTCACCTCCTCCCGGATCGGCGGTCCGGCGAGTTTCAGGACGCGAATCGCCCCGACGCCATTCGGATCCGGTGCTCCTTCACGCTCGAGCGTGGAAGAGCGCAGTGGGGTGAGGCGCGCGTAGGAGCGATGATCAGTGAGTACGTCGAACACGGTTTCGATCGGCGCGCTGATCGACGCGTTCAGGGTGAAGGTCGCCATCGGCGGCATCCTAGCCCTCTGAGCTCCGGCGCGGTTCGCTAGCCTGCTCGCGGCGATGCCGACCCCGGTCCCGACCCCTTCCGATGCCACCGCCGGATCCCGCGCGGCGCTATGCGCCGCGCATGCCTCCGGGACAGCGGCGCGAGCAGTTGCTGGACGCCGCGCTCAGCGTGATTCTCGATCAGGGCTACAGCGGCGTGTCGATCGAGGCGATCGCGCGGGCTGCCGGCGTGACCAGACCGGTCGTCTATGACCACTTTCCCAATCTGGCCCGTCTGCTGTACGCGCTGATCGAGCGTGAGGAGCAGTACGCGCTCGAGCAACTCGAGAACATCATTCCCGCTGAGCTGGCTGACGTCGTGCCGGCTGAGCTGCTTGCGCGAGGGAGTCAAACGGCTGCTCGGCGCGATCGCGAGCCGCCCGGCCACCTGGCGGCTGATCCTGTTGCCGCCCGCCGGAACCCCAGCGATCGTCCGCCAGCACGTCGAGACGAACCGTAAGCGCACGCTGGAGCGCATCGAACAGGTCGTCGCCTGGGCGCTGCGGCGGCCCGAACTGCCGGACGACCTGGACGTGGAGCTCGCATCGCGCGCGATTCGTGACCTTGCCGAAGAGGCCGGACGCATGTTGCTGACCGATCCCGAGCGCTATCCCGCGGAGCGCTACGAGCGCTTCGTCGACGCCGTGATGCGGCTGCTTTGGCCGCGTGATGAGACCGGTTCTTGAGCGCTCGGCGCTAGAGCTGGCGGAGGCGATCCGACGCGGTGAGCTGAGCGCGTCGGAGGTGGTGGGGGCCCACATCGAGCAGCACCGGCGAGCTGCGCCGAGGTTGGGGGCGATCGCCGCCGACCGCTACGAGGCCGCTGAGCGGGAGGCAGCTGCCGCGGACCGGCTGGTCGCCGCGCGCCGGAAATCCCGCAGACCTGCCGCCGCTGCTCGGAGTCCCGTTCACGGTGAAGGAGTCGGTCGCGCTGCAAGGCATGCCCCATTCGGCGGGGCTGGTTGCCCGAGCCGAGCTTCGCGCCGGGCGAACTGCCCCTGCGGTTCAAGGGCTGATCGACGCCGGCGCAATCGCGCTGGGCGTCACCAACACCTCCGAGCTGACGCTGTGGATCGAGTCCGAAAATCGTCTCTACGGACGGACCAGCAATCCGTATGACGCGAGCCGGACCGCTGGCGGCTCCTCTGGCGGCGAGGGCGCGGCTGTCGGGGCGGGCGGGTCGGTGTTCGGGGTGGCCTCGGACATCGCCGGGTCGATCCGGATCCCCGCGTTCTTCTGCGGAGTCTTCGGACACAAGCCCTCACCCGGCGATCGTCTCCAACGAGGGCCTGTTTCCGCCCGCCCCCGAAGGACAGTCAGCGCGGATGCTTCAGACCGGCCCCCTCGCGCGCCGGGGCGAGGACCTGATGCCGCTATTGAAGGCTATGGCTACCCCGGCAGCCCGGCTGGGCGATCCGGCCACGGTGTCTCTGGAAGGGATGCCGGTGACGACGGTCGAGAACGCGTCGCTGCTCCCGATGAGCCGAGAGCTTCGCGATGCCCGGGAGCGGGGCGTCGGTGCCCTTGCCGCCGCCGGCGCGGTCATCCGACGGGTTGAGCTGCGCAGCTGGCGACGCGCGGCGCTGCCCTTCCTCGCCACGCTTCAGGAAGGGGCGCCGCAGACCACCGCAGACCTGCTCGAGGCGGCCGGCGTACCCCGGCCGACGTGGCGGACGCTCTTGCACCGCGGGGGCCCGCACACGCTGGCCACCCGGATCGCACTGGCCGGGCGAGCTGCTTCCCCCGGCGCGCGGTGCCGCGTTGGAGCGCCAGCTCGCGGCCGCGAGGACGATGGCGTCGGAGCTGAGGGAGGCGATCGGGGACGGCGTGCTCCTGCACCCCCCGCACCCCCGCGTCGCCCCGCGTCACGGCACCACGATCGGCCGCCTGTGGCTGCTGACTCCCGCGGCAATGTTCAACCTCGCCGGCGTGCCGGTGACCGAAGTCCCGCTCGGGCTCTCCGCGGCTGGGCTCCCACTCGGGGTTCAGGTCGCGGCGGCTCCGGATCGTGACCATGTGGCGATCGCGGTGGCCCTCGAGTTGGAGCGTGTGTTCGGGGGCTGGGTCCCGCCCTGGCGGTAGGCCGGCCGGGGCCTGCGGCGCTTCCCGTGCTTCCCGTTGCGCTTCCGCCGCAGGCCCGCCTTTAACCACGACGAGGACCCGCTTCCAGGGTCCTCGTCGCTGATCCCAAACACACCCACGGCCGGGTTGGGTGTGTCCTCCGGGAGATCAGTTCGTCGGCCTAAACTCGCGCTAGCCGACAAAGTTGCGCATGACGTCCAGAAATTTCTCTTGCCATACTGAGTGTCCCCACCAGGGGGCGTAGCTCAGTTGGTTAGAGCGCCGGCCTGTCACGCCGGAGGTCGCGGGTTCGAGTCCCGTCGCTCCCGCTTTCGCCCTGCCCGTGGGCAGGGCGATTCCTCCGCCTCGGCTGGGCGATGGCGAGATGGGAGACCGAGTCAGGCATCGACACATCCCCGGGGCGGAGGAGACGTGCGCTCGCGGATGGCGGGCGCAGACCTTCAGCCCGGGAGTGTTTGGGCATTACTGTCGGTATGCGGGACAAAGACCCAAAACCACCCGCCCGCCCGCGCGGCGGGGCGCAACTCAGCCGCGCCTCGTCTCGCGCCTCGGGCGCTGGATCAGGCCAGGTCCTTGGCCGTGACCGGCCCTCTCAACTTCCCGCCGGAGTCCGAGCGGTGGGTCAGCGAGCGCAGTGACTGCCAGATCGACCTCGGGGGCCAGGCGAGGGTGCCGAACAGCACGACCAGGAGCACATCGCGGCTGATCACTGCCCACGACTCGAGTGGGTGCAAGTGCTTGAGCTGAACGAAGTGCTGCGGGTACCAGATTTGGGTCATCACCATCGCGCAGGCGACCATCGCGACCGCTGCGATGCCGCGCCGGCCGGGTATCACCGCGACCAGTGGCGCAAGCCAGATCAGATACTGCGGTGAGAGCACGCGGTCAAACGCGATGAATGCGCACACCGCTGCCGCTGCCGCGGTGAGCAAGCGCTCCTTGGTCGCCGGACCAGCGGCGTAGAACAGCCACGTGACCACCAGCGCGACGATCTGCACAATGCCCATCGCCGATGCGAGCTGGAGCGCCGGATGACCGTTGATGTTGTCCGACTGATGGGTGAAGTAGAGGTGGACATGGGTGCCGATCACTTGGTGGGCGGCCAGGAAGACAGACGCCGCGAGGCTCTCGATCTGCGGCGGACGGGATGCCTGGCCGTGGATCGCCATCCAGAATCCATGCGGGGCGATGATCAGGAATGGCAGTACGCAGACCAGGACCACACCGGCGAAGATCGCCAGGCACTCGATCGCCTTACGTCGTCCGCTGTTGCGCCAGATATAGATCGCCGCGACCGGCACGATCACCACGGGGTACGCCTTGGCCGCAGTCCCCAACGCGAGCAGGACGAATCCGGTCCTGTTCTTACCGAAGTAGATTGCAGTCAACGCGGCGATTGACAGCATCGTCGGAAAGAGGTCGTATCGGGAGATGAGCACCGGCCCGAGGAGCAGGGGCGAGAGCGATACCAGCCCGACACCCGCGATCAGCCGGCGCTTGCCGACCCGCTGCGCCAGCTGAATCAGAATCGTGCAGCCCACGGCGATCAAGCCACACGCCACCATCATCAGGCCGAATACCTCCATGTAGCCACCGAAGTTCGACCCCGCGATCAACCTCGGGAGGGCGAAGATGGGGATGGCGAGCGGTGGGTATTCGAGCGGGAATCCGCTGTATGGAAACCGGCCCTTCGCGAGCAGGGCGCGGGCGTACTTTGCGTACTCGCGCGTGTCCCACTGATGGTCGCGCGCGAACCAGCCGTGGTGAATCAGGTACCACGAAAGCAAGAAGCCGGCGGTGGCGATTGAGATGACCACGACGATGTGACGCCGGTCATACGTTCTGAGAGAGGTCATTGACGATCGTTTCTGTGCCCGGCCGGGCGAGGCAGCGCAACCATCTGCCGGTGGGTGAGGGTGGTCCCCGCCGGCGTAGTCGGCTGGTTTTCACTTGCGCCGCGACCAGATCTTGGGCCCTGTCCAAGTTCAAGTTCTCTCGCGGCGCTCCTCGCTCCCGCAGCCAATTATGCAAGAAACGGACCAGTCGAACATTTGCGTTCGATAATCACGCCCGCGCAGCTCTACGGAAGAATCCGCCTCAATGACCCAGTCTCCCCACTTGCCCCTGGCACGACCTGCCCGGACGGAGAGGCTTCGACCAGTTCTGCGGCACTGGCGATGGGCCGCCGTTCCCCTTGGCGTCCTGTATCTCGTCCTCTTGGCCGCGCGCTTGCGCGGCATCCTCGCCACGAGCAACCTCGATGCCGATGCCGTCTCGGGACCGGTGATCGGAGAGCTGTTCGGATACGCCGGCCCGGACGCGAACGTCGTGCTCGGCACCTTCGGCTGGTACTCGACACTCCTGTTTGAGCTCGGCACGAAGTGGCTCCCGTTGCACCGTCAGATCTGGGAGCTCGCTCCCTATGCGATGGCGCTGACCGGATTCGCCCTCTCCGCCTGGTCGGTTTGGCAGACCGCCGGCCGTTGGGCCGCCGCCGTCACGGCGGTGCTACTCGTCTGTACCGCACCACAGACGCTGCATCTGCTGCTCTCGATGACCCAGCACGCGCCCGATTGGTTCTGCTGCGCGGTGCTTGCCGCTTTCCTTGTGCTGCTCGAGCGCCGCGCGTCGACCCTTCGGCCGGCGCTGCTCGGATCGCTCGCCGTGGTCGTGGGGGTGATCGTGGGCGTCAATGCCGCCTCCGACGTGTTGGTGGCGATCGCCGGTTTGGGGCCGTTCGTGCTTGCCGTCCTCCTGAGCTACGCGCTTGCGCGCAGCAGGAACACCGTCCGGGCGGTGCAGATCACCCTCGCGATGCTGGTGGTCGCCGGCGCCTCCTGGGCCATCACGGACGTGGTCATGTCGGCACTGAATGTCGCGCCCCAGGCTGGAGCGGGCATTACCAAGCTTGCTCCACTTGACCAGCTGGGCCGGAATTTCCGGTTGTGGTGGCAGTCGATCGCCGTACTGGGCAACGGCGACTTTCTGAACCGCGGGCTGTCGTTCAGCTCCGCCTTGGCAGCCGTCAGTGCCGCAATCAGCATCGTCGCGGTCGTGCTGCTGCCTCGCGCCGCATGGAAGGAGTTGCGCCGCCGCGCGGACGCCGCGGACTGGCCCGCAGCACCGGCCCGTCTGGCCCTGGTCGTCTTCTGGTCTTCATCGGCGATTCTCCTCACCGGGGCATTCCTGATCAGCGCCAATCCGGTGGATATCCACGCCGACCGCTACCTCGTCGGTCTGCTCTTTGCGGCTGCGTCGGTGGTTCCGGTGCTCGCCGTCGGACGGGCGCCGAAGGAGGCCGCAGTGCTGCTCGGCACCTGCGTGTTCGCACTGAGCGCGATCACGTCCATGCTCCAGGGGGCCAGCACGCGTAACCCACAGCGATTCCCGTCCACCGCGCTGGCTAACCAGGTCGCCTCGGTAGCCGCAGCCCACCATCTCCAATTCGGTTACGCCAGCTACTGGGATGCCGCCGCGATCACCTGGGCCAGCAAGCTGCGCGTCCGGGTCTTCCCGGTCTCAGTCTGCGATCAGAATCAGCGACTGTGCCGATTCGACCTCCACACCATCAGCAGCTGGTACACACCACGCCCGCGGGCGAAGACGTTCCTCCTCATCGATCCCGCGCAGCCGCTCGTGCGAGGCCCCACGCCCGATCTCGGGCACCCCGCAGCCGTCTACCACGTCGGCCGGATCGTGATGTACGTGTACCCGTACGACCTGGCGGGCAAGATCGTCTCCTAGCCGGGCTGTGATAAGTCTGAGGCCATGCCCAGGCCGGGATCCGACACCGAGATCAGCGCAGTCGTGTTCGACATCGGCGGCGTCCTGCTCGAGTGGGACCCTCGCCACCTGTACCGCAAGCTGTTCGATGACGAGGCGGAGATGGAGACCTTCCTGCGGGAGGTGTGCACCCTCCGGTGGCACGCGGCGCACGACCGCGGTGTTCCGGCCGAGGAATCCTGCGCGAAGCTGGCGGCAGCCCATCCGGATCAGGCTGAGGCGATCTTCGCTTGGACGCGACGCAGCGAGGAGATGATCGCCGGGCCGATTCACGGCACGGTGGAGATCCTCAAGCAACTCAAGGGTTCCGGGATCCCGTGCTACGCCCTGACCAACATGGAGGCTGAGACGTACCCCAAGCGCCTCAGCCGGTATCCGTTCATGAGCTGGTTCGATGGCACCGTGGTCTCATCGCACGAGGGCGTGATCAAGCCTGAGGCCGAGATCTTCCACCGCCTGCTCTCCCGGTTCGGACTCGAGCCACGGGCCACGGCGATGGTCGATGATTCGGCCAAGAACTTGGAGACCGCGGCGAGGATCGGGATGACACCGATCCAGTTCCGCGGCTCGGACCAGCTGCGGGCACGCCTGGAGGATCTCGGGCTGCTGCCGCCCGAGAGCGGATCAGGCGGTATCGATCCCGGCGGCGACTTGTAGACCGAGATCCTCGATCGCCTGCTCGCGGAGCTTGAACTTCTGGACCTTGCCGGTGACCGTCATCGGGAACTCGTCACACAGCGAGATGTGGCGCGGGATCTTGAAATGGGCGATCTTGCCGCGGCAGAATTCTCGTAACGCGTCGGCGTCGAGGCCCGAACCCTTGTGCGCGATGACGAAGGCCATGATCTCCTCGCCGTAGCGCTCGTCGGGAATCCCGATCACCTGCGCGTCGGCGACCTGAGGATGGGTGTGGAGAAACTCCTCGATCTCCCGCGGGTACACGTTCTCGCCTCCGCGGATGATCATGTCCTTGATCCGTCCGACGATCTTCAGGTACCCGTCCTCTGCCATCACCGCGAGATCCCCGGTGTGCATCCACCGCGCGGCATCGATGGCCTCGGCAGTACGTTCCGGGTCCTCCCAGTAACCGAGCATCACGCTGTAGCCGCGGGTCTGGAATTCCCCTGAGCTTCCGCGGGGCAGTGTCCGGCCGGTCTCGGGATCAACGACCCGCACCTCGACGTGAGGCATCACGCTGCCGACGGTGGAGGTCCGGTGCTCGAGGTCATCCGCGGCACCAGTCTGGGTGGAGACCGGCGAGGTCTCCGTCATCCCGTAGCAAATGGTCACCTCGCTCATGTGCATGCGCTCGATCACCTCGCGCATGACCTCGGTCGGACACGGCGCGCCGGCCATGATTCCAGTGCGCAGGGAACTGAGGTCGTAGCTCGAGAATTCCGGTAGGCCAAGCTCGGCGATGAACATCGTCGGCACGCCGTACAGCGCGGTGCAGCGTTCCCGCTGGACGGCGTCGAGCACGGCAGCGGGCTCGAACTGCTCGGAGGAGAGCACGACGCAGGCGCCGTGGGAGGTGGCGGCCAGATTTCCCATCACCATGCCGAAGCAGTGGTAGTACGGGACCGGTACGCAAATCCGGTCGTGTTCGGTGATTGCGCACCCCTCACCGACGAAGAAGCCGTTGTTGAGGATGTTGTGGTGGCTGAGCGTGGCACCCTTGGGGAACCCGGTGGTTCCGCTCGTGTACTGGATGTTGATCGGGTCACTGGGGTCCAGCTGCGCTGAGCGATCACGCAGCTCGTCCTCGCTGACCGCGTCGCCGGAAGCGATCAGCTCACCCCAGGAGTCCGTGTCGAAGAACACCACTCGCGCGAGGTCGGGCAGCTCTCCCCTTACCGAGCCGACCATTGTCCGGTAGTCGCTCGTCCGGGTCTGCTCGGCGGCGACCAACATCTTGCAGCCTGACTGAGCCACGGCGTAGCGAAGCTCGTGCACGCGGTAGGCCGGGTTGATGTTGACGAGAATCAAGCCGGCCTTGGCGGTGGCGTATTGGACCAGGGCCCACTCGATCCGGTTCGGACTCCACACGCCGACCCGGTCACCCACGGCCAGACCGGCCTCCATCAACCCGCGCGCCAGGCGATCCACCTCGGCATCGAACTCCGCATAGGTCAAGCGCAAGTCCTGATGACAGCTGACGAACGCTTCCCGCTCGGGATGCTCCGCCGCGGTTCGCTCCAGGTTCGCGCCGATCGTCTCTCCCAGCAGCGGCTTGGTGCCCAGGCCGTGCGCATAGGAAGAATCCATCGATGAGCAGTGTCGCGGACTGCGAAGGCGGCGGTCAAGTGAGCCCGCTACCGAGCGTCCAACCGGCGGCGAGCCGCTGCGGTCCGAAACGCTCAGTCGGGATCGAAGATCAGGCGCGGTCCGCTTCGAACCGCCTCGGCGGTGAACGCCGCCGTGGCCCGGTTGAGGGCGAAGGAGATCCGCTCACCCTCGTCGGTGCTCACGATGATCCGCCGCCCGTCCTCCAGCACCTCGCTGATCACGCCGGCGACCCGGGAATCGAGGTAGACCACGGTCACCGAACGACCGATCCGCGGCATGACTCTGAGCGCCATCAGCCCAGTATGCAACGGAGGGTTGGCGACTGACGGAACCCGTCGGGTCGCGTCAGTCGCCCAACCCTCGCCGGCGACGCTAAGCGGGGACCGCTACCTCGTCGGCGTAAAACTCGCCGCGCTCGGCTTTCTCGGCCAGCGAGGCCGGCGGGGTGAAGCGCTCGCCGTAACGGTCGGCCAGCTCCCGCGCCCGGGCCACGAAGGCCGCCGGACCGCGTGCACCGGAGTCGCCTTCAGCGTCCGAGCCGTAGCCGTTGATGTATTGCAGGACGCCGCCTGTCCAGCCTGGGAAACCGATCCCCAGGATCGAACCGATGTTGGCATCGGCCACTGACTCGATCACGCCCTCGTCGACGCACTTGACCGACTCGATCGCTTCGGCGAACAGCATCCGCTCCTCCAGATCCCGGAGCGAGATCGAGGAGGGATCCTCGACCGTTGGGAAGGCGTCGCGCAGCCCTGACCAGAGCCCGACGCGCTTGCCCTCGGCGTACTCGTAGAAGCCGCGGCCCTCGAGCCTTCCGGGGCGGTCGAACTCATCGAGCATCCGGTCGATCACCTGCTCGGAGGGATGCGCGTCCCAGCCGCTGGAGGCGGAGTCCGCCGCTTCCTTGGCCGCGTTGCGGATCTTCCGCATTAGCTTCAGGTTGAGCTCATCGGAGAGCTGCAGCACCGGAGCCGGATAGCCGGCCTGAGAGGAGGCCTGCTCGATGGTCGGAGCCGGCACGCCCTCGAGCAGCATCGCGATGCCCTCGTTGATGAAGGTCCCGATCACCCGGCTGGTGAAGAACCCGCGGCTGTCGTTGACCACGATCGGCGTCTTCTTGATCAGCTTGGCGACGTCCAGCGAGCGGTACAGGGTCTCCTCGGAGGTCTTCTCGCCCTTGATGATCTCCAGCAGCGGCATCTTGTCCACGGGGCTGAAGAAGTGCAGACCGATGAACTCCTCGGGCCGGGAAACACCTTCGGCCAATCCGGTGATCGGCAACGTCGAGGTATTCGATCCGAGCAGTGCCCCGTCGGCCAGGTGCGGCTCGATCTCGGCGAACACCTGCGCCTTCACCTTGGGGTCCTCGAATACCGCCTCGATTACCAGTTCGGCGCCTGCCGCATCAGCGGGATCGGCGCTGGGCTTGATCCGGGCCAGCAGCTCCTCACCCTGCTCCTGAGTCGAGCGGCCCCGTGAGACCGCCTTCTCGACCAGCTTGACCGAGTAAGCCTTGCCGCGTTCGGCGGCCTCGAGTGAAACGTCCTTGAGCACCACCTCGATGCCCGCGCGGGCGGACACGTAGGCGATCGCGGCGCCCATCATGCCCGCGCCGAGGACGACCATCTTCGCCGGCTTGAACGTTTCCAGACCGTCGGGCCGATCGCGCGAGCCGCTGACGCGCTGCATGTCGAAGAAGAACGCCTGGATCATGTTCTTCGACACCTGGCCGGTGACGAGGTCCACGAAGTAGCGCCCCTCGATCTCGATCGCGTTGTCGAAGTCGACCTGAGCCCCCTCGACCGCGGCGGCCATGATGTGATGCGGCGCCGGGTAGTTGGCGCCCTTCAGCTGCTTGCGCAGGTTGGCCGGAAAGGCCGGGAGATTCTGTGCGAGCTTGGGGTTGCTCGGCGCACCGCCGGGGAGCTTGTAGCCCTTGACGTCCCAGGGCTGCACAGCCTCCGGATTGGCCTTGATCCAAGCCTTGGCAGCGGGCACGAGTTCGTCGGGCGTGGCCACGACCTCGTCGAGAATTCCGAGCTCGAGCGCCTTTGCCGGCCGGTGCCGCTGTCCCTGAAGGAGCAGCTGCATCAGTGCGTCGACGATCCCGAGCATCCGCACCGTGCGAACGACTCCGCCGGCGCCCGGCAGCAACCCGAGCTGAACTTCCGGGAAGCCGAGCTGGACCTTTGAGTCGTCCACCGCGATCCGGTGATGGCAGGCCAGACAGATCTCCAGACCGCCGCCCAGAGCGGCCCCGTTGATCGCCGCGACCACGGGCTTTCCGAGCGTCTCCAGCCGCCGCAGCTGGAGCTTGATATCCCGGATGCCCTGACCGATCTCGGCGGCCTGCTCCTTGGTGGCGAGCTTGAGGTCGTTGAGGTCACCGCCGGCGAAGAAGGTCTTCTTAGCCGAGGTGATGACGACTCCGGTGATCTCGTCCTGCTCAGCCTCGAGCCGGTCGACCGTGGCGGCCATCGACGCCTTGTAGGCGGCATTCATCGTGTTGGCTGACTGGCTGGGATCGTCGAGGGTGAGGACGACAATCCCGTCCTCATCGCGATCCCAGCGAATGGTGCTGCTCTCAGAACTCATCTAGATGGCCTCCACGACCGTCGCGATTCCCATACCGCCGCCGACACACAGAGTCGCCAGCCCGTAGCGCCCGCCCGTGCGGTGCAGCTCGTCGATAAGCGTGCCGAGGATCATCGCCCCGGTGGCGCCGAGCGGATGGCCCATGGCGATCGCCCCGCCGTTGACGTTGACCTTGCTCATGTCCAGCCCCATGTCCTTGACGAACCGGAGCACGACCGCGGCGAACGCCTCGTTGATCTCAACCAGGTCGAGGTCCTCGACGCTCAGGCCGGCCTTGGCCAGTGCCTTGCGGCTCGCCGGAGCAGGCCCGGTGAGCATGATCGTGGGATCGGCGCCAGATACCGCCGTCGCGAGGATCCGAGCCTTCGGCTGCACTCCCTGTTCCCGGGCCGTCTGCTCGTTGCCGATCATCATCAGCGACGCGCCATCGACGATGCCCGAGGAGTTACCCGGAGTGTGGACGTGGTCGATCTTCTCGATCCAGTGGTACTTCTGCAGCGCCACCGCGTCGAAGCCTCCCATCTCACCCATCGCCTGAAAGGACGGCTTGAGCCCGGACAGCGTCTCGACCGTCGTGCCCGGTCGGATGAACTCGTCGCGCTCGAGCACCACGTTGTCGTTGATGTCGCGTACGGGGATCACCGAGCCGTCGAAGTGACCGGCCTCCCGCGCGGCGGCTGCGCGCTCCTGCGACTGTGCGGCGTAAGCGTCGACGTCGTCCCGGCTGAAGCTCTCAACCGTGGCGATCAGGTCCGCACTGATGCCCTGCGGGACAAAGGAAGTGTCGTAGTTCGTCTCGGGATCCATCGCCCAGGCCCCGCCGTCTGAGCCCATCGGAACGCGGGACATGGACTCGACTCCACCGGCCAGTACGAGGTCCTCCCAGCCGGAGGCGACCTTCTGCGCGGCGATGTTCACCGCTTCGAGACCTGAGGCACAGAAGCGATTCAGCTGCACCCCGGCGACCGTGTCCGGCAGCCCGGCCTTGATCGCGGCGGTCTTGGCGATGTCGGCACCTTGGTCGCCGACGGGGGATACGCATCCGAGGACGACGTCATCGACCCGCTTGGGGTCGAGCTTGTCGTTGCGCACGAGCATCTCGTGCATCAGGCCGACCACCAGGTCGACCGGCTTGACGGTGTGTAGCGATCCGTTGACCTTGCCCTTACCTCTGGGCGTGCGAATCGCGTCGAAGACCAACGCATCGGTGGCGGCCATGGTCCGATCAGCTCCTTTTTCAGCTTGCTGCGCAGCGCCTGCCCGGCATTGCGCCTGTTGACGGCGGCGTGCGCTCAAAATAGCAGTTCTTGGCGAAGTGCCAACAACGGCGCGGGCGGGTCTGCGCCAGACGTTTGACTGACCGATTCCAGAAAGCTGGCGTTCGGGGCTACGCTCTGTTGGGGGTCCAGAACACAAGATGACTCAGACCATCAGCGCCATGTTGCCTCGGGAGCCCGGTTGCGGCTCGATTGCTCGGCGTCTGCTCCAGGAGCGCCTGGGCGGACGCCTGCACCCAACTGTGCTCGGTGACGCGCAGACCGTGACCTCCGAACTCGTCAACAACGCCTACGTCCACGGCACCGGGGCGATCAAGCTGCAGATGCAGCTCGACGACGGCCGGCTGCGGATCGAGGTGGTCGATGAAGGCCAGGGCGCAGCCATCGAGGTTCGCGAGCGGAGTGTTCAGGGGGGTGGTCACGGCTTGCAGATAGTTCAGAGCCTCTCGTCCGCATGGGGAGCCTTCGAGGGGACGACCCACGTATGGGCCGAGCTGGAAACCGTCCGGGACGATCCGGCCGATCTACCGCTCTAGGCGCGCCTGCCTCGCATGCATCCACAATCTGTGAGCGCGATCCTGGAGATCGCCCAAAACGCATTCGTGACGTTGGACGCAGACGGGCGCGTTGTCGAATGGAACCCGCGCGCGGGGGAGCTGTTCGGATACTCCCGCGAGGAGGCGCTCGGCCGGGACGTCGCCGAGCTGATCATTCCCGAGCGCTACCGGGAGCGCCACCGCGAAGGGTTGAAGCGGATCCTCGAACGTGACCCCGTCGTCGCGCCCGGCGAGGAGGTTCCAAGTGGCGACCGCCCGCGGCTGCACCTCGAGGCGATGCGCCGGGATGGCAGCGAACTGCCGGTCGAGTTGGCGATCGGCCAGGTGCGGGAGGCGGACGGCTGGCGCTTTCACGCCTGGATCCAGGACGTCTCCGAGCGGGCGGAGCTGCTCCACGAGCTCGAGGCGCAGCTGCGCGGCAGCAGACCCGGATTTGCCGAGATCCTTGATGCGCTGGCCGAGGCGGTGACCATCCGTGACCCCCACCACCACATCATCTACGCCAATCGCGCCGCGCTCATCCACATGGGCTTCAGCTCGTTGGAGGAGCTCCAGCGCCGCCCGCCGCTCTCGATCCTCGGCGACTACATGGTCCATGACGAGCACGGTGCGGAGGTGACGATGGGCGATATCCCGTCGGTCCGCCTGATGGCCGGGCAGCCGGCCGAGCCGCTGCTGATCCGCACCATCAACCGAGCCACGGGAGTGGTTTACTGGAATCTGTTGAAGGCCTCGGGCCTCCACGACGCGGGCGGCACGCTGGTCGCCGCGGTGACGATCATCGAAGACGTCACCCGCGAGAAGACGGCGGAGCTGCAGGACCGCTTCCTCGCCCGGGCCACAGAGACACTGATGTCCTCACTGGACTACGAGGAGACGCTCGGTCACGTTGCCCGGCTGGTCGTGCCGGAGATTGCCGATTGGTGCTCGATCGATCTCGTCGATGAGCAGGGCGCCCGTCAGCGCGTGGTCGTCGCCCATCGTGACTCGGACAAGCTCGAGCTCGCAGAGACCCTCCGCGGCTACGAGCCCGAGGAGCCCAATCCCGAGCAGGGGGCCGGACGGGTGTTGCGCACGGGCGTGGCGGAGCTCTACGCCGACATCGAGGACGAGGTGCTCGTCCGAGCGGCACTCGATGATGAGCACCTGCGGCTGTTGCGAGCGGTCGGGATGCGATCCGCCCTGGTCGTACCGCTGCGGGCTCGGGGACGAACCTTCGGGGTGATGACGCTGGTGAGCGCGGAATCACGAAGAAGATTCGCGCAGCAGGACCTGGAGTTTGCGCAGGGCCTGGCCGGCCGCGCGGCAGTCGCTGTCGACAACGCGAGGCTTGCCACCGCCCGCCGTGAGATCGCCACCACGCTGCAGCGAAGCCTGCTGCCCGAGGTCGTGCCCGAGATCCCCGATTGGGACATAGCGACGATGTACCGGGCTGCCAGTGGGGCCGAGGAGGTGGAGGTCGGGGGTGACTTCTATGACTTCATCCAAACCCCCGATGGCTGGGTCGTGCTGCTGGGCGACGTCACCGGCAAGGGCGTCGAGGCGGCGTCGATGACGTCACTCGTCCGTCATGGCGCGCGGTTTCTGAGCAAGCACGAGCAGAGTCCGGGGAAGATCCTCAGTCGTCTCAATGAGGAGTTGCGCGAGCAGCCCGGCATGTGGTTGTGCAGCGCGCTGTGCGCGAGACTGCATCGCGACCGGGTGGTCATCAGCTCAGCCGGGCACCCGGCACCGTTCATTGTCCGCGAGGACGGCAGGATCCGGGAGATCGGCGTCACCGGCCCGATCCTCGGAGCGTGGAGCGGTGGAGCTTCCGTAGAACGTTCGGTGGTCATCGCGCCTGATGAGACTCTGTTTTTGTTCACCGACGGGGTCGTCGATACTCGGGGCGAGACCGAGCGCTTCGGTGCGCAGCGCCTGAAGCGCTTCTTGAGCGAGCACGCGAGTGCCTCCCCCAACGCATTGCTGGTGGCACTCGAGAGGACGCTGGAGAGCTTCCAGCGCAGCGCCCAGTCCGATGACACGGCCGCGGTCGCGCTGCGCCCAACTCCTTCGCGGCCGGAGTCCGATCCCCGGACAGCGCCGGCGCGCGATCCAGGGCGTACCCTTCACGCCACGTAGAGCACAGGAGCGAGTCGTGCCCGACTTCCAGATCGATACCGAGGATGCGGAAGCAGGGGCGACGGTCAAGCTCAGCGGCGAGCTTGACGGCGCCACCGCCGACGCTGTCGTGGCCGAGTTCAACCGGCTACTCCAGGCCGGGCGCAAGGCCATCAGGTTGGACCTGGATCAACTCAGCTTCATCGATTCCGCAGGCCTACGGGCGATCATCGTCATTCAACAAGTCGCGGCTGAGCACGATGTTTCGCTGGCCGTCGTTCCCCCACCGGCTCCGCTGCTGGAGCTGCTCGAGATAACCGGGCTGACTGAGCGCCTCGTGCTGACTTCGGAACCTGGCGAACCGGGCGCCGAGCAGCGCCACCTCGAACGGATTGACCTGGAGCTGCCCCGTGACCCCAGCGCGCCCGGGCTCGCGCGCGCGGAGCTTCGCCAGGCGATCGAACGCCGCTTCGGCGAGGTCGAAACCGCCACCGCGGTTCTGCTCGCCTCCGAGCTGGTCACCAACGCCGTGGTTCATCCGGCTCCGGAAAACGATCAGCCGATCGCCTTCCGGATCAGCGCCTACCCCAATCGTGTCCTAGTCGAGGTCATCGATTCTGGACCCGGGTTCGATCCGGACCGGCTACCCGAGCGGCAGCCAAGGTCCGAAACCGGCGGCCGCGGCCTGATGGTCGTGGATCGCTTGGCCAGCCGCTGGGGCATCCGGCCCAGCTCGGGAACCGACGGGCGGTTTTGTGTCTGGTACGAGGTCGAACCAGAATCGCCGCGTTCCGCCCTTGCCGCCCAACAGGCCGGTTAGAGCCCGTGGACCTCTGCCTGATGATCGAGGGCCAGGAGGGGGTCACCTGGCCGCAATGGCTCGCCCTCGCCCGGGCTTGCGAGGAACACGGCATTTCGACCCTGTTCCGCTCTGACCACTATCTCAACCTCGATGGTCAGCACCCTGAACGTGGATCGCTGGACGCCTGGGGCACTCTCGCCGCCCTGGCTGCCGTGACGTCGACGCTGCGGCTCGGGACGATGGTCTCGCCGGGCACGTTCCGGCATCCATCCGTGCTGGCCAAGCTGGTGACCAGCGCCGATCAGATCTCCGGCGGCCGGATCGAACTGGGACTCGGCGCCGGCTGGCACCAGCGCGAGCATGAGGCCTACGGCTTCCCGTTTCCGTCCACGCCCGAGCGGATGGAGATCCTCGAGGAGCAGCTGGAGATCGTCCTCGGACATTGGCGGCCCGGCCCCTTCTCTTTCGAAGGTCGCCACTACCGTCTGCTTGATCTCGACGCCCAGCCGAAGCCGGTGCAACTACCGCATCCGCCCTTGATCATGGGCGGCACCGCAGGCCCCCGCAGTGCCTCGCTGGCGGCACGGTTTGCCGACGAGTACAACACCGTGTTCCCGGGTCCGGCCGCCGTGCGGGAGCGCAAGGCAAGGATCGATCGCGCCTGCGAGCAGGCGGGACGTGAGCCGATCCCGTTCTCCGTCATGACCGGCGTGATCGTCGGAATTGATGCCGACGATCTCCGCGAGCGCGTCGCCCGCGTGAGCGCCCGCAGCGGAGCCGACCCCGAACGGTTTCTGGCGCAGCCGCCAGAGGGCTGGATCGTTGGCACAGTCGAGGACGCTGCGGAGCAGTTGAACGACCTGGCTGACGCCGGCGTCAGCCGCGTGATGTGCCAGCACCTGGCCCACGAAGACCTTGACTTCGTGGCGCTGCTGGGACTGGAGTTGGCGCCCCTCCTGAACTGAGATGGGACCAGATCGAGTCTGATCTGAGACCGTTCGGCTCCGAGCTTCCGTCTAGGCTGCACTCCACGTGCCGCTGTGGGCTGCGGCGCTGGGGCACAACGCACGCACGGACGCTTCAACCCTGAGGAGGATCGATGTACAAGAGACTGAGCTCCCTGCTCGCAGTCGCTGCCGTCGGCGGTGCGCTGCTGGCCGGTTGCGGAAGCAGCAGCAGCAGCAGTACCACCGCCAGCTCGACTCCGGCCGCATCCAGCAGCACGAGCACAGCGGCCCCCACGAGCACCAGCACCGCGGCGAGCAGCAGCAGCGCCTCGGGTGGCGGCAGCGTCGCGAACAACCCAGCCGTTAAGGCGGCGGTGGCGCAGTGCAAATCCAGCATCAACGCCCAGCCGACCCTGTCTGCGAGCGCTAAGGCCAAGCTGTCGGCCATCTGCGATGAGGCCGCCAAGGGCGATCCGGCCAGCCTGAAGAAGGCCGAGGCCAAGGTCTGCGTGGAATTGGTCAAGGAGACCGTTCCAGCGGCTGCGCAGGCGCAGGCGCTGGCCTCGTGCCCGAAGGCCTAGCGGCTTTAGCCGGCTCGGCGTCGGGAGCGCACCCCGCGGTGCGCTCCCGGCCCTCGCGGCTTGGGCGGCAGCACCGACGCTGAGCACGCTGTGGGCGTATCGTTGACGCGATGCAGAGCACTCGCATCACCGACAACTTGATCCAGCTGACTCGCTTGCGGTTCGTCAACGCTTATCTCGTGCGCGAGGACGACGGTTTCACGCTCATCGACACGACGGTGAGCCGTGGCGCCGATGCGCTGATCGCAGCAGCGGCGGCGGCCGGCGGGCAGATCAGAAGGATCGCCCTGACCCATGGCCACGGTGATCACGTGGGCTCGGTCGATCAGCTGCGTGAGCGCCTCGGCGCTTCGGTTCCCGTGCTGATGCCGGACCTCGACGCCCGCATCCATGCCGGCGAGAAGGTCACGGATGGGAAGCTCCCCGGCTCGTGGCCGAAGCTTCGCACCGTGCCCGACGCTCGGCTCAGCGATGGCGACAGGGTGGGCAGCCTCGAAGTCATCTTCACGCCGGGTCACACACCCGGGCACGTCGCGTTCCGCGACCCCCGTGACGGCACTGTAATCGTCGGTGACGTGTTCACTACGTTCGGACGAGTGGCGGTCTCCAATCACTTCTACTGGCGCTTTCCGCTTGCCTACCTCGCAACCTGGGACAAGGCGAAGGACCTCGAGTCCGCGCAACGCCTGCAGGCGCTGAACCCGAGCACGCTCGTGGCCGGGCACGGACCGGCCGTACGCTCCCCGGCTCAAGCGCTCGATCGCGCGATCGAGCGCTCGCAGGCCGCCCTGCGCTAATGCCGGCGGCCTTCGCCAAGGTCGTGCACGACGGGCGCGAGGACGTGGTTGCGGTTGAGGAGCCGCTCGAGATTCGCGTGGACGGGGAGCCACTGGCGGTGACCATGCGCACCCCTGGTCACGACGAGGAGCTGGCGCTTGGCTTTCTGCTCACTGAGGGGCTGATCGACGGTCCGCGTCAGGCCGGGCTGACCGACGACCTGGCGGCGAACACGATCGAGGTCGCCGGACCGCTGCTGCGGGATCCGAGCCAACGGCGCTTCTACACCACGTCCTCGTGCGGCGTCTGCGGCAAGGGCGCCCTCCAGGAAGTGGCGGTCTTGAGCGCACCGCTCGCCCCCGGACCCCGGGTGTCGCGCCGGCTGGTGGCGGAGCTTCCCGACCGGCTCGAGCAGCCCACGTTCGAGCACACCGGGGGATTGCACGCCACGGGCCTATTCACGGCCGCCGGAGAGCCGTTGGTCACGCGCGAGGACGTCGGCCGCCACAACGCGATGGACAAGGTGATCGGCCGCGCACTGGTTGACGGCCTGGTCCCGCTCGCCGGCAAGATCTTGTGCGTGAGCGGTCGCCTGTCGTTCGAACTCGTGCAGAAGGCCGCGGTGGCGGGAGCACCGATCCTGGTCGGCGTCGGCGCTCCGAGCTCGCTCGCGATTTCAGTGGCTGCGGACCGCGGCCTGACGCTGTGCGGCTTTGCCCGCCGCTCGCGGGTCAACGTCTACACGCACGCGGACCGCATCGTGGAGTGAGCGTGCCGTCAGCGTGCGGCGTGGGCTACGAGCTCATCGAGCTCGGCTTCTGAAGACCAAGCCCCGACCGAGGCCCTCACCAAGCCAAACGCGGGAATGCTCCGCACGACGATCCCCGCGGCGGCAAGACGGGCCACCTCGGCCTCGGGATCGTCGGCCGACCAGGCGACGAGCGTCGAACGTCCCCGCGGGCCGACGTTCAGACCCCGTTCGGCGAGCCGATCGGCCAACCAGGCGGCGAGCGAAGCTGCGCGCTCGTGGACCCACGGCCACCCGGCGTCCTCAAATACCCGGAGCGAAGCCAGCGCCGCTGTGCTGCGCATCCCGGCCGGAAAGCCGTGGTCGAGCCGAGACGCGGACTCCGCGGGCTCGAACTCGAGCGCCTGATGCGGATCGGCCAGCGAGGCATAGCCCGGCCACGGCACCAGTAAGTCGTCGAGACGATCGGGCCGGACGTACAGGCAGCCGCTGCCCTCCGGTCCGCACAGCCATTTCTGTCCGGAGGCCGCGTAGAAGTCGCAGCCGAGCTCACCCATTTCGAGCGGGATCGCCCCGATCGCCTGCGCCGCGTCGAGCAGCACGGTAGCGCCCGAGGCGACCAGCGCCGGGACGTCCATCACCCTGCCGCTCACCCACGAGACGTGCGAGCAGGCGATCAGGCGCGTCGAGCTGGTCACCGCGCCAGGCAGGTCAGCGAAGGGCACCATCTTGATCTTCACGCCGTGTCGGGCCCGGGCCCGGCCCAGCGGCGCCAGCACCCCAGGATGCTCCTCGTCGGAGGTGAGGATCTCATCTCCGGGCCGCAGGTCAAGACCGGCGATCACCGTGTTGACCCCGTCGGTGGTCGAGCCCGTCAGTGCTACCTCAGCGCTCTCGGCGCCGAGCACCCTGGCGTAGCCCGCGCGGAGTTCGGCCGCCAACGCCATCACCCCGTCGAAGTATGGCCTCCCGGCGCGACCCTCCCGGCCCTCGAGCTCGATGCGTTTCTGGACAGCCTCGACCGCCTGCCGAGGGAGCGGCCCCTCCGTGCCCGCGTTGAGGTAGGACAGGCGCTCGAGCACCGGAAACTGGGCGCGGAAGCCAGTTGGGTCGCCCATCAGCCGACCGGGAGTCCGGCCTTACGGCATTGCACCGCCACGGCCTGGGCTGCCGCGCCGGCCAGGCCTCCGGGCGCGCCCACTTGCGAGCACATCGCCCGCGCCTTCGTCCCGCACTCATAGAACTCTTGGCCGCCGGTGGAGTACGGAAGGTTCACGCTCACGCACCCTTTGCTGGTCGAATGCCCGCTGGTGGCCAGCGCGATAACCAGAATCACCGCGAGAGCCGCGACCGATGCCAGCACGGATCCCACCATCCAGCGCTCCCGGAGCGTGAAACGGCGCCGCGCCAGCACGTTCTGAGCGTGACCAGGGGGCAGAATCAGCACGCACGGAGTCTACGAACCCAGGACGCCGCGCAGAGCCCGCCTTGCTTCAGCGGGCCCTGCGTGCGACCGAGGTGCGTCAAAAGCCAGATGTGCCGTTGGGTGTGCCCAGCCCAGTCGGGCCGTCATAGGCCGCGCCGGCCGTGCACAGGTACGACGGCGCGCACGTCCCATTGGAACCACTGGTCACGTCGAACAGCGAGGACGCGCGGCTATACGGATAGCTGCCGTAGGTGATCGATCCGCTGTTGCCGGCCAAGGCGTAGACCGAGGCGATCAGTGGCGAGCTGAGGCTCGTTCCTCCTACCTGGGCCCAGCCGTCGAGGCCCTGGGACAGTCCGAGCCCGATCAGCAGGTCGCAGAGGCTGCTGGACCCGCAGCTGTTGTATGTGTCATAGACGCCCAGCCCGGTGTTCGGGTCCGCCACGGCGGAGACATCGGCCACGGTTCGCTTCGCACAGCCCGGGTCGTGCTGCCAGGCTGGCTTGGGCTCGTACGCCGAGCAGCCGCTGCCAGCCCCGGACCAAGCGGTCTCCGTCCAGCCGCGCGCGTTGGTAGCGCTGGCCAACGTGGTCCCGCCCACTCCGGTCACGTACCGCGAGGAGGCCGGCCAGCTCACACCGTAGCCCGAGTCGCCCGAGCTCGCCGTGATCGCGACGCCAGGATGGTTGAAATGGGAGTCCGCGGACAGAATCGTCGAGTCCTCGCTGCCTCCGTAGCTGTTGGAAATTGCGACGGCGCCCATCCGAGCCGCGGTGTCCTCCGCGGCCACGAGGTCCGCGGTGTTCGCCGACTTGGCCTCCACCAGCAGGATGCGGCAATCCGGGCAGGCCGAGCTGACGGCATCGAGGTCGAGACTTATCTCCTCCGCCCAGCCATAGTCAGCGGCCGGCAGCGGACTCCATGCACCGCCCTGGTTGACCTTCTTGAAGCAGCCGTTGGCCGTGGTGCAGGCGCTCAGTCCATAGGTTCGGCGGAAGGCCGCCAGGTCAGCCTCGGCGCGCGGATCGTCGAAGGCGTCGACGATCGCCACTGTCTTCCCTCCGGACGTAAGCCCGCCCAGCTTGTAGGCCGACTGAATCTGCTTGGGGCCCAGGCCGGTTGGGCCCGCCATGACCTGAGGGCCAAGACCGCGGCCATGCGCGATCGCCTCGGCAAAGCAGCGCATTGGACCGCCAGCCCGGGGAGTCGCCGCGGCCAGGATCTGACCCGCCAGACCGTGGTTGGCCGGGTTGGCGCACGGCAGGTCGACGTGCAGGCCGGCCACCGGGCCACGCAGGAGCCCGCCCGGCGTCGGAAGCGCAGGCGCTCGGGCAGCCTGGATCGCGCAAAGCGCGCACATCGCAGCGGTCAAGAGCCCCGCCCTGCACAGGGACCGCCTGAGAACTGAAGCCATCATCTCTCTACCTCCCGCGGCTTTGAGGATCGCACCGACATCGGAACTACTCACTCACTGTCGTCCTGCTCACTGCCTCCGTCGTCCCTGTCTTCCTGATCTCCCGGTCCCTCCTCAAGCTCTCGCTTGATTACCTTCCCGGTTGGGTTGCGCGGCAGCTCATCAATGAACACGACCTGCCCCGGGACCTTGTAGTTGGCGAGATTATCCTTCACGTACGCCTTGACCTCATCCTCGCTGAGCTTGCCGCCGTTGCGAAGCACCACGAAGGCTTTCAGCCGCTGACCGAACTTCTCGTCGTCGACGCCGATCGCTGCGGCCTCCTCAATCGCCTCATGGGCGCCCAGCAGCTCCTCGATCTCGGCCGGGAAGACATTCTCGCCGCCGGAGACGATCATCTCGTCGTCTCGGCCGTCGATGAACAGTCGCTCCTCGTCATCGAAGTGGCCGACGTCGCCCGACGACATCAGGCCCTTGACCGCGTCCTTGCTCCCTCCGCCGGTGTAACCCTCGAACTGCGAAAAGTTGCCCACGAAGATGCGACCGCCCTCGCCGCGGGGAACTTCGTTGTCCTCCTCGTCGAGGATCTTGACCACCGAACCACGCACGACCTTGCCGACGGTTGAGGCGTCGGCCTCCAGATCTTCGGGTGTGGCGATCGTGGCGTAGGCCACTTCCGTCGAACCGTAGAGGTTGTAGATCACCGGACCGAACGCGTCCATGGCCCGCTTGGTCAGGTCCGCGCCGAGCGCCGACCCGCTGACAAAGATGATCTTCAGCTGCGACAGATCGCGGCGCCGGATCTCTTCCTCGCCGAGGTCGACCATGCGCCGGAGCATGACCGGTACGACGACCATCGCGGTGGCGCGATGTTCCTCGAGACTGTCCAGCGTCTGCTCGGGATCGAAGCGGCGGCGGACCACCAACGTAGAGCCGAGGGCAATGCCGACGATCGCCTGCATGAACCCCAGGGCGTGGAACATCGGCACGCACAACTCGGTTGTCTCTCGGGCTCGGAACGGGACCTTGCTCAGCAGTCCCCCGATCAGCGCGAGCGAGCGCGGCTCCGGCCGGGGCGCGCCCTTGGGGGTCCCCGTGGTGCCGCTGGTGAGGATCGTGATGCGGGGCGTCACACCGGCCTTCGGCGGGGCTTTGTCCGACGCACCGGCGATCAACCCGTCGAGTGTGTCCTCGCCATCGGATTCGTCGTCGGTCCAGGCGCGCCAGCGGCCGCGCGGCGGGTCAACCCCCTCGAGCATTTCGCCGTACTCGTCGTCGTAGACCAGCAGGTCGGTGCCCTCGCGTTCGGCCACCTCCCGGATCTGCGGGCCCGCAAAGGACGTGTTCAGCAGCACGATGCGCGCACCGCTCTTGGCCGCGGCGAAGACGGCGTCAAGAAACCCTCGGTGGTTGCGCACGAGGATCGCGACACCCTCGCCGGGCTCGAGCCCGCGCTCCCGCCAGGCGTTGGCCAGCGCGTTGGAGCGCCGGTCGAGCTCTCGGTAGGAGACTTCGCCGCGCTCATCGATCATCGCCGTGCGGTCTCCGTGTCGGATCGCGCCGGCGGCGACGGCTCCGCCGAGCATGCCGAACCGCTCGAACGCGAGGAGAAGCTGGGCAACCCGGTGTGGCAACTCCGGGCCGACGAGTCCGCTGCGGATGCATAAGGCGGCGAAATACGCCTCGTCGCCGAAGCGCTCAGCGAGTTTCGCCGCGCCGCCTAGGATCGCCTTCGGGTCGAGATCTACGATTGGGCCCTCCTCGGTCACGGTCTCTCTTGCATCCGATTCTCCGACTTCTTGCATCAGGCTGCTCACGGAGAGATCGCGTCACATTTCTTGCCCCGGAAGCGCGGCGTTCAAACGGCAGGCCGCGGCCGGCAACGCCCCGGCTCGTTTCATAGAACGCCAAACCGGGGTAACACGAGGACGATGGCCGGCCAGTTGATCACGTTTCCGATCCGCCTCGGGCTGCGCGCCGCGAGCTTTGCCGCGCGCGAAGGTCTGCAGGCTTCCGAGCGTGTGATCTCAGTCGTATCTTTCCTCGTCAAATCGGCGAGCGGCGGGTCCTCGGACCACGCTGACGGGACGGCCTACGCAGCGGCGACCGAGCAGCGGTCCACACCCGCTACCGAGCAGCGCCCGGCGGCGGCGACCGAGCAGCGATCCGCACCGGCCACTGAGCGACCCGCACCGGCTACCGAGCGACCCGAACCGGCTACCGAGCGACCCGCTGCGGATGCACCCCTTGCGCGACCGGTTGAGCGCGAACCCGCCGGCGCGCAGTTGCCGCCGGAGAACGTGCCGGCCCATGTTTCCGAGGAGCCCACGCTCGTGGAGGAGTTCGCTGAGCCTGGAGCCGAGGACGGCGCGGGGGCGCAGGTGAACATCGCCGAGCCCTGGGAGGGTTACGCTCGAATGAACGCAAAGGAAGTCATCGCGCGCGTGTCCGACGCGAATGCGGTCGAACTCGCGGCCGTGCAGCTCTACGAAGCTGCCCACCGGAGTCGCGAGACAGTCATGACCGTGGTCGAGCGTGAGCTCCGGGCCAAGAGCGGTCGAGGAGCGGCGACGGCCGACAAAACCCGAAAGGAACACACCAATGGCGGATGACAAAACGCTCAACGAGCGCGACAGCAAGCTCGTGCAGTGGCTCAATGAGGCATACGCGAAGGAAGCTGAGCTCGAGGTCGACCTCACGGCGCATATTGCCCTGACGCAGAAGATGCCCTACAAGAAGCGTCTGCGGGCGCACCTCACGGAGACGAAATCCCACAAGCGGCAGGTCGCCGCGCGGATCAAGGGACTCGGCGGAGGCAAGCCGACCCCGCTCGCCATCCCAGGCGTGCCGTCCGCGGTCGGCGAGGTCGCAGGCAAGGCCGTCGCGGCCGTCAAGGGTCAGGTCGGAGCGGCGCGCGCCGCGGTCACCGCGCAGCCCGAGACGCACATGCGCAACGCCCAGGAGGAGCTCCGCGAGGAGCACGTGGAGATCGCGATCTACACGAGGCTCGAGACCTTCGCCACCGAAGTCGGTGACAAGGAGACTGCGCAGCTGGCCAAGAGCATCCGGCGCGACGAAGAGCGGATGGCGAAGTTCCTGGAGGCTGAGCTCAAGCGCCTGGTCAAAGAGGTGGTTCGCGCGGAGGTCCCTCGCGACCAGCGCGCCAGCGCCCGCCGCTCGACCCGGGCCCGAAGCTCAAGCACGAGCGCGCGCACCTCGCGTAGCGCGAGCGGCTCGCGCGCGTCAGGTACCTCGCGCGCCAGCTCGCGCTCGACCAGCGCCCGTTCATCCGGGTCCCGCGGGAGCTCCAACGGGTCCCGGGCGAGCTCGGGAAGCGGATCCCGCGCATCGACGTCCCGGGCATCGAGTTCACGCAGCCGCGCTAGTTCGAGCAGCTAGACCGCCGTCCGCGGGCGCCCGCACGGGCGCCCGCGTCATCGGCGCTTGGTTAGCTTGCTCACCAGGATCTCGACCGATCGCTCGAGATCCTGGAGCGTGGCCTCATCGACGCTGGCGATGCCCAGCCTGCGGTTCAACCAGGCGTTGATCTCACGATGGCTCGACCCGTCGCGCCGTCTCAGCTCGGAGACCAGGCGGTGCCGCTCATCGCGCAGCATCGCTCGGCGCTCGAACGCCGGCGTCTGCCCTCCCGGCGAATCGAGTTCCTCGTGAACGCCCGCGAGCACCGGCTCCGGCGCCCAGGCTGCCGGCGCGGCCGGGGCCGGAGCCGGGCCGCCGAACAGGGTCATCTGCGGCGCCACGTCAGCGCTCAGCGGCACGAAGTCAAGGGGCGCGGCGAGCTCGGACTCGCGACGGTTAGGCCGGTCGAACTCGGACCCGTCGCCCTCCTCCGGGGGCCGTAGCGCGAGTCGCAGCTCCTGCTCGACGGAGGATGCGTGGTCGCGCAGCACCTGATCCGCGGGGATGTACAGCCAGCTTGCCTCGGCCGGCCGACCGGGCAGGGTGCGCACGAAGCGGCCGACGATCTGGCGAAAGACCAGCGGCGTCTTGGCGGCCGTCGCATATACGCCGACCCGGAGTCTTGGAATGTCCACGCCCTCCGAGACCATGTTCACGGCCACTATCCAAGGGTCGCGAGAGTGCGTGAATTCCGCCAGCTTCGCCGCCGCGCGAGGTTCGGCGTGGAGGACGACCAAGGGGGCGCGTCCCGTGGCCTCGCGCAGCAGCGCGGCGATCCGGCGGGCGTGGCTTGAATCTGCGGCAATCACCAAACCGCCCGCGTCGGCGTGACCGTTCGCCCTCATGCTGCGAAGCTTGGCGTCCGCCTCCCGAAGGATCCGGGGCAGCCCGTCCGGCAGCTCGGTGGAGATCGCCGTCCGGTAGCGACGGCTCGCCTCCCGCGGCGTCAGCACGGTCTCGAAGCTCGACTCGATCACGTCATCACCGCTGCGCCAGGAGAGGGTCCCGTCGTAGGCGACGAAGCAGACCGGCCGGCAGATGCGGTCGACCACCGCCTCCGCGTACGTGTAGCTGACGTCCGGCTCAGCGACGCCATCGCGGTCGTAGCTGACGCCGGGAATCGGGGCGGCATCGGACCGAAACGGCGTCCCGGACAGCAGCAGCCAGCGCCGGTTGGCGCCGAAGGCCTTCGAGAACCCCTCTCCCCACGCTAGTTCCTCGCCCAGGTGGTGTGCCTCGTCGGCGATCACCAGGGTGTTTGCCCGCGCCGCGCGCGCCCACCGGGTCGGTGCCTTGGCAATCCGGGCATAGGTGACCGCGACCCCGTGAAAGCCCTTCGGCGGACGCGGCGATTCGGCGTCCGGGGCGAGTTCGATTCCCAGCGCACTCGCGGCAAGTGCCCACTGGCGGGTCAGGGGTGCGGTCGGACACGCCAGCACTACGGCATCGGCGGCTCCCGTCGCCAGCTGGTGGCGGGCGTACTCCAGCGCGGGTCTGGTCTTCCCCGCCCCCGGCGAGGCCGAGATCAGAAACGGTCCCTTCTCCCAGCTCTCCATCTTCGCCAGCGCCGCCTGCTGCCAGGAACGAAGGGATGCTGATCTGGCGAGTCGAATCGATGGCACGGGCCGGGCATGGTGAACGACCGACCGGACGCAATCGTTAGATCCCAACCGCTCCGGGTAATCACGATCTGTGACTCAGTTCGGCTACACGATGATGACCGAGCAGGCACGCCCCGATCAGCTTGTCCGTGACGTCCGCCAGGCCGAGGAGGCGGGGTTTGACTTCTCGGTGATCAGTGATCACTACCAGCCCTGGCTGGACGCACAGGGCCACTCCGGCTACGCGTGGTCGATCCTCGGCGCCGCTGCCCAGGCCACCGAGCGGATCCCGCTGATGACCTACGTCACCTGCCCGATCTTGCGCTATCACCCGGCGATCGTGGCCCAGAAGGCGGCGACGGTTCAGATCCTCTCGGGCAACCGCTTCCGTCTCGGCCTTGGCGCCGGTGAGAACCTCAACGAGCACGTCGTCGGCAAACGCTGGCCGGCGGTCGGCGTCAGGCATGAGATGCTGAGCGAGGCGATCGACATCATCTCGACGCTGTTCAGCGGGGAGGACAGTGTCAACCTGCGCGGCAAGCATTTCGACGTCGAGCAGGCCAAACTGTGGGATCTGCCGGAGCAGCGCATCCCGATCGGTGTCGCGGTGTCCGGTCCGGGGTCGTGCCGTCTGGCGGGCACCAAGGCCGATCTGATGATCGCGACCGAGCCAAAGCCTGAGCTCGGCCAGATGTTCGACGAAGCCGGTGGTGCCGGGAAGCCGCGGGTCGGTCAGATCGCCCTCGCCTACGACAGCGATCGCGACGCCGCCGTCCAGCGCGCGCACGAGCAGTTCCGCTGGTTCGGCCTCGGGTGGAAGGTCAACTCGGATCTGCCCAATCCGGAGAGCTTTGAGGCGGCGACTCAGTTCGTGACTCCCGAGCAGGTGGCGGAGAGCCTCGGCTGCGGGCCCGACGTCGAGGAGCACGTCGAGAAGATCAAGCCGTTCATCGAGGCCGGCTTCACCGAGGTAGCCCTGGTCCAGATCGGGGCGGACCAGCAGGCCGAGTTCATCGGCTGGGCCGAGCGCGAGCTGCTGCCCGCCCTGCGCGCGCTCTGAAGCATTTCTTCGCCCGCCTCTGGGCGCAGCCGTCCTGGCCCTATGCGAACATGTGTTCGTGTCTGGCCAGGCGACCATCCTCCACGCGGATCTCGATGCGTTCTATGCCTCGGTTGAGCAGCGCGACGATCCACGCCTGAGTCGCCGCCCGGTGATCGTCGGTGCCGGAGTGGTGCTCGCGGCTAGCTACGAGGCCAAGCGACAGGGGGTGCGGACCGCGATGGGAGTGAGCCGCGCCAAGCGCCTGTGCCCTTACGCGGCGGTGGTGCCACCGAGGATGTCGGCGTACACCGAGGCCAGCCGGGCCGTGTTCAAGGTGTTCGAGCAGACGGCGCCGCTGGTCGAGGGACTTTCGATCGACGAGGCGTTTCTGGACGTGCGCGGTCTCGAGCACATCCTCGGTACCCCGGAGGAGATCGCCGGCCGGTTGCGCCGCGAGGTCCGCGAACAGGTGGGCCTCCCGATCACGGTCGGCGTGGCCCGGACCAAATTTCTCGCCAAGGTCGCCAGCGGCGTCGCCAAGCCCGACGGGCTGCTTGTCGTGCCGCCGGGCGGAGAGCTGGACTTCCTGCACCCGCTGGCGGTCGAGCGCCTGTGGGGAGTGGGCAAGATCACGGCGGCGAAGCTCCGCTCGCGGGGGCTGAGGACGGTGGGCGAGGTAGCTCAGCTGGATGAGGCGACCCTGGTCGGAATGCTGGGGCGCGCGTCGGGGCGCCAGCTCCATGCCCTCGCCCACAATCGCGACCCCCGGCCGGTGCAGACCCGCAGGCGGCGCCGTTCGATCGGCGCGCAGCGCGCGCTCGGACGAAGACCCAAGCCGCCTGAAGAGCTGGCAACGGTTCTGATGGGCCTCGTCGACCGGGTCACCCGACGCCTGCGCGCGGCCCGTCGGGCCTGCCGCACGGTGGTTCTCCGGCTGCGCTTCGCGGACTTTTCGCGGGCCACTCGATCCAGGACGCTGAACGAGCCGACCACGCAAACGAGCACGATCCTGATCGCCGCCACCAGGCTGTTGCGGGATTCGCTGCCTACCATCGAGCGACGCGGGATCACGTTGATCGGCATCGCGCTGGCAAACCTCTCCGATGAACGGGACATCCAGCTCGCGTTCCCCCTGGACCGAGGGCGCAAGCTGGACGCGGCGGTCGACCTCGTGCGGGAGCGCTACGGCGCAGCCTCGCTCACGCGCGGGGCGCTCGTGGGACGCGACCCCGGCGTGTCCATGCCGATGTTGCCGGACGACGTGGAGGTTTCCTCGTGACCTAAGCTGACCCCGATGGCCACAACCGCGATCACGTTGCTCGACAACTACGTCGGTGGGCGCTGGATCCCCGCCAACGCGGCGACCGAGGAGCTCGACGTGACCAATCCCGCCTCCGGCGAGGTGCTGGCGCGGGTTCCGTTGTCCGGCGCAGCCGATCTCGATGCCGCCGTCAAGTCCGCGCGTCAGGCGCTTCCGGCCTGGCGGGCCGTGTCCACCATCGCCCGCGCTCGCAAGATGTTCGAGCTCCGCGAACGTCTGCTGGCCCGCTCGGAGGACCTGGCCCGATCGGTCACCGCCGAGATGGGCAAGACGCTCGCCGACGCTCGGGCGGAGGTGGCACGGATGATCGAGATGGTCGAGGCGGCCTGCGCGGTGCCCACCACCATGCAAGGCCGAATCCTGGAGGACGTCGCCCGCAACATCGATGCGGAGACGATTCGCCAGCCGGTGGGTGTGTGCGCGGCGATCGTCCCGTTCAACTTCCCGGCCATGGTGCCGTTCTGGTTCCTGCCGTTCGCGATCGCGTGCGGCAACACGTTCGTGCTCAAGCCCTCCGAGCAGGTCCCGCTGACCCAGCACATCGCGTTCGAGGAGCTGGATGCGCTCGACCTCCCACCCGGGGTGGTCAACCTGGTCAACGGCGGACGCGAGATCGTCGAGGCAATTCTTGACCACCCCGATATCGACGCGGTCTCGTTCGTCGGCTCGGCCCCGGTGGCCAAGCTGGTCTATGAACGCGCGGCCCGGGCCGGCAAGCGCGTGCAGGCACTCGGCGGCGCCAAGAACCACATGGTCGTGATGCCTGACGCTGTGATGGAGAGGACCGTCGAGGGCATCATCGGCTCAGCGTTCGGAGCCGCCGGCCAGCGCTGCATGGCCGGCTCGGTCGTGGTCGCGGTGGGGGATGCCCACCACCAGCTGATCCCCCCGCTGGTGCAGGCGACGCAGGCGTTGCGGGTTGGCGATGGACTGGACGAGAGCACCGACGTCGGTCCCGTGATCTCCAGCGCTGCCCGCGACCGCATCCGGGCCTGGATCGACCGCGGCGTGGCCGGCGGCGCAGCGCTACTGGTCGACGGGCGCGAACCCGGCGGCGATCCGGCGGGCGCGTTCATCGGTCCGACGATCCTCGACGATGTGACCGCTTCGATGGAGATCGCGCGTGAGGAAGTGTTCGGCCCCGTGCTCGCGATCATCCACGTCAACACTCTCGACGAGGCGATCGAGGTCGTCAACGGCAGTCGCTTCGGCAACGGCACGTCGATCTTCACCGAGTCTGGCGCGTCGGTGCGCCGCTACCGCCACGAGGCGCAGGCCGGGATGATCGGCGTCAATATCGGCGTCGCGGCACCGGTGGCGTTCTTTCCGTTCTCGGGCTGGAAAGACAGCTTCCTCGGGGACCTGCACGCGCACGGTTCCGATGCGGTGGAGTTCTTCACCCGCAAGAAGACGATCACCACCCGCTACCACTCGAGCGGCCAGGGCAGCGGCAGCTACTTCGTCGAGCGATAGGCGGCGGGCCCGGCGCGAGTGCTTCCGGGCCGGGCTAACCGCGAGCCAGCTCGGGATCCTCGGCCACCGCACGCCGAAGCGCCTCGTCGAAGTTCATCGGCTCGATGTCGAACAGGGCCATCCCCCGGGGGTCGGTGACGACCGTGGGCGTCGCCAGTCCTTCGACCAAGGGCCGGGCGACGCCGGCGTCGACCGGGGTCACCAGACCGATCCACAGTGACGACAGCCAGGGCGTGATCAGCGGTACCGGGATGCGCGGGCGCGGCCGCAGGCCGAGCACGCTGGCCATCCGGTCGAGCATCTCACCGTAGGCCAGCACGTCGGGGGCGCCGATTTGAATCTCCTGACCGACCGACTCGGGAACCGAGAGACAGGCGGCCAGGTAGCGCAGCGTGTCGTCGATCGCAATGGGCTGCGTGGCGTTGTTCAGCCATGCGGGCGCGATCATCGCGGGCAATCGCTGGACCAGGTAGCGCAGGGTCCGGTATGACTCGCTCTGCGGACCGACGACCATCCCGGCGCGGAAGTAGGTGAGCGCCGGCCCATGCTCACGGAGCACCAGCGCCGTGTCGTGACGGCTGCGCAGGTGGGCGGAATGGGGCCGATCACCGAGCCCGCCCAGATAGACGACCCGCTGCACTCCCTCCTCGCGCGCCATTTGCGCGAACGCGGTCGCGGCCATCCGCTCGGTGGTGGCAAAGTTCTTCGAGCCGCCACGGCCCATCGAATGGATCAGGTAGTACGCGACGCCTACGCCCCGGCCGATTCCGCGCAGCGTCTCCGGGCGCAGTACGTCTCCCTCCCAGAGTTCGATGCCACGCTCGCGCAGGGCGGCCGCCGCCGGCGAGGAGGCGTTGCGCACCAGGCAGCGCACCTCCCAGCCCGAACGATTGAGCTCCACCGCCAGCCGGCTGCCGATGAATCCCGTCGCGCCCGTGACCAGCACCGTGGAGGCCATGCGGGGACTATGGCGAACGCGATCCCCGCGTGCATCACAATCGCCGGGCGAAACCGCGAGTTACGACTCCGTCCGAGCAGCCAACTCGGCGCGACGCCGCAGCACGGCCGCCGGATCATCGGAGATGACGGCCGCGACGCGGGTGTCGAGCAGATATCGCTCGATGGCCCGTGGATCATTAACCGTCCAGAGCAGGCAGTTGCGCCCCACGGCATCCGCCTGCCTTAAGAGCCCCGCGTCCGCGAGGCGGAAGTGTGGGGCCAGGTAGTCGGCGCGCGATTGGCGCAGCCGCCGAATCGCCAGCCTGGGAGGACTGAACCCGATCAGCAGGCCGGTTGCCAGTTCAGGCGCGATGCGCCTGGCCTCGAGGACGACCTCGTCCAGAAACGAGGTCAACAGGCAGCACTCCAAGCCGAATCGCTGCAGTTGCGCGATCACCGCGTCCACGTAACCGGGCTCCTTGAGTTCGACATCGAGCGCAATCCGGCCCTTGGCGAGCTCCAGGACCGCTTCAAGCAACGGCGGGGCTTCACGCCCCGCCCCGGTGAGGTCCGTCGCTGTGAGGGACGCGAGCGGCACGCCTTCGAAGTCCGGATCGTGATGCACCACCAGCTGTCCGTCCCCGGTCCGGCGCACGTCGAATTCGATCGCGTCGGCGGACAGCGCGATGGCACGCTCAAAGGCGCCCAGCGAGTTCTCGCGCGCCGACCCCCAGGCTCCCCGATGTGCGATGACGGCGGTCTGGGCCGGCGGCACAGGAGCCGAGGAGTCAAATCTTGCCGGAAAGCCGACCCTCGCCACGCTTTGCAGGTTGACAGACGACCCTGCGCGATTTCGCCCATATCGCGTCGGAATACAGTGCATTGTGCGGGGCGACCGGCTAGCCCTCGGCAGAACCGGGTGAATTAGGGAGTAGGCCAACGTCTGTCCGGACGGGCATGGACGTGGTGGCCCTTACCTGGGAGACAAAATGGATTTGGTCAAAGCTCGGCGCGGCGCGACTGCATTCGCGGTGCTCGTCTGTGCCCTCACCTACACAAGCTCAGCGATGGGCGCAACCCCGTTCGGCTGCCGGGCCGCGGTTGCCCGGGTCGCTCTGGGCGGCTCGACGCTGCTCGAGCCGATCGTGGCCAACAAAGACACGAGCCCCTGCGCCACCGCGGGCGACGGCCTCAACGCAGCCAAGGTTCCGAATACCAACAGCGTCCTCGTGCTCGGAGGCCCGGCGGGCGCATTCACCTTCTCCTCGTCCTCGCTGCCGGCCACGACCGGCGCAGTCGCCCCCGCCGCAGCGGCGCTGGCGACCGTCGACGGTGTGACGATCCCCACTTCGCAGGGCTCGATCGTGATCGTTGGTCCGGTCCAGGCCAGCGCTTCATACAAGTGCGTCAACGGCGTCGTGGTCGGCGCCGCCGACTCCAGTTTGGATGTCCTGTACATCAACGGGACGAAGGTCACGCTGACCCCCAACCAGAACGAGACGCTGCAGCTCGGTGGGGGCTCGTACCTCTCGGTCAACGAGAAGATCCAGACGGCGAGCTCGATCACCGAACGCGTCCTGGACGTGCATCTCGCTGGGTTGGCCGACATCGTGGTGGGCGAGGCGAAGGTGACCCAGTCGGGCACGGACCCCTGCGCCGGTACCGCCTCGACCCCTCCCCCGTCGGTGAATCCATGCCCACCGGGCTCGACCCTCGATGCCGCTGCCGGCGTGTGTGAAATCGTCCTTCCGGGCGGCACGGTGATCGTCATTGGGCGTCCCTTCACCGGGCCGACAGGAGGCAAGGTTCTGGCAGTCAGCGTGGCGCGCCGGCAGTTCAAGAGTGCCTGTCTGTACGGGCCGGGCCCCAACTACGTGGTGGTCGGCACCAACCGGGCGGACCGGATCATCGGGACAAAGCGACCGGAGCGGATTCTCGGGCTCGCCGGTAACGACCGGATCGCGGGCCAGGGCGGCAACGACTGCATCGACGGCGGCACGGGCAACGACCGCGTCTACGGCGGCAACGGCAACGAGCGCGTCTACGGAAGCTCCGGAAATGACCGCCTCTCGGTGCAGAACGGAAACTCCCTGGTCGATGGCGGCACGGGTAACGACCGCATCTTCCTGGGCAACGGCAACGATCGCGTCTATGGCGGCAGCGGCAACGATCGGATCTCAGTCGGCCGAGGCAGCGACCATGTCTACGGCGGTGCGGGCAACGATGCCATCAGCACCGGCGATGGCAACAGCGTCGTCTACGGAGGCACCGGCAACGACGCGATCTACGTCGGAAACGGCAAGGACCACCTCTACGGACAGTCCGGAAACGATCGGCTCTACGGGCCGGGCGCGACGGACTTCATCGACTGCGGCTCCGGCTCGGATCTGGCCTACGCAAACCAGTTTGCGGTCAGCTACGCCGGACGGCACAGTTGCGAGCGGGTGCGGACGGTGCGCTCGCATCGGCTCTAGTCGGTTCCGGCCACACTGAGCTGGTAAGCAGCGCACGGCGGGCCGCCGGCTACCGGCGGCCCGCCGTTGTGTCGGCTCCCGGGCGCCGGTTCGCCCCATGGCGCGACCGGCCGGTGAGTACAGTCAAGAGGATGCTCACCGTGATGTCGGCTCACCAGACGGATTCAACTGAGCCGATGCCGCGGGACAAGCAGGGCTGGCGTGTGACGCCCGCTCCTGACGGCCGCGGGATGCCCGACTCTCCGGGGAAGCGGCCGCCGCACCGGACCCGGGGCTTCGCGATCTTCGTGTTGGTACTCGTGGCGCTGAACTGGGGCTCGCTCCTGCTCTTCTCACCCTCGGGCCAGCAGCGGGTGAAGGTGCCCTTCTCGCCATATTTCCTCAACCAGGTACAGGCGGGACAGGTCGCCTCGATCGCGTCCAAGGGCAACACGGTCCAAGGCACCTTCAAGTCGCCGCTGCGCTACCCGGCCAGTAACCCGAAGGCGACGCCGACGAAGCTGTTCTCGACCGAGGTTCCGACGTTCTGGAACACCAACCAGCTTTCCGCCCTGCTGCGCTCCAACGCGGTTCAGATCAACGCTAGCTCCACCAGTACGCAGACCTCACTGCTGGCCTCGCTGCTGCTCGGCTTCGGGCCCACGCTGCTGATTGTTGGGCTGTTCGTGCTGATCGCCCGGAGGGCGGCGAAGGCTGGAGGCGGAATGGGCGCGCTGGGGAATTTCGGTCGCTCGCAGGCGCGCCGGATAGATCCGTCAACGATCACCGTGACGTTCGCTGATGTGGCCGGCATCGACGAGGCCAAGTCCGAGCTGACCGAGATCGTCGACTTCCTGCGTAACCCTGAGCGCTACGGCCGCCTGGGCGGCCGGATGCCCCACGGCGTACTGCTCTCGGGGGCCCCGGGCACGGGAAAGACGCTGCTGGCTCGCGCCGTCGCCGGCGAGGCGCACGCCGCGTTCTTCTCGATCTCCGCCTCCGAGTTCATTGAGGCGATCGTCGGCGTCGGCGCCTCGCGGGTGCGCGATCTTTTTGCCAAGGCCAAGGAAGCCGCGCCGGCAATCGTGTTCATCGACGAGCTCGACGCGATCGGCCGCTCTCGCGGAGGGTCGGCCGCCGTGACCGGGGCCAACGACGAGCGCGAACAGACCCTCGACCAGATCCTGACCGAGATGGACGGGTTTGCCTCCATCGAAGCCGTCGTGGTGCTGGGAGCAACGAATCGACCCGAGGTACTCGATCAGGCGCTGCTGCGCCCCGGACGCTTTGACCGGCGGGTGTCCGTGCAGCCCCCCGACCGCGTCGGGCGGCGACAGATCCTCGAGGTGCACACGCGCTCGATCCCGCTGGCCGACGACGTTGACCTCGACGACCTCGCCTCCAGCACGCCGGGCATGGTTGGAGCCGACCTGGCCAACCTCGCCAACGAGGCCGCGCTACTCGGCGCGCGGCGCAACCACCAGAAAGCCGAGCGGGCTGACTTCACCGACGCGCTCGAGAAGATCCTCCTCGGTGCGCCCAGGGGGATCGTGCTCTCACCGGCCGACCGCGAACGCACGGCGTTTCACGAATCAGGACACGCACTGGTGGGGATGCTCACCCCGGGCGCCGATCCGGTGCGCAAAGTCTCGATCATTCCGCGCGGGATGGCGCTCGGGGTGACGCTTTCCGCCCCGGACGACGATCAGGTCTCGTACTCGCTCGAGGACCTATTGGCCAAGATCAAGGTCGCAGTCGCGGGACGAGCGGCCGAGGAGGTCGTCTACGGAACGATTACCACCGGCGCCGAATCTGACATCCAGCAGGCCACCGCAATTGCTCGGCAGATGGTCGGCCGCTGGGGCATGAGCGACGCGGTCGGACTGGTGGCGGTGCTGCCCTCGGACGGGTACGGGCCATTCATGCCAGGAGCCAAGGAGACCTCAGAGTCCACCCAACAGGTGGTCGACGATGAGGTTCGACGGCTGATCGAGTCCGCCCACCGCGAGGTGCTCGACCTGCTGACAGAGCATCGCGACCAGCTCAACAGCCTCGGCGCCGCGCTGCTCGAGGCGGAGACACTCGACGAGCTCGACGCTTACGCGGCCGCCCAACTGCCGATCCGGGAAGCCAGCCGGGCCCGCGCGGCCGGGACCACCTAGCTCAGACACCGCTCTGGCGGACGAGCGTGCCGTGGCGGGTTCAGACCACGCGAAGGGCCGACTTAGGGAGACCCGCCAAGCTGCCAGCGCACGATGCCACTCGATCTTGCTCTCCTGGTCCCGCTAACCGCTGAGCTGCTGCTTTTGCAGCACGGACAGAGACGCCTGTTCTGGCGGCTGGGAGGTGGCGGGCGGCTGCGACCACTTGCCTACCTCCTGGTGATGCCGGGCACGATCCTGCATGAGGCCTCCCACGTGCTGGCCTGCTACGCGCTTGGCGTGCCGGTCGGCCGTGTGCGTCTGTTCGGCCCGCGGCGCCATCCCGATGGCTCGGTCGTGCTGGGCTCGGTGAGCCACGGGCGCACCGGACCGCTGCGCGGTGCCTTGATCTCGGTTGCTCCGCTGGTGCTCGTCCCGGCGGCACTCGCCGGGGCGAGTTTGATCCTGCTCGGCCCGAAGGCGATCGCCCACATGCCTGACGGACTCTCGGCGGTCCCGGGGTGGCGACTCGGAGCGTGGGCGTGGTGCTCGCTGTCCTGCGCCCAGGCGGCGTTCCCCTCCTCAGGCGATCACATCGGGTGGCTCGGAGCGGTCCTCGTGGGGATGGTGATCGCGATCGCCGTCGTCTTACTTAGCGCCGCCGGTGCTGCAGGCGACGCCCTTGCCTACGCGGTCGCGCTGCTCGCGTTGCCGGCCGCGGTGTCTGCTCTGGCGCTCGCGGTCCTGCGAAGGCGCTAGTGCCAGCCGAGACCGGATGTTGGGCTTGCTTGCTCCGTCGTCCGGCTTCAGTGGTCGCGCTCGCGATTTGCGCTCGCCGCAACCTAAGGCGCTGTCAGGACCGCTCGAAGGCGAGCCTGAGCCCGATTACGATCAGCACCGTGCCCGTGACCCTGTCTAGTGCCGCCTTCGCTCGCCCACGTTGGAGGCTCGCCGCCATGCGCGCGGCGAGCAGCGAATAGGCACAGAGCCAGGTCAGGGTCATCAGCACGAACAAGCCGCCCAGCGCGAGGAACGGGAGCAGCACCGGCCGGCCGGGATCCACGAACTGAGGTAGCAGGCTGGTGAAGAAGACCGCAATCTTCGGGTTCGCGAGATTGCTGAGCAGCCCTTGGCGGAACCCCAGGTAAGTCCCGGCGCCCGTGCTCCCGACCGCGCTGGCATCGGCGAGCGACGCCGGGGCCCGTGCGGCGCGGAATGCCTGAACACCGAGCCACACGAGATAGGCCGCGCCAACGAGCCTGAGCGCCGTGAACGCGACGTGGGACGCCCGTAAGACAGAGGCAACACCAAGCGCCGCGGCAACCGTCCAGAGGAACAGGCCGGTGCAGACCCCGACCGACGTGCCGAACCCGGCGCGCCGTCCGTGAACCAGGATGTTCTTGGTCACTACGGCCGTGTCCGGCCCGGGCAGCATGATCACCACCGCAGCGACCCCAGCGAAGACGATTGGATGCACGCCCACTGGTTGACCGTACCATCGTCGCGGTCGCAATTACGCGAGCTTTCCGAGCACCGAAGTGATGGCCTGGCGCCGGCGGCCCTTCGTACTCCCGGTATAGGCTTGAGACGGTGTCGAGCAATGGGTCAGACCGGATTGACCACGAGGTCGCGGTGGTGGGGGCCGGGCTCACCGGGATCTGCGCGGGCATCAAACTCAAGGAAGCCGGTCTCGACTTCGCGATGATCGAGCGTGCCGATGACATCGGCGGGACGTGGCGGGATTGCACCTACCCGGGGATCGCCGTGGACGTACCATCGGCGCACTACTCCCTGTCGTTTGAGCCCAACCCGGAGTGGTCGCGCACGTACGCTCCGGGGCACGAATTGAAGGAGTACGCCGATCGGCTCGTGGACAAGTACGGATTGCGCCCGAAGATCCGCCTGAACACGAACGTGGAGCGCGCGGTTTGGGACGACGAACTCCACTCGTGGGAGCTGCATACCGACGGGGGGGTCATCCGTGCGCGCTTCATCATCAGCTGCAGCGGCGCGCTCACGGATCCGAGAGTGCCGGACATCGAAGGCGTGGACGAGTTCGCCGGCAAGGTGTTGCATACCGCGCGTTGGGATCACGACCATAACCTCCACGGTGATCGCGTTGCGCTGATCGGAACCGGCGCCTCGGCCGTCCAAGTGATGCCATCGATCGCACCGATGGTGGAGCACATCAGCGTCTTCCAGCGCACGCCGATCTGGATCTTCCCGCGCGCGGACTACGTAATCCCGCCTGCCGTCAGGACGCTTTTTCGGCGCGTACCGGTCACGCAACTTGCACTCAGGGCCATCGCCGCGGCGATCTCCGATGGCGTGCTGTGGTTCGGCGTGGTTCACAACAAACGGCTGCCGTTCCTCACCCAGCGGGCCGAGCGCAACAGCCGCGCCTTCATCCGGCAGCAGGTGAAGGATCCTGATCTGGCCGACCGACTGACCCCGCGCTACGGCCTCGGTTGCAAGCGCCCCGGCGTCTCGAATGACTACCTGCGCGCCTTCAACCGCGAAAACGTCGAGCTAGTCACCGACACGATCGAGCGCATGACTCCAACCGGGATCCAGACCGCCGACGGCTCGCACCGGGAGATCGACACGCTGGTCCTGGCCACCGGCTACAGAGTGTTTGACTATGGGAACATCCCCGGCTTCCCGCTGCACGGCGTCGACGGCGCCGAACTCAGCGAGTTCTGGAGGGAAAACCGCCACCAGGCCTACGAGGGGGCGTCGGTCCCGGGGTTCCCGAACTTCTTTCTCACGTTCGGTCCATACTCGACCACGAGTCTGTCCTTCCTCGCGGGCTCGGAAGCCGGCGTCCGTCACGCCGTCCGCGCGATCAAGGAGGCGCGCACTCGCGGTGCCAGCCGCGTGGAGATCTCCAAGGGAGCGAACGATCGCTACTTCCAGTGGGTGCTCGGTCGCATGGGCGGCACCACGTTCTTCAACAACCACTGCGAGAACGCCAACAGTTACTACTTCGACGCTCGCGGCGACGCACCGGGCCTGCGGCCGAACACCAGCGTGGAGACCTGGTGGCGCAGCGGGCACTACCCCTTGAGGCACTACAACTTCCGCACCGACCGCGCAGCGCCGCCCTCGCGGATCGCCGAACACACGTAGCTTCTTCAGGGTCGCCGGGACGCGTCGCTCACCGCTTCAGTTTGGTCGTGATATGCCGATAGGTAGGTATGCGACCGTTTGGGGGCCCGAGCCGTCGTGGCGCCCAAGGCGGGGTTGTGCTCATCGTGGTTGCGTGGCTGGGACTGATTGCGGCGCTGGCCGCGTTGTTGGCTGGGTCGCAGGCCGACGCCCGTCAAGCTGTTGCGCAGCGGCTACAAGCCCGAACGGCTTCCGGCGCGGAATTCGCGTCTCTCTACGTGCGAGACATCCTCGAGCGTGAGGGTCGTCAGGCATCCATTTGGCTGGCGGGCCGCACGACCTCGTCTGGATCTCTGAAACGCGCGGCTGACGCTATCGGAGTCAGCGCGGCGGTATTACTTGACCGCGAAGGACGGCTCCTGCAGGTCCTGCCGGCCAAGCCGGCGCTGCTGGGAAAGATCATCACCGGCAAATATCGGCATCTGGCATCGGCGGTCGCTGGACGTGCGGCGGTTTCGAATGTGGTGCCGTCAGCGGCTCGTGGCGTCCCGGTGGTGGGTTTCGCTGAGCCATTCTCGACGGTGGCGGGGCGACGAGTCTTCAGTGGGGCGTTCGACGTGTCGGCCACTCCGTTGGGCCGGTACATGAGCCAGTTGATGGTTATCCCTGGCAGACGGGTCTATCTCGTCGACGCGAACGGAACACTCATCGCCAGCAGCGGCCGGCCACCTCGCGGGGGCGAAACCTTGGGCACGCGTGATGGTCGCCTGGCACGGCTGGCGCGCACGCATCTGATTGGCTCATACGCGTCCACTCACGGCACCCAGACCTTCGTCGCCGCTCCGGTCTCCGGTACCCCGTGGCGGATCGTGGCCGCGGTACCCGATTCCGGACTCTATGACGCGGTGAATGGCGCGAGCAAATGGCTCGCGTGGGTAGCGCTGACAGGCCTGGCCCTCGCCGGCTTGCTGATCATCCACGTCGGACTACGGCTGCTGCGCAGCCGCGTCCAGCTGGACTACGTCGCACGCGTCGACTCGCTCACCGGCCTGCGAAACCGCCGCGATCTGGAGGAGACACTCGAGTCCACGATCAGTTCCGCCCGAAGACGCCAGACCAGCCTTGCCGTGCTGATGATTGACGTCGATCACTTCAAGGCCATCAACGACACCCTGGGGCATAAGTGCGGGGACGTGGTACTTGTGAACATCGCACAGAAGCTCCGCGCCGCGATCCGGATCGAAGATGCGCTGGGTCGCTGGGGCGGCGAGGAGTTCGTTGCCGTACTTCCCGACACCGACGGTGAGGGCGCCTTGATGCTGGCCGAGCGGCTACGCGCCGCCGTCGCCGATCAGGCGATCACGGACTCGCAACCGCGCGTGACGGTCACCATCGGAGCGGCCGTGTGGATCTCCGGCAGTTCGGACGAACTGATCCGCCGCGCGGACGCCGCGCTGTACGCCGGCAAGGCCGCCGGTCGGGACCGCGTCCGGCTAGCCCCCCTGAACCCCGAACCCGAAGGGCCCTCTCCCCGGAGAGAACTCGAAACGTCTGGCTCGGCGACACGCTGACATCGCGCTCGCCCCAGGGATTTCGATGAGCGGGCGGTACTGCTGTTCGGCCTCCGACGGCGCGTGGTGTGTCTGGGGCGCCGGTGACGTTCGTCGATGCTGCCGAGGAGCGTGGGTGCGCCATGCCGAGCGAAAGCGCAACCTCAAGCGCTCAACGCTCGCCAGGCCTTCGACGCATACCTGCTCCCCGCACCCAACGAGGACGCGTCGAGCGAGACTCTCTACGGGCGTGCGTCTTTCGCTCAAACTTCGTTGCGCGATCTGACAGGGGCTCAGGTGACGGCGTGGTACGACGCGCTGCCGTACGGACGCACGACGGAGAAGTTGCCGATGATCGTGCGAGCGGTTCTCGCGCAACGCGCGCGCACGAGATTGGATCGACCACGACCCAACAGCCACGATCGAGCGGCAGCCGGTTCGCTACTCGGGCGACTATGACTTCTACTCCCGTGAGGAGATCGACGCGCTCGGACGGGCCGCAGCGAGCGACCAGGACGCTGCGATCGTCCTGACCACAGCGATGACCGGCCTGCGTCGCGGCGAGCTGGTCGCATTGCGCTGGCGCAACGTCGACTTTCCCGGCCAGGCGATCCGCGTCCGGGCGAATTACCGCTTCGGTCAGTTGGTGACGCCGAAGAGCGGCAAGGTCAGAAGTGTTCCGATGGTCCCCGAGGTTCCGCAACGGCTCGCGCGGCTGGGCCAGCGAGAGCTGTTCACCGACGACAATGCGCCAGTGTTCGCCGGACGCAAGCGCTTTGCGCCGCCGCTACGCAGCAGCGGCCAGTCGTGCCGGGCTGCGGGCGCTGCCGTTTCACTCATTGCGGCACGACTTCGGCTCGATGGCGGCAAACCGCGCGTCGCTTGTGCAGGTCCAATCATGGATGGGCCAGACCACCGCACGCTATCTGCACGCCAAGAGTCAAGCCGACGATGCGAGCCTCCTCGCCGGCGCGTTCGCGCCCAGCGCCCCCCACGAGCTGGCTCAACCCTCATAGAGCTCGCGTGAAGTACCGCGAGATCGTCCGACTGATCGGGCAGCTCGGTCTCCTCCCGGGCTAGCGCAGACGCCTGGGCGGCGGCGTCCGCCGCCGCCGCAACCTCTCAAGGTGAAGCCGCCGGCGTGGTTTCTTCGCCCCCGCGACACCTCCGCGTGGATGCCCTAGCCGGCCGGCCGCGTAGCCGAGGAGGCGCAGGTCGCTATCGCTCGTCGCGCAAAGCGATCGTTAGGAGTGGCGTTGGACCCGCACCAGCGTCGGATGGATGCCCAGCGTCGCCGGGCCGGTTCGGGCGTAGAGGTTGAACTGCCGGACGATGTCCTCGTCGAACTCCTCGACTGTCGCGCGGGCGTCATGCCACCGGCCGGACAGCTTGATCCGGACCTCCGGGTGGACCTCGAGATTGCGCACCCAGCTTGCGTGTCGCCCATGAACCGCCGCCAGCCAGATGACGTCCGCATCTACAGGACCACGCGCAAGCGGCGTCCTTCTCGGCAGCCCGGTCCGCCGACCCTGCGTCTCTAGCAGGACCCACCAGGGCGCCAGACCCGCGAGCGGACGGGTCGGCGGATTGACGATCCGCCAAAAGAATCTGTGGCGCGATCGTTTACGCAGTTGATGTCGATCGAGGGCGTGCACGGGCCCAGCGTTCATGGAGATCGCAGACTAGTCCCCCGCGTAGGCGCAGACACGCCTTGCCGCTCTGATGGGCTGCCTGCTCGCATGATCGCTTCCGCGTGCGACGAGCTGTCAGCGACCGACCCGCGACGTCGTCGCAGCCGACGCCTGCCTTTCGCGCATTGCAATCACACCGCGCGTCATGTCAAGTTTCAGGTGGACGCGATTCGCCTATGCACGGGCGCTATCAGGAGCAGAGGTTTGCTCACCGGAGAGGAACCCTCCCCTGGCCTCTCCGTTCGCTCTCGTGTTCTCGCGCCGCCCCGAAGTTTGACCGGTTCTCCGGTAGGTCGCCGCAGGTGATTGAGTGTTGCGCAGCGAGCTCCGCTCTGCCGCGCGGTCAGGCATGATCATGTCCATCGTGCTCCGGGGACCCCAGCCGTGATCCAAGATCCGCAGGTCAGACACGTTGAGGTTGACGGCGGTCGACTGGTTTATCACGTGATCGATGGAGGTTCAGAGGGGTACGTGGTGTGGTGCCAGGAAATCGGCATGCATCTCGACCTGGCCTGGACTGACCCGACGATCGCCGAGATGGTCAGTGGACTCGCGCGGGACGGCTTGACGAGCATTCTCTTCCAGCAGCGAGGGTTCGGCTTGTCGGATCCCGTGGCTCGGCTGCCGACGTTGGCGGAGCAGGCGGCGGATCTGTTGGCCGTGCTTGATGCCGAGGGAGTTCGCCGCGCCACGTTGTCGACTATCGCCGGGACGTCGATTTCCGCCGCCCTTGTGGCTGCTCAGCATCCGGAGCGCGTCAGCGGGATAGTGATGCTCGCCCCGTTTCTTGTCGGTCCCCTGGTTGACGATTCCAGCGAGGGCTGGACGCCCGCTGAAGCCCAGGCCTTCGTGGATGGCTATCGCCGGGCGGGTGAAGAATGGGGCTCGGGCGGATTGCTTCGGTTGTGGGATCCCGGACTGTGCACACCGTTCACCCAGCGCCTGTTTGGGATGCTTGAGCGCTGCGGGGCGTCGCCCGAGACGGCGAGAGCCTATCTTGAGCGTTCGTTTACGCTCGATGGCCGCGCGATCTTTCCGGAGGTGCGGGTTCCTACGCGCGTGTTGAGCGTGCCTGGCAGCTCGTTTCCCGCAACAGCCGCGCAGGCCGTCGCCAATTGCATCCCCGGGGCGGAGTATCACGAGCTCCCGGCTAGCCAGATCGGCGACTCGATGGGCACCGCCTGGAGGCCCATCGCCCGCCATATCGCTGAGCTGGCTCGGGGCGCGGCGGCTAAGACCGGCACCCCGGACCGCACACTGACAAGCGTGCTGTTCCTGGATATCGTGGACTCGACAAGCCGGCTTGCCCGTCGCGGCGACAGCGACTGGGCACAAGTACTCCACCGCCTCGAGCAGATGACGCGCCGCGAGGTCGCACAGGCGGGCGGTCGCTACATCAAGAGCACCGGCGACGGAGCTCTGTGTGAGATCGCAAGCCCCGCGCGCGCGGTCCAGAGCGCCCAGGCGCTGTGTACCGCCGCGACGGAGTTGGGCATTCAGCTTCGCGTCGGCGTGCACACCGGGGAGTGCGACCGGCTGGGCGACGACCTCGCCGGGCTGGCCGTACACATCGGCGCTCGCGTCTGCGCGCTTGCCGCCCCTGGGGAGGTGGCGGTTTCGCGCACCGTGCGCGACCTCGTCGTCGGCTCCGACCTGACCTTCTCCAGCCATGGCGAGCATGAGCTCAAAGGGGTCCCCGGCCGCTGGGAGATCTTCGCCGTCGCAACCGACGAGATACCCGCCACCGCCTCAGCCAAGCCTGCGCAACCGCGCCCGCTGGATCGCGTGATGATGGGGATGGCCGGCCGGGCGCCCGGGACGCTGCGCGCCGCAAACCGAGTGGCCAACACCCTGCAGAGGCGGCGCCACAGGCAGCGCTCACCCGATTCGAACTGATCTGACCTGGCCGCGGGAGTGCCCTCGGTTACGGACAGCACCCGTGTCAGCTCCAAACGGTGGGTCCCGACGCCGAGCAGGATGCGCACAAGCCGACTCACGCGGTTGCGAGTCCTTTCGCGTGAAAGCGAGAGTGAACGGAAGGCGCGAGCGTGCCTCGGTGGTTAGGTGTCCGAGAGTTCGGGGGGAAGGGCTTTGGGTCCGTCGGGGTAGAGCCCGGCGAGCTGCTCGGGGGTCATCTGGAGCGTGTTGGCGGCCTCGGGCGGGGCGCCGACTATGAGCCAGAGCGCGTCGGCGTCGGTGTCGTTGAAAATCTGCCGAACCGAGTCGGGCTCGATCAGCAACGTGGAAAACGCGGTGAGCGTTAGAAGCTCGTGCTCGACTCGGATGCGTCCAGTGCCTTGCAGGACGATGTAAAGCTCGTGCTGGCCCAAGTGACGATGGCGGGTTGACGCTTGGCCCGGAGTCAGCCGCCACAGCCGCGCGCCGAGCGTACTGGCGGAAAGCTGCTTGGCCAGATCGGTGTTGAGCACGGCCATCTGATTGGACGGGCGCCAGAACGCGTCCTCGGCTCGCAGGATCGCGTAGCTCATATCCCGGCAACGTAGCTAATAACTCCCATGAGTGCAACAATGGGGTTATGGATCTGCCTGATGACCTCGATCCCCGCTGCCGGCCTCGCCGTTCGGACAAACACCGTGGGAGCGCTGACGGCCCCGATGCTTGATCGGCCCGTCTTCTTCTTCGACGTCGCCTCCCCCTACGCGTATCTGGCCTCGACTCGGGTCGAGCCTCTGCTCGGCAATGTAACCTGGCAGCCCGTGCTGGCCGGAGCGTTGCACAAGCACTACCGTCGCGTGAGCTGGGGTGCGACTGCTGAGCTGCGCGCCGCGGGCGTCGCGGAGATCGAGCGGCGTGCACGGGCGTACGGCCTTCCCCGGTTCGTCTGGCCTTCACCGTACCCAGCCAACACGCTGAAGGCGATGCGTGCTGCGGTCTTCGCGCAGCAACACGGCCGAGCACGCGAGTTCGCGCGCGCCGCGTTTGACGTGGCCTTCGTCGAAGGACGCGACCTGACCACACCGGAGTCAATATTGCTGGCGGCCGAACGCGCCGGCATAGATGGCTCCGAGCTCAGGCCGGCGCTCGACTCCCCGGCGCTCAAGCAGGCGCTTCGCACGGTCAACGACGAGGCGATCGCGAGCGGCGTGTACGGCGTGCCCACCGTCGAGGCCGCGGGCGGACTGTGGTGGGGCGATGACCAGCTCGACGCGGCCACGGCCGCGATCGGCGGCACGCCCGGGACTGCGCCATGGCAGGGTGGGGCCGAAGCAGCACGCGGTGACCTCGCCACAGGACACGCGGTGCCGTCGGAGGTCGTCGCCCTTGTCGAGTTCGTGCGACAGCTGCCCTACGGGCGGCCCAGCAGGCGCAGCGTCAGCAAAATGTTCGCCGAACGACGCGGCACGTGCTCGCTCAAGCACCTCTTCCTCCACGCAGCAGTATCCAGATCGTTCCCCGATCTGAAACCTCGCCTGGTGCACCGTGTGCATCGGCTAGATCGCGGCACGGCCTGGCGACTGTTCGGCCCCGATGCCGCCGAGGCTGTGCCCGAGGACGGCATCGTCGACGTGCATCGGTACCTCGTACTGGCCGCGGCGGACGGCGAAATTCTGATCGATGCGACGTTCCCCGGTAGGCCTTGGGACGGGCGCCAGTCGCTGCCGTTGGCATGTGGTGAGGGCACTGACTACCCGGTGTCGGGCCACCCGGATATCGAGAAGAGCGCCTTGGAGCGCCGCTTCTGCGACCCCGCTCAGCGCGAGCCGTTCATCGCGGCACTGTCGGCGGCCTGGCAGTGACGCCTGATAGCCCTAGCAGAGATCAGGATCGGTCACCTTGCTCCGGCACCCCGACGGCGGCTGCACCGATACGAGGGAGCTGCCTGTGCGGGCGCGTCCGATACGAGATCACCTTGCCGTTCCGTCGGGCCAATTACTGCCACTGTTCGCGCTGCCGCAAGCATTCGGGCGCCGCCGCGCTCACCCAGGGTCGCGTCCCGAGACGCGGCTTTCAGCTGATCTCCGGAGCAGAGCTACTGCGGACGTACATGCCTGAAGGTGGCAAGGCCAAGACCTTCTGCGTCACGTGCGGGTCGAGCCTGTTCGGAGGGACCTGGCCCGACGGGCCGGAGGTGTCCGTTCGCTTGGGAACACTGGACACGGAGCCCGGCATCCGGCCGCAGTACCACGCGTTCTGCGCTGACGCGCCACCGTGGGCTGAGATTCCCGAGAACGGCCTGGTGCGCTACTCAGGTCCGGCACCGAACCCGTGACCCCGGATCCCGGCTGCACGGACGCCGGTCACGAGCACCGCCCACGGAGTTCAGCGCTCAGGCCCGGCCCGGACGTCGTGCCCAACCAACACGAACTGCGCGCATTCAGCTGGTCAATGAGCTGATTGGTGTACTCGACGAGCTGCACGTGAGATGCACGCGCACGCGGAGCGGTCGCTGATTGTCGCCCGGATACTCATTCGGCGGCAGTGGCATGGCAGCTTCGGATCGGTGCCATCAGCGCTGGTAGGAACGCCTGGACGTGCCTGAGCATTTCAAGCGCCTGTCGGCAGCGTCTTCAGGGTTGGTCGCCTGAATTTCCACCCACCGCCACGCGCGAAGCGTTGGCGTAACCCTCTTGTGTGCAACAATCAGGTTATGAGCAGCTCTTCCCCGGCTCGCTGCCTCTTCCGCTCCGCGGCACGGACTGCCGGCATTGGCTGGGCGGGCGGCCTTCGACTTTGGTCGACACGCTGACGGCGAGATGGTGGCGAAACGTCGAGATGCTTGTTCCCGCCACCGAGCTCAGCACGTGGCTAAGCCAGGCTGGCCTGCGCAAGACGCCCACAACGAGAGGCGACGAGCACTTGCACGTCCCCCGCTGGCTCCGCGAGGCGATCGACACCGGCATCCTGGCTCAAGTGTTGCCGGTTCAGCAGCTCGCCGACTGCGGCGGGAGATGACGCTCAGCGTCGACCGCCTCACGACTCGGTCGCTCACGCCCTGTATCCGATCGGGCAGGACGCGGCTATGGTCCTCGTAGTACAGGAGGAGTGCTTGCGAGCGCGCACTTCGCGTCATACGCGCGCAGCGCTGACTTCTGCGATCGCGCGCCAGCACACGTCGCTGGTGCGCGATGAACGCGTACGGAAACATGGCTAAGGCCAGACGACACCGTGCCCGTTTGGCGCCGGTGGCGTAGGTTCGGCGATGAAGCTCACGATGTTCGACGGAGGACAGTTCACCTCGCCGGCGGGCCTGTGGCGAGAGGGCGAGGATATGAGGCAGAAGGCGCGGTTCCCGGTGCCCGTGTACCTGGTTGAGACCGGGACCGAGCGCATCCTAATCGACACTGGTCTTCATCCCGCCGCGGCCCGCGACCCCGCGCGCCACTACGACGCTGAGGCGATGCGCTTCTTTGAACTCGAACAACGCATCGGGCTGGAGGAGCAGCTCGATCTCAGCACCCTGACCAAGGTCGTCGTGACGCACCTGCACTTCGATCACGCAGGCGGACTCGGTCTGCTTCCCTCCGACCTGCCAATCTATGTCCAGCACCGGGAATGGGCCGCCGGGCAGGACCGTGAGGCGATCAAACGCAACTTTTTGCAGCCGAAGGACTACGCGGGCGTCGAAGAGCAGGTGGTCCTCATCGACGCTGAGCATGATCTCCTGGGAGACGGGTCGGTTCAGCTGCTTGCCACCACCGGCCACACTCCCGGCCATCAGTCGGTCCGCGTCGGCGACCGGCTCGTGATCGGTGGGGACGTCACTCACTACGACAGCGGGCTTGACGATCTTCGACTCCCGGTGTTCGGCGATGACCTCGACGCTCAGCGGGCGTCTGCCCGACGTCTCAGAGCCATCCGCGACGCTGGCGTTGTCGTGCGCCCCGGCCACGACCCAACCATCCTGTCACCCGGGCCGATCCCGCTCTAACCGCGACGGTCTCCTCCCATACCTGAGCAACGACCCTCTCGAGCGGCATCTGAGTCCCCGAAGCGCCCAACTCGGTGCGCAAGGTTGTCTGCCGCGCTGGTTCGTCGGGCGTGCGGCCGCAACTACGGGGCTTGCGCATCGCTTAACGCCGCACCTCAAGCAGAACTGTCAGTCAGCCGATGCGCCGGCATGGTCGGGCGCTTGTGAACAGGGACTCCCGCGCGTGGTCTGGCGTTGCTGGGGCGGCGGAGCTATCGCGGTCACTTCAACCGAAGCGGAGTCGGACGAACGTGCAGGAGCCGCCGCTGCTTGTTCCCGCGCCACAGCACAGCAAGAGCCGCTCCGTCTACGTGCATCGCCGCCCCGCGGCTACGGGTTCATCGACGCGGCAGGCGAGACGCGTGCGCTTCGCGAGTTGTTGTAAGTCTGGGCACCATGCGAGACCTATGGGTTGCGCACGGGCCCTTCTATCCGATCGTGAGGAACTATGCGAGTTGCGGCTCTCTACGACATACATGGCAACCTCCCGGCGCTAAGAGCGGTCTTGGCAGACGTCGCGCGAGAAGGGATCGAAGCGGTGGTGATCGGCGGCGATGTCGCGGCAGGTCCTCATCCCCGCGAGACGGTCGAGCAGTTGATGGCACTGGGGCAGCGCGCCCGCTTTGTGCGGGGCAATGCAGACCGCGAGATCGTTGACGCCTACGACCATGGGGGCATCCGGCCGGAAGACGAGAGTGGCCCTACGGACAAGGGCGCAGCATTTGCTGCAGCGCGGCTCACCAAAGAACAACGTGATTTTCTTGCGAACTTTCAGCTCACGGTTGCGCTGGAAGTCACCGGTCTCGGGACGGTTTTGTTCTGTCACGGATCGCCGCGCAGCGACACGGAGATCATTACGACTCAGACATCGACAGGGCGCCTCAGCTCGATTCTCGAAGGCGTGACAGAGGCGCTGGTCGTCGGCGGGCACACCCATCGACAGTTCGTTCAGCACGCCGGCTGCCAGCGCTTTGTCAACGCCGGCAGCGTCGGCTTGCCCTACGAGGGACGCGCCGGCGCCTTCTGGGCACTGCTCGACTCTCAGGTGTCATTGCGCTGCACCCACTACGACGTCATCGCGGCGGCTCACGAGCTTCGAAAGACGGGTTATCCCGCCATTGACGAGATGCTCAACGAGAGCCTGCTGGATCCCGTGGATCCGGACGAGACGGCCTCGTTCTTTGAAGGGCTCGCCGCCGAAGCCTGAGCCCCCTTGCGGCTGCCGGTTGTCGCTCTCACAAAAAACTTCTCTGGGTGCTAGGGGCTTTTTGCGCCCTTCCAAGCACCGGTCCCTACGGCGTTCCAAACGTCCGAGGTGGCCGACGCGGTCTGGTGTGGCAGTGAGCAGCCTGGGGCCGCTACGCTCCACGCGTCGATGCTCTGACCACCTGCGCCTCGAGCCGGCGCGGCGTGCGACACGCCTGGTTCCCGCCGTGCGTCGGCGGCGCTGACGGGCTTGCGGCTTTTGAAGGCGCAAGTACAAGAGCTGCTCGCTCTTGCCAACTAAAAGGGACCCGGAACATCAGCGACGGGTTACTGCCCGTCGGCCGACTCTCCCGGCCCCGGCACGTGGGTCTCCGATGCTTACGGCCGCGGGGGCGTGGGGTTACCGGCGGCCAGCCGGATCGCTGAGTGGGCCTGCCGCGCGTACAGCGGCCGCGTAACCGGTGTACGTGGCATCATCAGGTTGTGGATCTTCCGGAGGATCTCGCTCTTCCGCTCTCGAGCGGGGCGTCGTGGTGGTACTGGCTAGGTGGACGGCCGTCTATGGACTTCGTCAATACGTTTCGCGAGCGGTGGCGACGTCAGGTCGAAACCCTCGTTGTGCCGTCCGACTTGGCGGCCTGGCTCGCGCAGGCAGACCTTGTCTCATCCCCGCCGCCGGTTTCCAGACGGCTCCTCGCCGACGCCCGAGAGCTCCGCGAGGCGATCGACTCAAGCATCCAGGCGCAGCTTCGCGGAGTGGGCACGCCTCGAAAGGCGTTGCAAACGCTGAATCTGTGGCTTCCTCGGGCCGAGGCCCCGCCGCAACTCGCGGCAACCGGTGACGGCCGGCTGTCGCTTGAGCCGGCGCGAGTGAGTAACGCGGCACAACACGCGATCGGACTCATCGCATTGGATGCCGCCCGAATGCTCGGCACAGACGAACGCGACCGGATCCGCGTGTGCGCCTCGGGGTCCTGCAGCGCGCGCTTCTACGACCGCTCTCGCTCTGGGCGCCGCGTCTGGTGCTCCATGCGGGGGTGCGGCAATGTCGAAAAGGCCCGTCGTCACCGTGCCAGTGCGCGTGAGGAGCGATCGACCGCATAACCCTAACTCCAGTGCGTCACAGGGTTACCCGTCATGCGGGCGCGATGACCGGTTCGCTGCTGACCGCCGAGAATGCCTTTGGGCGCCCTTCGGCCAGATGGGTGTCCTCAACACGAACCTGTCGAGCAGCTGTCGGCTTCGGCGCTCGGTTAGAGCTGTGGTGGCTGACGGTGCAGCAGGTCTCCACCCACAACCGTCATCGCGCGCAGGACGAGCTCCCCGTGGTGATTGAGGGCACCGGCCGGATCCGGGTCGACGGTGACGTCCTCACGCTGCCGGCGCTCTCGTCGCATCGGATCGAGCCCAGCACGGGCCCCAGACCTTTAACGACACGGACGAGGCTGTTCTGGCTTGTGGGACGGGCTCCGGGCGAGGGGCCTACACGCTCGAGTGAGCCCGGTGCAGCTCGGCGAGCTCTAAGCGCAGCGGACCAAGCGCATCGCTCTTTCCTGCCTACCCGCGCGCAAGCGCCGCCTCCACGAGGTGATCGTCGCCCCAGAAGTGCTTGCCGCCCACGGTCACGGTTGGCACCCCCGGCACCTGGGAGACGATTGCTTGGTCGGTGACGGCGCGCAGGTGTTCTTTCGCCCAGCCGACCATCGCCTCGAGAGTAGCCTTACGGTCGAGACCGACTGCGACGGCGAGAGCGACTGCGGCCTCGCCATCGAGGCCACGGCCGTCCACGAAGACCGCACGGAAGGCTGCGTCAGAGTACTCGCGCAGGAGTCCCTCACGCTCGGCGACCAGTGCAACTCGAAGTGGATCGAGTGAGTAGCTGCCCTGCGGCCAGCCCTTCGGCCAGCGGATCGGGGGTAGTCCGCGTGCTGCCGCGCGGCGTTCGCATTCAGCGACCCCGTCGGCGCGCTCGTCTCCTAACGACCAGGGGATGCGCTGCTGAGCCCTCAAGAGAAACGCGAAGGCGATCGGCTGCCATCGCACGTCCCGACCGACCACGTCGTCAATGCGTTCCGCGGCGAGATAGGCGTACGGTGAGTTGAAGTCGTAACGAAAGACTGCCTCCGTCGACTTGGCGTTCACGATGCTCCCCTTCGTCGTCGTTGGTGTGTCGACTGACCCAAGCGCCCGGTGCCGTCGCCGCCAAGGAGGGCGGCGCGCCCGGCGGCCAGGTCTCTGAAGCCTTTCATGTCGCTGAGCGCGCCGATCAGCGAGGCAGGGCTGCCAAGACGTAGGGGGTGCGGCGGGTAGACCGCCAGCGGGCAGCTGACCGGCCTGTCCCCGTTCGCGTGACGTCGATCGTCCGTACACGTCAGCGCGGCCGGATCCACGAAAGATGACCTTCGGTCTCGGCGAGTTGGACCGGGGTCGCGTTCAGCGGCCCGTGCATCTGAAGGCCCCCGGGGGGCTCTTCCGCAAGCGAGTGGTGCGTCGCGGTCGCGGGCTCAAGCGATGCGTGAAAGAGCGGCCCTCTACTTGCGAGCGAGTCGATGGCGTTGTCAAAGGCCGCTGCGGCGAGCGGGTGAAGGTGCATGCGAACGGCCGCGTGAAACACGACGACCGTGTCTCCGGGCGGGTAGGTGTCGCCAAGGGCTGGAACGACCCTGGTGGCGTCTCCGCGCTCGATCCTCGGGGGCGCCTCGGCGATCATCCCCAATGCCGCGGACAAGGCTTGAGTCTTCGCGCAGTCCTCTGGCCAGATGAGCGCGCGCAACCACAGGCGTTGCCCCGCATCGCTGGCGTCAACCGGGTTTAGATCGATGCCGATGCGTGTGACCACGCGAGGCTGCTGGTCAAGGTTCGGGACAGGATGCGCCGAGCGCCACTCGCTGGTCAGGCGGACCGACGACGCGGGGTTGCCGAACACGCTGCCTCCGATCTCGTATCGGTAGCGATCGAACGCCAGGTGCGCACCAGCGCTGGTTCCGACGTCGATCAGATGCACCGGCTCGCGCGTCTTCCGGCCGACCGCCCAGAGCACGTAGAGCAGGGCGACGGCTCGGTTGACGACGTTGGTCTGCACGAGCTTGACGGAGATGAGGGACCGCAACTCGGTTTCGTGCTCGACGCAGAAGTCCGTGAACGCGGCAACTACGCCCGGCCCTGCGGGGAGGGGTCGGCGGCGGATCGAAGCGTAGTAGCGCCCGAGGTCATGTTCGATACCTGAGAGCAGCAGGTAATGAACCGCGCCGAACAAGAGAAAGGGTGGATCCTGTCCAGGCTGCCGGCGATCGAGCAAGCCGAGCAGGAAGTCATCCTCGGCGATGGCGGGACAAAGACGTTGGTACAGGGGAGACGTCGCGAACGTTGCCGCGCGGAACCGCGATCGCGTGAGGGCAGCAAGTACTGGCGGGCTTTCATGCATCCCGGACTCCGGAATCGACCTTGTCGTAACCTATTAGGGCCTTTTTAGCAGTTACGCAGAAGTAGCGACGATGCGGGTTCCTTCGCGCTCGGCCTCAGTCATAGACCGATCGACCCACCCCCGGCCGCGCGTTCGCGCCGTATGGCGCGATGTCGTCGACCAAGCCGGGGAGCTCTTTGACCCGCCCGCACCACATCCCCACCATCGGCCAGTCCGCAAGGCTGAGCGTGGCGTCGGCGGCGAGATGCCCATAGGCCCAGACCGAGATGTCCGCGATAGTCGGTTCGGTCCCGACGAGCCAGCGGCGCGTCGAGAGGTGCTGATCGAGAAGGTTGAGAACGGTTCGGCCGATCGCGAGCCGTTCGGCGAGGTCGGAGGTCGTTGCGCGTTCCGTCAGAAGGCGGAAACGCACGCCGCCGATCCCTGGCACCACCAGCTCCTGCTCGATGTGCATCCAGGCCGCGACCTGCGCGCGCTCGGCGCGGGTTTGTCCGTGCCAGGCGGTCCCTTCGGCTAAGTAGGACAAGATCGCACTCGACTGTGTAAGGCAAGTGCCATCCTCGAGTTCCAAGACTGGGGTCTCGCGGAGTGGGTTGAGGTTCGTGTACTCCCTCGTGAGGGTCTCACCGGCGAAGATGTCGATCTCCACCGTCTCGTGCGGAATCCGAAGGATGCCTAGCAGCACCCTCACTTTCAGGCAGTTCGCGGAAGCAGCATAGGAATAGAGGCGCATACCGCATTTAACGCGGCGGCGCACGGATCCGTGAGAACGACCGCTTGTCCGGCGCAGATCCAGAGCGCGTGTCGCCCGCAGCTCCTCTCGACGGTTTATCGCTGGCAATGGGCGAAACACTGTTTCGCGTGCTGGTCGCTGATCGGGACGCGGTCGGGTGCGTTGGCCGGCGATTGGTGGCGGTGGAACGCGTTGTTGCTGTCGGCCGGGCCCGTTGAGGCTGTCGGGGGTTGTCGAGGTGTCGTGTTTGGGCAGGCTGAAGCCGGGGGGTGGGGGTGGTGGCATCACGGAGACCTGGACGCCCGCAACCGGCTGATGCGCGACGGCCGGATCAGCGGGGTGATCGACTGGGGCTCGATAGGCGCGGTGACCCGCGTGTGACCTGATGGTCGCGTGGAAGCTCCACTCCCCCGCTGCCCGCGACATGCTACGCGCGATGCTGCCAAGCGACGATGCGCCATGGGAGAGGGGCCCGCGGCTGGGTCCTGTCCCAGGCCGTTGCGATCCTCGCCTACTACACGCCAGCCAACAATCCGACCCTTTTTCACGAAGCCGAAAAATGGCTCGGGCTGGTTCTCGCCGAAGACGAACCCTGACCCGCTGACCAACGGGCTCAGAGCAGACTGCCGGTTCGTCGCCCGAGCAGCACTCCCGGCAGGGCTGCCGCTCTCGGCGGGATCCAGCAGCGACTAAGGACACGCGGCCCGTTCGGAACGGAGGGCTGGGCGACCAGGGCGGCGATCGACCTGCTCCTCGCCACGAGCAGGTTCCTTGCCGCCGGAGCGGTCGAAGCGCCGGTGCATATGCAGGACGCCCGACACGGGCTTCAGCATGAAGCACTGCCGACGATCGGAATGCGCGAGATGCACTCGTTGTGTCTCGCCGCCCGCTGGGGGCTAGAAGCGACAGCCGCCGGCCGACTGGGGAACACCAAGACACGTCAAACCTGCGGCGTCGCACGGTCTGGGGACGATTGACCCGGTCTAGGGAACATTGCCAGGGAACACGCGGCACACTTCAGCTCGCCGACCGCGGCGCAATATGTGGATTTACAGGGAGTTCTGAAGTGGGCGGTGCTGGGCTCGAACCAGCGACCTCCTGCTTGTAAGGCAGGCGCTCTTCCAGCTGAGCTAACCGCCCCGCCAGGCGCGAATGGTAACGGGGAGCGGCTCTGGCACCCGCCGTGTCCAACGCCCAACACGAAGCTAGGATCAACGGATGGAGCTCGGGATCAAGGGCAGGATCGCGCTGGTGACCGGCGCCTCGAAGGGCATCGGCTTCGGCATCGCCCGAGCGCTGCGTGACGAGGGCGCCACGGTGGCAATCAGCTCCCGCTCCCCCGAACGCGTGCAGGCGGCTGCGGCCGAGCTCGGCGCACAAGGATTCGTTCACAACGCCTCGGATGTCGACGGGGCGCCGAGCCTGGTGAGTCGCGTCGAGGAGGAGGTAGGCCCGGTCAGCATCCTGGTCGTCAACAGCGGTGGTCCCCCGGCGTCGCCGGACGCTCTGGCGTTCACACCCGACCAGTGGCGCAGCGCCTATGAGCTTCTGCTCCTGGGAGCGGTATCGCTGGTCCAGGCAGCCCTTCCTGGGATGCAGGAGCGCGGCTGGGGCCGGATCCTTTCCGTGTCCTCGAGCGTGGTGCGCGAGCCGAGCCCCGCGCTGGTGCTCTCCGCCTCTCACCGGGCGGGTCTGCTGGCGGCACTCAAAACCATCTCTCGCCAGGTGGCTGGCGACGGCGTCACCGTCAACACGCTGCTACCCGGCGTGATCGCCACCGACCGCTCCCGGGAGCTTGGCGCTGACAGTCCCGAGCGGGTGGCGCAGATTCCCGCGGGCCGGCTCGGCGGCGTCGAGGAATTCGCCGCCGCCGCGACGTTCTTGTGCTCCGAGTCGGCGGGCTACATCACCGGAACGACGCTGCTGGTCGACGGTGGAGCCTCGAGGAGCATCTAAGTTATGGGAGAGCCATTCTTCGACGCACAGACGGCGGTGGCACGGATCAAGCGCACGATCGCCGGGGCACCAGTGCAGATCGCCGAGGGTTTGGCGCGTGCGGTGCAATCTGCCTCGCCGGAGCGCCTGGAACAGTTGATGCAGACGCCGGCCCGGCGGGTCGTACTGGACGCAATCTTCTGGCAGATGCCTCAGTTCGTGGATGGCGGCCAGTCGCGGAAGTTGAACGCCTCCATTCGCTGGAGCATTACCGGCCGCGCGGCCGGGGGCGCTGACATCTACGACCTCATTTTCGTCGACGGTCGCTGCCACGTTGTCCGCGGCGGAGACACAACCGCTCCCCCGGTCACGATCACGGTCGATGCAGTCGAGTTCCTGAGGATCGCCGCCGGAAGTTCCGATCCGATGCGGGCCTATTTCAAGGGGCGCCTGGCAATCACCGGAGACATCATGGTCGCCGCGAAATTGGTATCGCTGTTTCGGATCCCACGCGGCCGCGGCTGAACCGGCGCGCGGTGGGTGGTGCCCACAGCACTCACTTGTCCCGATTCGGCAGAACCCAGTACCCCCAGCCGGATTCGAACCGGCGTTCTCCTGCGTGAAAGGCAGGCGTCCTAACCGCTAGACCATGGGGGCGTTCGGGGTGATTGTAGGTCCGCGTTCACTCTGCGACCACCGGCGCGGCCACCTCACTCCCCTCGGCGCGAGCAGAGCGGGCATGCTCGCGGCTGTCGCGCGAGGAGATCAGGACCATCGCGAGCAGCATGCCGACGACTGCGAAGCCTGCTCCGACGAGGAACGCATCCTGAAAGCCCTTGGTCAAAGCCACACCGGCGTCGTGGGTGCCGCTGTGCAGCGCATCCCGCGTGGTGCTGTTGGCGATCGAGGCCAGGATGGCCAGCCCCAGCGCGCCGCCGACCTGCTGGGAGGTGTTGATGAGCCCGGAAGCCAGCCCAGCTTCCCGCGGCGTCGTACCGGTCACCGCAGCGATCGTCACCGGCACGAACGACAGACCGAGGCCGATGCCGGCGAGGATCGATGGGCCGAGCACATCGGCTGCGTAGGAGCCGCCTGGCGCGCGTACCTGAGCGAACCAGACCAGCCCGACGGCGACGAACAACAATCCCACGATCAAAACCAGCTTGAAGCCGATCCGGTTGACGAGCTGCGCGGCAAAGCCGGCGCTCATGATGATCGCCACGGCCAGCGGCAGGTACGCGACCCCTGTCTTCAGCGCGGAGAAATGAAGCACGTCTTGTAGGTACAGCGAGATGAAGAAGAACATTGAGAACAGGGACATCCCGATCAGCAGTCCGACCAGATTCGCACCCCGCAGCGTCCGGAGCCTGAAGATCGAGAACGGCATCAGCGGATCACGCTGACGGGATTCCAGCCCCACGAACGTCGCAAGGAGGAGTACGGCTACCGCGATGCGGCCGATCGTCGACGCCGATGTCCAGCCGGCATTCACCGCGTCCACCAGCGCGTAGACGAGCAGCGCGAGGCCTGCGGTAACGGTGAGCGCGCCCAGCAAATCGAAGCGGCGCCCGTCCTCTCCAGCGCGTGATTCCTCGAGCAGCCGGGGGGCCAGGACGGCCGCGACGACACCGATTGGGACGTTCACGAACAGAACCCACCGCCAGTTCAGGCCCTGCGTCAGAATCCCTCCGAGCAGTACCCCCGCTGCCCCACCTGCCCCGGCAACCGCGCCCCATACCCCGAGGGCTTTGTTGCGCTCAGAGCCCTCGGCGAACGTGGTGGTGATGATCGAGAGGGCCGCCGGCGACACGATCGCCGCACCGAGACCCTGGAGCGCCCGAGCCGCGATCAGCCACGTCTCCGACTGAGCCAGTCCGCCCAGGAACGAAGCTAGCGAGAACAGGCCGAGGCCGAGGATGAACATCCGGCGGCGGCCCAGAAGGTCGGCCAAGCGCCCACCAAGCAGCAGGAACCCGCCGAAGGTGAGCACATATGCGTTGACCACCCAGGAGAGGTCCTGCTGGGAGAACTTCAGCGCCCTTCCGATCGAGGGCAGCGCGACGTTCACGATCGAGGCGTCGATGACGATCATGAACTGGGTCATCGCCAGCAGCGCAAGTGCGAGGTTCTTGGTGCGTTTGGTGTCTGGGCTGTTCACGGAGCTCTCTCGTTTCGGGTGATCTGGCCGCCGCAACGCACCGTACCGATCGGTCCCCCGTTATCAAGCGAGGCAGCCGGGCGGGGCCACCACGCGTTTTTTGATCGCCCCTGGAACAATCACCCCGTGCTCGAGAAGCTGGAGATCCGCAAGGACACCGTTCAAGTCGTCGTGGAAACCGGGTTCAGCCACGTGGGCAGAATTGCGGCGATCGTCGCGGGCGCTGGCCGCGAGGTCACCCGTGAGGTCGGCGATTGGGCCACCGAAGTGTTTGAGATGCGTGAGGCCGCCCGGCGGGCGGAGGCAGACCGGGAGCCCCGCTAGCCCGTCCGTCGCCCTTCCCCGCTATTGCAGCGGTAGGTCGATGCCCTGCTGCTCAGGCGTTCGGCGTCCAAAGATCCGCCGCTGCTCAGGCGCGATGACAACATCATTGATGCTGGCCTCCCGGCGCCGCATGTATCCATCGGGGTCGAACTCCCAGTTCTCGTTGCCGTAGCTCCGCCACCACTGCCCAGAGTCGTCGTGCCACTCGTACTGGAAGCGCACCGCGATCCGGTCGGAGGTAAAAGCCCACAGGCTCTTACGCAGGGCGTAATCCTGCTCGCGCTGCCACTTTCGGGTCAGGAAATCGATCACCTGAGCGCGGCCGGTGAGGAACTCTGAGCGGTTGCGCCACACAGTGTCGGGTGTGTACGCCCCAGCGACACGCTCGGGATCGCGCGTGTTCCAGGCGTCCTCGGCGGCCTGCACCTTTTGCCGAGCGCTCTCCTGGTCGAACGGCGGGATAGGCGGACGGGTCATCGGCCAGCCATGCTACGCCTGGTCAGCCGCTCAGCCCGGTATGCACCCGTCGACCGCGCTGCGCTCTGCATTTGAGGGCGGGTGAATCCAGAGGGTCGCCACTGTTCCGTGCTGCTCAAGCGTCCCACCGGTGCGCGCCGCGTTGGCCTGTATGCCCTGCGCTCCGACCTTGGCCTGGGTGGGGTTCTCATAGAACGCCAAGAACGCGTCCCGGACGATCAGTTCGCCATGAGGGCCCAGCGGACTCGTCGATCCGTTCAGAAGGACGGCTCCCCCGACGGGCCGCATGCCACGCCCCCGGAGGCAGGAGCGTGTCTTCTCCACACGCGCGACGACCTCCCGCTGCGCCGGCGCGAGCTTGATCGACGCCAGACGGCGGCACGCCTTCGTATGGGCCAGACGAGCGAGACTGGGCGTGGAATGACCGAAGGACGTCGAGCACTCGAATCGCTGACCGTCGCTAGCCACGAAGGTGCACCCCTCGCTGATCGGAGTCGGCGTCCGCGCGGTCGCGGTCGCGGTTGTCGTCGTACTCGAATTCGTGCTTGACAGCGCACTGGAACTCGCGCTGGCTGAGCATTCACCTGAGACCACCTGGGCTGGACCTAAATCGACGGCGACGTTTGCCGACGCTCCGCCGCAACCAGCGATCGAGACGCACAGGAGCCCGCGAATCCACCGCGGCCGAAACCGGCGACCTCCCGTAAATGCCGTCATCGCAACTCAGCCCTCTCAGTTTGGGTCGAACGCTACCGTGACCGGCACTCGATCGCATCTCGTTGCGCTGGCATCTCGCGGCGGATACGGTGCGGACATGGTCCACGCCAACAGCGACGTGATCGAGCGCTTCTACGCGGCCTTTGCCCGCCTTGACGGCGACTCCATGGCTGCCTGCTATGCGCCGGCGGCGCGATTCTCCGATCCCGTTTTCACCGACCTGCGTGACGGCGAGCCGGGAGCGATGTGGAAGATGCTGACCGGCCGCGCCCAGGACTTGACCGTGGAGCTCGCCGAGCACGATGCCGACGACGACCAGGGGAGCGCACACTGGGTCGCGGACTACACGTTCTCGACCGGCCGCAGGGTCCACAACGACGTGCGGGCGCAGTTCTGCTTCTCGGATGGGTTGATCACCGAGCACCACGACACGTTCTCGTTTCACCGCTGGGCGAGCCAGGCTCTCGGTCCAGTCGGTCTGATTCTGGGCTGGACCCCGTTGCTCCAGGGGAAGGTCCGACGCGAGGCGCGTGCCGGGTTGGATGAGTTCCTCGCCGGTGCCGCCCCTGAGAACTCGGTGGCCGCGCCCTTATCGCCCCCCGCCTGAACGGCGGCTCACCCGCGGGCAGGTCTCCACATCGTCGTCACGCTGTGGCTGTGGTCCGGCGTCGAGAACTCACCCACACACCTGAATCCCAGACTCTCGTAGCGCGTGATGTTGGCGGGATTACTGGACTCGAGGTACGCCGGGATTCCGGCCTCGTCGATCTTCACCAGGTTCTCCGCCAGGAGAGCCATGCCGTATCCGTGACCCCGTGACCCCGGGTGTGTTCCCAGCAGGCTCAGGTAGAAATGTGGCTCGCCCCTGGGATGCGAGGCCGCGAACCGCTCGAGGAGCTCCACCACGTCCATGGCTCGAGGCCCGACAAGCTCCTCGAGCAACGGCGCGACTCGCTCGTCGTCGGCGCGCGAGAGCTCAGTCCCGCCTGGCGGGATCCACACCGTCGTCGCGGCATAGTCCCCGGCGACCCACACCCAGGGATAACGGAGGGCGCCGACGAGCAAGAAGCGCCACCAGACCTCTAGCTTCGCGGAGTCGGAAAACGCCCAGCTCCACAAGGGATCGGATTTAAAGGCGGCCGCAAGCGTCTCGGCGACGCCGCCGAGGTCACTCTCGGCGGCGATTCGCGATGGCAACGACGGAAAGTCTTTGCACCCTGCTCTCTCCACCGTCTCAGGCTAACGCCACCGGCAGCTCAAGCGCCGCAGCCTTGTGAAGCTCGCTGCGGGGCCTAGGCACCACGGCATGAGCATCCACGCCAAGCAGAAGTGCCTCCTCGAGACCTGAGGGACCTCTCGCCGATACCGGAGGGGGTCGAGCTGTTCGCACGCATCGAGGGTCTAGTGGGCGAGGACGCCGCTCTACTGGCCGTGCCGCACGAGCACCGAAAGCAGGCTCAGCACGAACGGCTGCGAGCGATTTCTGAGCAGCTAGACCGAATTTGGGAAAAGCTCCGCCAGAGAGCCGAGACGCGCAGCAGTTCCGGGGATTCGCCTAGTCCGAGCGCCTAGACCGTGACCCCTCTCCGGAGGGGTCATGTCGAGCGCTGCCTATCGCTGCGAGGCGACGGACTTTGGCGGGAGAATGAAGCGGGGCTGGACCACAAACTCCGCGAGCTCAACCAACCCAACCGATGCGACGAACAGCGCTTCTGATCACGCTGGCGGTATGCGCCGCAGCACTAGCGACGGCGGCCGGGCTGTGGTTGGCCAATCAAAGCTCCACTCCCCGCGCCGGCCGCTATGACCACCTGGCCCTGGTCACCGGCGGCAGCAGCTACCGCTACGTGGTGTATATCCCGCCGGGCTACCGAGGCGATTCCGCGGTGCCGCTCGTGGTGGTGCTTCATGGCTGCAACACGACCGCCGACCAGCAGACCATCGCAAGCGGGTACGAGCCGCTTGCCCGGCAGCATCGATTCATCGTCGTCTATCCGGACGTCGACGCAGCCGATCGTGCACATGGACATTGCTGGAAAGGGATCTGGGACTCCGCCGCCGAGGGCCGCGGTCGCGGCGATGCCGGGGCCATTGCCGCTATGACTCGGGCCGTGATGGCTCATTGGCACGTCGATAGCAGCCGCGTCTACGCGATCGGGATCTCCGCAGGCGCGTTTGAGACCTCGATCCTCGCCGCCGCCTATCCCGACCTCTACGCCGCGGTCGGCATTCATTCGGGAGCCGCCTACATGGGAGGCCAGCCAGGCTGCGTCCCAGCGGACCAGGCCCCGGCCGACACCGACGTCCTGGCGAGCGCGGCGCGTGCAGCCATGGGCCCGCACGCTCGCGTGATGCCAGTCATCGTCTTTCACGGCGACCAGGACAACACGATCCCTTACGCGTGCGGCCAGCAGGCGCTCGATCAGTGGCTTAGCACCGACGACCTGATCCTCCAGCCGAGCCGCCCGCCGGTCACCTCAACCCCGAGCGTGGCGCAACATGCCGTCCCGGGCGGACACGCTTATACGGTCGCGTCCTATCCCGGTAGCACGGGCTGCCCGGTCGCTCAGCTGTGGACGATCCACGGGATGGGCCACTTCTGGTCCGGCGGGTCGGCTAACCCCGCAGTGGCTCTATACAGCGACCCGCGGGGCCCGAGCGCCGCCGCGGCTTCGTGGGCGTTCTTCTCCCGTTGGCGGCTGTCCGGGCCCGTGCGGCGGTGTGGCTAGTCCGGATCGGGAAATGGATACCCAGCCACCGCGGGAGCGATAGCACCCGGGCGCGGTAGCCTCGCCACATGTTTCGCGACGGATCCGGAGAGCCGCTGGTTCTCCTGCACGGCCTCACCAACACCGAGCGGGTGTGGACCAGCGTCGCGCCGCTGCTGACCGGCCATCACGAGGTGATCGCGCCGACCGCGCTCGGTCACCACGGCGGGCGCCCGGGAACCGCACGTCCAGTGCGCATTGCCGACGTGACCGACGATTTCGAACGGCTGCTTGACGAGCTTGGCTTCTCCACGGTGCATCTCGCCGGCAATTCGATGGGAGGGTGGGCGGCGCTCGAGCTCGCTCGGCGTGGCCGGGCACGCTCGGTCTGCGCCTTCTCGCCGGCTGGCACGTGGAACGCTGGTGAGGCGAACCATTCCCTCGGGCGACAAATGATCAGGCGGACCGCCCGAGACGTGCGTTTCTCACGCTCGGCGCTACCCGTTCTGGCCCTTTCACGCGGCTTCCGGCGGTGGGCGCTTCGCACGGTCGCGGTGCACGGCGACCGTCTTGATCGCACCGAACTGCTCGGCCTCTGCGATGACCTGCTCGGCTGCACTACGCGCGAGGACCTGCTCGCAACCCCCGAGCAGCTGCTCCCGCTGCACCCATTACCGTGCCCAGTCACTCTGGCGTGGTCCGCGGAGGACCGCATCTTGCCGCCTGAGACCAACGGCGTCATCGCCCGGTCCCGGTTGCCCGAGGCTCGTTACATCTCGCTCGCCGACGTCGGACATATCCCGATGATCGACGACCCAGGCCTGGTCGCGCGGACCATCCTCGCGACCACCGCGAGCGTCACGGTGAGTGACTGACGCATCGCCTTCATCGAGTACATAGGCCTCGGTGACGTCTGGCCCGCTCCCGCTAGGCCTTGGCTAGTGATGCAATGCGCTCGCGAGGTGCACCGCGGTAGAGATCGTGTAGGCCAGCTCGCTGCGCACAAGAGGGCTGGCGAGGCCCCCTCGGTCGGGGGCCTCCCAGCCGCTTCGCTCAGCGCGCGAACGTCTCGTGCACTGGAAACTGCTTGATGTCCGGTGGACCCTGCAGCTCAACACCGGCCGCGGCGGCCGATTGCTGGATTCGCGGAGCAAACGAATCGAACGCTTCACGGGATTCCCAGAAGTCGATGATCCCCCAACCGTCGTCGATCGGTCCGGACGCGTGAAACAGCAGCCCCTCGGGCGGATTACCCACCGGATCCACGTGCCGATTGACCTCGTCGAACTGCTCCTGCGACACGCCCGCCAGCTTGATTCGGATACCGACCGTCATCTACTCACGCCCCTTTTGGTGGGTTTTTGGCGATCCTAACCGCCGTGCCCGGCCAGCGTGAGGTTTTGCAAGGCTGCGCTCCCGACATCTGGAGCAGCGTGCCGACCGCGGCTGCGGGAACCTGGCCGAGGTACCGCGTCGGTCCGGCCGACACCGCGGCGACCTGACGCCGATTCAGGATTCGAGGAGCAGCTTCAGTCGCGCCAGGTCCGCCTGATTGGCTTTCCGCATGGCTCGAGTCATCACCGGAGCCGTGACGGCGGCGAACCCGGAAGGCTCACCCGTGTTGCGTAGAGTCATCTCGGTTGAGCCGCCTGCGGCGTCCTCCCATGTGTAGGTCGTCTCCATTGGAAACGGGCCCTCGGCTGTAGCCATGACAAAGCGGACCCCGGGTTCAGTCTCTCGGACCTCGTAGGTGTACTCCAGTGTCCGGCCGAGAAACTGAGCACGGAAGCGAACCCGGGAACCCACGACGGCAGGCGGCTTCGTCTCCCACTGGACCGCCTTGATGTTCTTGTACCAAGCCGTGGCATTGCTCGGATCGGCGGCAAATGCGGAGACCTCATCACGGGGACGCTTGATGTTGATTTTGGTGATGACGTCAACGCCCATGCTCGCACTCTGTCACGGCACTTCCTGGACGAACAGCCAAACCATCTCACCCGCAGGCCGGGGGCGGATTGTCCTGTTTCGAGTTTGTCTGGAGTAGGGGTGTCCGGTGCCACGCCCGCTGCGGCTCTTAGGAGCCGCGCATGTAGTGGTCCGCGTTGATCTGCGTGTAGTTCTTCCACTCGTCCGGAAGCTGGTCTTCAGCGAAGATCGCATCGACCGGGCATGCCTCGACACAGGCGTCGCAGTCGATGCATTCCTCCGGGTCGATGAACAGCATCTCGAACTTGTCGTAGTCGGGTTCGTCGGGAGTCGGATGGATGCAGTCGACCGGACAGACCTCCACGCAGGAGTTGTCCTTCGTTCCGATGCACGGCTCCGCGATCACGTAGGTCATCGCTCAGTCCCCCCGCGAACATCTGCTCGAGGATCGGAGCGGCAGCCTCAGGTGCCGCGACAACCAACCAGTCCGAGCGCTCGTCGTGACGCGACCCACGGCGCTAGGGAGCGAGGTCGGTCTCGACCTCGAAGAAGCGCTCCACGGGCAGCCCGAGCGCCTCGGCGTGAGCCAGCACGCTCTCTGGATCTGGTGACTCGTAGACGCAGAATGCCTTTAGGCTGTTGTCGGTGCGAACGACGTGTGTGTGCTCCCATTCAATCTGGGGGAAGCGCGCGAGCCTGATCTCGGTCGAGTGGGCAGCGATTCGGTCGAGCTCCTCGCGGCTGACGTCACCGATGGTTCGCTCGAGCAGGTACCTGGGCATAAACCCAGTCTCTCACACCGGGTGTTCGGCCACGAATAGAGTCGCGTGAGCCTCGCAATCCGCCTGCTTGGCAAGCCACGAATCGAACGGGACGGGGTCGCCGTTCCGCCGCCTCGTGGACGCAAGGCGTGGGCGCTGCTGGCCTACCTGCTGTTGTGTTCGGACGCGCCCCCCCGCAGCCGCGTTGCCGCGCTGTTGTTCTCGGAGGCGGACGACCCGCTGGGCGCCCTGCGCTGGACCCTCGCGGACCTTCGCCGCACGCTCGGCGCGACGGCCGTCGCCACCGGCGACCCACTCGAGCTGATACTTCCGGCCGGGTCATCGGTTGACCTCACCGCGTTGACCGCCCCCGGCGACGATGTGTCGTTCAGTTCTCCCGAGGGCGAGCTGCTCGAGGGCATCGGCTTTCCGACCAGCCCAATGTTCGAGTCTTGGCTGGGGCTGATGCGGCGCCACCTCGACAGCGCCGCGCGCGCACTGGCGCACGACGAGGCGCTGATGCGGTTGGCGGCTGGCGATACGGCACGCGCGACGGAGCTTGCCGGCGAGCTTGTTTCCCGCGATCCGCTCGATCAGGCCGCCCAGGAACTGTTGATCCGCTGTTTAGCGCGCGCCGGCATGGCGCAGGCCGCCGAGCGTCAGCTGGCCCAATGCGAAACGCTGTTTCGACGTGTCCTAGGGGTCGAGCCGGGCCCAGAGCTGCGGAGCGCGGCGGACGAGAGTGATGGGAGGGCATCGCGCGCGGTCGGCGACCGGGACGCCGCCCTCGGTCAGCTCGAGGCGGGTCAGTCGGCCCTTGCCGCCGGCGCAGTCGAGCCAGGCGTCGAGATCTTGCGCCAGGCCTGCGCCGAGGCGGCGGCCAGCGGCGACGCGCCGCTGGAGGCGCGCGCCCTCGTCGCGCTCGGTTCGGCACTCGTGCACGCGGTACGAGGCCGCGACGAGGAGGGTGCCGTGCGCCTGCATGAAGCGCTGCGTGTCTCCGAGGCCTGCGGGGAACGGGCCGCGGCCTCGGCGGCCGCGCGCGAGTTGGGATACATCGATGTCCAGGCGGGGCGAGCTTCCTCATCCGGGCGCTGGCTGTCGCGCGCGACGGAGCTAGCCGAAGGAAACGGGGAGCTCTGCGTGGTGCTGGGCGTGCGCGGCATGGCCCTCTCCGACCGCGCCCACTACGGCGCTGCGCTGGAGCTGCTGAATAAGTCCGTTGCCCGCGCTGAACGTTGCGGGGCAAGGCGGCAGGCGGCGTGGTCGTTGTCACTGGTCGCCCGCGTTCATATGCTCAGGGGGGAGCTCGCACTCGCGCTGCCTCCGCTTGAGGAGAGCCTCGCCCTTGTGGCCGCCGAACGCTGGACGGCATTCCAGCCCTGGCCGGAGGCGCTCCGGGCGGAGGCGTCTCTGCTGATGGGTCGTCCCGATCGGGCGGCCGAGCGCCTCGATCACTCCTTCCGGCTCGCCTGCCAGCTGGGGGATCCGTGCTGGGAGGCGATGGGGGCGCGGCTCATGGGTCTCCTGGCCAGCGAGGAAGGTGACCCCGCGAGGGCGCGCGAGCAGCTCACCGACGCGCTGGCTCGCGCGACCCGGATGTCGGACGTCTATCAGTGGGTCAACGCTCGTGTTCTGGAAAGCATGGCTTCGCTCGCCGTGGAGACCGGAGCGGACGACGCGGAGCGGGTCGTCGACCGGCTTGCCGAGCTGGCTGAGCGATGCGGGCTGCGCGAGATGGTGGTCCGAGCGCACTGGCACCGCGGCCGGCTGGGTGTGGCCGGCTCGTCGGAGTCGGCGCGCATACTCGCGGCCGAGATCGACAACCCGGCCCTTCAGGCGCTCGTCGGGCCGCCCGGGGTGGCCTGAACTCACACGCTGCCTCACACGGCCGTACGGTTGGCTGGCCTCGTCAATCAACGAGGGAGGCTGTAATGCCGTACATCAACTGCCGGGTCATGGAGGGCGTGCTCTCCGACGACGAGAAGGCGGAGATCGCCGAGCGCATCACCGAGACGTTCGCCTCGGTTGTAGGTGAGCCCGTGCGCGGGCTCACCTGGGTCGTGATCGACGACATGTCGAGCGGCCACCTGACGATCGGCGGCCGGCCGGTCACGACCGCGGGCGTCAAGGACATCCTGGCTGGGTCTCCCGCAGGAGTCTGAGCGCCGCAACTCGCGAGGAGGCCGTGATCCATCCAGGCAACCGGGAAGGAGCGGTCGGCGCGACGCCGACCCTCCCCGGTTGCCCTGGATGGGCGCGTGCCGCTGGTGTTACGGCTCTTCGGTGGGGTCGCCCGACGTGCGACCCTCAGCATCAGCGCCTGGGCAACTGACCCACGCCCCAGTCGAATATCCCACCGCCTCCAACCCTCACGCCTGGGCCGCCGGGCACCGCTGCTCCTGCTCACCACGACGCTCGGGCTCTTCCCGGCCGAGGACCGGCCCTGCTGCGACGCTCACCTGCCGCGCGAGTTCGGCGAGGTCACGCTGGTCGGACTACCCGGACGCTGGGGTCGCGGCGACATCACCACCGAGGCGGCCGCGACCGCAGGATGATCCTCCTCCAGGCCGCGCAGTGACGCACGAAGCGGTTCCCCTCCACTTCCAATTTATACCGCGCGGGCGGCCCTCATGAGGTCTTGCGCCGTGCCGCATAATCGCCCACCGCAAGTCAGAGCCAACGACCGAGAGGGGCGAGATGCGTCCGACCGAGCATGCGGTGGTGATTGCCGGAGGAGGTCCGGTGGGGATGATGCTGGCGGCTGAGTTGGCGCTGGCGAAGGTGGACGTCGCCGTCGTCGAGCGGCGCCCCGATCACGCGCTGGTCGGCTCACGGGCCGGCGGATTCCACTCGCGCACGATCGAGGTACTCGATCAGCGCGGGGTCGCGGATCGGTTCCTGGCCGAGGGCCAGGTGGTTCAGGTTGCGACGTTCGGCAGGACTGCCTTGGACCTGAGCGACTTCCCGACGCGTCACCCGTACACGCTCGGGATCTGGCAGAGCAAGATCGAGCGGATTCTGGCTGCCTGGATCGCCGAGCTGCCGATACGCATCCTCTACGGATCTGAGGTGACCGGCTTCGCCCAGGACGACACCGGGGTCGACGTCGAGTTGACCAACGGCGAGCCATTGCGGGCGCAGTATCTCGTCGGGTGCGACGGTGGACGCAGCGTCATCCGCAGGGCAGCCGGCATCGAGTTCCCAGGATGGGATCCGTCGATCAGCCACCTGGTCGCCGAGGTCGAGATGACCGAGGAGCCAGAACTCGGGATGCGCCGCGACGCGACCGGCATTCACGGGCTCAGCAGGCTGGAGTACGAGATCCGCGACGGCGAGGTGGTCTACAACGATTCCGGGCCCGTACGGGTCATGGTGACCGAACCACGCGTCGGACCCGCGACCGAACTGACCCTGCGCGATCTCAGCGAGGCCCTCATCACCGTGTACGGCACCGACTTCGGGATCCACAGCCCATCCTCGATCTCCAGGTTCACCGATATGACCCGGCAGGCCGCGGCCTACCGTGTGCGGCGAGTCCTACTCGCAGGCGACTCCGCGCACGTGCATCACCCGGTCGGTGGACAGGGACTTGGCCTCGGTATGCAGGACGCCGCGAACTTGGGATGGAAGCTCGCCCAGGTCGTCCACGGGACCTCCCCGGACAGCCTCCTCGACACGTACTACGACGAGCGTCACCCGGTCGCTGCCCGCTGGCTCAAGCAGACGATGGCTCTGACGGCGCTCCAGCGCCAGGACGAGCGTACGCAGGCGCTGGTCGACGTCGTGTCGGAGCTGGCGAGCATGGACGAGCCTCGCAAACGGCTCGGGGGACTCGTCTCCGGGCTCGACATCCGCTACGACCTGGGGAACGGACATCCGTTGCTCGGACGCCGGATGCCGGACCTCGACCTCGTCACCGCCGAAGGCCCGAGGCGCGTCTTTGAGCTGCTGCACGACGCCCGACCGGTGCTGCTCAACCTCGGTGAGCCCGGCGGCTTTGACATCACGCCATGGGCTGACCGGGTCCAGCTGATCGAGGCTGAATATGTCGGCCTGTGGGAGCTTCCGGTACTCGGCGCCGTCACCGCCCCCACTGACGTGCTGATCCGACCCGACGGATACGTCGCCTGGGTCGGAGACCGAACGGACCCCGGACTCCCTGAAGCGCTGACTACGTGGTTCGGGCCCCCCACCGCGGCGTAGCCACCGCCCCGATGGCCAAGCTCGGCGAGACGCTTTCTCTGCCGTCAAGGCAGCACGGATCACGCGACCGTTCGTTCCGCAGCGTCAGATGAAACGCAGGGCGTTCAACCACCAGGCGACGTCGACGACGTCCACCGGAACACTGCCGAGGACGACCCGTTCCCACCTGCCACGATCCCGCCACTCGAGCAGCGTTGCGGCGGTATCTCCAAGCGCGCACCAGAGGTTGAGCACCGCAACCTCGCGGCAACCCTTGTCACGAGCAGCCGCCTGCAGCGTTCCCATGGCAACGCCAAGGTGCAACGCGCCGAAGCCGCGTGCGCTCATCCACCCATCAGGATGGCCCCGGATGTCGGGAGAGAGCTAATCCGACTGGGTGCTAGCTCGCGCCGACGTGCTCTCGGAGCGAGAGGCCGTGCTCGGCGGCGATCAGCTCGGCGGCTTTCTCGCCGATCATGATCACCGGGGCGTTGGTGTTCCCGCTGATGACATCGGGCATCACCGAGGCGTCGGCGACCCGCAGGCCGGCCACGCCGTTGACCCGGAGTCGGGCGTCGACGACATCTCCGATCCGGCAGGTGCTGGTCAGGTGGTAGACGGTTGCCGAGTAGTGGCGGGCCATGTCTCTGATCAGCTCGTCGCTCGGCCTGTCGCCAGCCTGGTAGTCGTGGGCCTTGGCCAGCGCCCTAGGCACATACATCGGGCCGAGCGCGTCGGCGCCCGGCCAGTTGTCGACCACCTCAAGTGCCTTTCGCACGACCGCCACCATGACATCGAGGTCATGCGGGTCGCTGTAGTAGTTCATGCGGATGTCCGGCGCCTCGGCCGGATCGGCGCTGGCGAGCACGATCTCGCCGCGGCTATGGGGCTTCACGGGGTTGGCCAGCACGATCACGTTCTCGGCGTCGGGACCGAGCGCGACGTCCGGGTCGTCGAAGAACTCGGTCGGGTCCATTCTCAGGCAGTCGCGCCAGAGGTCGGGGTTGTACCCGCAAATGAACAACCCGATCTGGGCGTCGTGGGTGTGCGCGTCGCCAAGGCCGGTCGAGTACCAGGCGCACGCCTCGTACAGCGACGAAGACACGAGGCCGTGGCCGGTTGTGGCCCACTCGGCGACACGGCGCTCGGCTTCGGCCCGGATCGTCTCCAGCTCGGGAGGCAGCGAGGCGTCGTCGGCAGGTTCGGCCGGCAGCGGTCCCGCGGGCGCGCGCAGGGCGTCCGGTCCCATCGAGATCCCAATCTCCGTCATCGACACGCCGATGCCCGGGGCGGGGAACACGAGCCCGAGCTGGAGGTGGTCCTGCAGGTGTTTGCCGACGTCAGGTGCGTCGTGACGGCAGGTGATGCCCAGAGCCTCGAGTTCGTCCCTCGGGCCGATCCCCGAGAGCAGCAGGAGTTGCGGCGACCCAACCGCCCCGGCGCTCACCACGATCTCCTTTGCGGCATGGACGACCGCCGTCTCGCCCGTCGCGGTCCGATACTCGACGCCCGTCGCCCGGAGGCCGTCGGGACCGTCCTCGAGCACGAGCCCGGTCGCATGTGCACGGCAGATGACCTCGAGGTTCTCTCGTCCCTCCGCTTCGCCCTCGAGGAACGCGTGGTACGTGCTCGCGCGCTTGCCGTGTCTGGTCGTGGTCTGCAGCAGTGAGACGACGCCATGCTCACCCTCGCGGTCGCGGCCGTTGTAGTCGCCCATCGGAATGCCGGCGGCAACGGCGGCGTCGACGAACTGGCGTGCTCCCGGTAGTACCGGGCCGCGTACCGAGACCCCGAGCGGGCCTTCGGTGTTGTGCGCATCGAAGTCGACGACGATGTCTCCGCTCGGTGCCAGCCCCTCGCTCTTGCGGAAATACGGGAGCAGCTCGTCGTAGCCCCAGCCGGTCGCCCCACCGTCAGACCATGCATCGAAGTCGCCCGGATGGCCGCGCACGTAGGCCATGTAGTTGATGCCCGACGATCCGCCCAGCATCTTGCCGCGCGGGACCATCATCCGGCCGTCGCGCAAGCCCAGTCCCGCCCGTCCGGCGTCAGCCGTGTACATCCAGTCCGTTTCCGGGTTCATCTGAAGCGACGCGCACGCCGCCGGCATCGCCTCGGCCGCGGGCGGCCGATCGCCCGCCTCGAGTAGCGCCACTCGGCAAGCAGGATCCTCCGACAACCGCGCCGCGATCACCGCACCCGCCGAACCCCCGCCAATCACCACAAAGTCGTAGGTATCTCCCACAAGCCGAACCTATCCGACTCGAGCCCTCGGTGTGAGAACTGCTGTCCGCACCCTCGAGTCCGTCGCTCGCGAGAAGCTCGAGGTGCGAGACGAGCCTGCGCATGTTGGGCTTCGAATCAAAGATAGGTGGTCCTCCCGATACGGATCGTCGCGGCCGGGCGTAGTCTCGTTGAGGTCAAGCGGGCCGATCTTCTGGAGGGCATTGATGACCGAGGCGACGCAGCATCCACCTGACAAAGCCACCCCGGGTCGGGAGCCGGAGCTTGAGGTCGAGCTGATCAAGGACCTCGACGTCGTCCCAGGCGAGGTCGGGCAGGTACGCGGCGGTAATTCCGCGATCGCCGGCCCAACTAGGGGCAGCGTCGCCAGTAAGTAAGTGAGGACCGGCGGCGCGAGATGCTCATTTGCAGCACGGCAGCACGGATCATGCGACCGTCCGGCGCCCGACCGTTGATGCTTCGATCGACATCATCAGTCCGATGGCTAGCACGAGCTCACTGCGGGGTTGATGCACGCGCTGCAGTTCTCAATACAGCCGCCACCACTTTGAGGGCTCATGTACGCGCCGCAGCACACCCCGCCCACCATTGCACAACTGTTTGGCGTGCAGTCCGAGCCGGGCGGATTGGGCGTGGGCTGTGGCGGGGCGAGGTCGGCGCAGCTACGGGCGCTTCCGCGCGCCTTTGCGCGAGCGCTGTGCGCGGCAGGTGGACAAGCGGGAGCCGGCGGCTTGGCCTTTTGCGTCAGGTCGCATTGGTCACGACATTCGTTCCACTCGAGCGCCGTGGCGGTCGCGCCCCAGCTGTAGCAGACGGCGTCGAGTAAGCCGCGCTCAATCGGCGTGGAGTCCTTTGATTTAAAGAGCGAGTCGAACACCTTTTTCCCGAAGTTGGGCCCACCCTCACACCGCGCGACTCGCTCTGCGTTTGCTTTCGCGAACATGCCGTTACACGCGCTTTTGCACTCGGCGACGGTTGCCGCGCTGGCCGCTGGGGGGCCGGTGAGACGAATGCCGCAAAGCAGGGCGACGGCGGCGGCAAACGTCTTTAGCGCGGTCGAGCGGGGGATCTCGCGCAGGCTCTGCTCCAACGGTTCTGCTCCGATCGCCCCTCGCGGTGGCATGGGCAGGCGCTGTGCGACGCCGCGCAGCAGGTCGGAGCGTGAGACCGAGTCAAACGCCGTGGAGCGCTCCGGTGGCGTAGCGTCGACGGGTGGCGCAGCCACGGCGACGGCAGTTCGGTCGAGCCAGTAGTCGAAGTTGCTCATAGCCGTGTGAGTGACGCCTGGGCGTCGATGCTCCGTTGCAGGGCCTGATCGAACAGCTTGCGGGCGGCTTTGACCGCTCGCAGCGACCTGCTCGGATTGCGGGTTCTGGCAGCCTGTTCGAGCTTGAGAAATGCCTGCTCGTATAGAGAGAGGGTGCTGAGCACAAGCCCGCGGGCTCCGACCGCCAGCGGAGTGCTCGCAGGCGAATTCTGGATCGCGTGCCGCAGGTCGCGGAGGTCCTTGCGTGCATGATCGATCGCACGGATCGTCGCGGTGCGAGCGGCTGACGTCGGCTTGAGCACCGCAAGGCGCTTACTCGCCTTTCGTATCTCGCGCACATGGGTATATAGGTGGGGCTCCGCCGCGTCGATCTTCGCGCGGATCGCGGCGCGCTCTGGATCAGCCGCTTCAGCCACCGGTGCGGCAACTCCGATCCCCGCCATCACAGCCGCAACGCCGCCCACGACGGCAGCGGTGGCGGTCGCGGCACCTTCCCTGGCACTCCCGTTCACCCGCGCGTGCATGTCGGCGCCAGCCGAGCCAGCGTCGCGGCTGGAGCTGACTTCGATCGGCGTCGGCAGCGGGCTCGAGGACACTAGTTCAGCGATCGCTCCTGCCCCGACCGCGGGCGGCTGTGCAATCACGCCCTTCGGGTCGATCAGGACTGCGCTCGGTGTCTCGGTAATGCCGTACAGATCGCTCAGCGCCCTGCCTGGCTGAAGCAACATCATCTCCACACCAGCCTCGTTCGCTTGCCGTTCACTTACCGCCGCGTCGCCACCGCTGATCACCGCGACGCCCAGACGACCTGCAAGCTCGCGCTGCCACGCTCCCAACTGGGGCAAAAGCGCGGCGCACGGACCACACGCCGGATCGACAAACGCCAACACCAGCGCGCGGCCACCTGCGAGCAGCGAGTCCAACGTGACCTGCACACCGTCCAGGGCAGACAGCGCGAAGTAGGGGGCCGGCGAGCCGGGCTGCGGCTTCGCCGTATTGGGGGCAGCAAGCGACCGCTCAACCTCCGACAGGCGCACGAGGACCCGGCCGTTCTGACGCAGCAGCTGAAAACAAAACCAGCTCTGCGCAATAAACGCAGCGGCGACAGCGAGGCCGAGCAGACCGACGTCGGTCACCCTGCCCACCGGATGCCACACGACCAGCGCCGCTAGCCCCACCAGCAACACGTTGCGTGCAACCGTCGCCACCCCAACCGGACGGGACTGAACCTGCCCGAAACAATGACAATCCGGCGTACGGCCCCTCGCCAGCGCAACAGTCATCGCGACGATGAATCCGCATAACAGCACCAGCGCCCCCAACCCCGCCCACCGCGCCAAACCACTGACCATCAGCGTCGCAGCAACCGCCAGCTCAGCGAACGGAAGCAGCGTTCCCACGGGCCACACAAGCCGCTGCGGAACCTCGAAATCGCGCATCGCCTGCCGCGAACCAGCCAAATCAACCAACTTCGCCGCGCCCGCGACCCCGAACACGGCCGCCAGCACGAGACGGGATCCGAGCCAGACGACGCTCACCAAACCCCCCGTTCGCCAGCGCTACGCGCCCAAATCCAGCACGTCACGATCCGGCGTGGAATGGGATCAACTGACCGCCTTACGCCTAGGGTCTGCGACCGGTCGTTGGCATTGCTGAGCGAGCAGCCAAACGCCACCTCGACGTTGGCTGTGACGCCCAAGTCGTCCGGAACCCGCTTTATGTCAGCCCCCACACGGGAGATGATACGTGCGGTCGACCAGGCTGTGGTGATGCGGAAGCCGCATGCCTGATGGCGTCCTCTCGTTCGCGCGGCGGCCGCGAGCGCGAGCCCGCGTGTCGCCGGGCCTTGTGGTGATGGCGCCGGTGGTGATGCCGCTTCGACCGGCGCCGCGCCGCAGGCGCAGTCCACACGTCGCTTCCCGCTCGGGCGAAGTTGCGACCCGTCGTACACGGGCTCTGAAGCGTCGCCGTCAACGACGTGCCGGCCCCCGTGACGGTGGCCGAAACTGGGCCGGGCGGGCTTCCCGTACTGAACCCGACCGGCCCGACCGCGCCGAACCGGTCCGAGGCCGTACCGACGTCCAGTTGCTGGCCGCCGTAGCTGAGGAACGCGCGTAGCGCTGTTCCGGGCGGGACACCGAGAACCACGCCGGTGAACCCGTAGCGGCCTCCGGCGCACGTGGCGACGAGCTCGATCGAGGGTCGCGCAGTGTGATTCTGCAGCTGCCGCACGTAGGCCGCGCACTGCGCCGTGGCGGCAAAAAGATAGGCGCGGAAATTGCCCTCGCCGCACATGGCGTCGCTCAATGACAATGACGGCACGCAGGGGTCCTCCAACGTTGCCGTAAACGCCTGCCTCGAGCCGTTGATGGTGGTGGTCACCGTTGCTGTGACCATCCCGAGCGGTTGGCTACTGCCAAACCGCGTGGGCGCGACTCGACCGGTCGCGTCCGTGCTCACAACTCCCACGTAACTGTGATCAACGCCGCTGAAATGGAGCACCGCATCGACAGGCTGATCGGGCGGGAAGCCCGCGAGCGAGGCATCGAACGCGTACGCATCGACGCCGTCATGACACGCAGAGGTCAACATCACCGTCGGCCGCGGCACGTCCGCTCTCGCGGCTGCGGCCACACCCAGCTGCGCAGCAACCGCCACCCCCAGGATCGCAGCGAACGCTCGCCAACCTCCTCGTGGCTTCTCCTTCGAGGTAATGCGCGCCAAAGGTCGCCTTCCTCTTGATGCCCCAAGTACCGCACATCAGCCTACTCGCCTGGCAGGCGCTCGACAAGCCTTGCCTCGCCGATGCGCCTCTGATAGGCCTCCATCGCCACCACTTCACCGGCCGGCGAGCAGAGCTATGGCGCACGTCGGCATGGACCCGGCGCCGGGGAGCGCTTTCGCGGTTCGGGAACGTCCCACTGCACGAGCGCGCCGGCGACCGAGCATGCACGACGAAACGCGCTCTTGGCGAATTGCGGAAGCCGGCGGCGTATCTCGTTCGCGCCTGCTTACCTGAGATCGCGGTACCTGAGTCGACAGCCGACCTGGTCGACATGGCGGCCACGGCGGCGCCCGGCTGACGCTCTGGTGGGCGGTCGGCGTGCAAGCCCACTCGACCTCGCCGCTGTTGAGCGCCTGATCAGCGTCCCTCGTAGGCCAGCTCGCCCGCCCGGAGCGTCGCCGTGGCGACGAGGCCGGCGGCGATCAGGAACGCCAGGTGGTACCCGCTGGTCAGCGCCTGTGCGTGCGCTGTGCCGGCGTGCGCCAGGTCTTTGGTGCGCGAGGTGGACACCGTCGCCAGGACCGCCAGGCCGAGCGCTCCACCGACCTGCGCGGCGGTGTTGACCAGGCCCGAGGCCCGGCCCGCGTCGCTCACCAACGGATTCACGCGCGAGCCGGTCGACTCTGGGTGCTGCAGGCGTTCCTGACCATGTTTGCATCCGGACCAGCACCGCCGACGGCGGCCGATCGCTGGGTGTGTGCGTGGAGCTCAAGATAGGTATCGGCCGGCTCCAACATGGGGCGTCTTCCCGATGCCGGCAGCCGGCGCTGCTCATAGGTTGGTGGCATGCCAGGTGGCCAACCGAACAGGAGGAATGTGATGCCGCGATACATGGTGCAGCGCGCCTTTGCGGAGGGCCTGCACATCCCAGTAGCGAACGGCGGAGCGGAGCTCTGCGCCGGGGTGATCGAGCGGAACGCGGAGGAAGGCGTGACGTGGATCAGCTCGTACGTCAGCGAGGACAAGACGCGGACGTTCTGTGTCTACGACGCACCGACGCCTGAGGCGATCCGCAAGACCGCCGCTCGTAACGAGCTTCCGGTCGACGAGATCACTCGGGTGAGCGTGCTCGATCCCTATTTCTACGCGTGAGCAAGGAGGACGAAATGTTGCAAACGAACGTGATTAGGCGCTGGCTGACCGGCGGTGTGGTAATCGCCGCGGCGAGCTTCCCATCCGTTGCGTCAGCCAGGTTCGAACTGAACGACCCGCCGTCCGCCGCGAGCAGACCGGCGCAGAGCGCGATCGGGATTCCTACGGTCCAGCGCAGTGGGGGCACGGCGCAGGGCGGGTTCCAGTGGGGCGATGCAGGGATCGGCGCGGCGGGAGCGGTCGTGCTGCTGGGTGCTGGCGGGGCGGCGGCAGGTCTTGCGCGTCGGCGTCGCGTTCAGCGCCCCCTCGTCGGCTGAGAGACAAACCGGCCGGGGAGGCGACTCTCCGGCCGGTGCTTGCTGGCGCGGCACGGCGTGCGAGACTGCCTGCGAGTATGCGTCGCGCGGGTCGAGGGCATAGCGAGGAAGGAGGAGGCGCCAGATGAGTGTGGTCGCGTCGGGTAGGGTGGGCGAACTTCTCGAGCGCGCGGAGAGCGTCGCGGTCCTGAGCGATCTACTGGCCGGCGTTCGGTTGTCCTCGGAGGGGCGCATTGTGCTCGTGGGAGGCGAGGCAGGTGTCGGCAAGACTGCGCTGCTGCGCACGTTCTGTGAGACCCAGGCCAAGGCGGTGCGGATCCTGTGGGGTGGATGTGAGCCGCTGCGAACGCCCCGCCCACTGGGGCCGTTGGCGGACGTCGCCGAGGCGACTGGCGGCGAGCTCGCGGAGCTCGTTGCGGGAGCAGCGAGACCTCACGAGGTGGCGGCCGCGCTGCTTCGGGAGCTGCGACGCCGTGTGCCAACGGTGTTGGTGCTCGAGGACGTGCATTGGGCGGACGAGGCGACACTCGACGTGATGACCCTGCTCGGGTCGCGGGTCCGTTCCTCTCCCGCGCTAGTGTTGGCGAGCTATCGGAATGACGAGCTCGATCATTCAGAGCAACTCCGCTTCGTGCTCGGTGAGCTTGTGCGGCGGCCAGGACGGCTCAAGCTCGAACCGCTCTCGCAGGCGAGCGTTGTCGAACTGGCGGAGCGCCGCGGGGTCGACGGCGCAGAGCTGTACCGCCGCACGGGCGGCAATCCATTTTTTGTCACCGAGGTACTCGCGGCAGAGGGTGAGCGAATCCCCGAGACCGTCCGCGACGCGGTCCTCGCTCGTGCCGCGCGCTTGTCTGGGCCGGCGCGAAGACTGCTGGAGGTTGTCGCGGTCGTTCCCGGGCAGGTCGATCTGTGGCTGCTGGAGGTGCTCGCCGGCGAGCGTGTGGATCGTGTTGGTGAGTGCTTGGCCTCAGGGGTACTGAGCGCGGGCCGCGCGCACGTCGCGTTCCGACATGAGCTGGCGCGCCTTGCGATCGAGGAGGCAATCCTGCCGAACCGCAGGCTTGCGCTGCATCGCGAGGCGATCGCCGCGCTCGCGGCTCGCGGAGGCGACGAAGCGGATTTCGCGCGCCTTGCCCATCACGCGGATGCCGCCAGGGACGTCGACGGCGTGCTGCGGTGGGCGCCGCGCGCAGCCGAGCAGGCCGCTATGTCGGGTGCACATCGGGAGGCTGCCGCGCAGTACGCGCGGGCGCTCAGGTTCGCTGATGGGCAGCCGCCTCGGATGCGCGCTGAGCTGCTGCAACATCGCTCGGACGAGTGCTACATGACCTCTCAGCTCGAGGAGGCGATCAACGCCCAGCAGGGAGCGCTCGACTGCCACCGGCGGGTCGGCGATCAGCGCGGGGAGGGAGACTCGTTGCGGTCGCTGTCACGATTGATGTTTTTCGCGGGCCGGGTCGACGAGGGCGAGCGGCTCGCGCTCGAGGCGGTCGAGATGCTCGAGCAGCTGCCCGCCGGGCACGAGCTGGCGATGGCGTACGCCAATTTCTCGCAACGGCGAATGGTCGTCGAGGACGACGATGCCGCGGTGGCCTGGGGAACTCGTGCGCTCGAGCTCGCAGAACGCCTCGACGACACGGAGACGCACATCTATGCGCTGACGAATATCGGCGCGTCCCAGTTTCTGGCGGGTGCGGATGAAGCCCGATTGAAGCTCGAGCACGCGCTGGCGCTAGCGCAGCAGCACGGGCTCGAGGACTACGCCGGACGGGCCTACAACACCCTCGTGATGTGGCCCGTGCGGCAGCGTAGGTACGCGCTCATCGGGGGCCATCTGGAGGCTGGGCTGGAGTACTGCAGCGAACGCGGGCTCGAGACCTGGCGGCTGTATCTGCTCGCCTGTCGCGCGCGCCTGGAGCTCGACCTCGGCCGCTGGGACGAGGCAGCCGACTCGGCCACCCTGGTTCTCCGCGATCCACGGAGCGCGCTGCTCGCACGCAGTTGGGCGTTGGTCGTGCTCGGGCTCCTCAGAGCGCGGCGAGGCGACGCGGAGGCGACCGCGCCGCTTGAGGAGGCGCACGCGCTGGTGAAGTCGACCGCAGAGCTGCAACGGATCTCGCAGGTGGCCGTCGCGAGGGCCGAGGCGGCTTGGCTGACGGGCGACGTCGCGACTGTGGCGCAAGTGACCGACGCGGCCCTCGCCCTCGCGCTTGAGCGTCGCGTGCCATGGTCCGTCGGAGAGCTTGCCTACTGGCGCTGGCAGGCCGGATTGCGCGACGAGCTTCCCGCCGCAGTGGTGGCGGCGCCATACAGCCTCGCGATCGCCGGCGAGTGGGCACGGGCTGCGGAGCGCTGGCGCAAGCTCGGCTGTCCGTACGAGGCGGCGCTCGCGCTGGGCGAAAGCGACGATCTACTCTCGGTGCGCCAGTCGATCGAGCAGTTACAACAATTGGGCGCGCGGCCAGCCGCCGCGATCGTCGCACGCCGACTGCGCGAGCGAGGCGTGCGCGGCGTGCCACGCGGTCCGCGCCCACGGACGCGTGAGAACCCAGCCGGCCTTACCGCACGCGAGCTCGAGGTGCTCGTCCTGGTGGCCGAGGGGTTGCGCAACGCGCAGATCGCACAGCGCTTGGTCGTGTCCGAGAAGACCGTCGATCACCACGTCTCCGCGGTCCTGCGAAAGCTCGATGTTCGCACTCGTGGTCAGGCGAGCGCCCAGGCTGCCCGGCTCGGACTCCCCGGCCTGGGCTGATGCCCAGCAGGCGCGGCGCCGCCCTTCGGATCCGGTGAGCAGGTGGCGAACCAGCCTCAGGTTGGCGCGAGCGTAGCCAACCGCACACCAGCCCCTTGCAGATGGCCGCACGGACCCCCGACGACGTTCATGCTCGTGAGCGCAGACAGGAGCACGACGGCGCCTCGTTGGACTCGGGAGTTGCATGGCACGAGTCGTGCGACCGTGTCGACAAGTCGGCCGGGGCCCGCTTGTGCTTCCGCGCGCAAGCATTCGCGCCTCCTTGCGCGCGGACCCACGTCGGCACCCGCGCCAGCGGGCGAGTGCTTTCGCCACCGGAATGGCCCCACATTGACGAGTGCGCTGGCGACATAGCTCTCGCCGCCGAGAGTCCTGTCGCGCTCGTCCGTTCCGTGTTTCGATCGAACCGGCACTCTCAGCATCGCGGGCTGCGTTCCCGCTTTCCGCGTAAGGGGGAAGGCAGCGTTGCACTCACGCTGCTCGTGTCGGGAGCAGAGCGACTCTTGCCTAGACGGGTCACGTGGTGTTTGCTGAGGCTAGATCGGCGGCGCCGCGAGGCGGTGGCAGATCGCTCGCTGCTGGGCCGCGTCGAGTTCGTGCGTGAGTATCCCCTCGATCGTGAACACGGCGATCTTGACCTCCGCCTCAACGCTCGTGTCTTTCGCTCCGGCTTGCTCTAGCAGTACGCGCAGAAGACCTTCGGTCATCACGTGGAACGCGTCGTGCCACTCGTTGATCGCTGGTGATGCCCGGATGCGCGCGTGGACGGTGCTGACCAGACGGCGCATTTCCTGCAGCTGCCCGACGGCCCACAGCAGTTGGTCTTCGAGCGGTCGCGCGGCGACGTCCTGGTAGTGGCCGATTGCGTCGTTCATCACGTCGTTGAGGACGGCGATCAAGACATCGTCCTTGTCGGTGAAGTACCAGTAGATCGTGTTCCCGGCCACGCCCGCGGCCTCCGCGAGCTTGTTCATCGGGGTGTGCTCGTAGCCGTGATCGATAAAGAGGCGCCGTGCAGCGCTGACGATCTCGGCGCGCTTCTCGTCGTGGTCCTGCAGACGCTTCGTGGCTGGCATGCCACCGATCTTACCGCCTCTTGAACGCTGATCAAGACGCTGCTACGGTCCTGTACGCCGCTCTTGAGCGACATTCAAGAACTGACTACGGGAGGACCGACCTCGATGCTCAGCTACACCCGCCACGACACCTCGTTCAATTCCCACGGCACGTCCTGCGCCGCCTGGCTCTACCGGCCCGACGGCGTCGACCGTGCACCGATCATCGTGATGGCCCACGGATTCGCCGCGATCCGCGCGCTACGCCTTGACGCCTATGCCACCAGGTTCGCGCAGGCCGGCTACGCCGCTCTGGTGTTCGACTACCGCGGATGGGGCGACAGCGCCGGACAGCCACGCCGCGTGCTCGACATCAAAGCCCAACACGCCGACTGGCGCGCCGCGATCGCGCACGCCCGCACGATCGACGGCGTCGACAGCGGTCGCGTCATCGCGTGGGGCTCCTCATTCGGAGGCGGTCACGCGCTCTACCTCGCCGCACGCGACGAATCTTTCGCCGCAGTGATCGCCCAAGTCCCGCACATCAACGGCCCTGCGTCAGCGTTCGCCCGCCCACCACAGCTCGTCGCCCGGCTCATCCTCGCCGGCGCCTACGACCAGCTTGGCGCGCTTCTCGGCCGACAGCCCTACCGGGTCGACGCCGCCGGCGAACCCGGCAGCTTCGCGATGCTGACCTCCCCAGACGCAGCCGCGATGGCCAGACGCCTCGCTGGCGACCGATACGAGGAACTGCTCCCCGAGAACAACGTCGCCGCCCGAATCGCGCTCCGGGTTCCGTTCTATACCCCCGGACGGACCACTAACCAGATCACTGCCCCCACGCTCATCCAGCTCGCCAAGCACGACATCGTCACCCCGTACAAGATCGCGATGAAAGCCGCCAAACGAATCCCGAACGGTGAAATCCGCACCTACGACTGCGGCCACTTCGACCCATACCTCGAGCCCCACTTCGACGCCGTCATCGCTGACCAGATCGACTTCCTCAACCGTCACGTCTAGAGACGACCGCCGAGCAGAGACCGAACGCTCGCGGCGCAGGAAACGCCGCACTCACCCCCGCACGACAGCAACTCCCGCCTTTCGCCAAAGCGGCACTCTCCGCGGCGCCAGCGCAGCCTCCCCCCGCGGGCTACAAGCGACACTCTCGCCTTCCGTTGACCGGAATCCGAAAATGTCCCGAGATATGACCCGCTCCAACCTCACCTAACTGCACTCAATCGCCCGTAGCTACGACAATTAGCCTGTAAATGAGCATCTTTTAGTCCAACGGTCGTGGGTTCGAGCCCCACCGGCGGCATCGGGATGGGGCTGGAAATCGGGATGTTCTCGGTGCGGAGCAACTCCATCCAGCCGAGGCGATTCCGGGGTGGCGGGGTGAAGGCATGGGTGATTCAGCGTCCCTCGTAGGCCAGCTCGCCGGCCCGGAGCGTCGCCGCGGTCGCGCGCTTCTCGGACTGCACGACCACCGCGGCGACCACGATCGCGGTGGCGACGAGGCCGGCGGCGATCAGGAACGCCAGGTGGTACCCGCTGGTCAGCGCCTGTGCGTGCGCTGTGCCGGCGTGCGCCAGGTCTTTGGTGCGCGAGGTGGACACCGTCGCCAGGACCGCCAGGCCGAGCGCTCCACCGACCTGCGCGGCGGTGTTGACCAGGCCCGAGGCCAGGCCCGCGTCGCTCGGCGTCGCGCCCGACATCGCCAGCCCCATCAGGGCGGGGAAGCACAGGCCCACGCCGGTACCGGTCAGCAGCAGCGCGGGCAGGACGTCGCGCACATAGGAGCCGTCGACCGGCGCCTGGGCGAAAATCACCATGCCGGCGACCATCAGGCCCAGCCCCGGGAACTGCATCGTGCGGGCGCCGAATCGCTGGATCAGCTTCTCCGAGTACCGCAGCGACAGCGTGCCCATCACGATCGTCACCGGCAGGAACGCCAGGCCGATCTGCAGCGCGTCGTAGCCGAGCACCCGCTGGAGGTAGAGCGAGCCGAGGAAGAACATCCCGAACATCCCGGCCACAGTCAGCACCTGGATGAGGTTCGCGCCGGTCACGTTGCGCGACCGGAAGATCCGCAGCGGCATCAGTGGCGTGGCGGCTTTCGCCTCACGGGCAACGAATGCGGCCAGCAGGGCGATCGAGACGACACCGAGAATCAGCGTCGTCGAGGCGCCCCAGCCGTCCTCGGCGGCGGGCTTGACGATCGTGTAGACGCCGACCATCAGCGCGCCCGTGATGAGCGCGGCGCCCGGCAGGTCGGCACCCTTGCTCAGGCCGATGCCCTCGTCGGCGGCCAGCAGCCGGCGGCCGAATATCCCCGTCGCGATGCCGATCGGGATGTTGATGAAGAAGATCCAGTGCCAGTCGATGACCTGCGTGAGCACGCCGCCGGCAAGCAGGCCGACCGAGCCGCCCGCCGAGGCGACGAAGGCGTAGACGCCGATCGCCTTCGCCTGCTCCCGGGGCTCCGGGAACATCGTCACGATCATGCCGAGGATCACCGCCGAGGTCATAGCGCCACCAATGCCCTGCACGAACCGCGCCGCGACCAACCACACCTCGCTCTGCGCCAAGCCGCACAGCACTGAGGCGCCGGTGAACAGCGCGAGCCCAGCCAGAAACACGGTCCGGCGACCAAGCAGGTCACCAAGGCGACCCGCAAGGAGCAGCAGCCCGCCGAACGAGATCAGGTACCCATTGACAACCCACGCGAGGCTGGAGGTCGAGAACCCGAGGTCGTCCTGGATGGACGGAAGAGCGACGTTCACGACGGTGACGTCAAGGACAATCATCAGCATCCCTACGCAGAGGACGTAGAGAGCTATCCAGCGGGAACGGTCGGCGGTCATGTCAGTCCTTTCCTTCAGCAGTTGAACTTTCAGACCTGAGTCGGAACCAGAACTCGTCGCTCGACATGTCGAGAAAGAGAATTCGGCTCCGATCTCACTGCGAACCCCCGAAAGGAGCGACGACGTGAAGTACATGCTGCTGATCCACCACAACCCCAACTTCATGGACGACCCACCGGAGCCGATGGACGAGATAGGGGCCGAGGTCGGGCGCCTGATCGACGAGCTGACGGCCTCGGGCGAATGGGTCGGAGGCGAAGGCCTTGCCGACGTCTCGCAGGCGAAGGTCGTGCGCGTGCGCGACGGCGTCCCGGCCGTGACCGACGGGCCCTACCTTGAGGCCAAGGAGCATCTGGCCGGCTACTGCATGATCGACTGCGACTCGCTGGACCGCGCGCTCGAGGTCGCGGCAACCTGGCCCGACGCGCGCTGGATGGGAATCGAGGTGCGGCCCGTGATGACCCCCGGCGGAGAGGAGATGTGAGCATCGAGGAGCAGCTGCGCGAGCTGGCGCCGCGTGTCCTCGGCACGCTCGTTCGCCGCTACGGACGGTTCGACGCGTGCGAGGACGCCGTGCAGGAGGCGCTCCTCGACGCGGCGCTGCAATGGCCGCGCGACGGCGTGCCGGCCAGTCCGCGCGGCTGGCTCCTCACCGCTGCCCACCGGCGGCTGATCGACGAGCTGCGCAGCGAGAGTGCACGGCGGCGGCGCGAGGAGGGCATGGCGCACGATCCGGCGCCGGGCGAGGCGGCACACGAGGACGACACGCTGGAGCTCCTATTCATGTGCTGCCACGAATCGCTGAGCCCCGCCTCGCAGGTCGCGCTGACGCTGCGTGCCGTCGGCGGCCTGACCACCGCAGAGATCGCGAGTGCATTCCTGGCTCCGGAGAGCACGATGGCGCAGCGCATCAGCCGAGCGAAGGCGACGATCCGCGCCGCGGGCGCTCGCTTCGCGCCTCCCGCGCCCGAAGCGCTGCCCGTCGTCCTCCACGTGCTCTACCTCATCTTCAACGAGGGCTACATGGCGAGCTCCGGCGCGCAGGTAGCCCGCGTCGAGCTGAGCGCCGAGGCCATCCGCCTGACGCGCGACGTCCACCGCCGGCTGCCGGACGACGGCGAGGTGGCGGGGCTGCTTGCGCTGATGCTCCTGACCGACGCCCGCCGTCCGGCGCGCACCCGCGAGGACGGAAGCCTCGTCCCGCTGGCCGAGCAGGACCGCTCGCTGTGGAACCGCGCCAAGATCGCAGAGGGCGTTGCGCTGGTCGAGGAGTCGCTGGCGAGCAAGCCGGGAGGCCCCTACCAGCTGCAAGCCGCAATCGCCGCCATCCATGACGAGGCGCCAAGCGCGCGGGAGACCGACTGGCGGCAGATCCTTGCCCTCTACGAGGTCCTCGAGTGCGTCTCGCCAGGGCCGATGGTCACGCTCAACCGAGCCGTCGCGGTCGCCATGGTCCACAGTCCGCCCGCGGGACTGGAGTTGCTGGAGACGCTCGACGAGCCGCTGCGCAACCACCACCGTCTGGCGGCTGTACGCGCCCACCTCCTCGAGATGGCCGGCGACGAGGTCGGCGCCCGCGCGGCGTACGAGCGCGCGGCTCGCCTCACCACGAGCATTCCGGAGCGACGCTATCTCGAGGCGCGAATGGCTGCTCTGTCGCGGTTCGGATCCAAAGCCGAAACAAGGGGCTCCTCCGAGCGAAGCGGGACGAGCAGGGATAACCACAATTGCCCGGCGCCGTGAAACGACATCCCTGGCTGACTATCGCTCCCTATCCGACCCGTGCGGTCGGGGCGCACGATCGCTTGGCGACAAGGCTCTCGCTAGAGCCAGCTTCTGGACTTCGGCAAAAAGCGAACTCGGAGTGGTCCTTCGTACGAGCGCGTGGGAGCGTCTGGAGCGCGCGGACGATCTCCGCGCTCGAGTCTGGTCAACGGAAGGCGAGAGTCTCGCTTGTAGCCCGAACCAGCAGCGAGGCTCGGCGACCTGCGTGAGCGCTTCTCGCGCAAAGCGATTGCAGGGCTCGCCGGAGGCGTCCAAATGTCAGCGGCTGAACGATCCGATGCAGTCCTGGTTCGCGATCGTTCCGGCGACGCTTGACACGCCCGCTGTTCGCCCCAGGGTTGCATCCTAGGTATTTCGAGCACCGGCGACTAGGGTTGCGGCAAGGCCCAACCGCTGCCATCCTGTCGTGCGTGAGCGGCGTCACAGCAGGCAACAGGGCATCGGTTTCAGGCATGGCCATCCTGTTGCTTGTCGCCATCAGCGTCGCGCTCACGACGGGCTCAGCGGCCGCGACCACGCGCTGTCAACGCACGTACCGCGACCTTTCTCTGCCGGTCTACAAGCGCCTGGTCCAGGTCTACGAGCGACGAAATCTCGGCTGCTCCCAGGCGGCGCGAATTGGCAGTGCGGTTGCCGATGCGTACGAGCGTGGCCTACCTGTCGCGGATTTTCCGCCGCCGCCAAGCGGCGTTGCAGGCGGACAGGGCCAAGCGTTCCAGATCCATACCCGCAGCTACGGCACTTACGTCTGCTTGATGACTGCACGCGGGAGCGACTTCGTGTCCGCCAACTGCACCGACACCTCCACGGGAGCGAAGTTCGTCAGGTTCACATCGCTGAACCACTACTCCCTATGGGCGGGCCCACCGACCTGGGTCGCCTGCGTCGCCTACGACGCGCAAAGTACCTACGGCGTCAAAGAGCCTAGCCGTTGCGCTTTCCATCACGCGCACACTGGCTACTTCGGCTACACGATGGTTCTTATCACCGGAATCAAGTGGAAGCATTGGGGATCGAGCGCCGCTACCGGCGTGGGGACGTTCAGGGGCAACATGAACTTTCACGCGCGGGCGACGCTTCGGCTCAGCCGCTTGCGGACCTGTCCTGCGTATGGCAGCTTGAGGTACTACACCGAACTCGCGATCAACATCCAGGGCCTCCGCTCCTCGACCATGCCGCTCGATGCTTGTGCCTAGCGCCGTTTGCACGCTTCCAGAAAGCTGCAGTCGAACTGGCGCGGCTACCACTCGACGTGGTTGAGGTTCGTGCGCCGGCTCAGACGTGGGTGAGTGGCGACCCGCCCATCGTGGGCCAGCCACCCCCCCTTCCCAGTCCGAATAGCGCCGGCGGGTCGCCATTCTGCTGGTCTTGACCGCGACCTCCACCGCCACATGGCCGGATTGCCCCGGGCCACCTCTTACAAGTTCAGGGACTGCTTGGCGGCGGGAGCCCCAGGTTGCCATCGAGCTCGGTTTCGACCGCCGGCTGACCGATGGGTGGCTCTCTGACTGAGCTGATCAGCTGGTGAGGGCGATGAACCGATCGATCATGGCGTTCACCTGTGGGGCCGATAAGAGCTGGCTGAAGTGCCCGCTGCCGATCGTCCGCCCGATTACCAGCGGCGGAAGGAGGGCCGCGGCCCGCGCCAGGTCGCTGTTCGGTGTTCCGGCGTCGATGTAGAGCAGCCGCGCGCGGCAGTGCTCGAGCGCCCGCGCGTCGTCCCAGTGCAGCGACTCCTCCCAGATCGAGCTGACGACGTGTGCGGGCGCGGCCACCGCCTGATCGAGGATCCAGTCGAGGGTGGCTGGGTCATCCGCGTCGGAGAAGAACAGCTGGAAGTAGTCGTGTAGGACCTCGCCTCCATGCGGGCCGCGGATCCCGGCGACGAGCCGGGCGACCGTCTCCCGCCGATCGCCGACGGGCAACAGGACCGAATCGATCATCACGACAGCTTCGACGAGTTCGGGGCGGACGACGGCGAGCTCGAGCGCGACCAGGCCGCCGAGGCTGTGCCCGATCACCACCGGGCTCCGGATACCGAGCTCATCGCACATCCAGCCTACGTCGTCGGCCAGGGCGCTGATCGTGTATCCGTGTGGCGGGGCGTCGCTCTCGCCGTGGCCGCGCAGATCGACTGCAACCACGCGGTGAGCCCCGCGGAGGTGGCGTACCTGCGGGGCCATGAATTCGCGGTGACAGGCGATGCCGTGGAGGAGCACGACTGGCGGAAGGCCGTGGCCGCAGTCCTCATACGCCAGTTCAACGCCGTTCCGACTCATACTCGGCACGCCGCACAGGGTGACGGGTAAGCAGGCTGAGCGGCCTCAGCTCGCCACCCGCCCCTGATCGACCCACACGATCGCGGCACCAACACCTCCGGGCGCCCCTTGGCTATCGCCTTCGCGTGAAGGCGCTCGCCAACGAGTCCGGACACCTTGGCCTCACCCGCGCGGGCCAGATCCCTGTACTGAGCCTCCGAGAGATCGGAGGTTTCGCCGTTACGGGGCCGGTCTCGGCAGGGAGCCCTACTGGCCGGGGGTCGCATTTGGTCCCGGGGGCGGTGCAGCGAGCGTCCCGCCGTGCACGGCGTGCCAGAGCACCCGGTCGAATGCGGCCTGCGGGACGCGGTCGGTGTGGAAGAAGTCATAGCGTCGGGCCAGGGCGCGGGTGGCGGCCGTGTTGGGATTGCGCTGCAGGAGCGGATAGGTGGGGCCCTGCACGCTGTACGGGGCGGCATTGCTGGGTCGCGAGGTGAATGCGTCGTACATCGGGGTCGCGAGCCGGTCCGGGAGGCCGAGCGCCTTCATGCCGAGGATGAGCTCGATCGAGCGGATCATCGAGAGCATGTCGTAGCGGGTGTGGATGACGGCACCCTGTTTGGCGTACGGGCTGAACACTCCGACTGGCAACCGGTGGGCGTCGACGTGATCGGCACCGTCCTGGGAGTCGTCCTCGATCGTGAACACCGCCGACGAGCGCCAGATCGACGAGTGGGAGATGAGGTCGACGATTTGGCCCAGGGCGTAATCATTCTCGGCGACCATGGACTGCGGGGTGCGAGCGCCGGGGGCGACGCCGTTCGTGTGATCGCTGGGAAGGACCATGTAATTGAACGCCGGGACCGAGCCGGCGGCGATCTGGCTGTCGAGCGTCTTCTTGAAGCAGTCGAAGCGCGATTCGGGGTGCGCGGTGGGCCCGGCCGGTACCGAGGAATCGAACGCCTCCGCCGCCGCACCGTGGTTGAGCGATGAGTAGATCGAATCGGTCCCGATGGCGGTGTCGTTCGGATAGCAGCCGAACGGATAGCCGATGTCGGAGTGCCGGAACTTCTCAGCCTCGAGCGTGGCGCCCTCGGCCGTGAGGTTCTTATCGACGATGCCGACGATCTTAAGGATGTTGGGCGGGATCGTTCCTGCGATCACCTCTCCGTAGTTGGCGTACGAAATCCCCTGGCGCTGGGCCCGATCAAACAGGAAGCCCGTCCCGGGCCAGCTGATCGAGTATGCACCGAAGTCATACGGCCGGTTGCGCCCGGCGTAGTTCTGCTCCCAGTTGCGCTGAACGTAATCGGACACCGCCGCGGCGCTCGTCCAGAAGTGCCCGTCGATGGAGGCCTCGGAGTTGGCGTAGGCGTGGTCGATCAGCGGGAAGCGCCGCACGAGCGCGTGGATGTTCGGCGTCACCCGCCTGCCGAATAGCGTCAGCGCCGGACTGCCGTCACCGCGGGCGTCATCGCCGAGCACCTGGTCATACGTCCGGTTCTCGCGGATGATGAAGAACACATGCTTGATCGGGCCGCCGCGGCGCAGCGGGGTGCCGGAGGGGGCGGCGCGGAAGTTGTCCGGAATGAGCTGGTGGGCGGCCGCGAGCGTGTCCTTGCGCAGCGCGGCCGCGGTCGGCAGCGGCAGGACACCCGCCCGGCCCGAGCTCAGCACCGCGCTGCCCGGGTGCGCGAGCAGGTTGTTGTCGCCCGTGTTGAGCGGGTTGGGTCCATTGACGTTTGGCCCGGCCCCGAACCCCTTGCCCGCGATCCACACCAGGCTTCGCCGGGTGGTCTGCACGTCGGCGGGGTAGGCGGCCGTGGGAATGCGCCCGAGCCGCTGCCCGGACGGCAGCGCGAACACCGCTAGCTCGTCAGCGGCCGACTCGGCTACGAACAGCCGCCGGGCGTCGCGGCTGACCGCTGCCGCCACCGGCGATTCCCCGCCGCCTTGGGAGCGATCAACCGACAGCACCTTGACCAGGGTCTCCCTTCGGGTGTCGATGATCGCCACTTGGTCCTCGTTGGCGATCGCCACGTACGCCCGTGACCCGTCCGGGCTCAGCGCGATTCCCTCTGGGTGGGACAGGTTGGCTCCCACCTGGATGTCCTTGAGCTTCTTCGCGGAGCTCAGCGAGACGACGGACACCGTGCCCGGGCCCTCGTTGGAAACCAGACCCGTCCGACCCCCCGGGAGGATCGCCGCACCGTACGGATACGTACCGGTCGGGATGTAGCGGACGCGGTGCGAACTGGTGTCGACGACGGCGGCGACGTCGGCGAGGTTCAGCGGAATGAGCAGGGAGCGACCATCGGGGGAGACGGCGAGCCGGTCGGGCCAGGACTCACGCAGCTTCGGCGTGGCGGGGAAGCTCTGCGGCGCAGGCGCTGACGGCGGCGGAGCCACCCCGATCGTGCCGATCTCCCGGGCCCGGCCGCTCCGCGCGTCGTAGCGGAATGCATGGATGACGTCGCCCTTGCGGCCCGGCAGGTGCGGGCGCAGCTCATCGCGGTTGGTCGAATCCTGCAAACCGGAGACATACACGCGATGGTGGCGCCCGTCGATCGCGATCCCGCCGGAGGCGCCCGGAAGGCCGAGGATCTGGATCACCCGCGCTCGGCCTCCGCCCAGCGCGACGATTCGCACGTCGTTGAGCGCCCGTCCGGTGGAGACTGTCCAGTAAAACCGTCCGTCCGGGGTCACCGCTCCGCCGGTGGGAAAGTGCCCCAGGGTGACGAGCTGTCCCGGAGGCCGCAGCTGGCGGCCGTTGCCGGTCGTGTGCAGGCGCGGACCGATCCGCCCGACCCGATCCGCGCCCATGTTGGCTGCGAGGCTGACGCCGGCAACCAGCCCAAGGACGGCGGCGAGCCCCAGTAAGCCGCGCAGAGTTCTAGATCTGGGCGTGATCTGGGAAACATATAGCCGCGCCGTCGTAGATGCTCCGGTCACCTCGTCGATCGAGGCCGGAGGGGCGACGCGTTCCGCCCAAGCCCTTAGGCATCTCGATCTGCGCCGCGAGCACCGCGAGGCACCCGCCAGTGGCTCTGACGCGGGCGATGCCATTGGCGGCGTAGGACGCGCCCGCGAAGACCCGGCCGGACGATCGCATTGCCACGAAAGCGATCACCGGCACCGCTCCCCTTCAGAAAGTCCCCATTTCCAGCCCCATCCCGATGCCGCCGGTGGGGCTCGAACCCACGACCGTCGGATTAAAAGTCCGCTGCTCTGCCAACTGAGCTACGGCGGCGTGCCGTCATGATCGCGCACGTTCGGCTGATGCGCGCGCTGGCCTTCAGCGTAGGACAGCGACCGCTTCCAGCTCCACCAGCATCCGGGGATCGATCAGGGCGCTGACCTCGAGCATCGTCATCAGCGGGCGGATCTCGGCGAAGGCGTCTGAGTGGGCGCGCCCGACCTCCTCCGCGCGCGAGATGTCGGTGACGTAGGCCCGGACCTGAACGACGTCGGACAGCCTCGCGCCGACGCGCCCCAGCTCGTGCTCGATCTTGTGCAGGATCGCGACGGCCTGCTCGTATGGCGTCTCGCCCACCACCGCACCCGATGGGTCGACGGAGGTGGTCCCGCTCACGAGGACAAAATCCCCAAACCGCACAATCCGGCTGAAGCCAAATCGCTCCTCCCACGGGGATGGCGGATCTCCGCCCAGCCGCTGGATCTCCGGGGAGCCGGAACTCATCAGTGACGGAAGTGGCGTCGGCCGGTGAAAACCAGGGCGACGTCGGCGGCGTCGGCTGCCGCGACGATATCGGGATCGCGCATCGATCCGCCCGGCTCGATGATCGAGGTGATCCCGGCCTCGATCGCCACCTCGGGCCCGTCGGCGAACGGGAAGAAGGCATCGGAGGCCATCGTCGCCCCGCTCAGTTCCGTGCGGGCCTTCTCGATCGCCAGCCGGACCGAATCCACGCGGCTCATCTGTCCCGCTCCGATGCCCAGGGTGGCCAGCTCACGGGACAGGACGATCGCGTTGGAGCGGACGTGCTTGCACACCCGCCAGGCGAACAGCATCTCGTTCCACTCGGCTTCGGTGGGACGCCGCGCCGAGACGACCTGCATGTCCGACCGGTCCTCCAGGTCGGCGTCCCGGTCCTGGACCAACATGCCGCCCATCACCTGCCGCAGCTGGGGCTCGAACACGTCCGGGGTGCGGCGCTCTCGGTCGTCGAGCACCCTCATGTTCGGCTTGGTGAACAGCACCTCGAGCGCGTCCTCGTCAAACCCCCGCGCGAACAGCACTTCGATGAACTGGCCGGTCAGCGCCTCCGCCAGCTCTCGGTCGACACTTCGGTTCAGACAGATCACGCCGCCGTAGGCGGACACGGGGTCGCAAACGAAGGCCCGCTGGTAGGCCTCCAGCGGAGTCGAGCCCACAGCCACCCCGCACGGGTTGTTGTGCTTGACGATCACGCAGGCCGGAATCTGAAACTCGCCGATCAGCATCCGGGCCGAATCGAGATCGAGCAGGTTGTTGAAGGACAGCTGCTTGCCCCCGAGCTGCGAGACCATCGAGAGGAGGTCCACCCGGGCGCCGACCTGCGTGTAGTAAGCGGCGCGCTGGTGGGGATTCTCGCCGTAGGGAAGCTCGAGCGTCTTCTCAAACGCACGCACCATCAGTGGCGGGAAATCCTCGCCCTTCTCCTGGAACCACCGTGCGATGGCCGTGTCGTAACGCGCCGTGTAGGAGAACGCCTCCGCGGCCAGGCTCTCCCGCGTGGAGGGCGACAGCCGACGGCCGGATTCCCGGAGCTCGTCGAGTACGGCGTCATAGCTTTCGGGGCTGACGACTGCCGCCGCGTAGGCGTGGTTCTTGGCCGCTGCGCGGATCATCGTCGGGCCGCCAATGTCGATGTTCTCGATCACGTCGGCATCGTCAACGTCGCGCGCCCCCGCGGTGCGCTCGAACGGGTACAGGTTGACGCAGACCAGATCGACGATCTCGACGTCATGCTCGCGGGCGGCCCGCATGTGCTCGGGGTTGTCCCGGACGGCGAGCAGGCCGGCGTAGAGCTTTGGGTGCAGTGTTTTGACCCGTCCGTCCATGATCTCCGGAAAGCCCGTGAGATCGGTGATCGAGCGGACGCTGATGCCCGCTTGCGTCAGCTCGCGAGCCGTCCCGCCGGTGGAGATGATCTCGATGCCGAGCTCCGAAAGCCCCCGCGCGAAGTCGACGATTCCGGTCTTGTCCGAGACAGAAAGCAGCGCGCGCGCTACCTGGACATCGCTCCCCTGACTCATGCCGACTCGACTCTACCGACCGACGCGCACCCGCCGAGGGTTGGCCGGGTCAAGCGAGACCGCACCGATTGCGATCAGGCGCACCGCCTCGGGTAGCAGCTCGTGCTCAAGCGGGCGCAGGGCCGCCAACACCTGCTCGGGGTCCTCGGCCCCCGGTAGCTCGATCGCCCGCTGCAGGATCACCGGCCCCGTGTCGACGCCGTCGTCGACGAAGTGGACGGTCACGCCGAACACCTTGACCCCGTAGGCCAGCGCCTGGCCAACGGCGTTCAGGCCGGGGAAGGCGGGAAGCAGCCCAGGATGCACGTTGATCACCCGCCCGGGAAACCCCGCGAGGAACTCGGGGCTGAGCAATTGCATGTAGCCCGCCAGTACGACGAGCTCGACGTCACGCTGCACGAGCCAGTCCCGCATGGCCAGATCCCGGGTCGCCCGGTCAGGGTGATCGGAGCGGGCGAACACCGAGGTCGGAACGCCCGCGCGCTCAGCACGCCCGAGCGCACCGGCGTCGCGCTTGTCGGAGGCCACGGCAACGACCTGCACGCCGCCCTGCCCGTGAACGCGGTCAAGCAGCGCCTGCAGGTTAGTGCCGGCGCCGGAGGCGAGCACGCCGACGTTCATGCCGCCCGGGGTGTCTCCTGCGGCACGGCGCGCAGCTTGGGGAAGCGCCCGCCGGTGGAATTGAGCCTGCCGTCGGCAAGCATCGCGTCGACCCGCCCCAGCACGTCGTCGGAGCGCAGATGCCCGAACGACCCGTACGCCTCCAGGTGGTCGTAGGCGTTTGCGGCGATGACCTTGGAGCGACCGCCGCGCAGGATCTCGACTGCCCGGGTCCGGCCGACCGGCGGCTGGGCGCTGAGCACCACCTCGAGAATCGCCTCGTCGAGTTCGCCTCCGGCGGCCGCGCCGGCGGCCGGGCTGATCCGCCGAGTCCCGGGCCGCCCTGAGCGCTTGGGGGCGGGCGCGCCGAAGCCGCGCTGCTCCCAGGCGAACTGCTGGCCGCCGCAGACATCGCAACACGCGCCAGCGGGCTGAGGGTCGCTGTGGTCACCGAAGTGCGAGAGCAGCGCCCGGCGCCGGCAGCGCGAGCCCTCGACGTACTCCCACACCGCCCGGTACTGGGTCCACCGAGCGCGTTCGGCGTCCCGCGCGGAGGCGCGGCAGGCCCCGAGCGCCCGAGCGTCCCATTCGTGCGCGATCTGGCCGGCGATCCGGTCCGGAGGCGACGGTTCGGGCTTCAGCATCCGCGCCCGCGCCAGGTGTCCAATGATCGCGCGGACGCTGTCGTCCTCGTGGCGTGTCCCGATCAGGCCGCCCAGCTCGGAGAGCGGCAGGCTGTAGCGGCCGTCCAAGCCCGCCCAGCGCAGCCGCTCGGCCACCCGCTCGAAGGCGCCGTCGTCGACCCGCGCTCGCTCGATGAAGAACACATGCAACCCCTTGTCCTTCTGCTCGGCGAACAGCAGGCAGCGGGCCGGACTGCCATCCCGTCCGGCGCGACCAGCCTCCTGGTAGTAGGCCTCGAGCGATCCGGGGACGGTCGCGTGGACGACGGTTCGCACGTCGGCCTTGTCGATTCCCATCCCGAACGCGTTGGTGGCCACGATCACCCGCGCGCCGCCGCTCATGAACTGCTCTTGGGCGACGGTCCGAGCCTCGCGCCCGAGGCCCGCGTGGTAGGCGATCACCTCCTCACCCAGATTGCGCTGCAGCTCGCCCGCCAGATCGTCGGTGGCGCGTCGCGTCCCGGCGTAGATGATCGCGGGCAGCGCGTTCGGCTCGGACAGGGCGGCGGCGATCCGCCGGTGCTTGTCCACGGCGCTCGCACAGGGAATCACGGAGAAGGTGAGGTTGGGGCGGTCAAACCCGGTGGTGACCTGGACCGGGTTGTGCAGCTCCAGCCGGCGGACGATGTCGCCGGCGACCTGCGGCGTCGCGGTGGCCGTCAGGGCGATCATCGTGCGCGCGCCCACCGTGCGAGCCGCGTCGGCAAGCGCGAAGTAGTCCGGGCGGAAGTCGTGTCCCCACTGGGACACGCAGTGCGCCTCGTCGACGACAAACAGCCCGATCCGCGCGCGGGAAATGGCCTCCACGAACCGTGGAGCGGCGAACCGTTCCGGCGCGACGTAGAGGATCTTCACCTCCCCGCGGGTCGCCGCCGCGACGGTCTCGACGTTCTGTGACCCGGCCCGCTGAGCGTTGACCAGCCCGACCGACCCGGGAGCGATCCGGGAGAGCGCCTGAGCCTGGTCGTGCATCAGCGAGACCAGCGGCGAGACGACAATCGTGAGGTCCTCTCGCATCAGCGCGGGCAGCTGGTAGCAGAGGGACTTGCCCGAGCCGGTGGGCATCACCACGAGCGCGTCACGGTCGGCCAGCGCCGCGTCGACCGCCTCCGCCTGGCCGGGACGGAACGACTCGAACGCGAAGATCTGCTGCAGTGCTTCGCGCGCGTCCATGCTCGCGACGATACCGCCGTCAGCGGCGATTGCCGGCGTCGGACCAGCTCCCTTCGAGCCGGCCTCGCCCACCGCGCGCGGGGTACGCGCCAAACGCTAGGCCCGTACCAGCGGCAGCGATGATTCGAGGGCGAACTTGCCGTTCGCCGCTTCGGTCCCCGAGAGCGGATATTCGCCGCTGAAGCATGCATCGCAGTGCTGGTCCCGAGAGCCCCGGACCGCCTCGTAGACGCCGGCCAGCGAGAGGTAGTGCAGGGAGTCGGCGCCGAGCTCCGCGGCAATCTCCGGCACGGTCCGCCCGTGGGCGATCATCTCCTCGCGCGTGGACATGTCGATGCCGTAGTGACAAGGGTGCTTGATCGGCGGCGCGGAGATCCGGAGGTGAACCTCGGCGGCGCCGGCGTCCCGCAGCATCTGCACGATCTGGCGGGTCGTGTTGCCTCGGACGATCGAGTCGTCGACCACCACCAGCCGCTTGCCGGCCACAACCTCAGGGAGGGGGTTGAACTTCAGCCGCAGGCCGTGGCGGCGCAGCTCCTGGCCGGGCTGGATGAACGTCCGGGCGACATAGCGATTCTTGATGAAGCCATCGTCCTGCGGCAGGCCGGCGGCCCGCGCCAAACCGCGCGCCGCGGGGTTGCCGGAGTCCGGTACCGGGATCACCACGTCGGCCTCCACCGGCGCCTCGCGCCACAGGATCTCCCCCATCCGCGAGCGGGCGACCTGGAGCACCGTGTCGTTCATCCTCGAGTCCGGCCGGGCGAAGTAGATGTACTCGAACACGCAGAACGCCTTGCGCTCGCCCTCGACGGCCATCTGGGTCTTGATCCCGCGCTCGGTCAGGGTCACCACTTCACCGGGCTCGACATCGCGCAGGTACCGGGCGCCGATCAGATCCAGCGCGCACGATTCGGAGGCGACGGCGTACACCGGCATGCCCCCGTTGGCATCCTCGATCATCCCCAGACACAGCGGCCGCAGGCCGTGGGGATCGCGGAAGGCGACGACGGCGTCCTCGGTCATGACCACGGTCGAGAAGGCGCCTCGCAGGCGCGGCAGCACATCGACCACGGCATCCTCGATCCGCTCGGCCGGGTGGGTGGCCAGCAGTGCCGCGATGATCTCCGAATCCGAGGTCGAGCGGAACGGGACGTCGCGTCCGCGCAGCTCGGAGTGCAGCTCGACGGCGTTGATCAGGTTGCCGTTGTGAGCCAAGGCGAGCGCGCGGCGGTCGTCGCGCACGATCGGCTGGGCGTTCTCCCATTCCGAGGAGCCGGTGGTCGAATAGCGGACGTGGCCGATCGCCATGTCGCCGACCAGCGAGCGGAGCGTGTGCTCATCGAATACCTGGGCCACGAGACCCTGGTCACGGATGGCCATGATGCTGCCACCGCGTGGGGCCGTGGCGATCCCGGCTGACTCCTGCCCGCGGTGCTGGAGCGCAAACAGCGCGAAGTAGGCAAGGCGCGCGACATCGTGCTCGGGTGCATAGATCCCGAAGACGCCACACTCGTCGCGAGGTCCTTCGCGGTGATCGTTTACAAGAGGCATGGCATGTGCCAAGCGTGGATCAGCCCTCGGCCGGACTCCTGCATGCAGCGTAGCAACGGACCTCCTGGGTCCAGCGGAGCCGCACCCCGACTCCGCAATTTGGTCAGAACTACAGAAACGGCTTGAGGCCGTCGTCCCGCGCCTGGGTCAACTCGGCCACCGGAACCTCGAGCACACCGCTGATCTCCAGGCGCTCGCCCCCCACGCGCCCGATGACCTGAAAATCCGCCAGGTCGGCCTCGGCACCCGAGACGATGAACCCCCGCCCCGGCGCCTCGCCGAACAGGTCGAGGCCCGCGGGGAGCTCAACCGTCGCCCCGATCCCGCCGGCGATGCAGCACTCGGCGAGCGCCACCCCGAGGCCGCCCTCGGCGATGTCATGTGCACTATGGAGCGCCCCTGAGCGCACCCCCTGCCGAACCGCTTCATGCGCATCACGGACAGCGTGCTGATCCATCACCGGAAGTGGCCCAGCGGGTGCGCGACCCTGGAGCTTGGCCAGCTCAGAGCCGGGCGATGAAGGCTCGAATGGCCCGACCAGGGCGACCACGTCTCCCTCGGCGGCAAAGCCGAGCTGTCCCGCCCGCGAGGCGTCGGGCAGCCGGCCGACGACGCCGACCACGGGCGTGGGGAAGATCGGCCCTGCGGGCGCCTCGTTGTAGAGCGAGACGTTGCCGCCGACCACCGGCAGCTCGAGCGCCTCGCAGGCCTGAGCAATGCCCTCGACCGCCTCCGAGAGCTGCCAAGCCACGTGGGGCTTCTCCGGATTGCCAAAGTTCAGGCAATTGGTGAGCCCCAGCGGGGTCGCACCGACGCAGGCAAGGTTCGCCACGCACTCATAAACCGCTTCGACCGCACCCGCGCGCGGGTCGCATGCGACCCGCCGTCCGTTGCCGTCGATCGAGACCGCGATCGCCGAGCCGCCCGGAAGCGCCAGGACCGCGGCGTCCGCCTGCTCAGGCCGGCGCACCGTGCGCGACTGGACGACCGGGTCGTACTGCTCGAACACCGGCTTGCGGGAGGCGATGTTGGCCGAGCCCAGCAAGCTCAGCAGGGTCTCCGCCGGTGACTCCTGACCGGAGAGCACGGCCGCCGGGGCCGGATACAGCTCACCCTCGGGCGGGGACGGGACGAGGTCGTAGAGCGGGCAGTCATCGACCAGCACGTCCACCGGCAGCTCACCCACGAGGCTGCCGCGGTGGAGGATCCGCATCGAATCCCCGGCCGTCACCGAGCCGATCGGGGTGGCCAGCACTTCCCAGCGTTCACAGACGTCGAGTACCCGGCCGACCCGCTCGGGCTCGACCACGCACAGCATCCGCTCCTGAGACTCGGAGACCATGATCTCGAAGGGCTCCATATCGGCCTCGCGCAGCGGGACCTGGGACAGGTTGATGTCGAGCCCGACGTTCCCCTTGCTGGCCATCTCCGAGGCCGAGGAGGTCAGGCCGGCGGCGCCGAGGTCCTGCAGCGAGGCCAGCAGCTCGCGGTCCAGCAGCTCCAAGCAGCACTCGAGCAGCTTCTTCTCGGTGAACGGGTCGCCGATCTGAACCGATGGCCGCTTGGCCTCATCGCCCTCGCCGAGCTCCGCGCTGGCCAGCACCGAGGCACCACCGATGCCGTCGCGGCCGGTCAGCGCGCCGAGCAGGATCAGCACGTTTCCCGGGCCGGCGGCGGCGCTGCGGATCAGCCGCTCGTGGGGCAGCAACCCGAGGCACATCGCGTTGACCAGGCAATTCTGCTCGTAACTCTGCTCGAAGTAGATCTCGCCGCCCACCGTGGGCACGCCGATCGAGTTTCCGTAATGGCCGATGCCGGCGACCGCGTGCTCGAGCAGATAGCGCGAGCGCTCGGACTGCGCCGGCTCACCGAAGCGCAGCGAGTCGAGGATCGCGATCGGCCGCGCGCCGACCGCGAACACGTCCCGGAGGATGCCCCCGACCCCGGTCGCGGCACCCTGGAAGGGTTCGACAGCGCTGGGATGGTTGTGCGACTCGACCTTGAACGCGACGGCCAGACCGTTGCCGACGTCAACCACGCCGGCGTTCTCGCCGGGGCCGAGCATCACATGCGGGCCGTCCTTGGGCAGGCGGCGCAGCAACTTCTTCGAGTGCTTGTAGCCGCAGTGCTCAGACCACATCAGCGAGAGCATCGCCAGCTCCACCTCGTTGGGCTCGCGCCGGAGCTTCTCGAGGATCAGCTCGTACTCGTGGTCGGTGAGCCCGAGCTGACGGTGCTTGGACGGGGGCCTAGACGGGGACGCGGTCGGCAACCTGCGCTCGCATCGATTCGAAGATCTGCGCCCCGTCGGTTGAGCCGGTCAGCTCGTCGACCGCGTGCTCGGGATGAGGCATCAGGCCGAACACGTTGCCGGCCTCGTTGCTGACGCCCGCGATGTCACGGACGGAGCCGTTGGGATTGTGACCAGGGGCGTAGCGCAGCAGCACCTGGCCCGATCTCTCCAGGCGGTCGAGTTCTTCCTCGGGGGCGTAGAAGCGCCCCGTGGTGTGCTTGACCGGAACCGACAGCCGCCGTCCGGGCTCGCAGTCGCGGGTGAAGGGGCTGTCGGTGCGCAGGACCTCGAGCTCGACCTGGCGGAAGACGAACTTCAGCGAGGTGTTGCGCAACAGCGCTCCCGGCAGCAGGCCGGCCTCGCACAGGACCTGGAAGCCGTTGCAGATGCCGAGCACCAGGCCGCCTTCGCGCGCGAACTCCGCCACCTCCTCCATCACCGGGGCAAAGCGCGCGATCGCTCCGGCGCGCAGGTAGTCCCCGTAGGAGAAGCCGCCGGGGACGATCACCGCGTCGACGCCCTGAAGATCTCGGTCGGCGTGCCAGAGCAGCACCGTCTCGCCCACCTGCTCGGCGGCGAACTGAGCGTCGACGTCATCGCAGGACCCCGGGAAGCGCACCACGCCGAACTTCATCGTCCGGTCTCCACGATCTCGTAGTCCTCCACCAGCGGGTTGGATAGCAGCCGCTCGCACATTTCCGGCAGCCGCTCCGGATCCTCGACGTCGAGCTCGATCAGGCGGCCGACGTGGACATTGCTCACGCCGGTGAAGCCGAGCGCCGGGAGGGCCCGCTCAACCGCCTGGCCCTGCGGATCCAGAATTCCGTGTTTGGGCTTGACCAGCACCCGCGCCCGCATCGGCTAGCTGACTCCGGTGCGGCGGCGCCAGGCGTCGAACGACTCGCCGGTGATGAGCTCGTAGGCCTCGATGTACTTCTCGCGCGTGCGAGCGACGACGTCGTCGGGAATCGCCGGCGCGGGCGGGTTGCGGTCCCAGCCGGTGGACGAGGCCCAGTCACGGACGAACTGCTTGTCGAAGCTCGGCTGGCTGCGGCCCGGCTCGTACCCGTCGGTGGGCCAGAAGCGCGAGGAGTCCGGCGTCAGGACCTCGTCGCCCAGCGTCAGCTCCCCGTTGGCGTCCAATCCGAATTCGAACTTGGTGTCGGCAAGGATGATCCCGCGCTCGCGCGCGTGCTCGGCGGCGTGCTCGTAGACGGCGATCGAGGTGTCGCGCAGGCGCTCGGCCAGCCCGCGATCGCCGATCAGGTCAACCGCACCCTCGAAGTCGATCGCCTCGTCATGGCCGACCTCGGCCTTGGTGCTCGGGGTGAAGATCGGTTCGGGCAGGCGATCGGACTCGCGCAGCCCCGGCGGCAGCTGGATTCCGGACACCGCGCCGGTGGCCTGATAGTCCTTCCAGCCCGAGCCGGTGATGTAGCCGCGGACCACGCACTCGACCGGCAGCATGTTCAGCCGCTTGACCACCATGGCGCGACCTCGGGCTTCCTCGGGTACCCCGTCGGCGACCGAAATCAGGTGGTTGGCGACGATCTCGGCAGTGCGCTCGAACCAGAACGCAGAGAGGCCGGTGAGGACGCTGCCCTTGTCGGGAATCGGGGTCGGATGGACGACGTCGTAGGTCGAGATCCGGTCGGAGGCGACGAGCAGCAGCGCCTCGCCAAGGTCGTAGATTTCACGAACCTTTCCCGAGGCGATCAGGGGCAGGTCGGCGAGGGCGCTCACCGGATCGACTCTAGCAACGGCAACGGCGGTGACCGGCGCTGCTGGCCCTCAGCCGATCGCGTCCAGCCGACCGACGATTTCGTCGGCGTATCGCACGAATGGAGCCAGGTCGAAGATCGCGTCGAGGTCCAGGCCGGATCCCGCTGGATCGGCGGCCAGCAGCTCCTTGAGGGGGGTTCGCTGGTCGAGTGCCCGCTGGGCCAGGCGCTGCACGATCCGATAGGCCTCATCCCGGGTCAGACCTTGTCCGACCAGCGCCAGCAGCACCCGTTGGGAGAAGAGGGCGCCGTAGGTGAGATCGATGTTCTCCCGCATCCGCTGGGCGTCGACCACCATGCCCTGCACGAGGTTCAGCACCCGGCGCTGCATGTGGTCAAGCAGGATCGTCGAGTCGGGCAGGATCACGCGTTCGACCGATGAATGAGAGATGTCCCGCTCGTGCCACAGGGCAACATCCTCAAGCGCTGCCTGAGCGTTGCCGCGGAGGATCCGGGCGAGCCCGGTGACCTGCTCGGACTTGATCGGGTTGCGCTTGTGCGGCATCGCGCTGGAGCCCTTCTGACCGGCGCGGAACGGCTCGCGGGCCTCGGAGACCTCAGTGCGGGCGAGGTGACGGAGCTCGGTGGCGAAGCGCTCGAGTCCCGCGCCGGCCAGCGCGATGGCCTGGAGCAGCTCAGCATGGCGGTCGCGCGGGACGACCTGCGTGGAGACCGATTCAGGCTCGAGGCCCAGGCGTCGCAGGACGCGGCGCTCGAAGTCCGGCGAGGTTGCCGAATAGGTGCCGACCGCTCCAGACAGGGCGCCCACCGCGGCCTGGGCGAACGCTCGCTCCAGTCGCCGCGCGTTGCGCTCAGCCTCGAACGCGTAGCCGGCGAGCTTGATCCCGAACGTCGTCGGCTCGGCGTGGATGCCGTGGGTGCGCCCGACGCACGGCGTGTGGGTGTGCGTGCGCGCCTGGGCCGCGAACGCCTCGACGAGGCGGCGCGAGTCGGGCAGCACCACCTCGGCCACTCGGCGAAGCTGCAGGGCCAGGCCGGTATCGAGTACGTCACTCGAGGTCAGGCCGTGATGAATCCAGCGGCCGGCCGGACCGGCCGACTCCGCCAGGACGTCGACGAACGCGGCGGTGTCGTGGTCGGTGACCTTCTCGCGCTCGTCGATCTCCGCCACGGTGAAGGTCGCGGAGCGGATCGCCTGTAGCTCCTCCTCGCTGGGGCCGTCCATCTCCTCGCAGGCTGCGACCTCGACCTCACGCATCGCCTCAAAGCGCGCGTGATCGGACCAGATCTCGGCCAGCTCAGCCCGGGTGTAGCGTGGGATCACCGCGAGGACGCTAGCGCGCGAACCGCAGCGTTCGCACTACGGTCGAGTGCGGCGTTCCGGTCAGGTTCGCCGCCACGCGGACCTGCGGCGATTTCAGCTTGCGCAACGCACGGGCGACATCGCTTCGCATCGGCCGGCTTACAAGCTCGGTCTTCCCGGCCGGGACGCTGACGTAGGCGAACAGGATCCGCACCGGACCGGCCGGGCCACCGCTGAGCGGCTGCAGGCGTTTCACGGTCAGGATCAGCACATTGCCGGTGCATACGGTCCCGGCCGGAGCCACGCAGGTGATTGGGACCGACGCCGATCCGGACGGCGAGAGGGAGACGGTGGAGCCGATCACCGTGGGCCCCGCGACGACCAGGAAGGTGTCGCCTCGGCTCACGCCGGTATGCCCGGCATCGTCGCTCTGCTTGGCCACCGCGGTGTAGAGCCCGATCTTCGGTGCGAAGGTCGTCAACCGCGCGGTCCAGGCGCCGCCGCTGGCCCGGGTTCGCGCCGTGCCTAGCACCTTGCCGGTGGGCTTGGCGCCGCCGTAGATGAGCAGCGTGACCAAGCTTGAGTCGCCAAGCGCGGTGCCAGCCGAGCCGGAGAACGACAGTGCGCTCCGGGTGGTGCTGGAGCCTCGGGCGGGGCTCGTCAGGGTCACGACCGGGGCATGCACCTTGGTCCTGAAGGTCATGGGCGGGCTCAGCCCGACCATCTGCGGGCCACTCTGCCCGGCGACCGCGGTGTACTGGCCATCGGCCAGGCCCGGAGTGACCTTGACCGAATAGCTCCCGCCCGCGCCGACCGAGCCGGTCAGGTACCGAACCGGTGCCGCGTTGGTCGTATTGCCGGGGTAGATCAGCACGACCACCGAACCCCCGTCACCCGAGGCGGTCCCCGCGACTCCCGTCAGCGTCGGCGTGGAAGTCAGCGCGGGCTTGGACCCTAGCGACTTCAGGGTGATCGTCGGCGCCGCGTTGTGAACGGTGAAAGTTGTCGTCGCGCTGAGCCCGGTGTCCGCCGGATTCGCGAGATCGCGCTGTTCGGCTTGCGCGGTGTAGAGGCCGTCAACCAGCTGGGCGTTGGGGCCAACCGTGTAGCCGCCGTCGCTCGAGCGCGTTGTGGTGACCGTCTGAAGCGGGGTGCCGGTTGCGCCCGAGCCGCCATAGATTCGCACCGTGACCGTGGGCGAGGCTCCGAACGAAGTGCTGGCCGAGCCCGAGAAGGTGGGCGGCCCGCCACTGATCAGCGCGCCGTGGGCCGGGCTGTCCAGAGTCACCTGCGGTGCGGTCGCGTCCGCGGTGATGTGCAGCGTCGCTGTGGCGGTGGCGCACTGGGGGTTGTAGGCGAGCGGAATCCCGTTGCTGTCGAAGACGAGATAGATGCGACCCTGCGCCGGGACGACTGGCGCCGAAGTGAACCTGTCCCCACCCGATCCACCCCGCGCGAGCGCGGTGCCCGTTTGGTCCTCGAGAGTCCAGTTGAATTTACTCGAACAAACGCCCGGGTTGGCGGCGGCGATCGTCCCGTTCACATTGAGGGTTGCCGGCTCCGAGAGCGGTGAGGTCCAGCCGATCGCCACCACTCGGTCAGGCGGCGGCGTGATCACCATCTGACCGGCCGGGAACGTGTCGACGAGGTCGGTGAGCGGGGCGCTCGTAGGGTTGTCACCGACCAGCGCATCCGGAGCGGCCGGGTCGCCCCAACCCGCCAAGCCGCCGCGGATGCCCGTCGCGAACGTGGGCAGCCTCGTGAAGCTGGCGGGGTCGTGGCTGTGGGTAAACAAGCCCGGGGACCCCTCGTAATAGCCCCACGGGGTTGCCCCATAGGAGTCATGGTCGGGGTTGGCGCCCGGCGGGCTATAGGTGAAGTTGGGCGGGAGATCCCAGCTGTAGGTGCCCGCGAGCGAGGTTGCGGGCAGGCATAGGCAAACGAGCATCGCGCCCGCGAGAATCACCAGAGAGCGAATGCGTCCCACCGCCGAGGAGAGTACCGGCGCCGGGACTAGGCGGCGAGGATCCGGGCGGCGAGCACTGCCGCGTTGCGCGCGTTGTCGACGCCGACACAGGCCACCGGGACCCCGGGAGGCATCTGCGCGATTGAGAGCAGCGCGTCCAGTCCCCCGGCCACCGATGTCCGGCTGGTCAGCGGAACCCCGATCACCGGCAGCTCACTGTGCGCAGCCACCACGCCCGGCAGGGCGGCCGACAGGCCGGCGCCGGCGATGATCACCCGGAGGCCGCGCAGCTTTGCGTTGCGCGCGTAGTCGGCGACTACATCCGGCTCACGGTGGGCCGACATGACCCGCGTCTCCGACCGGATTCCCCGCTCCTTCAGTTCCTTTTCGGCCGCTTCCATGGCCGCCATGTCGCTCTTGGAGCCCATCACGATGCCGACCACCGGCGCGTCAACGGCGAGCTCCGCGAACTCGGCCTCGGCTTGGGTCACCGTCTCGGGCGTCTCATGCGATCCTGCACTCACTTGAATCTCCTCTGTCATGGTCGTACCGCTCGCAGCGCGATGTCCTGGCGCATCTGCTTACCGGCGAAATCGATCATCTCTGCGGCAGCATATGCGGCGCTGCGGGCGGTGGCAGCGTCCTCGCCGAGAGCGGTCACGCTCAGCACCCGACCGCCTGCGGTGACCAGCGTGCCGTCCGGAGCGCGAGCGGTGCCGGCATGCGTGACCTGGATCTCGGGCGGGATCCGGTCGAGGCCCGTGATCAAGTCGCCGCTGCTGGCGCTCTCCGGATAACCCCGGCTGGCCAGCACGACGGTGACGGCGAAGGCGGGGTCCCAACTGAGCTCGGTCTGATCGAGGCCGCCGGTTTCGGCGGCGCGCAGAAACAGCTCCAGCAGATCGGTGCGTAGCCGGGGCAGGATGGCCTGGGTCTCGGGATCGCCGAAGCGGACGTTGAACTCCAGCACCTTGGCTCCATCCGGCGTCATCATCAGACCGGCGTAGAGGACGCCCTGGAAGCTGATCCCGCGTCTGGCCAGCTCCTCCAGCACCGGTTGGTGAACCGTGCGGCAGATCTCCTCGGCGCGCTGCTGATCGATCGCCGCGACCGGCGAATAGGAGCCCATGCCCCCCGTGTTCGGCCCACGGTCGCCGTCGAAGATCCGCTTGTAGTCCTGGGCCGACGCCAGCGGGACGGCGGTGCGACCGTCGCAGAGGGCCAGCAATGAGACCTCCTCGCCCTCGAGGTACTCCTCGACCACCACCCGTTCGGTATCGAACCGGCGTGCCACCAGCAGCTGCTCGAGGGCGTCGCGGGCCGCCTCGGCGTCCTCGGCGATGATCACGCCCTTGCCGGCGGCCAGCCCGTCGGCCTTGATCACCGTCGGATAGCCGGTCACAGCGGCCAGGCCGGCCTCAACGGTGTCCACCACCTGATAGCCGGCGGTGGGCACTCCAGCGGCGATCATCACCTCCTTGCAGAATGCCTTCGAGCCCTCGAGCGCGGCCGCGGCGGCGCTCGGCCCGAAGCAGCGAATGCCAGCCTCGGCCAGGGCGTCGCCGACACCGGCCACCAGCGGGGCCTCCGGTCCTACGACGACGAGGTCGACGTTCTCCTCTCGGGCCACAGCGACGATCGCCCCCACGTCGTCCAAGTCGACGTCGAGCAGCGTGGCCTCGGCGGCGATGCCCGGGTTGCCCGGTGCGCAGAGGATCTCCGGAGCCTGCGGAGAGCGCTTCAGCGCTTGGACGATCGCGTGTTCACGCGCGCCGGCGCCGAGCACGAGCACCCGCAGCGGCCCGGTCCGGCGGCGGCCCTGCTCAGATTGAGCCAATGAAGTCGTCGATCGGAATCGCGCTCAGCGTCTCGTACTTTCCGGTGCCCCGTGAGCCGAGCTCCAGCGAGACGCGGGCAATCGTCTTCTCGTCCGGCGCCTCGACCACGTTCACGAAGTCGAATTGGCCCAGGGTCGCCCACTGCGCCTTGACCGTGGCGCCCAGCTGCTCAATCTCGCGGTTGACCTCACGGATGCGGCCGGGGTTGTTCTTGATCGTCTGTACGCCGTCAGGGGTCAGCGTGGTCAGCATGATGTACGTCGGCAAGACAGCCTCCTTCTCCACGTGGTGATGTGCGCGCACTTGTACCATGGCGGGCCTTGTCCGTCCCGCGCCCCTTCGCTAGTCAACTCGCTCGGGGGCTTCTGATCAGCACGCTGGCTGCCACGGCTGCCGCCCCCGTCCTTGCCGCCACGGCCGCACCGACGGTGCGGACGGCGCACGGCTGCTACCTCGTGCGTCAGGTGGTCACGGTGATCGGTGGCGGGTTCGCCCCCAGCCGCCAGTTCGAGGTGGCCATCGACGGGGTCGACTTTGGCCAGAGCACGACCGACGCCGCCGGAGCATTCTCGGTCCGGCTGATCCCCGGCGGCCTGCCCGCTGGGGTGGCGCAGCATGTCGATCATCTCGAGGCGACGGACGGAACGCTGTCCGCGCACACGCAGTTCACGGTGACCAATCCGGCCGGAGCACGGTTCTTGGCCACCAGTGGCAATCCGCACACGCTCAGTGCCCCGTTCGAGATCTGGGACTTCTCGCCAGGCGGCGCTCCCCGGGCCGTGTACCTGCATTACATCGCGCCCTCCGGATCGCAGCGCAAGACCGTCGAGCTCGGACAGACCTCGGGCCAATGCGGGTATCTGCGCACGGGCAAGCTCCGCCTGTTCCCCTTCTCGCCGTCCCTGGGGACCTGGACGGTTCAGGTCGACACGCGCCGCGCCTACGTGAAGTCGCCGGGTGGCCCCGTGGCCCGGATTCGTCTCCAGATCCGCTGAGCCCGGCCGCCCGCGCGCGTTACGGAGCGCGGAGGCCGGGGTACCTGTTGGAGGGGAGGGGAGCAGCACACCGTCCACCCAGGAGGTATCCAGATGCGTCTGGACAACCGCGTCACGGATGACCATGCCTTGAGCGATCAGCTGCGTCCGCGCGGCCCGGTCCAGCTCTCGATTGCCGAGCAGCGCCACGAGGAGCAGCTGCGTCTGGTGCTCGCCGGCGAGCTCGATCTCCTCACCGCCGTGCAGTTCGGTGCCCGGGTTGACGAGATCGTGCGTCGCGAGCCCGGGGATCTGGAGGTCGACCTGCGCAGGCTGCAGTTCATTGATTCCGCCGGACTGCACATCCTGCTCAACGCCCAGCGGAGGCTGATCCGCCGTGGGCGCCGTCTCAGGCATCCGCTGCCAGCCGGGTTCCGTCGAACGGGCGATCGAGCTCGCGAGGCTGACAGAGACGCTGGGCGTCATCGTGTCAGCCTGAGGCAAGCTAGATCGCCGCCGCCGTCCGCGCCCGTTCCAGCACCAGCTCGCCCTCCTGCGCGTCGACGGCCACCGAGTCACCGGAGACAAACCGGCCCTCGAGGATCGCCAGTGCCAGAGGATCGACCAGCCGCTTCTGGATCACCCGCTTGAGCGGGCGGGCGCCGTAGGTCGAGTCGTAGCCGAGGTTCCCCAGCAGCGTCCGGGCGGCCTCGCTCAGGCTGACCTCGATCTCCCGCTCACGCACGCGGGCGATCAGTCGCGCGACTTGGAGCTCGACGATCTCGCTCAGCTGCTCACGCGTGAGGACGTGGAACTCGACGATGTCATCCAGGCGGTTGACGAACTCGGGCTTGAACTGGGCCTCGACTCCGGCACGTCCGCCAGGGATGTTGGAGGTCATGATCAGCACCGTGTTCTTGAACGACACGGTGCGACCCTGGCCGTCGGTCAGGCGTCCGTCGTCCATCACCTGGAGCAGCGTGTTGAACACGTCCGGATGGGCCTTCTCGATTTCGTCCAGCAGCACCACCGAATACGGACGACGACGGACGGCCTCGGTCAGCTGGCCTCCCTCGTCGTAGCCGACGTAGCCGGGAGGCGCCCCGACCAGGCGAGAGACGGAGTGCTTTTCCATGTACTCCGACATGTCGATCCGGATCATCGCGTCCTGGCTGTCGAACATGAACTCGGCCAGCGCACGCGCCAGCTCGGTCTTGCCCACCCCGGTCGGACCGAGGAACAGGAACGTGCCGATCGGCCGGTCGGGATCCTGTAGACCTGCTCGTGAGCGCCTGAGCGCCGCCGACACGGCCTCGACCGCTTCCTGCTGGCCGACCACCCGCTGGTGCAGGCGCTCCTCCATGTGCACGAGCTTCTCGATCTCGCCCTCCAGCAGGCGCGAGACCGGGATGCCGGTCCACTTGGCGACCACTTCACCTACGTCCTCGGCGTCGACGCGGTCCTTGAGGAAGTGCTGCTCCGCCGGACCCTCCTCGGATTGCGCGGACTCCGCCGCCGCAAGCTGCTTCTCCAGCTCCGGGATCGTCCCGTATTGGAGCTCTGCCGCACGGCCGAGGTCGGTCTCCCGCTGCGCTCGCTCCAGCTCTGTCCGGGCCTGATCGATCTTGGTTTGCAGGTCGGCCACCGCGTCGGTCGCCGCCTTCTCGCGCTGCCACTCGGCGTTCATCGCCGCTGAGCGCTCGTTCTCCTCGGCCAGCGCCCGCTCGAGCTGCTCGCGCCGCGCGGCCGTGCCCGGATCATCGTCCTCGCCCAGCGACTGCAGTTCGATCTCCAGCTGCATGATGTGGCGTTCGACCTCGTCGATCTCGGTCGGCTTGGAGTCGATCTCCATCCGGATCCGCGAGGCGGCCTCGTCCACCAGGTCGATCGCCTTGTCAGGCAGGAACCGGTCGGCGATGTAACGGTCGCTCAGGGTCGCAGCCGCGACGAGCGCGGAGTCGAGGATCTGCACCTTGTGGTGAACCTGGTAGCGCTCCTTGAGGCCACGCAGAATCGCGATCGTGTCCTCCAGCGTCGGCTCCCCAACCACCACGGGCTGAAAGCGTCGCTCGAGCGCCGGGTCCTTCTCGATGTGCTTGCGGTACTCATCGAGGGTCGTGGCGCCGATACAGCGGAGCTCGCCGCGGGCGAGCATCGGCTTGAGCATGTTGCCGGCGTCCATCGAGCCCTCTGCGGCGCCCGCCCCGACGATCGTGTGCAGCTCGTCGATGAACACGATGATCTGGCCCCGCGCATCGGTGATCTCCTTGAGGACGGCCTTGAGCCGGTCCTCGAACTCCCCCCGGTACTTCGAGCCGGCGACCATCGCGCTCATGTCCAGCGACATCAGGCGGCGGTCCTTGAGGCCCTCCGGAACGTCTCCCGCCACGATGCGCTGGGCCAGGCCCTCGACGATCGCGGTCTTGCCGACGCCGGGCTCGCCGATCAGCACCGGGTTGTTCTTGGTCCGGCGGCTCAGCACCTGGATCGTCCGGCGGATCTCATCGTCGCGGCCGATCACCGGGTCCAGCTTGCCCTGAGCGGCCGCCTCGGTGAGGTCCAGCGCGAACCGTTCGAGCGCCTGAAACTTGTCCTCCGGGTTCTGATCGGTCACGCGGTGACTCCCGCGCACCTGCTCCAGCGCGATGAGGAGCTGCTCCCGGGTAGCGCCGTGGCTGCGCAGCGCGTCGCCGGCCGGGCCGGGATGCGCAGCGATGGCCAGCATCAGATGCTCGGTCGAAAGGTAGTCGTCGCCCAGCTCGCGCATCTCGGTCTCCGCGGCGCGCAGGATCTGGGTCAGCTCGGTCGAGCCGGCGGCGGGCTCTGGGGCGTCGGGGCCGCTGAGGGCCGGCAGCGCTTCGAGCGCGGGTGCCAGCGCCTGACGGATCGCGCCCAGCTCGGTGCCCAGCTTGCGCAGAATCGGTGCCACCACGCCGGCGTCCTGCTCCAGCAGCACGGCCAGCAGGTGCTCAGGCGTGGTCTGGGGGTTCCGGCGCTGCTCGGCCAGTCGGCCCGCGGCCTGGAGCGCCTCCTGGGACTTGATCGTAAATCGGTCGGGTTGCATCGCTGCCTCGGTGTCGTCGGAATGGCAAATCTAAGTCTTGGTGACTAAGATTATGACACGTCTGGGAGCGCTTCTCAAGGGCAGGTCCGGACGCGGGCCGGCGGCCTAGCCGCGGATCACGATGGTCCGGCCGGCCGTGACCTTGGCGATCTGGCCACGGGCGTCCAGCGCAACCGCGAACACCTCGGCCTCGACGCGTCGGTGCTTGGCCAGGGCCACCCGCATCCGGCCGGCCTGTCTGCCGGAGATGGGCATCGGCACCGTCCGGCTGGCCCGCGCCCGGAGGCGGTATCGGTTGGAGTGGATCGTGAAACTGCCGGTGCCCAGTGTGATCACGGCAAAGCTGTACGCCGCGCAGGCGTCAGAGCAATGCAGCCTCACGTTCAGCGCGCGTTGGTGGATCGGGCTCTGCGGCCGGGGGATGGCGACGGAGACGTCGCCGTACGCAGGCACCACCTGCTGCGCCACGGCGTCCAGGCCGGCGAGGTTGACGCTGCCCCATCCCGAGGCCTCGTCGAAGCCCGTGGTGGCATTGCAGCACCCGAGCGGCTGGTGGTTGCCACCCGGGATGTACGGACCGACGTCGTTGCCGATCGCGGTCACGTCGGAGAACACGCTCGTGCTGAGCGGCGAGTTGCCGATCGCGTACAGCAACGGGTTCATGAAGCCCAGGAACTCCCGCCTGTGCCGGTGGAGATCCTGGTTGACCAGGGCCACCCCGCCGGCGAGCAGGGGCGCGGCGGCGCTGGTGCCGCCGACCGTGTGCCACGGAGACCCGGAGCAGGTCGCGTCCGCGGTCGCCGTGCAATACACCGCATATCCCGGCGCGACGTCGGCCAGCATCGAGACGTCGGGCACCGCCCGGCTGCGTGCGCCGACCACGTGGCTCTGGTAGGACGGGCGGGCGAAGACCTGGCTGAATCCGCCGCCGCCGGCGGCGAGCTGGACGTTGGTGTCGTTCCACACCGGCTGACTGACGATCGTGTTGGTCGGCGAGAGCGCCAGGTTCGTGCCTCCCACCGCGGTGATCCACGGTGAGGACGCCGGATAGCTGACGGCAGGTTGGTCGATCAGGTGATCGTGGGCATCGGCGCAGGCCGCCGAGCCCTGGTCTCCGCTGGCGGCCACCAGCGTGATCCCGGTCGCCGCGGCCAGCTCCACGTCCCGCTCGACGGCCCTGATTCCGGCGAGGCCGAACGCGGCCCGCATGAACGGCTCGCACAGTCCGAGCGAGGCCGAGACGATCTGCGGCTTCGCCCCGGGTGCGATCAGCGGCAGCACGAGCGACTTGGTCACGTCCGAGGCGTTGCCGGTGTTCTCGTAGATCTCGATCGAGTCCAACCGGGGCGCGACGGCGTCGAGCACCTCGAGGTCAAGCGTCGTCTCCCCGCCCGCAGGCAGCGCATGTCTGGAGCCGACGTAGAACGTGCTCAGGCGCGGAATATCGAGCCGGAAGCATCGGGCGAACGCAAGGATGTCCGAGTACTTGAAGCCGTCGATCTCGATCAGGGCCACGCGTTCACCCTGGCCGAGGAGTCCGGCCTGACGCAGGGGCGCGTAGCCGTAGGCGCTCAGATATTGGTTCGGCGTGAAGCCGCCGCTGGACAGCCCTCCGGGGCAGCCCGCCGGCGAGCCTGTGACCGGGAGGTATCCGGAGGCCGGCTGTCCGGCCGCCTCATGGGCTCGTCGGCGCGACCGATACCCCGGCCGGGCCGGGCGCCCTCCGTTCGGGAAAGGCGTGGCGCTCAGCGGACGGGTGTCGAGACCGACGATCCCGGTCGCCACACCGCGGAGCCCGGCCGGCAGCTGAACCCCTGCCGCGCTGGCACTCCCACGCACCTCCGGCGCGATGAACGAGGCTCCGCCGGCGCCCTGAAAGCGGCGCAGCGGCGTGTTGAATGCCCGCTCGGCCGTGGCCACGGACATCGTCGCCTCGGCAAACATCCCGGTGGGATTGATCTTCGCCCCGCGGGCTCCGGCGCGGCGAAGGTAGCGAAGCGCCGCGGCGCGCACCGGCGGCCGCGCTCCGAAGCGCCGGCCGAGTACCGAGATGGTTTCGTAGGCGCCGTACGAGGCCGAACCCGGCGTGGACACCTGCCGGGCGAAGGCCTCCAGGCCCTGGTCATCGGCGACGAGCGGAAGCACCAGCTGGAGCGCCGCCCCGCGGGGCGCGACCCCGGCCGCGGTGCCGGCGCCCGGGGCCGTGCTCGCCACCGCATTCGCGCCCGGAGCGAAGAACGCTCCGGCCAACATCAGGGCGAGAGCGTGTGACCTGACGCGCATCGGCGGATGGTCTCACACCCATCCCCGGCGCCAACCCGGGTCAGTGGCGTGGGCGCTGCACGGGAATCCGAAATCGCTGTGCGTCGGCGCTGCGCACCAGCTGCCCACCACCCACGTAGGGCACGATCTCGGCTCGCAGCTCTCGCCGCAGGGCCTCGAGGCGCTCGACCTCGCCCTTGAGCTCACGCGCGCGCTTCTCCAGCGCGGACACCTTGCGGGACATCGACTCGAGTTCCTCCTCGAGCTCGAACACGCGCTCCACGCCCGCCAGGTTCATACCCAGCTCGGCCGTCATCTCCTGGATCCGGCGAAGGCGATGGACGTCCTTGTGCGAGTAGAGCCTGGTCCCCTTGGGGGAGCGCTTGGGTTCGATCAGTCCACGTGCCTCATACATCCGCAACGTCTGGGGATGCATGTCGGCCAGCTCGGCGGCCACGGAGATCATGAACACGCCCCGATCGGAGGACACCTCGACGCGGGTCGTGGTGATGCTCCGGACCGTCGTCCTCACGCGGCGCTCGGACATCATCCCTCGGCACCCGCCGAGCTGGACTCGGCGTCGCGGGCGGCCGAGGCGGAGAACAGCCCGGCGCGGGGATCACCGTTCATCACCTCGGATAGCTTGTCAACCGCCTCGGTCTGCTCGGGCGAGAGCGACGAGGGAACATCGATCACGAACCGGTAGCGAATGTCGCCCCGTCCCTTGCCCCCGAGCCGGGCCGGCCCTTCGCCGCGCAGGCGCTGCAAGGTGCCGTGCTTGGTGCCGCGGGGAACCCGCAGCCGCTTGGAGCCGTTCAGGGTCGGGACCTCGATCACCGCTCCGCGGATCGCCTCGGGGATCGTCAGCGGCACCTCAACCTCGAGGTTGTCACCGGAGCGTTTGAACACCGGCGACTCGCTGACCCGGGTGATCACGAACAGATCGCCCGGAGGCGCTCCGCGGAGTCCGGGCTCGCCCTTTCCGGCCAGCCGGATCCGGCTGCCGTCGCGTACGCCGGCTGGGATGTTGACCTTCAGCCGCCGGACGCTGCGTTGCGCGCCCGAGCCGCCACAGGTAGGACATGGGTCTTCGATCACGGTTCCGGAGCCATGGCAGTTGGAGCACGGCTGTGAGATCGAGAAGATGCCCTGGCTCTCGGATTCGACGCCACGGCCGTTGCAGACCGGGCACACCTTGGGGCTGGTCCCGGGCTTGGCGCCGCTGCCATGGCAGGTCTCGCAGGGCTGCGAGGTCGGCACGGCGAGGGGCACCTGAGTCCCGTTGACCGCCTGGTCGAAGGACAGGGAGACCTCGGTCTCGAGGTCACGTCCGCGTGCCTCACGGGCCCGGCCGCCGCGAACGCCGCCCGGGCGCGTGGTGTCGCCTGCGCCGCCGCCGCCGAAGAGGTTGGAAAGAATGTCGCTGAAGCCGCCGCCGAACCCGGCGGGATCGAAGCCGCCCGGCATGTTGAACGAGCCGAACGGACCCGTGCCGCGGTCATAGGCCTTGCGCTTCTCCGCATCGGAGAGCACGTCGTGGGCCTGGGAGATCTCCTTGAAGCGCTCTTCCGCGTGCTTGTCGCCCTGGTTGCGATCCGGGTGGTACTGACGGGCGAGCTTGCGGTAGGCCTTCTTGATCTCCTCGTCCGAGGCGCCCTTGCCCACCCCGAGGGTCTTGTAGTAGTCGGGTCGGTCAGCCATGCGTGCTCACCTCCCTACTGCGCTACAACGACGCGGGCAGGCCGCAGCACGGTCTCGCCGAGCCGGTAGCCGCGCTGGTAGACCTCGACGATCGTCCCGGACTCGGCTCCCTCGACGGACTGCTGGGCCACCGCCTCGTGGTGCTGGGGGTCAAACCGCTCGCCGTGCGGCGAGAAGCGCTCGATCCCCACACGGGCCAAGCCGGCGATCACGTCGGCGTGAACCAGCTTGATGCCCGACACGAGCTGAGACTCGATGTCGTCGACGGCTCCATTGCCGTCCTGCGTGGCCGCCGACCGCTCAGCCGCCTCGAGTGCGCGGTCGAGGTCATCGACCCCGGGCAGCAACTCCCGGGCCAGCTTGGCAATGCCGCGCTCCTGGGCCGCCGCGATCTCCCGCGACGCGCGCTTGCGGTAGTTCTCGAAGTCGGCCTTCGTCCGCTTGGCCAGCTCCAGATACTCGTCGGCCTTGGCCGCCTTCGCACTCAGCTGATCCTCCGGACTCTGCGGCTCCGGCTCAGCCGCCGGCTCGTCCAGCGGGTCGCCATGCGGGGGCGTCACGGCCGGACCAACCGGAGCCTCCGGCTCCCCCGCCGGAATACTCGGCTCAGCCGGCCGATCCTCCGGCTTCGGCTGACCTGGCTTTTCTTCGTCCTGAGGCGCGGACTTGGATTGCTCTTCGCCGTAATTGGATGCACCGGGGGCCGCGTCTGTGGACGAGGCCACTCGCGTAGCGGCCTCGTCCACAGGGGCGGCCCCGGTACCACCGGAGCCACCGCCACCAGCAAACCGGGGCTCGTGTTCAGACCCCATTTAGTGCTTGCCCTCGTCAACTACCTCGGCGTCGACGACATCCTCCTCAGCGGCACCGTTGCTCGAGGCGCTACCAGCGGCGGCACCATCAGTCGAGGCCTCGGCCTGCTGCTCCTGAGCCCGCTGATACATGGCCTCGGAGACCTTGTGGAAAGAGGCCTGCAGCGCCTCGGTCTTGGCGTTGATGTCGGCGGCATCCTCGGAGGTCAGTGCCTCCCGTACCGTCTTGATCGCGGCCTCGATCTCCTCCTTGGAGGAGGCGTCGACCGTCTCGCCGAGGTCCTTCAGCTGGCGCTCGGCCTGGTAGGCCGCGTTTTCGCCGTTGTTCCGGGCCTCCGCGAGCTCACGCAGGCGCTTGTCGTCGTCAGCGTGCGACTCGGCGTCGTTGACCATCCGCTTGATCTCCTCATCGGAGAGGCCTGAGCCCGCGCGGATCTCGATCTTCTGCTCCTTGCCCGTACCGAGGTCCTTGGCCGAGACGTTGAGAATCCCGTTGGCATCGATGTCGAATGCGACCTCGATCTGCGGGATTCCCCGCGGCGCCGGCGGGATGCCGGTCAGCTGGAACTTGCCCAGCGACTTGTTGTAGGTGGCCATCTCACGCTCGCCCTGGAGGACGTGAATCTCGACGGACGGCTGGTTGTCCTCCGCGGTCGAGAAGACCTCACCCTTGCGGGTCGGGATCGTCGTGTTGCGCTCGATCAGCTTGGTCATCACGCCGCCCTTGGTCTCGATGCCGAGGGTCAGGGGGGTGACGTCGAGCAGCAGCACATCCTTGACGTCGCCGGCCAGCACGCCGGCCTGGATCGCGGCGCCGACGGCGACGACCTCATCGGGGTTGACCCCCCGGTGGGGCTCCTTGCCGGTCAGCTCCTTGACCTTCTCCTGGACGGCGGGCATGCGGGTCATGCCGCCGACGAGGACGACGTGATCGATGTTCGCCGCGCCCTTGTCCTTGGCGTCATCGAGGGCCTGGCGCACCGGCGCGACCGTTCGGTCGAGCAGGTCTGAGGTCAGCTCGTTGAGCTTGGCCCGCGTGAGACGCGTGTCCAGGTGCTTCGGACCGCTGGTGTCAGCGGTGATGAACGGCAGGTTGATCTGCGTCTCCTGAGTGGTGGAGAGCTCGATCTTGGCCTTCTCAGCCGCCTCGTAGAGACGCTGAAGCGCCATCGGGTCGGCCGCCAGATCGATGCCCTGGGACTTCTTGAACTCCGAAACCAGCCAATCGACCAGCGCCTTGTCGAAGTTGTCACCGCCGAGGTGGTTGTCACCCGCGGTCGCCTTGACCTCGAACACGCCGTCGCCGATCTCGAGTACGGACACGTCGAACGTGCCGCCGCCGAGGTCGAAGATCAGGATCGTCTGGTCTGACTCCTTGTCCAAGCCGTAGGCCAGCGAAGCCGCGGTCGGCTCGTTGATGATCCGCTTGACGTCCAGTCCGGCGACCTTGCCGGCGTCCTTGGTCGCCTGGCGCTGATCGTCGTTGAAGTAAGCGGGAACGGTGATCACCGCGCTGTCCACGGTCTCGCCGAGATACGCCTCGGCGTCCGCCTTCAGCTTCTGCAGGATCATCGCGCTGATCTCAGGCGGGGAGTACTGCTTGCCACCGGCCTCGACGCGAGCGTCGCCGCCTGGTCCCGAGACCACCTTGTACGGCACGATCGACTCCTCTTCACGCACTTCGGCCTCCTTGCGGCCCATGAAGCGCTTGATCGAGAAGACGGTGTTCTGCGGGTTGGTTACCGCCTGGCGTCGTGCCACTGTGCCGACGAGCCGCTCGCCCGAGCTCGTGAACGCGACGACGGAGGGCGTCGTGCGCCCACCCTCGGCATTCTCGACCACGGTCGGCTCGCCACCCTCGAGCACGGCCATGCAGCTATTGGTCGTACCGAGGTCGATTCCGATCGTTTTTCCCATATCGTTCTGCTCCTCTACGTTCGCAAAAATCTTAGTGGGACTGTAGCAGATGTGCGGTGCCGGACCTAGCGGCCGCTCGCTGCCCACAGGTCCCGCTCTCGCGCCACTCCGCGGGGGGCCTGGTCGAGAAACCGCTGACATTTTTCGTTTTCTCGACCACGCCCTGCCCCGGGGCGCCACGCGCCCCCGGAACCGCCTGGGCCAGCCGCCTGGGCCAGCCGGACTCCCCTAGCCGAACTGGCCCGCGCTCGGGCAGATCCGGCGCAGCGCGCAGTCGGGGCACGCGGGCCGGCGGGCGTGGCAGGTACGGCGGCCGTGGCGGAGGAGGTTGATGTGCAGCTCGAGCTCCTGCCCCGGCGGGGTCAGCTCGAGCATCGTGTCGTGGAGCTCCTCGAAGGGGGCGCCGGGGCGGAACATGCCCAGGCGCGCGCCCACGCGGGACACGTGGGTGTCGACCGGAACGTCGCGCATCCCGAGCGCGAACAGCAGGACGCAGGCCGCGGTCTTGCGGCCCACGCCGGGCAACGCGGTCAGATATGCCTGGGCCTGCGCGACCGTCCGGTCGGCCAGCCAGTCCAGCGAGAGCGCATCTTCGCCGGGGTGCTCGGATGAGCTGATCGCCTGCAGGATCTGCTTGATCCGCGCCGATTTGACCTTGGAGATCCCGCCGGGCCGGATCGCCTCCTCAATCGCGTCGACCGGAGCGTCGCGCACGGCAACCCAGTCCTGGAAGCGCTCGCGCAGGGCCAGGTAGGCGACGTCACGGTTGCGGTCGTTGGTCGATTGCGAGAGCACGGTGAGGATCAGCTCGGCGATTGGGTGTCCATGGGGCTGCTCGCGCGGGATCCCATAGACGAGGCGCAGCCGGTCCCGAATCGCGCGGACCCGTCGCGGCGGGGGACGCCGCCACGCCGGATCGCTACTCAAGCGCGCCCCAGCGCTCACACGCGCGCGCCGCGCGGACCACCGCCTCACGCAGGCCGGCGGCAACCGCCGCGGGGTAGAAGCCGGTGGCCGCCAGCCGTCCGAGCAGAAAGCCCATCAGCACGTCGCCCGCGCCGACCGTGCTCAGCACCTCCGCCGGGCTGCCCGGCGCGTCGGCACGCAGCTCCCCGCGCAGGATCGCGCCGCCGGACCCCAGCGTGATCACCGCCATGCGAGCCCCCGCCTTGAGCAGCGCCATCGCCGCGCGCTCGGGATCGGACTCGCCCGTCATCAGCTCGGCTTCTGAATGGTTGCAACGCACGAGCAGCGCACGCGGCACGCAGGCGTTGGCGCTCGCGGCCGCGTCGGAGTGGGAGCTCCAGCGGTGCAGACGGAGGTTGGGGTCGAAGATCACTGGCCGGTCGAGCTCGAGTGCAAGTTCACGGGCGCGCATCGTCACCTCGCGTTCCTCGCCGCTGATCAGGGTGTTGGAGCTGAAGAACAGGGCGGCAGACTCCTCGATAGCCTCCTCCAGTCGCGGCCTGAGCGCATGCACGACCGTGGCGATCGACTCACCGTAGATCTGGTAGCGGGGCTCCCCGGCAGCGTTGACGGCAACCGCCGCCACCGCCGTCTGGCTGCCGTCGATCAACTCGAACAGCGAGAGGTCGACACCCTCCTGCTCCAGGCGTTTGCGCAGCCAGCGCCCCCAGTCATCAGCGCCCGCACCGCCGGCCAGGGCGATGTGGGCGCCGGCCCGTGCCGCAACGACCGCGGTGTTGGCCACCGCCCCGCCGAAATGCGGGACGAACGCAGGGGCCTGGGAAAGATCGTCGATCGCGCGCTCGCAGATCAGATCCACGAGTGCCTCCCCCAGGCACAGCACGCGAGTGGGAGGTGGTCGTTGCTCAGGACGGGTGCTGCTCATGGCGAGGACGTTATCCTCGCCGACCGGTGCGCGTCGACGAGCACACGATCGAACTCGCCGGTTCGCCCGTCTTCTACCGACGCGCGCCGGTGCCCGGCGGCGGATCGCCGCCGGAACGCGCGGCGCCGCTGTACCTCCATGGGATTCCCACCAGCTCCGACGACTGGCGGGAGCTGCTGGCGCGCACCGGGGGCGTGGCGCCGGATCTTCCCGGCTTTGGCCGCACCGGCAAGGGCGGACAGCTGAACTTGACCCTCGAAGGTCACGCCGACTTCATCGAGGCGCTGCTGGCGGAGCTCGAGATTGAACGCGTGCAGCTGGTGCTCCACGACTGGGGAGCGGCGGGAGGACTCGTATTCGCTCAGCGACACCCCGACCGCGTGGAGCGGATCGTGCTGGCCAACGCGCTCCCACTCACCGGAGGCTTTCACTGGCAGGGCGTGGCCCGCCTCTGGCGCCGGCCCGTGCTGGGCGAACTCGCCATGGGCAGCGTCAACCGGAGGCTGCTGGCCCGCTGGCTGCGACGCGGCAGCGCACCGGGCCAGAGTTGGCCGGACGAGCGACTGAGCGCGATCTGGGAGCAGTTCGATCAGGGAACCCAGCGGGCGATCCTGCGGCTGCACCGGGACGCGGACGAGCCGACGCTGTTGGCCGCCGGCGGCGGGTTATCGAGCTTGACGATGCCCGCCCTGGTGGTGTGGGGCGAACTTGATCCGTGGCTCCCCGGCACCTTCGGCCAGGCCTACGCCGAGACGCTTCCCAACGCCACATGGCATCCCGTGGCCGGCGCCGGGCACTGGCCCTGGCTCGAGGACCCGGACGTGACCGAGCGCATCGCCGCCTTCCTGGGCGGCGATTTATGACGCTCGATCTCAAGCGGGTAGCGCCGACCGCGGTGGCCGGCGTTCTCGCGCTGGCCTACGTGCTCATCTCCCCACCGAGCCTTGACCTCGCGGCGCACCTGCTGCGAGCGAAGCTGTTCGGCGCCGAGGGCTTCGGCCTGTGGAACAACTGGTGGTACTCCGGCCATCACGTCCCCGGCTACAGTGTGCTGTTCCCGCCGGTGGCGTGGCTGCTGACTCCGCAGGTGGCGGGCGCGATCGCCGCCGTGGGCACCGCGGCGCTGTTCGAGTCACTGGTCTGGAGGCACTTCGGCCCGCGGGCGTGGCTCGGCGCGCTGTGGTTTGGCGCGGCCACCGCAACGGAGCTCTACACCGGACGGCTGACCTTCGCCTTCGGACTGCTGCCGGCGCTGGCCACCGCCTGGGCGCTTGGGCGCAAGCAACCGGTCCTCGCCGCGGCCTGTGCGGTGCTGACCGCGCTGGCCAGCCCGGTGGCCGCGCTGTTCGCCGCCCTGGCCGGCGGGGCTTACGCCATCGGAGGTCTGCTCGGCGACCACGACCGGCGCGCGCTGGTGAGCGGCATCGGGGTCGCACTCGCCGCGCTGGGCCCGGTCGTGTTCCTTGCCGTGGCGTTTCCCGAGGGCGGAACCGAGCCGTTCACCTTCCCCGTGCTGTGGCCAATCCTCCTGATCGCGGCGGTGGCCCTGATCTCGCTGCCCAAGGACGAATGGACGCTGCGTGTGGGGATCGTTCTCTACGTGATCGGTTGTCTGGGCTCCTACGCCGTGGCCTCGCCGGTCGGCAGCAACGTCTCGCGGCTGGGTCCCCTGCTGGCGGGACCGATCGCTGCCCTGCTGTGGTGGCGCCGGCGCACGACCTGGCTGCTGGTGGCGGCGCTGCCGCTCCTGTACATCCAGTGGCAGGCCCCGGTCCGCGACGTTCGGACCTCCGCCAACGACCCCTCGGACAAGCTCGCCTACTGGAAGCCGCTGCTGTCGTTCCTGAGCCGGCAGGGCGGCCCGCCGTTCCGCGTCGAGGTGCCGTTCACCCAGTTTCACTTCGAGGCCTACCACCTGGCCCCCCGGTTTCCGATCCCCCGCGGGTGGGAGCGCCAGGTGGACATCAAGGACAACCCCCTGTTCTACGACGGTTCACTGACCGCGGCCCACTACGAACAGTGGCTGCATCAGGTCGGCGTGCGCTTCGTCGCCGTCGCCGATGTAAATCTCGACTACGCCGGCCGGCAGGAGTACGCGCTGATCAACCAGGGGTTGCCCTACCTGCGGCCGGTAATGCACTTTGCCCACTGGCGGGTCTACGCGGTGCGCAACGCTACCCCGATCGTCACCGGCGCCGCCACTCTGCGCTCGCTGGGGCCAAACTCTCTGACCTTCCAGGCCACACGCCCGGGGCGGGCGTATGTTCGGGTTCACTTCACGCCGTACTGGGCCCTCGGACAGGGCTCGGGCTGCGTCTCCCCGGCCGGCGACTTCACCGCGTTGACCCTGCGGCGTGCGGGACCGGTGAAGCTGGTGATCTCCTTCTCGCCCGGGCGCATCGGCTCACGGTCGCCGCGTTGCAATTGAGGGCACCAATGGTCGCGGCGATAGGATGTTTGGCTGCCATGGGGCCCCGATTCCGAACCATGCAGGCCAGGGCCCTCCCGCGTGGCTGGCGTGACGCGGCCCGTCAGCTGCTGCTGATCGTGGCCGTGTACGCGCTCTATGAGGTGGTCCGGGCGCTGGCCTACGGCAGTGCGCTCGCGCCGAGCTACAAGCCCTTCGGCGACGCGATGAAGATCATCAACCTGGAGCGTGCGCTGCACGTCTTCGTCGAGCCGAGCATCCAGGCGTGGGTGGTCAACAAGCATTGGCTCACCGACATTGCGGCGTGGATTTACCTGAACGCGCACGACTTCGTCACGCTCGGAGTGCTGGTGTTCATCTACGTGCGCCACAACACGCGCTTCTACTTCGTGCGCAACGTATTCATCGTCGCGATGGCGATTGCCCTGGTGTGCTACGCGGTCTACCCGACTGCGCCGCCGCGGCTGTTCAGCGAATGGGGCTTCACCGACACGATCCAGCAGGTCACCGGGATCACCGTCGAGAAGGGGCCCTCGAGCGCGCTGCTCAACCTCTACGCGGCGGTCCCGTCGATGCACGTCTGCTTTGCCATGCTGGTCGGCGGATCGATGTTCAGGCTGGTGCGCCGGCGCGCGCTGCGCTTCGCCTGGCTGCTGTACCCGCTGCTGATCAGTTTCGTGGTCATCGCCACCGGCAATCATTACCTGACTGACGTGATTCTCGGTGGACTTACCGCTGGCGGCTCCTGGGTCCTGGCCGATCGCCTGCTTGCCCGGGCCAGGCCGGACGCGTGGGCGTTCGGGCGGGCCGCGGCCTAGTCATGCCCGAGCCCTCGCCCGTGCCTACCCGGGAGGCGCGCCGCCCCCGGCCGGGACGCGACGGTCCAAGCACGCAGGAGCTGGTGCGTGAGCGGCTGATCGAATCGCGCCTGACCCCGAATGCGATCTCGCTGACCGGGTTCGTGCTCAATCTCGCCGCCGCCGGACTCGTCGTCGGGCGCCTCTTCTTCCTCGCCGGGCTGGCCTTCATCATTGGATCGATCATGGACACCCTCGACGGTCGTTACTCGCGGATGTCGGGCAAGGGCACTCCGTTCGGCGCGTTCCTGGACTCGACGCTGGACCGGCTCGAGGAGGGGATCGTTCTGACGGCGGTCGGCGCCTACTTCGCCTCTCGCCACAACGAGGTCGCGGTGGCCGCTGTGGTCGCAGCGGTTCTGTTCTCGCTGATGGTCTCCTACACCCGCGCGCGGGCGGAAGCTCTCGGCGTGGCCTGCAAAGTGGGCCTGGCCACTCGCCCGGTGCGCGTGGTGATCCTGGCGATCGGGCTGGTTTTCGCCAAGGGAGCCGGGCTGGGACACTTCGAGCTGCTGGCACCGGCGGTGTACGTGCTCGCCGGCCTGGCCGTGCTCACGACGATCCAGCGGATCGTCCACGTGCGCGCTCAGCTGATCGCCACCGCCTGAGCGGGCCAAAGCGGTCTCCGCCGCGCCAAAATGGCGCCATGGCAGGGCACCCTGAACCGCGGCAGGTGTAACAAAACGCCGTCTCAGGAATAACTAAGGCTGCCCCTGCCGCCGTATTTCCGCGCAGGCACATCTTCGAGAAGGGACATTCTTTCAGTGAGCAAAACCAACGGATCCACGAACGGCGCCGGCCCGCACGGGCAGGACAAGGTCCGCGTGGCGATCATCGGCGTCGGCAACTGCGCGAGTTCGTTCGTGCAGGGTGTCCACTTCTACAAGGACGCTGATCAGAGCGCCTCCGTTCCCGGCCTCATGCACGTCGACCTCGGCGGCTACCACGTCAAGGACATCGAGTTCAGCGCTGCGTTCGACATCGACGCCGACAAGGTCGGCAAGGACCTCTCCGAGGCCATCTTCTCCGGGCAGAACAACACCCTGCGCTTCCAGGAGGACGTGCCCAAGCTCGGCGTCGAGGTCCATCGCGGCATGACCCATGACGGCCTGGGCAAGTACCTCAAGGAGAAGATCACCAAGGCTCCGGGTCCGACCGCCGACATCGTCGAGATCCTCAAGGAGACTCGCACCGACGTGGTCGTGTCCTACCTGCCGGTGGGCTCCGAGCAGGCCACTAAGTGGTACGTCGAGCAGGTGCTCGAGGCCGGGTGCGGCTTCGTCAACTGCATTCCTGTGTTCATCGCCCGCGAGGACTACTGGAACAAGCGCTTCAAGAAGGCCGGACTCCCGATCGTCGGCGACGACATCAAGTCCCAGGTCGGAGCGACGATCGTCCATCGAGCGCTGGCGCGGTTGTTCCACGATCGCGGCGTCAAGCTGGTGCGCACCTCACAGCTCAATGTCGGCGGCAACATGGACTTCTACAACATGCTCGAGCGCGAGCGCCTGGAGTCCAAGAAGATCTCCAAGACCAACGCCGTCACCTCGATCATGGGACACACGCTTCCGGCGGGTGACGTTCACGTCGGCCCTTCGGACTACGTGCCGTGGCTGACCGACCGCAAATGGGCCCACATCCGCCTCGAGGGCGAGGCGTTCGGTGACGTTCCGCTGACCGCCGAGCTGAAGCTCGAGGTGTGGGACTCACCCAACTCGGCCGGAATCGTGATCGACGCGGTCCGCTGCTGCAAGCTGGCGCTCAACAACGGCGTCTCGGGCCAGCTCGACGGACCGAGCTCGTACCTGATGAAGTCGCCGATGCACCAGAGGCCCGATGACGAGGCCCGGGAGCTGACCGACAAGTTCATCGCCAAGTACTCCCGCAAGGCAGCCGCCGCCGCGGCGGCCAAGCCGGCCGCGACGACCGTCAAGTCGGCCGCGAAGTAAACCGGGGGGCCGCGCCCGCGGCCCCCTGTACATACACTCAGTCCCGTGCCGTCCGCCCGCCTCGCGATCGCGCAGGTGACGCCTTTCGCATGGGAGGCGGCGAACGAGGTAAACGATTACGTCGCCAAGCTGGGCGCCGAGTTGGCCGCACGCGGACATCGCGTGTTGACCATCGCTCCGTCGGAGTCGCGGTCGCTGGTCCGTGACAGCCGGCGCGCCCTGCGGGGCTCGGTGGATGCCCTGCTCAAGCGGGCCGATGGAGCACCGGTGGTGCTCGGTGTGGGCGAGGTGCTGCCGTTCTCGCCGACCCAGCGGCGAGCGGCCTCGCTGCCGGTTGACGTCGCGCGCACGATCGAGGAGGCGCTCGGCGTTCTGCCCCTCGACGTCGTTCATGTGCACGAGCCGTTTGCGCCCAGCGCATCCAGCGTCGCCCTGCGTCAGTCGCATGCGCTGAACGTCGGCAGCTTCCACCTCCCCACCGAGCGGATCCTCTCGACGCAGCTGACGCGGCCGCTGACCCGTCTGCTGTTCAGCCGGCTGGACGCGCGGATCGCCAGCTACCGGGCCACCCGCGAGCTGATGCAGGGGTTCTTCCCGGCCGACTACCGGGTGATCCTGCCCGCCTCCGACGCGGAGCGCCGGCCACAGCCGGGCCCTGAGATCGAGCTGGTGCTGATCGCGCGTGAGGAGCGCGCCGCGCTTCGTGCCTTCCTGCGCGCGCTGCGGGCTCTGCCACGCGAGCTGCCCTGGCGCGCGACGGTGTGGTCCGCTCGCCCCCTGACCGCTCCGGCCACGCTCAGCCGCGAGCTGCGTGAACGCGTGCGCTTTCTGGATGCGCGGGACACCACCGAGGCCGACGCGCTCAGCACCGCGGAGGTGATCGTGCTGGCCTCGGAGGGGATCCGGGTGACTCCGGGCACGCTGGTCCGCGCGCTGGCGGGCGGCCTGGTCCCGGTCGCGTCTCGGCTACCGGCCTACGAGGAGCTGCTCGAGGAGGGGAGCTACGGCCTCGAGTTCGAGCCCGGCGACGTCGACACGCTGGCCGCGCACCTGACTCGGCTGATCTCCGACGCCGGCGTGCGAGATCAGCTGCGCACCAGGGCTGACGAGCTGCGGCAGAAGCTGCAGTGGCCGAGGGTGGCCGACGAGCTCGAGGAGGTCTACAGCGGCCTGGTCGCCCGGCGCCACGACGGCCGGGGGGTGAAAGCGGTGCAGAAGCGGCTCTCTTCTAGAGGACTGATCGATGTTGACCTTCACATGCACACGGACCACTCCTATGACTGCGCGACGCCGGTCGAGGTGCTGCTCGTCGAGGCTCAGACCCGGGGCCTGGGCGCGATCGCGATCACCGACCACAACGAGGTTTCCGGAGCGCTCGACGCACGGGCCAAGGCCCCCGCCGGGCTCAAGGTGATCGTGGCCGAAGAGGTGAAGACCGCCGATCAGGGCGAGGTCATCGGACTGTTCATCGAGGAGAAGATTCCTCGGGGATTGACGCTGCAGGAGACGATCGACGAGATCAAGCGACAGGGCGGACTGGTCTATGTGCCCCATCCGTTTGACCGCCTTCACTCGGTGCCCGACTACGAGCATCTGCTCGCCGTGCTCGACGACGTCGACGCGGTCGAGGTCTTCAACCCGCGGATCGCGATCAGCGAATTCAACGAGGAGGCGGTCCGCTTCGCCGCCAAGTACCGCATCCCGGCCGGCGCGGGTTCCGACGCGCACGTGCCGCAGGGTCTCGGCTCGGTTCGGATCCGGATGCGGGACTTCGACGGACCGGAGGAATTCCTCGAGTCGCTGCGGGACGCCGATATCGTCCGAAATCCGGCCAGTCTGCTCTACGTCCAAGCGCTGAAGTTCCTGCAAACCAAGGCACTTCCGGAGGCCGCGAGGCGGGCTGCGCGTGAGCGCCGAGTCCGCCGCGTTACACGCAAGTCCTGATGCACCGGCAAGGAAGAGCACGCTCGCCGTCCAATCGGGCAGAAGTGCCGGCCACCGACGACGAGATCCGGGAGAAATATCTGGAGCGAGCGATCCGCGAACTGAATTCGTTCGCCCGCGAGCTGCAGTCCTGTCCCCATTGCCCGCGCGGCCAGCTCATGCCCGTGCTCGGCTCCGGGCATCCGCAGGCCGACATCTTCCTGGTCAAGTACTTCGCTCGGCCCTCGGAGGTGGAGGAGGGCGTCGCGTTCTACGGCCGCACGGGCAACGCCCTGATGAAGTCGCTCAAGCGGCTTTCGATCGACCCCCTGGCCGTCTACGGCACCCTGTGCGTGAAATGCCCCGTGGCCGATCCGGTCATGGCCGATCCGGCCTGCATCAGCCGCCTGGCGGAGGAGCTGGCGATCGTCCAGCCGAAGATCGTCGTGGTGATGGGATCCGACGCGCTGGGCGTGGTCAACGAGCTCGAGGTGCCGCTGCGGCGCGAGCTGGCGCAGGCCCCCGGTGAGATCCAGCGCTTTACCCCTTCGATCGAGGCGCTCTACGTGCCCAACATCGACGACGCTCTGGACGAAGAGGAGGCCAAACGGGAGTTCTGGGCCGCCTTCCGGGTGCTCGGGCAGTGGTGGGCGGACCTTCCGCCGTACTAGCCGTTCGTGGGGGTTAAACTCGGGGCATGGACCTTGAAGAGAGGACGCTCGAGCAGCTCGGTGATCGTTGCGAGGAGTGCGGAGCGAAGTTGACCTCGCAGGAGCTCCAGGCAGCGATGGAGTCCGGCGGGCCGGCGTTGTGCGCGATTCACGCCGCCGAAGACGAGCCTGGACTGGCCGCCGAGGACGCCGGATTCGTCCCCGGGGAGTAAGCCGGCGACCGAGCTTCCGCGCTACATCGTCAGAACGATCTTGCCCAGCTTGCCCCCGGCGGCGAAGCTGTCGTAGGCCTCGACGGCCTGCTCCAGCGGATACGTCGCGGCAACCGGCACCCGGACCTCGCCGGCGGCAACCAGCGGCAGCACCGAGCGCTCGACCGCCCGCGCGGTGAGCGCCTTTTCCTCCAGTGGCCGTGGCCGCAGGGTCGAGGAGCGGATGGTTCCGCGCTTCATCATCAACTCTCGGAGGTTCAGCTCCGCCTTGGCCCCCGCGCCGATCCCGATCACCACGATCCGGCCGTTGAGGTTCAGCGCCTGGACGTTCGCGGGGAGGTTCGGCCCCCCCACGAGCTCAAGGATCACGTCGAAGGGACCGATGGCTTCGAAGCCCTCCGGGTCGATCGGCTCAGCCCCGAACTCGGCCACCTGAGGCCGAGCCTCGGGATTGCGCACGGTCGCGGTGACCAGCGCCCCGGAGGCCCGCGCGAGCTGGATCGCCGCCGTCCCGACTCCACCTGCCCCGCCATGGACGAGCAGGTGCTCGCCGGGCTTCAGCCCGGCTTGGGTGAAGAGCGCGTCATGGGCGGTTGTGAACACCTCCGGAAGACCCCCGGCCTCCGGCCAGCTCAGTCGCTCTGGCACCGGCATCAGGACGCGCTCGTGGACCACCGCCAGCTCAGCCTGGCCTCCGCCGGCCACGATGCTCATCACGCGGTCTCCGGGCTTGAAGCGCATCACGCCGTCGCCTACCGCGGCCACCTCGCCGGCGAGCTCGAGGCCCGGAATGTCCTGGGGCGCACCGGGCGGGGCTGGGTAGAACCCGCGGCGCTGCATCATGTCAGCGCCGTTGATGCCGGCCGCCTTGACCCGGACGAGCACTTCTCCGGAGCCCGGCGTCGGATCCGGATGGTCCTCGACGCTCAGCTGCTGATCGCGGATGGTGACGGCGCGCATGCGAGCCGGAACCCTAGCGATGCTCAGACACGGCCGCCCCGGCGCCATGCGGCTTGCGCCCGCGCCCTGTACCCGACGGATCGGGTACAGGGATCTCGGCCGGTCACCTGCTGCGTTGCTACTTGGCCCACACGCGATTGGGCACAGCTTCGTCAGCGAGCGTGTCGAACCCGACGAGCTTGCCGTCCGCGTTGTAGGTGAGGACGTCGGCGCCCTCCACCTCCTCGCCGTCGAGGCGAGTCGTGGTCAGGACGACCACCTTGTTCCCTTCCGCGATGAAGTCGTGCGGTTCGGTGGTGAAGCCCTTGGTCATGAACTCGCCCCACAGCTTGCCCACCGCCTCCTTGCCCTTGTGGGTCCCGCTCAGCGAGTTGTCGCCGCGCGCGATCCACTCGATCGAGTCGTCGATGTTCCGCATCGCACCCTCAGCGTCGCCCCTACTGAACGCCGCGTAGGCCTCTTGCGTGGCCTGCTTGTTCTCCTGTGCCCCCATCGTGCAACCCCCTCTGGTGGTGTAACCAACGGAGGGTCCAGCCTAAAGGATTCCCCCTACGCTGGGGCAGGAATTTGTGATTGGCCGCGGATGAACTGCGCCACGCATTCGATGTGCGGTGTCTGCGGGAACATGTCCACCGGGCGCACCTTGGTCAGCGTGTACCCGGCCTCGACGAGCTGGGCGGCGTTGGGGGCCAGGGTCGTCGGATTGCAGGACACGTAGACGACCCGCTTCGGCGAGGCTTCGATGACTCGGCGCATGATCTTCTGGGAGAGACCGGCCCGCGGCGGATCAAGGACCAGGACGTCGGGACGGCCGGCCTTTTCGGCCAGATCGCGCATGGCCAGGCGAACGTCGCCGGCGAAGAAGTGGGCGTTGTCGATCTCGTTCAGCCGAGCGTTGGCGATGGCGTCGGCAATCGCCTCCTCGATCAGCTCCAGACCCCAGACCTCGGCCGCCCGCGGCGCCATCAGTAGGCCGATCGTGCCGATCCCGCAGTAGAGGTCGTAGACGCGCTCGAAGCCTCGCAGCTCCGCGTACTCGAGCGCGAGCCCGTAGAGCTCCTCGGCCATCTCGGTATTGGTCTGAAAGAAGGCCTGGGGCGAAATCTGCACTCGCAGGCCGCCGAGCTCCTCATCGAGGCGATCAACGCCGCCGATCAGCTCTGTCGCGCCGCCCTGGGTGGTCTCGGCCACGCTGTCGATCTGGGTCCAGAGCACGCCGGCGCAGCCGGCGGCCGCCGCGGCTAGGCCGTCGCGATCGATGGTTCCCGGCGCGGTGACCAGGCGCACCTGGATCTGACCGCTGCGGCGGCCCTCACGGACCACCAGGTTGCGCAGCAGTCCTTCTCCGGAGCGGCGGTCATAGGGGGCCAAGCCCTGTTCCCGGCACCAGTTCACCACCGCGTCGCGGGCGCGATTTCCCGCCTCGGAGGCGAGCCGGCAATCGATGACCTCGACGATCTCGTGCCATCGGCCCGGAGCGTGGAAGCCGCAGATCAGCGCCCCGGCCTCGTCAGCGCCGAACGAGTACTCGAGCTTGTTGCGGTAGCGCCACTGGGCCTGCGCGGGCACGATCGGCTCGAGCTCGAAGCCCTCGAGCTTCCCGATCCGTTGCAGCGCGTCACGGACCTGCTCGAACTTGACCTCCAGCTGGCGCTCGTAGGGCAACACCTGCCACGGCGCGCCCGGATGGTCGGCCACCGGGGGCACCCGGTCCGGGCTCGGCTGCAGCACCTCGATCGTACGGGCCTCCGCGTAGGCCCGCTTGGACTTCCCCACTACGGCACGGACGACGTCGCCCGGGAAGGCCCCTTGGACGAACACCACGTAGCCGTCGAGCCGGGCTACGCCGCGCTCCGCCGAACGCGAGCGATTCGATGCGCAGCTCCAGCTCGTCCCCGCGCGTGGGCCTGACCTTGGTGGAATTGTCCGTGGGCATGATCAGCAGTACGCCTAGGCCAACGCACGTTCCAGCGCAGCCAGAACCGTCTTGCGGTTGCCATGACGGAGCTCGTAGTCGCGCACGGTGCGAAGCTGCGGTGGCGAGAGCTCATCGATGCGATCGACGACCTGCCGCGCGGTCAGATCGTCGTAGCCGATGATCGGGAACGCCGGGCCCACACTCACGGTGCGACGCGCCCGGTCCGCGCCGCGCACCAGCCGGTCGACGGGCTCAACCCGCCGAGCCTTGCGAGTGGCCGTGCCGATTTGGTCGAGGCCTCGCCCCAGCAGCTGCTCGATGTCCCGGACCAGGTCATCGGTCTGCTGGCGCCCGCGACTGACCAGCTCCGCGACCAGCGCGTTGGCGTCGGTCCTCGTCACCCGGCCTCGCTCGGCCGCCTCGTCCAGCGTCTCCTGGATCCGCTCTCGGGTCAGCATCACCAGGTCGAGCTGCTTGATCACCCGTTCGGTCAGGTGCTCGGCGGCGCTGGCCAGCCCGTCGGCCGCGGTTTTGGCCGGCCCTGGGGAACCACTTGAAAAACGTTTGGGAGCCGGCAAAGCACTACCTCCTCGGGATGAAAACCTGACTCCGAGCGTACCCGACTATCGGGAGCTGGCCGCTGGCTGCAGCCGCGGCGCGGTCAGCAGCTCGAGCAGGGCCTTCTGCGCGTGGCGACGGTTCTCCGCCTGGTCCCAGATCCGCTGACGCTGACCGTAGAGCACCTCGGCGGTGATCTCCTCCCCCGGGTGTGCCGGCAGGCAGTGCAGCGCGATCGCCTGCGGGCCGGCCAGGTCCAGGAGGGCATCGTCGATTCGGTACGGGGTCAGCGCGTCGCGCCGGTGTCGCGCGGACTCCGGATCGTCGCTCATGCTGACCCAGACGTCGGTGTAGACCGCGTCGGCGCCGCGCACCGCCTCGCGGGGATCGGTCATCAGCTCGGCGCCGGCCACCGGCTCGAGCTCGTACCCCGGCGGGGAGGCGATCCTCACCTTCACCCCGGCGGTGGCGCCGAGGATGGCCAGAGACCGCGCGACGTTGTTGCCGTCCCCCACGTAGGCGAGGGTCAGCCCCTCGAGCCGGCCGAACGTCTCGAGCAGCGTCAGCAGGTCGGCCAGAGCCTGCACGGGGTGGTGGTTGGCGGTCAGCATGTTGATCACCGGAACGCTCGCGTGTTCGGCCAGCTCCTCGGCCAGCTCGTCCGGTCCCGTGCGGATGCCGATCGCGGCGACGTGGCGGGACAGCACGTAGGCGGTGTCGCGCAGCGACTCGCCACGGGTCAGCTGAGTGTCATCGGTCCGCAGCACCATCGGGTGCCCGCCCAGCTCGACGACTCCGGTCTCGAACGACACCCGCGTGCGGGTCGAGGGCTTCTGGAAGATCAGCGCCACCGTCTTACGGGCGAGCACGTCGGAGCCGTGCGGGTGGTGCTTCAGCTCGAGCGCGCGTGCGATCAGCGAGTGGAGCTCGTCGGGGCCCAGTTCTTGGCCGGTGAGGAAGTGGCGCGTCATGGTGGGGCGGGGAGTGTACGTTGGGTTTGATGTCCCTGCGGGTCCTGACCTGGAACCTTCTCCACGGCCGCGCGGTGCCCTCCGCCGGCCACGAGCTACTGGACGAGTTCGCCGGCGCGCTCGAACGCTGGTCCTGGGATGTGGCGCTGCTTCAGGAGGTGCCTCCGTGGTGGCCTGCCCTGCTCGGCCAGCGGCTGCGCGCGGACGCGATGATGGTGTTGACCTCCCGCAACTCCCTGCTGCCTCTGCGGCGGGCGATCGCGGTCCGCTGGCCTGATCTGATCAAGTCGAACGGCGGCGGCGCGAACGCGATGCTGGTCCGGGGACAGCGCATCGAGGAGCACCGGACGCTTCGGCTGCGGACCTGGCCCGAGCGCCGTTCCCTGCAGGCCGCGCGGCTGCAATCCGGAGTTTGGGTGGGGAACCTCCACGCCACTGTCCACAACGAAGCTGCCGCGGTGGCCGAAGCGCGCCGGGCCGCACACATGCTCAGGCGCTGGGGCGACAGCTCACCGGCGGTGCTCGGCGGCGACTTCAACGTGCGGAAGCTGTCGCTGGCCGAAGAAGGGTTCGCATTCGCGGGCGGCCATGATGTCGACCTGGTATTCGCTCGGGGCCTGATCGCCGCAGGGCCGGCCGAGGTCCTGGAGCGCGGCCGTCTGTCAGATCACGCACCGGTGGTGGTGGTGCTGAGCGATCCTGGCCCGGATCACGCGAGCTGACCGGCGTGCTCACGCACGAACGCGACCGTGTCCGGCGATGCGGTGGCGGTGGAACCGCTGTCAAAGGGCGGCTGTGGGTCGTATTCGATGCCGAGTTGGATCGCCTGCGCCAGTTCGTCCCCGGCGATGTGCGCAGCGAGCCTGAGAGCCATGTCGATCCCGGATGACACGCCGGCGGCGGTGATCACCTTGCCCTGCTCGACCACTCGGCGACTGACTGGGATCGCGCCGAAGCGCTCGAGCGCATCGAGAGCGAGCCAGTGGGTGGTGGCCTCGAGGCCGTCCAGAATCCCTGCGGCGGCGAGGAGCAAAGAGCCCGTGCAGACCGACGTCGTCCACAGGGACGTCGCGTGGACCTGGCGCAGCCAGGACAGCATCGCCTCGTCCGCCATCAGCGCTCTCGTGCCGTAGCCGCCCGGGACGATTACGACCTCCGGGTCCACCAGCTCGTCCAGGGAACGATCGGCGACCAGCGCGAGCATCGCGTTCTCGGTCCGCTTGGGCCCGGGCTCGGCGGCGACGAAGTGAACGGTCGCCCCGGGCAGGCGCGAGAGCACCTCATAGGGCCCGACGGCATCGAGCGCGGTCAGCCGGTCAAAGATGGGGATGGCGATGTTCACTGGGCTTGGCTCCTGATCGGGATCACGTTCTTGGCCGGGGGGGTGGCAAAGCGCCTGCGGTAGTCGCTCGGGCTGACCTTGAGCCGGCGCCCGAATGTCCGCCGCAGGGTCTCGACGGTGCCGAACCCACAGCGCGCGGCGACCTCCTCGAGTTGGGCGTCGGTGCTCTCGAGCAGCCCGCGGGCGCGCTCGAGACGCAGCGATTCGATGTAGGCCCCCGGAGTCATGCCGACCTCGACGGTGAACACCCGCGCGAAGTTGCGCTGGCTCATGAAGGACCGCTCGGCCAGAGCGGCCACCGAGAGATCGGCGTCGAGATGGTCAGCGACCCAGTCCTGCAGGCTGCGCAGCGAAGGCCGCTGCGCAGCCGGCCCGGCCAATCCTGCGCTGAACTGCGCCTGGCCACCCGGCCGACGGATGAACAGCACCAGCTCACGAGCCACCGCGAGCGCTGCGGGTGCGCCCAGGTCCTCCTCCACCAGGGCGAGCGTCAGGTCGATTCCGGCCGTCACGCCCGCCGAGGTATAGACATTGCCGTCACGGACGAAGATCGGGTCCGGCTCGACCTCAACCGTGGGGTAGGTCCGGGCCAACGCGGCGCAGGCCGTCCAGTGCGTGGTCGCGCGGCGGCCGGCGAGCAGCCCCGCCCGAGCCAGGAGAAACGCGCCGGTGCACACCGACCCGACGCGCCGCGACCGTGGGGCAGCCGAGCGCAGCCAGGAGATCATGTGCTCGTCGGCAGCGGCCGCTCGGACCCCCCGCCCGCCGGCCACCAGGAGCGTGTCGATTGGTCCGCGGCAGGACCGGACAGCGGCGTCAGGGGTGAGCTGTAGCCCGCTCGAGGTGCGAAACGGCGCCCCGGACGTGGTCACGAGCTCGACCTTGTACGCCCCCGGATGCTGGCGCTCGGCCAGTGACAGCACCTCGGTGGGACCGGTGACGTCCAGGGCCTGCACGTCCGCAAAAGCCACCATCACGACGCGGCGGGATCTACTCATGGTGCCATCATGGCCGCGCCCGCACTTGGCCGCAATGCCAACGACCGGACGATTTCGGCCAGCGGCGCGGCGCCGGGCCGACCTACCGCCCGGCCCGCAGCCCAAACCCTCGCAGCACCAGCAGCGCCTTCTCACCCATCGTCCCGCGAGCGGGCAGCACGCCGAGCTGGGTGGCGGCGTCGTAGAGATCGAAGAACGCCCGGACGCGCAGGAGGCGCTCGTGCTCCAGCTCGCAGTAGAAGACGCAGTGGACAACGATGAAGCGGTTGGTCGCGGGCAGGCCCTCGAGCGTGCCCTTGTGCGTGGCCAGCAGCTTGCTGGGCGCCGCGGCGAACCGGCCGTCGCTCAGCCGCACTCCAGTCTTCTCCAGGCGCGCGTCCGGGAAGCCCGCCCACAGCCGTTCAGCGTGCGCGCCGAGCTCGTCGAGGCCCTCGAGCGGCTCGGCGGTCAGCGGGTCCTCGTAGTGCACATCCTCGGAGCACACCTCGGCGAAAGCGGCCAAATCGCGCCCGGACCAGGCGGCGTCCCAGCCATCGAACAGCTCGTCGACGTTCACGCCGGGCCGGTCGGCAGATCGAAAACGGGCAGACCCTCCGACGGCGTCGAGGCCTCGGCGTAGCGCCGGCGCGGGATCCGCCCCGCGCCGCGAGCGAGCACGCCGGCCTGCACGGCTAGGCGCACGGCCCGGGCCATCGCGGGCGGATCGTGAGCGCGCGAGATCGCGCTCGCGCAGAGCACGGCGTCACACCCGAGCTCCATCGCCAGCGCCGCGTCGGATGCGGTCCCGACGCCGGCGTCGAGGACCACGGGAACCTGGGCCTGGTCGACGATGATCGAGATGTTGTACGGATTGCAGATTCCCATCCCGCTTCCGATCGGGGACCCGAGGGGCATCACGGCCGCGCAGCCTACGTCTTCCAGTCGCCGGGCGAGGACCGGGTCGTCGGTGGTGTAGGGAAGGACCACGAATCCATCGTCGACGAGCGCCTCGGCCGCGGCCACGAGCTCGACTGCGTCGGGCAGCAGGGTGCGATCATCACCGATCACCTCGAGCTTGATCCAGTCGGTGGAGAACGCGTCTCGAGCCAGCTGGGCGGTGAGGATCGCGTCCCGCGCGGTGAAGCAGCCGGCGGTGTTGGGCAACACCTGGACGCCGGCCGCGTCAAGCACCTCCAGGATCGAGCCTCGCGCCGCTGGGTCAAGTCGGCGCAGCGCGACGGTGCACATCGCGGTCTCCGAGGCGGCCAGCGCGCGGGCGAGGACCTCGTGGTTGGTGAAGCCGCCGGTCCCCATGATCAGGCGTGAGCCGAGTGTGCGACCAGCGATCTGAAGCGAGTCGACCGCCATCGCGCTAGCCCCCCTGGACCGCTGAGACGACCTCGACCTGCGCGCCCTCGGCCAACCGCGTCTGGCTCCAGTCGGCCCGGGGTACGACCTCCCCACCGACCGCCACCGCGACGCCGCGGCCATTGGCGTTGTCCTGAAGCGCGGCGACCACGCCGGCCACTGTGGCATCCACCGGCACCTCGTGCTCGCTCCCGTTGAGCCGGATGATCATCGGGTCACCTCCAGCGTCTTGGCAAACCGACGCGGGGAGAACGACGCCAGCTCAAGGCGTTGATCGATCGGCTCGTCGAGGAGCTCGGCCACCACGATCTCCGCGGTGATCGGGGCCAGCAGAATCCCGTTGCGGTAGTGCCCGGTGGCCCAGTGCAGACCGGCCGGCGAGCCGCGGCCGATGATCGGCGCGTTGTCCGGGGTCCGCGGACGGAACCCGGCCGAGAACTCGTCGACCACGAGCTCGCTGATACCGGGCAACAGCTCCGATGCGTTCTGCAGCAGCCCGTACAGCGCACCCGCGGTCACCGTGGCGTCGAACCCGCGCTCCTCCACGGTCGCGCCGATCACATACCGGCCGTCGCCGCGGGGCACGACATAACCACCGTCCATGCGCAGCACGTGGCTTAGGAGGCCCGGGCCGGCCGGATCGTGAAGGCGCAGGATCTGCCCCTTGACCGGATGCAGGGGCATCCGGGCGTCGTCGGGCAGGCCGCTCAGATCGCCGGACCACACGCCCGCGGCGACCACGACCTGCTCCGCGGCGACTGATCCGCCGTCGAGCAGGCGGACGCCGCGAACCCGGTCGGGGCCGCACATCACCTCAGCGACCGGCGTCCGCTCTCGGATCTCTGCCCCGGCGCGTCGGGCGGCGTCGGCCAATGCCGCGATCAGCGCGCGCGGGTCGATCACGTGATCGTCGGGGAACTCGAGCGCCAAGCGCAGCGTCGGTGCAAGCGCCGGCTCGAGCGCCCGTGCCTCGCTCGCACGCAACCGCCGCGCCGACAGGCCCAGCGATACCCGCAACTCGAGCGCCCGCGTGATCGCCTCGGCCTCGTCGCGGTCACGGGCGGCGATGATCGTCCCGCAGGTGAGGTAGCCAGGATCGAGCGGCGATGCGGCGGCGAGTTCGGTCACGAAGGGCGGGTAGGCGCGGGAGGCGGCGACCCCCAGCGCCAGCTGCGGCTGCTCGGATGGATCGGCCTCGGAGATCGGCGCGAGCATCCCAGCGGCCAGATGCGAGGTCCCGCCCCCCACGGTCGCGCGCTCGATCAAGCTCACGCGCAGGCCGCGCGCCGCGGCACGCCACGCGACCGCGAGCCCGATGACGCCGCCGCCGACGATCACCACGTCAGCTGATGCTCGATGTTCCTGCTCCAAGAAGCTCCTCCCTGCGCCGGCATTACCCGGGTCAGGTTCATACGGTCGGCGGATCCACATCCGCCCTCTCAGCCCATGGGTGAGGCTCCCGTTGATGCAATGCTAGCGCGGCTTCCCTGCCACACTGGACGCCGTGGACACTCCTCTGCAGCGCCTCCACGGCGCCCGGCTGTACCTGGTCTGTGAAAACCCGTCCGATCCCTTTCTGGACGCTGTGCTCGGGGCCGGAGTTCAGATCATCCAGCTGCGGTGCAAGGAAGCCTCGGATGAGCAGATCCTGGACGCGAGCCGCCGCGTGGCGCGCGCCTGCTCGGCCCACGGTGCGCTGTTCATCCTCAACGACCGCCCGGATCTGGTGCCGGCGGCGGCGGCGGACGGGGTTCACGTGGGGCAGGACGACATTCCGGTCGCACAGGCGCGCGCGCTGGTCGGCGAGAATCGCCTCGTGGGACTCTCCACGCACAGTCCGGCTCAGGTCGACGCAGCCGCCGCGCTCGCGGTCGACTACATCGGGGTCGGCCCCGTCCACGCCACTCCGACCAAGCCCGGCCGCGCGGCCGTCGGGCTCGAGCTCGTTCGATACGCCGCCGCTCAGGCCCGGATGCCGTTCTTCGCCATCGGCGGGATCGCGCCGGGTAACGTCGGACAGGTCCGCTCCGCGGGAGCCGGGCGGGTGGCGGTCGTGCGGGCAATCACTCAGGCCGAGGACCCCGCCGTGGCTGCGCGGCTGCTGCTGCACGCCATGACGGGCCCCGAGCCCCAAGCCGCCGAGCAGACGGGAGCAGGCGTTGGGGCAACGTAGCCGCAAGCGCGGGCGCCGCGAGCGCCCCGCGGCCTCCGTGGGGGTCACGACCAAGCCGCCCCGGGCAGCCAAGGCGAGCGTCCCCGCGCACACGCCTGGCGGCGCCAAAGCGCCCAGCCGCTCCGAGGAGCGCAATGCGGCGGTACGTGCGGCCCTCACTCCGCTGGCGCCGGGTGAGCGTCCCTGGCCGATCTTGGTCAGCGTCGCGATCGCCACGGTCCTTTCCGTGGTCAACCTCGGCCTGTTCATCGGCGGCGCCAAGCCGCACGTCGGCGGCCAGCAGCCACACCTGGGCGAGATCCTCGTCTTCTCCGGGCTGATGCTGATGTGCGCGGCGGGGATGTGGTGGATGCGTTACTGGGCCGTGCTGGGGTTCCAGACTCTGCTGGCTATCGGCCTGCTAACCTCGGAAAGGTGCCAGGCGTCGCTGTGCGTCGCGGTCAGATCGAAGCCAGGAACCGGCAGGCGCCGCGAGGTCCCGCCGGTACAGACGATCACCTTGTCGGCCACCAGTGGCGGCGCGCTGTCGCTCTCGACCGTGTGCGGGTCGACGAACCGTGCCGTGCCAGACCGCTCGTGGATCGCCACGCCGGCGCCATCGAGATCGTCGCGCAGCAACGAGTGCCGGCGCACGTCCTCGGTCACCTGATCGACACGAGCCAGCAGCCGGACGTAGTCCAGGGACGGCTCGACCGCGTCGATTCCATAACGCGATAGCTGCCTTGCCTCGCGAATCAGGCGTGCGGCCTGAGCGAGTGTCCGTACCGGGACAGGCCCGTCGTTGGCCGCCATGCCACCGAACTCGTCGCGGGTGATCAGCGCCGTGCGTGCGCCGAGCCGAGCCGCCCGCAGCGACGCGACCACACCCGCAGGTCCCGCACCGACGACCAGCACGTCAAGCCGCGTGGTCGACGATGAAGCCATCGAGCGATGGTCGAGACTGGCCCCGCGGTCGTCATCGTCTGAATCAGGTGAGGCTGCCCACGTCAGCGCGACGTCGCGCGTTCCAGGGGGATCGTCGTCGCGTCGCGGGCGACCTCGGCCGAGTCCAGTCCCGCGATCACGAGATCCTCGGCATCGATCCGCATCAGTTCGTCACGGCTCCATTCACGGTCGGTCTCGCCGGTCAGACGGGCGGCGTGCTTGAAGCGGGCCGCCTCCAACGCGTTGCGGACTGTCCGGCCGTTGGCGAAGCGCGGATCCTGACGATGGGCGTCGAGATAGCGATGGAACGCCGCCGTCGCGTCATCTGACAGGTAGTAGCCCGACTGGCGCATCATCAGACGGCCGATCGCGTCGAGCTCGGGCACGGTGTAGTCGGCGAAGTGCAGGTGGAACGCGATCCGCGAGCGCAGCCCTGGGTTGGATTCCAGGAACGCCTCCATCCGATCGGGATAGCCGGCGAAGATCACCACCAGCTGGTCGCGCTGGTTCTCCATCACCTGCATCATCACCTCGATCGCCTCCTGGCCGTAGTCCTTGCCGCTCCCGTCGCGGTACAGGTGGTAGGCCTCGTCGATGAACAGCACGCCGCCGATCGCGCGCTTCATCGCCTTGTGTGTCATCGGCGCCGTCTGGCCGACGAACTGGCCGACGAGCTCGTCGCGCATGACCGACACCAACTGGCCCTCGTCGAGGTAGCCGAGCCGCTTGAGCAGCTCGGCCATCCGCAGGCCGACGGTCGTCTTGCCGGTTCCCGGCGAGCCCGTGAAGCACATGTGCAGGCTCGGACGCGGCGCCTGCAGACCGAAGCGCTGTCGGACGCGGTCGACGAGCAGCAGTGAGGCGATCTCGCCGATCCGGTCCTTGACCGGTTGCAGGCCGATCAGGTCCTCGTCGAGCGACCGCAGGACATCGTCGATTCCGGCGGCCTCTCGCTCGACGGCGAAGCTGACCTTGGCGTCCGGGGCCAGCATCTCACGCCGCTGCTGCACGCGGCGGATTCGCCCGCGCAGCGGTCCTCCCGTCGATCCTGATCCTGAAGCGGCACCCATCGGGACGCCGCGAACTCTACGGCGTCAGGAGCTGGGGACCGCGACCGCTGCCTTGGCGTGCTGGCGCTCGGGCGAGATGCGGATCACGTTCCACGCCAGGTCGACGCGCTCGAGCCCGCCGATGATCCAGGCCGACGGATCGACCTCCCAGCGACGCAGGCCGTGCATCGCCGAGCGCGGGAACGCATGGTGGTTGTGGTGCCAGGACTCGCCCAGCGACAGCAGCGACAGCCAGGCGACGTTGGTCGAGCGGTCGTCGATCTCGAACCGCCGGGTGCCGAAGAAGTGGCAGATCGAATTGACCGACCAGGTCACGTGGTGCACGAGGAAGATCCGGACCAGCCCGCCCCAGACCAGGCCCTGCAGCGCGCCGGACACGGTGAAGCCGTGCAGCGCCCACCCGGCGAGCGTCGGCAGCGCCAGCGAGACGAACGCCAGCAGCGGAAAGCTCCGGCCGATCGAGCGCATCGCCGGGTCGTCATAGAGGTCACGGGCGTACTTGCGCCAGTCGGCCTGCCCTTGCGTCTCCATCAGCCAGCCGGTGTGCGCGTGCCAGAGGCCCGCCAGGCCTGAGCCGTGGCCGACGTGGGGGCTGTGCGGGTCGCCCTCGACGTCGGTGTGCGCGTGATGTTTGCGATGGTCGGCGACCCAATCCATCACCGAGCCCTGCACCGACAGCGAGCCCATCACCGCGAACGTCGCTCCAGCCACGGGTAGGTGGCGAACGCTCGATGGGTCAACAGACGATGGAATCCGACGGTCACGCCGATCGCGGTCACCAGGTAGGAGACGACGAGGATCGCGATGTCGGTCAGGTCGACCGCGCGGTTCCACAGCAGCACGATCGCGGCGATCACGCCGACGAACGGCAGCACGACGCCGGTCAGGTTGGCGATGCGCTCGGCACGGGTCATGTAAACCGTACTCTGGGTGCGGCCTGCGGTTACGCGTCTCTGGCAGGCTCGCCCGGTGCGTCCACGCTCTCCGATCGCGCGCAGGCTGCCGCCGTGGCTGCGTGTCGCCGGCGTGATGTTCGGCGTCGCCTGGGGGGCGAACCAGTTCTCGTCGCTGCTGCTCGCCTACCGACTGCACGCCGGCATCTCCCAGAACACCGCGGACGCGTTGTTCGGCGTGTACGCGCTGGGGCTGATCCCGGCGCTGCTCGTCCTCGGACCGATCTCCGACGCGCGTGGACGTCGCGCGATCGTCGCGGGGGCCGGCCTGTTGTCGGTGCTGGCGACGGTCGGCGCTGATCGCCGGCGAGCACGCGGTGTCGTTGCTCTACGCTCGGGCGGTTCCTGGCGGGCATCGGCAGCGGCGCCGCGTTCGCGGCCGGGACCGCGCAGATCAAGGAACTGTCCGTGGCGACCGTATGACGAGCTCGCCGGCGAGCAGGCCGGCGCGCGGCGGGCGGCGATCGCGTTGTCGGCGGGTTTCGGACTGGGGGCGCTCGTCGCGGGGCTGGTCGCCCAGTGGGCTCCCGACCCGCTGGTTTTCGCCTATCTGCCCGCATCTGATCGTGATGGCGGTGACGTTGCCGTTGCTGATCGGCACGCCGGAGACGATCACGAACCGCCAGCGGCTGCCGGCGCTGCGCACGATCCTGCGCGTGCCGTCGGCCGGGCACGTCCGCTTCCGGCGGATCGTGGCGCCGGCCGCGCCCTGGGTGTTCGCCGCGCCCGCGATCTCGTTCGCGGTGCTGCCAGGCCTCGTCTCGCACCAGACCGGCTCGTTCGAGGTCGGATTCGCTGCGCTGATCGCGGGTTTGACCCTGGCGTTCGGGGTCTCGATCCAGCCGCTCGCGCGGCGGTTGGATGCGGTCGACGACGTCCGCGGGACGCTCGCCGGACTGTCGGCGGTGACCGTTGGGGTGCTGCTCGGAGCTCTGGCCGGCTCCAGCCACAGCTGGCCGCTGGTGGTCCCCGCCGCGATCCTGCTCGGATGTGGGTACGGCCTGTGCCTGGTGTCGGGCCTGCTGGAGATCCAGCGGCTCGCATCCGGGGAGGATCTGGCGTCGCTGACCGCGGTGTTCTACGCGCTGACGTACGTCGGTTTCGCCGCGCCGATCGTCTTGGCCGAGCTCGAGCGGCTGACGAGCGCCACGGTGCTGTTGCTCTGCGCCGCGGCGCTCGTCGCGTTGACCGCCGTCGAGGTGGCGCAGGCAGGATCGGCGACCTCGGCCAGAAGCATCGGTGATGGGGGCAGATACCGCGGACGCGGAGGCCTGGGTCTACCTGTTGCGCTGCGTCGACGGCTCGCTGTACACGGGATGGACGACCGACCTGGAACGCCGGGTGGCCCGCCACCGGGCCGGCACCGCGAGCCGCTACACGGCGAGTCGACTGCCCGTCGTACTGGAGTTGGCACTCTCGATGAACAGCCGCACCGCCGCCCGGCGCGAGGAGGCGCGGATCAAGCGCCTCTCACGCGCGGCGAAGCTGGCCCTGCTCGACGGGCGGCCCGGGCCGACGATTACGAGATCTTCTGCAGCAGCGTGATGCCGGTGACGATCTTCTTGTGGCCTGCCAGAGCGACCTTCGGTTGGCGTTGATCTGAGCCTGGGACAGGCCCTTGGAGCCGGCCTTCTTGAGCTCCGAGGCGAAGCTCGCATACGAGTTGGCGATCAGCGTCGAGCCGGCGGCGACGTCGTCGCGACCCTTACCGCCCGTTGCGCTCGACGCCGATTGCGCCTTGAGCGCTGAGACGAACGAGTGCAGATCGGAGACCTCGTCGTGCAGGCTGGCGACCACCGGTGCAGCCTGACGGTTCTTCTTGAAGGCCTGCTCGGACTTTGCGATCTTGTGCTCGTCGCGCTGGACGATCGGGCTCCAGTGATTCACGACCTGGATGATCGAGTTGTCGCTGGCCGAGGCGGTGCGACGATCGGCCCGGCGAGCGCGAAGCACGCGGCGACCGCGAGGATCGGCGCCAGCAGGCGGGGTGTGATGAGCGCTGACACAAGGTCTCCTAACGTGGTTCGACGGCTCGACTCCGGGGCCGCTCGGCGATGTAACCAGAAACGGCCGCGAGAAGCAGCTCGCCCGGTTTGCGGTGCGTGGGGCGGCCGCGCCGCGTCGGCGACGGACCAGCTGTCGTGCGGCCTCGACGATCAGGAGACGGCGGTGAGCTGCGGCGTGAATGCCGGCTGTTCGGCGATCGGCCGCACGTCGACTGCGACCACCTTGTACTCGGGGCACGACGTGTTGACGTCGGCGGACTGGCCGATCAGCAGGTTGGTCCGCGTCTCGGGGAAGTGGAACGTCGTGAACACGTGCCCGCGCTCGATCCGGTCGGTGATCTTCGCGTCGAGCTCGGTCGCCCGACACGGCTGCGGATCGAGACCTTGTCGCCCTCGGAGATCCACAGGCGCTCGGCGTCGTCGGGGTGGATCTCCAGCCAGTCGCGGTCGACCAGGTCGGCGTTGCCCGTTCGGCGCGTCATCGTGCCGGCGTTGTAGTGCTGCAGCACCGGCCGGTGACGAGCACCAGCGGGAACTCGCGATCGGGCGCGTCGCCCGGTGCCTTGTAGGGGAGCGCCGCGAACGCGCCCTTTCCACCGGGCCGATCGAAGTATTGCGTCATAGAGGGTGGAGAGTCTGAGCCGTCGGGGTTGACCGGCCACTGCAGGCCGGTGCGACCGAGCCGCTCGTAGCTGACTCCGGCGTAGTGCGGGGTCAGGCGCGCGACCTCGTCGAGCGCGTCCCACGGCGTCGTCCAGCCCATCTCGTGACCGAGCATCCGGCTGACCGTGGTGATGATGTCGAAGTCGGTCTTCGCGCCGCCGGGCGGGTCGATCGCCGCCTCGACGAGCTGGAAGCGCCGCTCGGCGTTGACGAATGTCCCGCATTTCTCGAGGAACGCCGACGCCGGCAGCACGACGTCGGCGTACTTGGTCGTCTCGTTCTCGAAGATCTCCTGGCAGACCATGAACTCGAGGCTTTCGAGCGCATGCTGGACGTGCGCGGTGTCGGGGTCGGTCTGCGCGATGTCCTCGCCGAACACGTACATCGCCTTCAGCTCGCCGGCGACCGCGGCGTCGAACATCTCCGGGATCTTGTAGCCGACCTTGCGCGACAGCTCGACGCCCCAGGCCTGCTCGAACAGCTGCGCGGTCTCCTCGTCGTCGACGCGGCGATAGGCCGTGTAGGTGTCGGGCAGCGCGCCCATGTCCGACGACCCCTGGACGTTGTTCTGGCCGCGCAGCGGCAGCAGCGCCGAACCGCGCTTGCCGACCTTGCCGGTCATCATCGCCAGGTTGCAGAGCAGCTGGACGACCTCGGAGCCGTACTTGTGCTCGGTCACGCCCAGGCCCCACAGCAGGCAGCCGGTCGCCGGCCTCGCCGTAGAGGTGCGCGGCCTGCTCGAGCTCGGCGGCCGGGATCCCCGAGATCTCCTCGACCGCCTCGGCGTGTACGGTCCAGCAGTTCCTCGAGCGGCTCGTAGCCCTCGGTCCGCTCGGCGATGAACGTAGCGTCGGTGATGCCGTCACGACGGACGACGTGGCACAAGCCCAGCACGACCGCGGCGTTCGTGCCCGGCCGCGGGGACAGGTGCATCACCCCGTAGTCGGCCAGCTCGATCCGGCGCGGATCGATCGTGACCAGCTTGCAGCCCTCCAGCGCCGCCTGCTTGATCCGGGCGCCGACGACCGGGTGACCCTGGTCGGGTTGACACCGATCAGCACCGCGACGTCGGCGTGGTCGATGTCTGAGAACGAGCCGGTCGCGCCCGACAGTCCGAACGACTTGCGCATCGCAAACGAGGTGGGCGAGTGGCAGACGCGTGAGCAGTTGTCGATGTTGTTGGTACCGATTGCGGCTCGGATCAGCCGCTGCATCGCGTAGCAGTCCTCGTTGGTGGCGCGGCTGGAGGCGAGGCCGGCGATCGCGTCGGGGCCGTACTGGTCCTTGATCCGCGTCAGCTCGGAGACGATCCGCTGCAGCGCCTCGTCCCAGCTGGCGACGCGCAGTTCGCCGTGCTCACGGATCAGCGGCGAGGTCAGCCGGTCGCGTGAGCGCGTGAACTGATGCGCGAAACGTCCCTTGAGGCAGGTGTGGCCCTCGTTGGCGGGACCGTCGTCGGCGGGCGAGATCGAGACGATCCGCCCCTGCGGGCGTGCGCCTCGAGGCGGCAGCCGACGCCGCAGTAGCCGCAGGTCGTGGTGACGGTCTTGTCAAACCGGTCTGCGTCGATCGTGCTCATCGTCTTTACTCCCTCGGTTGCCTCTCACTCGGATGCTAACGGCCGTCGTGCGGGCCCGCGATCTCTGGTCGCGGCGGCCGGTCGGGCACGACGCCGTCGAGCAACGTATTTCGGTTATGGCGTCGGTGGGCAGGTGTCGGCGCAGGCGCCGCACGACACGCAGCTGGAGTCCTCGAACCCGGCGTCGAGGCCGGCGGTGATGTTCGACTGCAAAGCCGCGGCCGGTGGCGGTCAGCGCGAACGCGCCCTGGACCTCGTCGCAGGCGCGGACGCATCGGCCGCAGCAGATGCAGAGCTCGTGCTGGAAGGCCAGGTAGGGATGGCGGAAGTCTTGCCCGAGCTCGTGCGTGGCCCGGGCCATCGCGGCTGCTGATCTCCAGCCGAGCCGCCACCTGCCCGAGCTCGGTGTGGGGCTCGGGCGCGGTCGGCAGTTCGGAGAGCACCAGCTCCACGACCGCCGTCGCGACACGCCGCGCGGTCTCATCGTGAGTGTATATCTCCATCCCGTCACGGCATGGCGTCGTGCACGCGGGCAGCGGCTTGGGCGCGCCCTCGACCCCACCATGCAGACGCGGCAGGCTCCGAACGGAGCTTGGCGCTCGTCGAAGCACAGCGTCGGCATCCACGCGCCGGCGAGCTTGACCGCCTCGAGGATCGTCGTGCCGTTGTCGATCTCCAGCTCCTCCGTCGACGGTGACCTGCCGTCATGTCCCGATTCCCAGCTCCTCGGCGAAGTGGCGCAGCAGCGAGCGCATCGGCGCTGGGATGCCGCCTCCGTGGCGCACAGGCCCGACCTCGAGCGCCTCGAGCAGCTCTTCGAACCGTGCCCTATCGACCGGCGGTCGGCGGCGAACTGTCGTACGCGCGCTTGAGCCCGATTCGGCAGGGGAAGCACTTGCCACAGCTCTCGTGCGCACCGAATCGCAGGAGGTGCCGTGCCACCTCGCGCATGTCCGCGTGATCGTCGAAGGCGAGGATGCTCCCGTGGCCAACCATGCAGCCCTCGGCCGCCAGCGCGTCGAAGTCGAACGGGGTGTCGAGCTGGGAGGCGGGGAGGATCCCGCCGAGCGGGCCGCCGAGCTGGACCGCCTTGATGCTCGGCCGTCCTTGAGGCCGCCGGCGACGTGCTCGCACAGTTCGCGCATCGACATCCCGAATGGGACCTCGTAGACCGTCGGGTTGACGAACCGCTCGTTGAAGCACATCAGCTTCGAGCCGTTGGTCTCGTGTCCGGGCTGAGGGCCGCGTACGCGTCGGCCCGTGCTTGGCGATGAAACCCATGTTGCACAGCGTCTCGACGTTGTTGACGACCGTCGGGCGGTTGTACACCCCGCGCTCGGCCGGGAACGGCGGCCGAGCCGAGCCGTGCCGCGCAGGCCCTGCAGGCACGCCAGCAGGGCCGTCTCCTCGCCGACGACGTAGGAGCCGGCTCCCTCGACCATGGTCACGTCGAAATCGAACCCTGGCCGAGGATGTCGTCCCGAGCCAGCCGTCGACGTGGGCCTGCTCGATCGCGAGTCCAGCATGGGCTTCGACAGCGGGTACTCCGACCGGCTCAGCACGAACCCGTGCCCGGCGCCGACCGCGAACCCGGCGAGCGCCAGCCCTTCCAGCAACCGGTTCGGGGTTCTGCTCCATCAGTACTTGTCGATGTAGGAGCCGGGGTCGCCCTCGTCACCGTTGGCGACGATGAACTTCTCGCGGTCGGCGGCCGCCTGGTGAACCGCCACTTCGTCCCGGCCGGGAAGCCGGCGCCGCCGCGGCCCCGCACCTTGGCCTGCCCGACCTGCTCGAGCAGTGCCTCGGGACCGAGCTCCGTCAACGCGCGCCGGAGCCCCGACCAGTCGCCGGGCTGCGTGAGTACCGGCTCCGGCGAGGAGGCTGCGCCAGGCCGGTTCCAGCGCCGGCGTCGTCGCCTCCTCGGCGACGCGCGTGATCACATCGGGACCGGCGTCGATCGTCTCGCCGTCACGCACGGCGGGGGAGGAGTGACAGAAGCCCAGGCAGACGGTCTCGACCAAGGATGTCGAGCCATCGGCGGCACGTTCGCCCATTTTGAGTCCGAGCGCGAGCTCGATCTCACGCACATGCTCGTCGCCGGTCGCGGCGAAGCACGCGGTGCCGGTACAGACGCGGACGTGGCGACGACCCGGCGAACCAGCAGGTCGTCGTAGAACGTGGAAATGCCGTAGACCGCGGCCTCCGGCACTCCGGACAGCTCGGCCGCGCGGCGGCGGTCATCGTCGGTCACCTCACCGTGATCCTCGACCGCATCCTTCAGCACGGCGAGGGCGGTCGGCGCAT